>NZ_CP016448.1:0-1312396 GCF_001713355.1 Methyloversatilis sp. RAC08 | reverse complement strand
GACCTCGACCTGCTTGCGCCGGGCATGGATTTCGTCGATGCGTTCGGCCTGCGCGATGCCGATGGCCGCCGCGATGTCGCTCATGTTGGCTGCCAGCGGCACGCGGCTGCCGACCGACACCGAATTGCGGTCGGCCAGCGCATGCGAACGCAGGTAGCGCAGTTCGCTGGCCAGGCGGGCGTCGTCGGTCAGCACCATGCCGCCTTCGCCGCAGTTCAGCGCCAGCGGCTGCGAAAAGTCGAAGACGGACATGTCGCCGAAAGTGCCGACCAGCTGGCCCATGTAGCGCGAGCCGATGGCTTCGGTCGAATCCTCGATGAGCGCGATGGCGTGCCGGTCGGCCAGTGCGCGCAGTTCGGCCCACGCCGCCGGATGACCATTGCAGTTGTTGGCCAGGATGGCGCGCGTGCGCGGCGTGATGGCGTCGGCAACGGCCTGCGGTGCGACCGCACCCGACCAGTAGTCGATGTCGGCCAGCACCGGTGTCGCACCGGCATGCACGATGGCGTTGGCCACGTGGTGCCAGCTGTAGGCGCTGGCGATCACCTCGTCGCCGGGGCCGATGCCGAGCGCGCGCAGTGCCAGCCAGGCACCCATCATGCCGCTCGACACGGCCACCGCGTACTTGCGCGCATGCAGGTCGGCAAACACCGATTCGAACGCCTCGACCATCGGACCGCCGGACAGCCGGCCCGAGCCCATGACCTGCGCTACCAGCTGCGCTTCGCGCGCGCCGAGGTCGGCAATCGAAAGTGGAATCCAGTCGCTGTCCATGGGCGTCTCCGGCGTCAGGGGTTCTGCGTCAGCACGATGCCGTCGGCGACCAGCGGATCGCTGGTCACCGACCAGCAGTGGCCGTCGGTGTGCATCAGGAAGAGGTCGCGATCGCCGATACGCAGCGCCGGCGTTTCGCCGCGCATGTCGAAGGCATCGACGGTCGACGCGCGCAGGCCGGGAATGACCCGGCGCACGCCGTCGACCGCCTCGCGCAGGCTGGCGGCGGCGAGCGTGATGCGGGCAACCTCGGTCAGTTGTTCGGCGTCGAGTCCCATGTCAGTCGCGCCCCCCGGTGAGCCTCGCCTCGACGGTGATCGGCAGTCGCGTGTCGGCCGCCATCTCCGGCAGGTCCAGCGTCCAGCCGTTGGCCAGCGTGATCTGGCCGCCCCACATGTCGGGCCGTTCCATCTGCACGATCGGCTCTTCGAGGTCCTTCTTCGGCACGTAGAGCGACAGTTCTCCCTTGCTGCTCTTGCGGATCATCACTTTCATTGCCGGCTCCGTTCAGGATGGTTCATCGATGTTCAGTGGGTGGTCGCTGCAGCGGCAGCCAACGGCTGTTGCGGTGCGAGCGAGGACAGCGTCTGGACGACGCGGGCGATCTGTTCCGCGTCGTTGCCACGGCCGAGCGACAGCCGCACGGCGCCGAGCGCATCGGCGGCTGGTACGCCCATCGCGCGCAGTACGTGCGAAGCTTCGGTGCCGCCGGACGAACAGGCCGCGCCGGATGAGGCGAAGATGCCCTGTCGTTCCAGACAGTCGAGTACGCGGTCGGCCGACAGGCCGGTGATGGCCAGCATCAGCGTGTTCGGCAGTCGCGGGGCCGCTGCGCCGAACACGGTCAGACCGGGCAGCGTTTCGCGCAGGGCGGCTTCGAGCGTGTCGCGCAGCGCGCCCAGGCGCAGCCCGTCCGGCTGCATCGTTGCGCGGGCTGCCCGTGCCGCCACCGCGAAGCCGGCAATGCCCGGCATGTTTTCGGTGCCGCCGCGCCGGCCGCGTTCCTGCTGGCCGGACAACAGCGGCGGCCAGTTCAGACCCTTGCGCACGATCAGCGCGCCGCAACCTTTCGGGCCGCCGAACTTGTGTGCCGACATCGACATCAGGTCGGCACCCCAGCCGGCGAAGTCGAGCGGCAGCTTGCCGGCCATCTGCGTGGCGTCGACATGGAAGGGCACGCCGGCGGCGCGCGCCTGCGCGGCGATGTCGGCCACCGGCTGCAGCACGCCGGTTTCATTGTTGGCGGCCATCACCGACAGCAGGGCGGCGGGCTCGGCCAGCGCTGTCGCCAGCGCGCCCGGCTGCAGGCGACCCTCGCCATCCACCGGCAGCAGTTCGACTGCGATGCCGACTTCACGAAGCCGCATTGCGGCCTTCATGAAGCCGCTGTGTTCGGTTGCCGACAGCAGCACGCGCGGCGCTGCGCCGGAACGGGCCAGTGCACCGCTGAGCGCGTGGTGATTGGCTTCGGTGGCGCCGCTGGTGAACACCACCTCGACCGGCTGCGCACCGGCCAGTGCCGCCACTTCGGCGCGTGCCTGCGCCAGTGCGCTGCGTGCCTGCTGACCGAAGCCGTGCTTCGACGAAGGGTTGCCCCAGCCGCTGCGCAGGCATTCGGTCACCGCTTCGATCACTTCCGGCAACGGCGGCGTGGTGGCGTTGTGGTCGAGATAGATCATGGCCAGAACACCCGCTGCGGGTCTTCGCACAGCACGTCGAGCAGGGTGTCCAGTCGAGCGCCCTTCGAATGTCTGACCCAGCGCGCACCTGCATGGTCGCGCCGGCTCAGGATCCAGCCACCTGCCGTGCGCTGCAGCAGCGCGATGTCGATGACGCCGCCCTCCGGATCGATGTTGCGCGAACAGCACGGACTGCTGACCACCCAGCCTTCACCCGATGCCTGAACCTCGGGCCGCACGTAGCGGTAGCGCTCGCGCCGCTCCAGTGCGCGCAGCATGCGTCGGCGCAGCAGTTCACTTTCCGCGACCACGGCGGGCGGTGCGTGCTGCGGCTGCCGGGAGGGTGGGCGTGTGCGCGGGTTCATGGGGCAGGCGCGCGGCGGTCAGGCCGGCGCGATTTCCTCTTCCAGCACGCCGACCACGCAGGGTCGCGGCTTGTCGTCCGGACCCCGCGGGCCGTCGGCGAATTCGACCATGTAGACCGGCAAGTTGGCTTCTTCGTGATGCCCGATCTGCACGATTTCGCCGGCCGCGCCTTCGGCCACCAGCAGGGCATCCAGCGGCACTTCCGGGTGCGAGCCATCGTTGAACAGATCGGTCAGCGCCGTGACGCGCTGACCCCATTCGAATTTCGGTTCGCGCAGTTCAAACACGTTCGTCTCCCGCCTTGATGGCCGCCAGCTGCGTGATGCGATCGCCGAGCATTTCGACCACGTGCGGCGGCAGGTTGTCGAGCGATACCAGCTCCCGACCGCGCATGCCGACGCGATGGCCAGTGCCCAGGAACTCGACTGCATAGATGTAGTACTGCTGCAGGAAGGTGCCGATCGACGTGACGAAGCCGACGTCGCCCTTCTTCGCGAGCACTTCGCCGATGTCCTTGCCGCAGTACGTGCCGTCGTTGCGGATCGTGAAGCGGCTGACCACCTTTTCGCCGTACTGGAATACCGGGTCGGCGGTCAGTTCGACCGTGTCGCTGTCGCGGCTGATGTCACTCATGCTGTTCTCCCGTCTGCTGATCCAGTGTTCTCAGGCGCGCGAGCGCTTCGTCGCGCACCTCCGCTTCCTCGTCGCCGTGCGCCATCAGGCGCGCAAGTTCGCGCCCGGCGCGCTGCGCCACTTCCCAGCGCACTTCCCACGCCGGGTCGTGTGCCATGCGGTACAGCTGCGCCACCGGCAGCCGCGCCACCACCTCGCGGCGGACGGCGATTTCGCGGTCGTCGCACATGCGCAGCAGTGCCGGCATTCCGACCCGCTTCACGGCTTCGAGGCGCACCTCCCACTCGCGGTCGTCGAGCATGCGCGGCACCAGTGCTTCGGGCAGCCGGCGCGCCACCAGCTTGCGCACGTAGTAGTCGTCGTCGTTGGCCATCGCCAGCAGTTCGCGCCCTTCCAGGCGCATCGCCACGCGGATGCGCACTTCGCGGTGCGGGTCGCTGCGCAGACGCACCGCCTGCGCCAGCGGCAGGCGCACGGCCACCGACAGGCGCACGGTCTCGTCCTCGTCGTCGATCAGCGGCTGCAGGCGGAATACATCGGCCTGCCGGCAGGCGATGGCGCGTACTTCGAAATACGGGTGTGTCAGGTAGTCGTTGCTGACCTGCGGATTCCAGCGGAAGAAGCGGTCGATGCGCTTGGCGTAGCGGTCCTGCACGCAGGCGTGGCCGCGTTCGCATCGGATGAGTTCGCTGCGCGTACCGCAGACCGTGCAGTCGAGCGGCACGCCGTGCCAGTCGACCGGCGGAATGTCGTCCTCGACGCCGACCGGATCCGTGGGTCCGGTGATCATCACGCCACCACCCGGCTTGCCGCGGCCACGTCGGGGCAATCTTCGTAGCCGATGTCGTCGCGTCCCATGCGGGCGAGCACGTCGTCCAGCACGCGGTGACCGACCCGGTTTGCCGGATCCAGGTCGGCCAGTCTGGCGAGCGCGGCGCGGCCGGTGTCGAGATCGCCCAGGCGCAGGCTCAGATAGGCAAAGCCCTTCAGCGAAAACAGATAGAAGCGCGGCAGCGGTTCAAGGGCGCCGAAGCGTGCATCCGCGCTCACCTGACGCCAGTCGGACGGCAGCCCGAGCGCGCTCGACGCCATGGCGAGTGCGCGCAGCGAAACGGCACGCGCCTCGTCCAGCCGGTTGCCGTAGAAATGGAAGCGGTAGAGCGCGATCAGTGTGGCCGGGTGCTGCGGTGCCAGTGCGTGCGCCTGGTCGAGCAGCGCGAGCGCTTCGGTGACCTGGCCCCGGATGAGGCCGGCGTGACCGATCAGGCGCTCGGCTTCGGCCGGCAGGCCGCCGCCGAGCACCGCCAGATCGAAGTCGGCGATGTCATCCGCGCAGAGTTCCGGCTGCATCGCATCGTCCTCAGCTGCGCCGGATCGCGTCGATGCCGACCGACACGACGCCGGGCATGGCATGGCTGTCGCCATGACCGCTGGCGTGGCTGTGCGTCGCCTGCGTGCCGGTCGAACTGCTGCTGCACGCGCACGGCGCCTGGTTCGGGTTGATGAAGGTGAGGCCGCTCTTGGTCGGTGTGTCCGAGAAATCTATCGTCACGCCGTCGAGCAGCAGGCGCGATTCGGCCGGCAGGAACAGGCGTACGCCGGAGGTCTCGACCAGCGCATCGCCCGCCTGCAGCTGGGCCTCGACGGTGAACTCGGAGTTGAAGCCGGAGCAGCCGCCCGCGCTGACCTGCAGGCGGAAGCCGGCGCCTTCCGGCTCGCCGGAGAAGCGCACCATGCGCGACATGAACTTTGCTGCTGCGGGTGTCAGGGTTACGTTTGTCATTTGTCTTTCCTCACGCTGCCAGGGGGAGAATGCAATGGTCGACCGGACACACCGCCACACATTGCGGTGTGTCGTAGTCGCCTTCGCATTCGGTGCATTTATCGGGGTCGATGATGAAGATGTTCTTTTTTTCGCTGATGGCTTCGTTCGGACATTCCGGCTCGCAGGCCGAACAGCCGGTACAGAGGTCGGCGATGATCTTGAGCGACATGGTGATCTCCCTTCGTAAGTGACCGCGGCACACCGCCGCGGTCGCGTGGGTCATCGGGTCATGCGGCGGCCGTGAAGGCGCCCTGGCGGATCGATGCGTCGCCGCGCGCGACATGCACCGTCTCGCCGCGGGCGACACGCCCGGTGTAGTCGGCAAACCACGACAACGCGGCCTTCTCGATGAACTCATCGACGTAGTTGTCGACCGGTTCGATGCCGGCGGTCTTCAGTTCGTCGCGCGGGCAGGCACCGATCTTCGACACCAGCACGGCGTGGCAGTCGTTGATCGCCGTGACGATGGACGGCAGCTTCTCGTCTTCGCCGTAACCGCCCTGGCAGAACAGGTCCACCCGGCGGTGACCGACGAACAGCGCCTCGCCGGCCGACACCTCGAAGATCTGGAATTCGTCGGCGTGGCCGAAGTGCTGGTTCACCCGGCCACCGCCTGTCGTGGCGACCGCGACCAGCACCTTGATGCCCTCGGCGGCGCCGGCGTCCTGCGTCGCGGCCAGCGCCTCGACCTTGGCGGCGTGCTGCGCCTGGCGTTCGGCTTCGACCCGGTCCTGGTAGGAACGGCGACGATCCAGGTCGTACACCACTTCCATCTCTTCGATCTTGTCGAGCGTGAATTCCTCGCTGCGGTCTTCGCCCAGCAGGCCGACTGCGTCGGCGCGACACTGCCGGCAGTGGCGCATCAGGTTGGCACCGCCCATGCACGCATCCTGCACCGCCTTGAGTTCCTGCGCCGTCGGGCCGCGCTGGCCGGTCAGGCCGAACACCGTGCCGTGCTCGGCTTCCGAGATCAGCGGCATGATGTTGTGCAGGAAGGCGCCGCGCTTCTTCACTTCGCGGTTCACCTCGATCAGGTGCTCGTCGTTGATGCCGGGGATCAGCACCGAATTGATCTTGGTCAGCACGCCGCGCGCAGTCAGCATTTCCAGCCCCAGCATCTGCTGCTGGTGCAGGATGGTCGCCGCTTCGACGCCGATGATGCGGCGGTGGTCCCAGAAGATCCACGGATAGATCTTGGCGCCCACTTCGGGATCGACCATGTTGATCGTGATGGTCACGTGGTCGATGTTGTACTTGCAGATTTCATCGACCAGACCGGGCAGCGCGAGGCCGTTGGTGGACAGGCACAGCTTGATGTCCGGCGCCTGTTCCTGAAGCATGCGGAAGGTTTCGAAGGTCTTCTTCGGGCTGGCCAGCGAGTCGCCCGGGCCGGCGATGCCGAGCACCGTCATCTGCGGGATTTCGCTGGCGACTGCGACCACCTTCTTCACCGCCTGTTCCGGCGTCAGCTTCTGCGACACGACGCCCGGACGCGACTCGTTCGAACAGTCGTACTTGCGGTTGCAGTAGTTGCACTGAATGTTGCAGGCGGGCGCCACGGCGACGTGCATGCGGGCGTAGTGGTGGTGCGCCTCTTCCGAGTAACAGGGGTGGTTCTTGACCTTGTTCCAGACGTCGGCCGGCATGTCGTCCGGACCATCGGAGGTACCGCAACTGGCTTTGCCTTCGCCGCCGGAGGTACCGCATCCGGCGTGCGCGGGCGCCTCGACCGGCTCGGCCAGCGCATTGCGGTTGGATTTCAGGGCATCCAGACTGACGTAACTCGCTGCTGCACTTTGCATGACGAACTCCTTGTTCTGCTGATACGCCAATGGGCAATCAGGGCGATCCGGGCGAATGGGGCTGGCAGGTTTCTTTTAGCCATTTCCGTGCCACCGATGGTTTTCCTTTCTATTCAATTGCTTGGCCTGCCTTGCCCGGCGTGGCCGGAACCTTACGCTTGCGACAAACACCACACTTGCGCGGTGCGGGACCGACATGCCCGTCAATGAAGCGCCCCGGGGTGGTCGGCCTTGTCGATCAGCAGTGCATTGACCGACTGCGCAAAAGCGCGCCAGGCAAGCGCAAGATCACGCCGGATGTCATGCCGGTAACGGGCCGACGGCCGCGCCTCGTCCGGGAAGTTCGAAAGCGCACAGGAGGTGCCGTTGTGCTGCAGCGCCTCGCCCAGCAGGTCGTCACTGAGGCCGGAGAAGGGCGCCAGCACGGCGGGTGTCAGCGCGGAGCGGCCCTGTTCGACGGCCACGCCACGGGTGTCGAAGGACAGGGTGGCAAGTTCGGCCAGTGCGTCGGAATACAGCTGGTCGATCACGTCGAGCAGCACGTTGCGCGTCAGGTCGGCGCTCTGCTGCGCCGCCAGCGCGCGTGCGATGCGCTGGCGGTACAGAGTGGCGCACAGCCTGCGCTGGTCGGCCAGCCAGCCGGTGAAGTGGCGCACGCTGCCTTCGTTGGTGGGTGACCGCAGCGCATGGGCTGTGGCTGCGCGCGCCAGCAGACGGTTGGCGATGCGCGTCGCGGCGTCGAGCGCGCCTTCCAGATAGCCCGCGCCGCGCGTCGCGGTTTCGCTGCCGCCGAGCAGCAGTCGACCGTCCCAGCGGTCGGCGGCCAACGCTTCGCAAGCGTCCTCCGGGTGCTGACTGGGGGCTGCCGCGTCGCGCGCGCTGCAGGTCAGCGGCTCGCTCGCCCAGTCGCGCAGGTGCAGTTCGCCCTCGTCGGCGGGCGGACCGAACAGCTGCGCCAGCTGGCTGCGCACCAGCAGTTCCAGCGAAGCTGCGTAAGTCTGGCGTTGCGCCGGCGACAACGCGACGAAGCCGCCCAATGCTGCGGCGTCGCCGCGCTCGTCGCAGGCGTCGAAAATTTCTGCCAGCACGGCCTGCGGATGCGACACGAAGGCATTGCCCGACAGACCGGCATCGCGCCAGAAGGCCTGCCGGTAGCGCATCGCGGCCTTGGCCTGGGCCGACATCCAGGTTGGTGTGTCCTGCAGCGCCTGCATGAGTGGCGCGTCGAGCGCCGGCTCGAAGGCGATGTGCTCGGCCACCAGACGCGGCGGCATCGCCAGCACCACGTGTCGCGCAGCGATGACGAATTCCTCCTGCGGACTGCGGCAGTGCGCCTCGACGAAGTCGCCGCGGTCGACCAGTCGCAGCAGCCTGCAGCCGGTGCGCAGGCGGTCGGGCGCCAGCCGCTGCACCAGCGCTTCGACGATGGCGCCCATGCCGCCGATGACGCGGTGCGCACCGTTGTGCACGCCATTCTGGGCCAGCGCTTCCGGACTCGAATCCGTGCTGGCCAGATGCAGGATGAGGCCGCTGTCGTGCTGCGCATGTCCGTCAAGCCCGAGTTCGGCGAGCAGCTTCACCATGCGCGGTTGCGTCTGCGGCCAGTACCAGCCGGGCCCGAGGTCGAGCGCTGCCTTGCCGGCCGCGCCCGGCACGGTTTCGATGCGCCCGCCGGCGCGCGGTCGCGCATCGATCAGCAGAAAGTCGCGTCCGGCCGATTGCAGCCGGCCGGCGATGCTCAGGCCGCACAGTCCGGCGCCGACGATCAGGGTATCCAGCATGGTGCGGTCCTCACGGTGGCAATCACATGAGGGGCGTCGAGCAAGCATCGTTCCACGGCGCCCCGGCGCGCCGGACGGCAGCGCTGTGGTGGTGAAGGGCGGACGCGACGTCGGCTTTGTCGTGTTTGGCACATCGCCGGCGTGCAGTCGTGCGCCGACCGGCTGCTGCGCGGGCGTGCGCGATTCTTGCTAGGTCAGGCTGATGACAACAGGCCCGACATGAACGCACCCCCGAATCCGCCGCCCGGTCTTGCGCTCGAAGCGCTCGCCTTCGACAACCGCTACGCGCGGCTGCCTGCCGCCTTCCATTCGCGGCTGTCGCCGTCGTCCTTGCCGGCGCCGCACGTGGTGGCCGCGAGCGACGATGCGGCGGCGCTGATCGGCCTCGACGCGCGCGAACTGGCGCGCCCGGCCTTCGTCGACGTCTTCGCCGGCAACACGCTGCTGCGCGGCAGCGACCCGTTGGCGGCGGTCTATGGCGGCCACCAGTTCGGCAGCTGGTCGGGGCGTCTGGGCGACGGCCGCGCCCACCTGCTCGGCGGCGTGCGTACGCCGTCCGGCACACTGGAGCTGCAGCTCAAGGGGGCGGGGCCGACGCCGTACGCGCGCTTCGCCGACGGTCGAGCGGTGCTGCGTTCGTCGATCCGCGAATTCCTCTGTTCCGAGGCGATGGCCGCGCTCGGCATACCGACCACGCGCGCGCTGTGCGTCATCGGCTCGTCGTTGCCGGTGCAGCGTGAAACGATGGAAACGGCTGCGGTGGTGACGCGCATCGCGCCCAGCTTCGTGCGCTTCGGCAGTTTCGAATACTTCGCCGACAAGGACGATGTCGCCAGCCTGCGTACGCTGGCCGATCACGTGATCGACGGCTTCCTGCCGCATTTGCACGATGCGCCGAAACCGTTCGAAGCGCTGCTGGCCGACGTCGCCCGCCGCACCGGCGAAACGATCGCGCACTGGCAGGCGATCGGCTTCATGCACGGCGTGATGAATACCGACAACATGTCCATCCTCGGCCTGACGCTGGACTACGGCCCGTTCGGCTTCATGGAAACGTTCGACGCCGGACACATCTGCAATCACTCCGACACGTACGGGCGCTACGCCTTTCGCGCGCAGCCGCGCATCGGCCTGTGGAATCTGTACGCGCTGGCCGACGCCCTGGGGCCGCTGATCGGCCATCCCGACATCACGCGTGCGCTGGTCGACGACCACTTCACGCCCACCTTCGACGCGCACTTCGCGCAACGGATGCGGGCCCGCCTCGGCCTTGCGACGCCGCTGCCCGGCGATGCCGACTTCATCGGCGCCACGCTCGGTCTGCTGCAGCTTGAGCGCATCGACTACACGCTGTTCTTCCGCGCGCTGTCCAGTCTGCCCGGAGCGGTTCTGCGCGAGTCGCGCGCCTTAATTGACGCGCCGCTGCGCGACCTGTTCGCCGACCGCGAGGCGTGCGACGCCTGGCTGCTCGGCTGGCGTGCGCGACTCGCCCGCGAAGGCAGTCGCGATGCGGTGCGCCAGCCGGCGATGCGCGCGGTCAATCCGCGCTATGTGCTGCGCAACTGGATGGCCGAGTCGGCGATCCGCCGCGCGCGCGACGGTGATTTCGGCGAAGTGCGCGGGCTGCTCGACTGTCTGCGCAGGCCCTTCGACGACCAGCCGGACCGTGCGCATTACGCCGCGCCGCCGCCGGACTGGGCGGGCGCCATGTCGGTCAGCTGTTCGAGCTGACGACGCAACTGTTCTTTCAACCGGGAGCTGTCATGGACCTCATCTACAAAACCCGCGTCTTCAGCCAGGGCGGCCGCAACGGCCGCGTGCAGAGCGAAGACGGCACATTGAAACTCGACCTCGCCGCGCCGCCGGAAATGGGTGGCAAGAAACCCGGCAGCAATCCGGAGCAGCTTTTCGCGGCCGCCTGGGCCGCCTGTTTCGAGAACTCCGTGCGGCACATCGTGCGCGCCGACCGGCTGCCGGTGAAGGGCTGCATGGTCGAGGCCGAGCTGTCGCTGTTCAAGAACTTCGAGGAGGCCTACCGCATGGCGATCCGCTTCACCACGGTGCTGCACGGCATCGACCAGCCGACCGCCGACTCGCTGGTCGAGCGCGCGCTGAAGGTGTGTCCGTATACCGATGCGACAAAGAACAACGTCACCGTCAGTGCGGTCGCGGTGCTCGAAGCACCGGCGACGGCTTGGAACCGGGAGACATGCGATGACCAGTGAAAACGGCTATTTCATCGACTGGAACGGCAAGGCGCGCAGCGTGCAGGACCCGGGTGGCGATTTCGTCATCGAGGTCGACCTGCCGTCGAAGTATGTCGCGCTGTACACCACCAAGGGCACGCTGATGCACGAAGCGACCTTCTACCGGACGCTCGACGACATCGCGAAGAAGGGATTGAAGGTGGAACTGGTGCCCGGTTCGCATCCGTGGGGCATGCAGAAGGAGTGGTAGGCCGGCAGCCGGAAAAAGGGCGCGGCGAAACTTCTCGCCGCGCACCGAAAGTGCCCGCTTCAACGCGCCCGGACATCCGGGCGTTTCACTCGCGCGCGAGGTTGCGCGTGTGCATCGGCAGTTCGATGGTCAGATCCGCGTTGCCCAGACGGACGCAGCAGGCCAGTCTGGATGCGGCTTCAAGGCCCCAGGCGTCATCGAGCTGGTCCTCTTCGTCATCGTCCGGCACATTGACCGACGACCCGCCCTGGCGCACGTAGATGTGGCAGGTCGCGCAGGCGGCCACCTTTTCGCACGCATGCTCGATCGCAATGTCGTGCGCCAGCAGCGCATCGCACACGGTCGTGCCGGCTGCGGCGTCGAAGCTGGTGCCGGTCGGGCACAGCTGCGGATGAGGCAGTACGGTGATCCGGCTCATGTCTGCAGCGCCGATATGCGTGTGCCGGACAGCGCGCGGCGGATGCCGGCGTCCATGCGCAGCCCGGCAAAGTGGGTGGTGGCGGTGTTCAGCGCCTCGCTGGCGCGCTTGAGCCGTTGCAGGTCGCCGCCGCTTTCCAGTTCTTCGGCCAGCGCGAACATCGCCGACTGCACGGCCACGAATTCGTCGTGCGTCAGCAGGGCGTGGCCGTCTTCGGCCAGCGCGGCTTCGGTCGCATCGACCAGACGGCGGGCATCCACCTGCGCCTCGCGCAGCATGCGCGCCGCCATGTCGACGTCGGCCTTGCCCCAGGCGTCGGTCAGCATGTCGGCGATCTGCGTGTCGCTCAGACCGTAGGACGGCTTGATTTCGATGTGCGCCTCGGTGCCGCTGGTCTGTTCGCGAGCCGACACCGACAGCATGCCGTCGGCGTCGATCTGGAAGGTGACGCGGATGCGCGGCGCCCCCGCAACCATCGCCGGAATGCCGCGCAGTTCGAAGCGCGCCAGCGAACGGCAGTCGCTCACCAGCTCGCGTTCGCCCTGCACGACGTGAATCGCCATCGCGGTCTGGCCGTCCTTGTAGGTGGTGAATTCCTGCGCGCGTGCGGCGGGCAGCGTGGTGTTGCGCGGGATGACCTTTTCGACCAGCCCGCCCATCGTTTCCAGCCCGAGCGACAGCGGACAGACATCGAGCAGCAGCCAGTCGCCGCCGCCGGGGTTGTTGCCGGCGAGCACATTGGCCTGCATGGCGGCGCCGAGTGCCACCACTTCGTCCGGATCGAGGTTGCTCAGCGGTTCGCGGCGGAACAGCTTCCCGACCGCGTCGCGCACCTGCGGCATGCGGGTCGAGCCGCCGACCAGCACCACGCCGTCGACCTCGTCGGCGGCGATGCCCGCGTCGCGCAGCGCGCGCCGTACCGGCGCCATGCTGCGCGCCACAAGATCGGCGGTCAGGCTTTCGAACTGTTCGCGCGTCAGTTCGAAACTGAAGCTGCGCCCATTGTCCAGCTGGCCGGCGATCGATGTCACCGGTGCACTCGACAGCGCCTCCTTGGCGCTCCGCGCCCGCGCCAGCATCATGCGCGTCTCGCCGGCGGAGGTCGCTGCGAGTGCCAGGTTCTGCCGCAGCCAGTCGGCGATGCGATGGTCGAAATCGTCGCCGCCGAGCGCGGCATCGCCGGCGGTGGACAGCACTTCGAACATGCCCTGCGATAGCTTCAGGATCGAAATGTCGAAGGTGCCGCCGCCCAGATCGTAGATGGCGAACACGCCCTGCGCCGCGTTATCCAGCCCGTAGGCGATGGCGGCAGCCGTGGGTTCGTTGAGCAGGCGCAGCACATTGAGGCCGGCCAGGCGCGCCGCATCCTTGGTGGCCTGACGCTGCGCGTCGTCGAAATAGGCCGGCACCGTGATGACGGCGCCCACCAGGTCGCCGCCCAGGCCCTCTTCGGCGCGCTGGCGCAGCGAACGCAGGATGTCGGCCGACACTTCGACCGGCGAGCGCACGCCGCTGCGAGTGGCCAGACTGAGCATGCCCGGCGTGTCCACCAGCGTGTAGGGGGTATGCACCGACGCGTCGAGATCGGCCAGCGTGCGGCCCATGAAGCGCTTCACCGACACGATGGTGTTGCCCGGATCGTCAACTTGCGCCGCCTGCGCGGCGTGGCCGACGACGATGTCGCTCTCGGCGTAGCGCACCACCGAGGGCAGCAGCCGGCGCCCTTCGGCGTCGGGCAGCACGCGCGACAGTCCGCTGGCCACCGTGGCGACCAGCGAGTTGGTGGTGCCCAGATCGATGCCCACGGCCAGCCGGTGCTGGTGCGGTGCGGCGCTGAGGCCCGGTTCGGCAATCTGCAGCAAGGCCATGATGGGCTGCTCCCGTTTCGGTGATGACGCCGGCGCGGCAGGCTTCAGACGCCGAAGCTTTCGCCGCAGCCGCAGGCGGCCTTGACGTTGGGATTGTTGAACTTGAAGCCTTCGTTCAGGCCTTCACGCACGAAGTCGAGTTCGGTGCCGTCGAGAAAGGGCAGGCTTTTCGGATCGACCAGCACGGTGACGCCATGGCTTTCGAAGCGCACGTCCTCCGCCTCGGCGGCGTCCGCGAACTCAAGCGCGTAGGCCAGCCCGGAACAGCCGCTGGTCTTCACCGCCAGCCGCAGGCCGACGCCCTGGCCGCGTTTGGTCAGACTTTTCTGCACGTGCCGCGCCGCGGCTTCACTGATGGTGATGGTCATGGCCGGACTCCGCTCACATCGAGAAGGAACTGCCGCAGCCGCACGACGACGTCGCGTTCGGGTTGCGGATGATGAAGCGCGAGCCTTCGAGTCCGTCCTCGAAATCGATCTCGGCGCCCATCAGGTACTGCAGGCTCATCGAGTCGGCGAGCAGCGTGACGCCGGACTGCACGATGTGCGTGTCGTCCTCGTTCACCGTCTCTTCGAAGGCGAAGCCGTACTGGAAGCCGGAACAGCCGCCGCCGGTCACATAGACGCGCAGCTTCAGTGCCGGATTGCCCTCTTCGGCAATCATTTCGGCCACCTTGCTGGCAGCGGCTTCGCAGAAGGTGATCGGCGACAGGGCGGGCGGGGTTGCCGCGGCGAGGGTGTTTTCGGTCAGCGTGTTCATGACGTGTCCTTTCAGGCGCCTTCGACGGCCGTGTTGGCGGCGGTCTGCTTGGTGCGGTAATCGGCGACGGCGGCCTTGATCGCGTCTTCGGCCAGGATGGAGCAGTGGATCTTCACCGGAGGCAGTGCAAGCTCTTCGGCGATTTCGGTGTTCTTGATCGCCAGTGCCTCGTCGAGCGTCTTGCCCTTGACCCATTCGGTCACCAGCGACGACGAGGCTATCGCCGAGCCGCAGCCGTAGGTCTTGAATTTCGCGTCTTCGATGATGCCGTCGGCACCGACCTTGATCTGCAGCTTCATGACGTCGCCGCAGGCGGGGGCACCGACCATGCCGGTACCGACGTCTTCGTCCTGGTTCGAGTAGCCGCCGACGTTGCGCGGGTTGTCGTAGTGGTCAAGCACCTTGTCGCTGTATGCCATGGTGGTTCTCCGCTGAAAGAGGTGAGTGAGGGGTGTTGCCTGAGTCGCTCAGTGACTGGCCCACTGAACCGTCGCCAGATCGATGCCTTCGTTGTGCATGTCCCACAGTGGCGACAGTTCGCGCAGCTTGTTCACCGCAGTGCTGACTTTCTCGATCACCGCATCGACCTCCTGCTGCGTCGTGAAGCGGCCGATCGAGAAGCGGATCGAGCTGTGCGCAAGTTCGTCGCTGCGGCCCATGGCGCGCAGTACGTAGGACGGCTCCAGGCTGGCCGAGGTGCAGGCCGAGCCGGACGACACGGCGACGTCCTTCATGCCCATCAGCAGCGATTCGCCTTCGACGAAGTTGAAGCTGAGGTTGAGGTTGTGCGGCACGCGCTGTTCGAGGTCGCCGTTGACGAACACCTGATCGAGGGCCATCAGCCCGTTCATCAGGCGATCGCGCAGCGAGCGGATGCGTTCGTTCTCGCTGCCCATGCTGTCGCGTGCCAGCCAGTAGGCTTCGCCCATGCCGATGATCTGGTGGGTCGCCAGCGTGCCGGAACGCATGCCGCGCTCGTGGCCGCCGCCGTGGATGATGGCGTCGATTCGCACGCGCGGCTTGCGGCTGACATAGAGCGCGCCGATGCCTTTCGGGCCGTAGGTCTTGTGTGCCGACAGCGACATCAGGTCGACCGGCAGCTCGTCCAGACTGAACGGCACCTTGCCGGTTGCCTGCGCGCCATCGACATGGAACAGCACGCCCTTTTCGCGGCAGATGGCGCCCAGCGCGGCGATGTCCTGGATGACGCCGGTTTCGTTGTTCACGAACATGACCGACGCGATCACCGTGTCCGGCCGCAGCGCGGCGCGGAATGCATCGAGGTCGAGCAGACCGTTTTCCTGCACGTCGAGCACCGTCACGTCGCAGCCGGCGCGTTCGAGTTCGCGCACCGTGTCGAGCACCGACTTGTGTTCGGTCTTCACGGTCACGACATGCTTGCCTCGGCCGGCGTGGAACTGCATCGCGCCCTTGATGGCCAGGTTGTTCGATTCCGTGGCGCCGGAAGTCCACACGATGGAACGCGGATCGGCGCCGACCAGCGCCGCCACCTGTTCGCGGGCCAGTTCCACCGCTTCTTCCGCGGCCCAGCCGTAGGCATGCGAGCGGCTGGCCGGATTGCCGAAGTTGTCGAACAGCCAGGGCATCATCTTTCCGACCACCCGCGGATCGACGGGTGTGGTGGCGGCGTAGTCCAGATAGATCGGGCGGTTCATGTCGGACTCTCCTGCATGGAAGGGTGTTGCAGGGACTACGCAACTTGCGGGCCAGTTTGAAAACTTGATATGGATCAGAGACTTGCTTTTCCACGCGTCGCGAGCGCCGCGATCGTCAGACAAGTCATGTCGAATTTGTAGGGTTGCCGACGCGCCGCAGCACGACACGCACCGCGCTGCCGGATCGGCGAGCGGAATCCGCGCCCGGCGGCCGAAAGTCGCGCCGGCACGGCCGTTGCGGCGGATCTGCCGGGTGGCGACGGCAGCGCTGCGCCAGGTCGGCGCGGGCATGGCACGCCGCATGCATTGAGACCTGCAACAAGGAGGTCGCAATGCGTGATGTCTTGCTTGCAGTAATCGGCATAGCGCTGGTCAACAACGTGGTGCTGGTCCGCTTCCTCGGCCTGTGCCCCTTCATGGGCGTGTCGAAGAAGATCGACAGCGCCTTCGGCATGGGGCTGGCCACCACCTTCGTCATGACGCTGTCGGCGCTGGCGGCCTGGGTGCTCGAGTACGCGCTGCTGCGGCCGTTCGATCTGGGCTATCTGCGCATCCTGTCCTACATCGTCGTCATTGCCGCAGTCGTGCAGTTCGTCGAAATGGCGATGCGCAAATCCACACCCGATCTGCACCGCGTGCTCGGCATCTACCTGCCGCTGATCACCACCAACTGCGCGGTGCTCGGCATCCCGCTGCTCAATGCGCAGTCCGCGCTCGGCGTCGGCATGAGCGTGCTGACCGGCTTCGCCTCCGGCGTCGGCTTCACCCTGGTGATGGTGCTGTTCGCCGGTCTGCGCGAGCGCCTGCAGCTGGCGCGCGTGCCGGACAGTTTCGAAGGCGCACCGATCGCGTTCGTCACGGCCAGCCTGCTGGCGCTGGCATTCATGGGTTTCACCGGGCTCGTACCCGCAGCAGGAGGCTGAAATGGAACAGATGATCACCGCAGTGATGAGCCTGGCCGCCATCGGCTCAGGTCTTGGCGTCGTGCTCGGTGTGGCGGCGCGCAAGTTCGCCGTCGAGGGCGACAGCCGCGTGGAAGAGATCGTGGCCATGCTGCCGGCCGCCAATTGCGGTCAGTGCGGCTTCCCCGGATGTGAAGGTGCGGCGCAGGCCATCGTCGAGGGCGAGGCGTCGCCGACCTGCTGCCCGCCGGGCGGCAAGGTCGTGGCGCTGGCGATCGCCGGACACCTCGGCATCACGCTGGGCGACGACGATATGGATGAAGCGCCGAAGATCGCGGTCATCGAGGACGCGATCTGCATCGGCTGCACCAAGTGCTACCGCCTGTGTCCGTCGGACGCCATCGTCGGCGCGATGAAGCAGCTGCACGGCGTGTTCGTCGAAGCGTGTACCGGCTGCAACCAGTGCGCCGAGAAGTGCCCGACCGGTGCCATCACGATGCAGGAACTGCCGACCACCGCAGGCACCTGGGTGATGCCGAAGCCACCGATGGCGGCCTGACGTCATGGCTCACGTCGTCATCCCGCCGATCCGGCGCCTGCTCACGCGCTGGGGCATCCATCCGGACAGCCACAAGTTCCCGGCGGCCGGGCTGGCCATCGCCGATGCCGGGTTGCCGCCGCTGCTGGTGCTGCCGCTGTCGCAGCAGGCCGGCGCGCCCGGTGGTGAAGGTCGGTGACCACGTGCTGCGCGGTCAGCTGGTGGCCGAGGCGGTCGGCCATGTGTCGGCGCACGTGCATGCTTCGACCTCCGGCACCGTGATGGCGATCGGCGACGCGCCGATGCCGCATCCGTCCGGACTGCCCGGGCAGGGCATCACGCTGCGCCCGGATGGTCTCGACCGCTGGGCGCCGCGCGACGTCGAACCGTATCCGATCAATCTGGCGCCGGAAGAGATTGCCCGTCGAGTCGCTGCCGCCGGGGTCGTCGGCATGGGCGGCGCCGCGTTTCCGGCCGCGGTCAAGCTGGCGCTCGGCCAGCGCAGCGGCATACACACCGTCATCCTCAACGGCAGCGAATGCGAGCCTTACCTGTCATGCGACGACCGGCTGATGCAGGAGTGCGCCAGCGACATCATCGAAGGGGCGCGCCTGCTGCTGCGCGCCACCGGGGCGCAGCATCTGCTGGTGGGCATCGAGGACAACAAGCCGGATGCCATCGACGCCATGAAGGTGGCGGCGCATCCCTACCCGGAAGTGTCGGTCGTGCGCATTCCGAGCCGTTACCCGATGGGTGCCGAGCGCCAGCTCATCCACACCCTGCTCGGGGTCGAGCCGCCTGCCGGCGGGCGGGCGGCCGATGTCGGCGTGGTGGTGCACAACGTGGGCACGGCGGCGGCGGTGTGGCGCGCGCTGCGCCACGGCGAAGCGCTGACCGAGCGGGTGATCACGGTGGCCGGTGGTGCCGTCGCGGCGCCGCGCAACATGCGCGCGCGCGTCGGCACGCCGCTGTCATGGCTGGTCGAGCGCGCAGGCGGACTGACTCGCGAGCCGGCCCGGCTGGTGGTCGGCGGACCGATGATGGGTGTGGCCGTGCCCGACCTCGACGTGCCGGTCGGCAAGGGTGCCAGCGGCGTGCTGGCGCTGACCGCGGCCGAAGTCGGTGCACGCGAGCCGAGCGCCTGCATCCGCTGCGGCAGTTGCGTCGTGGCCTGTCCGGTCGGCCTGATGCCGCTGGAAATGGCCAACCGCATCCATGCCGGCGAACTGGAGCAGGCCGAGGACATCGGCCTGCGCGACTGCCTCACCTGCGGCGCCTGCGGCTATGTGTGCCCGTCGCGCATACCGCTGGTGCAGTACTTCGCGCACGCCCGCGGCGAACTGATGGCGCGCGAACGCGAACGCAAGCGGCTCGACGAGGTGCGCGAACTGACCGAGGCGCGCGCCGCGCGCCATGAACGCGAGGCGCGTGAAAAGGCCGAAATGCACGCCCGCCGCAAGGCCGAACGCGCGGCCGCACAAGCGGCCGAAGCGGCGGCGAAGGCGGCCGCCTCGCACGAGGAATCGGCATGAACACGCCGGTGCAGGCGTCGCCGCATGCGCTGTCGCGGCGCACCAGCGGCCAGATCATGGCGCTCGTCATGGCGGCCCTGGTGCCGGCCACCGTGGCCGGCTTCTGGCAGTTCGGCTGGCCGGCCTTCTGTCTGTGGGCGGTCACCGTGCTGTCCTGCGTACTGGCCGAAGCACTGTGCCTGCAGGGGTCCGGCCGGCGCGTCGCACCGGTGCTGTCGGACGGCTCGGCCGCGCTGACCGGCTGGCTGCTCGCCATGTCGCTGCCGCCCTGGGCACCTTGGTGGATCGGCGTGCTTGGAGGCTTCATTTCCATCGTCATCGCCAAGCAGGTGTTCGGCGGGCTCGGCTGCAACGTTTTCAATCCGGCCATGGTGGGACGCACCGTTCTGCTGGTGTCGTTCCCGGTTCACATGACGCAGTGGGTGAGCCCGCAGGTGCTGGCCCAGGGCACCGACCTCGCGCAGGCGATCGCCATCGGCCTGAACGGGGGCATCCCCGATGCGCTGACCAGCGCCTCGCTGCTCGGCCACGTGAAGACCGAACTCGGACGAGGCCTGACGCTGGTCGATGCGATGCACGGCTTTCTGCCAGACGAGGCGCTGCTGGGCCTGCGGGCCGGCAGCCTCGGCGAAACGTCGGCGCTGCTGATCGGCGCCGGCGGGCTGTTCCTGGTGTTCAAGCGCGTCATCGGCCTGCGCATTCCGGTCGGCTTCCTCGCCGGTCTGTGCATTCCCGCAGCCATCGCGCACGCTGCGGCGCCGCAGGCCTTCCTGCCGGCGTCCACCCATCTGCTGTCGGGCGGTGCGCTGCTGTGCGCCTTCTTCATCGCCACCGACTATGTCACCTCGCCCAGTGCGCCGTTCGGGCAGTGGATATTCGCGCTCGGCGCCGGCCTGCTGACGTGGTTGATCCGCACCTGGGGCGGCTATCCGGAAGGTGTCGGCTTCGCCATCCTGCTGATGAATGCCGCCACACCCCTGCTTGACCTGTGGGCCCGGCCGCGCATCTTCGGCCGGCGCATCGGCGGCAAGCCACTGGACGCGCGTCGGGCACAGGAGGTCACGCGATGAGCGGTTCGCGCGCACCTGACGCACTGTGGTTTCCGGGCGCCTCGCTGGGCGTGGTGATG
Source organism: Methyloversatilis sp. RAC08 (assembly GCF_001713355.1). Lineage (NCBI taxonomy): Bacteria > Pseudomonadati > Pseudomonadota > Betaproteobacteria > Nitrosomonadales > Sterolibacteriaceae > Methyloversatilis > Methyloversatilis sp. RAC08. The sequence goes on along the minus strand of NZ_CP016448.1, from coordinate 1,292,257 downwards.
CTGGTCACCACCGCCTTCCTCGCCGTCGGTCAGTTCGCCACGCGCGAGCAGATCGCGCAGGCGCAATCGGATGACACGCGGCTGCAGCTCGAACAGATCCTGCCGGCCGGCTATGCCGACAACAACCTGCTGACCGACACGCTGCAGCTGGCCGGGCCGGACGGTGCGCCGCTGACCGTGCATCGCGCCCGCAAGCAGGGCGTGTTGCGGGCGCTGCTGTTCGAAATGTCGGGCTACGGCTACGGCGGGCGCATCGTGCTGCTGATGGCGGTCGATGTCGACGGCCGCATCGTAGGCGTGCGGGTGACGAAGCACAACGAAACACCGGGCCTGGGCGACAAGATCGAGGTCGCGCGGCATGACTGGATACGTTTCTTCGACGGCAAGTCGCTGCAGCAGCCGGCACCGGCGCGCTGGGCGGTGAAGAAGGATGGCGGCGACTTCGACCAGTTCGCCGGCGCGACCATCACGCCGCGCGCGGTCGTCGCCACGGTGAAGAAAGGCCTCGAATTTCTCGCCGCGCACCGCCCGGAACTGACGGCTGAAGCGAGCGGCGAGGCGGTGCCGGTCAGCGGGGAGAAGCCATGAGTGACAGTCCGTCAGCGAAGACCGTCGCGCGCGACGGCCTGTGGGACAACAATGCGGTGCTCGGCCAGATGCTCGGCCTGTGTCCCGCGATGGCGGTGACCAGCAGCGCGACCAACGGTCTGGGCATGGGTCTGGCGACGATGGTCGTGCTGGTCATGTCGAATGCGCTCATTTCGTCGCTGCGTCACTGGGTCAGCGACGAGGTGCGCATTCCGGTCTTCATCGTGCTGATAGCCGGCATGGTGACGCTGGTCGATATGTGCCTGAACGCCTGGTTCCACGACCTGTACAAGGTGCTCGGCATCTTCATCGCGCTGATCGTCGTCAATTGCGCGGTGCTCGGCCGCGCCGAAGCCTTCGCGTCGCGCCAGTCGGCGGCGCTGTCGGCGTTCGACGGTCTGGCGACCGGCCTCGGCTTCACGCTGGCGCTGACGGTGATGGGCGCGCTGCGCGAAATCACCGGTGCCGGCACGCTGTTCGCGAATGCACATCTGCTGCTCGGGCCGCATTTCGCATTTCTCGAAACGAAGGTGCTGCCGGCGGATTCCGGCGCGCTGTTCATGATCCTGCCGCCGGGCGGATTTCTCGCTCTCGGCCTGCTGATCGCGGGACGCCGCTGGCTGCAGCGGCGCGCCGATCGGCGTGCGGCTGCGCTGACCGGCGCGCAGGCCGCTCACTGAAGGAGGCGCGCCATGCGGATTGCCGTTGCCTATGCGGGCAGTGTCGCCAGCCACTGGCTGAAGATCGACGTGCCGGATGCCTGCACGGTGGCCGAAGGCATCGAACTGTCGGGCATCCTGAAGCTGTGCCCGGACATCGACCTCAGCCGGCAGAAGGTCGGCGTATTCGGCAAGGTGGTGAAGAAGGACGCACCGTTGCGCCCGGGCGACCGCATCGAAATATATCGACCGATCATCTGCGACCCGGAAACGGTGCCGCGCAAGAACGGCATGTCGGACGACGATGACGACGACTGAAACGCGGTCTGCGCCGGACGCGTCCGCGTCTGCTGCCGAGGTCGTGCGCGCCTATCACGTGCGCACCCGCCACCGTTACGCCGGCTACGCCGCCGGCCCGGAAACGCTGGACTGGGACGCGCAGCCGGCGGCGTTCCGGCACTTCGACGGCGCGCCGCGCCGCGCGCTGCCGCTGGCGACCGACGACGCCAATCCGGCCCGGCCGCGACTCGATCTGGATTTTGCCGCACTCGACACGCCGCTGCTGCCGTTGCCGCTGTCGCTGCACACGCTGGGGGCGCTGCTGCACCTGTCGCTCGGCCTGACGGCATGGAAATCGAGCGGCCCTGACCGCTGGGCGGTGCGCGCCAATCCATCCAGCGGCAACCTGCACCCGGTGGAGGCCTACCTGGTGATACGCGGGCTCGACGCGCTCGCCGACGGGCTGTACCACTACCTTCCCGAAACGCACGAGCTTGAATGCCGCGCCCGCCACGGCGTACGTGCCACCGGGAGCGCCGGCGTGCACATCGTGCTGACGTCGGTCATGTGGCGCGAGGCGTGGAAATACGGCGAGCGCGCTTTCCGCTATTGTCAGCTGGACACCGGTCACGCAGTCGGTGCGATGCGCTACGCGGCGGCCGTGCTTGGCTGGACGCTAAAGGCGCAGCCGGACATCGACGCGGCGTCGCTGGCGGCGCTCGTCGGCACCGATCGCCTGCAGGATTTTCCGGCGCGCCGCGCCATCGATACCGAAATCGAGGAGGCCGAACTGCTGCTCGGCATAGGCTGCGACGGCAACGATGCGCTGCCGCTGCCCGCCATCGATGCCGTGCAGTGGTTCGGACCGGCGAGCACGGTGGACCGCCATCCGATGTATCGCTGGGCGGCGGTGGGCGAGGTGGCGGCCGCCACGCGCGATGCCGTGCAGGGCGCCGCGCCCGTTGCCGCCGGGCATCCGGCAGGCGCACGCGCAACACGCGCGGCTGCCGCGCCCGCAAGACGCGGGCGATCGATCGGCGAGGTGTTGCTCGGGCGGCGCAGCGCGCAGCGCTTCGACCCGCGGACGGTCATGGCGCGCGACGCCTTCGATCGTCTGCTGGAACGCCTGCAGCCGTCCGGCGGCATGCCCTGGGACGCGCTGCCCGGTGGCTGGCGCATCGACCTGCTGCTGTTCGTGCACCGCGTCGAAGGCCTGTCGCCCGGGGTCTATCTGCTGTCGCGTGGCGGTGTCGAACAGGGTGTGCCGGCGCGGCTGGCCCGTCAGCACGACCTGCTGCCGGTGGACGATGCCGCAGTGCCGCTCTACCAGCTGGCGGCGATGGAGCCGATGGCGCTTGCGCGGCTGGCACGCAGCCTGCACTGCCATCAGGACATTGCCGCCAACGGCTGTGTTGCGCTCGGCATGCTGTGCGAATTCGAAGCTGCGCTGGCGGCGTCTGCCGCCAACTATCGCGACCTGCACCGGCAGGCCGGGCTGATCGGCCAGGTGCTCTATGCCGAGGCGGAAGCGATGGGCCTGCGCGGCACCGGCATCGGCTGCTTCTTCGACGACGCGGTGCACGAGCTGATCGGCCTCGAAGGCACGGCGCACCAGACGCTGTACCACTTCACCCTCGGGCGCGCGATCGACGATGCGCGCATCGAATCATCGCCGGCCTACGCGCAGCGCACACCGGCCGCATCGGAACCCACGCCATGAACGACCACGCGACCGCTTCCCGCCATCGCTGCATTCCCGCCGACCAGGCGGCCGACCTGCTGCTGCGCCATCGCAGCGGCGCGCTTGCATCGCTGGCGCTGTTCGACACGCGCGACCGTGCCAGCTTCGAGCGCGCGCACATCGCCGGCGCACAGCACCTGACCGAAGCCGGGTTCGGCGCCGCGATGCAGACGGTCGGCCGCGCGACGCCAGTGCTCATCTACTGCTATCGCGGCAACGCCAGCAAGACCTGGGCGGGCATGTTCGCCGACTTCCGCTACGCCGAGGTCTACAGCGTCGACGGCGGTCACGACGCGCTTGCCGCGGCGCTTGAACGGCGCGCATCGGCAAGTGCCGGGCAGCCTTCGTCGGCCGGTGGTTCGGCTGCACTGCAGGCCTTCGTGGCCGAACAGGGCTTCGACGCCACCGATCTCGACGCGCCGCGCGAACACGGCCTGACGCCACTGATGCGCGCGGCGCTGTCCGGCCGGGCCGACCTCGTGTCCGAACTGCTGGCGCTCGGGGTTGCCGTCGACCGGCGCAACGGTGACGGCAACAACGCGCTGTGGCTGGGCTGCGTGTCCGGTCAGGCCGTCATCGTGCGTGCGCTGGTGGCTGCCGGCATCGATCTCGACAACCGCAACGACACCGGCGCCACGGCACTGATGTACACCGCATCCAGCGGCAAGCACGACATGCTGGCGCTGCTGCTCGAATGCGGCGCTGACCCGATGATCCGCACCGATGACGATTACCTCGCCGCCGATCTCGCGGCCACCGCCGAATGCCTGCGCCTGTTGCGTCACACGGTGCGGTGAAATGATCCGGCCAGCGCGGGTCGCAATTCCGGCTTTTGTCCCCATGTGCGGCTGACAAGGCGCATCGCGTCACGACGATGTGTCATCGTTGACCGATGCGCGAGTCTGCAGGGGAAAGACGTGAGTGGATTGCTGGCCGAATACGGCCTGTGGCTGTTGTTTGCAGTGGTGCTGGCGGAACAGCTCGGGTTGCCGATTCCGGCCATGCCGCTGGTCATGCTGGCCGGCGCGCGCGTGGCGGACGAACCGATGTACGGCGTGATCGCGCTGCTGGTGGCAGTGCTCGCGTCAACGCTGGGTGATCTGGCCTGGTATGTCGCCGGACGGCGTCACGGCCATCGCGTGCTGAAGCTGCTGTGCCGCATTTCGCTGTCGCCCGACACCTGCGTGCGCACCAGCGAATCGACCTTCACGCGTTACGGACTGGCCACGCTGGTGATCGCCAAGTTCGTGCCCGGCCTGTCCACGCTGGCCCCGCCGCTGGCCGGTGCGCTGGGCATGCGGCCGAGCGCCTTCATGCTGTTCAACACCGCCGGTGCGCTGCTGTGGGCCGGTGCCGCGCTGGCCATCGGGCTGGTGTTCCACGAACAGATCGGCGTCGTGCTCGACTATCTGGCCGGACTTGGTTCAGCGGCTGCCGCCGCGGTCGGCACGCTGCTCGCGCTGTATGTCGGTTACCGCTGGTTCGACCGCCAGCGCGCGATGAAGGCGCTGCGCGCGGTCAGGCTGGCGCCCGCCGACCTGCTGGACATGCTCGACAGCGGCGTCGACGTGACGGTCATCGACGTGCGCTCCGCGTTGATCGCCGATGCCGAACCGGTGCGCATCCCGGGCGCGCTGCACATCGCGCTCGAACATATCGATGCCGCGGCGCATCGGCTGCCGCGCGACCGGCCCGTCATCGTGTATTGCGCGTGCCCGAATGACGTGTCGGCAGTGCGCGCCACCTTGAAGCTGCGCGCGGCCGGCATCGTCGACGCGCGGCCGTTGCTCGGCGGCATCGACGGCTGGAAGGCAGCCGGCTACCGTCTGGAAATGATCGAACCGGCCGCCGGCGTTTGACCCGGCTTGCGCAGCGCCGTAGGCTGCGCGCCCGTGTTGTCCCTGCACTGAACCTGAACACCTCAGTTGATCGCTTGAAACATCGATGGAAGACATTGCCCTTGCAACTTTCCTGCTTTCGCCAGGCCTTCGCCCTCCGGGTGAGCGCGCTTCGCCGCCCTGTGCACGGCCGGCGGGGTGCCCGGCTGCGTTGCTCGTCCTTGCAGGTAGCCATCCTGCCGCGTCCTCGCGCCTTGCCGTACGCCCCGCCAACCATACCCATGGCGTCGATCAAATGAGGTTTTCAGGTTGAACGCATCATGAGCCTGACCGCCTGCGGCATCGATTTCGGTACCTCCAACTCCACCGCCGCGGTGCACGACGGTGCAGTCGCCCGTCTGTTGCCGCTGGAAGCGGGTCGGCTGACGCTGCCGTCGGCCGTGTTCTTCAATCTCGACGAAGACACGATGTCGTTCGGCCGCGCCGCGCTGAACGAATACCTCGAAGGTTACGAGGGGCGGCTGATGCGTTCGATGAAAAGCCTGCTCGGCAGCGGCCTGATGGATACCGGCACCGATGTCGGCGGCCGTCATCTCGCATTCCGCGACCTGATCGGCGGCTTTCTGGCCGAAATCCGCAAGCGCGCCGAAACCGCGGCGCGCTGCGGCTTCGACCAGGTGGTCATCGGCCGGCCGGTGTATTTCGTCGACGATGACCGCGAAGCCGACCAGCTGGCCGAAGACACGCTGGCGCAGATCGTGCGCGGACTGGGCTTTCGTGACGTCAGTTTCCAGTTCGAACCGATCGCCGCGGCGCATGCTTTCGAGCAGACCGTCGACCGGGAATCCCTGGTGCTGGTGGTCGACATCGGCGGCGGCACGTCCGACTTTTCCTTGGTGCGCCTGTCGCCCGAGCGGCGCAACGCGACTGACCGCAGCGCCGACCTGCTGGGCACCAGCGGCGTGCATATCGGCGGCACCGATTTCGACAAGCGGCTGTCGCTCTCCTGCGTCATGCCGGAACTGGGCATGGGCGGCCTGCTGGCCAGCGGCGCCATCCTGCCCAACACCACCTATTTCCAGCTCGCCACCTGGCACACCATCCATCTTGCCTATCCGCGCGCCGTGCTGGCCAGCCTGCAGGACATGCGGCTCGACGTGGTCGACACGAAGCGCTTTGACCGCCTGCTGCGCGTGGTGCGCGAACGCAGCGGCCACCGCATCGCCATGCGCTCGGAAGCGGCAAAGATCGAACTGTCTCAGGCGCTCGCCTGCGAGCTCGATCTCGATGTGGCGGAAGCCGGACTGGCGGTGACCCTGACGCGCCCGCAGTTCGAAGCCGCCATCGCAGCCGAGATCGAACGGGTGTGCGCCGCCGCGCAGCGCTGCCTCGATCACGCCGGCGTGCGTGCGGACACGCTCGACACGCTGTTCTTCACCGGTGGCTCGAGCGCCGTGCCGGTGCTGCGTGATGCGCTGTCCCGGCGCTTTCCGAAAGCGCGCCCGGTCGAGGGCGACCTGTATGGCAGCGTCGGCTGCGGCCTGGCCGTCGTGGCGAGGCAGCGCTACGGTTGATCGGCCGTTGCCCGGCCGCAGGTGTCGCGGCAGCAGTTTTGCGAGCGGCACTGCGGGAGCAGCGGTGGTTTTGTGGGAGCGGCGATCCACTGCCGGCCCTGCATGGCCGGCCGGCTCTGCGGGCGGCGAGCAATGCTCGCCGAAACCCCCGCTCCGCCCTCGCCGCGATCAGCGCAGCGATGATCGATGATCAACGTGCGTATCGCGGCGAGGCCGCCGCTCCCACAGTCGACACCGCTCCCACAGTCGACAATGCCCGGAAAGGCGCCTACCTACCCAACTGCCCGCGGGCGCTCGATGCCGAGTTTCTTCATGCGCGAGCGCAGTGTGCCGGCGGCCAGACCGAGGGCGGCGGCGGCGCCGGATTTGCCTTCGATGACCCAGTTGTGGTCGCTCAGCATCTGGGTGATGTGGCGGCGTTCGACCGATTCGAGATCGACGGCGGTGGCTGGAGTCGGTGACGACGGACCGGCGTTGTCGCCCAGCGGCGGCACATCGAGCACGCTGCCGCGGCACACGATGGTGGCGCGCTCGATCACGTTCTGCAGCTCTCGGATGTTGCCCGGCCAGTCGTAGGCCTGCAGCCGCTCCAGTGCGCGTGCCGACACGCCATCTATCGCCTTGCCGTGCTCGGTCGAGAATTTCTTCAGGAAATGTGCGACCAGTGCCGGAACGTCTTCGCGCCGCTGGCGCAGCGGCGGCAGTTCGACCGGGAACACGTTGATGCGGTAGTACAGGTCGGCGCGGAAGCTGCCGTCCTTCACCATGGCCTTGAGGTCGCGGTGGGTGGCGACGACGATGCGCACATCGACCTTGATTGTGGCCTGTCCGCCGACGCGCTCGAATTCGTGTTCCTGCAGCACGCGCAGCAGCTTGGCCTGGGTGTCCGGCGGCAGTTCGCCGATTTCGTCGAGGAACAGCGTGCCGCCGTCGGCCAGTTCGAAGCGGCCGAGCCGGCGTGTCGCCGCACCGGTGAAGGCGCCTTTTTCGTGGCCGAACAGTTCGCTTTCGACCAGATTCGCCGGGATGGCCGCGCAGTTGAGCTTGATGAAGGGCTTGTCCTTGCGGTCGCTGCGATCATGCAGTGCGCGCGCCAAGGATTCTTTGCCGACGCCGCTTTCGCCGAGGATGAGCACGGTGGCCGAGGTGCCGGCGACCTGGTCGATGCGCGCCAGCACCTCGTTCAGCTTCGGGCTCTGGCCGACGATGTCCGATGACGGCGTCGCGGTCAGCATTTCCGCCTTCAGGTAGACGTTCTCGTCGGCCAGACGCTTGCCCAGTTCGCTGACTTGACCCAGCGCATCGTTCAACGCGCGTTCGGCGTCGCGTTGCGCGGTCACGTCCACCGGGTAGGCGTGGAACACCTGATCCTGTTCGATGTAGTGCGCCTTGCAGTGCAGGACGCGCCCGCCCACCGGGTATTCCCAGTCGGCCGACGGCGGAGTGGCCTCGCGCAGCGCGCGCAGCCGCTCGGCGAGATCGTCCGGCAACAGCCGCTGCGGCTCGCCGCCGGCATGACCGACGCCCGCCAGCAGGTCGCGCGCACCCGGGTTGGCGTAGGTGACCACACCGGTGCCGTCCAGCCGCAGCACGGCCGACGGGTTGCGCTCGGGAAACAGCGCGATCGTGCGCTGGTGGCTGCTGGCGTCGAAATAGCGCTTCAGGTTGAACGCCACCAGCGTGCCGAGCAGCAGCAGGAAACCCGAGTAGCCATAGACGATGAAGGCGATGAAGCGCGTCGCCGCGTGGGTTTCCTCGACGCTGGCGCTGAATTCGCGGCGGATGTCTTCGACGATACCTGCCAGTTCGCCGCCCATCTGGTCGGCATGCATGCCCACCTGCGACAGCAGCGCCATCGCTGCGCCATCATTCGGACGCGGGCTCGACAATGCAGTCTCCAGCTGTTCCGCCAGGCTCTGCACCTCGCCCAGCCCGATGCGGCAGATCGTTGCGTCCTGGTCGTCGAGCGCGTGCTCCAGCTTGTTCAGATGGGTCAGCAGCATGGCGTGATTGCTGCGATACAGCTGCCGGAATTCGTCCACGTCGCGGCTGGCGTAATAGCGGTACAGGATCGCCTGCTGTGCTGCGATAGGTCCGCGCAGGCTCGAGATCGCCTCCAGCGCGGGCAGGCGCATCGTGAACAGTCTTTCCGACGCCTGTTCGAGCGCCCGCGTCTGCAGGTAAACCGCGCTGGCCAGCACCACGCTGATCACGGTCGCGACGATGAAGGCGATGACCAGCCCGCGGGCGGGCGGCTTCACCAGCTCGCTGGCGTGGGCGGAGCGCGCGTCGGTTTCCGGCAGCGGAAGGCGGAAGGAAACGGGCGGGTGTGGGTGCGGGGGTATCGCGGGCATCGGTCATCACGGGGTCGCTGGACCCTCGATCAGACCGGCGCGGCAGCGCCAACCTTACCCGTCGCTGCCCAGCGTACCCGCGACCGGTCGTGGCCGCGTGTCATCCGTCACGGCCGGCTGCCAGCCGCCGCCCAGCGCGCGGAACGACGCCACCGCGGCGCGCGCCGCGTCGGCTTCAGCCTGGATGCGGGCGTCGCGCGTGCGCAGCAGTCGGCTGTCGGCGTCGAGCACCTCGACCAGACTGACCACGCCGCCCTGCCAGGCCGCGAAGGCGCGCTCGCGCGCACGGGTGAGCGCCGCCTCGCCGGTGCTCAGCGTCGCAGCCTGCGACTCGCGCTTGACCAGCGTGGTGAAGGCGTTTTCTACCTCTTCGGTGGCGCGCAGCACCGCCTGCCGGTACAGCGCCAGCGCTTCGGCTTCGCCACCGCGCGCCGCAGCCACTTCGGCATCGACGCGCCCGAAGTCGAACAGCCGCCAGCGCAGGCCGGCGGCCAGACGCGCCTGCGCGGCGCCCGACGCGATCAGGCTGCCGCCACCCGCCGTGGCAAAACCCAGCAGGCCGGTCAGCGCCATGCGCGGATAGTACGCGGTGATGGCTTCGCCGATGCGTGCATTCGAGGCGGCCAGCCGGTACTCGGCCGCCATCAGGTCGGGTCGGCGGCGGATCAGGCTGGCGGGACCACCCGCTGTGGCGATGGCCGGCGCACGCGGCAGCGCAGCGGGCGGCTCGAGTTCGGCGCGCCAGTGGCCCGGGGTGTCGCCGGTCAGCACGTCGAGCGCGAACATCGCCGCATCGCGCCCGGCTTCGAGTGCGGGCAGCGCGGCCTCGACCTCCGCCAGCGCGCCCTGCGCCTGATCGTGCTGCAGTTCGGCGGCCAGACCGCGCGACACCTGCAGCGCAATCAGCCCGACCAGACGGCGCTGCGTATCGATCTGTTCGTGCAGCACCTGCAGCCGCGACTGCAGCGCCCGCACATATATATAGGTGTCGGCCGCCTGCGCCACGACGGCCAGTCGTGCGCCGGCCTCGCCGGCACCTGCCGCCAGATAGTCGGCGCGGGCGGCGTCCTCGCCGCGCTGCAGGCCACCGAACAGGTCCAGTTCCCAGCTGGATCCCGCGTTGAGCGCGTATTCGTCGGCCGTGCGGTCAAAGCCGGGGCGCGCGTCGAGCAGGCGACCCAGTGGCGTCTGCATCGACAGTCGGCCGGTGGCCGCCTCGGCGCCCAACTGGCCGTACGGGCGCTGGATCGCCGTGCGCACCGCCAGCCCGGCACGTGCCTGTTCGAGCCGCGCCGCCGCCACCGCAAGGTCGAGGTTGCCGGCCAGCACGCGCGCGACGATGCGATCGAGCAGCGGGTCGTCGAATCCCGCCCACCAGCGGGCAGGATCTTCCGCGCCCACCGGGGCGCTGCGCGCGGCCACCGCGCCGGCCGACACGAAGTGCGTACTGGCTGGCGGCTCGGGGCGGCGGAAGTCGGGGCCGACCGCGCAGCCACCCAGGGTGAGGCCGGTCAGCATCCATACGGCGGCGGTCGGCAGGCGGCGGAGGGATGACGGCATGGCGCGCTCCTGATAAAGAGTTACAAGTTTATATACTCGTTACTCGTTGTCAATGCGGGGTCGACCTTGTAACCTTGCTTCATGGATGACATCGCAGCCCACGACACCCCTTTGGCGACCGGTCAGCGCGGCCCGGTCGAACACGAACGGCGCGAGCAGATCATCGCCGCCGCTGACGAACACTTCCGTCACTACGGTTACCAGAAGACCACGGTGGCCGACCTGGCGCGCGCCATCGGTGTGTCGAGCGCCTACGTCTATCGCTTCTTCGAGTCCAAGCAGGCGATCGGCGAGGCGGTCTGCAGGATGACGCTGCAGCCGCTGGATGAACGGCTGATGGCCATCGCGAGCGAGGACGCGCCTGCCGCGGATCGGCTGAGACGCTTCTACCGCGCGCTTTTTGAAGAAGGCTTCGAACTGTTCTTCAACGAGCGCCGGCTGCACGACATCGTGGTGGCGGCGGTCGAAGAGGGCTGGGGCTCGGTGGCGCAGCACAAGGACGCCATCCTGCAGGCGCTGTGCCGCATCGTGGCCGACGGCCGGGAGCGCGGCGAGTTCGAGCGCAAGACACCGCTCGACGAGGTGTGCCGCGCGATCTTCGTCACCACGTCGCCGTTCTGCCATCCGGTGATGCTCGAACAGACGCCGCGCGAGGAGATCGCCACCAATGCGGCGGCGGTGTCCAGCCTGGTGCTGCGCAGCCTTTCGCCCTGAGCGAATGTTTTCAGGTTACTAGTTGACTTATTCGTAACTTGTTACGAAACTGGGCGCTCTCTTTCCGAAAGTGCCCGGTCATGGATGCCCGCCCGCTTCGCCTCCCCGCCGTTATCGGCCTTGTCTTCGCATTCCCGCTCGTTCTTGCCCTCGCAGCCTGCACCCAGCCGGCGCAGCCCGACCCGCGCACCGGTGTGCCGCGGGTGGCCGTCGCCGTCGTGCAGCCGGACCGGGCGGCCTCGCAGTCTTACACCGGCGTGGTGACGTCGCGCGTGGTCGGTGATCTGGGTTTCCGGGTCGCCGGCAAGGTCGTGGAGCGCCTGGTCGATACCGGCCAGACGGTGCGGCGCGGCCAGCCGCTGATGCGGCTCGATGCGGCCGATCTCGATCTGGCGCTCGCGGCGCAGGCCGCGGCGGTCGAGGCGGCTCGGGCGCGCGCGGTTCAGGCGCGCGCCGACGAGCAGCGGCTGCGCGGAATGGTGGAGCAGGGTGCCGTGTCGGCCCAGGTGCGCGACCAGGCGGTCGCCGGCGCCGACAGCGCGCAGGCGCTGCTCGACGCGGCGCTGGCGCAGCAGCAGGTGGCACGCAACGCTTCCGGCTACACGCTGCTGGTGGCCGACAGCGACGGTGTGGTGGTCGATACCCTCGCCGAACCGGGCCAGGTCGTGCGCGCCGGCGAGCCGGTCGTGCGGCTGGCGCGCGCGGGGGCACGCGAGGCGCAGGTCAATTTGCCCGAATCGGTGCGTCCGGCGGTCGGCTCGCGCGCCACCGCCACCTTGCACAGTCTGCCGGGTGCCACTTTCACGGCCCGGCTGCGTCAGTTGTCCGACGCGGCCGACCCGCGCAGCCGCACCTTCGAAGCGCGCTACCTGCTCGACGGCGCTGCAGCGCAGGCACCGATCGGCAGTACGGTGACGCTTGCGCTCGACAGTCTGCCGGGTGAGGGGGCCGGCGAGCGGGTGCGGGTGCCGATCGCCGCGCTGCACGACACCGGCCATGGCCCGGGCGTGTGGGTGATCGAGCAGGCAGGCGATAGCAGCCGAGTCGCCTTCCGCGCGGTCACCGTGGCCGGCCTGGGACACGACAGCGCGACGATTTCCGCCGGCCTGCGCGTCGGCGAACGCATCGTCGCGCTCGGCGCCCACCTGCTGCGCGATGGCAGCGCCGTGCGCGGCCTCGACACGGCACTCGCCGCCGCGGGGCGTGCGCCATGAGCCGCCTCAACCTGTCGGCGCTGGCGGTGCGCGAACGCGCGGTCACGCTGTTCCTGATCATCGCGGTGGCGCTGTCCGGCGTGTTTGCCTTCTTCAAGCTGGGCCGGGCCGAAGACCCGGTGTTCAGCATCAAGGTGATGACCTTCAGCGCCGCCTGGCCGGGCGCCACCGCGCAGCAGATGCAGGATCTGGTGGCCGAGCCGCTGGAAAAGCGCATGCAGGAACTGGCTGGCTACGACCGGGTGGAAACCTTCACCCGGCCCGGCCTGATGTTCGCCACGCTGACGCTGAAGGATTCGACCCGCCCGGCCGACGTGCCGGAGCAGTTCTACCAGGCGCGCAAGAAGCTCGGCGACGAGGCGCGCCGCCTGCCGCCCGGCGTCTACGGGCCGTTCATCAACGACGAATATTCCGACGTGAATTTCGCGCTCTATGCGCTCAAGGCGCGCGACCTGCCGCAACGCGATCTGGTGCGCGAGGCGGAGCGGCTGCGCGAGCGGCTGCTGCGCGTGCCCGGCGTGAACAAGGTGAACATCATCGGCGAGCGGCCGGAGCGGGTGTTCGTCGAGTTGTCGTACGAGCGGCTGACCACGCTGGGCATCGATGCGCGCGACATTTTCGACGCGTTGGCGCGGCAGAACGCGGTGACGCCGGCCGGCTCGGTCGGTACCGACGGCCCGCGCGTGTTCCTGCGGCTCGACGGCGCCTACGCCGGTGTCGACACGCTGCGCGACACCCCGGTGCGCGCCGGCGATCGCACGTTCCGGCTGGGCGACATCGCCGACATCCGGCGCGGCTTCGAGGATCCGGCCACCTTCCTGATCCGCCATGACGGCGAACCGTCGATGGTGATCGGCGTCGTCATGCGACCCGGCTGGAACGGCCTGGAGCTGGACCGCGCACTCGCGGCCGAAGAGGCCGCGCTGACCGCCGAACTGCCGCTCGGCCTCAGCTTCACGAAGATTTCCGACCAGGCGGTGAACATCACCCAGGCGGTGGACGAATTCATGCTGAAGTTCTTCGTCGCGCTGGCGGTGGTGACCGGCGTGAGCTTCCTGTCGCTCGGCTGGCGCGAGGGCGTCATCGTCGCGGCCGCCGTGCCGCTCACGCTGGCGGCGGTGTTCATCGTCATGCTGATGACCGGGCGCGAGTTCGACCGCATCACGCTGGGTGCGCTCATCCTATCGCTCGGCCTGCTGGTGGACGACGCCATCATCGCCATCGAAATGATGGTGGTGAAGATGCAGGAAGGCATGGCGCGCGTCGAAGCCGCCGCACACGCATGGACGGTCACCGCCGCGCCCATGCTGTCCGGCACCGCGGTGACCGTGATCGGCCTGATGCCGGTGGGCTTCGCCGCGTCGAGCGCCGGTGAGTACGCCGGCAACATCTTCTGGATCGTGGCCTTTTCGCTGCTGATGTCCTGGCTGGTCGCCGTGGTGTTCACGCCCTATCTGGGGGTCAAGCTGCTGCCGGCCGTGGCCGCCGTGCCCGGCGGCGCCCGTGCCATCTACGACACGCCGCGCTACCGGCAGCTGCGCGCGCTGGTCGCGTGGTGCGTGCGGCGCAAGGGCACGGTGGCCCTGGTCGTGCTGCTCATGTTCGGTGCATCGATGGCTGCGATGGTCGTCGTGAAGAAGCAGTTTTTCCCGGTGTCCGAGCGGCCGGAACTGATCGTCGAGGTGACGCTGCCGTCCGGCAGCGACATCGCCGCCACGCAGCGCACGACCGAAAAGGTCGAGGGCTGGCTGCGGCTGCAGCCGGAATCGAAGGTCGTCACGGCCTACATCGGGCAGGGCGCGCCGCGCTTCTTCTTCTCGCTGTCGCAGGAACTGCCCGATCCGGCATTCGCCAAGATCATCGTGCTGACCCCGGGCGCGGCCGAACGCGACATCCTCAGACAGCGCCTGCGCGAGCGCGTCGCCGAGGGCCTGGCGCCGGAGGCGCGCGTGCGCGCCACACAACTGCTGTTCGGCCCGCCGGTCCCGTTCCCGGTGTCCTACCGCGTCAGCGGGCCCGACCTCGACCGGCTGCGCGCGATCGCCAGCGACGTCGAGGCGGTGATGCGCGCCCACCCGGACATGCGCGAGGTGCACCGCGACAACACCGGGCCGGCCGCGACGCTGCGCTTCGTGCTCGATCAGTCGCGGCTGCGCCAGATCGGGCTGTCGCCGGCCGAGGCGGCACAGCAGCTGCAGTTCCTGCTCGACGGCGTGACGGTGACCGAACTGCGCGAAGACATCCGCTCGGTGGCTGTGGTGGCGCGCGTCGGCGGCTCGATACAGGCAAACCCGCGCAGCGACCCGGCTTCGCTGGATGCCCTGTCACTGATCGCCGCCGACGGCCGGCGCATTCCGCTGGCGCAGATCGGGCGCACCGAGGTGCGGCAGGAAGAGCCGGTGCTGCACCGGCGCGACCGCCACCCGACCATCGTGGTGCGCGGCGACATCGCCGAGCACGTGCAGCCGCCGGATGTGTCGGCCGGGATCGACCGCGCGCTGACCGACCTGCGCGCCGCGCTGCCCGACGGCTACCGCATCGACACCGGCGGTTCGATCGAGGAAAGCAACAAGGCCAACCTTGCGCTGGCGGCGGTATTCCCGGTCATGCTGCTGCTGATGCTGACGGTCATCATGATCCAGGTGCGTTCGTTTTCCGCGATGACCATGGTGTTCCTGACGGCGCCGCTCGGGCTGATCGGTGCGGCACCCGCGCTGCTGCTGTTCGACCAGCCCTTCGGCTTCAACGCCATCCTCGGCTTGATCGGGCTGGCCGGCATCCTGATGCGCAATACGCTCATCCTGGTCGGCCAGATCGAGGCCAACGGTGCCGCCGGCATGCGTCCGTACGACGCCGTGGTCGAAGCCACCGTGCAGCGCGCCCGACCGGTGCTGCTGACCGCGGTGGCCGCGGTGCTCGCGTTCATCCCGCTGACCACTTCGACATTCTGGGGGGCGCTCGCCTATACCTTGATCGGGGGCACGGCGGTCGGCACCGTGCTGACATTGCTTTTCCTGCCGGCGCTGTTCGCGCTGTGGTTCCGCATCGGCGCACCGGCGGCCGAACAAGGCCGCTCGCCTCCCCCTCGCTTGCAGACGGAGCACTGACATGCAGACATCGAACAGCGGCAACTGGGCACTCATCACCGGCGCCTCCAGCGGTCTGGGCGTCGAGTTCGCCCACCTCCTCGCTGCCCGGCGCATGAACCTCGTGCTCGCCGCGCGCGGCGTGGCCGACATGGAACGCTTGGCCGACACGCTGCGCAGCATGCACGGCATCGACGTGGTCGTGGAAGGCATCGACCTGTCCCAGCCCGGCGCCGCCGCCGAGCTGAAGCGGCGCACCGATGCGCGCGGGCTGCGCATCGAAACTCTGATCAACAACGCCGGCTTCGGTCTGCACGGTCCGCTGCTTGACGCCGATCCGGTCCGGCTGGCGCAGATGCTGCAGCTCAACATGGTCACACTGACCGAGCTCACGCAGCAGTACGCGCAGGACATGGCGCGTCGCGGGCGCGGCCGCATCCTGCTGGTGGCCAGCCTGCTCGGCTTCATGCCGGCGCCGTTCTACGCCGCGTACGCGGGCACCAAACACTATGTGCTGGCGCTGGGTGAGGCGCTGCACGACGAACTGGCGCCGGCCGGTGTGACCGTCACCGTGCTGTCGCCCGGCGTCACCAAGACGGCGTTCTTCGAAGGCTCTGGCCACCATGTGTCGGCCACGTTGAACCTGATGATGATGGCGCCGCGCCCGGTCGCCGAAGCCGGCATCCGCGCGCTGATGCAGGGCCGCGCCGGCGTGGTACCGGGGCTGGCGAACAAGCTGTCCGCCTGGTCCGCACGCCTCGCGCCGCGCAGCGTGCAGCGCCGCATCATGCAGGCGCTGCTGGCCTGAAGTGCGCTGCTGACCGCTGTTGGGCATCGCTGCGCTCACCCCAACCTACAAAAGCATCCGACAGCGGCGTGACGACCCGTAGGTTGGGGTGAGCGCAGCGATGCCCAACAGCGCCCGTTGCACAGCGCATCGCCTACGGCGGCGCGCCGCGCGCTGCTGCGAGCATGTCGTCGATGCGCACGAACTTCTCCGCTGGCTTGTCGAGCGCCTGACCGCGCGCCTGTTCGACACGTTCGATGGCCTGCCAGGCGGCGAAATCGATCACCCGGTGCGACCGGCTCTCGAGCAGGGACGCCAGGGCCTGCCGGCCAGGTCGGGGTGCGGCAAGGCCCGACACGTCCTGCAGCAGGCCGGCAACGGTATCCATGCTGTCGGCGCGGTTGGTGCCGATGACTCCGGTCGGGCCGCGCTTGATCCAGCCGGTGACATACCAGCCCGGCAGCGGCTGGCCCGAGGCATCGACAATGCGGCCGCCGGCGTTCGGGATCACGCCGGCGCGGGCATCGAACGGCAGACCCGGCAGCGCGGTGCCGCGGTAGCCCACGCTGCGGAACACCAGGCCGGCGTCCAGTTCGTACTGCTCTCCGGTCGCGACGGCCGACTGCGCACCCGCCTCGCCGGACAATTGCTGGCCGCCCAGCACGAGCCGCTGCACGCGGTTGTCACCGTGCAGCGCCGCCGGCGCGCGCAGGAAGTGCAGGTGGATGCGTCGTCCTGCCTCCATCGGCCGGGCCGCGAAGCCGCGCAGGATGTCCAGATTCTTCGCCGCATGCACGACGTGGGGCAGCGTCAGTTCGCGTCGGCAGGCCTCACCCGGTTCGAGCGCGGCCGGATCGACCACCGGCTGCCAGCCGGGCAGGGCGCCCAGTTCGCGCAATTCCTTCGGCGTGAATTTCGCCTGCACCGGACCGCGTCGGCCGATCAGGTGGATGTCGCGGATGCGCGAGCCGGCCAGTGCGTCGAGCGCGTGCTGCGCAATGTCGGTGCGGCGCAGTTCGTCCACCGGCCGGGCGAGGATGCGGCACACGTCGATCGCCACATTGCCCTGACCGATGACCACCGCCACCTCCTGCGACAAGTCGAACGAGAGGTGGGCGTGATCCGGGTTGCCGTTGTACCAGCCGACGAAATCGCCCGCCGCGTGCACGCCCGGCAGGTCTTCGCCGGGAATGCCCAATGTGCGGTCCGCCCCGGCGCCGCAGGCCACGATGACAGCGTGGTACATCGCCGCCAGTTCGTCGGCGGTCACGTCGCGTCCGAGCGCCACATTGCCGAAGAAGCGCACTTTCGGGTCGGCGGCAATCTGTGCGAACACCGCGCTGACCGACTTCAGCTTCGCGTGATCCGGCGCCACGCCGAAGCGCACCAGCCCGTAAGGCACCGGCAGGCGCTCCAGCAGGTCGATCTCGACATCGAGCCCGCTCGCCAGCAGCGCCTCGGCGGCATAGAAGCCGCTCGGTCCGCTGCCGACGATGGCGACGCGCAGCGGCTTTCCGGCTTCCGACATCGCGATCAGAAGCCGAGCTGGCGGCGCTTGTCGTCGGCCCCGTCCAGCGGCGGCAGCTTGGTGCGGATCACCGGGTAGCGCTCCGCCGCCTTCGCATTGATGTCCATCCAGTGCATCTGGTCTTCCGGCAGGTCGAATTCCTCGACGATGGCGCGCACCGGGCAGGCCGGTATGCACGCCCCGCAGTCGATGCAGACCTGCGGGTTGATGTAGACGCGCACCTCATTGACATGGAAGCAGGCCACCGGGCAGGACGTCACGCAGTCGGTGAAGCGACAGCCGCGGCAGCTTTCGGTCACGACATGGGTCATGGCGCCCTCACACCTTCCGCACTTCGACCAGGTTGTCGCAGTAGGTGCCTGCCTGACCCAGATTGCAGTGGCGCGCCGAGGTGGTCGAATTGACCGCAGTGCCGCTGCGGTTCAGTCCGGGCCAGTGGCCGACATTGGTCATCATCAGCCCGGGCGACACATCCTCGCTCAGTTCGGCGCGCGCTTCGAAGGCACCCCGCTCGTTGAACACGCGCACATAGCTGCCGTGCTCGATCGCCCGCTTTCCCGCATCGACCGGGTGGATCACGATGAGCTGTTCGCCCTGCCGGCGCTGCTGTGTCGGCTCGTTGGCGTACTGCGTGTTCAGGAAGGCGTGCGGCTTGGGCGACACGAGATTCAGCGGATAGCGGCTGGCCGCTTCAGAGGCCGCGTTTTCGTGCGACGGGATGTAATTGGGCACCGCATCGACCGGCGTGCCCGGCTGCATGCCTTCGTAGCCCGACCGCCACACCGGCACGACGAAGTTGCCGCCGGCCGCCGCGCTGGCCGCGAATTCGCACTTGCCGGACGGCGTCTTGAAATTGCCCTCGGCATGCGGCGCGCGTTCGCCCGGCAGACCGACGTTGAGCCTCATCCAGCCCTTGTCCTTCAGCTTTTCCAGCGTGATGCCCTCCATCGCCGGTGCGTCCCAGTCGTACGAGCGGCGGATCATTTCCTCGTCGCTCAGCGACCAGTGCTCGTCGGTGAAGCCCATCGCACCGGCCAGCCGGCGGAACAGTTCGACATTGGGCACGCACTCGCCCGGCGGCGCGATCGCCGGCGTATTGAGCATCACGTACAGATGACCCCAGGTCACCATCAGGTCGAGCTGTTCCGCCTGCATGGTGGCCGGCAGCAGGATGTCGGCGTACTTCGCGGTGTCGGTGATGAACAGTTCGCTGGCCACCGTGAACAGGTCTTCGCGCATCAGGCCGGCAACGATCTGGCCGGCGTTCGGTGCCTGCGACACCGGGTTCGAGTTGTAGACGAACAGCGACTTGATCGGCGGGTCGAGTGGCATGGCGCCGGTCAGCGCCGCACCCAGATCGAGTTCGTTGATGACGCGCGTGCCCGGCTTGATCCAGTCCGGCCGGCACATGAAATCGAAGCGGAACGGAAATTCCCAGATCGGCATTTCCACCGTGCCGCCGCCGACATGGCGCCAGGCGCCGGTCAGCGCCGGCAGACAGGTGATGGCGCGGATCGCGTCGCCGCCGCCCGGGCTGCGTTCCACCGCCACGCCCTGGCGGATCGCCGACGGCTGCGTGGTGGCGTATTCGCGCGCCAGCGTCAGGATGTCCTGCACCGGAATGCCGGTGATCTCGGACACCCGCTCGGGCGGAAACTCGGCCGCGCGCGCCGCCAGCTGGTCGTAGCCCACGGTGTACTTTTCGACGTAATCGGCATCGACCAGGCCTTCGGCGATGATCACATTCATCATGCCCAGCGCCAGCGCGCCGTCGGTGCCCGGCTTGATGCGGATGTGCCAGTCGGCCTGTTTCGCGGTCCGCGTGCGCACCGGGTCGATCACCACCACCTTGGCGCCCTTTGCCTTCGCCTCGACGATGAAGGGCCAGGCGTGCAGATTGGTGTTGAGCATGTTCATGCCCCACACGATGATGTACTTCGAGTGCGCGAGGCTTTCCACGTCCAGCCCGCCGGTCGGGCCCACGGTCATGATCCACGCGGTCGACGAGCCGGATTCGCAGTAGGTCTTTTCCGCCACCGACGAACCCAGCCGGTTGAAGAAGGCGTCGCCGGCGGTCAGGCCGTTCAGCGTGCCCTGATGGCCGAGGTAGCCGTGCGGCATGATGGCCTGCGAGCCGTACTGGTCGATGATGTCGGTCCAGCGCGTCTTGATTTCGGCCAGCGCAGCGTCCCAAGAAATGCGTTCGAACATGCCCGAACCCTTCGGCCCGACGCGCTTCATCGGGTACAGCAGGCGGTCCGGGTTGTAGTGGTGCTCGGCGAAATTCTTCAGCTTCACGCACAGCCCGCCACGCGTCATCGGGTGATCCGGGTCGCCGGTGACCTCCACCAGCTTGTCGTCCTCGACGTGGTACAGGAAGGCACAGGTGTCCGGACAATCCTGCGGACAGGCGCCGCGCACGACGCGCGTTTCACTCAGATGCACTGACATGGAAGTCTCCCGGGTGGCGTTGAAGGCTGGGTCGCCAGGCGCGTCGATGACGCGCTGGCGGCGCTGTGGCACCCATGGAAGATAGGAGACGAAGCACCTGAGGCGACAGGGCCAGTCAGCGAAAAAAGGGGGGTGCCAGGGGGCGCAAAGCGCAGCGGGTGCGTCCCCGAGGGGTCAGCCCTGCCGTACCGCCTGCCCGATCAGCTCAATCCCCTGTGCGATCTGTTCTTCGCTCAGATGCGTGTAGCCGAGCAGCAGGCAGCGATCGGCATCGTCCAGATGTTCGAAGAACCAGGCCGGGCTGTCCGCCAGCGGCTGTACGCCCACACCCAGTTCGAGCGCGGCCTGCTGCACGGCGGCGGCCGTCGGGGCCTCGGGTGGCAGCGTGACCAGCACGTGCGAGCCGGCGTCGGCGCCGCTGACGCGTGCGCCGGGAAGGTGGGTGCGCAGCGCGCTGACCAGGACGTCGCGGCGCGCTTCGTTGGCGTGCAGCAGGCGGCGCAGATGGGTGTCGAAGCTGCCGTCGCGCACGAACTGCGCGAGGGCGGCCTGTTCCAGCCAGGCGAGGCCGTTGTCCATCAGCGACTTGATGGTGACCGCGGTGCGCATCAGGTCGCGCGGCACGACCATGTAGCCGATGCGCAGCCCGGGGCCGATCGAGCGCGAGAAGGAATTCAGGTAGATGACGCAGCCGTTGCGGTCGAGTGACTGCAGCGACGGCAGCGGCGCGCCGTCGTAGCGGTAGTCGCCGTCGTAGTCCACTTCCAGGATGTACGCGCCGGCCTTGGCCGCCCATTCGAGCAGCGCGAGCCGGCGGTGCAGCGGCATCGTGACGCCGGTCGGAAACTGGTGCGACGGCGTGACATACACCAGTTTCACCCGGCTTTCCGGCAGTCGGCCGACGTCGATGCCGTGCTGGTCTACCGGCACCGGAATGATGTGCGCGCCATAGCTTTCGAACAGGAAGGCCGCGCCGCGATAGCTCGGCGCTTCCATCACCACCGGCGTGTGCGTGCCGACGAAAAGATGCGCCACCAGATCGATGCCCTGCTGGAAGCCGGCCACCAGCAGCACCTGTTCGACCGACGCCACCATGCCGCGCGTCGGGCCGAGCCGGCTGGTGATGAGCTGCCGCAGTTCGGGCAGGCCGGCCGGGTCGATGTATTCGCTCATGCGCTCTGCCGCGCCGCCCAGACATTCGACGATGAGCTTGCGCCAGATCTTTTCCGGGAAACTGCGCGGGTCGGAGCGGCCGAACACGAAGTCTGCGATCAGGCGCGGCGCGCTCGGCCGGTGCAGCCCGGTCAGGCCACGTCCGCCGTAGGGCAGCGGCAGGTTCATCGCGCGGTGCAGGCTGCCGCTGCGATGCTCGGCGCGCGCCGGCGCGCGGCCGATCAGCGTGTCCGGCAGCGTCTTGCAGACGAAGGTGCCGACCGCCCGCTCGGTGTACAGATAGCCTTCGCTGATCAGTTCGTCGTAGGCCGCGGTGACCGTGTTGCGCGACACGTGGAGCTGGCGGCCGAGGTCACGCGTCGCCGGCACCGGCGCACCGGGCGCCAGCCGTCGGTCGAGGATGAGCGCGCGCAGCTGCGCCGCGATCTGCGAATGCAGCGTCGAGGACGACGAGGCATCAATGGAAATGGGCAGTTGCAACGGCGCTCCGTCCGGACAGAAGTGAATGAAAGCCTGACCTTCAACCCGGCTTCGGCCGCACTGCCTGAACGTGGTTCCCGCCATGCTACCGATTCGCCCGGCTCCCCGGCGAACTTGGTGCTCTGGCTAACAGACCGGACGCCGACAGACGCGCACGCTGGGTGCGAAGATCGATCGCGAAGGCCAAGCGTGTCAACGTCGGGCTGAACGCCTGACGCCATGACGCGTCAACCCTGTACGCCACGCTTGGGCGCATCGGCGGCTGAACCATCCGCCTGCCGGTCCGCGCGGCAACGGCATCCTGCTCCACCATCCGACACGGGAGATCCTCATGGACGCACCGGTACACAGCACTGCGCAACTGTTCGCACAGCTCGGACTGCCTTCAGATCCGGGATCGATCTACCGCTTCATCGACCAGCACCGGCCGCTGCCCGACTGCGTGAAGCTGTCCGAAGCGCCATTCTGGACGCCTTCGCAGGCGGCCTTCCTGCGTGAAGGCCTGCAGGCCGATGCCGACTGGGCGCCGATCATCGATGCGCTCAACGCGGCGCTGCATGAAACCTCCGATCAGCCCGCGCTCAGCTCGCCTTGCGAAATGTGAGATTGATGCGGCACGCCCCGGTCATCGGGTGCGTGCCGTGCGCCAGCGGCAGCACGCCGTGAAAGCGCAGCCGCGCCGGTCCGCCCCACACCACCACATCACCGTGTGCCAGATGCAGTTTGAGCGTTGGGTCGGTGCGCCTGATGCCGCCCAACAGGAAGGTCGCGGGCAGTCCCAGCGACACCGACACGATGGGTGCGCCGAAGTCGCGCTCGTTCCGGTCCTGGTGCAGCGTGAGCCGTGCGCCGGGGGCGTAGCGGTTGATCAGGCAGGCGTCCGGTTCGAAACCGGGGAAGCCGGCCTGCGCCGCCGATTCGCGTGCCAGCGTGCGGAACAGCGGCGGCATGGCCGGCCACGGCAGGCCGCTGTCCGGATCGCACGCGGCGTAGCGGTAACCTTGTGCGTCGGACGTCCAGCCCATTTCGCCGCAACTGGTGGTGGCGACCGACATCGTGTAGCCGCCGGGCGTCACCATGTGGCGCAGCGGTGCAAGCGCGGTCACCGTGTCGATCGCGGCCAGCAGGGCTGACGCGTCGTCCTGCGCGAAGCCGCGCAGCAGGGCGGCACCCGGTGCGAGGATGACCGGACCAGCCGCGCGTTCGAGTGCATCGAACAGCTCCATTCACTCCGTCTCGCGGTCGATCAGCGCGCGCTTGCGTGCCACACCCCAGCGGTAGCCTGACAGCGCGCCGTCGCTGCGGACCACGCGGTGACACGGGATGGCCACCGCCAGCGTGTTGGCCGCACAGGCGCCGGCGACTGCGCGCACCGATTTCGGGACGCTGAGCCGCGTCGCGAGTTCGCGGTAGCTCAGCGTGTGCCCGGCCGGAATGTCGCGCAGCGCCTGCCACACGCGCTGCTGGAACGCGGTGCCGCGCAGGTCGAGTGGCAGCGCCAGCCCGATGCGCGGGGCATCCACGAAGCCGACCACCTGTGCCACGCGCCGTTCGAATGCCGCGTCGCCGCCGATCAGCCGCGCCTGCGGAAAGCGGTCCTGCAGCGCGCGCGCAAGCGCGTCGGGGTCGTCGCCCAGCGAAATCGCGACCACGCCGAGCGGGCTTTCCGCAACCAGGATGGCGCCGAGCGAACACTGGCCGAGTGCGAAGCGGATGTCGGTGTCGGCGCCGCCCGCGCGATAGCGGCCCGGTGTCATGCCGAGCAGGGCGCCGGACGCCTCGTACAGGCGGCTGCTGGAACCGTAGCCGGCGTCGTGCAGCGCGTCGGTCACCGGCGCACCCTCCGTCAGATGGTCGCGCAGGCGCTCGGCCCGGCGCGCGGCAGCCCAGGCGCGTGGCGTCAGACCGGTCACCGACTTGAACAGGCGGTGCAGATGAAAGGCGCTGACGCCGGCGTGCGCCGCCAGCGCATCGAGCGGCGGGGGCGAGTCGGAGCGCTCGATCAGCCGGCACAGGTCGGCGACGAGGGCGGCCTGCCGTTCGGTGCGCGGCGGCTGGTCGGGCCGGCAGCGCCTGCAGGCGCGGAAACCGGCGCGTTCGGCGTCGGCCGCGCTCGCGTGGAAGGCGACGTTTTCGGGTCGCGCGGTGCGCGCGGCGCACGACGGCCGGCAGTACACGCCGGTCGTTTTCACCGAATAGAAGAAGTCGCCGTCCGCCGCGGCATCGCGCGCGACCACCGCCGCCCAGCGCGGGTCGGCCAGCGTGGCGGCCGCGCGCGTGGCGACATCCGGTGCTTCATGGCGGGGCGATGCGTTCATCCGGAATCCTTCGCGCCTGCGTGTCGATGGCCGCACTGTAGTCGCCGTTCGGCGCATGCGCACTCCGCACCTTGCTTTCGAATTCCGCCTTGCCGGTATCGCACGGCGCATCGATACTGATTCGCCATGACGCACCCCATGACGCACCCCCGGAAAGCGCTGGACGACGCCGAACGCCATCTCGCCGCCCTCGACGACGACTGGGCGCGGCTGATCGCGACCGTCGGCCCGTGTGGCCTGGCGCCCGGCCCGGTGCGCGAGCCCTGGCAGGCGCTGGTGCGCGCCGTCGCCTACCAGCAACTGCACGGTCGCGCGGCCGACGCCATCATGGGGCGACTGCTGGCGCGCCACGGCGGCAACTTCCCGACGCCGCAGCAACTGTTCGAGACGGATGCGGAGGCCTTGCGTGCCTGCGGCTTTTCGGCGCGCAAGGCCGACACGCTGCGCGGCATCGCCGAGGGCGCGCTGAACGGCCACGTACCGGGTCGCGACGAAGCGCTGGCGCTCGCCGACGAGGCGCTGGTGTCGCGCCTGACCGCGCTGCGCGGCATCGGCCGCTGGACCGTGGACATGCTGCTGATGTTCACGCTTGAACGCGGCGACATCCTGCCGGCCGACGATTTCGGCGTGCGTGACGGCTACCGGCGGCTCAAGTCGCTCGATGCACTGCCCACCGCACGGCAGATCGCCGCACTGGGTGCGCCGTGGGCGCCGCATCGATCGGCGGCGAGCTGGTACTTGTGGCGGGTGCCGAAGTGACGGCAGGCCGCTACCAGTACTTCTCGAACAGCATGCTGCCGGCGTTGCCGCGCCGGCATGGCACGAAGTCGCGCGCGTTCAGCAGGGCGCGCATGTCGGTCGTGAAATCCGGATTGCCGCACACCATGACGCGGCCGGTCGCCGGATCGAGCGGTGTCTGTGCGTGCTGCGCCAGCGTGCCGTCGGCGATCAGCGCGGGAATGCGCCCGCTCAGCGCCGACGCGCCGGCTTCGCGGGTGACGATGGGCAGATAGCGCAGCCGCGTGTCGGTCACGGCCAGTGCTTCGAGTTCGTCGCGGTAGGCCAGTTCGGCCGCCAGCCGCACGCTGTGCACCAGGATCAGGCGCCGGTAACGGTCCAGCGCGCCCGGCGTGCGCAACAGCGACACATAGGGCCCGAGCCCGGTGCCGGTCGCCAGCATCCACAGGGTGTCGCCGGGCGACAGTTGCGGCTCGAGGAAGAAGCCGAAGATGGACGACGACAGCATGACCGGATGGCCAGGCTCGATGCCCGCGAGCGCTTCGCTGAAGGCGCCGCCCGGAATCAGCACGATAAGGAATTCGAGCTCGTCGTCCGCTTCGACCGACACGATGGAATACGGACGCCACACGGCATCGTCCGCGCCCGCCGGCAGCCCCAGCTTGACGTAGTGGCCGGGCGAGAAGCGGAATCCGTCAGGCCGGTCGATGCGCAGCGACAGCAGCGTGTCTGTCCAGCGCCGCACGGCGGTCACGGTCTGTGTGGTCGAGCGCGGCAGATCAGCGTTGCGGGTCGCCAGCGTGTTCATCTTCTCTTCCTTCGGCGGAATGTTCCGGAAAACGCATTGCCGGGATGACTGCGGGTCAGCGGTTCATGACCTTAATAAAGATCAAAGATCACCTGCCGGCACGGTGATCCAATCGAAACGGATCTGACCTGATCCGCCCCGGGCGTAGCGGGGCTGCAGGACGCAGCGTAATCGATCACCCGGGCTTGTCCGGACAAGAAAAGGAGATGGCAGATGAAGACTCACGATAACCGTCGCGCGCTGCGCAGATCCATTGCAGCAATGCTGGTCGGCGCTGCCTGTCTGGCCGGCGGACCGGCGACGGCGGCCAGCACGCAAGTGGTCTTTTCAGGTACGGTCAGTAGCATCAGCGTGCCTTACGCGATACCCGGAATCGAGGTTGGGGAGGCGATTTCAGGCTCGCTCGACTACGATCCTGCCACGTCCGACACCCAGCCGCTCAACTGGATCGGCCTTTATCAGGACGCCATTTCCCGTTTCAGCGCCGTGATCGGTGACCAGACTTTTGCGATGGTCGCGTCTCCGCCATCGCCGACCAGTGAAATCGTCGTGCTGAACGATGATTTCGTGGCGGGGCTCTATCGCGACAGCCTCTATTTCAGGGTGGCGGTCGAAGACGTCGCGCAGCCCGGCATCGCCCGTTTCCTGCAGCTGACATTTTCCGTCGGCTCGGCGACCCGCCCGTCGGCGCTGCAGGGCGATGCGCTTCCGGCGACGTTCGACCCGGCAGACTTTCAGGTGACCAGTGGCTTCGTCACCTATCTGCCCCCCGGTGCAAGCCAGGGCAACAACCTTGTGCTGACCGAGGTGTCGGTCACGCCGGTGCCCGAGCCGCAGTCATGGCATCTGCTGGCCGCCGGCATGACGCTGCTGCTTGCGCTGCGTCACCGCGAGAGGCTGCGCCGACGGCCCTGATGGCGGCGTCCGGGGCCGGTGCCTGTGCCCCGGACTTCCGCGCAGTGCGGTCGCCCGGCAGAATTTCGTGTCACGGTTTTCCACGGAACACGAACGCGATGAAGCCCGTCCTGCGTTTCGCACTGACTTTCGTCGTGTTCTTCGCGATTTACATGCCGGGCTGGGTGGCGTCGCTGTTCCTGCCCCTTGGCGATCTCGACTGAATCGGCACGATGGTATCGCTGGCGGTGACCCGCTACGCGTGGGCGCGGCTGGACGATCCGCCCGGATCGCTGTTCGGTCACGTCCTGCGCGGCGCCGCCATCGTCGGCGGCATCGGTTTCGCGCCTGGCTTCGTCGGCCCGATGATCGTCTCGCCCGGCGCCAATCAGGGGCCGCTGCCGGGCTTGTTCGTCACCAGCCCGGCCGGTGCGCTGATCGGTGCGCTGGGCGGGCTGCTTCACGGTCTGCATGTGCGCCGCCAAGGCTGACGGTTCGCGCCGCAAGCACACTCCGCTATCATCGCTGCGCCCGCTGCCCGAGCCTAACCCTCTGCGGGCAGGCACCCGAGACCGGCACCACAACAACAGGAGGAGACAGCATGACCGAGCACGCCTATTACAACCAGGCCATCCACGGCCCGTACGACACCCACAGCATCGGCGACCACGTGCTGGAAGAGGGCGGCACGATACGCGGCTGCACGCTGGCGTACGCGACCTTCGGCACGCTGAACGCGGCCAGGGACAACGCCATCCTGGTGCCGACCTGGTACTCGGGCACGACCAAGATCATGGAGCAGGTGTATATCGGCGCCGGTCGCGCGCTCGATCCGGCCAAGTATTTCATCATCGCCATCAACCAGATCGGCAACGGCCTGTCGACGTCGCCGCACAACACGCCCTTCCCGGGCGGCGGCCCGAATTTCCCGCGCGTGCGCATCGGCGACGATGTGCGGGCGCAGCACAAGCTGATCACCGAAAAGTTCGGCATCGAAAAGCTGGCGCTGGTGGTCGGCGGCTCGATGGGCGCGCAGCAGACGTACGAGTGGGCGGTGCGCTACCCGGACATGGTGCGCCGCGCGGCACCGATCGCCGGCACCGCGAAGAACACGCCGCACGATTACCTGTTCGCCGAGACGCTGATCGAAGCCATCACGTCCGACCCGGCGTTCAAGGGCGGCTGGTACGGCTCTCCGCTCGAAGTGCATCAGGGTCTGCGCCGCCACGCCAAGATGTGGGCGGTCATGGGCTGGAGCACCGAATTCTTCCAGCAGGACCGCATCAAGGCGCTCGGCTTTTCGTCGGTCGATGATTTCATCACCAATTTCATGAACGGCTACTTCGGCGTGATGGAGCCGAACGACCTGCTGTGCATGGCGTGGAAGTGGCAGCACGGCGACGTGAGCCGCCACACCGGCGGTGACCTGAAGGCGGCGCTCGGCCGGATCAAGGCGAAAACCTTCGTCATGCCGATCTCGACCGACATGTTCTTCCCGCCGGCCGACTGCGCTGCCGAGCAGAAGCTGATCCCGAACAGCGAACTGCGCGTGCTCAATACGATAGACGGCCACCTCGGCCTGTTCGGCACCGACGCCGGCTACACCGAACAGGTGGACAAGCACCTGCGCGAACTGCTGGCTTCGGCCGCCTGAGCGCAGTCCGTCGTCACACCCCGGGCGGCT
The DNA here is from genome assembly GCF_001713355.1 of Methyloversatilis sp. RAC08. Lineage (NCBI taxonomy): Bacteria > Pseudomonadati > Pseudomonadota > Betaproteobacteria > Nitrosomonadales > Sterolibacteriaceae > Methyloversatilis > Methyloversatilis sp. RAC08. The sequence goes on along the minus strand of NZ_CP016448.1, from coordinate 1,263,789 downwards.
GCGTCGTGGCCGTCCGGGGTGCATCCGTCCGTCGTCGTGTGGAGGGCAGCGCATGAATCCGGTACCCGGCCAGATGATGCAGATGCCGCTGCTCATCTCGAACCTGATCCGCCACGCGGCGCGCCACCATGGCGACACCGAAATCGTGTCGCGGCGGGTCGAGGGCGACATCCATCGCACGACCTATCGCGAAGCCGAATTGCGCAGCCGCAAGTTCGCACAGGCGCTGGCGCGGCTCGGCACGCAGCCGGGCGAACGCATCGGCACGCTGGCCTGGAACGGCTATCGCCACTTCGAAATCTATTACGGCGTGTCCGGCTCGCAGCGGGTGTGCCACACCATCAATCCGCGTCTGTTCCCGGACCAGATCGCATGGATCGCCAATGACGCGGCCGACCAGGTGCTGTGCTTCGATCTGACCTTCCTGCAGCTGGTCGAGAAGATCGCACCGGAGCTGACGCAGGTGCGTCATTTCGTGCTGATGACCGATCGCGCGCGCATGCCGGCGTCGACGACGCTGCCCAGCCTGCTGTGCTACGAGAAATTGATCGACGCCGAGGACGGCGACTACCGCTGGCCGGAGTTCGACGAGAACACCGCGTCCAGCCTGTGCTACACCTCGGGCACCACGGGGCATCCGAAGGGCGCGCTGTACAGCCATCGCTCGTCGGTGCTGCATGCCTATGGCGCGGCGCTGCCTGACGCGATGGGCTGTTCGGCCGCCGACGTCATCCTGCCGGTGGTGCCGATGTTCCACGTCAACGCCTGGGGTCTGCCGTACAGCGGGCCGATGGTCGGCGCCAAGCTGGTGTTCCCCGGTCCCTTCCTCGACGGCAAGTCGCTGCACGAGCTGTTCGAACAGGAACAGGTGACGTTCAGCGCCGGCGTGCCGACCGTGTGGCTGGGCGTCATCAACCACCTGAAGTGCGCCGGGCTGAAGATGTCCAGCCTGAAGCGCACCGTCATCGGCGGCGCAGCCTGTCCGCCGGCCATGCGGCAGACGCTCGAAGAGGACTACGGCGTCCAGGTCATACACGCCTGGGGCATGACCGAACTGTCGCCGCTGGGCACGCTGTCGCGGCTCAAGGCGCAGCACGCGACGCTGCCGCCGGACGCGCAGCGCGCGCTGCTGAACAAGCAGGGCCGCGCCATCTGCGGCATCGATCTGGCCATCGTCGGCGACGACGGCTGTGCACTGCCGTGGGACGGCCGCAGCAGCGGCGACCTGCTGGTGCGCGGCGCCTGGGTGATCGAGCGCTATTTCGGCGAAGCCGGCTCGGCACTGCGCGAACTCGACGGCCAGTGGTGGTTCGCCACCGGCGACGTCGCCACCATCGATGCCGACGGCTACATGCAGATCACCGACCGCAGCAAGGACGTGATCAAGTCGGGCGGCGAATGGATCAGTTCGATCGAGCTGGAGAACATCGCCATGGCGCATTCGGCCGTGCTCGAAGCGGCGGTCATCGCGTGCCGCCACCCGAAATGGGACGAGCGCCCGCTGCTGGTCGTCGTGAAGAAGCCCGGCGCCGAACTCGATCGCGCCGGGATGCTCGCGTTTTACGAAGGCAAGATCGCCCGCTGGCAGATCCCGGACGATGTCGTGTTCGTGGATGAAATCCCGCACACCGCCACCGGCAAGATGCTCAAGCTCAAGCTGAGACAGCAGTTCGAGGGGCATACGCTGCCTTGAGCTGCGGCGCCGCCGGAGTCCCCTTGCGGGAGCGGCGCAGGTTTTGTGGGAGCGGCGCAGGTTTTGTGGGAGCGGCGCAGGTTTTGTGGGAGCGGCGGCCTCGCCGCGATCGGCGCGTTGATCAGCGATCATCGCGCCGATCGCGGCGAGGCCGCCGCTCCCACAGGTCTCAGCTCCCACAGGTCTCAGCTCCCACAGGTCTCAGCTCCCACAGGTCTCAGCTCCCACAGGTCTCAGCTCCCACAGGTCTCAGCTCCCACAGGTCTCAGCTCCCACAGGTCTCAGCTCCCACAGGTCTCAGCTCCCACAGGTCTCAGCTCCCACAGGTCTCAGCTCCCACAGGTCTCAGCTCCCACAGGTCTCAGCCCCCGCAATGGACGCCCCGCCAACCTCAGCCCGCCGAGAGCCGGTCGAGCATCCACTTGCCTGCGGTGGCCGAGACGGCGCTGACGAAGATGCCCCAGGCGATGTCGATCAACACGATGCGGACCGGCCAGTCCTTGAGTGTCGCAAGGTTGGTCAGGTCGTAGGTCGCGTAGGCGAAGAAGCCGAACAGCGCGGCGGCGATGACGGTCTGCCCGAGACCGGGTACCGCTGCGAATGGCCGGATGGTGAATATCGTCAGTCCGACCGCATAGATGACGTAGAACAGCACGGCCACCGGAATGACCGGCCGATCGGCCATCAGGTGGCCGATGCCCTGCTGGTAGGTCGATTTCGCGATGACGCCGAGCCAGACAAGGTCGAGCACGACCATCACGATGAGCGTGGTCGTGGCGGCTGCCGCGAGCCTGATGGTCGTGCTCATTTCGCCGCAGCCGTGACGCGCCAGATCGTGTTGCCGACATCATCGGCCACCAGCAGCGCGCCCTTGCCGTCGAGCGCGACACCCACCGGTCGGCCATAGGCTTCGCCGTCTGCGCTCAGGAAGCCGGTCAGCACATCGATCGGTTCGCCCGCGGGCTTGCCGTCGCCGAACGGCACGAAGATGACCTTGTAGCCGCTGTGCGGCCGGCGGTTCCACGAGCCGTGCTGGCCGATGAACATGCCGCTGGCGAACGCCGCAGGCAGCGTAGTGCCGGCCGACGACGCCAGACCGAGCGAGGCGGTGTGAGGCCCGAGCGCGTAGTCGGGCTTGCGGGCGCGGGCGACCAGTGCCGGCTGCTGCGGCTGTACCCGCACATCGACATGCTGGCCGAAATAGCTGTACGGCCAGCCGTAGAAGTCGCCGTCGCGCACCGAGGTGAGGTAATCGGGCACCAGATCGCTGCCGATCTCGTCGCGTTCATTCACCACCGTCCACAGGGCCTTGCGATGCGGGTCCCACGCCAGTCCGTTCGGGTTGCGCAGGCCGGTGGCGAACAGGCGGTGCGTGCGCGTCGCCAGATCCACCTCCCAGATGGCGGCGCGACCTTCTTCGGCCGCCATGCCGCGCTCGGCGACGTTGCTGTTCGAACCGGTCGTGACGTAAAGCAGACTGCCCTCGGGATTGGCGATCAGGTTCTTCGTCCAGTGATGGTTGATCGGCCCGCCGGGCAGATCGACCAGCTTGACGCCGGCTGCGGTGATTTCAGTGCTGCCGGTGACGTAGGGAAAGCCGAGTACGGCGTCGGTGTTGGCGACATACAGCGTGTCGCCGACCAGCGCCATGCCGAAGGGCGAATTCAGACCGGCGAGCAGCACGCTGCGCTGGTCGGCGATGCCGTCACAGTCGCTGTCGCGCAGCAGGGTGATGCGGTTGGCGCTCGGCACGCCGGCGCCGGCCCGCTTCATGACCAGTCCGCTGATCCAGCCCTTGAGGCCCTTGCCGTCGTCCGGTGTTGCCGGCGCATTGCTTTCCGCCACCAGCACGTCGCCGTTGGGCAGTACGTGCAGCCAGCGCGGGTGATCGAGGCCGCGCGCGAAGGCGGCGACCTGCGTGCCGGGTGCAGCAAGGGGTGCGCCGCCCGCGGGCCAGCCGATGGCGGGCGCGATATGCACGGTCGGCAGCAGGCTGCTGACAGGCGTCGGCAACATCGGCTCCGGCCCGGTACCTGCGGCGACCTGAAGTTTCGCCGTATCGCCGCAGCCGGCGAGCAGCACGCAGAGCGCGAGCATCGCCCCCGTCAGATGGCCCGGGCGCGATGCCGCAACCCTGCGCTGCGTCATATGCGACCCATCAGCAGCAGCACGATCAGCACGATGACGATCAGACCCACGCCGCCGCTCGGGCCGTAGCCCCAGTTGCGGCTGTGGCCCCAGGTCGGAATGACGCCGATCAGGATCAGTATCAGCACGACCAGCAATATGGTTCCAAGACTCATGAATTGTTCTCCGACATAGAGGTATACGGGCTCGTATCGTGGTCATTGGCTCAATCCTTGTCTGTGCGCTGACGGACACAGCGCGGGCGGGGCGTTCCCGGGCTGAAGGCGGAAGTCCGGATCATGGGTCGACGGCGCGTGCGCTGCCGAACAGACCCGATGGCAGCGGGTGAATACAACGGTACGCATGTTCCAGCGGACCGCACCTCCTGCATCGGATGATCGCACCATGAACCTTCCGTTCCCCATCCTCGCCTCCTGCGCGCTCGTGCTGCTGTCCTTGCCGGCACTTGCAGCCGGGCCGATGAGCCGCTTCGAGTTCGAACTTGAATCAGGGCGCATCGCGTCGACCTTCACGAACGCGAGGGCGGTGTGCGATGAACTGACCAGCAACAGCAAGGACATTTGCGTCGAGGAAGCGCGCGCCGTGCAGGCGGTGGCGCATGCCGAACTCGCCTTCCGTCGCAGCGGCCATCTGTCGGATGCCGCTGCCATCCCCGTGGTGCGCGCCGAGGCGGAGTACGCAGTTGCGCGTGAGCGATGCGATGAGCAGGTGGGCGCAGACAAGGCGCGCTGTCTTGCCGACGCCAAGGCGACACAGACGAGCGCGCTGGCCAAGGCCAAGGCCGGCGCCGGGGGCAGCGTCGCACAGACGCCAGTCGACACGCGCCGTGATGCCGACTACCAGCGCGCAGTCGCGAAATGCGAAGCCATGGCGAGCGATACGCGCAGCCACTGCCTCACGGCCGCCCGCAAGAAGGCCGGCAAGACCTGAAATTCCCGCGCTTCGGGAATGACCGTCCGGCCGCGCTCCGCGCGAACCGGCATGCACTGCATCGAAGAAACGGAGATCACCATGAACCATGTCACCACGCGCGACGGCGTGAAGCTTTACGTGAAGGACTGGGGTCAGGGCCGCCCGGTCGTCATGACCCACGGCTGGCCGTTGTCGGCCGACAGTTTCGACGACCTGTCGATGGCCATCGCCGACGCCGGCATGCGCGCCATCAGTTACGACCGGCGCGGCTTCGGCCGCTCGGACCAGCCATGGACCGGTTATGACTACGACACGCTGTCCGACGATCTGGCCGACGTGCTGGAACAGACCGGTGCGCATGACGCCACCCTGCTCGGCTTTTCGATGGGCGGCGGCGAGGTGGCGCGCTACATGTCACGCCACGCCGGCAATCAGGTGAAGCAGGCCGTGCTGGTGGCGTCGACCTTGCCGTTCCGGCTGAAGACCGACGACAACCCGGAGGGTGTCGAGCAGGCGAAGTTCGATGAAACCGCCGCCGCCATCGCACAGGATCGCGCCGCCTTCTGGCCACCCTTCTTCAAGAACTTCTTCGGCGTGGGCATGGTGTCGCACCCGGTCAGCGACGAGGTGATGGCGTGGGCCTGCTCGGTATCGATGCAGGCCAGCCTGAAGGCGACGCTCGCCTGCGCGAAGGCCTTTTCGAGTACCGACTTCCGCGGCGACCTGGCGTCGTTCACGGTGCCCACACTGATCATCCACGGCAGCGACGACAAGATCGTGCCGATCGAATCGTCATCGCGCCTGACCGCGCGCGCCATCCAGCACGCCCGCTTCATCGAATACGAAGGCGCGCCGCACGGCCTGTTCGCCAGCCACAAGGAACGCTTCATCGCCGACGTGCTCGAATTTCTGCACGGCTGAACCCGGCGCCACCGATTTCCCGCGCGCCTCCGCGCCCCACAGCACAGCCGAAGGACACACCGCATGAAGAAGCACGACAGCACGGAAAAGACCACCGCCCCTCGATCGGCCGGCGCTTGCCCCGGCAACGGCGGCGAGCTGCATCAGCCGGCCGGCGCAGACCATCCGGTACTGACCACGAATCAGGGGCTGGAGATTGCCGACAACCAGAACTCGCTGCGTGCCCATCCGCGCGGGCCCACGCTGCTGGAAGATTTCATCCTGCGCGAGAAGATCACCCACTTCGACCATGAGCGCATTCCGGAGCGCATCGTGCATGCGCGCGGCAGCGGCGCGCACGGCTACTTCGAACTGACGCACTCGCTGGCCGAGTACACCACCGCTGCAGTACTGACCGAAGTCGGCACGCGTACGCCAGTGTTCAGCCGCATGTCGACGGTGGCTGGCGGCTCCGGCTCGGTCGACACGCCGCGCGACGTGCGCGGCTTCGCGATCAAGTTCTATACGCAGCAGGGCAACTGGGACCTGGTCGGCAACAACATTCCGGTGTTCTTCATCCAGGATGCGATCAAGTTTCCCGATCTGATCCATGCCGTGAAGATGGAACCGGACCGCGGCTTTCCGCAGGCCGGCTCGGCGCATGACACCTTCTGGGACTTCATTTCGCTGACGCCGGAATCGATGCACATGGTCATGTGGGCCATGTCCGACCGCACGCTGCCGCGCTCGCTGCGCATGATGGAAGGCTTCGGCATCCACAGCTTCAGGCTGATCGATGCGGCCGGCAAATCGACCTTCGTGAAGTTCCACTGGCGTCCGGTGCTCGGTCTGCAATCGACCGTGTGGGACGAAGCGGTAAAGATCGCCGGCGCCGACCCCGACTTTCACCGGCGCGACCTGTTCGAGGCCATCGCCGCCGGCAACTTCCCCGAATGGACCTTTTCGGTGCAGTTGTTCACCGAAGAAGAGGCGGCCACTTTCCCGTTCGACCATCTCGATTCGACCAAGCTGATTCCGGAGGAGCTGGTGCCGCTGCAGGAAATCGGCCGCATGGTGCTGGATCGCTGGCCGGACAACTTCTTCGCCGAAACCGAACAGGTGGCGTTCTGCCCGTCGCATCTGGTGCCCGGCATCGACTTTTCGAACGACCCGCTGCTGCAGGGGCGGCTGCATTCCTATCTCGACACCCAGCTGTCGCGTCTCTGCTCGGCCAATTTCCACCAGATTCCTGTCAATGCGCCGAAGTGCCCGTTCTCGAACCAGCAGCGCGACGGTCACATGCAGATGGGACAGCCCAAGGGGCGCGTGGCCTATGAACCGAATACGCTGGCCCCGGATGTGGCGCGCGAATCACCGGACACGGGCTTCCGCAGCATGGCCATCGACGAAGGCGGACAGCGTGGCCGCATCCGCGCCGACACGTTCGCCGACCACTACAGCCAGGCGCGTCAGTTCTGGCGCAGCCAGACCGAGCATGAACAGGCGCACATCGCCTCCGCACTCGTGTTCGAACTGTCCAAGGTCGAGCACCCGCATATCCGCGCCGCGATGGTCGGTCATCTGCGCCACATCGACGAGGCGCTGGCGCGGCGCGTGGCCGACGGTCTCGGCCTGTCCGACATGCCTGCGCCGCCCGCTGCGGCACGACCGGTGCAGGACCGCGCACCGTCACCGGCGCTGCGCACCATCGGCAACGGTCGCAACACGCTGACCGGACGGGTCGTCGCCATCCTGATGAATGACGGCACCGACGATGCAGCGATCGAGGCGCTGCACACGGCGCTGGAGAAAGCCGGTGCCACGGTGAAACTCGTCGCACCCAAGGTCGGCGGCGCGAAGCTGCGCGACGGTTCGACGTTTGCGGCCGACGGCCAGCTCGCCGGCACGCCGTCGGTCATGTTCGACGCGGTGGCCATCGTGCTGTCGTCGTCGGGTGCGGTCGAACTGTCTGCCGATGCCGCGGCCATCGATTTCGTGCGCGACGCCTTCGGTCATCTGAAGGCGCTGATGCTCGACGATGGCGGCCGCACGCTGCTGAAGGCCGCCGGTGTGATCGCCGACGCGGGCGTGTTCGATGTCGACGATCACACCGGCTTCATCGCCGCCGCAGGCACCCGCCAGTGGGCGCGCGAAAAGACGCTGCGCAATCTGGCCTGACGCACCGCTCCACCGCTCGCGCCTGCAAGGCGCGAGCGGTGGAGCGGTGATTGTGGAAGCTCCCACAGTCAGTCTTTGAAATCCTGCAGAGCTTCACAGGCGAGGCCTACCGCGTCGAGTGGTCCTCGGCCGACTGGCGTTCCGTCGCGACCGACGTGTATGACGACGAGTCGAATATCCTCGGCCGCGGCCTCTACATCGGTATCACCTCCGGCAACGGTCTGGCCGACGACGCACATTTCGTCGGCTCGCTCACCGTCGCGCCGCCCATTCCCGAGCCCTCACCTGGGCCTTGCTGCTGGCCGGTCTGGGTCTTGCCGGCTACGCAGCACGCACCCGCCGGCACTGAGTATCCGGCCGAAGTCATCTTTTGCGGCCGGGCAGAGCCGGCGTTCTTGAGCTAAACCTTGATGAAGGCGCGCCCCCGGCCACATCAGGGCGCACGGCGTTGCCTGCCGCGCGAATGCAGTCGTCCGGTTTGCGCATCCATCATTACTCCGTGGGTCATTCTTCAGTGCCTGTCGGCAAGGAGGTGCGAGGTCATGAAGCTGCAAAACCTGATTGTTCTTTCCGTTCTGGCGAGTGCGCTGTCCGGCCCGGCTCGCGCCGAACTGCTGCCGCGGCTCGGCGGGCTGGCGTATTACGACACCATCGCCGATCTGACCTGGCTGGCCGATGCGGACTACGCACGGACTTCCGGCTTCGACGCGGACGGACTGATGACCTGGGCGGACGCGAAAGCCTGGGCCGCTGGGCTGGACATCGGCGGTGTCACCGGCTGGCGACTGCCCTACACGGCGCAACCGGATTCAAGCTGCAGTGCGCAGGGATCCGGGTTTTCGCTCGGCACCGGGTGCACCGGCAGCGAGCTGGGCAATCTGTTCTACAACGTGCTCGGCGGCGAGGCGACGATTGCCATCACCGACACCCACAACGCCAACTTCGACCTGTTTTCCAACATCCAGGTATCGGGCTACTGGTCGGCCGACGCCTTCGCCGGCGATGCGACCGGCCAGACGGCGTGGGCCTTCGGCATGGGCGGCGTGCAGGTCTTCGTCAATGTGTCCACGCTCGAACCCCGTGCCTGGGCGGTGCATGACGGCGACGTGTCGGCGGTCCCGATGCCGGCGGCCGTATGGCTCTTCGGCTCCGGGTTGCTCACCCTGCTGGCCGTGCGGCGCGCACGCCGGTTTCTGCCGGCAGGTTGAAGGTCCCGGCCGCCCAGCGGCGCGGCCCGACCGCTGGCTTCCACGTGGCGGGCCGGCAGGAGAAGTCGGTGTCGAAGCGGTTCAGGTAGTCGGTCATGGCGCCGATGCTCAGCAGGTGCTTGAGGTAGGCGCGCGCAAGTTTAGGCGGCCAGCCGCGGCGCGCCGGGTCGATGGCGGCTAGATCCGTTCGCGCCGGGTAATGACGCTGGGCGAACATCCGGTAGGCGCGCCGAAAGCGCGGCGGCAAGGTGCATGCGGTGTCGCGCCAGGGCTTGTTCGGGCCGATGAAGTGGATGAACCTGGGCTCCACCAGATCGGCGAAGAAGCGCGACGACCAGGTGTATTGCCAGTTCCACACCGGGCTCAGTTCGGTCCAGTGGCCGTCCAGCACGAGGTTGAGCAGCGACTGGTCATGCCGCAGCACGGCTTCGGGCGCGTCGGCAAGCACCGTCAGGCAGCGCTCGAGTACTCGCTCGAACCGATAGCGCTCGACGTCGATCAGCAGCATGCCCGAGTTGAAGTAGGGCGAGGACGGTCGACCGAGCGTGCGGTTTTCGGGCACGCGTCGCCGCGGCGTACGCCATTGCACGTTGTCGCGCACCGCGCCGATGGCCGCGCCGAGCAGATCGATGTCGAGCAGCTGATCGATGCCGGCACTCATCGGCATGATGTCACTGTCAAGGTAGAGGATGCGCCGATAGCAGCCTGCGACCGCACCGGGAATGAGCAATCGCAGGTAGGCCGCGGCGCCGTGTCGATCGGCGTGAGTACCGCTCTGGAATGGGTTGCCGGGCGGCAGCTTCATCAGCCTGAGTCCGGTGGCACCCAACGCCGCGGGCAGGTCGAGGTTGTCCTGCGAAAACACGCAGATGTCGAAGGTGCGGTCAGGGTGCAGCAATGCGATCTGCTCGGCCATGAAGAACGCGTAGGGCGCGTAACGGGCGTCGCATGCCATGACCACGGCGGTGTCATGCGCTGCGCCCTGCCGGATGTCAGGTTGCGTCATGGGGTGGCTGACCGGAAACTTGCCCATCTGTCGGGACTGACCGGCGCATCCTGAAGGTGCGACATTAAGTGGCGCTTAACGCGACTCCGAACGCACATTGAGGCGTATCCGGCAGGGACGCCGACGTGCGCATGCCCAGCTCTCGCGGCCGGTTCGCCACCGCACAGACCTGGCACATCGTGGCTGCCATGCTGCGCCAGTCGAAGCGTCCGATGGTCGGGCGCGCGTCCACCGCGGAAGTCGTCGGGTGCTCTTCGGCGCAGCAACACGGAATCCGCATGGCATTCACACAAAAGGGCAGTCATGACATCCATCATCGCCGGGCGCCTGCAGCGCCAGGATCAGGTTGAACTCGCCATCACCGAACTGCTGGCCGCGGGTTTCCCGCGCGACGGCATCAGTACCTTTTACGTCAATCCGGCCGGGCAGCACGATCTGTATCCGATCGGCGGCGACCGCGACGAATCACCGGGCACAGGCGAAGCCGACGAAGGCCTGCTGCGCGGCGCGGCCACCGGCGGCGCCATCGGTGCCGCGGTCGGCGTAGCCGGCATCGCCGTGATGGGACCCGTCAGTTCGGTCCTGGGCGCGGCGGTCGGCGCGCACATCGGCACGCTGGTGGGCAGCCTGTCGCAGATGAAGGAAGGCGGCGAAGACGAGGCAGGTACCGATCACGCGCTGCCGCAGCGTGAATCCGGAATGGTGGTGGCCGTGGCGATGAACGGGCAGGGCACCGAGGCACAGGTGATCGCCATCCTCGAAGCGCTCGGTGCCGACCAGATCGAACGCGCCGACGGCACCATCGCCGCCGGCGACTGGGGTGACTTCGACCCGCGCGACGCGCCGAACCTGATCCGGCATCCGGCGTGAGCCCTGTGGGAACGGCAATGGTGTGAGCGCCACCTGTGGGAGCGGCGGCCTGTGGGAGCGGCGGCCTCGCCGCGATCGTGCCGTGACCATCGTCGTGCAAAGTGCGTATCGACCTGTGGGAGCGGCAGCCTCGCCGCGATCGTGCCGTGACCATCGTCGTGCAAAGTGCATATCGACCTGTGGGAGCGGCGGCCTCGCCGCGATCGTGCCGTGACCATCGTCGTGCAAAGTGCATTATCAACCTGTGGGAGCGGCGGCCTCGCCGCGATCGTGCCGTGGCCATCGTCGTGCAAAGTGCATATCGGCCTGTGGGAGCGGCGGCCTCGCCGCGATAGTGCCGTGACCATCATTGTGCAGACCGCGTATCGCGGCGAGGCCGCCGCTCCCACAGGGACACCCCACAGGGACACCCCACAGGGACACCCCACAGGGACACCCCACAGGGACACCCCACAGGGACACCCCACAGGGACACCCCACAGGGACACCCCACAGGAACAGCCCTCAGCGCTCCCGGTGTGCGACCGTGCCCCGGACTTTGCGGGTGATCAAGCCGTCACGGAGGCAGGGCGGGGATGCTCAGGTGCTCACTTCCCGCCCCACAGCTCCTTAAGTCGCGCATCGCGGCCGCAGCTCCAGCGGTAGTACTGGTAGCGCGCCGGGTTCTTCCTGTAATAGTCCTGGTGATAGTCCTCTGCCGGGTAGAAGGTGCTCGCCGTGTTGATTTCGGTGACGATGGGCGCCTTGAAGGGCTTGGTCTTTTCCAGCTCGGCCAGCGAGCGCCGCGCGGCGTCGAGCTGAGCGGCGTCATGCGCGAAGATCGCGCTGCGGTAGGAGTGGCCGGCGTCGCAGAACTGGCGATTTTTCGTGGTCGGATCGATGCTGCGCCAGAAATGAGCCAGAAGCTGTTCGTAGCTCACCTTTGCCGGGTCGTACTCGATCAGCACCGCTTCGGCGTGGCCGGTGGTGTCGGACGACACCGTCTTGTAGGTCGGATTTGGGGTCTTGCCGCCGGTGTAGCCGGATGTCGTCGACAGCACGCCCGGCACCTTGTCGAAATCGACTTCGACGCACCAGAAGCAGCCGCCGGCGAACGTGGCTTTCGCAGTCGCCGTTTGTGCGGCGGGCACGGCGGCCGGCGCTTGCGCAAAAGCGACGGCACACAGGGCGATACCGGCAATTGCCCCGATCAGTTGTTTCGGCACGTCGCTCACGCTTCGGCCGGCGCGAAACGCAGCGCGATGCCGTTGTTGCAGTAGCGCTTGCCGGTCGGCGCCGGGCCGTCGTCGAACACATGACCCTGATGGCCGCCGCAGCGTGCGCAGTGGTATTCGGTGCGCGGCAGGATGGCCTTGAAATCGGTCTTGGTGCCGAGCGCACCGGGCAGTGCCGTATGGAAGCTGGGCCAGCCGGTGCCGCTTTCATACTTCGTGTCGGACGAAAACAGCGGCAGGTCGCAGCCGGCGCAGTGGTAGGTGCCGCGCCGCTTTTCGTCGTTCAGCGGGCTGCTGCGCGGGCGCTCGGTGCCTTCATTGCGCAGTACCGCGTACTGGCCGGGCGACAGGCGCTTGCGCCATTCGGCGTCACTGAGCTTGAGCGGGGTAGTTGCGCCGCTGGCGGTCGCGGCGGCTGCGGGTGCGTCGGCCGCGATCACGCGGGCGGCGACTGCGCCGAGCGCGCCGGCTGCGATCACGCCCAGCCATTCGCGTCGGTTGATGTGACGGTTCATGCAATGTCTCCTCATGGGTATGCAGTATGCGGAGCGTGGCTCCGCAGCTGACGCGCCCGTGCCGGTTCGCGTCTTGCAGGATCAGACCGGTAGCCCACGGCCATGCTTACAACAGCCGGCGGCGTGAGTGCGCACTGCGACACGCAGTGCATGCGCGTACGGGGGAAGCCGTGCACACCTGCCTCGGACAGTGGCGGACGCTGCGAAATCCCGTGTCGCGAAATAGGGAGACGACCGGGCAGCGGTGCAGGTCACCGCCGCCGCACATGCTGCGACCTCTGTCCTCTCGACTCAGCCGCCCCCTGCGTTGCGCGCGCAGCGTGCAGCGCGCTCGAGCAGCAGCGTGCGCTCGCGCCCGTTCTGCGTGAGCGCCGCCGCGCGCCTGAACTCCGCGGCGGCTTCGTCGAGCCGGCCGAGCTTGTCCAGCAGATCGCCGCGCACGCCGGGCAGCAGGTGGTAGTGACGCAGCGCGGGTTCGTCGAGCAGCCGGTCGATGATGTCCAGCCCGGCCTGCGGCCCGAACGCCATGGCCAGGGCGACGGCGCGGTTCAGCTCGACCACCGGTGATGGCGCCCGTTCGGCCAGCGCGTCGTACAGCGCGGCGATGCGGCCCCAGTCGGTGTCGGCGGCAGTGGCGGCGCGTGCGTGGCAGGCGGCGATGGCGGCCTGCAGCGCATACGGGCCGTAACCGTCGGCTGAGGCAGCGCGTTCGAGTGCCGCCAGGCCGCGCCGGATCAGCAGCCGGTCCCAGCGCGTGCGGTCCTGCTCCAGCAGCAGGATGGGTGCGCCCGCTGCGTCGACGCGCGCGTGCAGCCGCGACGACTGTATTTCCATCAGGGCGACCAGTCCGTGCACTTCCGGTTCGGCCGGCGCCAGCACGGCCAGGATGCGGCCCAGCCGCAGCGCCTCTTCGCACAGTGTCGGGCGCATCCAGTCGTCGCCCGCGGTGGCCGAATAGCCTTCGTTGAAAATCAGGTAGAGCACCTTCAGCACCGACGACAGCCGTTCCGCCAGTTCGGCCGGCGGCGGCAGTTCGAACGGCACGCGCGCCTCGGCCAGCGTGCGCTTGGCGCGCACGATGCGCTGGGCGATCGTCGCTTCCGGCACCAGGAAGGCGCGCGCGATGTCAGGCGTACCCAGGCCGCCGATCAGGCGCAGCGTCAGCGCCACGCGGGCTTCGAGCGACAGCACCGGGTGGCAGGCGATGAACACCAGGCGCAGCACGTCGTCGCCGAGCGGATTGTCGACGGCGGCTTCGAGCGCGGCGTCGGGCGCCGGCGGTGCGCCGTCCTGCAACTGACCTTCGAGTTCGAACGCGATGTCATCAGCCTTGCGCGCATGCAGCGTGCGCTGGCGCAACAGGTCGATGGCGCGGTTCTTTGCAGCAGTCATCAGCCAGGCGGCCGGATTGTCGGGTATGCCTTTCGCCGGCCACTGTTCGAGCGCCGTGAGCAGCGCGTCCTGCGCCAGCTCTTCGGCCAGGCCGACGTCGCGCACCCGGCGCGCCAGCGCACCGACGATGCGCGCCGATTCGATGCGCCACACCGCATCGAGCGTGCGGTGGATATCGGGCGCGCTCATCGGCCGCGCCTTTGCATCATGAGGCGCCGGCGTCCATCGCGCGGAAGCGGTCGATCGCCTCGCCCGGCGCGAAGTCGTCCAGCTCGAACAGCTGCCTCACTTCTATTTCGGCGTCGACGCCTTCGCCGGCCGGGTTCGGAAAGCGACGCGTCCATTCCAGCGCTTCTTCGCGGCTGTTCACCTGGATCAGCGTGTAGCCGGCGATCATTTCCTTGCTTTCGGCGAAGGGTCCGTCGGTCACGCTGCGCGTGCTGCCGCAGTAGCGGATGCGCCAGCCGTCGGCGCTCGGCTTCAGGCCCGAGGCGTCGAGCAGCACGCCCGCCCGCATCAGCGCTTCGTGATAGCCGGCCATCGCGGCCAGCAGCGGTTCTTCGGGCATCACGCCGGCTTCGGTGTCGCGCGTGGCCTTGACGATGATCATGTAGCGCATGGCGGGCTTCCTCTGCGGTTGCTTGCGAACGCAACGGACGGATGGCGCACGGGCGGCCCGGCGCCGTCGCCTGCGTCACTCATCCTTTGTCACTCATCCTTTTTCGAAGCACGGCCCGACGCCGCGCACTTCCACCGTCGACCAGGTGGCGGCCGGGCAGGCGCGCGCGATGTCGATCGCTTCCTGCCGGCTGTCGGTGGCCAGCAGGAAGAAGCCGCCGACCATTTCCTTGGCTTCGGCGAACGGCCCGTCGACCACGCTGGTGCGGCCTTCGCGCGTTTCCACGCGGGCGCCGGTGGCAGTCGAGTGCAGCGATTCGCTTGCGATCAGCAGGCCGCGCGCCTGCAGGTCGGCGCCGAAGCGCATCATGCTGTCGTACAGCGCGCGGCCTTCCTCTCCGGTGCGTTCGGCGCGCTGGCCGACCGGTTCGACGATCAACAACATGTGCGGCATGGTGTGCTCCTTCTTCGGGACCGGCGGTGCCGGTCGGTTGGATGAACGGGATACGGCGCCCCGGTCCGATCTCACTGGCCGCCCGGGTTGTCCGCATCGTTGCTGCACATCGCCCGCACCGCGGCCTGCAGTTCGTCCGGGCCGACATCGCGAATGTGGGTGGCGACCGACCACTCGTGCCCGAAAGGATCGCGGAGCTTGCCGTAGCGATCGCCCCAGAACGCATCGTCGACCGGCATCGTGACGGTTGCGCCGGCCGCCACCGCGCGGGCGACGACGGCGTCGACATCGGTGACCTGCAGGTGCAGCGTGACCGGCGAGCCGCCCAGGTGTGTCGGGTCGAACAGGCCGCAGCCGGCAAAGGCATCGACCAGCATGACCGTCGAGTCGCCGATGCGGATGGCGGCATGGATGATGTTGCCCTGCGGCGCAGCAAGGCGCATCTGCTCCTCGGCACCGAAGGCGGTCTGGTAGAAGGCGATCGCCGCGGCAGCATCGGCGCACACCAGATGCGGGGTGACGGTGTGCATGCCGTCGGGGATGGGCTTGACGTGGGACATGGTCGGGTTCTCCTGTCGGGCGCCACCGTTCGGGGCGCTTCACCCTGACGACGAAGCAGGCAGCGCCAGATCGACACGCTACGCCTGCATTCTTTGCGCACGACAGCCGATCCTGCGCCGAACCTGGTCAGCCCGGGCGGTCCGGCGTCGGGAACAGTGCCTGACTCATCCGCTGATAGCGCTGGGTGCAGTTGCGACCGCGGGCCTTGGCCTGATACATCGCCTCGTCGGCCCGCTGCAGCAGCGGCTCGGCCTCGTCCGCATCGTCCGGAAACGTGGCGATGCCGATGCTGGCGGTGACGATGGCGTGCTGGTCGGCACCGATCGAGAAGGGGCGGGCAAGCTCTGCCAACACGCGTCCGATCACCGCTTCATGCTCATCCACATCGTCCATGTCGGTCAGCATGAGCACGAATTCGTCGCCGCCCAGTCGGCAGACCGTATCGTTCGTGCGCACGCAGCCCAGCAGCCGCGTGGCAACCTGCTGCAGCAGGCGGTCGCCGGCGGCGTGTCCCCAACGGTCATTGACCGGTTTGAAACCATCCAGATCGAGGTAGCACAGCATCAACGGTCGATGCGTGCGCCGCGCCTGGCTGATGGCCTGGACCAGGCGGTCGTTCAGCAGCCGCCGATTGGGCAGGCCGGTCAGGTCGTCGTGCAGCGAGAGGTATTCGGAGTTTTCCTGCGATTTCCGCAGCCTTGTGATGTCGGCGAAGATCCACAGCCATTCCTCATGATTGGCCGACATGCGGGTGCCGCTGGCATCGATCCAGACGCGCTCGCCGTCCTTGCGCATCATTTCGAATTGCAGGCGGAATACCTCCCCGGCGCCCGCCCTCGCGTAGACCTGATGCCCGAGCACCTCGAATGCCTCGTCGTCGGCGTACAGCTGGCGAGTGTTCCGGCCGGTCAGCTCGCCGGTTGCGTAACCGAAGATGCGGTGCGTCGCCCGGTTGGCCCAGATGATCCGCCGATCGCGCAGCTTCACGATGCCGACCAGATCATTGTCGAGCATCGCGTCCTGCTCGCGCGCTAGCTGGCGCAAGGCGTGTCGCGCCTCGCTGAGTTCGGTGATGTCGAACATGACGGACCGGCTCATCAGGAATTGTCCGTCGGGTCCGGTCACGGCGGTGGCGCTGGCGTTGACACGGCGCAGATCGCCGCCAAGGCTGAGGAGGTCGAAATCCAAGTTGCTGACCGAGCCCTCGGCCTTGAATTTCTGGAAGGTTTCGGCGAACAGCGCCTGGCCTTCCGGGGTCAGCACGTCGGGCAGCTTCAGTTTGCCGATGACGGCGTCGCGCGTGCGCCCGAGCCAGTTCAGCCCGGTTTCGTTCATGCGCAGGATGGTGCCGTCGCCCGACAGCGAGTAGTAGGCACACGGCGCATTTTCGTACAGGTCCTGCAATTCGTTCAGCGACTCGGCGAGCCGGGCCTCGAGACTTTTGCGGTCGGTGATGTCGCGCCCGACGCTCTGCACCTCGAGCAGCGCCCCGCCATCATCGAAAAAGGCGTGGTTGACGAACTGCGCCCAGCGCACGCTGCCGTCGGCGACGACGACCCGGTTCTCGATGACCACCATCGGGTTATCCGGCGACAGTCTGGCCAGTTCGCGTTCGATGTGCGCAAGATCGTCGGGAACCACGAGCGGGTGCCACTTTCCGCGCACGATGTCGTCCGCTGACGCGCCGAAGTAGCGGCAGTAGGCTTCATTCACATAGATCACGTGACCGTCCGCCCGGAAGCGGCAGATCAGGTCGCTCTGGTCTTCGAGAATCGCCTGATAACGGCCCTCGTTCAGCGCAAGCGCTTCCAGCGTCTTGCGGGCGGCCGCACTCGCCGACTGCAGTTTCACCACGACCAGACCGATCAGCGCACTGGTCGCCGAAAACACCAGCAGCGACACGGCGCCGTTAGGGCCGACGCTGAAACTCGAATACGGCTGCGAAAAGAAATAGACGCCGGCGATGCCACTGAGCACCACATTCAGCACGCCCGGCCCGGGGCCGCACAGGTAGAAGGCCACGACGACGCCCCAGTAGAACGTCAGGTAAACCAGCCCGGCGTCGACCGGCAGCAGCACGAAGCGCAGCGCCGTGGCCAGCGCGACGAAAGCCATCGACAGCAGGATGCGCACGGCAAGCGGCAGGCGCGTATGCAGGCTGTCAAGGGCAGGCATCGGTTTCAGGACGGGAAAAGGTAATGTTCGCTTTGAACATGATGCCAAGCCGTACGGGCTTGTGCACGCTGTTCAAGGCTTGAAGACATCAAATTGTGATTCCTGCGCCACACCCTTCACAGGTCCGGCGCAGGTGTAGACAGGCGGCGGCCGGACGGGGTGGCTGGCGCCGCTGCATCTATATATATGCAGCGGCGGATCGTCGGCACGGGCGCTGTTCCTGTGGGAGCGGCGGCCTCGCCGCGATCAGTGCCGCGATGGTCGTTGTGCAGCGTGCGTATCGCGGCGAGGCCGCCGCTCCCACAGGCAAGTGCTCCCACAGGCAAGTGCTCCCACAGGCAAGTGCTCCCACAGGCAAGTGCTCCAAACAGGCAAGTGCCCCAAAAAGCAGCGCTCCCACAAGCACTCTGCGGCGCCACTCGCGATCAGGACTTGAAATTGCAACACCCAGCCCCTATTATTAGCACTCGTTGGCAGTGAGTGCTAACAAAGCGGTGTGCAAGGCGCGCCGCCCGGATATCGACCATTTCGCGACCTTGTCGCGATTTATTTTTCAAGGAGTCATTGCATGAAAATCCGTCCGTTGCACGACCGTGTGCTGGTCAAGCGTCTGGAAGAAGAGCGCAAGACCGCCTCGGGCATCGTGATTCCCGATGCTGCTGCAGAGAAGCCGGATCAGGGCGAAATCATCGCCGTCGGCGCAGGCAAGATTCTCGAAGACGGCAAGATCCGCCCGCTGGCAGTCAAGGCAGGCGACCGCGTGTTGTTCGGCAAGTACTCGGGTCAGACCGTCAAGGTCGATGGCGAGGAACTGCTGGTCATGCGCGAAGAAGACATCATGGGCGTGGTCGAGGCCTGAGCGCTTCCTGCAACCTGAATCTTTCAAACTTTCAAGGAGTTGAACATGGCTGCAAAAGAAGTACGTTTTGGTGATTCCGCCCGTGAGCGGATGGTGACCGGTGTCAACATCCTGGCCAATGCCGTCAAGGTGACGCTGGGCCCGAAGGGTCGCAATGTGGTGCTCGAGCGTTCGTTCGGCG
Source organism: Methyloversatilis sp. RAC08 (assembly GCF_001713355.1). Taxonomy (NCBI): domain Bacteria; kingdom Pseudomonadati; phylum Pseudomonadota; class Betaproteobacteria; order Nitrosomonadales; family Sterolibacteriaceae; genus Methyloversatilis; species Methyloversatilis sp. RAC08. The sequence continues at coordinate 1,244,905 of NZ_CP016448.1, read as the reverse complement.
CCCCGACCGTGACCAAGGACGGCGTGTCGGTCGCCAAGGAAATCGAACTGAAGGACAAGTTCGAGAACATGGGCGCCCAGATGGTCAAGGAAGTCGCTTCCAAGACCTCGGACGTCGCCGGTGACGGCACGACGACCGCCACCGTGCTTGCCCAGGCCATCGTGCGCGAAGGCATGAAGTACGTGGCTGCCGGCATGAACCCGATGGACCTGAAGCGTGGCATCGACAAGGCCGTCGCCGGCATCATCGAAGAGCTGAAGAAGATTTCGAAGCCCTGCTCGACCACCAAGGAAATCGCCCAGGTCGGTTCGATCTCGGCCAATTCCGACACGTCGGTCGGCGAGCGCATCGCTGAAGCGATGGACAAGGTCGGCAAGGAAGGCGTCATCACCGTCGAAGACGGCAAGAGCCTGAACGACGAGCTGGAAGTGGTCGAAGGCATGCAGTTCGACCGCGGCTACCTGTCGCCGTACTTCATCAACAACCCGGACCGCCAGATCGCCGTGCTGGAAAGCCCGCTGGTCCTGCTGCACGACAAGAAGATCAGCAACATCCGTGATCTGCTGCCGGTGCTGGAACAGGTCGCCAAGGCCGGTCGTCCGCTGCTGATCATCGCCGAAGACATCGAAGGCGAAGCGCTGGCCACCCTGGTGGTGAACAACATCCGCGGCATCCTGAAGACCGTCGCCGTCAAGGCTCCGGGCTTCGGCGACCGTCGCAAGGCCATGCTGGAAGATATCGCCATCCTGACCGGCGGCACCGTGATCGCCGAAGAAGTCGGCCTCACGCTGGAAAAGGCCACGCTGGCTGATCTGGGCCAGGCCAAGCGCATCGAAGTGGGCAAGGAAGAAACGACCATCATCGACGGCGCCGGCACCGAAGACGCGATCAAGGCCCGTGTTGCCAACATCAACACGCAAGTCGAAGCCGCCACGTCCGACTACGACCGTGAAAAGCTGCAGGAACGCAAGGCCAAGCTGGCCGGCGGTGTTGCGCTGATCAAGGTCGGTGCCGCGACCGAGTTCGAAATGAAGGAAAAGAAGGCCCGCGTCGAAGATGCGCTGCACGCCACGCGTGCCGCCGTTGAAGAAGGCATCGTGGCCGGCGGCGGTGTGGCGCTGGTGCGCGCACTGCAGAACCTGGGCAACCTGAAAGGCGCCAACGCCGATCAGGACGCAGGTATCAAGCTGATCATGCGTGCCGTCGAAGAGCCGCTGCGCCAGATCGTCGCCAACGCCGGTGAAGAGCCGAGCGTCGTGGTGAACAACGTGAAGGAAGGCAAGGGCAACTACGGCTACAACGCGGCCACCGGCGAGTACGGCGATATGGTCGAAATGGGCGTGCTGGACCCGACCAAGGTCACGCGCACCGCGCTGCAGAACGCCGCTTCGGTTGCTTCGCTGATGCTCACCACCGACTGCATGGTGGCCGAGCTGGCCGAAGAAAAGCCGGCTGGCGGCGGCATGCCGGGCGGTATGGGCGGCATGGGCGGCATGGGCATGGACATGTAATGTCCGACGCGGCCACCGCAAGGTGGCTGCACCCGGTCACCCGATCCGAAAAAACCCGCGCGAGCGGGTTTTTTCGTTAACAATCGGTCTGCGGCAGAAGTGCGAATGGCAACATCTGTCAGGATCATCGACCGGGTCGGGCACGACTTCGAAAAAACCAGGGAAAACGAAGCAGAAAGATCCGAAACAATCCGCTCGAAAAGCGGCTGAGAACAGGCAGGAAAGAAAAGGTGGCGGAGGATGCCCCGTGCAGGGAAATGGGGCACCCTCCGGAGCGGGTGCCGGCGTGCCGGCTGCGCCCCCGAAGACCAAAAGACGGAGAACTGCAGAATATTCAGGTGGGCTTACATCTGCCTTACACTTGAATGACGAATGCAGTCACGCGCTCATCGAGGAGGCGGCCGCGAGGCCGCAAGCGACATGCACATACTGCTTGCAGAAGACGATCCGGTCATATCCGACGCCGTGGTGCGTGCGCTCAAGCGCGCCGGCTACGCGGTGGACAGCGTGGCCAATGGCAGCGAAGCCGACGCCGTGCTGCACGGTCAGGGCTTCGATCTCGCCATCATCGACCTCGGCCTGCCGCGCCTGTCCGGCATCGAGGTGATCAAGCGCATTCGGGCGCGCAAATGCACCGTACCCATCCTGATCCTCACGGCGCAGGACGGCATCGATGACCGCGTGCGCGGACTCGACGCCGGCGCCGACGACTACATGTGCAAGCCTTTCGCGCTGCCCGAACTCGAAGCGCGCGTGCGCGCGCTGACCCGGCGCGGCACCGGCATGCCGACGCGCATCGAAGTCGGCCCGCTGGCCTACGATCAGGCTGACCACGTCGCCAGCGTCAACGGGCAGGCCATCGAGCTGTCTGCGCGCGAAACGGCGCTGCTCGAAGTGCTGCTGCTGCGCGCCGGCCGGCTGGTCAACAAGGAACAGCTCGTTGACCACCTGTGCGGCTGGGGCGAAGAGGTCAGCAACAACGCGATCGAGGTGTATGTGCATCGGCTGCGCAAGAAGATCGAGCACAGCGGCCTGCGCATCGTGACGCTGCGTGGCCTCGGCTACTGCCTGGAACGACCGGATGCCGTCGCGTGAAAAGCTGAGGCAGCGCCGCAACAAGGCCGACGAGAGGGCGGCCGGCGAACACAACTCGCTGTTCGGCGAAATCCTCGACTGGATGCTCGCGCCACTGATGTTCGTGTGGCCGATCAGCATCGCCATCATCCACAACGTGGCGGACGACATCGCCCACGCGCCGTACGACAAGGTGCTCGGCGACAGCGTCTATGAACTGAGCCGCCAGGTGCGCTCGACGCCGGTCGGCGCCGCGCTGGTCAAGCCGCCGCAGATGCGCGACCTGTTCCACATCGACGGCGAAGACATCATCTACTACCAGGTGCTCGACGGCAGCGGCCGCCTGCTGGCGGGCGACGCCGAAATTCCCGACGTGCCGCAGCACCTGCCGTGGAAAGCCGGCGAGCTGTATTTCCGCGAAGGCCGCGTGAACAACGAAGACGTGCGCATCGCCTACATGTTCCAGCCGGTCACCACCCTTCCGGATTCCTACGTGACCGTGCAGGTCGCCGAAACGCTGAACAAGCGCGAGGCGCTGACGTCGCGCATCCTGTCCGGCGTGCTGCTGCCGCAGTTCGTCATCATCCCGATCGCCGTGGTGCTGGTGTATTTCGGTCTGGCGCGCGGCCTGCGGCCGCTCAACCGGCTGCAGCGCATGATCGAAAAGCGCCGCCCGACCGACCTGTCGCCGATCGAAGTCCGGCGCGCGCCAGAAGAACTGCGGCCGCTGATCAGTGCGCTCAACGACATGATGCTGCGGCTCGAACTGAATCTGGCGGCGCAGCGACGCTTCATCGCCGACGCCGCGCACCAGATGCGCACCCCGCTGACCGGGCTCAAGAGCCAGGCTGAACTGGCGCTGCTGGAAAACGACCCGGCGCAGATCCGCGCCTGCATGGAACAGATTTTCGTCAGCGCCACCAGCTCGGCCCACCTGATCAACCAGCTGCTCGCGCTGGCGCGTGCCGAATCCAGTACCGAAAAGGTGCATGTGGTCGAGCGGCTGGAACTGAACGGCCTGGTCGAGCGGCTGGTGGCCGACTGGGTTCCCGCCGCCCGCCTGCGCCGCATCGACATCGGCTTCGAGCGCGCACACGTCCCGCTGCATGTCGATGGCAATCCGGTGCTGCTGAACGAAATGTTCAAGAACCTGATCGACAACGCCATCAAGTACACACCGATCGGCGGCATGGTCACCGTGCGTCTGCGCGCCGACATCCGCGCGCTGTTCGAAGTCGAGGATTCCGGCCCGGGCGTGCCGGCAGAAGATCGTCAGCGCGTGTTCGAGCGCTTCTACCGCGTGCTCGGTACCCAGGTCGAAGGCTCCGGCCTGGGGCTGCCCATCGTGCGCGAAATCGCCGAACTGCACCGCGCCGACGTCGAACTGCTCGACGCGCGCAGCGAGTTCGGCCTGCTGGTGCGCGTGTCCTTCCCGCGCGTCATGCCCGAAACAGAAGCGCCGCGCGACGACGACGCGCCGAGCTGGCACGCCGCCCCTGCCGGTGCCGGACGGCCGGCATGAGCGCCGGCGCCGATACGCTCGAACTGGCCCTGCGCGTCTTCGTCGTCCTGAAGGGGCTCAACGAGCTGCTGCTGCTCACCTTCATCGCCCAGGGTGCGCTGTGGCTGCTCGCCGGCAGCCAGCGCCAGCACAACCTGATCTACAACGCCTTCAACCTGGTCGGCGCGCGCATCCTCGCCATCACCCGCCGCATCACCCCCGCCTTCGTGCCCGACCGCCACCTGCCGGCGGTCGCACTGTTCTGGCTGCTGCTCGCCGAACTGCTGCTCATCATCGCCAAGATCAGCCTCGTGCTCGAACTGCAGGCCCGCCCCGCCGCCTGAATACGCCAAACTCTTTGACACTGCCTGCCCGACGCATTACCATCGCGGCCTCGCGTGGCCTGGTAGCTCAGTTGGTAGAGCAGCGGATTGAAAATCCGCGTGTCGGTGGTTCGATTCCGCCCCAGGCCACCACCCCTTCAGACGGCTCGCCATCACGGCGGGCCGTTTTCGTTTCGGCTTGTTAGGCGTCAGAACACTGGCGCAACGCGACAGGCGAAACGACGCGAAAAGAAACGCGCGCTCCGTCGTCGCTCGTAGCCACCCAGTGGCCGTCCACCACATCCTCAAAGCGCAGCAATTCAATGATGATTCGCCGTCGATGAAATTTACACTTTCGTTCTTTGCGATGATCTCTATTGTCTAGAAGCTTGTTTATGAAGACCAACGTCATTAATGGTCTAGGACTTGCTTATCTGTGATTCCAAGTTCAGTTCCGTGCATTAGATAACTTTCCCGGGGAAAAACCGATGCCGATCAATAAGTCTCTTGTGGCTCTTCTTTTGCTCACTGCCGCTGCCACTGCCAATGCAGCGACCTACACGATCACGCAGACCTTCAATGACCTGATGTATTCCGACTTCGGCGCAGGCATCGGCTTCGGAGAGATACCGACCGGCGATTGGATCTTCAGGGCGACGCTGGAAGCTGATGGGGAGGATCTATCCCCAGTCGAGCTCAGCAGCTTGTACGCCTTGACCAGTCTGACATTCACTCAAGAGTCGATTGGGGCGATTGACGTCAGGATCGTGAATGTTCCGTATCTCTACTTCACACCCAATGCGTTCGGCTTCACGTCGAGCATGCATGAAAGCGGTTCGCCGATGGTGCCGCTAACGGAAACGTTTTACGGATTCAATTACCACTTTGCAGGAGCAAAAACACTTGCCGAACGCATTGTGCTGATCCCGGATGTTCAGTCACCCGCGGAATCGGGATTAAACAACATTCCATTTGCCGCGTACGGGATCGGGTTTCAGTTTGAAGACGGTCGGGCTCTGTACGGGAGCGCGATCTCTACGCCAAATAGCACAATCACGGTGTCGGTCGTTCCTGAGCCGTCTTCAGCGGCGATGATGATCCTCGGGTTCGGTGCGGTCGTATCATTCGCACGTCGAAGCCGTTCCTAACGCCGATAGGACGATTGAGGGTGATGGTGTCTGCTGTCCACTCATCAGGCGTTGAATCGCCCCGGGTTTTCTAGACACTTTCACGCACAAAAGCAGGGCGATGGCGCGCGCTGCGAATGGTGCCAGACCAAGGCACCACATCGTACGGTCACGTCAGCCGACAGGCTCTAGTGCAGCGTCCGCATCCCCCCAAACCCTCAACGCACCGCAGCCGGCACGGCTTCAACCGGCCGGCTCGCTTCGCTCTGCGCTGCGAGCCACTGCGTGGCGTCGCGGGCGGTCATGGGGCGGGACCACAGGTAGCCCTGGCCCTTGTCGCAGCCCAGCGTGGTGAGCAGGGTGGCCTGACCGTCGGTTTCGACCCCCTCGGCGGTGGTGCTCATGCCGAGGCTGCGGGCGACGCGTACGGTGGCTTCGATCAGGACGCGCTTGTGCAGATTGGTTTCGGCGTCGGCAACGAATGAACGGTCGATCTTGACGACGTCGATCGGCAGCTGGCCGAGACAGGCGAGCGATGAGTAGCCGGTGCCGAAATCGTCCAGCGCCAGGGCGATGCTGAGCGCCTTCAGTTCGAGCAGGCGGGTGCGGATGTCATCGCCCTGGGCGGCCATGCTCTCGGTCACTTCGAGCTGCAGTGACGTGGCCGGCATGCGGGTCGTGCGCAGCACGCGCTCGACCTGACGGGCGATGTCGGCATCATTCAGCTGGGCGCGCGAGAGGTTGACCGAAATCATGCGGGGCATGCCGGGGCCGAACTGTCTTTGCCATGCCATGTGCTGGCGGCATGCCGAATGCAGGACGAATTCGCCGAGTGCGCCGATCAGGCCGCACTCTTCGGCGATTTCGATGAACTCGATCGGCGACACGACACCGCGTTCCGGGTGCTGCCAGCGCACCAGCGCCTCGAAGCCCGCGACGCGGCCATCGGGCAGTTCGACGATGGGCTGATAGACGACGAACAGTTCCTTCTGTTCGAGCGCGCGCCGGAGCTCATGCTCCATGACGCCGAGTCGGGTCGCCCTGTCCTTGATCGACGGGTTGAACAGCACGTGGCGTCCGCCGCCGGCGCGCTTTGCTTCCTGCATGGCGAGGCTCGCGTCCTGCAGCACCGTGTTGGCGAGCGATGCGGTATGCACGCCGGCTACGACACCGATGCTGGCTGATACATGGACTTCGACGCCATTGATCAGATACGGGCGCGACAGGGTGTCGATCAGCCGCTGCGCGACGCTGTGCACATCTTCGCTGTCGCGCATCCCGTCGAGCAGAAGCACGAATTCATCGCCGCCGAGTCGCGCCGTCGTATGCAGGGATTCGTGCGGCGAGCCGACCGCATCGCGCTGCCGGACGGTGCTGTTCAGCCGCTCGGCGACCATGCGCAGCAGCCGGTCGCCACCTTCCTGTCCGAGCGTCAGATTGACCCTGTTGAAGCGGTCGAAGTTGATGAACAGCACCGCGAAGTGGGGCGGGGCCTCACCTTCCGAACGCGCGAGCGCCTGCTGTATGCGTTCGAGCACGGCGGCACGGTTCGGCATCTGGGTGAGGCTGTCGGTGCGCGACGCGTCGCGCATCCGCGATGCCAGCCGCTGCTGCTCCAGTTCCACCTCGTGCGTCACATCGTTGACGCAGCCCATGATGGTGTGGGCATCGAGTCGCAGCAGGCTGAGGCCGAGCACGCGTCTGCTGCGGGTCGGCGGCAGCACGGGCATGCGCAGTCCTTCGCACACCAGCGCGCCCGGTTCGGCTGCGGCGGCGACCATTGCGCGCAGGTCGGGCGCGACTTCGGCCAGCACCTCGAACAGATTGTCCAGATTGCCCTGTCGCGCGAGCGGCATCAGCAGCTGCGCAGAGCGCGGATTCATCATCGTTACCGAGCCGTCGGGCCGGATCTGCAGCAGGCCGGTCGGCGCCTGGTATAGGAACTGGATCAGCGCTTCGAGATTGGGCGGCTGGAGCGCCTCCGCATCAAGGTCTGCGCTCATCGCACGGCAGCCGGCAGGGTGGCAGGTTGCCAGCGTTCGACCCGGTTGCGACCTTTGGCCTTGGCGGCGTAGAGCGCCTCGTCGGCACGCTGCACCAGCGCGTCGAAATCGGTCGCGTCGGCATCCATGGCCGCCACGCCGGCGCTGACGGTGTACCGCACCATGTGCTCGCCGACCACGGCCGGTGTGGCCTCGATCAGGCGACACAGTCGCTGTGCGACCTGCTCTGCGCCTTCCAGGGACGTGTCCGGCAGCAGCACGATGAATTCCTCGCCACCGAAGCGCGCCAGCACATCCATTGCCCGGAAGGTGGCGGTCATGCTGGCGGCCAGATGGCGCAGCACGCCGTCGCCGATGACGTGTCCGTACTGGTCGTTGATCCGCTTGAAGTGATCGGCGTCGATCATGACCAGCGACAGCGGTCGCGGCGAGCGGGCCCAGCGCTGCATTTCCAGTTCGGCCGCTTCGACGAAGGCGCGGCGATTGAACAGCCCGGTCAGGTGGTCGCAGGACACGGCCGTCAGCATCGCTTCGGCCGCCTCGCGCCGATCCGACACGTCGCGGATGATGAGGCTGTAGGCATGTTCGTCCGACGGGGTGTCATCGCTGTCGTGCAGCGGGGCAATGAGGCAGCTGCCCCAGTAGCGGCTGCCATCGGCGCGTATGCACCATCCTTCGTCCAGGCTCCAGCCTGTCAGATCGGCCTCGTGCAGGCGGTCCAGCACGCGCTGGCCGGACATGGCATCGGCCGGGTAGAACATCGACAGGCTGTGACCTTCGACCTGCTCCCGGCTGAAGCCGCTGATCCGGCTGATGCTCGGGTTCCAGCCCTGCACGCAGCCGCGGTGGTCGAGTGAAACCAGGGCGTAGTCGCTCAGGCCGATGGCCAGGGTGTTGATCCAGGCCTGGCTCTGGCGCAGTTCGCGCTCCCGGCGGACCGACTGCGTCACGTCCGAAAGCACGGCCATCAGACGTTCGGCGTCCAGCTTGAGCAAGGTCAGCGACAGCACCTGGTGCTGCCTGCGGCCCGCCTGGCCAGTCGAGATCGGCACTTGCTGGGCGTCGCAGATGGTGCCGTGCGCATCCGGAAATTCCCTCACGCGCTGGCGCAGGTCGGGCACGACGGCTTCGAGTGCCGTAAACAGGTTGGCCAGCTGGCCATCCGGGGACAGCGGCATCAGCAGCTGCGCACAGAGCGGATTGACCATGGTGATTTCGCCGTCCGCCAGCGTCTGTACCAGGCCGATCGGCGCCATGTACATGAACTGCAGCAGCGCTTCGTATTCCTGTTCTACCGGTGCGCTCATGCTGGGCTCCGCCTCAGGCCTGACGATGAACCAGCACGTAGCGCAAAGCGCTGCCGGGTCGGGCGAGCAATCTGAGCTTCACCTTGACCGGCCGCATGCGCAGCGTCAGGACGTAATCGATGATGTCGTCGAGCGCGCTGCCATCCTGCTGCGCATCCTCGAAGCGCTGGGCGATCATGAAGTTGTTCATGCACGGCGCGACGACCGTGAACAGCGCATGGCCGAGCACGCGATCAGGCGACAGGCCTGCAGCGGTCGATTCGAAACGGTTGTAGCGCGTCACGCGCGCGGCGTCATCCATGCCGATGACGCCGAAATCCAGTCCGTCCAGTTCGGCATCGCTGGCGCGCTCAAGAAAGTCGAGGATGGCTGCGTCTGCAAAGGACACGGTATGTTCAGTGTTCATGGTGCTCCTTGGGTCTGAATCTCCGGCTGCGACGAGGCGCACCGGATGCCAAAGCGTGGGTGATGGCTACTTTAGTTAGCGTTCTAAATATCGGCATTTTGCCGCCAAACTTGAGCGGATCTGAGCGGAGCCCGGTGCTACCCAGCCCCCGCATCAGCGCGCCTGCGGTGCGATGGACCAGTCTGCAAGCTTGCCGCGTTCGTCCCTCGGAAGCCGGTCGCCGAAGGTCCATCCGCGCGGGCATTCCGGGGCTGTCAGCCGCTCTTTCACCCACGCCTCAAGCTCGGGCAGCAAGGCAGCGGGGGCCGTGCCCGCGCGCGCCACGACGAAGGCCTTCAACCGCTCGCCTTCTCCAGCCGACATGCGGCGCACTGCGCAGGCCTCGACCTGCGGATGTTCCAGCAGCACGGCGCGCACCCGGGCCGGAAACACATTCACGCCGGCCACCTGCACCGCCTCGTCCCGCCGGCCACCAAGCCGGAAGCGCCGGTCGCCGTCAGGCACCCATTCGAGGACGTCCTGCAGCAGGGCCTGAACCGGCGTGCCGTCGGCCGTCGCCCGTGTCAGCACTGTGTCGCCGTTGTGTGCGTCACCTTCCGTGCGCCGCCAGTGCGGCATCAATTCATAGGGCGCGCCTGCGGCATCGCGCCAGCCGACGCCCGCCGTTTCCGAACTGCCGTAGATCTGGATCAGGCGCGCCAGACCTTTCGCGATCAGCGCGTCGGCGAGGGCGTCCGGGCAGGGCGCCGTCGACGTGATGCCGACGATGTCGGCGGGCAGACGCGGGCAGAAGCGGTCGACCAGTGCCCAGTGTGCCGGGTGGCTGACGATCAGGTCACCCGCGTGCAGCCGACCTTCCAGCGCCAGCGGCGACAGCTGCCGGATGTCTTCCGTGCCGGTGGCGCCCAGCCGGGGCGGAAGCAGCACCCCGAAAATGAAGCCGTAGATGTGATGAACCGGTACGGCCAGCAGCACCCGCCTGCGCGGCCCGATGCAGTCCGCCAGCGCGTCGGCTTCGGCTTCGAGTGTGTTCAGCGCATGCCGGCAGGGTTTTGGCGTGCCGGTACTGCCGGACGTGCGGAAGGTCAGGTGCGTGTCCGCCTGCGCGAGCCCTTCCGCCGCCAGCGCACACCACTGTCCGAACTGCTGTACCCCGGGCAGTGCATCGATCACCGAAGATTCGTGAAGCTGCAGCATTTCGGCGATCGCTGCGGCCACCGTGTAGCGTTCGAGCGAGTCGAGTCCGAAACCGGTCTCATCCAGCGCCATGTGCGCCGGCCAAGGCGGCGGCGGGGCGCTGCCGCCCGGTCTAAGGCGACGGATTTCTTCGGCGATCAGGTCGGCCAGCACGCGCGCGACCGCCGCTTCGTCGGCGTACCAGGGCGCCGTCATTCACCCGACTCCAGCACGTTGCCGGCGCTGTTTCCGCGCAGCGCACTGACCAGATGCATCAGTTCCTGATCAAGTGCGCGGTCTTCGACGACCAGCGGAATGTGTGCTTCGAGCCATGCCTGCGTGTCCGCCAGCACCGGCGGCAAGCTGCCGCCGTCGATGCGCAGTCGCAGCGTGACGGCCTGCCGCGCCGCGATCAGCATGGCGGCCAGCACCTGGTCGCCCAGATCGAGGGTGCGCTGGCAGTCGCGCGCCGCGATCGTGCCCATGCTCACCTTGTCCTGGTTGTGGCACTCGGTCGAGCGCGAGAACACCGACGCCGGCATCGTCATCTTCAGCGCTTCGGCGGTCCACGCCGACACCGCGATCTGCAGCGCTTTCAGCCCGTGGTTGATCGCGCTGCGGTCGGCGGTGGCGGCCGACAGGTTGTCGGGCAGGCCGTGGCTGAAGCGGCTGTCCACCAGCAGTGCCAGTTGCCGGTCCAGCAGGTCGAGCACGTTGGCCACCGCGGTTTTCAGGCAGTCCATCGCGAACGACACGTGACCGCCGTAGAAATGGCCGCCGTGCAGCACACGACCCGACTCGGGGTCGATCAGCGGATTGTCGTTGGCGCTGTTCAGTTCGTTCTCGATCAACGAACGGGTGAACGGCAAGGCGTCTTCCAGCACGCCGATCACGTGCGGTGCGCAGCGCAGTGAATAGCGGTCCTGCAGTCGCGCCGGATTGCGTCCGGCGGCTTCATCCGCACAGGCCAGGTCGCGGCGCAGCCAGCGCGCGACCGCGCGCGGGCCCGGATGCGGTTTGGCGTCGAACAGCAGTGTGTCGAAGTGGTGCGGATTGCCCGCCGTCGCGAACACGTTCAGCGCCGTCAGACGGGTGGCGATGCGGCTGCACCGTTGTGCCCGCTGCCAGGCGAGGCAGGACAGCGCGGTCATGACGGCGGTCCCGTTCATGATCGCCAGACCTTCCTTCGGCTGCAGCGCCAGCGGCTCGACACCGGCCTGTTCCAGCGCCTCTTTCGCCGGCATCCGCCGGCCCTGCCACAGCACGTCGCGCTCGCCGCACAGTGCGGCGGCGACATACGACAGCGGCGTCAGATCGCCGCTGGCGCCGACCGAACCTTCGGCCGGAATGCACGGCAGGATGTCGTGCTGCAGAAAAACCTCGATTTGCTGCAGCAGTGCATGGCGCACGCCCGACATGCCCTGGCACAGCGACGCCAGCCGCACCGCCAGCACGGCGCGCGTCTCTTCGGCGTCGAGCAGGCGTCCCATGCCGACACCGTGATAGGCGTAGAGGTGATGAGGCAGTTCGGCGATCTGGGCGGGCGGTACCGGCACCGTGCACGATTCGCCATAGCCGGTGGTGACGCCATAGATCACGCCGTCGTCGGTAAGCAGTTGCAGCACGGCCCGGGCGCCGGCATCGATGCGTTCGCGGAACCGCTGATCGGTGGACAATTCGGCGCGCCGCGTGCCGTGCGCGATGGCATCGATGGCTTCGATGTCGAGTGGCTGACCGTCGAAAACAACGGCCTCCGGGTGCTGTGCAGCTGCGGTCATGAAAGCAGGTTCGGATGTGTGCAGGGGGAAAGCATGGCATCTGTCGGCCGGGATGCCTATCGCCCTCCGTGTGTGCCCGCCGGAATCTGCATGGACATGCGCGAGGCCGGGCAGTTTCCGCGCGAGGGCAGGCATCGCGTCCACGAGGCAAGGCGCTGTCATGTCATCGGGATTGGCGCCGCTCGAAGTCGGTCCGTGACTTGTCCGCGGCATATCGTCTCGTTATCATCGACCGCGTGCAGACAGCAAACGCCCCGCGCCCTCGCTCGAGGGACAGGCGAGACGAACATGCTGCAATTGCAGTCCCTTGGAGACCTGACGGTGGTCGTGGACGGCGTTGCCGTTCCCTCGCTGACCAATTCGAAGGCGGCGGCGCTCTGGTTGTACGTTGCGCTGACCGGTGGGGCGTGTTCGCGCGCCCTGCTGTGCCGGATGTTCTGGGGTGAACTCGACGAAGCCGCCTCACGCGCCAACCTGCGCTTCGTTCTGACCCGTTTGCGGCAGGAGCTTCCCGCTTATGTCCAGGCTGATCGCACGACAGTCCGTGTGCCCGCGGATGCGGGCTGGAACCTCGATCTTTTCGCGCTGGATGCCCCGCTGTCCGCAGTCGGGGAGAGCATCCCCACGTTGCTTGCGCTGCGCATCGAGAATTTCCTGGGTGGATTGCGTCTGCGAAAGGCGCCGGATTTCGAGGACTGGCTTTCACTGCAGCGCGAAACCCTGGGCGGTAAATATCTTGGACGTCTCGATGAAGCCGCCACTGCGCTGCGTGCCGCCGGCGATCATCGGGGCGAGGCGGAGGTGCTTCGGCGCTGCCTGTCGATTGCGCCCTGGTCCGAACCCCATCATCAGGCGTTGATCCGGAGCTACATCGACATGGGGCAGCCGGCGTCGGCGATTGCCCAGTACGAGGCGTGTGCAAAGGCCTTGCGGCGCGAGCTCGATGCGGCGCCCGATGCCGACACGCTCGCACTTTACGAGTCTGCGCTGCATGCGGACAGCGCTGTCGATGCCGCACCCGCGGCCTGCATGACGGCCGTCGGCACGTCTGGCGCGCAGACGCTGCCAGTGCGCAGGGTGACGCTGGACGAAACCCTCCCGTGGGTCGGGCGTAGCGAAGAGCAGGCGCGCATCGTATCGTTGCTGTCCAGCGCCGAGGCGCGTGTGGTCACCCTGGTCGGCCCGGGCGGTATCGGCAAGACACATCTTGCACTGGCCGTGGGTGCGCTGCTGTCCGCGCATTTTGCGGATGGCGCGTGCTTCGTGGACCTGTCCGATCTGGCGCCGCAGACCGGTGCCGAGTGCGCGGCGCTGGTCGCGCACCGGGTGGCGGCTGCGCTGGGCATCGCCCTGCCAGCGGGGCGCGAGCGCGAATCGTTGCTTGAAGTGCTCGCACCAGGTCGGCAGCTGCTGATTCTCGACAACTTCGAGCAGGTGGCCGACGCACGCGATCTGGTGGCGACGCTTGCCCGCCATGCCACCGGCCTGCGCATTCTGGTCACCAGCCGGCATCAGTTGGGGCTGGCGACCGAGTGGATCGTCAGGCTTTGCGGCCTGCCGTTCCCGGATACCGAGCGTTGGACACCGGAACTGCGCAGCGCGCCCGCACCCAGCCTGTTCTGCGAACTCGCGCGTCGCCAGCAGCCCGGCTTCGATGCGGACGCAGACGGCGTTCACGTCCTGCGGATATGCCGCGCAGTCGAGGGGTATCCGCTCGGTCTGGTGCTGGCGGCCCGCTGGCTCGCAACCCTGTCGTGCCGGGACGTGGCCGATCGACTTTGTGCGGGCGCTCACGTGCTCGGCGAGGCGCCGGCCACGTTGCCGGAGAATCCCCGCCACAGCGACATGGCTTCGGTGTTCGATCATTCGTGGCGTCTGCTGGAACCGGCGGAGCAGCAAGTACTCAGCGCCCTGTGCATGTGCCGGGGTGGCTTCACGCCTGACTCCGCCCTGGCTTTCTGTGGTGGCACGCTCACGATCCTCGCGGGCCTCACCGCCAAGTCGCTGCTGCAGCCCGCTCGCCATGGGCGGCTCGACGTACATCCGCTGCTGCGCGATTTCGGGGAGCGCAAGTTGCTGCATTCCGGGGCGAACGGAGCCGTGCGTGATGCCCATGCGCGGCACTTTCTGGCGCTTCTGCAGGCTGGCCATCAGCGATTCGAGGCCCATGCGGACACCGTCGCGCTGGACGCGCTGCGCGCGGAACAAGGCAATCTGCGAGTGGTGTTCGACCATCTCGTGAGTTCCGGGGCCATTGACGCGCTTGCGCGCCTGCTGCCCGGGCTGTGTGCCCTGTACCGGATGCAGGGCTGGTTCGACGAACTTGCCGGTCTGCTGCAGCGGGCACTCGCCATGCAGGGATTGCCATCGGCTTGCGCTTCGAGCTGGCAACTCTGGCTCAGCGATGTTTTCTTCCAGCTCGGTCGTCATGCGGAGTGCCGCGCCGCGGCGCTCGAGTGCCTGGCCCGGCAGGGTGACATCGACATGGAGCAGGGCTCGCCGAACCGGCACATGCTGCGAGAGTTCGCGCGTACGCTGAACGGTCGCTGGTGGCGGCACGGGAACCTCGATGCCGACGCCGAAGTGCTCGTTTCCCGTGCCCACAACAGGCTTGCGCAGGTCTATTTCTTCGAAGGCGACAGGCCGAGATTCGTCGCAAGCTCCCTGCGTTCGATCAACATCGTGCGCGCCGGCAGTCGCCCCGAGCATCTTGCCTCCGGTGCGCTCGTGCTCAGTTACACGCCGTTCAAGTCAGAGGCCGCGCGCTATGCGGCCAGGGCGGAGCGGTGCCTGGATCAAGCCGGAATGGCCGAGCAGGCGTGGACCCACGAGCAGCTCTGTCTCTACCGGCTTGCCGGTGGCGACCTGGACGCCGCTCGGGGGCACGGACAGACGGGTGCCGACATCTTCTGGCGGCTGCGTCAGTACAGGAACTGGGGCGAATGCACGGCCCTGATGTCCTATGCCAACGATTTCGCAGGTCGGCTCGAAACGGCCCGCACGCATATGCTCACGCTGTGCGAGGAAGGACGGCGTGTCCGCGAGGCCGCGTCTGAACTCTGGGGGCTGCTCGCCTTGTGCACGATGGACCTTCGCGTCGCGGCCTCGACGCCGCATGTGGACCTGCACACCATCGACAGGCTGGCGGCCAGGGTGGTGGACCCGAATACCCAGCTTCTCCGCCACGGCGTGCTCGCCTGGTGGTTTGCGCGAACCGGGCGCAAGGCAGAGGCGCTGTCATCGATCGACACCTTCTGCCGCGTGTTCGACCGGGCAACGATGACGTCCATCTATGCCCTGAACGGCTTCACCGGCTGTGCCATGGCGCTGGTGGTGGTGGCGCATCATGAGACCGGCGATCGACGCGCCCTGGTCGCGGCCGGCGAAGGCCTGATCGGGCGTGCCTTGCGGTTTGCGCGCCTGCTGCCAGCCGCACGGCCGCGCGTGAGGTATCTGCAGGCGCTGTGGTGGATGGCGAGCGGTCGCCGCACACGCGGCGAACGTCGGCTGGCGCGGGTGCTGAATGATCTGCCGGCCGACATCGATCGTGCCGGATTCTCGGCCGGACTGCATTTGCCCCGAGAAGGAAGCAAATAAAATCAATGAGATAAAAAAATAACAGCGCGATCTCCGCAAACTAACGCGCAACTAACGACCTGTGCTTCATTGTTGAATCCCGCACCGCGCTGTCGTCTGCTCGGTCGATGTGCCCACCGGACTCTGGAGACCACAATGAAGATCAATCCTTTATGCAGCCGCAGTCGCGCCCTTGCGACGCTGATGGCCGGACTGCTTGCAGGCGTCGCGGCATCCGACGCCCGAGCGCTTGAACTGCTCACACAGAACGTGTCGTTCAACACCGCCGGCCAGAGCATCTGGAGCGAAGGCGATGCGTTCGATTTCAGCTACGCCCAGTTCTTCGGCGCCACATCACCGCGCAAGACCAATGTCTACAACCCGAATGCGGTGTCGGGCAAGGTTGAAATCAAGGTGCTGCCCGACTTCGACTGGTACGTGAATCCGTACTTTTCCCTCACCACGGAGCTGACGGCGGGCATCGAAGTCGGCGCCAACATTCATGGCGGCTCCATCGATGCGAACCTTGACTACGCCATCGCCATTTCCGCGCCCGGGCCGATCGTCCGGGGTGAATATTTCCAGCTCGAGGCGGTCGCCAGCACCCGCGGCAGCAGCGCCTTTGCGACCCGCCCGGCCAACGCATCGGCCTGGGTGGATGGTATTCTGGACGCGTATGCGCAGAGTTTCATCCGGTTTGAGACTGCACGTGATCTCGGCGACCACGACTATCGCCTGACCACCACGCTGGCCAATGTCGATGTGCGCAAGGAAATCGTGTCCTTCAACCGCGATGACAGCGGCCGACTGCGCATCATCGGAGCCGGAGACGTGGGCGGCGTCGGCAGTGTCTACACGCTGCCTGCTGCCGCCCTGAACGGCTCCACGAACGTGACCGCCGGCGACTGGCGGGTGTCGGCGAACGGTGCGCTCGGCACCGATACGCTGACCGGTGCAGGCCAGACAACGCTGCTCACCGCGGATATCGACGTGGACCAGTTTCTGCTGAGCGGATCGGACGTACTGGGGACGCGGCTGCGCAGGGATTTCGGCGTCATCGACATCGATTTCGGTTACGAAGTTGTGGATCTGGACGCTGCACTGACCGTCGGGCTGCAACAGAGCTTCGAGGTGTCCGGCGACGTGCTCATGCAGCTCAGCTTCAGTGAGGCTGTGCGGCTGGAGAATATCGGCGAAATGACGCAATGGATCGGCCGGATCGACGAACTCCCGGCGATCGCCGTGCTGGGGGGCGATGTGACGGTGGATGCCCGGTTCCTTGTCGATGCGACGCTGTCCAACCGGACCGGCATCACGTTCGGCGCGTCCCTCGATCTGACCTTGCTGGAGCTGTTCGCCCGCGCGAGCTATGACGTGTCCTATTTCGGATCCGATCGTCGCGGGCAGTTCCTCAATGCCCGGTACGGCCCCGTGTTTCAGTGGTCGTCCGCCTCCAACGCACTGGAAATCCCCGTGTTCGACAACGAATTCGCGCTGGGCGGTTTCCAGTCGGTCGACGGCGGCACTTTCGTGCTGAGTGCGGTGCCGGAGCCCCGCACAGCAGGCCTGCTGTGCGCGGGTCTGCTCGTGCTGGGGCTGGCGGTGCGCAGACAACGGATCTGACCCGGGTTTCCAGCAGGACATCCGTCCGGCGCCGAACGTTGCAGCAACGCAGTGCCGGTAAAGAGGTTCGTCCCACTCCGAAGCGCGCCTGAGGCGATCACAGCGCGCCGATCGGGCACCGTGTCCGGGCAAGGTCAGGGTGTGTTGCGCCGGCGCTGCAGCGCGCGCGTGCCCACTACGGCCAGGCCCAGCAGCATGAGCAGTGCCATGTGCGGCTCGGGAATGGCGGGCGGCTGCACGTAGTCGTAGCCGCCCACGCCATCGATGTAGACATCGACGGCGGGGTCGGCCGAAGCGAAATACAGGTACGCGGAGTTGCCATAGCTCGAATGCGATGTGCGACCGTTCGCCACTTCGTCCGCCTGCCAGGCGGCAGTGCTGACACCGGTCGAGGCGCGCAGGCTGTAGTCGACGTCCAGCGTTTCTCCGATGTAGGCGATGAACGAGCCACCCATGCCCGCAATGCTTCTTTGCGCGCTGTTGGACGATTCGGTATCGCCGAACAGGACCGTCTCGATGCCGTCGCGTCTGGCGACCACGTTCAGATACAGCGTGCCCTCGCCGATGCCGGTGATGTTGAATACGGTGCTCAGTGTGACGGCCGTTCCGTTGGCGAGTGTCGAAGACCGGATCCTGATGCGGTCTTCGACCGCCGCATAACCGTAGCCGCTGATGCCGGGCACGAAGGCGCCACCCGTGCCGGTGACTTCGACCATGACCGAGGCGTGCAGCGAACCCGGCAGCGCGAGTGCGAAGGCATCGCCGGTCAGCCGGAAGTTCGGAGAGCCGCTGGTATTGCCCGGTGCATACACTTCGCGCAGCAGCTGGCTGCCGGTCGATACGCCATCCGGGTCGCTGACCAGCAGCGGCTGGTCGAGCAAGCGATTGCACTCGCGCGTGTCGTTGTTGGTGGTGCAGGACGTGTTGCCGGGACCGATGACGTTCGGCTCGTATTTCGTCTCGACGTGCGCATACACGGAGGCGGTTGCGGCATGTACGGTCGGGCTGGCAATCGCGAAGAGGGCCGCGATGGACGAGCTTGCAATGGCAATTCGCATGCTGGCGACTCCCCGGACTGACTGACTTCAGTGTAGGTCACCGCCACGACATGTACAGGAATGTGGTCGATCACATGCATCCGATCGTCGCATCACCGCCCACCGTCCCGCGAAAATGGCGCTTGCCCGCAGCCGAAGTCCGTCGCCGATGCAGCCACGACGCCAGCCGCTTCACCCGCTCGACCGACGCTTTATCCCAAGCACCAGCGCCAACCCCGCCGCGAACAGCGCATGGGTCGCCGGCTCGGGAATCGGCGCTGCCAGACCGGTGACTTCAAGACCCAGCGTGTGCTCGCCGAAGTGCAGCGCATAGGTGTAGCCGGCGCGCGCCGCTTCGCCCGCGGTGGAGAGCGCGAAGGCGCCGCTGCGCGCACCGAAGGTCATCAGTTCGAAGGTGTCACCGAGTGCGGGCAGGAATCCGTCGGCGAAGCGGACTTCGAGCAGGCCGTCGAGACGGGCATCGCCGGCCACGGCAAACGGCCCCGCGAAGCCGCCCAGATCCACCGCCAGCGTGCCGTCGGCGGTCTGCTGGAAATCGACGGCCGCAGACACCCGGCCGGACTTCAGCACGAGGCGGCCCTCATTGACGAACTCGCTCATGCTGAATGCAAACTCGCCGGTGCCCGTGTCGCGCTGGACGATACCCTGATTGACGAACCGCCCGGGGCCGAAGATGCCACCGGTGCCGGTGGGCGTGGCATCGTTGGTGACCCGCAGCGAGGCGCCGGACAGCACGGTCAGCGTGGCGTCATTGCCGACGCCGAGCCCCACATTGCCTTGCACCACGGTATCGCCGCCCAGTTCGACCAGCCCCGAATTGACGATGAAGTTGCCATGAAGGTCCAGTCCGTCGGCAAACCGTGTGCGGCTGCCCGCGCCGCCGATGACGAAACCGATGCCGTCGACCCGTGCCCGGTTGATGACGGTCACCTGCCCCTGCGGCAGGAAGTTCGCGCTATTGAAGCGCAGGTTCCGGATGCTGCCGTCACCGCTCCAGATGCCCTTGGCGCCGTTCTCCAGCGTGACCGTCCCGTCGAGCGCGAAGCGGGCGGCGTCAACGGTGAAGTCTTGGAACTGGGAGAAGGTGACGTTTCCCGTACCGGAGAGGGTGTTCGCGAAGCTGTGCGCGCCCGAGAAGCGCAGTTCCGCGCCGGCATCGACCGAGAAGCTGCCTGCGTGCGTGAGCGTATCGAATCCGCTGATGAAGGACAGCACGCCGGTGCGGTTGCGCACCGCGCCCTGATTGCCGCCGCCGCGTAGGAAGATTTCGAATGTGCCGGTGCCGGCGCTGCGGTCGATGGTGCCGTCGTTGATCAGGCTGCTCTGCACGGCAAACCGGTCGCCCGACCGGATGTCCAGGGTCGCGCCCGATGCGATGTGCACCGGCACGGCGCCGAACAGGATGCCGACGCCGCCTTCGATGATCGACGTGCCCTGCAGTTCGACCGCGCCTGCGTTCATGCCCACCAGCCCGGGTGCAGTCAGGTGCAGGCCCTTCCGGAAGGTCCAGGTACCGCTCGGAATCGAGCTGTCCACATGAATGACACCGCCGCTCCAGTTGAAGGTGTCCTCGAAGGTGGCGTCGCCCCTGACCAGCAGCGAGCCCCCGGCGTGTTCGAACGGCGACTTCGCCAGCAGGCTGGCGACGGTGTAGCGGGACAGGGGGGAGGACGGCGCTCCCGGCAGCTGCCGCACGACGGCGACCGCGCTGCCGAGATCGACCGTGACGTCGTCGGCGCCGGTCGGCAGCGCCGCGCCCGGCCAGTGGGCCGGATCGTCCCAGAAGCCGCTGCCGGGCGTGGCCCACGTGACATCGGCGGCCAGCGCCGCCGAACCTGCTGCCTGGAGCAGTGCCACGGCAAGCAGGCGCCGCAGCCAGTGTGCTTGAGTCATTTCGAAGGCGCTCCTGCGACCGCGCGGTCAGGCTCATCCGGCGCCACCGATGTGGACGGTCCCTTCGCGCGAGCCGGCCGCCGCCGCGCTGCCCACAGTCCTGCCGCGCCCGCCGTTGCCAGCAGCAACAGGCCGTCGGGTTCCGGTATCGGGGCGGTCGGGCGATTGTCGAAGGTTGCCGAGAAGGCGAGGTCGGTTCCTGCGGTGAATCGCCACTGTGAGGCGAGTGCGGTGTCGAGGTCGGCGAATGCGGAAGCCGGAATGTTGTAGGAGCCGCCTGGGAGGTCGCTGCCTGCGGTGGCCAGCCGCAGTCGCGAATCGTCGGGGATCTCCAGCTCGAAATTGTTCGCGAACAGAAACATCATGTAGGTGCTGCCG
Source organism: Methyloversatilis sp. RAC08 (assembly GCF_001713355.1). Lineage (NCBI taxonomy): Bacteria > Pseudomonadati > Pseudomonadota > Betaproteobacteria > Nitrosomonadales > Sterolibacteriaceae > Methyloversatilis > Methyloversatilis sp. RAC08. The sequence goes on along the minus strand of NZ_CP016448.1, from coordinate 1,224,171 downwards.
GCGATGATCGCCGCATCGATGTCGAACCTGTACAGTTCGAACTGCAGTGCGGACGTGACCGGGACAGTGATCTCGGCGCTGCTGTACAGCGTCGGGCCGACGATGAAGCGGGTGAGCGGGTTGTACTGCACCAGATGCGCCTGCATCACGACCGGCACCGGATTCGTGTTGCTGCCGTGGACCCCGTCACTCAGCAGGAAGGTGAAGTCGATGAGGCGGTTGGTGCCCGTCGGTGCGACGAAGAACTGTCCCCACGCGGAGAACCCTGAAGAGCCGAAGTCGCCGATGCTGGCGCTGCCGTTCCACGACGGCAGGGTGCTGACGACGATGGGCGCAGCGGCTGCATCGCGCACTGCGCCGGCCAGGGTGCATGCAAGGCAGACCATCAAGGTGATCGATTTCATGTCGGCATCTCCGGCGGCATAAGGAACGGTGACCGATGCCGCCAGCCTTTGTGCAGCGGATCGTGCAGGTACCCGGTCGTCACGGTGCCCGGATCGGGGCCGAATATGCGCCATGCCTGCCGTGTGCATTGTGTTCAGAGGATGTACTGCGAGGCAATACGCATATGTTCGTACGCCGGCTGCGTGAAACATCGCCGCCCGGTTCGTTCAAGCGATCGCCTCTTGTGGTCATGCCGTGCGGCGCGCAGGGCCGCTACAGTCCGGCTTCAATGGCATTCGTCCGGTGGTACGGTTAGTCTTGCACCACCTGCGGCGCGCCAGTGAGCGGCTCACAGACCCATAAGAGGAGGAGAAGAGATGAACACATCTACCGTGGCTGCCAGGGCAGCCGATGTGCAGGGCAAGGTAACGACCTTCGATGCAGTGGTGATCGGCGCAGGCGTGGCCGGCATGTACCAGCTGTACCGGCTGCGCCAGCAGGGTCTGAACGTGGTGGCCATCGAAGCCGGCTCGGCCGTGGGCGGCACCTGGTACTGGAACCGCTATCCCGGCGCACGCGTCGATTCGCAGGCCTACATCTATCAGTACTGGTTCTCGGAAGACCTGGCGAAGGAGTGGAACTGGAGCGAGCGCTTCCCGGCCCAGCCGGAAACCGAGGCTTACCTGAACTTCATCGCCGACCGCTGCGACCTGCGCAAGGACATCCGCTTCAACACCCGCGTCGTCGGCGCCCGCTTCGACGAAGCGACGAACCGCTGGCAGATCCGTACCGATGCCGGCGACGTGCTCGATACCAAGTATTTCGTTTCGTGCGCCGGCATGCTGTCGGCGCCGCTGACCTCGACCTTCCCGGGGCAGGAAACCTTCAAGGGCCCGATCTTCCATACCGCGCGCTGGCCGAAGGAGCCGGTCGAGCTCGCCGGCAAGCGCGTCGGCGTCGTCGGCACGGGCGCGACCGGCATCCAGGTGATCCAGACCATTGCCAGCCAGGTCGGTCACATGAAGGTGTTCCTGCGTACGCCGCAGTACATCATTCCGATGCGCAACCCGAAGTACGCCGACAGCGACCGCGCCGCGCAGAAGCAAGGTTTCCAGGACATGCGCAAGCGCGTGCAGGGCACCTTCGCCGGGTTCGACTACGACTTCGCCGGCGACAGTTTCTACGACATGACGCCGGAAGCGCGTCGCGAACTGATGGAAAAGGTATGGGCCGACGGCTCGCTCAGCTTCTGGCTCACGCTGTACCCGGAAATGTTCACCGACCAGAAGGTGAATGACGAGGTGTCGGAATTCGTGCGCGAGAAGATGCGCGAACGCATCAAGGATCCGGTGCTGGCCGAAAAGCTGATCCCGACCAGTTACGGTTTCGGCACCCATCGCGTGCCGCTGGAAACGCAGTTCCTCGAAGCCTTCCTGCGGCCGAATGTCGAGATCGTCGACGTGAAGGCCTCGCCCATCGTGTGCGTGACGCCGGAAGGTGTAAAGACGGCCGACGGCAAGATCCACGAACTGGATGTGCTCATCCTGGCCACCGGTTTCGACGCCGGCACCGGCGCGCTGACGCGCATGGACATCCGGGGTCGCGGCGGCCGCTCGCTGACCGAAGACTGGAACAGGGACATCCGCAGCACCATGGGCCTGATGGTGAACGGCTATCCCAACCTGTTCACCACGGCTGCGCCGCTGGCGCCGTCGGCGGCGTTCTGCAACATGACCACCTGCCTGCAGCAGCAGGTCGACTGGGTGACCGACTGCATCAAGTACATGGAAAGCCATGACCTGAAGGTGATCGAGCCGACCCGGGAGACGGAAGACAAGTGGGTGGCGCACCATGACGAGATCGCCAACGCGACGCTGGTGACCAAGACCGACTCCTGGTACATGGGTTCGAACATCGAAGGCAAGCCGCGCCGACTGTTGTCCTACATCGGTGGGGTCGGCACCTATCGCCAGAAGTGCGATGAGGTGACGGCGTCGAACTACGCCGGATTCAATCTGCAGTAACGCACCGCCGGTCGCGGACGCACGGGACGGGGGCCTTGGGGCCCCCGTTTTCATGTCGGCTGCGGCACGCTCCGGTCGCGACCCGGTCACAGCCGGGCCGGCGACGCTCTGGTAAGCTCGGCCCAGGGAATGCAACGCGTCGGCACATGTCGAACGCAGACTAAGCCCCGACGATAATGTTCAGGGCAGGCGATCAGCCGCACCGGACCGGCAGGAGGAGAAAACGATGGGACGCGCCATCACACCGGAAGAACTGCTTGACTGGGTACCGGGAACCATACTGTCGTCGAGCGACAAGCTCGGCTGGAAGGGGGTTTCCCACCGGGCCTATCACTACACCGGGCTGGACGTATTCATCCCCCCGCTCGACCACTTCATGGTCGTGCGCTACGCCGCCGGCCAGACGCCGATGGACCGCTGCTTCGACGATCGCTGGTCGCGTGCCCAGTGCGCGCCGGGCGACGCCTCGCTGCTGACGATGTCGCAGGCGTCGCACTGGCACTGGACGCAGGATGTCGATGTGTCGCACGTCTATCTGTCGAACACCCTGATGGACCGTGTGGCCAGCGAGGTCACCGAACGCTCGGTGGCCGAGGTGAGGCTGCGCGATGTGCTGTGCGCCAAGGACCCGACGCTGGTCGCCATCACCGACGCCATCACCAGTGAAGCGACGCAGCACGGCATGGGCGGCCCGCTGTACGTCGAGGCGCTCGGCACCCAGCTTGCGGTGCACCTGCTGCGCAATTACGCCGATGTGCGCTTCCGGTCATCGAAAGATCCGGGGCGGTTGTCGTCCGCCCAGTTGCGGCGCGTGCTCGATCTGATCGAATCGCGGCTGCACGAGGCGCTGACGCTGGAAGACATGGCCGTAGCGGCGGGGCTGGGCGTGTGCACCTTCAGTCGCCGGTTCCGCGAAACCCAGGGACGCGCGCCGCACGCCTTCGTGATCGACCAGCGCGTGAAGCGGGCGCGCGAACTGCTGACGATAGGCGATCTGGCGGTGAAGGAAGTTGCGGCCTCGTGCGGTTTCTCCGATCAGGCGCACATGACCCGCGTGCTGCACGCCCGGCTCGGCCTGACGCCGGCAAAACTCAGGGCGTCCGGGCGTTCCGCTGGCTGAGATCGCCGGCAAACGCGTCGATCAGCGTTTGCGTCAGGCCATGCATCGGCCCGATCGCCGTCACGTCGGGCTGCAGCCCGCGACGGAATCCGGCGGTTTCCAGGCGCGCCAGCAACGCCGCATCGGTGCCGATCACATGCACCGGAACCTCCCATGACGCATTCGGCCCGGTGACGCCGCCGATCGGCTGGTGGTCGCCGATCACGATGAGCAGCATGTGCCGCGGCGCCTCTTCACGCAGCCAGCGGGTCAGCCAGTCGAACTGGTAGTGCATCGCATCGATGTAGGCTGGCGTCGGGTCGGTCCACGACACGGGTGCGTTCAGCGCCCGGCTGACATCCTCATCGGAGAACGCGTCGTCCGCGAGCAATCGCTGCGGGTCGGCCAGATACGGCGGCACCGGCCGGAACGGCGCGTGCGTGGTGAGCGTGGGGAACACGATGAAGCGCGGCGTGCGCGGCGCCGACGCGTCGGCGGCATGCAGCGCCACGGTGCGCAGGCCGTAGCTGGCGGCGTCATGCCCTGCGCCCGGCAACTCCTGTTGCTGCAGCAGCGCGATCGACACCTGATCCGGAATGCGCCAGTAGCCAAAGGGCAGGCCGGCATAGCCGGTGTTGTCGGCGTCCGCCAGACGGTCGAAACCGTAGAAGGCACCCTCGGGCCAGGGCCGTTGCAGGCCGGGCATCCAGCCTATCGTTCGGTAGCCGTGCTGCGCGAAGTGGCTGACCAGTGTCGGGCGCTGCGTGGTGAGCAGCAGCGCGTAGTCGTCCGGGTCGTGCGTGTCGATGCCGGACAGCAGTGCCGCGTGCGCCAGCCACGATGCACCGCCGAAAGTGGGCGACGTGACGCGCGCCGACACGACCTGCCGGCCGCCGGTGTCGAGCGCGTGCTGCAGCGCACTGCGGCGTTCCGCCAGCGCGGCGGCCAGTTCCGGGCGGTCGAACGTGATCGCGCCATAGGCTTCGGCGAACAGCACGAACACGTCGGCGCCGCCGAGCGCAGCGATATCGCCGTCGAACACCGGTCCGGGGCCGAGCCGCTGTTCGCCTGCGCTGCGCGACAGCGCACGGCTCAGCAGGCTGGCCTGCGCCGCCACCATCGTACCGACCGGCGGCGCGAACATCCGCTGCAGGTCATGGTGGGCGACCGACGCCGCGCCGTGCGTCAGCAACACGGCAGTCCCGAGCGCGGCCAGCGGCAGCTGCCAGCGTGGCCTGGCGGCCGCGGCGGCAAGCGCGCGCACGCAGGCGCGCACCAGCATGAACAGCAGTGCCAGCCCGGCACAGGCGGCGAGCAGTACGGCGGCAATCTGCCAGCCGGCGGCGAATTCGCCACCCATGCGCGCCAGCTGCCACAGGTGCTGGCCGTCCCAGTAAGCGTTGACCGGCCGGCCGAGCAGCGCCGGAATGGTCACGTCGATGTAGTGCAGCAGCACCCACAGACAGGCGAGCGCCGCGACACCGCCGATTACCCGCGCCGATACGCCACCGCGCCAGCGCGCCCACAGCACCAGAACAATGAGGGCGCCGAACAACTCGACCGACAGGCGCGCCTCGGGGCGCGGCCAGGCGCTCGGCCACAGATTGCCGAAGGCGAGCAGCGCATTGAGCACGATCAGCGCAAGCAGCAGTCGAAGAACGCTGTGAAGCGTCGCGATAACGTGGGGCATGAAAGGACTCAAAATGGCTCAGAGAAGCTCGGACTCCGGCGCTCCGACTTCCGGGTCGGGACCGTCGGCGCGGTGCGGGTGCGCTGCCGGTCGACGAGCCCGGTAGTATCGGGCCGGACAGGCGGCGCCAGAGCGTTCAACGGAGACAGCGCATGACAGACGGTGCAGGTGCAGGTGAAGTGCAGTCGGGCGACAGCCCCTGGTGGCAGGACCTGACGCCGCAGCGTATCGCACAGCGCGCCGCGCGCGGCGGCGTGGCGGTGCTGCCGCTGGCGGCGATCGAACAGCATGGCGAACACCTGCCGCTGAGCACCGATCTCGATATCGCGAACGGACTGGTCGCCGCAGCGCTGCCGCGTGTGCGCGCCGGTGTGCCGGTGTGCGTGCTGCCGCCGCTGACCGTCGGGCTCAGTCTGGAACACACCGCTTTCGCCGGCACCCTGAGCCTGAGCCCCGAAACCGCGCTGGCTGCGCTGTGCGAACTGGGCGACAGCGTGGCGCGTGCCGGTTTCCGGCGCCTGGTGCTGTTCAACAGCCATGGTGGCAACAAGGCGCTGGTCGATCTGGCCGCGCTGAAGCTGCGCGCCGCGCACGGCATGCTGGTGGTGCGTGCCCATTACTTCCGCTTCGCACTGCCGGCGGGCGTGCTCGATGCAGACGAACTTCGGCATGGCCTGCACGGCGGCGCGCTGGAAACCTCGATGATGCTGCATCTGTTGCCGCACGCGGTGCGCCGCGAGGCGCTCGGCGACTTCCGCAGTCTGGGTGCGCGCATGGCGGCCGACGGCTGCCTGCTCGGACCGGAAGGTGAAGCGGGCTTTGGCTGGATGGCGCAGGACCTGCACATCTCGGGCGCCACCGGCAACGCGCAGCACGCCAGCGCCGCACTGGGCGCCCGGCTGGTCGATCACTACGCCGCCCGGCTGGCGCAGCTGATCGACGAGGCGCATGACTTCGATCCGGCACCGCTCAAGCCGGTGCCACGCTGAGCGGGCCGCGGCGTGCTCAGGCACGGCCGGCGCCGTCGGCCAGCGGCCGCATGCCGAGCAGCTCGCCCAGGCTGTGCCCCTGCCGGCGCGCCTTGGTTTCCAGGTAGCGCTGGTTCTGCGACGTGAGGTCACCGTAGATAGCCTGTCGCGCCACCACATTGATGCCGGCATGGCGCAGCGCGTCGATCTTGCCCGGATTGTTGGTCAGCAGCAGCACGCGCGACACGCCCAGCTGATCGAGGATCTGGTGCGCGATGCGGAAATCGCGCTCGTCGTCGCCGAAACCGATGACCTGGTCGGCATCGATGGTGTCGAGGCCGTCGTCCTGCAGCGCGTAGGCGCGCAGCTTGTTCGCCAGCCCGATGCCACGCCCTTCCTGCGACAGGTAGAGCAGTACGCCGCCGCCCTGCGAATTGATTGCCGCGACGCCGCGGCGCAGCTGTTCGCCGCAGTCGCAGCGCAGACTGCCGAACAGATCGCCGGTCAGGCAGGACGAATGCAGCCGCACCGGCACCGGTTCGGCCCAGTCGTCCGGCTCGCCGATGACGATGGCGACGTGCTCGCGCACGCCGTCGGCCTCGCGGAACAGCACGAAGCGTGCTTCTTCGGCGTCGGCCAGCGGAATGCGTGCTTCGCTGATGCGCGTGAGTACGCCGTGACCGCCGTCGCACAGCGCCAGCACGTCGGCCGTACTGACCGACAGCAGATTGCCGCAGGCGATTTCGCCGGCGACCAGCGCGGCGCGCGCCGACAGCACCGGGAAGGCGACCGCTGCCGGCAAGAGCTGTGCGCGTCCGAGCAGGCGCAGCGCGGCTGCAGCGGCCGCGCTGGCCGGCGCGCGCCGCAGACCATCGGGCAGCCGGGCGTCGCGCGCACTGGCCAGCCGGCGCAGCAGCGCGCTGTCGGTCACGCCGGTCGATGTCAGCGCCTGCGCCTCATCGCTGATAAGGTGGCCAAGTGAGGCCAGGCGATGGCGCGACAGCACAAGTTGCGGCACGCTGCCGGTCAGCAGCTGTGCGTCGGCCAGCGCGTCGTCGGTCAGCGCTTCGACCGGCAGGATCAGGGTGTCGCTGCCGGCGTCGGCCAGCAGCACCGGGACGCCGCGTCGCAGGTCAAACAGGGCTCGTTCGGCTTGGCGCATGTCGTGTTTCCGATTCGATATGGATGTTGTTCGAAGACGCCCGCTGCCCGTCCGTTGTCGTGTCGAGGCAGTCACCCCATGAAGGAATGTGTTGCGGATGTCGCTGACCGAAGTCGCCGAAGATGAAGCGTGGGCCCTCGTCCTTCAGGCCCGTTGCGTCGATTGGTCCGCAATCGCGCTGACAAGTTTCCGTCATGAGCACGTCACGCTCGACGTGGCGCAGGGCGGCGGGTGGACGAGTACCCCGCCGGCCGGCCCAGCAGCGGCGGCGCTGTTCGACATCTTCCTGCCGCTGGTGGCGCGTGGCGGGCTGCTCGCCATCGCGCAGATCGGCCAGAGCCTGGACGGACGCATCGCCACCGACAGCGGTCATTCGCACTATATAAATGGCGACGAGGCGCGTCGCCACCTGCACCGGCTGCGTGCGGTGGTCGATGCGGTCGTGGTGGGCGTCGGCACCGCGGATGCCGATCGACCGCAGCTGACGGTGCGCCACGTCGCCGGGCCGCATCCGGTGCGCGTCGTACTCGACCCGCGCGGACGCGCGCAGCGCAGCGGACCGCTGTTCGAACAGGCCGATGCGCCAACGCTGCATGTGGTCGCAGACGGTCACGACAGCGTAGCGTCGCGGGCGTCCGCGCACGTCGAGTGTGTCCATCTGGCCGCCACCGACTGCGGGTTCGCGCCGCAGGCAATGCTCGCGCTGCTCGCCTCGCGCGGGCTGAAGCGGGTGTTGATCGAGGGGGGCGGGGTGACGGTATCGCGCTTCCTGCAGGCCGGCGCACTCGACCGGCTGCACATAATGGTCGCGCCACTGCTGATCGGCTCCGGCCGGCCCGGTCTGACCTTGCCGCCGATCGGCACGCTCGACGAGGCGCTGCGGCCGCGATCTCGCAGCTATGCCTGCGGCAGCGATACGTTGTTCGATCTCGAATTCGACCCGATGCGGGTGCGCTGACGCAGCAGCATCCACGCGCCGGGCAGGCTGGACAGCAGCACCACCAGACCGTAGGTCACGGAAATCGCCACGCCCTGCGCCGGGTCCAGCCCGGCGGCCGCCCAGATCAGGGCGGCTGCGCCTTCGCGCACGCCCCAGCCGGCGACCGACAGCGGAATCGCCATCGCGAACAGCACCCAGGGCAGCAGCGGCCACAGTTCGGCCGTCGGCAGCGTCACGCCGATCATGCGCGCACAGCATATGTATACGGTGATGTAGCTCAGCACGACGCCGGCCGACGCCACAAGCTGCACCGGCCACACCTCGCGCGCCAGCAGGCTGCGCCTGAGCACTGCACCGATGCGCCCGGACAGCTGAGCACGGCGGCGCAGCAGCACAGCCACCGCCACGGCGGCGGAGAGCAGCGCGGCGATGATCCAGCCGGCCCTGCCGTCGACTGCGCGCACCAGCGCAAACTGCAGTGGCGCCGACGCGGCCAGCCCTGCCAGGGCGCACAGCAGCAGCACGAACTGGCCGGATGCGCGCTCGATCACCACCGCCTGCCAGGCGGCGTGGCCGGCATCGCTCTCTCGCGCATGTCGCCATGCACGCGCCGCATCGCCAGCCACGCCACCCGGCAGCACCTGGTTCAGAAAGGTGGCGAGGTAGTACTCGGCGTACGCCTGCCGCCGGCCCAGCGGCGCGCCCAGCCGGGCGGCGGTGTAGCGCCAGCGCCAGGCCGACAGCGCCACCTGCGGCACGCTCAGCAGCAGTGCGGCGATCAGCCAGCCGGGCGATGCACTGGCGATGGCGGCGCCGATCGCCGCGCTGTCCAGCGTCAGAGCCAGGCCGATCAGCAGCGCGGCACCGAGCGCGTAGCGCCGTACGGCGCGGCCTGTGATCATGTGCGTGCGCCCGGCTCGGCGTACAGATCGAAATGGCCCACTTCGATCCGGGTCGAGTCATGCGCCAGTGCCAGTTGCCGGCGCGCGTGCCAGGCTTCGATGCGCGCGGCCGCGTGCGGGCACTGCTCGACGGCTGCGGCGCGCCAGCCGTCGAGCAGTGCGGCCGCGAGCGCGCGCTGGCCGATATCGACCATGTGAATGACCCAGGGACTGTAGGCCAGCGTGACGACAAAACCCTGCGCTTCGAGCAGCGTCGCCAGCCGCGGCGCGGCGCGGGCGCCGAGCGCCGGCCCTGACTTCCTGCCCACACCACCATCGCCAGCGCCCTTGTTTCTTTGCTGGTGCGCGTTGAACGCAGTGCGCACGAAGGCGTCGTCCGGATCGGCCACCTCGCCATCGTCGATCACCCAGTGACCATCCACGCTGAGCACGATCAGCACCGCACAGCCGGCGTAAGTACAGGCGTCGGCAAAGCGGACCAGCCAGCCCTCGTCGACCAGATCGATCAGCGCCGAAGCGCTGACCAGATCGCTGCCGGCAAAGTCGTCCTCGGCCAGCCCGTTCAGCGTACGCAGCCGGGTGTCGACCCCGATCGGCTGGCCGTCGCTGTCGCACAACGCGCCGCAGCTGCCTCGTGCCAGCTCGAGCAGCGCCGGGTCGTGATCGACCAGCAGCCAGTGCTGCGGTCCGGGCAGCCGGGGCGCCAGGTAGTGCGGATTGGCGCCGCTGCCGCTGCCCAGATCGATCAGTCGCAGCGGCCGGCCGGCCCGGGCGCGCAACCAGTCGTGCGCCAGCCGGTTCAGTGTGTCGGCACGGGCGGCTGTGTCGGCTGGGCAGCGCAGTGCGAGCCAGCCGGCGTCGAAAATCGTGTCCGGGTGCGGCGCGTCATATTGCCGAAGCGGGGCGCTCATGCGGCGTGCCTTTCCACGGCGAGCAGATCCCGCAGTGCGCTGGCGAAGGCGTCACCCGCGGCAGTCCAGTCCGGCAGGCCGTCGCGCGCGGCGCGTGCGCCGACGCGCAGCGCGTGACGAGCCGGGGCGTCGCTGATCAAGTGACGCAGCGCAGCCGCCAGCGCCGCCGCATCACCCGGTGCTACGGCGACACCTGCACCCGGCGGCAGGGTGTCGGCCAGCGCGCCGCCGGTCGTCGTGAGCACCGGCAGGCCATGCGCCAGCGCTTCGGTGATCACCATGCCGTAGCCTTCGTAATGCGATGGCAGCACGAACAGGTCGGCCGCCCGCCAGGCGGCGCCCAGTGCGGCATCGCTGCATTCGCCGTGCAGGCGGATGCGCGAGTCGAGGCCGGTGCCGGAAATCTGCGCGGCGACACGCGTCGCATGGTCTGGCGTGCGGGTGGTCGAGCCGATGCAGTCGCAGGTCCAGTCGAGGTCGGCGATCGATGCCAGCGCCGCCACCAGTACATCGTGGCCCTTGCGCGGAGTCACCGTGGCGACGCACAGCAGGCGCGGCGGTTCGTGGTCGGCAGCGGCCAGTGGCGCGGCATCGACACCGGGTTCGACCACTGCGATCGCTTTGCCTTCGACGCCAAGGTGGACCAGCCGGCGCGCGGTGAAGGCACTGCTGGCGATCAGGCCCGCCATGTGTGACAGCGCTGTGCATTCGCTGCGGAGCAGGGCGCTGCGTCGGTCGGCGTTGAGACCGGTTTCGTCGGCCAGCGGATGATGGATCAGCGCGATCAACCGCAGCCGCTGCGCGTGCGCGGCCGCAACTTCAGGCAGACCACCCAGCGCCAGACCGTCGATCACCACGGCGCTGCCATCGGCCAGCGCGGCCAGCGTGCGCTGCAGCGCGCGGCGCGCGCTGTCGTCGGCGTCGGGGAAGCGGCCGGGCAGGCCGGTCACCTCGACCGTCCAGCCGCGTGCGCGCAGCGCGGCCACGATGCGCGCGTCGTAGTGGTAGCCGCCGGTGTGCTGCGCCGGGTTGCCCGCGACGATGAAATGCAGCGTCACAGATCCGCTTCGTAGCCGGCCCAGGCGACATGCGATTCGTGCAGCGTCACCTTCAGTCGGTCCAGCCCGCGACCGCTGTCGCCCAGCCGGCCCTCGCGCGTGGCGGCCGCAATGCGGTCGAACACCACGCGCGCCATGAATTCGGTCGTTGTGTTGCGGCCCTTGAAGGCCGGCTCTTCGTCGAGATTGCGGAAGTTCAGGTCGGCCAGCACCTCGTGCAGCACGGTACTGGCGAGGCCGATGTCGATCACCAGTCCGTCGGCGTCGAGTTCGGCCCGCTGAAAGCACACATCGATCAGGTAGGTGGCGCCGTGCATGCGCTGCGCCGGGCCGAAGATTTCGCCCTGGAAGCTGTGTGCAATCATGATGTGGTCGCGGACGGTAAGGCTGTACATGGGAGTTCCTTGGTAACGGATGCGTGAATGAATACTCAGGCGGATGCGTAACGGATGCGGTGGCACAGCACACCGGCGCCATCGGAGGCCAGCGCGGGCATCAGGTGGGGCAGATCGGCGAAATCGCTTTCACCGCTGATCAGTACATCGAGCCTGTCGTCGACGAGCAGCGACAGCGCGAGTTCCATGCGCCGCCGATAAGACCAGCGCGGCAGCCGCGCAGGCGGCAGATGACCGACCTGGCTGGAACGCAGCGTGAGGCGCTTCGCGTGGAAGGCCTCGCCAAGCGGCAATGCGACCGCCTGCTGGCCGAACCAGCTCATTTCGATCACGGTGGCTTCGAAGCCGGCCATCGCCAGCGCGCTGCGCAGGCCGGCGGCGCTGCCGCTGGCGTGGATGACCAGATCACATTCCGTGGCCGCAGCATCCGGCGTGCGCAAGACGAGGCCGAGCGCGGCAGCCGGCGCGGCGCGGCCCGGGTCGATGTCGAACAGTTCGACCTGCGTGCCCGGGATGCGCGCACACAGCCAGGCGACCAGCGTGCCGACCACGCCGGCGCCGATCACCGCAATGCGATCGCCGACCGATGGCGCAGCGTCCCACACCGCGTTGATCGCGGTTTCCATATTGGCGGCCAGCACGGCGCGCGCAGCCGGCAGGCCGTTGGGCAGCGGCACGACTGCGTCGGCCGGCACCACATAGCGCTGCTGATGCGGATGCAGGCAGAACACGGTGCGGCCGCGCAGCGCCGCAGCCTGATCGTCCATGCCGTCTTCGACGACGCCGACGCTGATGTAGCCGTATTTCACCGGAGCGGGGAAATCACCCTGCTGGAAGGGTGCACGCATGCGCTGGTATTCGCTCGCCGGCACTTCGCCGCGGAACACTAGGCTTTCGGTGCCGCGGCTGATGCCGCTGTAAAGCGCGCGTACGCGCACCTCACCGGCGCGCAGCGCCGGCAGTACTTCGGTGCGCAGTTCGCCGGTGCCGGGCGCGACGGTCCAGAATGCAGACGTCTGGTCGATGGGCGTGTCAGTAGACATGGTTTTTCATCGTGAGCGAACGATTCGGTGCGTCAGGGTATCGAAACGCGAGTTGAAGTATGCAGTCCGATGGACGTGCCGCCATGACTGAAGGTTGCACGATGTCCGACTCTGCAGACCTCGGGACAGCACTCTGGGAGATCGGCGTGGCAGCAGGACTGGACGATGCGCGACCGCGGAACGCGGTGCCGCCGATGTGGGTGGATCTGCTGGCGGGCGGGGCGTTGCTCGCCATTCTGGCAGCCACCTTCACGCATGCATTCGATCAGCCGCCGCGGGTCGGCTTTGCCGTTGTGTTTGTATATATTGCGATGGCTACGCTGCTGCTGCGCCACTGGCCGGACAGGCGTCGGCCGTTGGGCGCGGCGAACCGCGTGACGCTGTTTCGCGCGCTGCTGGTGGCATTGCTGGCCGGCACGCTGTCGAGCCCGGATGCGCTGGCAGCGCAGGCGACGCCATTCGCTGTGCTGGCGCTCGCTGCGTTGCTGCTCGACGGGGTCGATGGCTGGGTCGCGCGCCGCTTCGATTCGGCCAGCGATTTCGGTGCGCGCTTCGACATGGAACTCGACGCCTTCCTGATCGCAGTGTTGTGCCTGGCGCCGGTGCTGCTCGGCAAGGTCGGGCCCTGGGTGTTGGCGATCGGCGCGATGCGCTACGTGTTCGTCGCCGCGATGCCGGTCTGGCGCTGGCTCGACCAGCCGCTGCCGGACAGCCTGCGGCGCAAGGCAGTGTGCGTCGCGCAGGTGGCCTGCCTGCTGGTGTGCCTGCTGCCGGTGGTCGATGCGCGCAGCACCGCCGCACTGCTGGGGTTCGCGCTGCTGGCGCTCGCGGCATCGTTCTTCATCGACATCCGCTGGCTGTACCGCCGGCGGATGCACACTGATTTTCGTCGGATTTCCGACGCCAACCGGGAGGGCTTCCCATGAAAACGACGCATCCGCTGCTGCAGCATCTGTATCGCCCGCTGCTCGTCGCGCTGGCCTGCGGCACATTCGGCACTACGGCACAGGCCGAACCGCGGACCTATGACATCGATCCCGATCACTTCTCGATCGGCTTCGGGGTTGCGCACATCGGCTACGCCGACATCCTCGGTATGTTCCTGAAGGGCAAGGGCAGCTTCGTCTATGACGAACAGACCCGCAAGCTGAGCTCGGGCCGCGTGGTGGTGTCGGCCGACAGCGTGTTCAGCAATCACAAGGCGCGCGACAACCACATTCGCGAGAACGATTTTCTGGATGCCAAGCAGCATCCGGACATCGTGTTCGAAGCGACGGGCTACGAGACGACCGGCCCGACCGCCGGCAAGCTGGCCGGAAAGCTCACGCTGCTCGGCCAGACCCGGCCGGTCACGCTGGACGTGACGCTGAACAAGGCCGCCAGTTATCCGTTCGGCCACAAGAAGCACACGCTGGGCATTTCGGCGCGCACGGCGATACGGCGAAGCGAATGGGGCATGACCTACGGCGTGGAAAAGGGGCTGGTCGGCGATGAAGTGGCACTGACCTTCGAGCTGGAGGCGATCAGGCAGTAGCAGGCTCGCCGCCGATTGAGGGCTGCCGAATTCAGGCCGGCTCGCACGCGTACTGGCGCGACATGTCCTGTTTCATCTGGTCGTACAGCGGCTGCATGAAGGGCGGCAGGTGTGCCATCAGCTCGGTGCGGTAGATGACCGAAGGCACGCGCTTGCCGCGATGTTCGATCGCCCGGCCGATCAGATGGATGCGGAAGCCCAGCGCGGACAGGTGCCGTGCCAGCCGCGCTTCGGTGAGCGTGAACAGGTGTTCTATGCCGTGCAGTTCCGCGGCTACGAGCAGGCCCAGATACAGACCCACCGGTATGTAGGGGAAACGCGGCTGATCGCGCGTGCCCATGTCTTCTTCGGAAATCGCCATCGGGCTGCCGCTGTCGCCCTTCCGCTTGCGGTAGTCGGACAACACCGCCAGGCGCGAAATTTCGACTATGGCACGTCGATCCACCTGCGCCGGATCGATGATCGACCGGTCTATGGCGTCGGTGCAGAGCTTCTCGAATGGCAGCAGCTTTTCCGGCGTATCGGGATCGCACTGGACCAGCCGGACACAGCCGACGATGCGGCCGTGTGCCTGAGCGCGCAACGCAATGTGCAGCGAACGCGCATCGTAGCTGTCGGTTTCCTGGTGGTCGGGATTGGTGTTTTCGTAGCCGAGCTCTTCGCAATACACCGCGTGCCTGACGCGAAACACCTCGTGCTTGAGTTCCTCGGTGACGGCCGCTTCCACCGAAAAATACTTCGCGAAATTCTCTTTTAGGTTTCCGACTTCGAGCAGAAACATGATGATCTGACCACGAAAGACGACGCTGGATGCGTTCCGCGACGTGACGGCAGTATGCGGCTACTCCACCTTCTTCAGATATTCCTTTGTGAATATCTTGTCCGGGAGTTCGCGCAACTGCAATGCACTGTATTCAAGCACAGATTGATCGCCTTCCCTGAGGGCATCCTGCATGACCAGTCGCGTCGGACGCAATTTTCCGCCCAAGGTCTTGTACTCGTCGTAAATACAGGTTTTCAGCAGCTTTCCGGAGACTGAATAGAATTCAGCCTTGTGCGGCGCGCCATTGTTCGCACGGACCCAGTACAGAACGCGGGCGTAGGTCACCGAGCGATCCACTGCCGTGAGCTCCAGTGCGTGGTGATCGACGCCGTCGATCTTCTCGACGCCGATCAGTCTGGGCGTGTAGTCACCGGAAAAATTGGCACGCGCCAAGTCACCGTTGGCAACCTGACCGGTCAGCCGCTGGGCGAGGGACAGGCGTACGGGCTGCGACACGGTCGGAAGGAATGCCCACAGGTCGCGTTCCTTCATCAGCAGTATCTGTCCGCGCTCGGACGCCGGTTCGATGGTCTGGATGATCGTGTTGCTGCTGCCCTTGGACAGAATCCTGAACTTGCGGAATTCTTCACCGCTCGCGCTGTTCGACGTGATGCTGACTTCGACCTGGAAGGCCTCACGCGGGAAGCGGATCGAGTCGGCCTTTTCCACTATACTCGCGGCATCCTGAGCAAAGGCAGGCTGGGCAACAAGAAATGCCGAACCGAGTGCGACAGAAGCGAGTACGGCGCGCGCAAGCGATGCCAGGCGATTCGGGACGGCTGCAGGGTGCAGGAAGCATGTCGGCCGTGCAGCCGGACGGATGCAGGAAAGCAATGCCATTCGTGATGTCTCCAGTGGCGGGCGTTTCGCCCTCAACTCTAGCCGGGCGTATTGATGAATAACGTCGTCCAGATCCGGAACGTGAGCCGCAGTTACATGCTGGGCGGCCAGCTGGTGACCGCTTTGAAGAATATCACGCTCGATATTGAGGACGGCGTCTTCATCGCCATCGCCGGCCCGTCCGGCAGCGGCAAGTCGACCCTGCTCAATCTGATCGGTTGCATCGATACACCGACCAGCGGGCAGATACTGATAAACGGTCAGGATGTGTCCGGGCAGACGCCGGATCAGCTGGCCGGTCTGCGCGCACGCACCATCGGTTTCATCTTTCAGACCTTCAATCTGCTGCCGGTTCTGACCGCCTACGAAAACGTCGAGTATCCGCTGCTTCAGCTGCCGGAAGTCGGCAAGGAAGAACGTGACCGTCGCGTCCGCTATTTTCTGGACGTGGTCGGACTGGGCAAAAAAATGAATAATCGGCCGAACGAACTGTCCGGCGGCCAGCGCCAGCGCGTGGCGATCGCCCGTGCGCTGGCCGTGCAGCCCACCATCGTGCTGGCAGACGAACCCACCGCGAACCTTGATCGCAAGACGGGTGACGCCATTCTTGAATTGATGCGTGAGATCAACCGTACCTTGAAGACAACCTTCATTTTTTCCACGCACGACAAGCGCGTCATGTCGATGGCCGACCGTCTGGTTCGCATCGAGGACGGCGAATTGACCGCACTGGGCGTACAGAAATCGCCGGGTGAGTGGTCTTATGTGAAGCCGCCGAAGCCGGCTGCCAACAAGGCGGCGTGATGATGTCCCGAGTCAAGTCCCCGATGAAGCGGAACGCGGTCCTATCGTTGCTGGCTGTCGCGCTGCTTGCTGCATTTGCGCCGGCGCACGCCGCAGATCCGCTGGATGACCTGTTCCTCGACGCGCCGGCTGCAGACACGCCGGCGAAGTCGGAAGCCGGCAATGCATTGCCTGATCTGGGCGAAGCGTCGGCGCCCGCGACCTCCGGCTGGAAGGGTTTCACGCAGTTTGAGCTGGCTCGCACGGTCGCCGGCGAAAGTCACTGGTCGAAGGCACGCTGGCGCAATGAACTGGGGCGTAGCGGCAGCTTCGGACAGGGCATCAAGTGGAAGGCTTTCGGGCGCGTCGATTACGACTTCGCCTATGGCTGGGAAGACGACTTCTATAACGCGAACGTGCGCGACGACAAGCGCAGCGAGTTCCAGTGGCGCGAAGTGTTCGTCGACGTGCCGCTCGGCAACATGGAGCTTCGGCTCGGCCGCCAGCACATCGTGTGGGGGGAAATGGTCGGTCTGTTCTTCGCCGACGTCGTATCCGCCAAGGACACCCGCGAGTTCTTCAACCCGGAATTCGACCAGTTGCGCATTCCACAGTGGGCCGCGCGCGCCGAGTATTTCATGGGCAACGTGCACGCCGAAATCGTGTGGATACCCTATGTCAGCGTCGACAACATCGGGCGTTTCGGCGGCGACTACTACCCTGTCCAGCCTGAGATCTCCGGGCTGACGGCGGTCTACAACGATCAGGTGCGACCGGATCGCAAGCTGAGCAATTCCAATTACGGCTTGCGCGTCAGCACGCTGGTCAAGGGCTGGGACCTTTCGGCCTTCTATTACCGCAGCCTCGACGTCAATCCGACCTTTGCCCGCCAGATCGTCGGTCCGACCGCGGTCTATACGCCGGAACATGACTGGATACATCAGTACGGCTCGACGCTGAGCAAGGATTTCGGCCGCGTACTGCTGCGTGCAGAAGGCGTGCTGACGCTGGACCGTCGCGTGCCGACGTCGCTGCCCGGCGCGGACGGTCTCGTCAAGCAGAACATGGTCGACTACGCGGTCGGCCTCGACTTCCCGCTCGAGAACGAAGCACGTTTCAACGTCCAGTACTTCGAGCGATATCACAACGATCGCCCACCGGAACTGCTGGCGTCCAAGCGCGAGAACGGCATGTCGCTGCTGTATCACCACAAGTTCGGCGAACGCGTGGAAGGCGAGGTGCTGTGGGTGCAGTCATTGGTGCGCAACGACTACATGTTCCGGCCGAAGGTCATCTGGCGCGTGCAGTCGAATCTGCGTGCCATGTTCGGCGCCGACCTGTTCGGCGGCAACTCGAACGGTTTCTTCGGTCGTTACGGAGAATCGGATCGCTACTACGGCGAAATGCGCTACTCATTCTGAGCCGAAAGCGGGGTCGTCAATGCGAGTACTGATTACGGGTGGCGCGGGTTTCATCGGCTCGCATACCGCCGATGCGCTTCTCGCATGCGGTCACAGCGTGCGTGCGCTCGACATCCTGGATCCGCAGATACACGGAGAGGACCGACAACGACCGGTCTACCTCGCGCCTGAAGTCGAGTTGATGGTCGGAGACGTGTGTGATGCAGCCGATGTCGCACGCGCACTGGAAGGCGTGGATGCCGTGTTTCACTTCGCGTCGCTGACCGGCGTCGGGCAGAGCATGTACGACATGGCCCACTATGTGCGCGTGAATTGCCTCGGCACGACGACCCTGATCGAGGGCATCGTGAAGGGCGGACACAAGCTCAAGCGCTTCCTGCTGTCATCGTCGCGGGCCATCTACGGCGAGGGCGCCTACCGGTGCGCCGAACATGGCGTGCAGTTTCCTGGCGCCCGTGCCCGGGAGCGTCTGCAGGCGGGCCGGTTCGCCATGCCCTGTCCGGTGTGCGGGGCTGACCTCGAAGTAATTCCGACGCCCGAAAACAAGCTGTCAGAGCCGTTTTCGGTCTACGCGATCACCAAGAAGCAGCAGGAAGATTATGTGCGGTACGCCGCATCGACCTTCGGTATACCGGCCACCATCCTGCGTTACTTCAATGTGTTCGGCTCACGCCAGTCCCTGCGCAATCCGTACACCGGCGTGGTGTCGATCTTTTACTCGCGCATCTGTGCCGGTCAGCCGATCTCGGTCTACGAAGGTGGCCTGCCAGTGCGCGACTTCGTGCATGTATCGGATGTGGTGGCTGCCAACCTGCTGTCGCTCACGCAGGACGTGGCGCCCGGCGCCGTCTTCAATGTGGGTGCGGGGGTTTCCAGCACCATCGCAGACATCGCGAACGCGCTCGCCCGCGCCGCCGGAAAGCCGGTGTCGATGGAAGACAAGGGCGAGTTCCGGGTGGGCGACATCTTCGGTTGCGTCGCAGATCTGAGCATCTCGCGCGCGCAGCTCGGCTATGAGCCGGCCTGCACACTCGATGCCGGCATGGCCGAATTCGAGACCTGGGCGCGTACGCAGGCGTCCGAAGATCGTTATCAACAGACAGTTTCCGAGCTGACCCGTTTCGGACTGTTCGGTCGCGCCGGAGGCGCATGATGACGGCGCGCCGCCGCGTGCTGTTCGTGGCGGAAGCGGTGTCGCTGGCGCACGTCGCCCGCCCGGTCGTGCTCGCTCAGGCGCTCGCGCCAGAATGTGACGTCAGTATTGCGTCGGCCGGGGCTTTCGACCTGTGCCTGCGCGGTACGGGTCTGTCGCGCATCGGCCTCGACAGCATTCCGCCCGCGCTTTTCCTCGAGCGTCTTGCCGAAGGTGCGCCGTTGTACACCCAGGCCGAACTCGCGCGCTACATCGAGCAGGATGTCGATCTGCTCCAGCGCGAAAAGCCCGATGTCGTGGTCGGCGACTTCCGGCTGTCGCTCAGTGTGTCGGCGCGGGTGGCGGGCATTCCTTACATGGCGTTGTGCAATGCGCACTGGAGTCCGTGGTCTGTGCATCGGCGCTTTCCTCTGCCCGACATCACGCTCACCCGCCTGCTCGGCCCGGCCCTGGCCACACCCATTTTCCGGATGGCGCAGCCCATCGCGTTCCGCCTGCATGCCCGACCGCTCAATGCACTGCGGCGCAAACATGGCTTGTCGACCTTTTCCGATGTCCGATACGCCTATACCGATGGCGATTTCACGCTGTATGCCGACACGCCCTCCCTGGTGCCGGTCAGCGCAGACTGCCCGTTGAATCATCACTTCATCGGCCCCATCGTCTGGTCACCGGATACGCCGTTGCCCGAGTGGTGGACGCAGATTCCCGTTGGGCCGCTGGCTTATGTGACCCTGGGGTCGACCGGACGTGTTGACCTCCTGCCGGCACTGTTCGAAGTGCTGGAGCAGCAGGGCGTCCGGTGCATGACCGCCACGGCCGGGCGCTCGAACATCGCCGCCAGCAGTGCATCATGCTTCGTCGCGGACTATCTGCCCGGTGCTGCGGCGGCCGCGCGCGCGGATTTCGTCATCTGCAATGGTGGCAGTGCGACCGTCTATCAGGCGCTATCGGAAGGTCGGCCGGTGATCGGGCTGTGCTCGAACATGGACCAGTTCCTCACCATGTCGCGGGTGCAGGATGCGGGAGCCGGCATCTGTCTTCGTGCAGGGACGGTGAACAGTGATGAGTTGCGGGCCGCCGTTGATCGCATGGTCGGCGAACCGGGCTTCAGGGATGCAGCTACGCGCGTACGCGCCGATTTCGCCGGTTTCAATGCAGGCATGCGATTGCACGACCTGATCAGGGCACATATCAGGGTCTGAATCACCCACCTTGAAGAAGGCGGGATTCGATCTGCCTGCGATTTCAGGACGAAAAAAAACGGGAGCTCGCGCTCCCGTTTTTCTCAATCGGTTTTAACCGATCAGGCCTTGCGGCGACGTGCCAGGCTGAGAGCGCCCAGAGCGAGGCCAGCCAGTGCCAGCGTGCCGGGTTCCGGAATGCCTTGAGCAACCCCGTTGAAGTCAGTCTGGAACAGGATGTCCGGACCCGCAGCGACCAAACGGTCGTTAATAATAACCGTACCGCCATTGACCAAGCCGATATTCGGGACCTGTCCAACGATCACCGCAGAGGCATCCACCGACTGGAACGGGAGATTCTGGCTGATGTTCGTGATCACGAACGAGGTGAGCTCGACGTTCCAAAAATTAAGATCATAGACAGTCGGAGTGACCGTCAGCAGATCAAATTCGGGAGTCGCACCTGAGCCGGTAACCGACGGGGTACCCTGAAACGGGCCGGTACCATTCGAGGCATCATTGTCACCACCAACCACGCCCAGCGTGGTACTGGCAGTGAAGGTCGAAGTCGTGCCTGCACCTCCGGCTCCGATCGTGCCTTCAAACACCAGCGTACCGGTGTTAAAACCCGTGCCGGCGGCGTAGTTGGACGCTGCAGTAGCGTCCAGATCCTTCACGAAAATACGGAAGAAATTATTCGTCTGGGTCGCAGCCAGGTCGAACCGTGCGAGGTTCTCGCCACCATCCGGGATCGCCAGGTAAACGATCTCGTCGTAAGCAAGCTCGAAGGTGATTTCGTACTTGTTGGCCGTGCTGCCCGAGCCATTGAACAATTGCGCCGTTGCGCCAGTGCCGCCGAGGAAGGCGGACAGGCGACCCTGCGAATAAACCGTGAATTGGTTGCCGAATGTATTCCCGCGAGCGCCGGCAACACCGTCGTTGATACCGTTTGCCAGATCGACAAACGCTTGATTGCCATTCTGGGCGAGAACCGGCGACGGTGCCCAGTCAAATGCCGTGATACCACTGACAACGCCGTTGGGGGTAGTGATCGACACGGGATCGGCTTGCGCCGCCATCGAAAAACCACCGGCGAGCGCTGCTGCTATTGCAAGCTTCGAAAATTTGATCATTTTGAACTCCGACTGGTAGGTGACTAGAACCACGAGTACCGATAAGCAATCTACGAGCCAGTTTGTTTGATTTATTTTAAGTCAATGAATTAAATGAATTTTATTTTTTCCAAAGAGGCGTCTGAAGCGGTTCGGTCAGGCTCTGCTTCAGATTTGTAAAGTATTTCGACAGGTCTTTTATGCCGGCTCCCGCGATGTTGTGAGCCACTCACGTCAAGCCCGCTCGAAGACGTTGCAAGGTCTTGCGCAATGAGCGTCCCGGGGCGCCGCGGGACCGGCCCACACGGCATAGCCATGCCGCGCGATCAAGATCACCCTTGCCGAGCATGGATTCAAGCGTATCGCTCAGCGCACGAGCGCTGGTCAGTGCGCTGTCGGACGTCGTGAAGCGCAGCCCGCTGCGCGTGTAGTGGCTGAAAATGAGGGGTGTCATTTCCGGCTGGTGCTGCAGGCCGAGCTGTTCGCAGGTCAGCCAGAAGCGTTGAACCGCGGCGCCGGCGTTCACCCGCTGCTCGACTGTTTCCATGGGCTCCGGCGCGATCAGGCAGGCGTGCGCCGAGCATGCGATGCCGGGAATCAGGTCGAGCTGGACGCGCGGCGCGAAGGTACCGGCGAGCCACGCGTTAAAAAACTCGACACGCGGCCAGCTGTGCATGACCCACTTCATCATTTTCGCCGTCATCGGGTCCACACCGACAGCCGCTTCGGGAATGCGATCCTCGCTGAACCGCGCGCCCCAATCGATCACCCGCTTGTGGACTTCGTACGCTTCGCGGATGGTCAGGCGGATCTTGGCGTTGGCGAAATTCAAACGGGCGATCGACCAGCGTTCCGATCTTGATTCGAACCAGCGTACCTTGAGCGGAAGCGCCGCGCTTTCCAGTGCAGTGCGCTCGGCATGTGTCAGGCGGGCGCCTGGCATGGGGCGTCGCTGCACGCTTCGCTTCTCTATATATGCAAGGAGTGGATCTTCCCTCAATGTCGGGTCGGGCTGCAGTCGTACGTCGTACAGCAGATGGGTATCCGGCGTGCCGGCCCGGCGAGTCCACCCGGCCCGCAGGCCGTGCCGGGTGGCGGCGATGCGCAGTGTTTCGAGCAGTGCGCCGTGCGCAAGCTGGCTGGCGTGGCCTTCCAGGTCATACACGCAGTCGTGGCGCGTGTCGAAGCCGTGGATCAGTACATGGTCGTCGGCCAGGATTTCGAAGCGCCAGGGCTGGGTGTTGTCGCCGCTCGGAGCCCATCGGGCCAGGTCGAGGATCTGTTCGATGACGCGCATGGAGGTGCCTCGCGTGGGGTGGGGAGTCAGACCGAAGGTTTGCGTGCGAGCTGACGACGACCGATGGACATGATCAGCCGTTGCAGCGGGTGGTTGTTGCCGCCCGGCCGCCAGGTGCGCACCAGCTTGTTGCGGAAGGCGTCGTACTGCAGGCCCCAGGGTGCAGCGCGCACCTCGCCGCGGCCAAGCAGCAGCTTGATGCCTTCGGCGGCGGCAAAACCCGCGCACAGGTTGCACGCAATCATGGTCGACGGGCCTCGTCGCGCTGCCAGATCGATGCGCGAGGGTTCGACCAGATACGGGCGGTGCAGGCCTGCCGGCGCCAGACCGACGAGAAAGCGCAGCGCCTGTTCGGTTTCGTCGCACCCTTCGAGCCGGAAGTACGCTTCGAAACTCATCCGGTCGGGCAGGAAGACGAGCAGGGCCGAACCCATGCCAAGCGGCGCTGCAGTGACAGCCGGAATGCGCAGCCGATGACAGGCTGCAAAGGTCGCGCGGCGCGCCGAAAAGGCGAAGAAATCGAGCCCGTCTATATATATATCCGCACCGCGCAGGAAGTCGTCGGGAGATTCGGCCGAAACGCCCAGAGGAAAAAGCTTCAGCTCGACTTCAGGGTTGATGTCTCGCGCCTGGGCGGCCAGTACGTCAAGCTTGCGTTGCCCCAGCGTACTCATCGTGGCGCCTACCTGCCGGTTGAAGTTGGCGACGTCGAAGGTGTCGAAGTCCGCGATGTGGAAGCGACCGACCCCGAGTCGCGCCAACGTCAGCAGGTGGATCCCTCCAACACCGCCCAGCCCGGCGATGGCGACCGTGCTGGTGCGCAGTTTTTGCTGCTCAACCTCGGTAAACCACCCAAGATTCCTGCTGAATGCTTCGTTATAGTCAAATGCGGAGTGATTCATCTTCGTCCTGCCATTCGGCAATCGCTCCAGCGCGTTTTTGCCCTGAAGGCTCACGGCTGCTGGAAAGTAAAAAACTGTTATGCTGGCAGTACCTTAGCATCTTACCCCTCGAATCCGCATGAAGTTTTGGCTGCTTGATCTGCGACTGGCCATGCGTAGCGTGCTGCGACAGGGGCGGCGCACGATGATTGCGATCGGAGCGGTCAGCTTCGGCGTTGTCGCCATGATCCTTTCGGCCGGCTTCATCGAGTGGTTGATGGACGGGATGCGCGAATCGACGATCAAGTCACAGCTCGGTCACATCCAGGTCGTCAGGCCAGGGTACGTTGAACGCGGTACATCGGATCCGTTCGGCTTCATCATCGAAGGCGAGGAGGCGGCGCGTGCGGCGGTGCAATCCAGCGCCGGCGTGAAGGTGATCGCACCACGACTCAGTTTCAACGGCCTGGCGAGCAAGGGCGAAAACACCTTTGCCTTCCTCGGGCAGGGCGTGTCGCCGCAGGCCGAGGCCGTGCTGTCGAGTTCGATCCGCATCAGTCGCGGGCGTAACCTCGCCGTGGACAGTGCGAACGAGATGATCATGGGGCGTGGCCTGGCGATCAATCTCGATGCCCAGGTCGGCGACACCATCGTGCTGCTGACCACGACAGCCGGCGGCAGCATCAATGCGATCGAGGCGCCCATCGTTGGTCTGTTCACTTCGGTCAGCAAGGAATACGACGATTCTGCGCTGCGCATGCCGATTGCGCTGGCTCAACAGCTGGTCAAGGTGACCGGTGCACAGCAGTGGCTGGTGCTGCTTGAGCGCACCGACGCCACTGACAGCAAGATCGAGGAGTTGCGCAAGGTGCTTCCGGCCGCCAGGCTTGAGCTCGTGCCGTGGTACCAACTGGCCGACTTCTACAACAAGACGCGCGACCTCTTCTCCAGTCAGATCAATGTGGTGCGGCTGATCATTTTGATGATCATCGTACTGAGCATTTCGAATACGCTGTCCATGAGCGTCATGGAGCGGGTCAGCGAGATCGGTACCTGCATGGCACTGGGCCTCACGCGCAGTCGCATCCTGCGCATCTTCGTGTCCGAGGGCCTGATGTTGGGTGTCGTGGGCGGTGGCTTGGGCGTGGTGCTGGGTTGCCTGCTGGCGGTCGGAATCTCCGCGGTGGGCATCCCGTTGCCGCCGCCACCCGGCATGGAGGAAGGGTTTGACGGCAAGATCATGCTGACCTTCAATATCGTGGCGCAGGCCATGCTGGTTGCGGTGGTCAGCAGCTTCGTGTCGAGCCTGTATCCCGCCTGGAGAGCGTCGCGCATGAACATCGTCGACGCCTTGCGCCAGAGTCGCTGAGCCGCCATGTTCAAACTTGCCCTGCGCAACATCCTCCGTCAGAAATCGCGTACCGCGATGACTCTGGCTGCCATCGTGTTCGGCGTATCCGGTCTGATTCTGACCGGCGGTTTCGTGGCGGATGTGCTGACCCAGCTGGGCGAAGCCACGATCCACAGTCAGCTCGGCCACGTGCAGGTGTTCAAGCAGGGTTTCTACGAGAAGGGCTCGCGTTCGCCGGAAAAGTACGTCATCGACGACGCCGACCAGATCGCGCGCTTCGCGGCCAAGATGCCCGAAGCGGATACCGTGCTTCAGCGTATCCGGTTCGCCGGCCTGCTCAACAACGGCAAGGCGGACTGGGCCATCGTCGGCGAGGGCGTCGAGCCGGACAAGGAAAATCACCTCGGTACGTTTGTCCGGATCACTGCGGGCCGGCAATTGAAGGACGAAGACACGTCGGGCGTGCTGATCGGCGACGGTGTGGCGAAGGCGCTGGCGCTCGAGCCCGGAGATACCGTCACGCTGATCATGAATACTGCGGACGGCGCCCTGAACACGACCGAACTGAACGTGGTAGGCGTTTTTCAAAGCTTTTCGAAAGATTTCGATACCCGTGCCGTAAGAATTCCCATTGCGGCAGCGAGGGAGCTGCTGGCGCGCGACGGCGCCAATTCGATCGTGTTGTTGCTGCACCGCACGGCCGATACTGCGCTGGTGAAGGATTTGCTGATTCCGCGGTTGCAGTCGCTGGGGTTCGATATCCGCGACTGGGTGGAGCTGTCTGATTTCTACGCGAAGACGGTCGAGCTGTATCGCACGCAGTTCGGCGTGCTGCAGTGGATTGTGCTGATCATGGTGCTGCTCAGCGTGTTCAACACGGTAAACATGAGCGTTTTCGAGCGTGTGGGAGAATTCGGTACGCTGATGGCGCTGGGCAACACGCGTGGCTATGTGTTCAGGTTGGTGATGGTGGAGAACGCAATGTTGGGTCTGTTTGGCGCCGTGGTGGGTGTCGTGCTGGGTACGCTCGCGGCGCTGGCGATCAGCGAGGTCGGCATCCCGATGCCGCCGCCGCCGAATTCCAACGTCGCCTACACCGCTACCGTCAGGGTGCTGCCCAATACGGTGTTACTGGCATTCGGGGTCGGTCTGATCGCCACCCTGGTGGCCGCGCTTTTGCCGGCCCACCGGGTGTCGCGCACGCCAATCGTCGATGCGCTGCGCTACAACATCTGATGAGCCGTGACGGAATAGAGCGCACTTTCGGGTGCATTGGCTATGATTCGCGGCTTGTTTCGCCGCTGTCCTTCTGGAGGATGCAATGCTTCGTTCGATCTTTCTGATGTCCGCCCTGCGCAAATGTGCGTTGCTCCTGGCGCCGCTTGCGCTGGTGGCCTGCACCTCGTCACCGTACCCGGCCGCCCCGACGCAGGCTTACAGTGATGGTTACAACTACATCCTGGGCCCGGGCGACTCGGTCAATATCGTCGTCTGGCGCAACCCCGAAATCTCGTCGACGGTCACCATCCGGCCGGACGGCAAGATCACCGGTACGCTGTTCGAGGACCTGCCGGCCGCGGGTCGCGATCCCACGACACTGGCGCGCGAAATCGAGCAGGTTCTGTCCAAGTACATCCGTGATCCCATTGTCAGCGTGATCGTGGCGGGCGGCATCGGTCCCTACAGCGAACAGATCCGGGTCATCGGCGAAGCGGCCAAGCCGCAGGCGCTGGCCTACAAGCAGAAAATGACCCTGCTTGACGTGATGATTGCGGTGGGCGGCATCACCGACTTCGCCGATGGCAACGCGGCGACCATCCTGCGCACCTCCGAAGGTGACAAGCAATACAACGTGCGTCTGAAAGACCTCATCCGGCGTGGTGACGTCAGCGCGAATGTGGATGTCAAGCCTGGCGACATCCTGATCATTCCGCAGAGCTGGTTCTGAGCTCCATGAGCCACGATAAGAGGGAGGTCTTTGCACGTGGATGATCTTCTACGCCAGTTGTCCGGTTACATAAGGCAGGCGTGGGGCTACCGTTGGGTAGGTCTGCTGACGGCTTGGTTGGTCGGAACGATAGGCATGGGCGTCGTGCTCATCCTGCCGGATCAGTATCAGGCCTCGGCGAAGATTTATGTCGATACGCAATCGATCCTGCGGCCGCTGATGTCCGGTTTGGCCATACAGCCGAACGTCGATCAGCAGATCAACATGCTTAGCCGGACGCTCATCAGTCGCCCCAGCATTGAGAAACTGATCCGGATGGCCGATCTTGATCTGGAGGCGAAGACAAAAGCCGAAAAGGAAGCGCTGGTCGATGAACTGATCAAGAAGGTCGTCCTGTCAGGATCGGGACGAGACAACCTCTATTTCGTGTCTTTTCGCGACGAGAAGCCTGCTCGCGCGCAAAAGGTCGTTCAGGCAATCGTGACGCTGTTCGTCGAATCGGGTCTTGGTGGCAAAAGACAGGATTCAGACCAGGCTCGCAAATTCATCGAAGAGCAGATCAAGGCGTATGAAGCCAAACTTTTCGAAGCCGAAAATCGCCTCAAGGAGTTCAAGCTGAAAAACCTCGAGCGTCCAGGCGGCGGGCAAAAAGATTTTTACGGCAGTCTCGGAGATGCCCAGCAGCAGCTTAACCAAGCACAGCTGGAACTTCGTGAAGCATCGAATTCGCGAGATGCACTCGCCAGACAACTGCTCGGCGAAGAACCGACGATTGCGTCAGAGTCTACGTTCCCGGGCATGACCTCGTCGAGCGGCGGGCCTTCAACAGCGGAGATTGACAGCCGCATTGCGTCGATGAACAACGACATTGAAGCGCTTTTGCAGCGGTATACCGATCGTCATCCGGATATCGTTCAGCTGCGTTCGCGCATACGGACACTCGAAGCCGAGCGGAAAAAGATTGTTGAGCAGTATGCCGAGGAGGCCAAGGAGGCAGAGTCGAGCAAGGAACCGGCGGCTGCAAAGAAGATGGTGGCCGGTGCTCAACAAATACCTAATCCCGTTTATTTGCAGATCAAGGTTGCATTGGCATCGGCCGAAGCCTCGGTTGCTTCGCTGGGTGCCCGCGTCGCGGAGTATCAAAGTCGCCTTGAAAAACTACGTCAATCTTCCCGGCTCGTGCCTGAGCTCGAGGCCGAATTCACGCAACTGAATCGGGATTACGAGGTTCACCAGACCAACTACAACAACCTCGTATCGCGGCGTGAGTCTGCATCGATGTCGGAAGAGATGGACGCGACCGGCGTAGCGGAGTTCCGGCTTATCGAACCCCCGCGGGTTTCCCCCGAGCCTGTGGCACCCAACCGCCTCATTCTGCTGACAGTCGTGATCGTCGCGGCGCTCGTTGTGGGCATCGCGTCTTCAGTTGTCGTTTCCCAGATACGCCCCGTGTTTCACGACGGACAAACACTCGCTGACGTTGCTGGTTTGCCGGTCCTTGGCTCGATTTCGATGCTGCTGGCCGATGAACGCAAGCGATATGAGCGGCGACGTCGCATCGTGTTCCTCGGTGGCGTTGGCGGTCTGGTTGCGGCCTACGTTGCCATGCTTGCGTTCGTCTCGCTTGTGATGCGCAGTGCGTGAGGAAAAATCATGAGCATCATTGAACAAGCTGTTGCACGGATGGGGCTGCTCAAGCGAGCAGGCGTCGAGATCGGTTCCATTGAGGAAATCGATCTGCACGAGGCGATCAACAAGCCGGAGGAAGATGAGCCTCTGGAGCGCTCAAGCGCAGGGGGCACGGCTGCACGTGCCCCAGCTGGTAAAGCACCGGGTGAGTTGCGGCCTGTCGACACGATGCCGGACGCGACATCGCGTCTGGTTGAACTTGACCTGAATCGGCTGGATTCGATGGGCCTGGTGGTGCCCTCTTCGCCGCGATCCCAGGTTGCAGAAGAGTTTCGGGTCATCAAGCGGCCAATTCTTGCAAACGCCCACGGCAAAGGCGCAGCGCCGGTGGATAACGGCAATCTCATCATGGTGACAAGTTCTGTCCCCGGTGAAGGCAAGAGCTTCAATTCCATTAATCTGGCGATGAGCATCGCGATGGAACTCGACAACCGGGTTTTGCTCGTGGATGCGGATGTAGCCCGTCCATCCGTGCTCAACCTGCTTGGATTGCCTCCTGCAAAAGGCTTGATGGATGTTCTCCTCGATGATGCGGTCAGTTTGCCGGATGTGCTTTTGCGTACAAATGTCGAAAAGCTGACGATATTGCCGGCGGGCATGCCACACAAGAACGCAACGGAACTGCTTGCGAGCGGAGCGATGCATGCGCTTCTCGTCGAACTCGCGCATCGTTATTCGGACCGGATCATCATTTTTGATTCTCCGCCGCTGATGGTGACAACCGAAGCGCCTGTTCTTGCTCAATCGATGGGTCAAATCGTGGTTATCGTCGAGGCGGGGCGTACCACGCACGCAACGCTCAAGCAGGCACTGTCACGAGTTCGCAACTGCCCGGTCAAGATGGTGGTTCTCAATAAGGCGCGCTATGCGCGTACGGATGGCTACTATGGTTATTACGGATACGGCTATGGCTATGAGTCTGACCGGAACCGAGTGCCGGGCGAGAAGGTTGTTGATTAGTCGGCAAAGCTTCCGCGGAGGGCGTTTTTTTGCTGCTGCGCTCCTCGTCGCCTTGAGCGGCCTGGATGCGCCGGTTGCGCAGGCAGAGAACTGGAGGGTTACGCCCACGTTGTCGACCCGGATGGTTTCATCCGACAACATCAGCTTTTCTGCGACAGATCCGCAGTCTGATACCGTATTTGAGGTGAACCCGGGGATCAGCGTTCGACGGGTGAGCCCCCGGATCAATCTGGCGGCTGCCTACACGCCGCGCTACTTTCATTATGTGGATGAAACTTTCTCGTCCAGGCTGTCGCATGCCTACAACGTGAATGGTCGCTTCGAAGTTGTCGATGATCTGTTCTTCATTGATGTGCGTGCCATTTCAAGTCAGCAAAACAGGTCGGTCTTCAATGCGGTACCCACCGATAACGTACTTTCCGCGAACCAGCTCAACAACACTAGAACCTTTTCGGTTACGCCTTCTTTCCGCGGCAAGTTGAGGCTGGGTGATATCGCCACCTGGTCTTCCAGCTTCTCGTCGGCTCGAACTGAATCGTCCCGTAATCTGGGCAGCGTCAGCACCGAAACTTTCACCGGAGCGCTTGAAAGTAAGCCGGCCAAGATCGGTTGGCGGGCGGACGTCAGTTCGACGTCGACCGATTCGGATCGTGGCAACACCAAGCGCGATCGCATCACGGGTTCCCTCATCTTCCGCCCGGATGCATCGCTGCAACTGTCGGTGCGCTATGGATTCGAGAAAGGTAATGCTTTCAATGCCGGGCGAAATCCTTCCGCGCAGGGATATCAGGATACCTATGGCCTCGGTCTGGTCTGGACACCGACCCCTCGCACCTCCATCAGGGCCGATATCGACAAGCGACCCTTTGCCACAACGAGTTTGCTGAATGCCACGCATCGGATGGCGCAGATGGCTTTCACCGCAACGCATACGCGCACGCTGACCAATCGCGCGCAGCAACTTCTCGAGCCGACAGGCGTGTCCGATCTTTTTGACAGCCTTTCACAGATTGAGCCCTTCGCCAGTGTCACGGACACGATTCAGCGCGAGCAATTGATGAACGAGTTTCTCTTAAGTCGAGGACTCGATCGCTTTGTCGTCGGACTCAGCCCCATCCTTACTGATCTCGAATTTCTCCAGACTCGATCGCAGTTTTCGATTACACGCACAGGTGCTCGCAGCACTCTGTTGCTGAGTGTCTTTTTGAACGAGAGCGACAGGGGAATTGGCTCGGGCGGCATCACGGGTGGGGATGACTTCGATCTCGCCAGCGTGATCCGGCAGCATGGCTGGAACGCGACCCTGTCGCATCGCGTTGGATCAACTTCATCGCTGGTGCTCAACTACACATCCACCCAGTCGAACGGTCGATCGAACTCCCTGTCCGGGTTGAGCAGCAACAGGGATGTCCTGAATCTGACGCTGTCGACCCCGTTAGGCGCCCGCACGAATGGTTCGATAGGTTTGCGCATGACACGTGCCACAGTCATCAGCGGAGATGTGGACGAAAATGCGCTCATCGCAACCTTGACTACACGTTTCAACTGATTGCACGGGGCGTGCCAGGTGAAGTGTTTCAGTCGGACAGGTCGCTCCACCTCATTTCGCCTGCTTAATGTACGAATCCTTTTACGGCCTCTCCGGCAAGCCTTTCCAGCTCAACCCCGATCCGTCCTTCTTCTTTGGCAGCAAGGGGCACCGCCGCGCGCTCGCCTACCTTGAGTACGGGCTGCACCAGAGCGAGGGCTTCATCGTCATCACGGGTGAAATCGGTGCCGGCAAGACCACGCTGGTGCGCAGCCTGCTGCAGAAACTCGATGTCAAGAAGGTCGTGGCGGCGCAGTTGGTCAGTACGCATCTTGATGCTGAAGACACCTTGCGTCTGGTTGCGGCCGCTTTTGGCCTGCCGAACAAGCAACTGAAGAAGGCCGACCTGCTGCTGTCGATCGAAATGTTCCTGCTGTCGCTGACCGCAGCAGGCAAGCGCGCGTTGCTGATCGTCGACGAGGCACAGAACCTGACGCCGCGCGCCATCGAAGAATTGCGCATGCTGTCCAACTTCCAGCTTGGCGAGCATGCGTTGTTGCAGAGTTTTCTGGTCGGTCAGCCTGAATTTCGGGAAACGATGCAGAGCCCGGACATGCAGCAGCTGCGGCAACGGGTGATCGCGTCCTACCACCTCGGGCCGATGGACCCGGCCGAAACCGAGGCCTACATCGAACACCGGCTCAAGCATGTCGGCTGGCGCGGGTCACCGGCCTTTCTGGCCGGCACGCACGAGGCGATCTTCAAAGCCACAGACGGGGTGCCGCGCCGCATCAATACGCTGTGCGACCGGCTCATGCTGGCGGGATTCCTAACCGGCGCCACCTCGTTCTCGCCGGATGAGGTTGCGGTGGTGGTCAGCGAAATCCGCGATGAAGCAGGAGATGCGGCCGCAGCGGCTGCCGTTGCCAAGCATGGCGATTCGGGTGTTCCTCTGGCATCGTCCGGCCGGGCGTCCTTTGGTGGCTCCCACATGATCGGCACGCCCGAGCTGTTCGATATGGATCTTTCCCAATTCAAGCTCGATGCGCCTTCGGCGCAGCGCGTGCGGGATTTCGTCAATGCGCAGCAGGCCGGTTACCTCGAAGATCGATTGTTGCGTATCGAGCGTTCGCTCGAACAGACCATTTCGATGCTGCGCGAGCTTGCCGACCGTTCGCTCGACAACGGGAAGGACGCAGAATGACTATTGCGCACTCGGTGTCCATCACGACGGTGCTGTGCATTGTCGGCGCCCGCCCGAACTACATGAAGATGGCGCCCATCCTGCGCGCCTTCGATGAGCACGTGCCTGCGATTCCGTGGGTGCTGGTGCATACCGGTCAGCACTACGACCATGCGATGAATGAGCGCCTGTTCAGCGGACTGCGCCTGCCGACGCCGCAGCACAACCTCGAAGTGGGTTCCGGCACGCATGCGGTGCAGACGGCCGAAATCATGAAGCGCTTCGAGCCGCTGGTCGACGACATCAAGCCGTCGTGCGTGCTGGTTGTCGGCGACGTGAATTCCACATTGGCCTGTGCGCTGGTCGCGGTGAAGAAGCACATCGCCGTGGTGCATGTCGAAGCCGGGCTGCGCAGCGGAGACCGCGCGATGCCGGAAGAAATCAACCGCATCCTGGTCGACCGCATTGCCGACCGGTTGTACACGACCGAGCGCAGCGCGCTGGCAAACCTGGTGGGTGAAGGCGTCGATGCGTCCTGGGTGCATTTCGCCGGCAATGTCATGATCGACTCGCTGCTGTCGAGCCGCTCGCTGGCGGTGCCCCCGGTGGCGACATTGAACGAGCACGGCATCGATCCGGCGCTGATTGCCGGTGGCCGTTACGGCGTCGTGACACTGCATCGCCCGAGCAATGTCGACGATCCGGAACAGCTCAAGCGCCTTGCCGGCATGCTGTCCAAGGCTGCAGAACGGCTGCCGCTGGTGTTCGCCATCCATCCGCGCACCCGCAGCAATCTCGAAAAGTTCGGGTTGGGCGCCCTGCTGGACAACCCGCGCATCGCGCTGCTGCCGCCGCTGGGTTACCTGGAAATGCTCGGCCTGATGGATGGCGCGACGGTCATGATCACCGACTCCGGTGGCCTGCAGGAGGAAACGACCGCGCTGTCGGTGCCGTGCATCACCCTGCGCGAAAACACCGAGCGGCCGATCACGGCGGAGCAGGGCACCAATACCGTTGTGGGTTCCGACGAAACACTGTTCGTGCGCTGCCTCGATGACACGCTGGCGACCGGCGGCAAACGCGGACGCGTCCCCGAATACTGGGACGGTGCAGCCGCCCCGCGCATTGCTGCCGACCTCTATGCCTGGCTGCAGGCACGCGCCGCATCGTGAGCCGGACGCCGTGACGACCATCCGCAACGCCTTTACCGTCGACGTGGAAGATTACTTCCAGGTGTCGGCGCTGGCGCCCTACATCGCGCGGGCCGATTGGGACCGCAT
The DNA here is from genome assembly GCF_001713355.1 of Methyloversatilis sp. RAC08. Lineage (NCBI taxonomy): Bacteria > Pseudomonadati > Pseudomonadota > Betaproteobacteria > Nitrosomonadales > Sterolibacteriaceae > Methyloversatilis > Methyloversatilis sp. RAC08. The sequence continues at coordinate 1,190,628 of NZ_CP016448.1, read as the reverse complement.
CGAGTGCCGTGTCGAGCGCAACGTGGATCGCATCCTTGCGCTGCTCGATGAATCGGGCAACCGCGCCACCTTCTTCACGCTGGGCTGGATCGCGCAGCGCCACCCGGCCATGGTGCAACGCATTGCGCGAGCCGGGCACGAAATCGCCAGCCACGGCAGTGCACACCTGCGTGCCACCGACCAGACGCCGGCCGATTTCCTCGACGACATTTCGCGTGCCAAGAAGCTGCTTGAAGACATTACCGGCGTGGAAGTGCGTGGCTATCGTGCCCCGAGCTTTTCGATCGGCCATGCCAATCCGTGGGCGCTCGATTGCGTGGCCGAAGCGGGCTACCGCTACAGTTCCAGCATCTACCCGGTCAAGCATGATCACTATGGCATGCCGGATGCGCCGCGTTTTCCGTTCGCCTCGCGCGACGGCCTGATGGAAGTGCCGGTCACCACCGTACGTGTCGGCAGTCGCAATCTGCCGGCCGGGGGCGGCGGCTATTTCAGGCTGCTGCCCTATGCAGCGTCGCGCTGGCTGCTGCAGCAGGTGAACCGGCGCGACGGCCGACCGGCCATGTTCTATTGCCATCCGTGGGAAATCGACGCCGCGCAGCCGCGTGTCGCCGGTGTCGATGCGAAATCGCGCTTTCGTCACTACATCAACCTCGACCGCACCGAAGGCCGGCTGGCGCGTCTGATGCGCGATTTCCGCTGGGGCCGGATGGACGAGGTGTTTCCGGAGATAGCCCGTGCGACCTGAGGCGGAATTCATGACAGCTGTCAGCGTGAGCGTGCGCGCCGCCACCGATGCGGACCGCGCGAACTGGAACGCCTTCGTGGAAGCGAGTCCGGCGGCGAGCTTCTTTCACCTGTTCGAGTGGCGCGACATCATGCGCAATGTTTTCGGCCACCGCACGCACTACCTGCTGGCCGAACAGGCCGGGCGTGTCTGTGGCGTGCTGCCGTTGGCGCAGGTCAAGAGCCGGCTGTTCGGACACTCTCTGGTGTCGCTGCCGTTCGGCGTCTATGGCGGCGTGGCGGCGGACAACGAATCCGCTGCGCTGGCGCTGGAAACCGAAGCGCAACGCATTGCACAGTCGCTCGACGTCGACCATCTCGAATTCCGCAACGTCAGCGCGCGCCACACCGACTGGCCGACCGAAGACCTCTACGTCACCTTCCGCAAGGAACTGTCACCGGACGTCGAGGCGAACATGAACGCCATTCCGCGCAAGCAGCGCGCGATGGTGCGCAAGGGCATCAAGAACGGTCTGGTCGCGAAGTTCGACGCCGACAACGCCCGCTTCTTCGAGCTCTATTCGGACAACGTGCATCGTCACGGCACGCCTGCGATGTCGCGTCGCTACTTCGACACGCTGCGCGCCACCTTCGGCGAGCGCTGCTCGGTCATGACGGTCGAAGGCCCAGACGGTGCGCTGCTGAGCAGCGTCATGAGCTTCTACTTCCGCGACGAAATCCTGCCCTATTACGCAGGCGACGCGGAGGCCGCGCGCGATCTGGCCGCGAACGATTTCAAGTACTGGGAACTGATGCGTCACGCCTGCGAACGCGGCATCCGGGTATTCGACTACGGCCGCAGCAAGCAGGGCACGGGTTCGTATTCGTTCAAGAAGAACTGGGGTTTCGAGCCGGCACCGCTGCACTACGAATACTGCCTTTACAAGCGCGACAGCCTGCCTCGCAACAACCCGTCCAATCCCAAGTACAAGCTGATGATCGAAGTCTGGCGCCGCATGCCGCGCAGCTTCGCCAACGTCCTTGGGCCATTCATCGTTCGCAATCTCGGCTGAGTCGGGCGGCCTCATGGAAGCGCTGCTCTTTCTGGCTCATCGCCTGCCTTTTCCACCCAACAAGGGGGACAAGATCCGCTCGTATCACCTGCTGAAGCATCTGGCCAGGCGTTACGAAATTCATGCGGGTACTTTCGTCGATGACGCGGCAGATCTTCCGCATGTGACGACGCTCGCGACAAGCTGTGCCCAGCTTCACACGGAGCAGATCGATCCTCGCAGCCGCAAACCTGCATCGCTGCGTGCGCTGGCAACCGGGGAATCGCTGAGCGTTGCCTACTATCGATCGTCGGCCATGCAGCGCTGGGTCGACGACACGATTGCGCGACACGATATCCGCAAGGTGGTCGTCTTCTGTTCGACCATGGCGCAATACCTCGATCGTCATCCGCAATTGCGGCGCATCGTCGATCTGGTCGATGTCGACTCGGAGAAGTGGTCCGAGTACGCAGCACGTCATCGCTGGCCGATGTCCTGGCTCTACCGCCGAGAGGCGCGCACCCTTTTGCAGTACGAAACGAGGGTGGTCGATGCCTCGGACATGAGTCTGCTGGTGACGCCGGCCGAGGTAGCGTTGTTCGAGTCGCTTGCCCCGGCGATGAAAGGACGCGTGACCGCCGTGCCCAATGGCGTGGACGTCGATTTCTTCCACCCGTCGCAGGCCGGTGCCAACCCGTATCCCGCATCGGGGCAAGCGATCGTATTCACTGGCGCGATGGACTACTGGCCCAATATTGACGCCGCCAGCTGGTTCGCCACTGACGTGATGCCGCTCATTCTCGCCGTGCAGCCTTCGGCGCGTTTCTACATCGTCGGCATGAATCCGGCGGCTGAAGTGCGTGATCTCGAACGTCTTGGTCATGTCACGGTGACCGGGCGGGTGGACGACGTTCGGCCGTGGGTGGCGCACGCAGCCTGTGCCGTGGCGCCGCTGCGTGTGGCGCGTGGTATCCAGAACAAGGTGCTTGAAGCGATGGCCATGGCGCGGCCGGTCGTTGTGTCGATAACCTGCGCCGGCAGCCTTGATGCCGAAGCCGGGCGCGATTTCGCCGTCGCGTTGGATGCCCGCTCGTTCGCCGACGCAGTGCTTTCTTGTTTTGATCCGGTGAATGCCGGCACCATCGGCGTGAGTGCCCGTGCGCGTATCGAACAGGTCTATCGCTGGGACAGCGCACTGGCTGCGCTGGATACTTGCCTCGATGCGCCCGCGCGCGAAGCAGGTCCGCAGTCATTCATCAAGGAAAGTCATGTCAATGCTGAACCCGGCATCCTCCACTCGCGTGGCTGAAGTGCGCCCGGTCACCGGTGCGTGGCGCAGCGCGGGCCCGCTGTTTCTGCTGCTGCTCGCGGTTCTGCTTGCCCTGTACTGGGACACGGCCAGTTCCATGGTCGAAATCTGGCTGCGATCCGAAACCTTCGCCCACGGCCTTCTGGTGGTGCCCATCTTTGCCTGGCTGGTCTGGCGCAAACGGGGGGCGCTGTCGAACGTGTCGCCGCAGCCGTGTCTCTGGGGACTGGCTGCCCTCGCGTTGAGTCTCGCAGGCTGGCTGGCAGCGGAGGTCGCCGGCGTGCAGGTGGTGCGCCAGCTTGCTTTCGTTGCGTCCATTCCGGCTCTGGTCATCGCCGTGCTGGGCTGGCGCATCGCGTGGGTGATCGCCTATCCGCTGGCCTTCCTGTTCCTCGGCGTGCCGATGGGCGAAAATCTGATGCTGCCGCTGATGAACTTCACGGCCGACTTCACCGTGGGTGCGCTGCAGCTGCTGAACTTCCCGGTCTATCGCGAAGGCACCTTCTTTGAACTGCCTTCAGGCAGCTGGTCGGTAGTCGAGGCCTGCAGCGGGCTGCGCTATCTCATTTCGTCGGTTACCGTCGGCGCGCTGTACGCCTATGTGAGTTATCGCTCGATATGGCGACGTGCAGCCTTCATCGCTGCGTCCTTCGTTGTGCCCATCATCGCCAACGGTTTCCGGGCGCTGATGATCGTGCTGCTCGCCCACTACTCAGACATGAAGATCGCCACCGGTGTAGATCACATCATCTACGGCTGGGTATTCTTCGGCGTCATCATGTTGTTGCTGTTCTGGGTCGGATCATTCTGGCAGGAACGCGAGGCAGAGGATGTTCCGCCGGAGGCCGGTTCGGCCGCGTGGCGACCGGTGTCGGCGTTTCGGACAGCAGCGGTCGGCATCGCCGCTGCAGCACTGTTGGCGGGTCCGCTGCTCTACGTGGCTCAACTCGCGCAGCGTCAGCTGCCGCCTTTGCCCGGACTGGTTCTGCCGGTCGAACCGGGTGCCGGCTGGACGCTGGATCAGGAGGTGGCGCTGACCGACTGGCGTCCAACGTTCCAGAATCCCGACCGGGAAACCACGCTGCAGTACCGCCGCAACGACGAAGTGATCGTCGTTCACCTCGCGTGGTACGGACGGCAGCGTCAGGATGCCGAACTGATCAATTCCGGCAACTACATGATCGAGCAGGAGCATGACGTGTGGTCGAACGTCGGCGAACGCATTCTTCCGGTTACGCCACATGCGCTGCGGGAGACGGAACTGCGCTCATCGCGGTTGCGTCTGCTGATCCATGACTGGTATGTGGTGGGTGATACGCCGACCGCAAACGGCGTCATCGCGAAGCTGCTGTTCGCACGCAATCTGCTGCTGACCGGTGATGATGCGGGTTACGCGGTCGTGCTGTACACAAAGAAACTTGAGGATCGCGCGAAGTCCCAGGCGCTTCTGCGCGAATTCGCGGCCCTGCTGGAACCCGGGCTCGAGAAAGCTGTTTCGCCGTGACCCGTATTGTTCATGTCGTTCATCATTTCGGCACAGGTGGCCTCGAGAACGGCATGGTCAACCTTCTCAACAATTTCCCCGAAGGCGACTTCGAGCACCATGTGGTGTGCCTGCAGGGTCATTCCCATTTTGCGGAGCGCATCCGCCCGGGCCGCGTGATCTTCCATGACGTGAAGAAAAAGCCGGGCAAGGATCCGGCGCATTACTTCCGCCTGTGGCGCACGCTGCGTGCGCTTCGCCCCGATATCCTGCACACCCGCAACCTGTCTGCGATCGAAGCTGTGCTGGTGGGTTGGCTGGCCGGGGTGCCGATTCGTGTGCATGGCGAGCATGGCCGCGACGTGTTCGACCTCGATGGCAGCAATGCGCGCTACAACCGCCTGCGCCGCATCGCGCGTCCGTTCGTGCACCGATATCTGACGGTCAGCCGCGATCTGCAGAATTGGCTGATTGACGCCATCGGCGTCGATGCGTCGCGCGTGACGCAGATCTACAACGGAGTCGACAAGCAGCGTTTCAGTCCACCTGCCGTCCGATCGCGCGACCTGTTGCCGGAAGGCTTCGGGCAGGACTGCTTCGTGATCGGCAGTGTGGGGCGCATGGTGGGCGTCAAGGACTATCCGACGCTCGTGTCGGCCTTCATCCGTGCCTGTGCGCAGCCGGGCGGTGATGCCTTGCGCCTGGTGATCATCGGGGATGGCGTTGCTCGCCAGCCCTGCCAGCGGATGGTCGACGACGCCGGGCTGGCTGCGCAGGTGTGGTTTCCCGGCGAACGCAACGATATTGCTGCACTGATGACGTGCTTCGATCTGTTCGTGCTGCCTTCGCTGGGTGAAGGCATTTCGAACACGATACTCGAAGCCATGGCGTGCGGTCTGCCCATCGTATCGACTCGGGTCGGCGGCACGCCGGAACTGGTCGACGACGCGGTCAATGGTCGTCTGTTCGCGCCCGGCGATGTCATCGCCTTGTCGTCGATCATCGTCGATTACGCAGCCGACCCCACGCTGCTCGCCGCGCACGGCAGTGCGTCACGGCAGAAAATCGAGTCCTCCTTTAGCATTGAAGCGATGGTTGCGGCTTACCGTAATACCTATCTCACGCTGTCGGGCAGGCAAGCTCGCCCCGACGCATCCACCACCTGATCGGACCTTCCTGCATGTGCGGTTTCGTTGGCATTTTCGACACGCGCAACCGTCGTGACATCGTGCGCGACGTACTGCACCGGATGAACGAGTCGCAGCATCACCGCGGCCCCGACGAAGGTGACCTGCACATCGAGCCCGGTGTCGGGCTCGGGCATCGCCGCCTGTCCATCATCGACGTCGCGAGCGGCCAGCAGCCGCTGGCCAACGAAGACGGCTCGGTCATCGTCGTGTTCAACGGCGAAATCTACAACTTCCAGACGCTGATTCCGGAACTGACGGCGCTCGGACACACCTTCCGCACGCGCAGCGATACCGAAGTGATCGTGCATGCGTGGGAGCAATGGGGCGAAGACTGCGTGCAGCGCTTTCGCGGCATGTTCGCGTTCGCGCTGTTCGACCGGAACACCGGCACGCTTTTCCTCGCCCGAGATCGGCTCGGCGTCAAGCCGCTGTTCTATGCCTTGCTGCCGGATGGCCAGCTGATCTTCGGATCGGAGCTGAAGGCCCTGACCGCGCATGGCGGTCTGTCGCTCGCGCTCGATCCGCATGCGGTCGAGGAATACTTCGCACTCGGTTATGTCGCCGATCCGCGCACCATCTATCGCCAGGCGTTCAAGCTGGAACCGGCCCACAGCCTGTGCATCCGGCGCGGTGAAGTCGCACCGGCGCCGCGTCGCTACTGGGACGTGGATTTCGGCTCGGTCATCGCCATCGACGAGGTGGAAGCGGAGGAAGAGCTGATCCGCCGCCTGCGCGAATCGGTCGGCCTGCGCATGATTTCCGAAGTGCCGCTGGGTGCATTCCTGTCGGGTGGTGTCGATTCGAGTGCCGTGGTTGCAATGATGGCCCAGGCCTCGGACACACCCGTCAACACCTGCGCCATCGCCTTCGACGATCCGGCGTTCGACGAATCGCGCTTCGCTCAGCAGGTGGCTGACCGCTACCACACGAATCATCGCGTCGAAATGGTGGCGTCCGACGACTTCGATCTCATCGACACGCTCGCCTGGCTGTACGACGAGCCATATGCCGACAGTTCAGCGCTGCCGACCTATCGCGTGTGCCAGCTCGCGCGCAAGCACGTCACCGTTGCACTGTCAGGTGATGGCGGTGACGAGAGCTTCGGTGGCTACCGCCGCTACCGGCTGCACATGATGGAAGAACAGCTGCGCTCGCGCCTGCCGCTGGGGCTGCGGCGCCCGCTGTTCGGCACCCTTGGTCAGCTTTATCCGAAGGCGGACTGGGCGCCGCGTATGTTCCGCGCCAAAAGCACCTTCGAATCGCTGGCGCGAACGTCCGTCGAGGCGTATTTCCATTCCGTTTCCATCCTGCGCGATCCGATGCGCCGACAGCTCTTCAGTCCGCGCATGAAAGCGGAACTCGGCGGCTACAACGCGGTGGAGGTGTTTCACCGCCACGCGGCGCGGCACCGTTCGGACGAGCCGCTGTCGCTGATCCAGTACCTCGACCTGAACACCTATCTGGTGGGCGACATCAACACCAAGGTGGACCGCGCGAGCATGGCGCATTCGCTCGAAGTGCGCGAACCGCTGATGGACCATCCGCTGGTGGAATGGCTGGCCACGCTGCCCGCATCGATGAAGATACGCGGCCAGGAAGGCAAGTATCTGCTGAAGAAGTCGCTGGAGCCGCATCTGCCGCACGACATCATGTATCGCCCGAAGATGGGCTTTTCGGTGCCGCTTGCGCGCTGGTTCCGCGGTCCGCTGAAGCAGCGCGTGCGCGACGCGGTGCTCGGCAGCCGGCTGGCCGACACCGGCTGGTTCAACCGCCCGTATCTGGAACATCTGGTGGACGCACATCAATCCGGACGCAGCGACTACAGCGCATCGCTGTGGACCCTGCTGATGTTCGACGCCTTCCTGCGCAATCAGGAGCGTCAGACCCTGCGCGACGCCGCCTGAGGATTTCATCGCGATGCGCATCCTGCACGTACTCGATCATTCCATTCCGCTGCACAGCGGCTACACCTTCCGCACCGCCGCCATACTGCGAGAGCAGCGCAAGCTGGGCTGGGACACACACCATGTCACCGGGGTCAAGCACACGGCGCCCGGGCCGCTGGTGGAAGAAGTCGACGGTCTGATCTTTCATCGCACGCCGTGGTCGCCGGGCACGCTCGAACGCGTACCGGTGCTGCGTGAGCGCGCACAGATGCGCGCGCTGGAACAGCGGCTGCTCGAGGTCGCGCGCGACCTCAGGCCTGATGTGCTGCACGCGCACTCACCTGTGCTCAATGCCTTTCCGGCATTACGCGTCGGCCGGCAACTGGGCATCCCCGTGGTCTATGAAATCCGTGCCTTCTGGGAAGATGCGGCCGTCGATCACGGCACCACCACCGAAGGCAGCCTGCGCTATCGCGCCACCCGCGCAATGGAAACGCGCGCCGTGCGTGCGGTCGATGCGGTGACGACCATCTGCGAAGGCCTGCGGCTCGATCTCGCCGGGCGGGGCATACCCGCGTCGAAGATCACTGTCATTCCCAACGCCGTCGATGTCGAGAATTTCGCCTTCGGCGTCGCGGGCGACGAGGCGCTGCGCGCCGAACTTGGCCTGGTCGGCAAGCGCGTGCTCGGCTTCATCGGTTCCTTCTACGCCTACGAGGGGCTGGACCTGCTGCTGCGCGCGTTGCCCGCCATCCTGCAGAAGGCGCCCGATGTGGCGTTGCTGCTGACCGGCGGCGGCCCGCAGGAAGCCAATCTGAAGCAACTGGCCGGGGAACTCGGTCTGCAGAAACACGTGATCTTCACCGGCCGGGTACCGCACGCCGATGTGCAGCGCTATTACAACCTGGTCGATGTACTGGTCTATCCGCGCCATTCGATGCGCCTGACCGAGCTCGTCACACCGCTCAAGCCGCTCGAGGCGATGGCCCAGGGACGGCTGCTGGTGGCGTCCGATGTCGGCGGCCACCGCGAACTCATTCAGGACGGCGAGACCGGCATCCTGTTCCGCGCCGGTGACGCCGACGATCTCGCACGCAGCGTGCTGCGCCTGCTCGGCATGCATGAAAGCTGGCCGCGGCTGCGTGCAGCCGGCCGACGTTTCGTCGAGAGCGAGCGTACTTGGGCAGCATCGGTCGCGCGCTATCGCGATGTCTATGCGTCGCTCACCGGCCGGGCGGCTGCATGACGCAGGCGCGGCCGCACCTCGTCGTGTTCTCGACCCTTTTTCCGAACGCCGCGCAGCCGCAGGCCGGTGTGTTCATTCGCGAGCGCATGTTCCGGGTCGGTCGCCAGTTGCCATTGACGGTCGTGGCGCCGGTACCCTGGTTTCCGCTGCAGTCGCTGTTGCGATATCTGCGTCCGCATTTCCGGCCGGATGTACCGGCAGTCGAGGTGCAGCAGGGCGTGACCGTGCTGCATCCGCGCTTTCTGTCGGTACCCGGCCTGTTCAAGCGACTCGACGGTCTTTTTCTGGCGCTCGGCGCCTACCGTGCGCTGGGCCGCCTGCAGAAGCAGGGCCGGCTCGATGTGCTCGATGCGCATTTCGGCTATCCGGATGGCTACGCCGCCAGCCTGCTGGCACGCTGGCTCGATTGTCCTTTCACCGTCACGCTGCGTGGCACCGAAACGCGCCACGCCCGCACGCCCGGGCTGTCGTCCAGATTGCGTCAGGCGCTCGATCGCGCCGACCGCGTGTTTTCGGTCTCCGCGTCCCTGATCGAAATTGCGGCCGGGATCGGCGTCGACCGGGCGAAACTGCAGGTGGTGGGCAACGGCGTCGATACCGGAAAGTTCTATCCGATCGACAAGGCCTCAGCGCGACGCGAACTGTCGGTTCCGGACGATGCAAACGTATTGATCAGCGTCGGCGGCCTCACCGAACGCAAGGGCTTTCATCGGGTGATCGAACAGTTGCCGGCCTTGCGACGCGAGTTTCCGGGTCTGCTGTTCCTGATCGTCGGTGGTGCCAGCGCGGAAGGCGACTGGGGGCCGCGCCTCAAGGCGCAAGTGGCCGAACTGGGTCTGGCGGACTGTGTGCGCTTTCTGGGCACCCTGCCGCCGGAAGCGCTAAAGCAACCCTTGTCGGCGGCCGATGTATTCGTGCTGGCGACCCGCAACGAAGGATGGGCCAATGTGTTTCTGGAAGCCATGGCCTGCCGTCTGCCGGTCGTGGCGACCGATGTCGGAGGCAATCGCGAGGTGGTGTGCCGCGATGACCTGGGCGAAATCGTGCCCTTTGACGACGGACCGGCGCTGCAGGACGCATTGAGCCGGGCGCTGGCGCGCGACTGGGACCGTGAGCGCATTCTTGCCTACGCAAAAGACAACGAATGGGACGGACGCGTCGCGACGCTGGTTGCAGCGTTCCGCGCGCTGTTCGCCGATCGAAACGCGCGTGGCACACAGGGAGACATCGGAGTTGGCTGAAGCGTCCTACTGGAAAAATGCGTGCGAACAGATCGAGTATCGTGCGCTGCTCGCCCGGAAATGGCTGGCGCACCGCGTGCCGCGCGCGGCACAGCCACGTCGGCACGTTTTCGTGGGCGGCATGCAGCGCTCCGGTACCAACATGCTGATGGATCTGATCGAGCGCAGCATGCAGACCGATGTCTTCCACGAGCGAGATCCGCGCGCATTCGACAACTACATCATGCGTGATCCGGCTGTGATCCGTTCGCTGATCAATCAGTCGCGCGCGCCGCATTTCGTCATCAAGTGCCTGTGCGAGCTCGATCGCTTGCCTGCGCTGATGGACGAGTTCACGCCCTCGAAGGGCTTGTGGATCGTCCGCGAGTATCGCGATGCGGTGAATTCGGCACTGGTGTCCTTCAGCCGCTTCACGCAGCAGGTCGAACGGGTCGCCAAGGGTCAGGCCGACGGCGAATGGTTTGCCGGCGGCATGTCCGATGAAACGAAGCGCCTCGTGCGCGAGCTATGGCATGCCGACATGAATGAAGCGACGGCCGGCGCGTTGATCTGGTATTTCCGCAATCTGCTGTATTTCCAGATGGGGCTGGATCGCGATCCGCGAGTCAAGCTCCTGTCCTATGAGGCACTGGTGACCGAGCCCGCCAAGGAATGCGAACAGGTGTTCGATTTTCTCGGTCTGCCCTTTTCGCCTTTCATCACGAGCAAGGTGTTCGCCAGTTCGATCAGCAAGAAGAACCCACCACCCGTAGCCGACGAGGTGGCACGATTGTGTGATGAGCTGATGCAGCGCTTTTCCGCAGTCAGGAGTGCGCATGGCTGATCTTCGTACCAGCCTGGTGTCGCACGTCGTTTTTCCTTTGCAGGAAAGGCTGAAGAAGCACACGACGGTGGCCGATCGGCAGGCGCTGGAGGCCTCGCAGTGGTGGCCGCACGAGCGATTGCAGCAGCTGCGCGTGGATCGCCTCTGCTCGCTGCTCGTGCAGGCTGGCGCGCATGTCCCTTATTACCGAGCGCTGTTTGCCCGCATCGGCTTCGACCCTGCCGCGGTGACTTCGCTGGACGATCTGCAGAAACTTCCCTTCCTGGACAAACCGCTCATCCGCGCGAATACCGACGCGCTGAAGGCGGACAATGCACGTGGGTTGGCCCGGTTCAATACCGGTGGCTCAAGTGGTGCCCCGCTCATCTTCTACATCGGCCGCGAGCGTGTCAGCCGTGACGTCGCCGCGAAGTGGCGGGCGACGCGCTGGTGGGGCGTCGACATCGGCGATCCGGAGGTGGTGCTGTGGGGCAGTCCGATCGAGCTCGGCGCGCAGGATCGCGTGCGCCGGATGCGCGACGCCCTGATGCGGACCAGCCTGTTGCCGGCATTCGAAATGTCGGACGCAAAGGTCGGACAGTTCATCGACCATATCCGCAGGGCGCGCCCACGCATGCTTTTCGGCTATCCGTCAGCTTTTGCGCACATCGCTTCGTATGCGCGGCGCACCGGTCGATCGCTCGACGATGTCGGGATCAAGGTCGTCTTCGTCACCTCGGAGAGGCTGTACGACCATCAGCGCGAACTGATCGAACAGACCTTCGGTTGTCCGGTGGCCAACGGTTACGGCGGCCGCGATGCGGGCTTCATCGCACACCAGTGCCCGGCTGGCGCCATGCACATCACGGCCGAAGATATCGTGCTCGAGATCATCGATCGTGAAGGTCGCGTGCTGCCGCCCGGCGAATCCGGCGAAATCGTCGTCACGCACCTGGCGACGGGTGAATTTCCCTTCGTGCGCTATCGCACCGGCGACGTCGGCGTGCTGGGCGCGCAGCCCTGTACCTGTGGACGTACCCTGCCGGTGCTCAGCGAAGTCCAGGGGCGCAGCACCGACTTCATCGTCGCGAAGGACGGGACGGTGATGCACGGGCTGGCGCTGATCTACATCGTGCGCGACATGCCGGGCGTGGCGGGCTTTCGCATCGAACAGGAAAGTCTGGACCTGACCCGCGTGAAGGTGGTCAGCGAAGCGGATTTCCCGGCGGATGGCGATGCACGCATCCGCGATGGCATGAAGGCAAGGCTCGGAGCGTCGGTCGAGGTCGAAGTCGAACATGTAGCGCAGATCGAGGCCGAAGGATCGGGCAAATTTCGGTATGTCGTGAGCCGTGTTCAGGCATGAGCGGAGCCCGAGCGCATGCGTGACCTATTGATCAGCGCCGTCGTTTTCGGTGCCTTGCCTTTCATTTTCCGTTCTCCGTGGCTCGGCATACTCATGTTCACATGGCTTGGTTTGATGAATCCTCATCGGCTGGCCTTTGGCTTTTCGCTGAATTTCCCTTTTGCGATGATCGTTTCACTGACCACCCTGGTTGGGCTGATGGTGTCAAAAGAGCCAAAGCGGATGATGTGGACTCGCGAGACACGACTGCTCTTGGTATTCATCCTATGGATGTGTCTGACGACATCCTTTGCGATGTATCCGCAGTTTGCACAGCTGCAACTCGAGAAGGTGCTCAAGATCCAGCTCATGATCTTTGTCGCGCTGATCTTGATGCGTAGCTTCGATCGTATCGAAGCGCTCGTGTGGATATCGGCGATGTCCATCGGTTTCTATGGCTTCAAGGGCGGCATCTTTACGATACTCAACGGCGGCGCGTACCGTGTTCAAGGGCCGCAAGGCACGTTCATCGGTGGCAATAACGAAATTGGTCTGGCGATGGCGATGACTGTGCCGCTGCTTTATTTCATGCGGTCCCGCGTCGCCAACCCACTACTCAAGATTTTCATGACCACTTGGGTCGTGCTTACCGCCTTTGCCGCAATCGGAACCCAATCCCGCGGCGCGCTGCTTGGCATGGCATCGATGGCCGCATTTGTGTGGCTCAACAGTCGAAACAAGCTGTACACGACACTTGTACTCGGTATCACCGGCTATGCGATCGCCAACTTCATGCCCGAGTCGTGGTATGAGCGCATGGGTACGATCAAGACGCATGACGAAGACAAATCAGCCCAAGGGCGCGTAAACGCTTGGTGGACGGCCTACAACTTGGCAAATGACCGGCTGATGGGCGGTGGCTTCGAATGCTGGTGGCCGCCGACGTTTGCTATGTATGCGCCCAATCCCGATGATGCGCGCGAAGTGCACAGTGTGGTGTTTGAAGTGTTGGGGGAGCACGGTTACATCGGCCTCGCAATTTTCACCGCGCTCGGATTGAGCACTTGGTTCAGCGCGGGTTGGGCCGCGCGCCGAGCGCGCAAAATCCCCGATATTGCATGGATGTCAGACATGCTTCGCATGGTCCAGGTGAGCCTGGTCGCATATGCAACAGCGGGCCAGTTTCTCGGGCTGGCGTACTTTGACTATTACTACATACTTATCATTATCGTCGTAGCCTCAAGCGTGCTTGTGCAGCGTCGCGTGCAGGGAATGCCCGATGAGATGTGGCAGAAACTGAGGCCGGAAGGTCTGTTTGCCGGTGGTCGTCTACCCAACTTGAGGAAACTATTGATTGGGAAGTCGCCGTGACCAATGCACTTCTGCTCGTCGCAGCAACAGGCTAGAGTTTTTCAAGAATTTACGCTCACGAGGTGCGTCGCGATGAATCCGCTCCGAATTGCCGTGCTGATCCCCTGCTACAACGAAGCAGCCACAATCGGAAATGTAGTGCGCGATTTTCGCGCCGCCCTGCGGGGTGCAACCGTTTATGTATATGACAACAATTCCTCTGACGATACGCGGGCCATTGCATTGACAGCTGGCGCCGTTGTGCGCACCGAAAGGCACCAAGGCAAGGGCAATGTGGTGCGTCGCATGTTTTCGGACGTGGATGCCGATGTGTATGTAATGGTGGATGGTGATGACACCTATGACGCCTTAGCTGCTCCTTCGCTGATACGCCATCTGCTGGATGAAAGCTTGGACATGGTGAATGGTCGCCGCATCACCGAGGAGGTTGCGGCCTATCGTGCAGGGCACCGACTTGGCAATCGTATACTCACCGGTTTGGTGTGTTGGTTCTTCGGCGAGCGGTTCAAAGACATATTGTCCGGTTTCCGCGTATTCTCGCGGCGCTTTGTGAAGTCCTTCCCGGCGCTTTCCCAGGGCTTCGAGATCGAGACAGAGTTGACCGTGCACGCGCTCAATCTGCGCATGCCGGTCGGCGAGGTGGATACGGTCTATCGCTCGCGACCCGAAGGTTCGGTCAGCAAGCTCAACACCTATCGCGATGGCATCCGAATCCTCAAGACCATCATGATCCTGGTGAAGGAAGAGCTGCCGCTGCAGTTCTTCTCCTGCGTCGGGGCCGTACTTGCGCTGATCTCACTCGCGCTCGGTATCCCGGTGGTGGAAGAATTCGTGCAGACCGGTCTTGTGCCTCGGCTTCCCACTGCTGTTCTGTCAGTGAGCATTATGCTTCTTGGGTTCCTCAGTTTTGCTTCTGGCCTCATCCTCGATACAGTGAGCCTCGGGCGCCGGGAACTGAAGCGGCTGCAGTACTTGCAGGTCCCGCTGGTGGATGGCGAGGTACTTGGTCACGAAAGGGTGCTGGTGCCGCCGGTGGCCACGGCGGCGTGATTCGGGACAGTCCGAGGCGGAGTACGAGGTGACCGGCCAGTTCTTCCGCTTCGCCATGGTCGGTGCCGCAGGTTTCGTTGTGGACCTGCTGGTGCTGCAATTGTCTATCCACGTGCTGGGGCTGGACCCCTACGCCGGCCGCGGCATCTCCTACCTGTGCGCCGCCACGAGTACGTGGATCATGAACCGTCACTTCACTTTCGCCGCCGAGCGCACCGATGGGCTGTGGCGGGAATGGGCCCGCTTCCTGATGAGCAATGCCGCCGGCGGCGCGATCAACCTCGGCATCTACGCTGCAATGGTGGGTGGCGGACTGCCCGTTGTGTCGGAGCCTTGGCTCGCATTGGCTATAGGTTCTCTGGCCGGCCTGTTCTTCAATTTCATCGCGTCGAGAAAGTTCGTATTCATCGGACGTGCGCGCTGATGCCATTTCGATTGACTAGCATTCCCCAATGAGAACTACCCCGTCGGTCGCCTTCGTATCGATATTTCTGGTTGCAGTCGGCTTGGCCTGGGCAGCGCTTTGGAACGGCTACCCCATGGTGTTCTCAGGCGACACCGGCGCCTATATTGAGGGCGGTATCGTCTCGGTGGATAAGCGCTGGCTCAGTATTGCCTGGTCCCGGCCACCTTTCTACAACCTTTTTCTCTACCTCACGCAGTGGCGCTGGTCGCTGTGGCCAGCGGTTTTCGCGCAAGCTCTGCTGCTGTCGCATCTGCTCTGGCTGATGCACAAGACTGTACATGGCGATGTGGCGCCAGCCCGCTTTCTGGTCACCAGCGCCGCACTGGTGTGCCTGTCTACCGCACCGTGGTTTGTCGGCCTGCTGCTGCCGGATTTCTTCACTGCAGTGGTGGTGCTCGCGCTCTTCATTGTCGGGTATGGCCGTTCCAGGCTCAGCCGCGCCGAATACGGCTATGTCTGGCTGCTCGCCGTGGCGGCTATATTGACCCACTACTCACACGTGTCGCTGGCAGGCGGTTTGCTGCTCGTGATGCTGGGGCTGCGCGCAGTGCGTGAAGGCGTGCGTGGCCTGCTCCACCGCGAACACGTGGTACACGCTGCGGCGCTGGGTGCGGCGATCGTCGCCCTGTTCGCGATACAGAAGGGGTTCCAGGACGAGGAGGGCTTCGCACCCTACAAGGACTTGTTCATCCTCGCGCGGCTGATCGGTGACGGCACAGCGCTTGATACATTGCGCAGTCGCTGCCCCGAGGCTGGTTTCAAGCTTTGCGGGCAACTCGATCGCATAGAAGTGCGGCCCAACGACCCCTATACGATGTCGGACAAATTCCTCTGGGGGGCCGAAAGCCCGCTCTATGCGATAGGCGTGAAGGTGGTGCGGGACGAGGCGCCGGCGATCATCCGCGCCACCCTGCAGGATCACGCGGCACGGCAGTTCAGCCTGTCGATGCGTAACTGGAAGACGCAGTTGCTGGCGCAGGAGACGGGAACTTGGCTGGAACCCTTCGGCATGCAGCCCGGCGACGGCACGACGCGTGTCATACGTACCTACTATCCATCCGAACTTGATGAATTTCTGGCAGCACGGCAGAACACCGGCAGGCTTCATCTAGATCTGTTCGCTCCTTTGCATGTGACGGTAACGTGGCTGGCGCTGATGATCGGACTGGTGCTTGCGCTGCGCCACTGGAAGGAGCGGGAAAGCGTATTGTCACCGCTTTTCTTTTTTCTGCTCGCAGCGCTGCTGGGCAATTCGCTGACGTCGGGTGTGTTGTCAAGGCCGGATGACCGGTACATGAGCCGCCTGACTTGGGTGCTCATCCTTTATGTTGCGCTTGCATTCGATCAGAAAGTCAGGCGGCAGCGCTGAGTGCCGTTCGTCTCACCATGAATTGATGCACTTCGGAAACCGGAGGGGTCCCTCGCGAATCGCCCCGGGTTTGAACTGACCCCCAGAAGTTGGACAAACTTCGAGGGTTTCATGAAGAAGTACCAAACAGAGTTCAAGCTCAAGGTGGTCAAGAGCTTTTGGCTGGAGACGGCGGTGCGAAGGTGCTGGCGCGGCAGTGGTCAGTGCCTGAGGAGAATATCCGCGCGTGAGTGAGGCACTACCGCTTGCACGGCATTGACGGGTTGCGGCCCAAGCTCAGCACGTACAGTGCGCATTCAGGTGAGAGGTGCTACCCCACCAGGACCGCGAACAGCCATCAAGCCGCCAGATTGCCGCGATCCATGACATCCGCAATCCTAACCAAGTCGTGGTTTTGCGACACAAGCTCGATTAAGGCGGCGCGGGCGCCATGCAGCTGCATGAGCTTTCGCATCCTCTCCTTGCCCACCCGCAGCGCATCGTTGCGGAGGGGTCGCCCCCCGGCGGCTTTCGCAGATCCGGCCGGCTCGACGAGCAACGTGCGCGTGAAACCCCACCACACTGATCTGCAGCACCCGGCACTGCACCGAGATCTGCCACAGGCGCCGGTGCCGCTCGATGAAGGCGTAGTTCACTTCGCAACCTTTGCGAAGTACGCCGTCGCTTTTCCCTGGATGTCGCGATCTATCTTGACCCGCGCCAATTCCGCACGCAGCCGCGCAATCTCCATCTGCTTCGCGCTCACCGGCTTGCTGTCCGCGTCCGTGAGCCGGCCCTGCCGACGCGCCTTGACCCAGTTGAACAAGGTCTGATCGACCATGCCCAGTGTCCTGGCCGCCCCGGCAATGCTCTGCCCACCCTCGACCAGACTTACTGCCCCCTGCTTGAACTTCAACGTGTAGCGCGCCCTCGGCGCTGCCTTCGGCTTCGTCACTCCCGCGTTCCTTGCCTGCATTGTGCATCCCTCAGCAAGGGATACGTTTTTCAGTGGCAAGGTCATTGCGGTCCCGATGCGTTGCGCGAAGCTCTGGAGCGGCTCGGCCTGCTATCCGTGACTGCGCTCGCCGATATTGGCGAACGTCACGCTGGTTTTGGCCGACGGGGTGCGGTAGCCGGGCGCTGGGGGTGTCCTTTACCCCAAACTACGCCGTCAGAAATCTCTCCGCGTAGTCCGCGAAGGACAAAATGTGGGAAGTCCGACAGCGGGCGTCATGAATACTTGGCACCATACGCTTTCGGTACAGTCCCGCATTCAGCCTGCTCGTCCTATCCGGGATAGGCTGGGCCCGGATGTTCACTCTGCCGGGTCGGCATGCCAGCCCCTTTGTATAGATGGATTCCACCGACAGATGCTGCACAGACAAGCAACCCCATCCACCCACCACGCCGCCGCGTCCTCGACGGCCAGTCTGCTGCCTCTGGTTGTCGATCTCGACGGCACGCTCACGCATTCCGACTCGCTGGTCGAATCGGTGGTGCAGGTGGTCAAGCACTCGCCGCTCAACCTTCTCCGCCTGCCGTTTTGGATGCTTGGTGGGCGCGCGTCCTTCAAGCGTGCGGTGGCGACCCGCACCGATCCAGCGCAACTACATCTGCCGTATCGCCAGGCGCTGCTCGAGTACCTGCGGCAGCAAAGGGCGCTCGGCCGGAAACTGGTTCTGGCGACCGCGGCGCACGAATCGATTGCGCAGAGGGTAGCCAGCGAGCTCGATGTTTTCGACTGTGTTCTGGCGACCTGCGGCGGTGCTAACCTCAAGGGTCAGGCGAAGCTGGCTGCGATCCGTGAGCATGTTGGCGATGATTTCGTCTATGTCGGCGACAGCGCCGCAGACATACCGATATGGCAGTCGTCGCGCGGTGCCGTGTTCGCCAGCGTGTCGTCGCGCACGCGTGCCGCCGTCGGACCGGCTGTTCCGATAGAGCGCGACTTTCCCGACGATCGGAAGCGCCTGCTGCTTTGGCTGCGGGCGCTGCGAGTGCATCAATGGACCAAGAACCTGCTGCTTTTCGTTCCGTTGCTGACGGCATTCTCGTTTTCCGACACGCAGCGCCTGCTCTCGGCGGTGCTCGCCTTCTTCGCCTTCTCGCTTGTTGCGTCAGCCACCTATATGGTCAATGACATCCTAGACCTAGAAAATGATCGCGTGCATCCGCGCAAGCGGCGACGGCCCTTTGCCAGCGGCCAGCTTTCCCTACTGCATGGCCTTGCAGCAGCGGCTTTTACGCTGGCGCTAGGGCTGGTGCTGGCCGCGGTAGTGTCGGTCGGCTTCCTGCTGATGCTGCTGCTCTATCTGCTGCTCACCAGCGCCTATAGCTGGGTAATCAAGAAATATGTGTTGATGGATGTGCTGATGCTCTCGCTGCTCTACACCCTGCGCATTCTGGCCGGTTCGGTGTCGGTGGGCATTGAGGCGAGTTCCTGGCTGCTGGTGTTCTCCGTCTTCATCTTTCTGAGCCTGGCCCTGGTCAAACGCTGTGCCGAACTGACCTCCCTGCAGCAGAGTGGTGAGACTGCGGCGCGCGGGCGTGATTACCGGGTATCAGATCTGACGGTATTGTGGCCCATGGGAATAGGCGCTGCGCTTTCGTCGGTCATTGTATTTGGCCTGTTCATCAGCTCACCCGACACGCAGGCGCGCTATGCGTCGCCAGAGCTGCTGTGGCTGGTCGAGCTGGGACTGATATACTGGCTCGGTCGGTTATGGGTCAAGACCTCGCGCAACGAGATGCACGATGATCCGATGGTTTATGCGATACGCGACGGCGCGAGCCGCGTCACCGTGGCGCTGATGCTAGTCGTCGTGCTCTGCGCGCACACAATTGCGCTAGGCGATCGGGTCGCGGAACCGGCGCAGCCGGTCGGGTCTGTGGTGCCCATTGAGCGAGCAGTAGTGTGACCGCGCCTTTTTTGCCGGGTGTCCGCCCCTCACCCGCCATAGTGCTCGCATTGCTGCTGACCGTGCTAGCGGTCCTGTTCGCCCTGGCGCCGGTGCACGGCGAGTTTTACTGGAGCGACGCACCGCGCCACGCGCTGAACGGTGTCTTCCTCAAAGATTTCATCGCGAATCTGCCGCTGGATGACCCGTCCGCCTACGCCTACCGCTACTACGCGCAGTATCCGGCGCTGACAATCCTGTTCTATCCGCCGCTTTTCTATGTCATCAGCGCACCGTTCTACGCGGTGTTCGGCGTATCGCACGCGACCGCGCTAGGTGTGGTGTACCTTCACTACCTCGCCTTCGCGATAGCGAGTTGGCGGTTGTTCGGTTTCTGGCTGCCAGGCTGGCGCGCACCAGCTGCTGCGTTGATGCTGGTGTGCGCGCCGGAAATCGCATTCTGGGGCCGGCAGATCATGCTGGAGATTCCGGCATTTGCCTTCATGATGTTCAGCGCGCTGTCCTTCATGCACTACCGACGCCACGGTCGGCCGGTTGCACTGTACGTGAGCGCAGCACTGCTGGTGCTGGGACTGTATTCGAAGATCAGCATCGCCTTCATGGCGCCAGTGTTCGTGCTGGTGCTGCTATACGAACGTCGTCTGGCCCTGCTGCGCGATCGCCATGCGTGGATTGCGTTAGTGCTGGCTGCGCTATCGCTCGTTCCGCTGGTCGTGCTCACACTTAAGTTCGGCCAGGCCAATGTGCAGTCGGTGACCGGTGTTGCCGATTCGCGGGTGGCACGCGATACGCTAGCAGGCTGGATCTGGTATCTGCAGCGTATGCCTGCGCAGCTGGGCTGGCCGCTCTGCATCGCCGCGCTAGCTGGGCTTTCAGTACTTTTTCGCGAACGTGGTCAGACGCGTACATTGCAGGTGCGCGCCGATGCCCTGTTCTGGGGGAGCTGGCTGATGCTGGGCTATTTCTTCTATTCGGCCATCGATCTGAAGGAAGCGCGTCACAGTCTTTTCATATTGCCGCCGGTCGTCATGCTGGCCTGCGTTTTTGTGCGTTACGTGGAGCGTTACAGCAGGAGTGTGGTCGCGCTCGGGCTGTGGTTTCTGCTGCCAACGCTCGTACTCGCGCAGACCTTGTTCTACCGGCCGGTATTCCAGGTCCAGGGCTACCGCGAGGCGGTCGACTTCGTCGCACGCAACGCGTCCCGTGATAGCAACGTTATGTTCTCCGGCTACCGCGACGGCGCCTTCATCTTTAATCTGCGCACGCGCGAGGACCGGCGCGATCTCGGGGTCGTTCGGGCGGACAAGCTGCTGCTGAAGGTCGCCGTGAGGCGCGAACTTGGCGTGACCGAAAAGGCGCTGAGCGAGGACGAACTGCGAAGTGAGATCGATCGCCTCGGCGTGCACTATGTGGTTGCCCAGCCCGGCTTCTGGAGCGATTTGGAGGCGATGAAGCGGCTGGAGCGGGTGCTCGCCGCGGCTCCGTTCGAGTTGGTTGCGCGCATTGCGACTGAATCAAACTATCCGTCCAGCGAACAGGGGCTGTTGATTTATCGCAACACGGCAATCGAAGGTGGGACAGCGGCAAGCCGGAAAATAGATTTGCCAATGATCAATCGCTCGATCGAAATCAATCGATAGCTGAAGTTGACCCTTTTCGGTGGACACCCGACCCTTATGGGAGAAGGAGTCCGAGATGCCAAAGACAAGAGCGCCGTACCCGGCGGAATTCCGCCAACAGATCATCGAACTTGCACAGGCCGGCCGCCATCCGGCCGAGTTATCGAGTGAGTTCGGTCCGACCAGCCAGACGATCATCAACTGGGTCGCCCAGGCCGCACGAGACGCCGGCAAGCCCTTGCCCGGCAAGGGGGGGGCTGAGTAGCGCCGAACGGGACGAGCTGAGCCGGCTGCGCCGGAAGAAACGCCAGCTCAAAATGGAGCTCGACATTTTGGCAAAGGCTACGGCCTGGTTTGCCAGAAAGAGCGATGTGGGTTCTCCGACCTCTTCGAACTCGTGATGGCGAACCAGGCCGACTTTCCTGTACGCACGATGTACTGCGTCCTGCGTATCTCGGCCAGCGGCCTTTACGTTTGGAGTACTCGGGCGGCGAGTCCGCGACGCATGGCCAACGCCGTGCTGACCGAACGCATCCGGGCGATTCACAGTGCATCGGATGCGACCTACGGACGCCCACGCGTGCGCGCCGAGTTGCTCGAACAGGGTGAGCGGGTGAGCCACAAGCGCATTGCACGGCTCATGCGCCTTGAGGGTTTGCGTGGCGTAAGCAGCAGGCGCGGCTTTACGGTCACCACACAACGGCATCCGGATCGCGGCCCGGCGCCCGATCTGGTCAAGCGGCGGTTCGTGGCGGATGCGCCGAACCAGTTGTGGGTGGTCGACATGGCCTACGTGCCCACCTGGCAGGGCTTCATTTATCTGGCGACTGTTATCGATGTGTGGAGCTGGCGCGTCGTCGGCTGGTCGATCGGTGAGCACATGCGCGCCGAACTCGTACTCAGCGCGCTGGATATGGCGCTGGGCAGCCGCAAGCCCGAGAGCGTCATCCATCACAGCGATCAGGGGAGCCAGGACGCATCGCTGGCATTCGGCAAGCGCTGTCGCGAAATGGGCGTGCGCCCATCGATGGGCACGGTTGGTGACGCCTACGACAACGCAATGGCCGAGAGCTTCTTTGCCAGCCTGGAGTGCGAACTGATCGACCGCAAGACCTTCCGGACCAAGACCGAAGCGCGTCTGGCCGTCTTCACATGGATCGAGGGCTGGTACAACCCGCGCCGGCGACATTCGGCGCTGGGCTATCTCTCGCCGATGAACTACGAGGAGAAACATCGCGCGGCTCAAGCGAATCCCGACAAACCCGGGTTACCCACCGGGCCGCTCGCCCCCGGCCTGGGTGGGGCCGGCGGCGGCCCCGTGGATAGCCCTGCCATCGAGTACGATCACACGGCTTGATTCTCAAACCACAAACCGTCCACCGGATGGGGGCAACTCCACTTGACCACTTTGAGCTTGAACTTTGTTTGATACTTTTTCATGAAACCCCCTCGAAGTTTGTCCGACTTCTGGGGGTCAGTTCAAACCCGGGGCGATTCAGGCAACCCCAGTTCGGAGGGGCGTAGCTAACGTGGCCTCTATCGTCACGCTTCACTGCGCACTGCCACTTGTGCTGCCGAAGCTGGCTTAACTCCTGGCACAGCAGAATTAGCCGTTGAAGACCGAGGTGAGCACGGTGACGGACGCGAAATCCATGGAGTCTATCTCCGCCGCTTCGCGTACGTCGTCGCGATGAGTTGCGGGCGGTGCCGATTCATCTGTCTAGCTTCCGACAAAGTGCCTCTGTCCGCTGCATGACAGCCATCCATGAGAATTCGCGATGCGCGCGTTCCTGGGCGCGTGCCGCACAAGCGGCACCGAAGCCGGTGCTTTGGTTCAGCAACTGATACAAACCCGCCGTGACCGATGCGAGCGAATTGCCGTTGCAGCGCAGGCCGGTTTTGCCATCGAGCACAGCCGCACCGGTTCCGCCGGCGCTGCCGGCCAGCGAGGTTCTGCCGCAGGCGGCTGCTTCGATGTACACCATGCCGAAGCCCTCAGTGTCGGCACCGACATCTCGATTGGGCATCGCAAAGAGGTCGCAGGCGGCGTACCACAGCGGTAGATCCTCGGCGCTTGCGCCGCCGAGCAGATGAAGCCGCTCCGGCATGCCCGAGCGGGCGCGGATGTCGGCCAGGTAATCGGCATCCTCGCCCTTGCCGATCACAGCGTGATGTACATCTAGCCCGCGAGCCACGAGTTCGGGTACCGATTGCATCACGTAGTCGAAGCCCTTGCGCCGCGTCAGCCGACCGACCGACAGGATGAGCAGCGATTCCGGCTTCAGGCCGAGTGAAGCGCGTAGAGCCGAACCATCCAGGCCGGGGCGGAAGCGCTCGGTGTCGACGCCGGGATGGATGATGACTACGTTACCTGGAGTCACGCCCATATCGAGCAGCAGTCCGCGCGTGAAGTCGCTGTTCGCGATCACCATGTCAGCGCCGCAATAGGCTTCTTTCATCGCCTTGACGCGGCGCGGCTGCCGCCAGGTCGTGATTTCTTCGCCGTGTGCATAGATCACCACCGGCCGCTTCAGCAGGCGCCCGGCGCGCACGGCAACCAGTCCTTCCGGCAACACGCGGCCGGCGTGGATCTGCGTCACCGGATTGCGCCAGCCCACGGCCAGCGTTTTCAGGAAGAATTCCAGGTAAACCGGCAGCGATTCGGGGCGTATCCATGGGTACCGCTTCAACGCCAGGCGGTGAACTGTGTTCGGACTCAGGCGGTCGTGTTCGGCGGCGCCCGGCACATCGGCGGTCAGAATGTGCGTGCCGGCGCCGCCCAGGCGGCGGTAGACCTCGTCGAACCAGACTGCGGTGCCGCCCTTGGTCGGCTGGAACAGCTCGGTCAGCACCAGATAGCGGGCATCCTGCCGGATTGTGTTGGAGTTCATGGTGTCAGGTATCCAGCGAGGCGTCCGGGTGCGCTTCGAGCCATTGCTCCAGCATCATCAGCACCCATATCATCACGCCGTAGTAGGACGCATGCTCGCTGCGATGACGCTCCAGCAGATGAGCGACGAAGGTCGGCTGAACGATGCCACGCTGCGCCAGCGCGTCCAGCGACTGTGCCGCCATGCGACCCAGTTGCGGGTCCTGCTGCATCCACAGCCCGAAGGGCAGACCAAAGCCGTGCTTGGACTTCGTGATCGTGGCCTGGGGGAGGAAATCCTTCAGCGCGTCCTTGAAGAACCAGCGCAACTGTCCGTTGCGTACCTTGTAGTCCGCCGGCAGTTTGGCCGAAAACGCCATCAGGCGCTCGTCGAGCAGCGGGTACCGCACATCTATGTCGGCCAGTTCGCACATGCCGGACACCTTGCGCAAGTCGCTGTCGGCCAGCGTCTGCTTGAGGTCGAGATGCATCATGCGGTTGACCATGGCCTGCGACTGCGTCCGACCATACACCTCGCGTGCGAACTTCAGCGGTCGTGCGGTATCGATGCCGCGCAGCAGTCCGGCCGGAAGAATGGTTTCGGCCCCTTCACGCTCGACGTGGTTGAACACCTCCATGCGGTCGGGCAGCGGGATGCTCGCGCGCTTGACGTAATTGCGTGCCTTGCGCAGCACGCCCACCGCCAGCGCATCGGGAAGGTGACCGACGCTGCCGTTGAGCAGGGCGCGCAGCGGCGCCGGCACGCTGCCGTAGCGCTCGAATACCTCCTGATCGGCGTAGCGCGCGTTGCCGCCGAAGATTTCGTCGCCGCCGTCTCCGGCCAGCATCAGCGACCGTCCGTCGGCACGCGCCATCTGCGCGCAGAAATAGGTCGGCACTGCAGATGCGTTGCCGAAGGGCTCGTCGTAAAGGGCAGCGATCTTCGGAATCGCGGTGGCCACATCCGATGGCGTCACATAGTACTCGTGAGTGCGACAACCGAAATGTCCCGCCGCAATGCGCGCGAATTCCATCTCGTCGAAGCCGTCCGCATCGAAACCGATCGAATAGGTGTCCGGGCCGCGACCGGCCACGCGCGCCATCATGCCGGCCACGGTCGAACTGTCGGTGCCGCCGCTGAGGAAGGCACCGACAGGGTCGCCGGTGCCGGCATCGCGCACCGAATTTTCGAGCAGTTCGCGGAACTCCGCCGCGTAACGGGCGTAATCGTCCGGCGTGTCGTCCGCGTAGGGCATCGTCCAGTAGAAACCGGTCTTGAGCTCGCCCGCGAGCAGATGGACATACTGCGCCGGCAGCAGCTTGAACACGTCACGGTAGATGGTGGCCGGCGCCGGCACCATGTGGCTGTAAACGTAATCGTAGAGGGCCTGCGGATCGATGTCCGGCCGCACCGCCGGATGTGCGGTCACCGCGTCGGCATTAGCGCCGAAAACCAGTGTCGAACCGCGCTGTGCATAGCAAAGCGTGTGCGTGCCAACCCGGTCGATGGCGAGCAGGCCTTCTTCGCGATCGCTGTCGAGCACGGAGAGCGAGAACGAACCGTGCAGGGCGCCGAGCAGGGCCGGACCGCGTTCGCGCCAGGTGTGGAGCACCGACTGCGCCATGCCGGTGTGCGCTGCGCGCGCCTGCAGGTCGGCATCGGACCATGTCGGGCGCCCCGCCAGCGCGATCAGCAGCGCGCCGTCCTTGCACACTTCGATGGCGCCCGGATGGGCGCGCACCGCGACCGCCGCACCGGCGTTCAATCGATACTGAACGCTCGAGCTGGACAGACCGCCGAGCCGCTGCGCCATGCGTTGTACGCCGGATACCGGGTCGTCCACCTTCGCCGGTGGCGGTCGGGCACCTTCAAGCCAGCCGCATATCTTGCTCATCGTCATCCCTTTCATTGCGGACGCAGCGCCCGATCGAATCGTTGAGGTGCGTCTTCATTCTTTGGCCGCCAGCAAATCGGTATAGAGCCGGCTGTAATCATGTGCAACCGATTCCAGCGAAAAACTGTCTTCCGCGATGCGACGGCCATTGCGACCCAGATCGCGACCACCGGGTGACAGGGCGCCGATGACGGCACTGGCCAGGGCCGTCGCGTCGTCGGGCTGGTAGGTGTAGCCCGTGCGGCCGTCCTGCACGAGGTCGCGCGTGCCGCTGACATCGGCCGCGACGCAGGGCAGACCGCTGGCCATCGCCTCCAGCACGACATTCGGCAACCCTTCACGATGCGACGGCAGCACCAGCACATCGGCCGCGCGCAGGTAGTCGTCGATATCCGTCGCGTGTGCCCGCAGGCAGAAATGCCGCGGTGCCTCCGTCTGCAGGCCGCGCAGTCGCCCGATCAGTTCGCCGCTCGTATCCTCGCGGCTCTGCGGGCCGATCGCCAGCAGCAGTGCATCGGTACCGAACGCATCCTGCGCCACCCATTGCCGCGCCAGCCATTCGATGTTCTTTCGATCGTCCATGACGCCGGCGTACAGCGCGAGCGGCCGGTCCGACGGCAGATCGAGCCGCGCGCGGGCGCGCTGGCGCTCCGCCGCATCGACCGGATGAAACAGCGCCGTGTCGACCCCGTTGGGCAGATAGTGGATACGTTGCGACGGCACGCCGCAATCGCTGAACTCGCGCACCAGGTCGCGGCTGATCGCGACGCAGGCATCGACCCGGCGCAGCAGAGCGAGGTGCAGGCGGCCCGACACCGTGCGCCCGATGCTGTACAGGTCATCGTTCGCCAGACTTGCCTTGACGATGGATTTCAGACCTGCAGCGCGGGCCAGCGGACCGACGATGGAGTTGGTGTAGTAGGCGCCGTGGCTGTGCAGCAGGTCGAAGTCGCGACGACGTTTCCAGACATACGCGCACAGGTTGAACCACAGCCGCAGTTCGCGATGCTTGCGGCGTCGGCCGGCGTACAGGCGCTTGACCGGAAAACCGTCGACGACATCGTCTTCAGGCAGATCACGCCAGCGCACCGTGACGAACTCGACGTGATGTCCGAGCCGGCGCAACTGACGCGCGAGCATCAGGGCCTGCTGTGCGGCACCGCTGAACTCGGGCGGGAAATAGGTCGAGTACATCAGTATTCGCAGGCTCGGCGGCGCGTTGGCCGGAGCGGCTGTGCCGTCCTGCGGATGAAGGGTGCTGTGTGCGCGGTGCAGGCTCATGCGTGCCGGATGCGGGCAAAGGCTGAATGGGCGCTACTGTAGCCGAGGCAACGTGTCACCGGCGAGGGCAGATGCCGCACTGGCGCGCTGTGCGAGCCACGCGGAGAGATTCAGCAACGCCCACACGCGGTGTGCGGCTGCGTCGTCGCCGGCCAGAAAACGGTCGCGCCAGCGTGCGACTTCGATGACGTCCAGCGGCAGGCGTTCAATGTCCGCCGCATCGCCCAGATAGCGGCGCACGAGGCGGCATTCTCGATGGCGCAGCACGCGGATCAGATCGATGTTGAAACCGCGTTTGGGCGTGTTCCAGATGTCCTCCGGCACATGCCGCGCAAGCAAGTCGCGCAACAGGCGCTTCGGGCGCTCGGGGCGCCAGCACCAGTCCGCTGGCAATGCCCGCAGCAGGGCGGCGACCGCCGGGTCGCCGAACGGCTGTTCGACGCGCAGTCCGGTTGCCAGCGCTGCCTGCTGCAGGCGGTCGTCCGGCAGGGCCAGACCCTGCAGTACCGACTGACGCATCAGGTGCGAGGCATCGCGCAGCGCCTCGTACTGGCGATGGAAGTTCGTCACGGACAGATCGGGTGCTCGGCCGGTCAGACTTTCGATGTCGTTCGGCGTGAAGCCCTGCCAGCGGATGAACAGATCCTGCGGTGCATCGAAATCGAACATGCGCGCGTAGCCGCCGAGACCGGGCAGGGCGTGCAGCAGCGAAGCGCCTGCACGCCTGAGAGCCGGCGGCCAGGGGGCGATCCAGTCATGTGCCAAGCGGCGCCAGCGCGCCGGCATTTCGCCGGCCAGCGCTTCGGCGCCGGTGCCGTCGAGCACCCGGTCCGCGTGCTGCATGCAGGCTTCGAACGCAAGCCGGGTCGGCATGCCTGCCGGATCGCAGTACGGTTGTTCGGCCTGCGCGTGGGCGCGATGAAAGCTGCTTTCCAGCGCCTCGATGTCCGGACGCACGATGTGATGTTCGACACCGAGGTGACGGGCCACCTGCGCCGCGGTGGCCGACTCGTCGAGCGAAGGCGTGTCGAAGCCGACGGTGAAGGCCTTGACGGGAAAACCGCTGTGCCGGGCCAGCGCACACAGCAGAGCGGAGTCGATGCCGCCGCTCAGAAAGCAGCCGGGTGCCGGCGAGCCGTCGAGCCGTCGGGCGATGGCGGCGCTCAGGCTCGTCTCGACCGCATCGCAGGCGGCGCCGTAGTCGGGCGGCGCGTCGGCTGCCGTCGCCGGGGGCGGTGCGGCATGCCCTCCCTGCGCGTCGAAGCGCATCGCACAGCCCGCAGCCAGGGCGTGGATGCCCTCGTAGATCGTATTCGGCGCGGCGATGTCGAGAAAGCGCAGGTATTCGTGCAGGCCGCTGTCCGATAGCACGGGTGCTGTCTGACAGCGTGCGACAAGTAGATCGAGCCGTGTCGCGAAATGGATGCAGCCGTTGCGGTCGCGATGCCAGAACAGGCCGACCGAACCGGCCGGATCGCGTGCCAGTACGAGGCGACCTTCCCCCGCATCGCAGGCGACCATCGCATAGCGGCCGTCCGGCAGCGCTGCCACGCCCTGAAGCAGACCGTCGCCCGTGGCGTCCTGCATTCCGAACAGCGTGCCGGCGATGGCCGCCTGCCCGCGCACGCAGGCAAGCCAGGCCCAGTCGCCATGCAGTGCGAGCGCCTCGCCATCGCGGGCGTGCGGATCGAAACGTCCGCAGGCGATGGTCACGCGCGCACGCCTTGCCAGACGTGGGTCATCGCGCGCAGTGGTTGCCCGGCGAGGATGGCCTGGCGGGCGAGCGCCCGGTGCTCGCGCCGCTGCAGTGTGCGGATGCGTGGCTCGAGATGGCGCGCCTGCGGCAGGCCTTTCAGGCGCGCGAGTACCGCGATGTAGGCCTCGTGCATGGCGCGCGTGTCGCGCGACAGGTTGTCGCCATGGCGCCGGCGCCACAGCGCGGTCTGCGCATGCCAGATCAGCGGGAAGCGGGCTGCCACGCGCAGCCACAGATCAAGGTCTTCGACCCGTTGCAGCGCGCTGTCGAAGCCGCCCAGTGCATCGAATGCCTCGCGGCGCATGATGACGGTGCCGGTGGTGATGAAATCGGCATCGAGCAGTTTGTCCAGCGCATCGACCACGCGCGCCGCGTCGCCGAAGAACGCCACATCGCGCCCGCCCTTAACAAACAGCGTGTGCGCGTGGAAGTGCGGGTTGCCATCCCGGTCGTCAAACTGGCGGCAATCGCCGAACACCATGGCGGCATCGGGCGTTGCATCGAGCAGGGCGAGCCGGGCCGCGCAGCTGTCGGGCGGCCACAGGTCGTCAGCGTCGAGAAAGGCGATGTAGCGCGAGTGGCTGGCCGCCACGCCCGCATTGCGCGCAGCGGACGGGCCCGCAGTGGGGCTGTCGATGATGCGGGCACCTGTCGCGAGCGCGATGTTCGCGGTCTGGTCGCTGCAGCGGTCGGTCACGACGATGATGTCGGGTACGGTCGGCAGCGCCTGCGTGCGGACGCTGTCGATCGCCGCGGCGATCCAGCGGGCGGCGTTGTGTGCCGGAATGATGACCGACAGCACCGTGCTCATCCGCGTGTCAGACCGTGCGGCCGGTCAGCATGGCCAGGGCCAGCGACGCAACCAGCCGGCCATGCGACAGCGGTGCGAGCTTGAGCGCCTGAAACAGATCCTGCAGCGCGGCCCGGCGATCGCCGTCGCGATAGCGCCACTTCGCGTAATCGGCCAGCACGCTGGCGCGGCAGGCGCGCCAATAGGCATCCTGCTTGGCGGCAGGCAGCAGCGGTCGGTTCTTGTCCAGACAATCGAGCGCGCCACGGCGCATGGCTTCCCGGTTGCGGCTTACGCTGCCGGCGTTGCGGGTCACCACGACCTGGCGATCCGGAATGCAGGCATAGCGCGCGGCTGCAGCCAGGCGCACCCAGAGGTCGGTATCCTCGGCGCCGCGCAGCCGTGCATCGAAGCCATCGGTGCCGTCGAGCAGCGTCCTGCGCACCATGACCGACGAAGCGCCACCGGCCACCGCGGCATGGCCACCAAGGATGCGGGCAACCAGATCGTCGGTGCTGGCGGGGCAACCCCACTCGCCAACCACTGTGCCGTCCTCGGATTGCAGTTCAGTCGCAGAGGAACAGAAACCCAGATCCGGGTCGGCGTCCATCAGCGCGACCTGTTGCGCCAGCTTCGCCGGCCGCCACCAGTCATCGCTGTCGAGGAAGGCGACCAGTTCGCCCCGCGCGGCAGCTATGCCGGCATTGCGTGCGGCTGACATGCCGGCGTTCGCCTGGCGGATGACACGCAGCGTGTCGCCACGGCGCGCCAGCAAGGCCGGCGTATCGTCCGTGCTGCCGTCGTCGACGACGATGGTTTCGAAATCGATGAAGGTCTGTGCGCGCAGCGAATCCAGCGCGCGGTCAATGCACCACGCACAGTTCCAGGCAGGCATGACGACGCTGACGCGCGGAGTGCTCATGACGCGTTGTCGTAACCGAGGCGTGCCTGCATCGGTGCGATGCGATCAAGGATGCGCTCGATCAGCTCCGGGTTCTGGCTCTTCCACTTGGCCTTCGAGGGCTTGCCCTTGACGATGCTGGTGGGGCGTTGATCCAGCGTGCGGCATCGCTGTTCGATGTCTGCGGTGAAATCCAGGTCCAGCCGCGCGTAGACGTCGCGGAACATGTCGACCGGACGTTCGAACAGGTCTTCATAGCGCAGCTGTATCCAGAGTTCAGTCGGCAACTGACTGGCTGCGTCAAGTGCAAGCTGGTTGGCGCTGATCCACTGGAAAGCGCACACCTCCTCGACCGGCGAATGGTTGTACGCCTGCCAGCCGGGCGCAAGAAAGAATGCCCAGTCGTCGTATTCGCCGCCGTTGATCGCCACCGGTTCCGGAAATTCTCCGAGGAACTGCGACAGATGGAAGTCGCCGTCGGTGCGGCCCAGCCGCCAGCCATCGATCATCGAACTGATGTTGTCGCGACCGTCGCGCTGGATGAACACGAACTTGGCGTCCGGGAACAGCGCGTGCAGATAGCCGACGCGCATCACGTTGATGCAGGTCTTGTCGAGCACGCGTCCGCTGCCCAGGCGCTGATAGAAGAAGCGCAGCGCGGCGTCGCGATGTTCCGGACTGGCGTGTTCGGCAGCCGCCGCTTCTGAATGCCAACCATTGTTCAGCGGACCATACAGTTCGTTCCAGAACTGCGGAATTTCGAAACCGAGATTCACCAGCTGTTTTGACGCACCCAGCGTTTCGAAGGTGACCGTGGTGCCGGAACGCGAACAGCCGATCAGGAACACGGGCGCCGGTGACGTGGGACGCGTGGCGTCCCACCAGGCACCGCGTGCCTGACGGCCCAACTCGATCAGATTCTTGGTGACGATCTCGGGGTCACGCAGCTTGTGCAGTTTGCTGAGCATGGACATGGGCTACTGGATGGCCTCCTTCAGCGATTCTTCAGCGCGCCGTGCAACTCACCCAGCGCAGCCGCAAAACGCACCAGATAATGACGACGTCGCGCAGAGTCGAGCGACAGGGCAACCGACCCCATGCACATGATGCACTTGCGAATCATGTAGGCAGCCGGCTTGATTCGATCGACGCGCGCAGACGACGATGAACGATGGAAGGCCTTGCGCACGACATAGCTGGTCTGGAGCCTCGCACCGTCGACGTAGTGATACTGGGTCATCTGCGGTCTGTACACGAGGCGGGCACCCTGGGAGAGCCCGCGCAATATCCAGTCGATGTCTTCCGCCCCTCCGAGGTCGTGGCCCTGCGGGCCAAGCTCGATCGAGAACATGCCGATGCGTTCCAGCCATCCTGTGCGCACGGCAAGGTTGCCGCCGCCCGGAATCGCGGTGCCACGGCCCAGCGTTTTGGGTTCGTCCCCCAGGTCGAATCGAGGCACCGGCAGCGGATACACCCGGTAGCGCCCTTGTTCGTGCACCCACGCGGGCTCGCTGCCGTCCCAGTCGGGCAGGATGCGTCCGCACAGCAGATCGATATCCGGCTCGCTCTGGAAAGTCTGGCAGACGGCTTCGAGATATCCCGCATCGACGCGGTGATCGTCATCGACAAAGGCAACGACATCTCCGTCCAGCGTCGATAAGGCCCGGTTAAGCGCGTGCGACTTGCCGGGCCGCATTTCGTGTTCGAAAGTCAGCGGGCGTGCTCCCGACCGGGCAGCGAGGTAATCCAGCGTGTCATCGTTGCAGGCATTCGCGATGACACGAATGCCGATCTGCCAGCCGGATGGATGGCGCGCGGCATCGATTGAAGCCAGCACTTTTTCCAGCAAGGCGCGGCGGTTGTGCGTACAGATCAGGACGGTGAGAGCAGGCATTTTCCGGCGCCGGATCAGTTGCCAGAGGCTGGCGTTTCGGGCGCCGTGGCGGCGCTTGACGGCTTGCGGAGATAGCCCCGGAGGGAGCCGAAACAATGCGCGGCATTCATGCCCTGTCGCAGTGCCCCGCGCTGCCCTCGCATGCTCATCGAGAGCCAGCGCGCCACGTGCGCAAACAACTGTCGCAGCAGGAAGGGCGGCATGCCGAGTACTTCGCGTGCAGCGCGATCAAGGCTGAATTCGCCGAATCGAAGCCCGGCCCGGTAATGCAGGCGCAGGAAATACATGCGCTGCAATCTCCATTCCTCTATGAAATGTCGCGTCTTCATTTCGGGGCGGTAGCGCATGCGGGTTCCGCGCGACAGCAACTCGCGGAACATCACCGCATCTTCGCCGCCGCCCACATCGACTCCCACGCGGTTGTACCGGCGATCGAAGCGCAGATCGGGATTGTCCCGGAAGAGACGCATGTCGTAGGCGATGTTCGCTGTCCAGAGCAGCCGGCTGTCGTCAGTCAGCCACATCGACGTGTCGCCATGTTCGACCTCGGCGAGAAAGCCCAGCAGGTCGTCCGACAGCCAGCGTGGCCGATCGAATGGCGTGAAGTCGACCTGTACGCGTCCGCCGACGCATTGCGCGCCTTCGTTGATGATGGCGTCGCACGCGGCATCGAGCAGACCGGGGGTCGGCAGTTCATCATCATCGATGAAAACCAGTATGTCGCTGCACAGGGCTTCGGAAATCGCCCGGTTGCGTGCCGGTACGATGCCTTGCGCCGTTTCGGTCACATGACGCAGCGCGACACCTGGCAGCGCGGCTAGCCGATCGAGTACCTCGAGGGTGTTGTCCCGGCTGTTGTTGTTGACCGCCAGTATCTCGAACGGAATCGGGCATGACTGCGCGCGCATCGCGGACACCAGCGCTTCGAGGCGATCGGCGCGATTGAAGGTACAGAAAGCGAATGTGAGCATCATGGTGACCGTTCAGCCCTGGCGCGTAAAACCGCTGCGTGCGCGGCCGATGCCCTTGAGCAGCAAGCTGTGCAATCTTGCCGGGAGCAGGGCCGGCAGCATGTGGCACCAGTCCTTCGCATTGCCGTAGCCGCTCGCCATCACTGCACGGAACAGTTGTCGTGCCATCGGCAGGTCACCCTTCCAGTAATTTTCGTAGGCACGGTACAGCATGTCGCCTTCGATCTGTTCGCGCACTTTCGCCCTGCCGAGCCGTTTCGCTTCGACCGGATGCGTAGCGAGGAACTTGCGCTGAACAAGAAGCTTGTCTGCAGCGGCCCGCAGGCGGCTCTTGGTGACCTGGGCACCTGCGTGGAAATGGTAGCAGGCAAGCACTTCCGGGATACGCACGAGTGGCATCCTGCAGCCAAGACGAAGCCAGAGATCGAAATCCTCGCTGGAGCGGAGGGCTGGATCGAAGGCGCCGTACTTGCGAATCGCGGCCAGACTGACCATCGCACCATGTATCGGCCAGCGGCAACCGCAGAGCAACTCGGCGAGCTTGTCTGGCGTTTCGTAATCGGGTGGTACGAAGGGCGGCTCGCCCTCATGGCCGGCACCGATGTTGTGCCAGCCGCAGTAGGCGAGTGCATCGTCCTGTCGCCCGCCAAGCGCCGCCGACATTCGGGACAGGAAGTCAGGGTGCCAGGTGTCGTCGGCATCCAGGAATGCGACCCATCTGCCCCGTGCCGTGGAAAGCGCCTTGTTGCGTGCAGCAGCGGCACCGGAGTGCGGCTGCTGCAATGGCGTAATGCGCGGTTCGGCAGCGGCGAGTTGCTGGATTACCTGCCAAGAGTCGTCCGTCGAACCGTCATCGACGATGATCAACTCCCAGTCGGCGCGCGTCTGCATGCGCACGCTCGCCGTACTGCGTGCCAGATGGGCGGCTCCGTTGTGACATGGCATCACGACCGAAATACCGGGGGTCAAGGATGCGTGCTCCTGACCACGGCGAACCCGTTGGTACGCGAGTCTGCGTGATGGTGTGAGGGATGTTGGGTCAAGGTCGGAGCAGGCGAGCGCGTATCTGCGGATCGCGAAATCCTATCAGCCACGGTCGTTTGCGGCCCCGATATACGTCACGGACAGGACCTGCTCAGCCCTTGTCCGACACGTGCGGCTAATCTGCCTTCCCGCCGTTGCGGAGCACGCGCACGAGCATTTCATGGATCGCTTGCGGAAGCAGTGCCGGCAGCATGTACTTCATCTTGCCCGGGCTCCGGTACCCGTGCCGCAGCGCAGTGCGGAAGATGGCTCGTGTGGCCGGCAGATCGCCGCTCCAGTAGGCCGCGAAGCCCCGCCGGACCAGTTCGTCTACCGTGATGCGCCGCAGGGTCTGCTTGTCGAAATGCGCGCCGATCTCCGGGTGTCCGCTCAGAAAATCCATCTGCACCTGAAAGTGCGAAAGTGCGACCAATGCCCGGTTGCGGGTCATCTGCCCTTCATGGAAGCGGTAAAAGGCCAGCACTTCCGGAACCCGGACAAGCGGGGCGGTGGGCGCTGCGCGTATCCAGAGCGCGAAATCCTCGCAGCAGCGCAGCCCGGTATCGAACAGGCCGGCGGCGAAGAGCGCGTCCCGCCGGACAATTGCGGCATGCACCGGCCAGCGCACACCCGTGATCAGCTTCTCGATCCGGTCCGGCATGCCGGCATAGTCGGCCGGCACGAACGGTTCATTCCTTGGACCCGACACGCCGACGTTCTGCCATCCGCAATAGGCGATGGTCGCATCGTTGTCGAGGAGTGCCCGGCAAAGCTTGGATGCGAAATCCGGAGCCCAGTAGTCGTCGCAATCCAGAAATGCGAAAAGGTCTCCTGTCGCGGAGCGGATGCCGGCATTGCGGGCGGCCGAGAGACCCTGGTTGTGCTGATCGACCAGAACGATCGCATCGCCATAGGCTGACGCGACCGCTAACGAATCGTCGGTCGAACCGTCATTTACAACGATGATTTCCTTGTCCGGATAATCCTGCGCCATCGCCGAATCGATCGCAGCCGCAAGGTACTGCGCGCCGTTGTAACAGGGGATCACGATGGACAGCTTCGTGGTGGCTCCCGAAGACGGTGTGCCGGGTTGGGTGATGGAGGGTTGTTCCGTCATTCCGCTTTTCCATGTCTGGCAGACACCCTGCCTGCGAGATTTCGCCCGATCTGCTTGAGCAGGGTGGACGAAGCGATCTCATGGCTACCCAGCGAAACCTTACGGATCAGCGTGGAGGCGGTGTCGGTATTGAATACCGTGAGGCGACGCAACGTGTAGGGGTTGCCGTCACGCATGGCCCACCCGGTGCGAGTCGTGCAGGCCGAGGCGTAGCCGGCCGATCGGACCGCTTCGGTACATCGCTCGTCGTACTCGCCATAGGGGTAGGCAAAACTGCTGACTGGCTGGCCGAGCAGATCTTCCAGCATCGCACGCGAATCGCTGACTTCGGCGCGTAGTTCGTCCGTATCGAGCAAGGTCAGTCGCCGATGGCTGACCGAATGGGCGCCAATCTCGATACCCATCTGCTGCATCGCGCGCAGCTCGCCATTGTCGAGCATCCGGCCCCTGGGCTGGCCTTCCTCTGTCCACTGCGGCGTGCGTCCGATCGAACCGGATGCGATGAACCAGGTTCCCCGCATGCCCCGGCTGCGAAGGGATTCCATGGCATACAGGTTGTCCGCATAGCCGTCGTCAAAGGTGATCGCAACGCTTCGTGGCTGCAGTGCAGGGCCTCCGGCAAGCATTTCGGATTGCGTGACCGTGTGCCATCCGGCGGACAGCAAGGCGTCGAGTTGTGCGTCAAACCGGGCGGCGGAGACGGCCCATGGCCATGCTGGTACCTCACGGCCCGGAGTGATCGCGTGATACATGAGCATGACCGGACCGTGCAGACCGGATGATCGACTGATCCATTGCGACAGCGGATCGATCATGTCTGCGTCTCCAGGCAGCGGTTCATGCCTCGGGTCGCGCGCCGGGCAATGCGGCGCGCAACAGGGCCTTCCAGCGATCCCGTTCCGATGCCAGCGACTTGATGGGCAGAACAAGGAAAGCCGACGTGTACAGGAGTGCGCCGGCGGAACCGGCCATCAGCACGATGAGCAACGGATGCGTCGTCGATGCATAGGGCGCCAGCAGTGCCGTGATTGCCCACATCGCGAAAAACAGCGGGGCGTTCAGCATGGCTGCCGGTGTAATTGCCCGCGCAAGATCACGCCATCCGGTGCCGATGCAGCGCGACGCAAGCAGATACATGTGCGTCGCGCAGTAAATGCTGACCAGAACCAGCATCGCCGACATCAATTCAAGGCCTCCGGAGAGCCCGGAAATGGTGGCAATCGCCGTAAGCGCAAGCACGGCACACTGCACGAACAGTTCCCGCTGGAGCCAATTGTGAGCGGCCAGCACGGCACCTGACAGATTTTCGATGATCAGGAAGGGTCCGCACAGCGACAACATCGCAAGCGGAGCGGCTGCGTCGACCCAGCGCAGGCCGTACACGCCCTCGATCAGCGGGTGAGCAAGCCAGAAAAGCATGATGTAGAACGGCAGCGTGTATACGCAGACCAGACGGATGGCGCTCAGGAACATGCTGCGCCCCTTTGCCGGTTCATCCTGATGTTTGGCGAGCGCGCGGAACAACGCCTGATAGACCGAGCCGGTGATGAAACTGTTGGGCATGCGCATCAGGCTGTCGGACTTGTTGAACAATCCGACCGAAGTCATTCCCAGCGTGCGGCCGAGGATGAAATTGGTCGTCTGCTGACGGATGTAGATAACGATGTCGTTTGCCGACACCAAAAAGCCGTAGCGGGCGAGGTCTAACCCGTGGCGGAAGCCGAAATCCAGACCAGGGCGCCAGCGAGCGAACAGGCTGAAGAGCAGGGCGCTGACGATGGAACCTGAAAGCCCGCCCAGAACGAGACTCCAGACACCCCAGCCGATGATCGCGAGCCCGATGCTGGTCATGCTGGACACCAGCAGCGTGATGATCCGCACCGTCGTCTGCGCCTTGAAGCGCATGTTGCGATGCAGGATGCTGTTCGGCAAATTGACCAGTGGACGCGTAATGAACGTGAGTGCGGAGACGCGCAGCAGATCCGTGTAGAGCGGAAAATCGTACCAGCGGGCAAACAGCGGCGCCGAGAAGAAGAAAACGGCGTAGATGCAGCATCCGATCAGCAATTGCAGTGTGAACACGACATTGAAGTCGCGCTGCGTGACGTCCTTGGCGCGCACCAGGGCCTGGCCCATGCCGCCGCCCGACACGAAACCGGCGAGGCCAGTGAAAATCTGTATCGTCACCAGCAGCCCGAACACCTCGGGCGCCAGCAAACGTGCCAGAACGACGCCGAACGCGAATGTCAGCAACTGCGTGCCGGTATTGCCAAGGAAGAGCCAGCTCACGCTGTGCCTGAAACTTTTTTCCGTGCTCATTGACTCGATGAAGTGTCGGTGAAGCGCCTTGCCCGGGCGTTGAGTCTCGCGGAATTTTTCGCGCACGACCTGCGCGCGAAGTATCTCACCCGCAGAGCGTGGCCCTCTGCCGAGCGCGTCACGACGGATCGGTCGGCGTCAGCTCTGGCACAGGCCCGAGCGTTCAAGGCTCGGCGCAAGGTGTCCGGTGAAGCGTTGGTGAATCTGTGTCGTGGTCACATGCTGCTCCGGGAGTACGCCGAAGCGCGCGAAGCATTCGAAGAAGCCATCAAGATCAAGCGATTGGAGATGAGCGCTTGGGTTGCCTTGAGCGACATTTTCAGATTGGCTGGAAGTCCGACGCGACGCGGGCGCTTGAAGAATCGCAGCAAGCCACAGGCGAGCACAAGCGAATCACATTGCGCCTTGAAGAAATGAAAGGAGCCGGTCAGAAATCATCGGACTAACATCTCGCGGTGGGTGGCGTGCAAGAAAGCTGACTTGAGTTGCACGCGCCCCTGAACAGCTTCGTTGTGGTGCGACGCGCTGTTCGCCGTGCGTTCAGCCTCGCTGCGGCTGATTGACTACTGAATCCGGCGTCTCAACTGGCTTCGATAGAGCAAACGCAGGTGCCTTGCCCCCGGTGCTTCAATGAATGACCGGGTAAATTGGCCCCAGGGCATTGCCGAACTATCTGAAACCATGTTGTAGCAATAGTCGAAGCGAGCTTGCGCGAGCGCTTTTTTCAATGCCGGCTTGCGTTCAGGCAATTCTTGGCCGAGACGGTCAAGCAGACCCTGCTTCATTCGAATATGGCCGAGCATGGACGCGAAGTGCTGCCCGCTGACCGAGAAGTAGCTCTGCCCGTCACGACGCCAGCGATACACCGGAAGGTCAAGAAGTGCGCACCGGATCGAGCGTGCCGCAGCTTCTATGGCCCACGCTGACTCCGGCCAGTCATCCTTGTTCATGGGCTGCACCCGGTCAAGGATGCTGCGGTGAAAAATGGGTTTCTGGAAGGCGGCCGGCACGCTCTTCAGAAGCGCATCGAAAAGCGCATCACCGAAAATGATCAGTCCCTGATCGCTTGCCGACCTGGCGTTTGCCAGCGTACGGTCCAGCGCGGCTCTCTGTCGCGCGTTGACGGCAGCACCCTCGCCGCCGAAAGCTTCTACGCCGATGTAGAGGATTTCAGGGGCAAATGGGTGCTTCAACCCGCGATCTGCGAGTTCCAGGGCTGCGGGCGCGAGCTGGTCGTCATCGTCGAGCTGGGCAATGAACTCGCCTCGCGCCAGCATGTAGCCAGAATTCCGCGCCGCAGCCACGCCCTTGGGATGTGCATGCGTATGCAGCGTATAGCGCTCGCCAACGATGCTCCTGATCTCGGCTGCATCGACCGGTTGACTGGATCCGTCGTCGACCACGACCACTTCCCAGTCCGTGAAGGTTTGCGCAGCGAGCGACTCAAGCGCCTCGCGCAGAAGCTCGTGGCGATTGTGTGTCGGCAGTACGATGGAAAAACGGGGCTCCGGGCGCGTCATTGAGTACTCCACAGCGACATCACGGCCTTCAATCGATAAGACAGGGCGCGTGCAATTTCGCGCCTGCGGATACAGTGCCAGGCGGCGCTGCGCATTGCCTCGCGTTGCGCGGCGAGCGCGGCATTCATATGCCGGGTCAGCCCGGCGGCGCGGAGATGATCAACGAGCGTTCCGAGCGCGTGTGCATCGCCCAGTGCCTTCTCGTAAACATCTCCGGATGTGTTGCCGGAATGCTGTCTGTAGCTGACCAGCGTCTCTGCCTGATAGATGACCGGTCCGTGAGCGGCTATGCGCATCCACATGCTGTAATCGTCAGACCAGAAAAAGCGCTCACGCAGAAACTTGCCTGCGAGTTCGTACGCCTGGCGCCGGACCATCACCAGCGAGGCACTGCGTATGAAGTTTCCCCGCAGCAGTGCTGTCAGAATCTGTCCGCTGCCGCGCAGGCCATAGCCCGATCCACTGATTGCCGTGACGGTACCGGCACCATCGATGCCGCGATGGTCGCAATAGGTGGCCAGCGCAGCCGGGAAACGCTGCAACAGGTCGATTTGGCGCGCAAGTTTTTGAGGGTCCCACATGTCATCCTGATCGATGAAGGCGAGGAATTCGCCGCTTGCCACCTCAGTGCCCCGAAAGCGTGCGAGAGACTGGCCGCCATTGGGCTGACACAGGACGTTCAGGCGATCACTGTAACGCTCGAGAAGCTGCGCACTGCCATCGGTCGAGCCGTCATCTACCACGATGAACTCGCTGGGCGCGATGGATTGCGCCAGCACTGAGTCGATTGCTTCAGCCAGATGGCGTTCGCCGTTGAAAACCGGCATGACGACGCTGATTGACGAAACTGTCATCGCTGGTCTTTTCAGGTGTCCCGCACCGCGACGAAGGCAAATTGCTGAGGCTTGCATTCCGCCAGCCAGCGGGAAAATATACGGAAGGCAGTTCGCCTCGTCAGCGATGGAGACCACCACGATTCATTGATGCCGGCGACCGCAGTGACCGTGTAGCCGCAGTCATCGAACATGCGCAGTGCGCTCTTGCGGGTGAAGAAGCGCAGGTGGGTGCGGTCCCGGATGCCCCGACCTTCATACCGGAAGTCGCGCTCGAAAAGCATATGCTCCAGATTGTCGACATGCAGCAGATTGGGCAGCGATACGACGAGCACACCATCCGGTGCAAGCCAGCGCTTGACCAGATGCAGCATGTCCCACGGCGATTCGATATGTTCGAGTACATCGTTGAATACGATGGCATCGAAGTATGCTTCCGGCAGCTTGCTGTCTGCTCCGAGTGCTTCGGTCAGCACGTGATCGATGCGCGTTGCCGCAACGCCGGCAGGGCCGCTTGCCGGCTCGACACCCCACACCTCCATGTCATGATTCTGCTTCAGCGCGTGACCGAAAGCACCGGTATGACAGCCCACATCGAGTAGCCGGCGAGCATGTGCCGGTACGAAACGTTGCATTTCGATGCGCGGCGAATCCGGGTATTGGGTGATGT
This sequence comes from Methyloversatilis sp. RAC08, assembly GCF_001713355.1. Classification (NCBI taxonomy): domain Bacteria; kingdom Pseudomonadati; phylum Pseudomonadota; class Betaproteobacteria; order Nitrosomonadales; family Sterolibacteriaceae; genus Methyloversatilis; species Methyloversatilis sp. RAC08. The sequence goes on along the minus strand of NZ_CP016448.1, from coordinate 1,149,737 downwards.
TTTCCACGGTCCTAGAAGTCGAAGTAGATGAAGCGCTGAGTGCTGCCCCCGAAAAATAGCGGAGTCAATACCATTGTTGCATAGACTGCGCCACGCAGCAGTAGATGGGTCCTTTCTCAGCGTTTGAGCCGGTCGGCGGCAAAAGTCACGACACCCGTCAGGCAAGGGCCATAATGTTAATGCGCTTGAGTCATTCTTGGTCTTGAGAATGGAAGCCGGTTGGGGGCGATACGAGCGTCTGTTCTCACAGGGCTGTCAGCCTCGCCAACTGGGAACGTGGCGTCGCTGTCAAGGACGCGGTTCATATTGACAACGACGCTGATTCGTCAGCGTTGGTCAGACTGACTGTCGCTTGATTCGATCCGAATTGATGCAGCCAAGCGATCCTTCGAACGCGACAAATGCTTCTCGAGGACGCAAACTAGGCGGCTGCAAACTCACAGGATCAATTGTATCGTTACACCGCGTAGGTTTAGACGGGTGAAAGTCGATGTGGTAGGACTCGAATTTGTAGCGGACATCTCCAGAAACAACAGATACGGCAGGGCCGAATCGATTGTTGCATCGCAAGGAAGCAAGAAATGTTAATTCAATGCCGCATGGTTGCTTTTTATGCAGTTCTGGTTTTCGGGTCGTTGATACCTAGCGTTTCATGGTCTCAGCGAAGCGATGTTTTCAGTGACGAGGATTTTGCCCTTTATCCTGGATATTGCCGCGCCAAACTGACTGATGAGCCCAAGTCTGAGGTGGAGCGCTGGAAAAGGCATCTCGGAAACGATAACTATATTCACATGCATCACTATTGCTTTGGTCTTCGAGCAATGACTTTAGCGTATTCGAACTATACTGAAAAACAATTGCGTAAGGGTTTTGCCCTGGATGTGGTTCGAAATATGAATTACATCCTCTCTCATACGAAAAAAGATTTTTTCATGCGCCCTGACGCCCTGATAAATTTGGGGCGGGGTCATCAATTGCTCAATGAGAACGAAAATGCTCGGAGAGCCTTTTCTAATGCGTTGAAGCTAAACCCTGATTCGGTCGACGCGTGGATTGCGCTCAGCGACTTGTTATATGACACGGGCCAGCGCAAAGAGGCGATGAAGGTGCTGGAGGATGCGCGTACTCAGATTGGCGACCATCGCAAGATCACCTTGCGCATGGAGCAGATGCAAAAAAAGTGATGCATTCAGCGGATGCGAGCCCGCTAATCATTTCCACATCATCGGTTTCTCATCTTGTCATCCAGATGCGCAGTTGATCGACCCAGCTGAGTGCCGGTGCACGTTCGCCCGCGCCGTCGACGGTCAGTGTCCGGGGTATGCCGTCGGCTCCGGTCAGCATCACGTCGACCGCCAGACGATCTCGCGGAAATGCCAGCCTGAGCATCCGGCCGGGCAGATGGATTTCGGCACCCATGCTCTCCGGCGTTTCCATCGGCCTTATGTCAAGTGCGGGCAATTCGCTCAGGCCCGGTCGCAGCACGACCAGGAAGCGGTCTTCGATCGCCGGCAGTTGCGGCATGATTTCCAGTCTCCAGGCACCCGGATCGAGTTCGGGTGGTCCGCGCGCAATGTTGGCTGCGAGGGTGCCGTTTTCGTCGAAATTCATGCCGTCGACGAAGTATTCGAAGCCCGGTCCGCCGATCGGCACCAAGCGTGCCTCGCGCGGAAAGATCACTTCGCCCTGCAGTTGCGGCAAGCCGGTGACCGACGCGGTGGCCGGACGCTCCAGCGTGAACTTCCGGCCGTCGATGCGCGGCTGGAAGGCGCTGTGCAGCAGCCAGCGCTTGACGAAGTCGGCATGCGTCGCTTCGACGGTATCGTGGATGATCACGATGTCCGAAACGCGGTCATAGACAAAGATGCGCCAGGCTTTCTCGACCCGTCGCGATCGGTGATGGAAGCTATGCACGCCGCTCTGCTCATTGGTGTAAGCGGCGGTGATGTCGGTCAGTGCGACCAGCAGGCCGTCCTGTTCGACCAGACGCACCAAGCGGCCGGTGTGAAAGTCACCGAACTTGCTTTGCCAGTCCTCCAGGTCGGCCGGCGCCGCGTGCAGGTTCCAGGCGGACCCGACACGCCGCTGGCCGCCATCGTTGGCGATGGTGCGCGGCGGTTTGCCCTGGCGCACCGGCATCTGCACGATGTCAGCCGGGTCGGTCACCGTGATCGTGTTGTGGGCGATCGTCTGGTAATGGTAGTTCAGGTGGTGATCGCCGCCATAGCCGCAATAGCAGCCGCTGTCTATCGCCAGCGGCGCACCCTTGAACAGGGAGAAGGCGCCCTGATCGAGATGGCTGTGTGACCAGTAATTGTTGCCGGCCTTGAAGCTGAAGTGTGTTGCGTCCGCGTTCCAGCTGCTGCGCGCGATGACCAGCCCCAGGCCGTCGGCGACATGGGTCAGCGGCAGTGCGCGCACCGCTTCCGGGTCGTACAGCGATCGATCGGTCAGCGGACCCCAGGGCCACGATGTGGGCAGCAGCTTCTCGCCGGCGCGGGTGCTCAGCGTATAGGCCGCCGCATGGCGGTATTCGAGTGCCAGCGCATCGGCGTCGAAAACCTGGCGACGACCGAACCGGCCATCGCCCCAGCGCATGGACGTGCCATCGGGAAGCATCCGGTACACCAGGAAATCCAGGAAACCGCGGATCGCCGGTTCGCTTCGGAACAGATCTTCGCCAGTGGCCGAACGCCACATGGCCGGCAACTGGTAGATGGCCTGACCGATGCCGATGCCGACGTACTCGTTGCCTTCATGCCAGCCGCCGTTCTGCCCACCCACCTGGCGCCAGACAGGCAGTACTCGATTGATCCAGAAGTCGTAGGTGAATGCCATGACCGGGGTGGCACGCTCATCGTCGCCATGGATGGCCAGTGCGCAGGCCATCAACGCCTGAAGCGGCGAGTTGTACAGATAGACGTTGTAGGGCGAAAGCGCTTCCTTGCGGATCACGTTGATCTGGAAGTTGCAGGCTTCGATCACCTTGTCCTTGAGCCTTGGCATCAGATCGGGAGGAATGCGGTCGTGCAGCCAGTCATAGGTCTGTGCGATCGGTTTCGTCTGTTGGTGGCCGCGCCAGGTGGGCCGCAGCGTGAGCACGCGTTCGACAATGGTGCGCACGTTCTGTGTTTCGGGCGCCAGGACCGCCGCCACGAGCGACGCGCTCAGATCACCCTTGCCGCCCTGGGCTCTGAGGACCAGTTGGCGCACGTATTCCGGGTTCTCCGCTTTCAGGCGTGCCACGTCGCCCGCGGACGGGTAGGGCAGGCGGGGATGCACTCGGCGAAATCCCGGCAATTCGGGTACCCGCAGCTCGTCCGGCGAAGGCAGCGTCACCTGACTGCGCGCCGACGCGAGCACGGTCGGCGGCGGAGTGCGCGCCAGCGACCAGACGGCGGTTGCGCTGCCGAGCAGCACTGCGGCGACCAGCGTGCCCGCCAGTCGTGAACCCCGCTTCGAACTGGCCGGCAGCGCCGATGCCGCCGAAGCAGGCCGGACGTGGCGGACCGCCAGCAGCGCTGTCAGCAACGCCATCGCCACCGTGGTGATGTCGGGCGTACGCCCGGGAATGTGCTGCTGCATCCATTCCAGCGCGAACGAAAGTCCGCCGCACGCCAATATGATCACCAACGCCGGAATCCGCCCCGTGTTGCTGAGTGCAACGAGCGCTGCGGCAAGTATCAGATAGGGCCATACGTTGTCGATCAGCACGCTCAGCCCGAGCATCGGATTGCTCATGTGGGCAACGAATGGCGTCCAGTTGAGGTGGCGCAGCGCACCCGGCGATGGGGTCAGTTCGCTGATCACCAGGGCCAGCGTGACGGCCAGCGCGGCCAGAACCGGCCGCATCGGCTTGAGCCGGCGTGGCCAGCCGAACCCCAGCGTGAGACCGGCCACGGTGCCGATGATCATTTCCGCCGACAGCTGGCGACTGATCACCACGACCTTCAGCATCATGACGGCAAGGGCCAGCAGCCAGAACAAGCGCGTCAGCGATACCGCGCGGTTCCGCGCATCACGCGCCAGAAGAACGAGGGCGAAAACTTCCAGTGCGCTGCCCAATGCTTGTGCCGGATTGAACGTCGCCGGGTCATTCAGGGTGGCGGCCAGCGGGGCGAGCCCGTTGCGCAGTGACCCGAGATCGAAGGCAGGAACGAAGGGCGTGAGCTGGGCAAGCACCCAGGCGATCAGCGCTGCAACCGCCAGATCTGCCTCGGGTGTGGCAGCAAAGGTGCGTGCGCGCCAGTCCATCAAAAAGGCAACCGGCTTCCACCGCGCTGTAAACATGCTGGCCAGAATCGCACCCACGAATCCGCCTGTCGTGTTCAAGGCGAAATCCGCAAGTGAAGGTACTCGCTGCGGCAAGTGCGCCTGTGCGGCTTCGACACTGAAACTCAGCGCCGCCGCGCAGGTGGTGGCGAACAGCACCGACGGCAGTACCGGCCAGCGAGACGTAATCTGCCGCAGTCCGATGCCCAGCGGAATGTAGATCAGCGCATTGACGACGAGATCGGGCATCGACAGCGCGCTGTAACGCCACATCGAAAGAAAACCGAAGGTTTCCGCTTCTGCTTGCCACCTGGTCAGCGGGTAAAGACTGCCCCACAGCAGAAGCAGTGTGTAGACAAGACATGCCGCGAAAACGCTCCGGGTCCTGTGCGAATCGTTGGGCATGGGCGGTGAAGGGGTGACGTGGACGACGTGGCGGTCTAGCGCGCTCCAGTGAGCACGCGATCGCGCCGATTATCCTGACCTGGCGGGCCTTCGGGTAGGGAGGAGGGCGCAGTTGTGATCGTCCCGAGTGCCATCAGTCACGGACGGTACAAGGACGTTTTCGGGACAGGAAGGACGGCTGTGAGAAAGTACGCACCCTGAGGAGACGGTTGATGTACGGAATGTATCTGGTCCTGTTGCTGTGGGGCGTTGCACTGTTCGCGATCAGGCGCGATCTTTCGCTGTCCTGGACCGAGCCCTGCCTGCGCCATCCGGTCATGGTGTTCGAAGGCGACGACTGGGGCTACGGGCCGCTCGAGCAGATCGATGCGCTGCGCGAAATCGCGGCTGAGCTGGGTGTGCACCGCGACCTGACCGGACGTCATCCGGTCATGACACTGGGTGTGATTCTGGCAGGACCGGGGGCGGGGGCGACAGCCGATGAAGCGCTAGGCGTGGGCCGGGTCGCGCTCGACGATGTGCGCCTCAAGCCGGTACGCGATGCAATGACACAAGGGGTGGGCGCCGGTGTGTTCGATCTGCAATTGCACGGCATGGAGCACTACCACCCGGAAGTGCTGGCACGTGTGGCGCAGGTGGATCCGCAGATACGCGCGTGGATTGCCGGTGCGCCCTTCGTGGCGACCGAACAGCTGCCATCGCCCCTGCAGAGTCGCTGGACCGATGCGTCCGCGCTGCCCTCGAGAGCATTGGACGAAGCGGACATCCGCGCCCGCGTCGCCGGCGAGGTAGCGATGTTCAGACAATGTTTCGGTACCCTTCCGGAAGTGGTCGTACCGCCGACCTTCGTCTGGAACGAATCCGTCGAGCGCGCGTGGGCGGCGCAGGGGCTGGCTGTGCTGGTGACGCCGGGCGAGCGATACGAAATGCGCGGCGCCGATGGTCTGCCGGTCGATACTGGCATCTGCCTTCACAACGGCCAGCGCTGCACATCCGGCCTGCTCGCCATGGTGCGCAACGACTACTTCGAACCGCTGCGCGGACATCGTGCCGACCACGGTCTGGAAAGTCTGGCCACGAAGTGGGCGCAGCGCCGGCCGCTGCTGCTGGAAACACATCGATCGAATTTTGTCGGCGCAAAGGCGCAGCGTACGGAGAGCGTCCGCGCCATCGGCGACCTGGTGTCGGCTGCGCTGCGGTCGCAACCGGAACTGCGTTTCCTGACCGTTGCGGAGCTCGCGCGGCACTATGCGCAGGGCGGTGACCTGATCGATCGGCGTCCGTGGACGCGTACGATGGCCCTGCTTCACCGACTCGATCGTCCAGGACGCCGGCGCAAGATATTCGGGGGGCTGGCTGTGCTGACCGCAGCCAGCGCTGTGGCTGCCTTGGTCACTGCGACGTGAGCGGACGTGTCAGCCGGCGAGATGTTCGGTAATGAACTGATGCAGCGAGCCGAAGGTGGCAAAGGTGCTGCCGTCGATGTCGGCGTCTTCCAGCGTCAGGCCGAACTGCTCTTCTAGTGCCGTGATCACTGCGATGACGGCCATCGAATCGAGTTCTGGAACGGCGCCCAGCAACGGCGTGTCGTCAGCCAGTGCGTCGGCGCGCGCACCGAGGTCCAGCTCTTGCCGCAGTAGTTCGCGCAAGGTGTGCCGCGTGTCCACTCTGCTCTCCCTGTATTCCGCCGTCTCGAGGGCGTGTGGTTTGGATCTGTCACTCCGGGGCGTCGCTCCGGGGGCACGATAGTATAGGTTTTGCCTTCTTCGCGTCCTGCCGATTGCCCGCCATGTCCGTTCCAACCCTGCTGAACCATCTGGTCGAGCACGCAGCTGCGCGTGACGGTGATGCCTGCGCACTGCGCGCCAACGGTGTTGAATTCTCCTACACAATGCTGGCGCAGCAGGTGCAGGCCTGCGCGCACGGGCTGCTCGAGTTGGGCGTGCGCCGGGGCGACCGCGTCGGCATTTTCCTCGAGAAGCGTTTTGAAGCCGTCGTTGCCAGTTTCGGGACCGCCGCCTGCGGCGCTGTGTTCGTGCCGATCAATCCGCTGCTCAAAGCAGCGCAGGTCGGTCACATCATGCGCGACAGCGGCGCACGCATACTCATTACGTCGGCGCAGCGGCTTGCTGCGCTGGGCGCCCTGCAGCAGGCGTGTCCGGCCTTGGCGCATGTCGTGCTGGTGGACGGCGATGCGCCCGGTGCCCGGTCATGGATGTCCTTCATCGATGGGCCTGCGCGTGCGCTTCACCGCGTGATCGACAGCGATGTGGCGGCCATCCTGTATACCTCCGGCAGTACCGGCCAGCCCAAAGGCGTGGTGCTGTCGCACCGGAACATGGTGTCGGGCGCGTGCAGCGTGGCCAGCTATCTGGGCAATCACGCCGGGGATACCTTGCTGGCGGCGCTTCCGCTGTCCTTCGATGCGGGCTTTTCGCAGCTGACGACCGGATTCCTGACCGGGGCCAGGGTGGTGTTGATCAACTATCTGATGGCCCGCGATGTCGTCAATGCGCTGGCTGCCGAACGGGTGACCGGACTGACCGCCGTGCCGCCGCTCTACATGCAGATCGTGCAACTGCCCTGGCCGGCGTCCATCGACGCGCACCTGCGTTACTTCGCCAGTACCGGCGGGCGCATGCCGCGTGTCACGCTGGATGCGTTGCGGACTCGGGTGCCGTCGGCCAGCCCTTTCCTGATGTACGGCCTGACCGAAGCCTTCCGTGCGACCTATCTGCCGCCCGAGCAGGTGGATGTGCGGCCCGATTCCATCGGACGCGCGATTCCGAACGCTGAAGTTCTCGTTCTGCGTGAAGACGGCAGTCCGTGCTTGCCCGGAGAGCCGGGCGAGCTTGTGCAGCGCGGCCCGCTGGTGGCGCAGGGTTACTGGAACGACGCCACGCGGACGGCGGAACGCTTCCGCCCGCTGCCGGACGCCGCCGGCGTGCGGCCCTACGGTCTCATGCAGAAGGAGATCGCCGTGTTTTCCGGGGATACGGTGCGCACGGACGAGGATGGCTTCCTTTATTTCGTCGGCCGACGTGACGACATGATCAAGACCTCCGGGTACCGTGTCAGCCCGACCGAGGTCGAAGAGTCGCTGCTGAGCACCGGTCGGGTGTCCGAATGCGTCGCGTTCGGCGTTGCGGACCCCGAACTCGGCCAGGTCATCGCCGTGGCACTGCACTTCGCTGGCTCACCGGACGTGGCAGCACTGCGTGCACTGTGCCGTGCTCAACTTCCGGCTTACCAGGTGCCAGCCCATTTCATCGTGTTCGAGGACGCCTTGCCACGCAATCCGAACGGCAAGCTGGACCGGACCGCCATCGAGGCGGAGGCTCGTTGCCGCCTGAATCTTCCAGCAGGACGAGAATCGTGACCGCTATGCCCGTGCAAGCCGCGCCCTATTCGCCGGCAGATGATTTTTCGAGCGCTGACGGCGAACTGCTGATCAATGGCCTGAAGGTGTCCCGGGTTGCCGCGATGGCGGGGCGTACCCCCTTCTACGCCTACGACCGCAGCCGGATCGAGGCGCGTGTGGGGCTGTTGCGCAGCCTGCTGCCAGCCGGCGTCCAGTTGCACTACGCCATGAAGGCCAATCCGATGCAGGCGCTGGTGGGGTTCATGGCGCAGCGCGTCGACGGGCTCGATGTGGCATCCAGTGGCGAGCTGAGGGTTGCGCTGGACGCCGGCATGGCTCCGTCGCGCATCAGTTTTGCCGGCCCCGGAAAGCGTGCGGACGAATTGCGTCAGGCACTGGCGGCAGGCGTGCTGCTCAACGTTGAGTCGGCGCGCGAAGTTGAATTGCTGGCCAGCCTTTCGGAAGAATCCGGCTGGCCGGCACGCGTGGCCGTGCGCATCAACCCGGACTTCGAAATGCGTGCTTCAGGCATGCGCATGGGCGGCGGTGCCAAGCCCTTTGGGGTCGATGCCGAAGCGGTGCCCGCGCTGCTCCGACGCATCGGCGGGCTCGGTCTCGCGTTCGAAGGCTTTCATCTGTATGCCGGATCGCAGAATCTGAATGCCGAGTCGCTGATCGACATGCAGCGACGCAGTTTCGACCTGATGCTGCGCCTGGCGGATGAAGCGCCCGCGATGCCGAAGATACTGAATCTGGGTGGCGGATTCGGCATTCCCTACTTCCGCAACGACCATCCGCTTGCCCTAGAACCCGTATGTGAAGCGCTTGCCTGCATTGTCGAAGAAGTATCGACCAAGCTTCCGGGGGCCGAACTCGTACTCGAACTCGGACGCTATCTGGTCGGAGAAGCCGGTGTTTACATATGCAGGGTGATCGACTGCAAGGTATCCCGTGGCCAGAAATTCGTCGTGGTCGATGGCGGCATGCATCATCACCTCGCGGCTGCGGGACTTTTCGGTCAGGTCGTACGCCGCAATTATCCGGTGGTCGTGGCAAACCGGATCGGTGCGCCTTCGAACGGGCAGGTGAATGTGGTCGGCCCGCTATGCACGCCGCTGGACGTCCTGGCCGATAAGGTCGATCTGACCGAAGTACACCCCGGCGACCTGATAGCCGTATTTCAATCGGGTGCCTACGGCTTCAGTTCGAGCCCAACAGCCTTCCTCGGGCACCCCGAGCCCGCTCAACTGCTTGTTTGAAGTCCGCCACCTCCACTTCAGAGGGGCCTTTCGGGCCCCTTTTTCTGTGGAGTTTTGTGTCTTGAGGCATGGAGAAGCACGCTGAAACGGCGCCGCAACGTGCTTCAGTTATCACATCCCCTTGTCGCGGCCTCGTCTTGTGATGGTATTCACGCTCAAAAGAACTCGCCGCACATATCGTTCGCGCTCCACCGCTCACGGCGTCGCCTCAAGCAACCCGTTGCATGACACGACGCGAATCAAAATGAGCAGCTCGAAAAGGGGTCTACCGTGGTCAGGTTGTTCAGTCACTATGTTCCGTCCGTAACGCTCATGAGACTTGTTGCCGAAGCCCTGGTCCTGTTGATTGCCGGCTTTGGCGCGGCGTGGATCAGCGCACCGGGCAGCCTCGAATCCCTGCTGCCCGCACTGGTTCCGGCAGCGGTCTTTGCTGCCGTGATGACCGTGCTGATGAGCACGCTCGGCCTGTACCAGAGCGAACAGCCGCGCAATCTGTCGGAACTGGTCGGGCGCGTGCTGTTTGCCTTCCTGTTGGGCCTCCCGGTTGCTTACATGGTGTTCCGCCTGCTCCCGCAGGGCAGCATGGCGATGCCGGCGCTTGATATTTCGCTGTGCCTTGGTTTTGGCGGCATCCTGCTGCTACGCGCGGCATCCTTCGTGCAGGCCGATGGAGCTGGCATGTTTACCCGCCGCATTCTTGTCGTGGGTACCGGCCCGGAAGCGGCTTCGGTCTGGGCCAGCGTGTCGACGTCAGCCAGTGCGACGCATACCATTGTCGGTTTCGTATCGGTCGGTGCGGATACCTCGGTCGACGTGCCGAGTGCCATGGTCATGCCGGAGGGCAGCTGCGTGATGCAGCTGGCTCGTGATCACCGCGCAAACGAAATCGTCGTCGCGGTGCGCGAGCGTCGGGGCGGTGTGCTGCCGCTGCGCGAACTGCTGGACTGCAAGCTGGCGGGCGTGACGGTCAATGACCTGTCGAGCTTTTTCGAGCGGATGCGCGGTCAGGTTCGCCTCGATTCGCTGCGCGCCAGCTGGCTGATCTACGGCGACGGCTTCCGTCAGGGCATTGGCCGGACGGTCGTGAAGCGGCTGTTCGACGTGCTCGCAGCATCGGTGCTGCTGGTGGTCACGGCACCGGTGATGTTGCTCGCAGCCATCGCGATCGCATTGGAATCCGGCTTCCCGGTCATTTACCGCCAGGAGCGTGTCGGCCAGGGTGGCCGCACATTCAAGGTGCTGAAGTTCCGCAGCATGCGTCTGGATGCCGAAGCCGATGGCAAGCCGCGCTGGGCGAGCAACAGCGATGATCGAGTCACGCGTGTCGGTCATTTCATCCGCAAGACGCGTATCGATGAACTGCCGCAGATCTTCAACGTTCTGCATGGCGACATGAGTTTTGTCGGCCCGCGTCCGGAACGTCCCTACTTCGTCGATCAGCTGACCGACCAGATTCCGTTCTACGCCGCGCGCCACTCGGTCAAGCCGGGCATCACCGGGTGGGCCCAGGTGCGCTACGCATACGGTGCTTCGGTCGATGATGCCGTTCAGAAGCTGCAGTACGACCTGTACTACGTCAAGAACCATACCCTGTTCCTCGATTCCTGGTTCTGCTGCAGACGGTACGTGTCGTACTTACCGGCGACGGCGCGCGCTGAACAGGTGCGAAGCTTCGCCAGGCGCGCAGTAAGGCGCCTGCGGTGACGCGCCCTCTGCCGGCGGGCACAATGCAGCGATCACTCCTTTCGCTACCGGCCCGTCGATGGAATCCTTCCCAGTAACGTTCGCGCTGTACGCCTATGGCGTGGCGGCGGTCGGTTTCGTCCTGTTCGGACTGCAGCTGATCATGGGCGCGCGTCAATCGCCGCGTGCCCGTCTGTTGTGCGTCTGCATGGTGTCGGGCGCCGCATGGTGCGCGCTGGCAGCACTGAGCGTGCTGAATGGCCATCCGGTACTGCGCACGCTGGTCTATGCGGCGGACGCGCTGCACACACTGCTTTTCCTGCTGTTCCTCGCCGCATGCGTCATCGACCCCGAAGGCCGCCGGCCATTGCCGACGCTGCTCAAGCGGCCGTCCTGGCTGATCCGTTTCGTACTGATCTCCGTGCTGCCGTGCGGCGTGGGTTACGTCGCGCTGTCCTGGCTGGTGCCGACTGGCGCCGCATCGCTGATGTGGCTGATGGCGTGCGGACTCGGGCTGAGCCTGCTCGGCGCGGTGATGATCGAACAGTTCTACCGCAACACCCCCCAGCAGTGGCGCTGGGGCATCAAGCCGATGGCGCTGGGCCTCGCGTTTTCCACCACCTTCGACCTGTATTTCTTCTCCGAGTCGCTGATGTTCCGGCAGCAGGACGCGACGCTGTGGGCGTCCCGCGGCCTGGTGCATGCGCTCGCGATTCCGTTGTTTGCGGTGTCTTCGGCCCGCGTCAGCGAGTGGTCGATCCGGCTGAATGTCTCGCGCGACGCGGTAATTCCATACCTCGGCACTGGTCATGTCTGGCGGCGCGTTGCTCATCATCGCGCTCGCCGGCTATTACGTGCGCTACTTCGGTGGCGAGTGGGGGCAGGCCTTGCAGACCGTCGTGCTGGCCGTCGGCGCGCTCGGATTCCTCGCGTCGATCGCTTCCGGCAGCGTGCGGGCGTGGCTTCGTGTATTCATCAACAAGCACTTCTTCAGCCTGCGCTACGACTACCGGGCCGAGTGGCTGAAGCTGGCCGACACCCTGTACAGCGCCTCGAGCGTCGACGCGCTCCGTCAGGCTTCGATCCGTGTCATGGCCGATCTGGTCGAAAGTCCGGGCGGCATGTTGTGGTTGCGCAGCGAAGGCGGTCATTACGCACCCGCGGCGCGGCTGAACGTACCCATGATCGATGCGCGCGAGCCGGCAGACAGCCCGCTGATCCAGCTGCTGCTGGGCAAGATGTGGGTGATCAACGTCGAAGAACATCGCTCGCGCCCCGGGGCGTACGGCAATCTGAGGTTGCCGGCGTGGGTGGCGCAGACGCCGGATGTCTGGCTCATCTGCCCCCTCGGCAACGAGGACATGCCGCTCGGCTTCGTCGTACTGTGCCGTCCGCGCGCGCTGCTGGATCTGAACTGGGAAGTGCGCGATCTGTTGAAGACGGCCGGGCGCCAGGTGGCTGGCGTGCTCAATCAGACCCAGGCCATGGAGGCGCTGATCGAGGCCAAGAAGTTCGAAGCCTTTTCCAAGATGAGCGCCTTCGTCGTGCACGACCTGAAAAATCTCATCGCCCAGCTGTCCCTGCTGCTGCGCAACGCGAAAAAGCACCACGACAACCCCGAATTCCAGCAGGACATGATGGAGACCATCGAGCACGCCGTTGGTCGCATGAACGGCATGCTGCTGCAGCTGCGTTCCGGTACCCAGCCGATCGAGCAGGCTTCACCGGTCGAACTGACGCCGTTGCTTGAGCGACTGCATCGCGCCCGGGCGCGCAGTGGCTGCGAACTCGAGCTCGATGCGGAAAGCGGCCTGATGGTGCGCGCCCATGAAGATCGTATAGAGCGGGTTGTGGGGCATCTTGTGCAGAATGCACTGGATGCCACGCCGCAAAACGGTAAAGTCAGTATCCGTGCGCGCCGCATTGAAGCGGGGGTTGTGATCGAGGTCGAAGACTCCGGTTGCGGCATGACCGAAGAGTTCATGCGCGAGCGGTTGTTCAAGCCCTTCCAGTCGACCAAGGCGAATGGAATGGGCATCGGCGCATACGAAAGTTTCCGCTACGTCCACGATCTGGGCGGGCGGATAGAAGTGACCAGCGAACCGGGTCGGGGCAGTCTGTTCCGGCTCGTTTTTCCTCTGCATGCGGCTGAAGCAGCCGTTGCTTGACCGGGAGTGACATGGCAGACAAGGGGCGGACACTGTTGATCGTCGAAGACGATCCGGCGCTGCAGAAGCAGATGCGCTGGAGTTTCGACGACTACGAAGTCGTACTGGCCAGCGACCGCGAATCCGCGCTGGCGCAGATCAGGCGCCACGAACCTTCCGTGATCACGATGGATCTCGGGTTGCCGCCGGCGCCCGACGACGTGACCGAAGGCATGGCTCTGCTCGGCGAGATCATGGCGCTGGCGCCGCAGTCCAAGGTCATCGTGCTGACCGGCCAGAACGACCGCGCCAATGCGCTGCGGGCGATCGGCATGGGTGCCTACGATTTCTACGCCAAGCCGTTCGAGCCCGACATGCTCGCGCTGCTGATCGAACGCGCGTTCAGGCTGCACGACCTGCAGTCGGAGAACATCCGGCTGGCCAATCAGCACCTGGGTGTCGAAGGGCGATTCATCACGCGTGACGCGGACATGTTGCGTGTGCTGCGGACGATCGAAAAGGTCTCGGCCACGCGCGCAACCGTGCTGCTGCTCGGCGAAAGCGGGACGGGCAAGGAAGTGCTGGCGAAGACGCTGCACGACCGCTCGGATCGCGCGAACGAGCGCTTCGTCGCGATCAACTGCGCGGCCATCCCCGATAACCTGCTCGAAAGCGAACTGTTCGGCTACGAGAAGGGTGCATTTACCGGCGCCACCAAGCAGACGCCCGGCAAGATCGAAGTCGCCAACAAGGGCACGCTCTTCCTCGACGAGATCGGTGATCTGCCCGGCGCACTGCAGGCGAAGCTGCTTCGTTTCCTGCAGGAACGCGTCATCGAGCGCCTCGGCGGTCGCGACGAGATTCCGATCGACGTGCGGGTGGTCTGCGCCACGCACCAGGATCTGCAGGCCCTGATCGGTGAAGCGCGGTTCCGTGAAGATCTGTACTACCGCCTGGCCGAAATTGTCGTCACGATTCCGCCGCTGCGAGCGCGAGAGGGCGACGCCGCGCTGCTTGCACACTCCTTTGCAAAGCGCTTTTCCGGCGAGCAGGGGCGCAGCGCATTGACGCTGTCGCGCGAGGCGGTTGCCGCGATCGAAGCGCACAAATGGCCCGGCAATGTTCGCGAGCTTGAAAATTGCATCAAGCGGGCGACCATCATGGCCGATGGTAGCCAGATCACCGCAGCCGATCTCGGACTGAAACCGGCCGATCAGGAGGACGGTTTTTTCAATCTGCGGCAGATCCGCGACGAGGCCGAGCGACGCGCAGTCGTCAGCGTGCTCGCGCGGGTGGATGGAAACATGGTCAAGGCGGCCGAAGTGCTCGGTGTGAGCCGCCCGACCCTCTATGACCTGATGAACCGTTTCGGTTTGCGCTGAAAGCGCGAGGAGTGTCTGTCTTGAATCGATTTCTACCGCGTGAACGCATTCCGGTGAGCCGCCTTGCGGCCGCCTTGTGTTGCGTTGCGCTGCTTGCTGCATGCGACCGGAACCTGCCGCCCGCGGAACTCGTTGCCGAAGCGCGTGCCGCCATTTCACGCAATGATTATCAGACGGCTTCCATCCAGCTCAAGAACGCCTTGCAGCAGGACGCCAGCAACGCCGCGGCGCGCTACGAGCTCGGGCGCGTCAATTTCAAACTCGGCGACATGCCTTCGGCGATCAAGGAACTGCAGCGCGCCCGCGACCTGAATCACGACGAGGGCGAGGTCGTTCCCTTGCTGGCGCGTGCCATGGTGGAAAGCGGAAGCTTCGTCGATGTCATTTCGAATTTTGCTTCGACGAAAATGCCCACGCCGCAGTCTGAAGCCGATCTGAAGGCGGCGCTCGGCTATGCGTACATGGCAACCCGAAACAATGAGGCGGCGGCGGCAAGTTTCGATCAGGCGATCGCCATCGACAATCAGCATCTCTACGCCAGTCTGGGCAAGGCGAGGCTGGCTGCCGTGACCAAGGACGTCGACGGCGCACGTCGGTTGCTCGATAACGTGATGACAGCCGATTCGGCAAACGAGAATGCCTGGTTTCTCGACGCCGAGCTGAAGAACGCAAAGGGACAGTTCGAAGAGGCGTTGGCGTCCTATCGAAAAGTCTATGAAATCAAACCTAACAATGTTCGTGCGCGCTACATCGTTGTGCACACGCTTTCCATTCAGGACAAGTTCGCCGAAGCCCGGGTCGAGCTCGCAGCGTTGAAGAAGGCGGTTCCCCAAGCGCCTGAAGTGCTCTATCTGGAAAGTTTTCTGCTCGTCAAGGAACGCAAGTTCTCCGAGGCGCGGCAGACGCTGAACAAGCTGCTGTCGCTTGCGCCGGACTATATTCCGGCACTTGGTCTGGCGGCCCTGACCGAATTCGAGTTGAAGTCGCACGCACAGGCCGAACGGCACGGTGAAAAGGTGTTGGCCGCGGGCGGCGATTCGCTGTTCATCCGCAAGATCTTGATCGGTTCATATCTGCAGACCGGGCGTGTTGCCAAAGCGCAGCAGACCCTCGACCCGCTGTTGCAGAAACTCCCCGAAAACGCCGAGGTACAGGCCCTGGCTGGTCAGGTATTCCTGATGGCAGGGGATACCGAACGAGCCGCAAAGGCCTTCGCAGTGTCAGCCCGACTAAAGCCGGATGACTCGGTGTCCCAATCCAGACTGGGCCTGAGCCGCCTGGCTGCAGGAGATCGCACGGGCGGCATCGCTGCACTGGAAAATGCAGTACGCCTAGAGGGGGATGACACGCGCCCCGATGTTCTCTTGATTGTTGCACATCTGCGTAATCGCGATGCGGACAAGGCGCTCGTCGCAATCGATGCACTGGAAAAGAAGAAACCGGGCGACCCCATGACGCCGAATCTGAGGGGTACGGCTTATCTGCTGAAGAAGGACTCCGACAAGGCCCGCGCGAGCTTCGAAAAGGCGCTTGAAATAGAACCTTCATTCTTCCCGGCCGCATCGAACCTCGCCCGAATCGATCTGCTGGACAAAGATACGGCTGCTGCCGAGTCCCGCTTTCGCGGCATATTGACGAAGTCGCCACAGCATCCGGATGCGCTGCTTGCGCTGGCGGGTTTGAAAGCACGTACGCGGGAAGGCGCGCCGGAGGCCCTCGCGCTGCTCGAGCAGGCGGTGAAGGCAAACGCCAAGTTGACTGCGCCCCGCACGGCGCTCGTCGAGCTGCTGTCTGTAATGGGAGAACGGAAGAAAGCGCTGGTGGCTGCAAGCGACGCGGCCGCAGCCATGCCGGACGACACGCAAATGCTCGAATTGCTTGCATCGACCCAGGCGCTTGCCGGAGAGACTGACGCGGCGATCCTGACGCGGGAAAAACTGGTTGCGCGATCACCTGCAACTGCGCAGCCGCTGCTGCGCCTTGCCGCAACACAGCAGGTGGCAAAGCGCGAATCGGAAGCGCTGCAGAACGTACGCAAGGCGCTGACGCTGGAGCCCGGGTCGCTGGACGCGCAAAGTATGCTGATTGCGATCCACCTCGAACGAGGTGCGCTCGACGATGCGCTGAAGGTTACGCGGGACATTCAGCGCCAGAATCCCGATCTGGCGCTGGGCTATGCAATGGAAGGTGAAGTGCTTTCCAGGACGGGCAAAGCTGACGCGGCCGTAAAGCCGTACCGTGATGCGCTCGCCCGTGAGCGCAACGCCGGCAACGTCATCAGGCTGCACAGCGCGCTGCTCCGTTCGAGTAACGGCGCTGCGGATGCCAAGGCTGTCGTGGATGGCTGGTTGAAGGACAAGCCGGAAGACAATGCTGTGCCGGCTTACCTTGCGGAGTACGCGTTGTCCCAGAAGCGTTATGACGAGGCCAGCCAGCGTTATGAAGCGCTGCTCAAGCGAGTGCCGAACGATCCGGTCGTGCTGAACAACCTCGCTTGGCTGGCGGCACAGCGTAACGACGGCAAAGCGAAGGGCTACGCCGAGCGGGCATATGCGGTAGCGCCCAACAACCCTTCCGTACTTGACACCTACGGCACCATCCTGTTCGACAGCGGTGAGACAGAACGAGGCCTGACGATGCTGAAACAGGCCGTCGCCGCGGCGCCGGGCGCGCACGATCTGCGACTGAATCTCGCGCAGCGGCTGGCCAAGGCAGGCATGAAGTCGGAAGCGCGCAAGGAGCTTGAACCCCTGGTGGCACTGGGTGACAAGTTTGCGCGGTCGGCGGAAGTGTCCGAACTGATGAAGAACCTTTGATCGCGGATTGGGGAACGGAGCGATGACCAAAGTTGCCGTGATTGGCCTGGGCTATGTGGGGCTGCCGCTGGCGGTCGAGTTCGGGAAGAAGATGCCGACCATCGGCGTGGACATGTCGGCCGCCAAGATTGCGGCCTATCGGGAGTTCTATGATCCGACCGGCGAGGTCAGCACGGAGGATCTGCGCGCTGCGACGCAGCTGACGGTCAGTACGGACGGGGCTGCACTCAAGGATGCGGACTTCATCATCGTTGCCGTGCCGACGCCGGTCGACGATGCGCACCAGCCTGACTTCTCGCCGCTGGTGGGCGCCTCGGAAACCTGCGGTCGCCACATGAAGCGTGGCGCCACAGTGGTGTTCGAGTCGACCGTGTATCCGGGTGCGACAGAGGAAATGTGCATTCCGGTCATCGAGAAGTTTTCCGGCTTCAAGTGGCCGCACGATTTCAACGTCGGCTATTCGCCCGAACGCATCAACCCGGGCGACAAGGAACGTACGGTCACCAAGATCGTCAAGGTGGTGTCGGGTGACAGCCCTGAAACGCTGCGCAAGGTGTCGGATCTCTACAAGAGCGTCATCACCGCCGGTGTCTATGAAGCGTCGAGCATCAAGGTGGCTGAAGCGGCCAAGGTGATCGAGAACACGCAGCGCGACCTCAACATCGCCTTCGTGAACGAGCTGGCCATCATTTTCGGCAAGATGGGCATCGATACCGAAGAGGTGCTGCGTGCTGCCGGCACCAAGTGGAATTTCCTGCCGTTCCGGCCAGGTCTGGTCGGCGGTCACTGCATCGGCGTCGATCCGTATTACCTCACGCACAAGGCCGACATGCTGGGCTACCACCCGCAGGTCATCCTGGCCGGTCGCCGCATCAATGACGGCATGGGCAAGTATGTTGCCGAACAGACGGTCAAGCAGCTGATCCGCAGCGGTGCGTCGGTCAAGGGCGCCAGGGCGATCGTGCTCGGTCTGACCTTCAAGGAAAATTGTCCCGATCTGCGCAATTCGCGCGTGATCGACGTGATCCGCGAACTCGAAACCTATGGCATCGAAGTGCTGGTGCATGACCCGGTCGCCGAAACGAAGGAAGCCGAACACGAGTACGGCGTGTCGTTGAAGTCGTGGGACGAGCTGCCGAAGGTCGAAGCCATCGTGGCCGCCGTGTCGCACAAGGAATTTGCGGCCCGCCCGCTGGGTGATTTCGTGTCCAAGCTGAAGCCGGGCGGCATCGTTGCCGACATCAAGTGCCAGTTCGATGCCGAAGCGCTGCGTGCGCAGGGTGTCGCGGTATGGCGTCTGTGAGTCCGGCATGACGCAGTTGTCCGCACTCCCGGCAGGCGTCGTCGCAACGCTGACGGCGCAACCGCGACGCTGGCTGGTGACCGGTGCCGCCGGCTTCATCGGCTCGCATCTGGTCGAAGTGCTGCTGCAGGCGGATCAGAAGGTGGTGGCGCTCGACAACTTCTCGACCGGTCACCAGCGCAACCTCGACGAGGTGGTGGCTGGCGTAACGGCTGCGCAGCGTGGCCGGCTCGAGTTCGTGCGCGGCGACATCCGTGATCTGGCCACCTGTGCGGCGGTCTGTACCGGCATTGATGTCGTGCTGCATCAGGCCGCTCTGGGTTCGGTGCCGCGTTCGCTGGCCGATCCGCTGGCGACCCACGATTCGAACGTGAACGGCTTCCTGAACATGCTGGTGGCGGCGCGCGATGCCGGCGTGGCGCGCTTCGTCTATGCGGCGTCCAGTTCCACCTACGGCGATTCGCCGACGCTGCCCAAGGTGGAAGACGTCATCGGCCGTCCGCTGTCGCCGTATGCCGTCACCAAATACGTCAACGAGCTGTACGCAGACGTGTTCGGCCGCTGCTACGGCCTGCAGTGTGTCGGCCTGCGCTATTTCAACGTGTTCGGTGCGCGCCAGGATCCGGAAGGCGCCTACGCGGCGGTGATTCCGAAATGGGCGCGTGCGCTGCTGCTGGGTGACACCGTGCACATCAATGGCGACGGCGAAACCAGTCGCGACTTCTGTTACATCGACAACACGGTTCAGGCCAACCTGCTCGCGGCGTTGACGACGCGCGCCGACGCGGTCAACACCGTCTATAACGTGGCTGCACACCGCCAGACCACGCTGAACCAATTGTTCGAGGCCATGCGCGCCGAACTTGTCCTGCGTTTCCCCGACATCGCGAAGGCGCGGGCGCAGCATCAGGACTTCCGCGCCGGCGACGTGCGTCATTCGCTGGCGGACATCGGCCGCGCGCAGACGCTGCTGGGCTATGTGCCCAGTCACGACGTGACACGCGGTCTGGCCGAGGCGATGGACTGGTACATCGCGCGCTTTGCGCCCGTTGCGACGGCCTGATCGTGAGCGCCTGGCTGCGTCGCAATTTTTCATTTGCCATCGCACTGTGTGCGGCGGCACCTGCGTTCGCACTCGAACCTGAGGCCGCCGCGCGCTCGCTTCTTGCGGAGGCACGCCTGTTCGAACACGGCGAAGGCGTCAGCCGCGACCCGGCGCGCGCGGCAGCCCTGTACTGCCAGGCGTCCAAGCTTGGCGAAGCGGAAGCGCAGTTCAATCTGGCGTGGATGTACGCCAACGGTCGCGGGGTCGAGCGCGACGATGCGCTGGCCGCAACCTTCTTCGACCTTGCCGCGCGGCAGGGTCACGAGCACGCGCAGCGCATGCTGCGTTTCACCGGTGAGCCGACGCGCGAGCTGCCCGACTGCATGCGCGACCCGCCGGAACCCGAGCCGGTTGCAGTCGCCGGCATCGCCCCCGATCTCGAAGCCGCCTTCGGCACCACGCCGGACCGGCGCAAGGTGATCGAAATCGTGCGCGAACTGGCACCGACCTTCGACATAGACCCGCATCTGGTGCTGGCGGTCATCGGTACCGAATCGAATTTCAACCCGAAGGCGAGATCGCCGAAGAACGCCCAGGGCCTGATGCAGCTGATCCCGGAAACCGCGCAGCGCTTCAATGTGCGCGACGCCTACGATCCGGTGCAGAACATCCGTGGCGGTCTGGCCTATCTGCGCTGGCTGCTGGCCTACTTCGAAGGTGATGTCGAACTGGCGACCGCCGGCTACAACGCCGGAGAAGGTGCGGTCGACCGCTACAAGGGCGTGCCGCCGTACCGCGAAACCCGCGAATACGTGAAGCGCATCCGCAGCCTGTTCAACAAGCCGGACCATCCCTACGATCATCGGGTCACCACGCCTTCACCGGTGTTGCCGAAGATCGTGTCACGCCGTGGCTGACGCCCGGCGCCGTCTCGCCTGCGCGGCGCTGCTGTCGTCGCCGCTGCTGGTGCATGCTGCACTGCGCGAGGCGATTGTCCGCATCAAGCCTTCCATCGTCGTCGTCGGCACGCTGATGCGTTCACGGGCACCGGCCTTCGAGTTGAAGGGCACGGGTTTCGTCGTCGGCAACGGCACGCTGATCGCGACCAATGCGCATGTGGCGAGCGTGAAGCTCGACGACGAAAAATTCGAAATCCTGTCGGTGCTGGCGCAGGTCGATGGCAAGCCGCAGATACGCGAGGCGCGCATCGTGGCGTCCAGCCCCGAGCATGACCTCGCGCTGCTGCAGATCCAGGGTGCACCGCTGCCAGCGCTTGCGCTGGGTGATTCGTCGCGAGTGGCCGAAGGCCAGTCGATCGCCTTCACCGGTTTCCCCATTGGCAGCGTGCTGGGCTTCACCCCGGTCACCCATCGCGGCATCGTGTCGGCCATCACCCCCATCGTGATTCCGGTCGACAACGTGAGCCAGCTGAATGCGCCCAACCGCAACCGGCTGGCGCGCGGCAGTTTTCCCGTGTTTCAGCTCGATGCCACCGCCTATCCGGGCAACAGCGGCAGCCCGGTGTTCGACCCGGACACCGGCGAGGTGATCGGCATCATCAACATGGTGCTGGTCAAGGCCGGCAAGGAAAGCGTGCTGGCGCAGCCGAGCGGAATCACCTACGCCATCCCGGCATCGCACCTTGCCGCCATGATTGCCGCGCAACGCTAGGGTCTGCTGACATCAAACGGTGGCCGGTCTGGTGCGACGACGGCCGCTGTTATAATCTGCGCGCCTGAAGGTGTCGTCCTGACCCATCGGCAATCACGCAGGCGTCGCTCCCCGTACATGTCCCTGTTCGCGCTTGGTCTCAATCACCACACCGCTCCACTTGCGGTGCGCGAGCGCATGACCTTCCTGCCGGAAGCGCTGCCGGACGCACTGGGCGAACTGACCCGTGGGCGGCCGGTGCAGGAAGCGGCCATCCTGTCGACCTGCAATCGCACCGAGCTGTACTGCGCGACCAACGATCCGGACAGCGCGCTCGACTGGATGGCGGAGTACCACCGCATCGCGCCGTCCGACATCGCACCCTATGTATACAGGCTGGAGCAGCCCCAGGCGGTGCGCCATGCGTTCCGCGTGGCGAGCGGTCTCGACTCCATGGTGCTCGGCGAGCCGCAGATACTCGGCCAGATGAAACAGGCGGTGCGCGTCGCCGAAGACGCGGGCACGCTGGGGGCGCTGCTGCACAAGCTGTTCCAGCGCAGCTTTGCGGTGGCCAAGGAAGTGCGCTCGACGACCGCGATCGGCGCCAACATCGTGTCGATGGCCGCGGCCGCCGTGCATCTGTCGGAACGCATTTTCGGCAGCCTGTCGTCGCAGCGCGTGCTGTGCATCGGCGCCGGCGAAATGATGGAACTGTGCGCCGCCCACTTCGCGGGCTGTACGCCGCGCAGCATGGTGATCGCCAATCGCACCCTCGAACGCGCGCAGACACTGGCGCAGCGCTTCACCCGGGCCGACCTGAAGGTGGCGGCGGTGAAGCTCGACGAGATCGGTGAGCGGCTGTCCGAATTCGACATCGTGCTGTCCTGTACGGCCAGTCCGCTGCCCATCATCGGTCTCGGGCTGGTGGAACGCGCGCTGAAGGCGCGCAAGTACCGCCCCATCGTCATGGTCGACCTGGCCGTGCCGCGCGACATCGAAGGCGAGGTTGGCAAGCTCAACGACGTTTTCCTCTACACCGTCGATGATCTCGCGCAGATCGTCGATTCCGGTCTGGAATCGCGGCAGGCGGCAGTGGTCGAGGCGCAGGGCATCATCGATGCGCGGGTCGCCAACTTCCTGCAGTGGGTGCAGGCACGCGAAGCGGTGCCGGCCATCCGTGCGCTGCGTGGTCACGCCGAAGACATGCGCATGCTGGAACTGGAGCGCGCACTGCGTGCCCTGACCCGCGGCGAAGCGCCTGACCGCGTGCTCGACACGCTGTCGCGCAACCTCACCAACAAGCTGATGCACGGCCCGACCCGCTTGCTCAACGAAGCCCCCTCGGAAGCACGCGGCCAGATCGAGGATCTGGTGCAACGCCTGTACCCGCTGCACGACCGCGAAGGCTAGCGCCGCCCGTCCGTCTTGCCCCCGGGGTCTCTCCGGCGTCTCCTTCCTTCTCCGAACGTCCCGCATGAAACCGCGCATCGCCGCCAAGCTCGAACACCTGTCGCAACGTCTGGCCGACCTCGACGCCGCGCTGTCCGATCCCGACGTGACGTCGGACATCGACCGCTACCGTCGCTTCACCTGCGAGCATGCCGAACTGACGCCGGTGATCGCGCTGTACCAGGCCTGGTGCAAGGCGCGTGACGACGGCGAAGCGGCGCGCTCCCTGCTGACCGACCCCGACATGAAGGAACTGGCCCAGTCGGAGATCGATCAGTCGGCCGGTGACATGGCACGGCTCGAAGCCGATCTGCAGCGCGCCCTGCTGCCGAAGGATCCGGACGATGGCCGCAACGTGTTCCTGGAAATCCGCGCCGGCACCGGCGGCGACGAATCGGCGCTGTTCGCGGCCGACCTGTTCCGCATGTACTCGCGCCACGCCGAACGCTGTCGCTGGAAGGTGGAGATCGTGTCGGCAAGCGAATCCGATCTCGGCGGTTACCGAGAAATCATCGCGCGCGTGTCCGGCGATGGAGTCTATTCGCGGCTCAAGTTCGAATCCGGCGGCCACCGCGTGCAGCGCGTGCCGGTCACCGAAACGCAGGGGCGCATCCACACTTCGGCCTGCACGGTCGCCGTCATGGCAGAGGTGGATCAAGTGGCGGAAATCGACATCAATCCGGCCGACCTGCGCATCGACACCTTCCGCGCGTCGGGCGCTGGCGGTCAGCACATCAACAAGACCGATTCGGCGGTCCGCATCACCCATGTGCCGACCGGCATCGTCGTCGAATGTCAGGACGACCGCAGCCAGCACCGCAACAAGGCGCAGGCGATGGCGGTGCTCGCCGCGCGCATCCGCGACGCGCAGGTGCGCGCGCGCGACAGCCAGATCGCGTCGACGCGCAAGAGCCTGGTTGGCAGCGGCGACCGCTCGGAGCGCATCCGCACCTACAATTTCCCGCAGGGCCGCATCACTGACCACCGTATCAACCTGACGCTGTACAAGATCGACGCCATCATGGACGGCGACCTGACCGAACTGCTCGACGCCCTGGCGCACGAGCACCAGGCCGAACAGCTTGCGCAGCTGGCGGAAGAGGGCGCGTGACGGTTCTGTTGCCGCGTCGTGCAGGGTGAAGGGCTCAGATGACGCTCGATGACTGGTTGCGCAACGCCCGCACCCGCATCGACAGCCGGGATGCGCAGGTGCTCGCCGCGCACGTTCTCGGCTGCGACCGCGCCCGGCTGATCGCGCGCGGCCGCGAGAGGCTGGCGGAACCGTCGGCCGTCGCGCTCGATGCGCTGCTGGAGCGGCGCGCATCGGGTGAGCCGGTGGCCTATCTGGTCGGCCGGCGCGAGTTCTTCGGGCTCGACCTCGCGGTTGCACCCGGCGTACTGATTCCGCGGCCGGACACCGAATTGCTGGTTGAACTGGCGCTGGCGCGCATCCGCACCCTGGATGCGCCCCGCGTGCTCGACGCCGGCACCGGCTCCGGCGCGATCGCGCTGGCCATCAAGGCGAACTGCCCGCAGGCGCAGGTGACGGCGCTCGACCGGTCGGACATCGCGCTGCAGATTGCGCGTGGCAACGCGCAGCGACTGGGCCTTGAAATCGGCTTCATCGCCTCGAACTGGCTCGAAGGCGTGACCGGGCACGAATTCGACTGCATCGTGTCAAATCCGCCGTACATTCGGGCGGGCGATGAACATCTGGCGCAGGGCGATCTGCGCTTCGAACCTGAAGCGGCGCTCATCGGCGGCGCCGACGGGTTGGATGACCTGCGCCGCCTGTGCGGCAGCGCGCCGGAAAGTATCGCGCCCGGGGGCTGGTTGCTGTGCGAGCATGGTCATGATCAGGCGCCGGCCGTGCGCGCGCTGATGCGCTGCGCAGGGCTGACAGATGTAAGCTCCTGGCGTGACCTCGCCGGTATCGAACGTGTCACCGGCGGAGTGGTGGGCCGATGATCCACGCAGGCGGATGAATGCGTCGCGTCATCCGGATCGATTTTGCCCTGTCTGCATCATGCGCAGCAGGGCCGTTGACTTGAACCATTGAAAGGGAAATACCATGAGCATCCAGGAACAGATCAAGGAAACCGTCACCAGCCACCCGGTGGTGCTGTTCATGAAGGGTACGCCGCAGTTTCCGCAGTGCGGCTTTTCGGCCACGGTGATCCAGATACTGAAGCACGTTGGCGTACAGAACCTGCACACGGTCAACGTGCTGGAAGATGCAGACATCCGTCAGGGCATCAAGGAATACGCCAACTGGCCGACCATTCCGCAGCTCTATGTGCGCGGCGAATTCCTCGGCGGCTGCGACATCGTCAAGGAAATGTTCCAGTCCGGCGAACTGCAGAAAGAGCTGGAAGGGACCTGAGGAAGGTACCTCGGGCGAACTGGCTGCAGGCGTCAGGCCTGCAGCGATCCGGTCATGACCGGCGCGCTCGCCTGAAGCTGGCGGAACAGCTCGAGTCCGGCCGGCCACGGGCCGTGGCCGGATTCGGTATTGACGTGCCCCGCCTCGCCGAGATCAACGAGGCGGGCGTCCCATCGTTCGGCCCAGTGCGCGGCCGACATGAACTTCATCCACGGGTCGTTCCGGCTCGCGGCCAACACGGCCGGGAACGGCAGGGGCGTGTCCGGGATGCGCGCCGTGATGCCGAACTTGTCAGGACTTGCCGGTGCAACCAGCAGGGCGCCGGCAATCCGGCCCGCCTGCCGGCTGGCGGCGACCACCGACGCCAGGCAACCGAAACTGTGCGCAACGAGCCACACCGCCCGCGTCTGCGCGAGGATGGCCTGTTCGACCCGCGCTGACCAGAGGTCTATGTCAGGTCGGGTCCAGTCATCCTGCTCGACGCGCTGCGCACCGATCAGCGCTTCGATCCAGCTCTGCCAGTGCGTCGGCCCGCTGCCGTTGAGCCCCGGTACGACAAGCACCGGGTCTGCCAGTCCGTTCATTTCCAACGTCCTCGCTGTGACAGGCGGACCGCGAACCGGTCCGGCCCTGTCATTGCCCGGGCGCGACGCCCGCGGTGGTCTTGCCGTTGCGCGCCAGTTCCGTGCCCGACTTCGTCAGGCTCACCAGGTCGCCCATGATGTGTGCCGCCTCGTCGAGCAGCACGTCGCGCGCCGCCTTGCGTGACTTTTCGGCGGCCAGTTCTGCGCTCAGGCTGCGCTCGCCGGCCTGCAGTCCGTCATCGCGCGGCAGCGCGGGACCGTCGGTGTCGCCATCGCCGACGCCCTTGGTCTGCGAACGCGCCTTCAGCCGGGCTTCCTGCGCTTCGCGTTCCTTGCGCCGTTCCTTCTCATTGAGCGAAATTTCGGTGCGCTTGCGAATGGCTTCGACTTCGGCGATGTCTTCCAGCAGCTCGCGGTAGCCGGCGTCGTTCGCCACCCGGGCGCTGTGCCGCGTGGTCAGTGCCGGCAGCAGTTCGCGCGTGCTGCCCACCGGCTTGAAGTCAGCCGGTTCGATCTGCGTCCAGGGCAGCGCGTTGTCGTAGCTCGATTCGCCGAAGCGTTCGCGATCGGCAAACGACGCGAGCGGGATGTCAGGCGTCACGCCGCGCAGCTGCGTCGTGCCGCCCGATACGCGGAAGAACTGGGCGACGGTCAGCTTCAGTTCGCCATAGGTCGGCTTTTCGCTTTTCGCCATTTCGTCCATGTCGAGCAGGGTCTGCACCGTGCCCTTGCCGAAGCTCTGTTCGCCGATGACGATGCCGCGACCGTAGTCCTGGATTGCCGAGGCGAAGATTTCCGACGCCGACGCCGACGCGCGGTTGATCAGCACGCCGACCGGGCCGTCCCAGGCAACGCCCGGGTCGCGGTCCTGCTCGATGCGCACCTGCCCCTTCGGATTGCGCTGTTGCACGACCGGGCCGCGATCGATGAACAGACCGGTCAGCCGCACCGACTCGTCGAGCGAGCCGCCGCCGTTGTTGCGCAGGTCGATCAGCACTGCGCCGACATTTTCCGCTTTCAGTTCGGCGAGCAGCTTCGCCACGTCGCGGCTGGCGCTGCGGAAGTTCTCGTCATTCTTGTGGCGGGCGTCAACGTCCTGATAGAACGTGGGCAGCGTGATCACGCCGACCTTCTGCTTCACGTCACCGCCGACTTCGATCACCGATTTGGCAGCTGCCTGCTTTTCCAGCTTGATGGTGTCGCGCACCAGCGTGATGCGCTTGTGCTTGCCGTCGGGGCCGGCATCCGCCGGCAGCACATCCAGAATGACCTTGGTGTCCTTGGTGCCGCGGATCAACTGCACGACGTCATCCACCCGCCAGCCGAGCACATCGGCCATCGGTGCGTTCTCGTCCTTGGCCACGCCGGCGATGCGGTCGCCGATCGCGAGCTGCTCGGAGCGCGCGGCCGGGCCGCCGGGCACCAGTTCGCGGATGGTCACGTATTCGTCGCGCTCCTGCAGCACGGCGCCGATGCCGACCAGCGACAGCTTCATCGTGATGGCGAAGTCTGCCGATGCGCGCGGGCCGAGGTAGCTGGTGTGCGGTTCGATCGATTCGGCGTATGCATTCATGAACAGCTGGAACACATCGTCGCTCTTCGAGCGCGCCGTGTGCGCCATGGCCTGCTCATAGCGCTTGGTCAGCGTTTCGCGGATCGCCGCGTCGTCCTTGCCGGCCAGCTTCAGGCGCAGCCAGTCGTTCTTGACCCGCTTGCGCCAGATTTCCTTCAGTTCCGCCTCCGAGCTGGCCCAGGGCACGTCGGTGCGCACATAGCGGTAGCTGTCCGGCTTGTTGAAATCGAAGCCGGCGGCCAGCAGTTCGCGCGCACCCGACATGCGTTCGCGCACCCGCTGCGTGTAGCGCGTGAAGATCGCAAAGGGCGCATCCAGCTTCTGCTGCAGGATGGCGTCGTCGAGCAGGGTGCGCACCGCACCGAAGGTGTCGATGTCGGACTGCAGGAAGTAGATGCGCTCCGGGTCGAGCGTCTTCAGGTAGCGGTCGAAAATCCGGATCGACATCGCGTCATCGAGCGGCACGTTCTGATAATGAAAACGCGACAGCAACTCTGCACTGGCCTGCGCCGCCAGCGCATGCGCTTCGACCGGCCGCAGCGGCGGCGCCATGGTCGCGGTGGTGGCAGCCTGCACCGAGGTGGCCAGTAAGAATGCGATCCAGAAGGCTTTCAGTTTCATCAGGGGTACTCCGGGGCGATGATCGAACAATGTCTGCAGACGTCTTCCACAGACCGCTGTTCAGGGCAAATCGTTCGGAAACTCTGGTAAAGACCCGCTTCCGAATCCTGCATTGCCCATGTTACCCACCGCTAAGGCCGCACGGGGCGGGCAGATGCCTCATCTGCCCCTTTGCGAAGTGAAAGCGCTGCGTCTGGCGTACGTCGGGCTGCCCGGCTCGTCAATCCGATCATTGCCCTGCGCAGGCTATTCGCGTACTTCATTCGCGGCAAGCAACAAGAATTCATGTCCTTTGCAGAAAAGCGAACAGGTCGCTCTGCACCGACCATGCTGACCGGTCTGCCTGCGGCGCTCTTCACGTCGAATGGCATCATCCGGGCACGGCCTCAGGCCAACAGGACCTCATCCACCGCCCGTCTGCCGCCTTCTTGTGCGAAGAATCTGCCATGCATCCGCTTTCCCGCCTGTTTTCGCACGCCCGCCAGTACCGCCGCGATGTGCGCATCGCCTCGCTCTATTCGGTGCTGAACAAGTTCTTCGACGTGCTGCCGGAAATCCTGATCGGCGTGGCGGTCGATGTCGTGGTGAACCAGAAGGCGTCCTTTCTGGCCGGGCTAGGCGTCGTCGATCCGAAGGACCAGCTGGTGCTGCTGGCCATCCTGACGGTTCTGATCTGGGTCGGTGAATCGGCCTTCCAGTATCTGTATGACGTACGCTGGCGCTCGCTCGCGCAAAACCTGCAGCACGATCTGCGGATGGAAGCCTACCGCCATGTGCAGCAGCTGGACATGGCCTACTTCGAGCGCAATCGCAGCGGCAACCTGCTGTCCATCCTGAATGAAGACATCAACCAGATGGAGCGCTTCCTCAATGGCGGCGCGAACGAGCTGATCCAGGTGTTCGTCGGTTCCCTGATGGTCGGCGGCGTGTTCTTCGTGCTGACGCACGAACTGGCCTTTCTCGCGCTGATTCCGGTACCGCTCATCCTGTATGGCGCCTTCTGGTTCCAGCGCCGGCTGGCGCCACGCTACACGGCGGTGCGCGAATCGGCCGGTGCGCTGGCCACGCGACTGAACAACAACCTGCAGGGCATCGCCACCGTCAAGGCCTATGCGGCCGAAGAGTTCGAAGCCGGGCACATCCGCGATGGCTCGAACGATTACCGCCGCCGCAACGGCGAGGCGATCCGGCTGTCGGCGGCCATCACGCCGGTCATCCGCATGGCCATCCTTGCCGGCTTCACGGTGACGCTGCTTTACGGCGGTTTCCTTGCGCTCGAGGGCGACATCGGCGTCGGCAGCTATTCGGTGCTGGTCTATCTGACGCAGCGCCTGCTGTGGCCGCTGACCGGGCTGGCCGAACTGACCGATCTCTACCAACGCTCGATGTCGTCCATCCAGCGTGTGATGGACCTGATCGACACGCCGGTGAGCATCGGTTACGAAGGCCAGGCGTTGCCGCGAGAGGCGGTGCGCGGCGATCTGGCGTTCGAACGGGTGAGCTTTGCCTACGACGGCAGCGCTCGGCCGGCGCTCGACGGCATCGATCTGCGCATCGGCGCCGGTCAGACCGTGGCCTTCGTCGGCAGCACCGGTGGCGGCAAGAGCACGTTGATCAAGCTGCTGCTGCGCTTCTACGAACCGCAGCACGGCCGGGTGCTGCTCGACGGCCAGCCGATTTCGGCGCTGCGCCTGCAGGACGTGCGGCGCGCCATCGGCTATGTCGCGCAGGACACCTTCCTCGCCGATGCGTCGGTCGCCGACAACATCGCCTACGGCATGACCGACGTGCCGTGTGACGCCATCGTGCGCGCGGCGCAGTCGGCCGAGGCGCACGATTTCATCCATGCGCTGCCGCAGGGCTATGACACCCAGGTCGGCGAGCGCGGCATGAAGCTGTCCGGCGGCCAGCGCCAGCGGCTGGCGCTGGCGCGCGCCATTCTGAAAGACCCGCCCATCCTGCTGCTCGACGAAGCGACGTCGGCGGTGGACAACGAAACCGAAGCGGCCATCCAGCGCTCGCTCGACCGCCTGGTCGTCGGCCGCACGACGCTGATCGTGGCGCACCGCTTGTCCACCGTGCGCCAGGCCGACGTCATTCACGTCATCGATGGTGGCCGCATCGTCGAATCCGGCACCCACGACGCGCTGGTAGCGCTGGGCGGCATCTATGCGTCGCTGTGGCGGCTGCAGACCGGGGAGCGTTGATACCGCTGCCTGTCCGGATGCAAGGCAGGTGGCCGGGCAACTCAATTCGACCGATGTCTTCCCGCTGCCCATCGATACGCGGTACGACTTACCTGACGGTGATCTGGTCGAACACGCCGCCGTCGGAGAAGTGCTCCTTCTGCGCCTTGTCCCAGCCGCCGAACACGTCGTCGATGCTGAACAGCGACACCTTGGCGTACTGGCCTGAATACTTTGCTGCAACGGTCGGGTCGATCGGCCGGTAGTAGTGCTTGCCGGCAAGGTCCTGGCCTTCCGGGCTGTACAGGTATTCCAGGTAGGCGGTTGCCACGGCACGGGTGCCGCGCTTGTCGACCACCTTGTCGACCACGCTGACAGGCGGTTCGGCGAGGATGGAAATCGACGGCGTGACCAGATCGAACTTCTCCGGGCCCAGTTCCTTCACGGCCAGATAGGCTTCGTTCTCCCACGAAATGAACACGTCGCCGATGCCGCGCTCGGCAAAGGTGGTCAGCGAACCACGGGCACCGGAGTCGAGCACTTTCACGTTAGCGAACAGCTTCCTGACGAATTCCTTTGCGGTGGCATCCGAACCGCCCGGCTGCTTCAGTGCGTAACCCCACGCAGCGAGATAGTTCCAGCGCGCGCCGCCCGAGGTCTTGGGGTTCGGCGTGACGACCTCGACACCCGGCTTCGTCAGGTCGTTCCAGTCCTTGATGCCCTTGGGATTGCCCTTGCGCACGAGGAACACGATGGTCGAGGTATAGGGCGAGGCGTTGTGCTTGAGGCGCTTCTGCCAGTCGGCCGGAATCAGCTTGCCCTTCTCGTGCAGCGCACCCACGTCATAGGCGAGGGCGAGCGTGACCACATCGGCTTCCAGACCGTCGATGACGGCGCGGGCCTGCTTGCCCGATCCGCCGTGCGACTGCCTGACGGTGACGGTGTCGCCGGTCTTCGCCTTCCAGTGCTTCGCGAAGGCGGCGTTGTAGTCCTGATACAGCTCGCGCGTTGGATCGTAGGACACGTTGAGCAGCGTGATGTCGGCCGCGATGGCCGAGGTGGCGAGCGTACTTCCGAGCAGCAGGCTGGCGGCGATGTTTCTCAGGGTGTGGCGCATTTTTCTGAACTCCGTGGGGTAGTGACGGAGCGCACTGTAGGCGGCACTGCGAGCGGTGCGAACCAATTAGATCTGCATTGCTTTGCGCACATTCGATGCAAAGCTTATGCGCAGTACAACGACCGATCCGCGCGCCGAACGGGGCGCCTGCGCAATGGAAAAGCGCCCTGCAGCATCCGCTGCAGGGCGCTCGTTTCGTCCTGTCACGCAACTTGAGTTCAGTCTTCCGCGGCGCCGGGTTTGAGCGCGGCCTTGACCGTCACCTCGTTCAGCGACGGCTCGCACAGCTCGATGAAGCGATAGGCGTAGCCACGCAGGTAGTGCTTGCGGCGCAGGGCGATCAGACTGGTGTTGGCGGCGAACAGATGGTCGCTGTCGAGCAGGCGCAGGCCGGTATCACGCACCGGATCGAAGGCGACCGATGCGACGATGCCGACGCCCAGCCCAAGTTCGACATAGGTCTTGATCACGTCGGCGTCGAGCGCCGACATGACGATGTCGGGCAGCAGGCCGGCGCGCGCAAAGGTGGCGTCGATGCTCGATCTGCCGGTGAAGCCTTCGTGATAGGTCACCACCGGATGTTCGGCGATGGCCTCCAGCGTCAGCGGCGACACGCTTTCGAGCGGATGGCCGGCCGGCACGATGGCGGCGTGATGCCATGAATAGAACGGGAAGGCCACCAGTTCGGGCGCGCCGGCCAGCGTTTCGGTGGCAATGCCGATGTCCGCTTCACCGTCATTGAGCAGTTCGACGATTTCGCCCGGGCTGGCCTGCAGCAGCACCAGGTGCACCTTGGGGAACAGCCGCTTGAATTCGGTTACCACGCGCGGCAGCGCATAGCGCGCCTGGGTATGCGTGGTGGCAATGCGCAACTGGCCTTCGTCGCGGCGGGCGAACTGTTCCGCCAGCCGCTTGATGTTGCCGGCGTCGAGCAGCATGCGTTCGACGATCTCGACCAGTTCGCTGCCCGGGTCGGTCAGGCCAAGCAGGCGCTTGCCCTTGCGCACGAACAGTTCGATGCCCAGTTCGTCTTCGAGGTCCTTGATGTGCTTGCTCACGCCCGATTGCGAGGTGAACAGCGCATTGGCGACTTCGGTCAGATTGAATTGCCGCCTGACCGTTTCTCGGATGATGCGAAGTTGCTGAAAATTCATGATGCCGTGTCTTTCCGGAAGCCCTGTATCAGCGCGCGAAAACGCGCAGTTGCGACGGCAGCAGCCGCACCGGCTGGCCCTCCTGCAGGCCGAGTTCTTCGACCCGGCTGCGTGTCATTTCGACTTCGAAATGCTGGCCCGACAGGCCATTCAGCCCGTCAAGTTCGACCCGCGCCGTCACGCCGAACGACAGCACGCGGGCGATGCGCGCCGACACACCGGCGGTCGTGGCCGGGTCGATGACGATGTCCAGCTCGTGCGGCCGGGCAAAGGCCACGACTTCGTCGCCCTGGCTGAAGTCATTGACCCGGTGCGGCAGGATGTCGTCGCCGATGCGTACCGTGCTGCCGTCGATGCGCCCATGGAAAGGGTTCACCGCACCGAGAAAGCCATAGACGAAAGGTGTGGCCGGGTGCCGGTACACCTCTTCCGGCGTGCCGATCTGCTCGACCTTGCCGTGGTCCATCAGCACGACGCGGTCGGCCACCTCAAGCGCCTCTTCCTGGTCATGCGTGACGAAGATCGACGTGATGTGCAATTCGTCGTGCAACCGGCGCAGCCAGCGGCGCAATTCCTTGCGCACCTTGGCGTCGAGTGCGCCGAAGGGCTCGTCGAGCAGCAGCACGCGCGGCTCGACCGCCAGGGCGCGGGCGAGTGCGATGCGCTGACGCTGGCCGCCGGACAGTTGCGACGGAAAGCGGTCGGCCAGCCAGTCGAGCTGCACCAGCTTGAGCAGGTCGTGCACCTTGGTGCGGATGAGCTTTTCACTCGGTCGCTCGGCGCGCGGCTTCATGCGCAGGCCGAAGGCGACGTTGTCGAACACATTCATGTGGCGGAACAGCGCGTAATGCTGGAACACGAAGCCGACATGGCGCTCGCGTACGTGGGTGTCCGAGGCGTCTTCGCCGTCGAGCAGCACGCGGCCGCTGTCGGCGAACTCCAGCCCGGCGATGATGCGCAGCAGCGTGGTCTTGCCGCAGCCGGACGGGCCGAGCAGCGCGACCAGTTCGCCGGTCGGAAAGTCGAGCGACACGTCGCCCAGCGCCACGAAATCGCCGAAGCCCTTGTGGATGTTATGTACCTGGATGCTCATGATTCTTCCTTGAAGAGGGACTCGTGATGCGGATTCGATACCGGCGCGTCGTGCCCCGGGCGTTTCGGACAAGGCGGGCCGACGCAGCCTGATGGGTGGTCAGGCAAGGAGGTCCAACGCAGGCCGGAATGCTCGCGGTGCGTCGCCCGAAGGGTTGTTGGCGCGCAGGCTCTTGCGCAAAGCGGGACGTTCGCCCGTTGCAGCGCGCCGGCAACGCGGGTAGCGAATCCGCGTCATGAGTCCCTCTCCGCCTGATGCTCGATCCACGTCTTGATGCACAGTGTGACCAGCGCCAGCAGGGCCAGTACGGAGGCCACGGCAAAGGCGGCGGCGAACTGGTACTCGTTGTAGAGAATCTCGACATGCAGCGGCATGGTGTTGGTCAGCCCGCGTATGTGGCCTGACACCACCGACACGGCGCCGAACTCGCCCATCGCACGCGCATTGCACAGGATGACGCCGTACAGCAGGCCCCATTTGATATTGGGCAGGGTGACATGCCAGAAGGTCTGCCATCCGTTCGCCCCCAGCACTACCGCGGCTTCTTCCTCTTCCTTGCCCTGCGCCTGCATCAGCGGGATAAGTTCACGCGCCACGAAGGGAAAGGTGACGAAAACCGTCGCCAGTACGATGCCCGGCACCGCGAAAATGATCTTGATGTCGTTGTCGGCCAGCGAAGAACCAAACCAGCCCTGGGCACCGAACACCAGCACATAGATCAGGCCGGCCACCACCGGCGATACCGAGAACGGCAGGTCGATCAGCGTGATCAGCACCTGCTTGCCCGGGAATTCGAACTTGGTGATGGCCCACGCGGCGGCCACGCCGAAGCTCAGATTCAGCGGCACTGCAATCGCGGCCGCGATCAGCGTGAGCTTGATGGCCGACAGCGCATCCGGCTCGATCAGCGCGGCAAGATACGTGTCCCAACCCTTGCGGAAGGCCTCGACGAACACCGCGATCAGCGGCATCAGCAGGAACAGCGTGAAGAAGGTCAGCGAAAAGCCGACGATGGTCCATTTGATCCAGGTCGGCTCGCGGGTGGCCGAGCGCGTCTCGAATCTGGCGGCATGATCGACCGCGGCGTGCAGCGAAGTGACGGCAGCCATCAGCGGTCCCTCCCGGTCACCTTGTTGGTCCAGGCCTGCAGACCGTTGATGGTCAGCAGCAGGATGAAGGACAGCACCAGCATCACCACCGCGATCGCGGTCGCACCGGCGTAGTCGTACTGTTCCAGCTTGGTGATGATGATCAGCGGGGTGATTTCGGACACCATGGGAATGTTGCCGGCAATGAAGATGACCGAGCCGTACTCGCCGACCGCGCGGGCAAAGGCCAGCGCGAAACCGGTCAGCAGCGCAGGGAGCAGGATGGGCAGCGTCACGTAGCGGAAGGTTTGCCAGCGGCGCGCGCCCAGACTGGCGGCGGCTTCTTCCAGTTCGGTATCGAGGTCCTCGAGGATGGGCTGCACCGTGCGCACGACGAAGGGCAGGCCGATGAAGATCAGCGCGACCAGCACACCGAGCGGGCCGAACGCGACCTTGATGCCCCATTCCCCCTCGATCCACTGCCCCAGCCAGCCGTTCCTGGCATACAGCGCAGTCAGCGAAATGCCGGCCACCGCGGTCGGCAACGCGAACGGAAGGTCGATCAAGGCATCGACCAGTTTCTTGCCCGGAAAGCTGTAGCGCACCAGCGACCAGGCGAGCATCAGTCCGAACAGCGCATTGATGGCGGCGGCCAGCAGCGACGCACCGAAAGTGAGCTTGTAGGTGGCGACCACGCGCGGTGCGGTCACGACGGCCCAGAATTCCGCCAGTCCGAGTTCGGTCGTCTTGATGAATACGGCAGACAGCGGGATCAGAACGATCACCGACAGATAGAACAGCGTGTAGCCGAGCGTGAGATTGAAGCCGGGCAGCACGCGCCGGGTGCTCCGGCTCATGGTCGTCGCCCCGACAGGTGGGAAGTGATGCGCATGGTGGTGTCGGAAATGAATGTCGGTCCGGCAGCCTACAAAGGGGTGTTCATATCTGGAAATAATAAGAAGTGAATTGCTTAGTAGGATTTTGAATTAACTTCGAAGGCGCAATGCGCGACCGGACGCGCAACGCAGGCAAGCTGCCTTCGGCGGTTGCGCCTCGCCGGCCTTTTTCCCGCCTTTTCCGCGGATTGCCCGGTACGGGCCGGTTGCACAATCGGTGCCCTGTTCATCTCCCGGCTGATCTGCGAACGTGGCAGAAGAAAGCGATCTCGAAAAAACCGAACCAGCGTCACCACGCAAGCTTGAGAAAGCGCGCGAGGAGGGGCAGGTACCGAGTTCGCGCGAGCTGGCGACCT
Source organism: Methyloversatilis sp. RAC08 (assembly GCF_001713355.1). Taxonomy (NCBI): domain Bacteria; kingdom Pseudomonadati; phylum Pseudomonadota; class Betaproteobacteria; order Nitrosomonadales; family Sterolibacteriaceae; genus Methyloversatilis; species Methyloversatilis sp. RAC08. Next base: position 1,113,914 of record NZ_CP016448.1, on the reverse strand, counting down.
TTCTGGTCACCATGACCGGTGTGGCGGGCATGTATGGTCTGGCCGGCTGGATGTGGCCGCGCAGTGCGCAACTGCTGCGCGACGGACTCACCGTGGACCGGCGCGCGATCTTCGATCCCTCGGCGATGTTCGCCATCCTGATCGACCGCATCATTGACGGCCTGATGGTGCTGGCGCCGCTGATGTTCGCGCTGATGGTCGCCGCGCTGGTCGCCCCCTTCCTGATGGGCGGCGTGGTGTTCGCGCCAAAGGCGCTCGGCCCGAAGTTCTCCAAGCTCAATCCGCTGGCGGGCCTCAAGCGCATGGTGTCGAAAACCGCGCTGGTCGAGCTCGGCAAGGGTGTCGGCAAGGCCACATTGGTCGGCAGCGTCGCCGCCTGGGTCGTGCTGCGTGACCAGGACATGCTGTTCGCCATGTTCAGCGCCCCGGTCGATGTCGCGCTGGCAGCCACCGGCGACCTGATCATGACCGCCACGCTGATCCTGGTGGCCGGCATGGCGCTTATCGTCGCCATCGACGTGCCGTTCCAGCTCTGGCATTACCAGTCGGAGCTGAAGATGACGAAGGAGGAGGCGCGGCAGGAATTCAAGGAGCAGGAGGGCGACCCGCAGGTGAAGGGCCGCATCCGCCAGCAGCAGCGCGAAATGGCGCGCAACCGCATGATGGCCAATGTGCCCAAGGCCGACGTCGTGGTGACCAACCCGACCCACTTTTCGGTCGCGCTGAAGTACGACGTGGCCAAGGGCGGCGCACCGCGTGTCGTCGCCAAGGGCGCCGGCGAGGTGGCGCTGCGCATCCGCACGCTGGCCGCCGAAGCCGGCGTGCCGCTGGTCGAGGCGCCGCCGCTGGCGCGCGCCTTGCACAAGCACGTGGAGCTGGAGCAGGAAGTGCCGGCGCGGTTGTTCCGCGCCGTGGCCGAAGTGCTCGCCTATGTGTATCAGCTGAACGACGCCTTCGCCAAGGGCGTCGAAAAGCCCCGTCCGCCCGACGACCTGCCGGTGCCGGCCGATCTCGACCCGGGTAGTGCTTAGCGCACGAGCTGTCCCGGTTTCTACCTCGTCGGAAAGTTTTCGCGCGATCCTGCGCATTGTTTTCGCTCAAGGTATTTACGCCGAAGGTCGTAAAAACCCCCACGGCGATCGGGGATATCTGATGGAGCAGCTGTCCTGTCCAGACGCGGGAATGACCTGCGTGGATGCCCGAAAAAAGAGGAAACAGTCATGAAGAACTTGTCTATCGCCGCACGCCTGGCCCTCGGTTTCGGCTTGATTGTGCTGATCTTTGCCGCCGTCGTCGTGTTCATCGAAATCCAGTCGATGCACATCGCCGATGTGTCGCACGAGGTCAGCGAACGCACGCAGCCCAAGGTTGATGCCATTGCCGACCTGAACGACGCGATACAGCGTGTGCGGGTCTATTCGCGTTCGGCCATCATCGAAACCGAGAACACGCAGCTGGCCGCGGTGCGCGCCAAGCTCGACAAGTACGAAGCTGCAGCCGAACACGCGGCGGGTCGGCTCTCGGGACTGATGGCGCAGCCGGACACACCGGCCGACGAGCAGGCCGCAGCGGCCGCCATCGCTGCACGACTTGCCGCGTTCAAAACGATTTCCGATGACGTCACTGCGCTGGCCTTTGCCAACCGCAACGCCGAAGCCAATGAATTGCTGCATTCGGCGCATGGCCCCGCTGCCATTGCACTGAACGAGGCCACCGGTACCCTGCGCGAGGCGGTACGCGGGCGCAACGCGCAATCGATTGCTTCGCTGGAGTCCGGAGCCGACGCGCTCAAGCTGGCGGTGCTCGTTGCCGCCGGGATGGTCATTGTGGCGAGCATCGCCATCTCCTTCGCGATCACGCGCAGCATCACGTCCCAGCTTGCCGAAACACTGGCCGCCGTGAAGCGCATCGCCGAAGGCGACCTGAGGAATGATCTGAAGCCGGAAGGGCGCAGCGAACTGGCAAGCGTGCAGGTCGAGGTGCAGGCCATGCAGCAGTCGCTGCGCCAGATGGTGAGCACCATCGGCAGTGCCAACAGCAGGTTGAGCGATTCCGCCCACCAGCTGTCGGGTGCGACCGATCAGGTCAGAAGTTCGTCCGAATCGCAGGCTGAACTGGCGGCGGCCATGGCCGCGTCGCTGGAAGAAATGTCGACCTCGATCACCCATGTCAGCGAACTCAGCCAGGAAGCAAGGGGTACGTCGGTTGAAGCGGGTCATCGCGCATCCGAAGGCGCGGCTGACATCCGTGCCATGGTGTCGCAGATCAAGCAGGTCACCGAAGGAATAGAAGCCAGTTCGCAGCGTGCCAACGACCTGGGTGACGAAGTGTCGCGCATCACCACCATCGTGCATGTCATTCGTGATGTGGCCGATCAGACCAATCTGCTGGCGCTGAATGCCGCCATCGAAGCGGTGCGGGCCGGTGAGATGGGCCGCGGTTTCGCTGTGGTGGCCGATGAAGTGCGCAAGCTGGCCGAACAGTCGGCGCGCTCAGCCAGCGAGATCACCCAGATGGTGCAACGCATTCAGTCCGGCGCGGCGGATGTATCGGAACACATGCAGAACACCGTGGTGCGGGTGCGTGAAGGTCTGCAGATGGCTGAAACTGCCGGCGCAAAGGTGCTTGCCATCGACGGCCACGCGCAGCAGGTGGTGGGCACCATTTCCGAGGTGTCCGGTGGTCTGACGGAGCAGGCCATCGCCAGTCAGGACCTGGCACAGCGCGTCGAACGTATCGTGCAGATGGTGGAAGAGAACGCCAGTGCCGCCGGTTCGGTGGCAGGTTCGGCACGCGATCTGTCAGAACTGTCCGCTGAACTTGACGGCACGGTACGTCGTTTCCGCCTCGCCAGCTGATTACGGCTCGGCGCAACAACCGACAGAGGCCGGGTTCGCAGGAACCCGGCCTCTTTTCCTTCTGCTTTCCCTCGCACCGTGGCATGCGCCGACACCGGTGCGCGCCGAACGCATTGCGCTGTAACGGATTTATCGCGAAGCGCCACAGGGCATGACGTAGACTTCAAGGCTCCGATCTTCACTCAGGTTTCCGTCATGACCCTGCAACCCGTCATCCTGTGCGGCGGCTCCGGCACCCGCCTCTGGCCGCTGTCGCGCGAACGCTATCCGAAGCAGCTGCTGCCGCTGGACGGCGAGCGCACGCTGCTGCAGGACACCGCGTTGCGTGCCGGTGCGCCAGGACTGACGATTGCCGCACCGCTCATCGTATGCAACGAGGAATACCGTTTCCTGACAGCAGAACAGCTGCGCCAGATCGACGTCCAGCCGGCGTCGCTGCTGCTCGAACCGATGGGGCGCAACACCGCGCCGGCGCTGGCGCTGGCTGCGCTCGCCGCCGGCGCGGCCGATCCGGTGCTGCTGGTCATGCCGTCCGATCATGTGATCCGCGACACCGCCGCTTTCCGCGACGCGGTGGCGCTGGGCGCCGCCCATGCTGACGCCGGGGCAGTGGTCACCTTCGGCATCACGCCGGACAAGCCGGAAACCGGCTACGGCTACATCCGGACCGGGGCACAGCTTGCCGGTGGCCCGGCGCGCGCGCTCGACCGTTTTGTCGAGAAGCCCGACGCGGCAACGGCCGAGGCCTATCTGGCCAGCGGCGACTATCTGTGGAACGCCGGCATCTTCATGATGAAGGCCAGCGTTGCGCTGGCCCTGCTGAAGCGTTTCCGGCCGGACATCGAAGCGGCCAGCCGCACCGCCTATGAGCGCGGCGCCGCCGACCACGATTTCTACCGCATCGACAAGACTGCGTTCGCAGCCTGCCCGTCGGATTCGATCGACTACGCCATCATGGAACCGCTGGCCGCGGGCGAGCCGCGCGTGGCGCCGGCCGTCGTCGTGCCGCTTGATGCCGGCTGGTCGGATGTCGGCGCCTGGGACGCGCTGTGGCAGGTGGCCGCCAAGGACGCCGACGGCAATGTGTCGCGCGGCGACGTGCTGCTGCAGGACACGCAGGACAGTCTTGTTTTCGCCGAAACCCGCATGGTGAGCTGCCTCGGCATGAAGGATGTGGTGGTGGTCGAAACCTGCGATGCCGTGATGGTGGTCGCGAAGGACCGCACGCAGGATGTCAAGCGCATCGTCGCCCATCTGAAGGCGAACAAGCGGCCGGAGGCCGAGAACCATCGCAAGGTTTATCGGCCGTGGGGCTATTACGATTCGATCGACGCCGGCCCGCGCTTCCAGGTGAAGCGCATCGTCGTCAATCCGGGCGCGTCGCTGTCGCTGCAGATGCACCACCACCGCGCCGAACACTGGATCGTCGTCAGCGGTACCGCGCGCGTCACCTGCGGCGAAAACATCCTGTTGCTGTCGGAAAACCAGTCCACCTACATTCCGCTGGGTACGACGCACCGGCTTGAAAACCCCGGCAAGCTGCCCCTGGAAATGATCGAGGTGCAGTCGGGCAGCTATCTCGGCGAAGACGACATCGTTCGCTTCGAGGACACCTACGGCCGAAAGTGAGCGGGGCGGACCGGGGGGCGCAACCCCCGCCTGCCGGGTGACTGGCGGGCTACTTGCGCTTGATCAGCCCGGCGGCGCCGATGGCGATCAGCACGGCCGGCCACCAGGTGCCGAGAATTTCACCCAGGTCACGCAGCGAAAAGAGCTCCAGATTCGACGCCAGCAGCAGTGCGCCGATGAGAATGAGGCCGATCGAACCGATCATGGGGTGTCCTGTGTGCGGTCTGGGAAGGTGCGAACCGGAAGTCCGGATCGCGATGGTAGTGCGAGCCGGCGCGTTTGAGGCGACTGCGGCTGCAGTCGTGCGGCTTGCGGCATACTTCCGGCTTCTTCAGTCATCCCCGCAGCACACCATGGCCCAATACGTGATGTCGATGCTCCGCGTGAGCAAGGTCGTTCCGCCGAAGCGCACGATCATCAAGGACATATCGCTTTCCTTCTTCCCCGGCGCAAAGATCGGTCTGCTCGGCCTGAATGGTTCGGGCAAATCGACGGTGCTGCGCATCATGGCCGGCGCCGACAAGGAATTCGAGGGTGAAGTGCAGCACCTGCCGGGCATCCGCATCGGCTATCTGCCGCAGGAACCCGAGCTTGATCCGGCCAAGACGGTGAAGGAAGAAGTGGAATCCGGCCTCGGCGACATCATGGAAGCGCGCACCAAGCTGGACGCGATCTATGCTGCCTACGCCGAGCCCGACGCCGATTTCGACAAGCTGGCCGAAGAACAGGCGAAGTACGAAAACGTGCTCGCAACCGCCGGTGCCGACATCGAAACCCAGATGGAAATCGCCGCCGATGCGCTGCGCCTGCCACCGTGGGACGCGAAGATCGCGCCGCTGTCCGGCGGCGAGAAGCGCCGCGTGGCGCTGTGCAAGCTGCTGCTGTCCAAGCCGGACATGCTGCTGCTGGACGAGCCGACCAACCACCTCGATGCCGAATCGGTCGAGTGGCTGGAGCAGTTTCTGGTGCGTTTTCCCGGCACCGTGGTGGCGGTGACGCACGATCGCTACTTCCTCGACAACGCGGCCGAGTGGATCCTCGAACTCGATCGCGGCCATGGCATCCCATGGAAGGGCAACTATTCGAGCTGGCTGGACCAGAAGGGTGCGCGCCTGAAGCAGGAAGAGAACACCGAATCGGCGCGCCAGAAGGCGCTCGCCACCGAACTCGAGTGGGTGCGCGGCAACCCCAAGGCGCGTCAGGCCAAATCGAAGGCGCGTCTGGCGCGCTACGAGGAAATGAGCAGCGTCGAGTACCAGAAGCGCAACGAAACGCACGAAATCTTCATTCCGCCGGGCGAGCGACTGGGCGACAAGGTGATCGAATTCAATGGCGTGTCGAAAGGCTTCGGCGACCGTCTGCTGATCGACAACCTGAGTTTCAGCGTTCCGCCGGGTGCCATCGTCGGCGTGATCGGTCCGAATGGTGCCGGCAAGTCGACGCTGTTCCGCATGATCCAGGGACTGGACAAACCGGATTCCGGCGAAATCGTGGTCGGGCCGACGGTCAAGATCGCCGCCGTGAATCAGACACGCGAAGGGCTGGACGCGTCGAAAACCGTGTTCGAGGCGGTCGCCGACGGCGCCGACATCCTGACCGTGGGCCGCTTTGAAATGCCCAGCCGCGCCTACATCGGACGCTTCAACTTCAAGGGCGGCGACCAGCAGAAGATCGTCGGCAATCTGTCGGGCGGCGAGCGTGGCCGGCTGCATCTGGCCAAGACGCTGATCGCCGGCGGCAACGTGCTGCTGCTCGACGAGCCGTCGAACGACCTCGACGTGGAAACGCTGCGAGCGCTGGAAGATGCTCTGCTCGAATTTTCCGGCTGCGTGCTCGTCACGTCGCACGACCGCTGGTTCCTCGACCGCATCGCCACGCACATCCTCGCTGCCGAGGGTGACTCGCAGTGGACCTTCTTCAACGGCAACTATCAGGAATACGAAGCCGACAAGAAGAAGCGCCTGGGCGAAGACGGCGCCAGACCGCACCGCATCCGCTACAAGCCGATCGCCCGCTGAGCGGTTCCCTGCCGGTACCCGTACCGGCAGGTACTCCTGTTGCAGTCATCCGGCGAACTGCCGTTAATGCTGCAGCGTTCTCTTTCCCTTTTATCCCATGACTTCCCGGCAGACTCCACTGCAGCGCAACGATGCCGATGCCTCGGCTGCCGCGACGCCGTTGCCCGCTCAGGCAGTGAGCCGCCACACGCGCGGTCGCGTGACCGGCAAGCACCGGCTTCTGCTGCTGCTCGGCCTGCTGCTTTCGCTCGGGTTTGTCATGACGACACTGGTCAGTTACTACGTGTCGAAAAACGGGATCCACCGCTCCATCGTCGACAGTGAACTGCCGCTGACGTCGGACAACATCTATTCGGAAATCCAGAAGGACCTGATCCGCCCGGTGTTCATCGCCTCGATGATGGCCGGCGACACCTTTCTGCGCGACTGGGTGCTGCGCAGCGAGAGGGATGTGCCGGCGCTGACCAAGTTCCTCGGCGAGGTACGCAGCCGTTACGGCACCTTCACCAGCTTTTTCGTATCTGAGCGCACGCGGAACTACTATCACCCGGACGGTTTGCTGCGCAAGGTGAGCGAAGACAACCCGCAGGACAGCTGGTACTTCCGGGTGCGCCGGTTGGATGAACCCTACGAGATCAATGTAGATACCGATACGCGCAGCCGCGACACCCTCACCGTGTTCATCAACTACCGCGTTTATGACTACGACGGCGGCCTGATGGGCGTGACCGGTGTCGGGCTGACGGTCGATACCGTGCGCAAGCTGCTGGCCGGCTACCAGCAGCGCTATCAGCGCAGCGTCTATTTCGTCGATCAGCAGGGGAAGGTCGTGCTGTTCGGCGAAGCCCCCTGGCATGGCGCAGACCATCTGGGCGAGGTCGAAGGTCTGCGCGACATCGCGCCCGCCATGCTGGCAGCGCAGTCAGGTTCCTTCCAGTACCGCAGCGCAGGGCGCGACTATCTGCTCAATGTGCGCTATGTGCCGGAAATGAAGTGGTTCCTGGTGGTCGAGAAGGTCGAGGACGACGCCCTGGTCGATATCCGGCGCACCCTCTACATCAACCTTGGCCTGTGCGTGCTGATCACGCTGGCGACGGTGTATCTGGCAAGCCTGACGCTGGATCGCTACCAGCTCCGCCTGGAAAAGATGGCCACCACGGATCGCCTGACCGGTCTGCTGAACCGGCACGCGCTGGAAATCATGATGGTTCAGATGCTGGCGGATGCCCGGCGCGCGCGTCAGCCGCTGTCAGCGATCCTGTTCGACATCGACCATTTCAAGGCGCTGAACGACCGTCATGGTCATCTTGCCGGGGATCGCATGATCGAGCATGTCAGTGGCCTGATCCGCGCCAGCCTGCGCGAATCGGACCTCGCGTGCCGTTGGGGCGGTGAGGAATTCCTGCTGGTGCTGCGCGACTGCCGCGAAGCGGACGCGGTGGTGCTGGCGGACACCATCCGGCAACGGATTGCCGACACTTCGCTGCCGACGATCGGGGAAGCGCTGGCCGTGACAGTGAGCGCCGGCATCACCACCTGGCGGGCCGAAGATACGCCGGAGTCGCTGATGGAGCGTGCCGACCAGGCGCTGTATGCCGCCAAGCACGCCGGGCGGAACTGCGCGAGGGCTGCCTGAAACGGGCGATCAGGGCCGTGCACAATTGCACGCGGCGTTGCCGCCGGACTGCGATACCCTGCTGCTACCTTGAGGAGATCGCGTTGAAAAAGCCCCTGTTTGCAGCGAGTGCCGTGGTGTTTGCCACGTTTTCCATACCGGCTCAAGCTATCGATGTGGTGTTCGATTACACCTACGACACCGCTGGATTCTTCACCAGCGACAAGCGGGTGGTGCTGGATCAGGTGGCACAGGTGTTCAGCCTGAACCTGCTCGACACACTGACCGCGATCACGCCCTCAGGCGGCAACACCTTCGCGGCGCGCCTCTACAATCCGCAGGATCCGTTCGGCACGCCGCTGTTGATCAACAACTTCAGCATCCCCGAGAACGAAATCCGCATTTTTGTCGGATCCCATGCCTTCGGCGGCCAGACGCTGGGTGTTGGCGGCCCGGGTTTCCAGAGTGTCAGTGGCAGCACGGCGTTCATCAACAACGCACTGTCGCGCGGCGAGCCGGGTGCGTTGACTACGGTCGAAACCGATTTCGGGCCGTGGGGCGGCTCGATCAGCTTCGGTACCAACATCAACTGGTATTTCGACAGCGACGTGTCGACCGTCGAAGGCTTCTCCGGCTTTGACTTCTACACCGTGGCGATGCATGAAACCGCGCACGTATTCGGTTTCGGCACGGCCGACAGCTGGTTCGACGCGGTGGTCGGCGACACCTTCACCGGCGCGGTCACCACCGCGACGAACGGCGGTGCAGCGGTTGCGCTGCAGGGCGACGGCTCCGATGCTCACTTTGCGACCACGCTGCGCGGCGTCGCCAACGGCAGCCAGCAGATTCCGCTGCTTTCGCCCTTCATCCCTTCAGGCCAGCGGCGGTACATGACCGACCTCGACTGGGCAGCCCTGGACGACATCGGCTGGGAAGTGGCGAGCCTGCAGGCCACGGTGCCGGCGCCGATACCCGAGCCGCGCACCTGGGCAATGATGCTCGGCGGTGTGCTGCTGATCGGCATGATGGCGCGGCGTCGCGCCTGACGGCGCCTGACCTGCGACGAAAACCGGCTTCGGCCGGTTTTTCATTTGCAGCGCGCTCGCGGATAATCGCGCCTTTACGGCTCACGCCCTGTCGCGCTTCCCGATGACCTCAGACCGCCGCATCCTCGAACTGCTCGCGCCCGCAAAAAATGCCGATTTCGGCATCGAGGCGATCAACCACGGCGCCGATGCGGTGTATATCGGCGGGCCGTCCTTCGGCGCGCGCAAGGGCGCCGACAATGACGTCGCCGACATCGCGCGCCTGACGGCACATGCGCATCGCTTCCATGCGAAGGTGTTCGTCGCGTTCAACACCATCCTGCGCGACGACGAACTGGAGCCGGCGCGGCACACCATCCGCCAGTTGTACGACGCCGGAGTCGATGCGCTGATCGTGCAGGACATGGGCCTGCTGGAAATGGATCTGCCGCCAATCCAGCTGCACGCCAGCACGCAGACCGACATCCGGGACGCAGCCAAGGCGCGCTTCCTGCAGGACGTCGGCTTTTCGCAGATCGTGCTGGCACGAGAACTGACGCTGGAGCAGATCCGCGACATCGCGTCGAACACGTCGTGTTCGCTTGAGTTCTTCGTGCACGGTGCGCTGTGCGTGGCATTCAGCGGCCAGTGCTTCATCAGCCATGCGCACACCGCGCGCAGCGCCAACCGCGGCGAATGTTCGCAGGCCTGCCGCCTGCCCTACACGCTGACCGACGCCAGCGGCGCCGTCGTGGCGCACGACAAGCACCTGCTGTCGATGAAGGACAACGACCAGAGCGCCAATCTGCGCGCGCTGATCGACGCCGGGATCAGTTCGTTCAAGATCGAGGGACGGCTGAAGGATCTGGCCTATGTGAAGAACATCACCGCCCATTACCGCACGCTGATCGATGACATCCTGGACGACCTGCCGGCGCACCGGCGCGCGTCCAGCGGCCGCTGCACCTTCTTCTTCACACCGCTGCCGGAAAAGTCGTTCAACCGCGGCGCGACCGACTACTTCGTCAATGGCCGTCAGCACGGCATCGAAGCGTTCGAAGCGCCCGGCTTCGTCGGCGAGGAAGCGGCGACCGTGACCCGGATCGCGGCCGATCACATCGAAGTCGCGGCTCTGGTCGACATCCACAACGGCGACGGTCTGAGCTATTTCGACAGCCATCGCGAACTGCAGGGCCTGCGCATCAACACCGTGCAGGGGAGGCAATTGTTCCCCAACCTCATGCCGGATGACCTGAAAGCCGGCATGACGCTTTACCGCAATAGGGACCAGGCTTTCGAGCGGGCGCTGGAGAAGAAGTCGAGCGAACGACGGGTCGCGGTGGATCTGCGGTTTGCCGACACGCCGGAAGGTTTTGCGCTGACGCTGACCGACGAGGACGGCTGTACCGTACGGTCTGAAATCACCCATGACAAGCAGCCGGCGCGCGACGCGGAACGCGCGCGGGTCGGCATCCGCGAAGCCATCGCCAAGCTCGGCAACACGATGTTCGAAGCGCGCTCGGTCACGCTGGATACGCAGCAGGCGTGGTTTCTTCCGGCTTCGGTGCTGAACGGCCTGCGCCGCGATGCCTGCGAAAAGCTGGAAACGGCCCGCGTGAAGGCGCATGCGCGACCGCAGCCGCTGGCGCCGGTCGAACCGCCGGTGCCATTCACCGACACCGAGTTGAGCTATCTCGCCAACGTGTACAACGAAAAGGCGCGCACCTTCTATCGCCGACATGGCGTGCAGCTGATCGCCGACGCCTACGAGCTCAACCACGAGCCGGGCGAGGTTTCGCTGATGATCACCAAGCACTGCCTGCGCTACAGCCACAACCTGTGTCCGAAGGAATTGAAGGACTACGACCTGCGCGGCATGGTGAAAGCGGAACCGATGACGCTGATGAACGGCAACGACCGGCTCACCTTGCGCTTCGACTGCAAGAAGTGCGAAATGCACGTGGTCGGGAGTTTGCGAAAATCGGTCCCGCAGGCGCCTGCGATACCGGTCACTTTTCATCGCAGTGCGCCCGCCGGCGTCAAGGTGACGCGCAGCGCGCGCTGAAGTTTCAGCCGCGGATGCCGCTGAAGACGATGGATGCCGTGCGGCTCGCCGCGCGCAGGCATGCCGACCGTTCAACCGCCCGCCTGTCGATTCGAACATGAGCCCGAAACCGAACTGCCCTTCCTGCCGCGTCCCGATGGACGTGCATACCTTTACGCACCACGGCGGCGGGCCGCTCGAACTCGACATCTGCTACGCCTGCCAGGGCATCTGGTTCGATACGCACGAAAACCAGCAGCTGTCGCCGGCTTCGGTCAATGACCTGTTCAAGCAGCTGCACGAGCACCGCGACGTGCAGCGCAATCCGGTGGCGCCGGTGATGGCCTGTCCGCGCTGCAGCAGCAAGCTCGAACATGGCTATGACATCGTGCGCAGTGGCCGCTACGCCACCAGTCGCTGCCCGCATCGACACGGCCGCTTCAGCACCTTTGCATCGTTCATGATCGAAAAGGGCTTCGTCCGTCAGCTCACCAAGCCGGAAATCCACGATCTGAGCAAGCGGGTCGGTGCCATCTACTGCACCGGCTGCGGCGCACCGGTCGACATCCGCAAGGACCACGCCTGCCCGCATTGTCGGTCTGCGTTTTCGCTGATCGATCCCGATGCGGTGAAAAGCGCGCTCAACGGCTATCGTGTCGCTGAAGAAAAGCGTGCGAATCGGGATCCGGATGCGATCGCCGACGCGCTGATCGAAACCGAAAGGCGAGAACAGCAGGCGCGCCGCTCAGCCCGTTCGTCGCGCGCCAATCCGGCGCTGGACGCCACGTCGCTTGATGTCGGCGATCTGGTGATGGCAGGCGTTTCACTGGTCTGGAAAATACTCACATGATCACCGTCCACCATCTGGCGCACTCCCGTTCGCAGCGCGTGCTGTGGCTGCTCGAAGAGCTCGGGCTCGACTATGAGGTGAAACGTTACGAGCGCGATCCGGAAACGTCCTACGCGCCGCCGGAGCTGCGTGCCGTGCACCCTCTCGGCAAGTCGCCGGTCATCACCGACGGCGATCAGGTCATCGCCGAATCGGGTGCCATCATCGAATATCTGGTTGAGGTGTATGGCGCAGGCCGGTTCAGGCCCGCGCCCGGCAGTGCGGATGCGCGCCGTTATACGTACTGGCTGCATTTTGCGGAAGGCTCCGCCATGCCGTACCAGCTGATGCATCTGGTGTTCCAGAAGGTGCGCAATGCGCCGGTGCCGTTTTTCATCAAGCCGGTGGCGCGCGGTCTGGCAGACCACGTGCTGAAAACCTTCGTGCAGCCGAACATCGACGACCAGCTGCGCTTCATGGAATCCGAACTGGCGACGCGGCCATGGTTTGCCGGCGACGCGTTCACCGCAGCCGACATCCAGATGAGCTTTCCGGTCGAGGCGGCAGCCAAGGGCGCCGGCCTCGGTGCGACGCATCCGCGACTGACGGACTTCCTGTCCCGCATCCACAGCCGCCCGGCCTGGCAGCGGGCACGCGAGCGCGGTGGCCCCTACAGCTTCGCCGACTGATCGGCTTGCTTGGCGCGCGCTTCGTCCTCATCCATGTGCCGCTTGAAGAAGCGGGCGAACCAGAAGCTCATGAAGAGGGTGAATGCGATGACCAGCAGGCTCATCAGTCCGTAGTCGGTGGATAGCAGATCAGTCAGGGCTTTCATGATGCAAACCTCGGTGAAGGGTTGACATCATTGGACTGCCGGGCCGACCGGGGCGGACTGATTCAGGTCAACCGGGCGCCTGTTTGCCGGCTACCCAGGACAACAGGTCGCTCAGGAAGCGCCAGACGCGTGGCAGCAGCCACAGCATGCACAGCAGGAACACGCCGAGGAAGCCGAGAAACACGATCGGATAGGTGAACGCCAGCCACAGGCCGCCGACTGCGGCGCCGTCTTCGCTGGTCGACGCGATCAGATTGCTGACCGGTTCCGGCGAGGTGTTGATGGCGATGCGGCTGCCCGCCTTGGTCAGATGCGTGCCTGCAGTGAGTGAGCCGCCGAGCAGGGCGCCTGCCAGCACGACTGGTGTGCTCTGGTCGGCGAGGGCCCACGCGGCGAGCAAGGCGCCGGCAGGAATGCGGATGAAGGTATGCACGCCGTCCCACAGGCTGTCGAGCGCCGGAATTTTGTCGGCGAAAAACTCGATGCACAGCATCAGGCCGGCGGCAGCAAGCACAAGCGGATGTTCCAGCGTGTCGAGGTCGCCCGGCAGATCGACCCAGCCCAGGCGACCGGCGAGACCGGCGAGAAAGATCACCGCATACAGGCGCAGCCCGCTGGCCCACGCAAGCCCGGCGGCGGCGGCAATCGTGTCGATGGTGTCCATGCGTTCACTTTCCAGGTCGCAGTGCGGCTGCGCGCAAAAGATGATCAACGTGCGCAGCATGTCTTTCCTTCAATCCTAGCCCAACATCGGGGCCGTGCTCCAGCTTGCCGTTGACAAAGTACGGAGCCTAACTATAATCCGGCTAATCATGCTTCAGCTCCGCGACCTCCCGACTTCCGATGTACTGCGCAAGTTTGCCGCCCGCTATCCCGAAGCGGACGTCAGCGCAGTCGCATCATTCCTGACACTGTTGCGCGTGGCGACCGAACTGTCGCAGGCGCTCGACGGTTTTCTCGCCCGCCACGGGCTGCTGCAGGGGCGCTGGTGGGTGCTCATCCTGCTGATGCGGGAGGACGCGCTCGAATCGTCACCCTCGGCGCTGGCACAGAAAGCCGGTGTCACGCGGGCCACGATGACCGGCCTGCTGGACGGGCTGGAGCGCGAAGGTCTGGTGCAACGCGTGTTCGACACCGCAGACCGGCGCCGGCTGACCGTGCGCCTGCTGCCGGCCGGGCAGGCCGTGCTCGATGCCGTCATGCCCGATTACTACCGCCGCGTGCGCACACTGATGGCCGGGCTCGACGAGGACCAGCGTGCTGCGCTGCAGGCCATGCTCGGCGTCGTGCGGTCCGGCACGGATGCCTTTTCCTGAACTTTATTTGCCGATCAAGTTAGTCAGCTAATTATTTTAGACGATCAAGTTTCAACCTTTACCCGAGGAGATCCACATGACCCTGCAAGCCCTTCAAGCCGCCGTTGCCGACCTCAACCTGCGTTGGGATGCCGCCTTCAACCGTGGCGACGCCGCCGCGCTGGCCGCGCTGTACGACGAGCAGGGTGCCGTGCTGCCGGCCGGCGGCAATGCCGCGCTGGGTTCGGCGCAGATCGAGGCGCTGTTCGCCGGTGCCATCGATCAGGGACTGCACAACCACCGCATCGAACAGCATGCGGTGATCGGTGACAGCGAAGTCGCCACGCAGCGTGGCCGCTGGAGCGCACAGGCCAACGGCGAAGGCGGTCTGCAGACTTTCAGCGGCCATCTGACCATGGTCTATCGTCGCCAGCCGGATCGCAGCTGGCGCCTCATCACGCACATCTGGAACTGAGGCGTCCGTGCCGCACAGCCCGTCCGCACGCGCGCTGGCAGCCCTGATGCTGCTGGCCGTGATCTGGGGCTACAACTGGGTGGTCATGAAGATCGCCCTGGTCGACATCGGCCCCTTCCAGTTCGGCGCGCTGCGCACGCTGTTCGGTGCGCTGGTGCTGTTCGGACTGGTCGTCGCGCTGCGCCGTCCGGTGCGCATCATCGAAATGCGCGCGGTGGCGCTGATGGGTCTGCTGCAGACCACCGGCTTCACCGGGTTGATCATTCTCGCGCTGGTCAGCGGTGGTGCCGGCAAGACCGCCGTACTGGCCTACACGATGCCGTTCTGGGTGATGCTGCTGGCCTGGCCGCTGCTCGGCGATCGCCTGCACGGCTGGCAGTGGCCGTCGGCTGTCGCCACGCTGGTCGGCCTGCTGTGCATTCTTGATCCACTGCATCTGGCCGGTGACCTGCTGAGCAGCGTGCTGGCGACGCTGGCCGGCGTGTGCTGGGCGCTGGCGGTGATCGTCGCGAAAAGGCTGCAGGCGCGAGCGCCCGACCTCGATGTGCTGGCCATCGCCGCCTGGCAGTCGCTGATCGGTGCCGTACCGCTGGTTGTCGTCGCGCTGTGGTGGCCGGCCGAACCGATCAACTGGACGCCTTCACTGATTGGCGCGCTGCTCTACAACATCGTGCCGGGCACCGTGATCGCGTGGCTGCTGTGGCTGTACGCACTTCGCCGGCTGTCTGCCGGCACCACCAGCATGGTGTCGCTGGTGACGCCGGTCATCGGTGTGCTGTCGGCTGCCTGGCAGCTCGGCGAGCGTCCGGGCACCGGCGAACTGGTCGGCATGCTGCTGATCGGCATCGGCCTGCTGCTGCTGTCGGTCGAGGCGTGGCGCCGCGGCCGGACACCCTGATTTCAGCGCCGGCTGCATCCGGATCAGGGATGCGCGGGTAGTGGATGCATGCGGGGCGCCAGACCGGGCCTCGTGCAGATGTTGTGCCCACTGCTTATCAGGAGTCCATCCATGCAAAAGAAGATACTTGGCGCCGTTGTCGCCGGACTGATCATCGCCGGTTGCAGTCAGATGAATGCACCGCCGCCCGTGGCAGCGCTGGCCGACGGTCAGTTGCCGCTGCCAGCCGACTACAGAACCTGGCCGACCTTCCTCAGCGCGGTACAACGCGAGGACATCAAACAGATCCGCGACATCTACATGAATGCGCAGGCGAAGAAGGCCGTGCCGGGCAACGATTTCCCGCAGGGCTCGACCTTCGTCATGGAAAACTGGTCGGTCAGGCTCGATGACGCCGGCAAGCCGATCAAGGGTGCCGACGGCAAGCTGGTGAAGGACAAGCTGGCGGCCGTCTTCGTCATGGGCAAGAATCCGGGCTGGGGTGCTGGCGTACCCGAAGCGCAGAAGAACGGCGACTGGATCTACAGCGCGTTCAAGGGCACCGGTGAGCTGAACGGCGAAGCGAAGTACGACACCTGTCGCACCTGCCACACGCCGTTTAAGGACAAGGACTACGTGTTCCGCTACGACGAGCACTTTGCTGCCGTGAAGTAGGCAGGTGCTCAGCCGCCCAGGTCGATCCGGCCGACGCTGCGCACGCCGCCGCGCCGGTCGGGTTGTGCCACCACCGCCCCGCCCATGGAGAGATTGTCGCCGGTCAGCGCCAGTATGTTGACCTGATGCGTCACCAGCGCCACCCGACGCGATCCTTCCAGTGTTCCGAGCCAGCTGCGCAGCGCAGCGGTCTGGCGTTCGCGCGCGCTGCCGTCGTCGAAGAATGAATTCAGCGCTTCCAGCACCTCGACCGGCTGACCGGGAAACATCAGCGACGCCGTATCGACGCAGCGGCACCAGCGGCTGCTGAACACCGCATCGAACACGACGCCCTGCTGCGCCAGCCATGCGCCGGCGCGTCGCGCCTGTTCGCGTCCGGCCGGTGACAGGTTGCGTTGCGAACTGCAGGCATCGAGCCGGTAGCCGGGCGGATCGCCGATGCCGGGCTCGGTCGTCGCGTGGCGCATCAGCAGGGCGCAGCCGCCAGTTCGCAGCGCGACAAGTGCGGAGCCCGGCGTCTCCGGGCGAGCCAGCCCGGGCGCCAGCAGCGCCGTGCCGGCAGCGACGGTGAAATGACGGCGGTTCATGGCAGTATCGATTCCGGTTGCGGCGTAAGGTATGCAGACTTCGACCGGTCAGATCACGCAGGTTCCATGAGTACAGCACACGCACAACAACAGGCATCGGGGGGGGCAGCATGAAACGATGGATGAACGCAGCCTTGTGCAGCCTGCTGGTCAGCACCGCGGCGCACGCTGATGTGCTGACCGGCACACGCACGATCACGCTGGGCAATGCGCAGGGCGAGCGGATCGTGATCGGTCAGGTCACCTTCACGCCGGAAGCGGACGGCACTTCGCGCTTCAAGGTGGTGCTCGACGCCAAGCTCGAAGAATACTTTCTCGCCATGCGTCCGTTCCGCTGTCTGACCGGGCCGACGCAGCGACTGTGCAATTTTCCGGTCGAGCGCGAAGTGCCGCGGGTCAGCGAAACCGATCTGGTCCCGCTCGAAATGGCGCTGATGTTCATGCGCACCGAACCGGCGGCGCTGCACATCAATCCGTTCAACGGCGTGTATTACCGGATGAAGGTCGCGGGCGGGCGCATCGAGGGGGTGGCGCACGATGTCGACATGGACCCCTTCATCGTGCCCGACAGCGTGCCTGTCGAGCGACGTACGCGCCCGCTGCGCGATGAAGACCTGAGCGTCGGCGACCCGCGTTCCCACTGGCTGCCGCAGATCCTCATCGAGTAACTGCAATCATTGATTCACCGGCATCCCGAATTCCGGCCCTTTCGAGCTGCTGTCCGGCCAGCGCTGCATGACGCTCTTGTAGCGCGTGTAGAAACGCACGCCCTCTTCGCCATAGGCGTGCAGGTCGCCGAACAGGCTCTGTTTCCAGCCGCCGAACGAGTGCCACGCCATCGGCACGGGAATCGGTACGTTGATACCCACCATGCCGGCTTCGATGCGCTGCGCGAATTCCTGCGCGGTGCGTCCGTCCCGCGTGTAGAGCGACACGCCATTGCCGTATTCGTGGCTGTTCACCAGCTCGACGGCTTCGCCGAAGCTTGCCGCACGCACCACGCACAGCACCGGGCCGAAGATTTCTTCCCGCCAGATGCGCATGTCGGGCGTTACATGGTCGAACAGCGTCGCGCCGAGGAAGTAGCCGTTCTCCCGCCCGGCCACCGTGTGTCGCCGCCCGTCGAGCACCAGCGTCGCACCTTCCGCGATGCCGCTGTCGATCAGCGACACGATGCGGTCGCGGTGCGCGGCTGTCACGACCGGGCCCATGTCGGCGCCCGGGCTTTCGCCGTCGCCGATCGTGAGTTTCTGCGCGCGGACCTTGACTGCATCGACCAGCGCATCGGCGATGTCGCCCACCACCACCGCGACCGAAATCGCCATGCAGCGTTCGCCGGCCGAGCCGTAGGCGGCGCCTATCAACGCGTCGGCCGCCTGCGCGATGTCGGCGTCCGGCATCACCACCATGTGGTTCTTCGCCCCACCCAGCGCCTGAGCACGCTTGCCGTGGCGTGCCGCGGTTTCATAGATGTGGCGCGCGATCGGCGTCGAGCCGACGAAGCTCACGGCGCGCACGTCCGGATGCACCAGCAGCGCATCGACCGCCTCGCGGTCACCCTGCACGACGTTGAACACGCCGTCCGGCAGGCCGGCGTCCCGGAACAGTTCGGCAGTCAGCAGCGACGGTGACGGATCGCGTTCCGACGGCTTCAGGATGAAACTGTTGCCGCAGGCGATGGCCACCGGGGCCATCCACATCGGCACCATGAATGGGAAGTTGAACGGCGTGATGCCCGCCGTGACACCCAGCGGCATGCGCTGGCTCCAGTTGGCGATGCCGCCGCCGACGTTGTCCGAATACTGGCCCTTGAGCAGTTGCGGAATGCCGCACGCGAATTCGATCACCTCCAGCCCGCGCTGCACCTCGCCCTGCGCGTCCGGCAGCGTCTTGCCATGCTCGCGCGTGATCAGGCGCGCGAGGTCGGTGCTGTACTTCGTCACCAGCTCCTGCATGCGGAACAGCACGCGCGCACGGCGCAGCGGCGGCAGTGCGCCCCACGCGGGTTGTGCCGCTGAGGCGCTGGCGACCGCTGCCGACACGTCGCTGTCGGAGGCCAGCAGCACGCGCCGCGCAACCCGGCCATGGGCCGGATCGAATACGTCGGCCTGACGTTCGCTGTGCAGCACGTCGCGTGCGTTGTTGATCCAGTGGGGCAGGGCGTGTTCAAAGCTCATGGTCAGTCCGGTACGGGAAGGTCAGGCCTGATTGTGCAGCAGACGTGCTGCAACGGTGCAGGCTGCGTGCGTCGCCTCACTCGAACCAGTCCTGACGCACCGATCGCACGGAGCCATCGCGGGCGTTGATGTAGACCTCCCACTCCTTGCCCTCGGCGTCGATCACTTCGAACTCATAGTCGTAGTTTCGCCCCAGGAAGCGGCGTTCGAGGTCGACGTCCACGATGGTGCCGGGTTTGGCGGCGAGCGCCTTGGCCTGGGCGTCCTCGAGTGATATCAGCTTGGCGCCGGCAGCGATGGCGCGCATCTTCGGCAGGTCGTCGTCGTCGGCCAATGCAGGCAGGGTGGCGCACGCGGTCAGCACGGCAACCAGGGCAGTGCGCATTGCAGATGTCTTCATGTCAGTCTCCTCGGACGTTCGGGGCGGTGTGCCCCAGATGGACAGGCAGGTGCGCGGTGACGCGCAGTCCGCCCAGTGCGGTCGAATGACCGAATTCCAGTGTGCCGCCGTAGCTGTCGACCAGATCGCGCACGATGGCCAGACCCAGACCGTGGCCGGGGCGTGATTCGTCGGCGCGAAAGCCGCGTTCGGTCAGCGCTTCAAGCTGTGTGGCCGGGCATCCCGGGCCGTCGTCTTCAAGTGTGATGCTGATGTCGTCGGCGTACCGGATGGAGACGCCGACCACGCCGGTGCACCACGCGCAGGCGTTGTCCATCAGGTTGCCGAGCAGTTCGAGCAGGTCTTCCGGGTCCATGGCCAGCGCCAGACCCGACGGCACGTCGATGCGGATATCGGGCTTCTTTTCCGCGTAGAGGATGCCCAGCGTGCGCCCGAGCTGATCGATCACCGCAGCGACGCTGCTGCGCTGGGCCGGATGCGCACCGCCCATCAGCCGGGCCCGACGCAGCTCTCGTTCGATGGCGTGGCGCATCAGCGTGTTGCTGTCGACGAGGCGCTGCCTGAGCGCCGGGTGCGCGGCGAGTTCGGGCGACTCGGTCGCCTGCACCAGCACCGCCAGCCTTGTCTTGAGCGCATGGGCAAGGTTGCCCAGCGCCTCGCGCGAACGTTGCGAGCGGCGTGCGAGCATGCCCAGCATGCTGTTGAGCTGCGCCACCAGCGGCCCGATTTCATCCGGCACCGGGGCATCGAGTTCGCTACGTTCGCCCCGTCCGAGTGCCTGCAACTGCCGCTGCAGCTCGGCCAGCGGGCGCAGCGAGCGCCGCACGACCCAGCGTTGAACAGCCAGCACCAGCAGCAGCACCGCCAGCGACAGCAGGCCGTACAGCAGATGCCACTGTCGCAGTCCGGACTGCAGCGGCGCAAGGTCTTCGGCCACGGCGATCGTGACGCGCTGGGTGCGCTTCTCGTACTGCACCGACACCACCCACAGCGACTGCCCCTGCGGACCGCGCGCCGCTGTCTCACGTCGGCGCGCATCGGCCGCCGGCGGCAGCGCAAGTCCGCCGTCCCACAGCGAGCGCGATGTGATGTCGTGCGTCTGACCGTCGTGCGTGATCTCGAGCCGGTAGTAATGGCCCGAGAACGGGCGCTGGTATTCGCCGCCGACGCGCGTCGCGTCGAGTGCCAGTCGGCCGTCGGCGTCGATGTGCAGCGCGGCCAGAAGGTTCTCCGCATCACGCTCCAGACGCTGGGCAAGCTGCGCCTTCAGCAGCCGCTCGATGGCGATGCCGGACAGCAGCCATTGCAGGCCGGCCAGCAGCACAAGGCTGATCGTCAGACCGATGGCAAGGCGCCGGTGCAGCGAACCGTTCATGGTTCGGCAGGCGGGTCGAACACATAACCCTGACCGCGCCGCGTCTGTATCCAGTCACGGCCGATCTTGCGGCGCAGCCGGGTGAGGTGTGCCTCGATCACATTGCTTTCGTGTTCGGTGGCGTGGTCATAGAGGTGTTCGTTCAGGCGCTGCTGCGACAGCACGCGCCCGGGATGCAGCATGAAGCAGCGCAGCAGACGGAATTCGATCTGGCTAAGCCCGACGCGCTCACCGTTGCCCAATGTGACGCTCTGCTCGTGCTCATCGAGCGACAGGCCGGCGACCGACAGCGGCCCCGGTGCAAGTCTGGCGGACGTGCTGCGCTTGAGCACGGCCGCCAGACGGGCCAGCAGCTCTTCGGTGTGGAAGGGTTTGCACACATAGTCGTCGGCGCCGGCGGTCAGCACCGCCACCTTTTCCTGCCAGGTGTCACGCGCCGTCAGCACCACCACCGGCATCGACCTGCTTGAACTGCGCCAGTGCTGCAGCACCTCGACGCCGCTGCGCCGCGGCAGACCCAGGTCGAGCAGTACGAGGTCGTAGTCGATCGCGTCTGCGCACAGCTGCGCAAGCACGCCGTCGGTCGCCAGATCGACCGCGTAGCCGGCCTGTTCCAGCGCCGGCTTGAGCCCGGCAACGAGCGCTTCGTCGTCTTCAGCGAGCAGCAGTCGCACGTCAGTCGTCCTGTTCCAGCTTCAGCAGTTCGCCATTGCGTGCGTCGAACTTCATTTCCCACACGCGGCCCCGATCGTCGAGCAGCTCGACTTCATAGATCCACAGCTCGCGCTTGCGCTCCAGATCGATGTCTATCAGCTTGCCCGGGTGCACCGCCTTCGCGAGATCGGAAATCCTTTCCAGCGACAGGATTTCGCCACGCTGGCTCAATTCCCGCGCCCGGATGTGATCGTCGTCGGCGAGGCCCATGGGCATGTAGAACAGGCCGGCGGCGAGCACACCGATGGCGAGCAGCGGAACGGCCATGAAGAGCAGGAGGCGTCGGGTTCTCATGGCTGCAGTGTAGGTGCCGAAGCTGAAACCAGCCTGAAAGCACGGCGCCACCTGGGCTCAGAGGTTGTGCCGTGTGTCGCGTCCGGCGCGGCGCCGCGCCAGCAGGTCGCCGGCCAGACCGATCATCACGCGCACCATGCCGTAGGCCATCCAGCGCAGCACGCGTTCGGTCATCGGGCGGTTCTTCCACTGTCGATGCCGCAGCTCGCGGCCGCCATGGCTGGCCGCCTGCAGCAACTTCTGCCGCAGCTCCCGGGTGAAGCCGGCGTCGCTCACCACCACATTGGCTTCGCGCGCCAGCATCAGGCTGAACGGATCGATATTGCTGGAGCCGACCGTGGCCCAGTCGTCGTCCACGACGGCCGCCTTGGCGTGCATGAAACTGCGGCGGTACTCGACGATGCGCACGCCCTTCGACAGCAGCGCACCGTAGAGCGCCTGCGAGGCGTAGTGCATCAGCAGGTATTCGACCCGCCCCTGCAGGATGAGCGTCACCGTCACGCCGCGTTCCGCCGCCCGCACGAGCGCCTGGCGGAAGCGCCGGCCCGGCAGGAAGTAGGCATTGGCGATGATGATGTCGCTGCGCGCCCCGTTGATCGCCTCGAGATAGGCGTCCTCGATATCGCGCCGGTGTCGCAGGTTGTCGCGCACCAGCAGCGTGGCGCGGATCTGTCCGGCCTGCCGGTTGGCATACTCCCGCAGGCGCGGCAGACGTGGCCTGAACTGCAGCGTCGCCCAGGCCACGCGTTCCCAAAGCTTCTGGCATTCGGCATGCATGCGCGCCACCAGCGGCCCGCGCACCTGAACCGCAAAATCGAAGCGCGGCGGTGTGTGACCGGGGGTGTGCATGTCATCAATGATGTTGATGCCGCCGGCAAAGCCGGTGCTTGCGTCGATGACGGCGAGCTTGCGGTGCATGCGGCGCAGCCGGTTGCGGCGCAGCGTGACCCAGCTGATGTCGGGGCGGAAGATCAGCGTATGCGCGCCGGCGGTCTCCAGCGCCACCCGGTGCGTGGTTTCGAATTCGCGCGCGCCGAAGCCGTCGACCAAAATGCGCACGCGCACGCCGCGTCGTGCGGCCCGCGCAAGGGCGGCGGCGATGCGCTCGCCGATGCTGTCGTCGGCAAAGATGTAGGTTTCCAGAAAGATTTCATGGCGCGCGAGATCGATCGCCGCTTCCAGCGCAGGAAAGTACTGTTCGCCGCACACCAGCAGGCGGATGTCGTTGCCAGGCAGGAATCGACTCATCCCAGGCTCACTGCGGTCTCACGACGTCGTCACGATGCAGTCAGCGACAGTCGCGCGGTCAGCGCCGCATGATCGGAAATGCGCGACCAGGGTCGGCCTGCATGCAGCTTCACTTCGCCCACGTCGAGTCCGCGCACATAGATGCGGTCCAGCCGCAGCAGCGGAAAGGCCGCCGGATAGCTGCGCGCGGGGCGGCCGTGGAACAGGCTGTGCGCCTCCTGCAGGCCAAGTGCATCGGCCCACTGGCCTTCGGCACGGTTGTGCCAGTCATTGAAATCGCCGGCCACGATCAAGGCTTCGGCGGCGGGTATGGTCGAATTCACGTGCTCGGCCAGCATGGCGTATTGCTGGGCCCGGCCGCGTGCGGTCAGGCCCAGATGCACGCACAGCGCGTGCACGCGCCGGCCGGGCACCGGTTCGATCACGCAATGCAGCAGACCGCGCTGTTCGAAGCGGTGTGCCGACATGTCGTGGTTGTCGGTCTGCGAGATCGGGTGGCGCGACAGGATGGCGTTGCCATGGTGGCCGTGGTCATACACCGCATTGCGGCCGTAGGCGGTCGCCGGCCACATTTCATCGGCCAGGAATTCGTACTGCGGCTCGATCGGCCAGTCGGCGTGGCGCAGCGCATGCCCGTGGTGCTGACCCTGCACCTCCTGCAGGAACACCAGATCCGACGACAGGTAGCGCAGGCGGTCGCGCAGTTCGTGGATCACCATGCGGCGGTTGAACTGCGAAAAGCCCTTGTGGATGTTCCAGGTGCAGATGCGAAGGTCTGTCGTCATGGATCGAGCGGGTGGCCGCGACCGGCTTCGGCAAGTCTCATCATGTGGCGCGCAAACGCCGGGTCTTCCCCGCGCAGCAGGGTCATGAGCTGGTTGCGGAAGGCGTCGCAGGCCAGCCATTCGCGCATGTAGTCGTCCCATGACGCCCAGCGGCGTGCGGCCAGCCCTTCGGTTTCGTCAGTCCAGGCGACCAGATAGGCGCGCTCGAACAGCGAAATGAGCATCTGGTAGATGATGTGCATGCGCCGTTCCTGCTCGTCGCTGAGGTGCTGCGGCGCAGCCGTTTCGCGCAGCGGCAGGTCCGGATTGGCGAGCACGATCTTCAGGAAGTCGATGTAGGCGTCCGACAGCATCTGGTACGCCTCTTCGTCTTCGTTGTCGCGCTCGCGCCGCTGCTGGTAGATGAAGGTGATGACCGCCAGGGGCAGGCCCAGCGCGGTCACGACATAACTGGCCAGTTCCCAGCGCTGCATCCAGTCCATGTGGAAGCCGTCCTCAGGGCGAGGCGGCGAGCATGCGGTCGAGCGCGAGTTTGGCTGGAACGGCTTCGTGTTCCGGCACGCTGATCCGGTTCACCACCTGACCTTCGGCGAGGTTCTCCAGACACCAGGCCAGATGCTGCGGATCAATGCGTTGCATGGTCGAGCACATGCACACGGTGGGTGCCATGAACTGAACGGTCTTGCCCTCGTGCTTCACTTCCTCGGCCAGGCGATTCACGAGGTTGAGTTCGGTGCCGACCAGCCACTTCGTGCCGGGCGCGCCCGCCTTGACCGTCTTCAGGATGTATTCGGTCGAACCGACGTAATCCGACTGGCGACACACTTCGAGGGCACTTTCCGGATGCGAGATGACGAGGCCGTCCGGATGCTGGTTGCGCCAGCGCAGGATGTGCGCCGGCTGGAACATCTGGTGCACCGAACAGTGGCCCTTCCACAGCAGGATTTTCGCCTTCGCCACCTGCTCGCGCGTCAGGCCGCCATTCTCCAGATCCGGGTCCCACACCACCATGTCGTCGAGCGGAATGCCCATCTTGTAGCCTGTCCAGCGCCCGAGGTGCTGGTCGGGGAAGAACAGCACCTTTTCGCGCCGCGCGAGCGACCATTCGAGAATGCTGGCAGCGTTCGACGAGGTGCACACGATGCCGCCGTGCTCGCCGCAGAAGGCCTTCAGGTCGGCCGCCGAATTGATGTAGGTCACCGGTGTGATGAGCGCATCCGGGTCGCCGGTCATGTCGCGCAGCTCGCGCCAGCAGCGTTCCACCTTGGCCAGGCTGGCCATGTCGGCCATCGAACAGCCTGCCGCCAGGTCGGGCAGGATGGCGATCTGTTCCGGGCGCGACATGATGTCCGCAACTTCGGCCATGAAGTGCACGCCGCAGAACACGATGAATTCCGCATCGGTCTGACTGGCCAGCCGCGCCAGCTTAAGCGAATCGCCGGTCAGGTCGGCGTGGCGATAGACATCGGCACGTTGATAGTGGTGACCGAGGATGACTGCGCGCTGGCCGAGCTTTTCGCGCGCCGCGAGAATGCGCGACTGCGCCTGATCGTCGGCCAGCGCATTGAATCGGTCAAAGGTGATGTTGGCGACTTGCATCGGGTGTCCTTCAGGTCTGGCTCCACGGCAGGCCGGCCTTGCGCCAGCCACCCACGGTGTTGCGATGGCCGTTGGCGTCCATGTCTCCCTCGAATCCTTCGAGGATGTTGTAGGCATTGCTGTAGCCCGCTTCCGCTGCGGCCGCGGCGGCGCCGTGCGAGCGCCCGCCGCTGCGGCACAGGAACATCACCAGCGCTTCGGGATCGACCTGGTGCTTGAGCTGGGTGAGGAAATCGGGGTTGCGCTGGCCGGATGAATGATTCCATTCGATCTGCACCGAATCCGGTACCTCGCCGACCCACTGCCACTCGGCCGACGTGCGCACATCGACAATGCGCGCGCCCGGCGCAAGTCTGAGCAATTCGTGGGCTTCGGCCGGCGTCACGGCACCGGCGTAAGGCAGTTGGAGCTGCTGCGCACGTTCCCGCGCGAGACCGAGTATCTGTCCGAGTGTAGCCATGGCTGATGTTCAGGCGAATAAAAGTGATCGAAGTATATCGTCCGCTGCAGCCGACGCCTGTATGCACCAAAATAGTGCTGTCAAAAACAGGCCTGCATCAAATCGGTGCAGTTTTCGGGCCTGCTGCCCGCATCGCCGACGTCAATGCGGCCTGTGGCACAATCCCGGGGCGGAATCCGGTGCGTGGCACGCGATCTGCTTTAGTCAGCGCTGCGACAGCCGCCGCGACTGAACGGTTGCGACGTGCCCCAGACTCGCCCAAAACAGGAATTACCCCGTTCAAGCCGACCGAGCAACATCCATACATCCATCGTAGGAGAAATCATGACGACCGCGAAGCAGGTACTCGACATCATCAAGGAGAAGGAGGTCAAGTTCGTTGATTTCCGTTTCACCGACACCCGTGGCAAGGAACAGCACGTGGGTGTGCCGGTCAGCGCCTTCGACGCCGACAAGTTCACCGAAGGCCACGCTTTTGATGGTTCGTCGATTGCCGGCTGGAAGGGTATCCAGGCTTCGGACATGCTGCTGATGCCGGATCCGGAAACCGCCTTCATCGACCCGTTCTTCGACGAAACCACGATGGTCATCACCTGCGACGTGGTCGAGCCGTCCGACGGCAAGGGCTACGACCGCGATCCGCGCTCCATCGCCAAGCGCGCCGAAGCCTTCCTGAAGTCGTCCGGCCTGGGCGACACCGCCTTCTTCGGCCCGGAACCCGAATTCTTCATCTTCGACAGCGTCGAGTGGAACATCGACATGTCGGGCTGCCGCGTGCAGATCTTCTCGGAAGAGGCCGCGTGGTCGTCGGGCGAGAAGTTCGAAAGCGGCAACACCGGTCACCGTCCGGGCGTCAAGGGCGGCTACTTCCCGGTTCCGCCGGTCGATTCGCACAATGACATCCGCGCCGCCATGGTGCTGGCACTGGAAGCCGTCGGCATCCCGGTCGAAGTGCATCACCACGAAGTCGCGACCGCCGGCCAGAACGAGATCGGCACCCGCTTCAACACGCTGGTGCGCCGCGCTGACTGGACGCAGACGCTGAAGTACATCGTGCACAACGTCGCCCACAGCTACGGCAAGACCGCGACCTTCATGCCCAAGCCCATCGTCGGCGACAACGGCTCCGGCATGCACGTTCACCAGTCGATCTGGAAGGACGGCAAGAACCTGTTCGCAGGCAACGGCTACGCCGGCCTGTCCGAATTCGCCCTGTACTACATCGGCGGCATCATCAAGCACGCCAAGGCGCTGAATGCGATCACCAACCCGGGTACGAATTCGTACAAGCGTCTGGTGCCGCATTACGAAGCACCGGTCAAGCTGGCCTACTCGGCCCGCAATCGCTCGGCATCGATCCGCATTCCGCACGTGGCATCCGACAAGGCACGCCGCATCGAAACACGCTTCCCGGATCCGCTTGCCAACCCGTACCTGTGCTTCGCCGCGCTGATGATGGCGGGCCTGGACGGCGTGCAGAACAAGATCCATCCGGGCGAACCGGCCGACAAGAACCTGTACGACCTGCCGCCGGAAGAGGACAAGCTGATCCCGACCGTGTGCGCCAGCCTCGACGAAGCCCTCGATGCGCTCGCCGCAGACCATGCCTTCCTGACCAAGGGCGGCGTGTTCTCGGAAGACTTCATCGCAGCCTATATCGAGCTGAAGATGACCGAAGTGAATCGCACCCGCATGACGACCCACCCGGTCGAGTTCGAGATGTACTACAGCCTCTGATCGCCATCGATCAGCACATGCCGGCGTGGCGTCAGCCCGCGCGGCATGTGAAGCGTTGAGGAAAAGGACGGCAATTAGCCGTCCTTTTTCATTGTCACTGCGCAAGTGCGCGCCCTACACTCGCGCTGCTTTGACCCGAAACGCCCAGGTGATCCACATGCTACAAGGTCTGAACCGTATCCTGATTGCAGCGGCAAGCCTGCTTGCCGCTGCGCCCGCCACGGCAGAAATCTACAAGTGCGTCGACGCCGAAGGCCACACCACCTACACGAACGAAAAATCGCGCGCCAGCGGATGCAAGGTGCTGGCCAGCGACGTGCCGGTCAGTTCGGTGCCGGGCCCGGCGGCT
The DNA here is from genome assembly GCF_001713355.1 of Methyloversatilis sp. RAC08. Lineage (NCBI taxonomy): Bacteria > Pseudomonadati > Pseudomonadota > Betaproteobacteria > Nitrosomonadales > Sterolibacteriaceae > Methyloversatilis > Methyloversatilis sp. RAC08. The sequence goes on along the minus strand of NZ_CP016448.1, from coordinate 1,086,014 downwards.
GCCACGCCCAAGCCGGCCGCCAATCCCGGTGGTTTTCCGAGCGTCAGCAACGACCAGCAGAAGGCGCGCGATACCGAACGCAGGCGCATCCTCGAAGCCGAACTGGCGACCGAAACCGGCAGTCTCGAAGAGGCGCGCAAGGCGCTGACCGAGGGTGAAGCGGTCCGTCTGGGCAACGAGCGCAACTATCAGAAGTATCTCGACCGGATACAGGGGCTCAAGGACAATGTGGCTCTGCATGAACGCAATGTCGATGCGCTGCGCAAGGAGCTGTCCAAGCTGCCCTGACCGCAGGGCACTCGCCGGCCTGCCGATGGATCGGCAGGCAATGCTGGCGCGCTTCTTGCGTGGATCGCGGTCATGACTGCATCCAAGCCCGGCAGGTCGTCCCGCCACCCCTCCCGCGAATGGTCCGAACGCTTCAGCGGACTGGAGCTGCTCGCGAGCGCGGTGGCGCTGCTCGATGCCGAGCGGCACATCGTCTACCTGAATCCGGCGGCTGAAAACCTGTTCGCCGCCAGTCTGGCGAAACTGCACGGCAAGCACTGCGACCGGCTGATCGGCCCGATGCACGGTCTTGATACCGCGCTCGACAACGCGCTCGCCAACAACTGGAGCTACACCGGTCACAATCTGTCGGTGGATAGGCAGATCGGCGGATCGCTGCAGCTCGACTGCACGGTGTCGCCGGTGCATGCGGAAGACGCACGCATCCTGCTGGAATTCCGCCCGATCGACCAGCAGCTGCGCATCGCGCGCGAAGAGCAGGTGCTGCAGCAGCAACAGGCCAACCGCGAGCTGATCCGCAATCTCGCGCACGAAATCAAGAATCCGCTCGGCGGTATCCGTGGCGCCGCACAACTGCTGGAGCGCGAACTCGACCGGCCCGAACTGCGTGAATACACGCAGGTCATCATCAATGAATCCGACCGGCTGCAGGACCTGATGAACCGTCTGCTGCATTCGCATCGCGCGATGCAGGTGACCACGGTCAGCATCCACGAAGTACTGGAACGCGTGCGCCTGCTGATCGCATCCGAGTTTCCCGAGGTTGCCGTCGAACGCGACTACGACACCAGCCTGCCCGACCTGACGGCCGATCGCGAACAGCTGATCCAGGTCGTGCTGAACATCGCGCGCAATGCCGCGCAGGCGATGAAGGGCCACGGCAGCATCCGTCTGCGCACCCGTGCCCACCGTCAGGCGACGCTGGTGAAGCGCCGGCACAAGCTGGCACTCGAATTGCAAGTGATCGACAACGGCCCGGGCATTCCGGAAGACCTGGTCGACCGCATCTTCTATCCGCTCGTGTCCGGCCGCGACGACGGCACCGGACTCGGGCTCACGCTGGCGCAGAGCTTCGTGCATCAGCACCACGGCACTATCGAGGTGCAGAGCCGGCCGGGCTATACCGTTTTCACAATACTGCTGCCGTTCAAGCAAGGCACTTCGGAGAAACCATGAATCCGGTCTGGATAGTCGATGATGACCGCTCGATACGCTGGGTGCTCGAAAAGGCGCTGGCGCGCGAGTCGATCCCGTATTCCGCCTTTTCCACCGCACAGGAAGCGCTCGATGCGCTCGATGCCGGCGGCCAGCCGCAGGTGCTGGTGTCCGACATCCGCATGCCGGGCGAATCCGGTCTGTCGCTGCTGGAAAAGGTCAAGGCGCGCCACCCCAGTCTGCCGGTCATCATCATGACCGCCTATTCGGATCTGGACAGCGCGGTCGCCGCCTTCCAGGGTGGCGCCTTCGAGTACCTGCCCAAACCGTTCGATGTCGATCACGCGATCGAACTGGTGCGCCGGGCCATCGAAGAGAGCATGCACCAGGCCAGTGCGCCGGCCGAAGCCGACATGGCGCCGGAAATCCTCGGCAAGGCGGCGTCGATGCAGGACGTGTTCCGCGCCATCGGCCGTCTGGCGCAGAGCCACGCCACGGTGCTGATCAACGGCGAGTCCGGCACCGGCAAGGAGCTGGTGGCGCGTGCGCTGCACCGCCACAGCCCGCGTCGCGACGCACCCTTCATCGCGATCAACACGGCGGCCATCCCGCGTGACCTGCTGGAGTCCGAACTGTTCGGCCACGAGCGCGGCGCCTTCACCGGCGCCACCGCGATGCGCCGCGGCCGCTTCGAGCAGGCCGACGGCGGTACGCTGTTCCTCGATGAAATCGGCGACATGCCGTCCGAGCTGCAGACGCGCCTGCTGCGCGTGCTGTCCGACGGCCATTTCTACCGGGTCGGCGGCCATTCGCCGATCAAGTCGAACGTGCGCGTGATCGCCGCCACCCACCAGAACCTGGAAGACCGCGTGAAGCAGGGCCTGTTCCGCGAAGACCTGTTCCACCGGCTGAACGTGATCCGGCTGCGCATTCCGCCGCTGCGCGAGCGGCGCGAGGACATCGTGCTGCTGGCCCAGCACTTCATGACCAAGAGCGCGCAGGAACTGGGCGTCGATGCCAAGCGCCTGTCCGAGCCGGCAACCCGCTATCTGCAGGGGCTGGAGTTTCCGGGCAATGTGCGTCAGCTGGAAAATCTCTGCCACTGGCTCACCGTGATGGCACCGGGGCAGGTGGTCGACGTGAAGGATCTGCCGGCCGAACTGCGCAGCCAGCCGGCGCGCGAAGCGGCGGGGGACTGGGGCGCAGCGCTGGCGTCCGAGGTCGACCGCCTGATCGCGCTCAAGCAGCCGGCGCTGTTCGATCATCTGGTGCAGGAATTCGAACGCACGCTGATCCGGCGCGCTCTGGCCAGCACCGGCGGGCGGCGCATCGAATCCGCGCAACTGCTCGGCATCGGCCGCAACACGATCACGCGCAAGATCCAGGAATTGAACATCGAAGGCGGACGCGAAGTCGAGACCGACCTCGAGTAGTCCGCGTGACGCGATGCCGGGTGGCTGCATGCAGCCACCCGGCTACAATCCGCCGCATGACCGTCCTCGCCGAAACCGCCGTTGCGGACACCGCCCTTGCCGACGCGCTGCGCCAGCGCGCCCGCGCCGTTCCCGACAATTGGACGGTCGAGGTGTGCGCCGCCTGCACCAGCACCAACAGCCTGCTGCTCGATCAGACCGGGCGCGACACGCGCTTGCTGTTCGCGCTCGAACAGACCGCCGGCCGCGGGCGGCGCGGTCGCGCATGGACGGCCCGCCCGGGCGACAGCCTCACCTTTTCGCTGCGCCACACCTTTGCGCTGCGTGCCGATGCGCTGTCCGGATTGAGTCTGGCGGTCGGCGTCGCACTCGCCGATGCGCTGCGCGCGCGCGGCATCACCGACATCGCACTCAAGTGGCCGAACGACCTGATGCGGGCCGACCGGAAGCTGGGTGGCGTGCTGATCGAGTTGTCATCGCCGCCAACCGGCGATACGACCGCCGTCATCGGTGTCGGGCTCAACCTCGCGCTGCCACCGGCCGGCGACTACGCCCATGCACCGGCGGCGCTCTGCCCGGATGCGCCCGGCCGCGAGGTCTGGCTGGACGTCGGCGCCGCCCTGGCCGACGCGCTGGCCGGCATGCTGCCGCAGTTCGCGGCGCAGGGTTTCGCGCCCTTCGCTGATCGCTGGAACCACTACAACCTGCATGCCGGCCAGGCGGTCACCGTGTCCGGCGATGGCGCGCAGTTGTGCGGACGCTGCCTGGGTGCCGATCAGGACGGCGCATTGCGGCTCGACTGCGACGGCCGGATCGAGCGCGTGCTCGCCGGCGACGTGTCGCTGCGTACGGCGCCCTGACGTGCAACTGCTGATCGACGCCGGCAACAGCCGCATCAAGTGGGCGTGGTGCGAACGTGGTCACCCCGGCGAGGTGTCGGCGTTCGACACCGCGGCGCTCGATGTGGCAGCGCTGGCGCACGCGTGGCAGGCGGCCACGACCGCGCACTACACCTGCGTGGCGGGCGACGTCGTCGATGCCGCCATCCGGCGTGCGCTGCCGCCGGACTGCGCGGCGCACCGCGTGTTCGCCCGGGCAACGGCCTGCGGCATTGCAAATCTGTACGAGCAGCCGGCACAGCTGGGCGCCGACCGCTGGGCCGCGCTGATCGGCGCTCGCGCGCTGCAGTCCGGGCCACTCGTCGTCGCCACGGCAGGCACTGCGACCACCATCGATGCGCTCGACGCCGACGATCGCTTCATCGGTGGCTACATCCTGCCCGGCCTGCGCCTCATGCTCGAATCGCTGGCGCGCCACACCGCGGACCTGCCGCACGCGGCCGGTCACGCCGCCGACTGGCCGCGCAACACCGACGATGCCATCCACAACGCGTGCACCGATGCACAGGCGGCGCTGATCGAACGCGTGCGCGAACAGCTTGGCCCGCAGGCGACCGTGCTGCTGTCCGGTGGCGCGGCGGCAGCGATCGGGCCGCGACTGCGCTGTGCGCACCGGCGGGTGGACGATCTGGTGCTGCACGGGCTGGCCCGGCTGGCGGCTGCGGACAATTGCCCGGATGTGATGAAATGCGTGCCGGAACAGGACGCCGCACGTGAAGCCCTGCGACCGAAGTTTCCCGAATGACATTTTTCGAATGAAAACACCTTTCGACGGCATTGCGCCGCGCCACGGACATTGACGATGCGTCTCGCGTTCTTCCTGCTGCTGCTGGTCAATGTTGCGCTCTACCCCTTCGTGTCCGGCCTGATAGCCGGCAAGGGGGACGGCAGCGAGCCGCTGCGCATGGCCAGCCAGATGAAGCCGGACAGCATCCGCATCCTGGCGTCCGATGGCCAGGCTCCCGTCACTCAGACCGCAGCCGCGCCGGATGTCGCCGCTGCCGTCGCGGCCGACACCGACGCGCCGGCGCTCTGCCGGGCGTTCGACGGCCTGTCGCGAGAGCAGGTCGATGCGCTGACCGCGCGCATCGCCTCGCAGCAGCTTGCGCTGCAGCTGTCGGAAGCCGAACAGACCGAAACCACCGCCTGGTGGGTGCACATCCCCGACATGCAGACGCGCCAGCTGGCCGAACGCAAGCAGGCCGAACTGCGCGCGCTGGGCGTGCGCGAAATGATCGTCATGGCCGATCCGGCCGATTCGCAGAAGCTGGCCGTGTCGCTCGGCCTGTTCAAGACCGAGGCGGCCGCGAAGGAACTGCTGGCCACGCTGAACGGGCAAGGCGTGCGCAGCGCGCGCATCGCGCCGCGCGAGGGCCGCGCCGGACGCTACCGGGTCGAGGTACGCGGCACCGGGCCGGAACTGGCTGCCTTGTTCGACAGCGCCCCTGTGCTCGACGAGACGGCCCAGCGGACCGACTGCCAATGACCTTCGTGGTCGGGCTGACCGGCGGCATCGGCAGCGGCAAGTCGGCCGTGGCCGAGCTGTTCGTGCAGCGCGGAGCTGCGCTGGTCGACACCGACGCCATCGCACACCAGCTCACCGGAGCGCACGGCGCTGCCATCGCGCCGCTGCGCGAGGCGTTCGGCGATGCCTTCATCACGGCCGACGGCGCGCTGGACCGCGCCCGCATGCGCGCCCGCGTGTTCGCCGACCCGGCGGCGCGGACCCGGCTCGAAGCGCTGCTGCACCCGCTGATCCGCACCCGGGCGCGCGAAGAGGTCGCCGCCAGCGTCGCACCCTACGTCGTTCTGGCGGTGCCGTTGCTGATCGAATCCGGCGCCTGGAACACCCGCTGCGACCGCGTGCTGGTGGTCGATTGCCCGGTCGAACTGCAGCGCGAACGGGTTCATGCGCGCAGCGCCCTTCCGGAAGGCGAGATCGACCGCATCATCGCCGCGCAGGCGTCGCGCGAAGCCCGCCTCGCGGTGGCCGACGATGTCATCGACAACGCAGGCGAGCGCGCTGCGCTGGTGCCACAGGTCGATGTGCTCCATGCGCGCTACATGGCGCTCGCGGAACGTGAAAAACCCGCGTCGGCGTTGTGACTCAAGGGGTTTTCCGTCAGAATCATGAGAATTTGCTTGAACAAGTCCCGGACAAGCCCCTGTGATTACATACGAATATCCTCTGAACGAGCGCATCCGCACGCTGCTGCGCCTGGAGGACCTGTTCGAACGCACGCAGCATTTCATGCGCGCCGACGGCGCGCATGAACATCACGTTGCACTGGTCGGCCTGTTCGAGATTCTCGAAGTTGCATCGCGTGCCGATCTGAAGGTCGATCTGGTGCAGGAACTGGAGCGGCAGCGCCAGACGCTGATGTCCTTCCGCAACAATCCCGATATTTCCGAAGAAGCCCTGTCCGGCGCGCTGTACGAGATCGAGCAGGCGAGCGCGGCGCTGCTGTCGATGGCCGGCAAGATCGGCCAGTACCTGCGCGAGAACGACTGGCTCATGAGCATCAAGAGCCGCACTGCGATCCCGGGCGGTCTGTGCGAATTCGACCTGCCGTCGTACCACTACTGGTGCCACCGCGATCCGTCGCTGCGCCAGGCCGATCTGGTTGGCTGGCTGACGCCGATGCTGCCGATCCGCGACGGCCTGACCATTGTGCTGCGTCTGCTGCGCGCCAGCGGCCGGCCGGAGCGCCACATCGCCGGCAGTGGTGCGTTCCAGCAGATGATGGGCGGCAAATCGGCGCAGATGCTGCGCCTGCGCGTGTCGATGGACGAAGCCGTCACGCCTGAAATCAGTGCCAACAAGTACGCGCTCAACATCCGTTTCGTTGCGCCCGGCGGCCACGCCCGTCCGCGCGTGACCGAAACCGACGTCGGCTTCGAACTGACGTTCTGCAACCTGTGAGCACGCCGGGCACCGGCGGGCGCATCGTCACCTGTCCGCGCTGCGGCCAACCGGCCGTCTATGCGCCGTCGAATCCGGCGCGGCCGTTCTGCAGCCCGCGCTGCAAGAATTCCGATTTCGTCGCCTGGGCGAACGAGGAGTACCGCGTGCCGGATGCGTCGCCCGAACTGCCGCCGGACGAAGACATTTCGTAGGGCGGTCTGGCGGAACGAGGCCGCCGCTCCCACAGGGGGCCGGTGCCGATCACCGCTCCCACAAGGACGTCGTTTCTATTGTTGTCCACGGCCGGCGGGTGTCTTCGCCGCGTCAATCCAGCCGGAACACCACCGGCAGCAGCAATTCGCGTGCGCCGCCGGCGTCGATGCGGCCGATCTGCCTGGCGGCGTTGAGCGCTGCCCGGTCCAGAATCGCGTGACCGCTGCCAGCCAGCACGGCGGCGTCGCTGACCCGGCCCGACGCGTCGAGCAGCAGGCGCAGTGTCACTTCCCCTTCCAGTTCCCGCTCGATCGCCTCCGGCGGGTAGAACACATGACGGTTCAGCTTCTGCTGCGCCTGCTCGCGTGCTTTGGCGGTGGCGGTCGTGCCGCGCGGGGCCTGGACGACCGGTGGCGGGCGGGGTGTCGGCGCAGCCTGTTCGCTGCGCGTGTCCTTCAGCAGCGGCTCATCCGGCGCGAGCTCAGGCGCGGTCGGGACCGGGGCCGCAGGCGCATTCTGCAGCCGGGCCTGCAGTGCCGGCGCCGGCTCGGGGCGCGGCGCTTCGGCCGCGCGTTCGGGCCACAGCAGGAACAGGGCGTGCGTCAGCGCGGACAGTGCAAGTGCGAAATGAAGTTTCAGGCGGGACAAACCGGCGGACGGGATCGTTAGACTGTCGGCCTCTATTGTGCCCGACCCACCGGGCCGCCTTCACGGGGACGCACTTGATTCGAACCATCCGATGCCTTGCCGCGCTGCTGCTGGCGCTCTGCCTGATCCCGCCCGCACTGGCGCAACTGCCTGATCCGGCGCGTTTCGGCCGCGCGATGGAAATGGGCGACATCCGCTCGGCGACCCGCTGGCTGGACGAAGGTCTGCCGCCGGATTTCGAGGCCGACACCGTGGGCAGCGGCATGATGATCGCCGCCTGGGACGGCAATATCGAACTGATGCAGCTGTTTCTCGAACGCGGTGCCAACATCGATTACATCAGCCGCATCGGCGAACAGGCGATTGCGCTCGCGGCTTGGCGAGGCCATCAGAAGGCGGTCGAATGGCTGATCGAGCGCGGTGCGTCGCTCGATCCACCGGACAAGACCTGGGGCGCGCTGCATTACGCCGCGTTCGCCGGTCACCGGCGCATCGCCGACCTGCTCATCGCGCGCGGCGCGAAGCTCGATGCGCGCGCGCCCAACCTGTCGACGCCGTTGATGATGGCGGTGCGCGAAGGCCACGAAACCATCGTCCGCGCGCTGGTCGAAGCCGGGGCCAGCACGAATGCCGTGTCCGATCGCGGCGAGAATGCGCTGGCCTGGGCGCTGCGCTACAACCGGCTGCGCATTGCCGGGCTGGTCGCGCCCTCGGAAGAGGTGGTCGCTGCCGTCAAGGCGCAACCGGCGCCGCCTGCTCCGCCGCCGCAGGCATCTGTGCCGGCGCCGCCCGATGTGGCCGCCCTGCTGAAGAAGTTGCGCGAAGCCGAAGCGCGTGGACAGCCGACGGCTGCGCTGCGCAAGCAGTTCCTCGCCGCGGTGGAGAGCCATCGCAGCACTGCAACCCGGCAGACGGTCAAGGCGGCGCCATCGGCGCTGGTCATTTCCGCCAAACGAGGCAAGCCGGGCGCCGAGCGCGCCGAGCTGGTATCCGGCGCGGCGACGCCGGCGGCGCAGACGCTGGCGGCCGACGCCGGTGCTCTGGACATCCTGCGCGCCATCGAGGCGGCGCAGGCGGCCGGTCAGCCGACCGAAGAACTTCGCAAGCGCTTCAGGGCGGCGGTGGAGAAGATCCGGGCGCCGTGAGGGCCGTGACCGCTTCGTGATGTGACAGGAACACCCGGCCGCCGAGCTGCGCCAGCAGGTCGGTGCGTTCCAGCTTGTCCATCACCGGACCCTTCACCTCCGACAGGTGCAGCAGCACGCCCATGTCGCGCAGCCGGTGCGCCACGCTTTCCAGCATTTCGAGCGCGCTGGCGTCGATGTCATTCACCGCCGAACACTGAAGCACCACGTGCTGCGCGGCAGGCTGGGCAGCGACCAGCGCGAGCATGCGGTCCTCGACCTGGCGCGCATTCATGAAATTGAGACCTTCGTCCACCCGCAGTCCGATCAGCGCAGGATCGGTTTCGACCCGATGACGATCGACATTCCGGTAGTGCTCGGTACCCGGCACGCGCCCGACCACCGCCATGTGCGGCCGGCTGGCGTGCCACAGCAGTGTGAGCAGTGTCAGCAGCACGCCGGCGCCGACTCCGGTTTCGACGCCAGCGAGCAGGGTGACACCCAGCGTGGTCACCACCGCCGCGAAATCGGTGCGCGAACTGCGCCAGGTGCGGCGCAGCGTGTCGGTGTCGACGAGCGTCATGATGGCCACTACGATGGTCGCCGCCAGCGTGGCCTGCGGCAGATAGTGCAGCAGTGGCGTCAGCGCCAGCGCGGCAAGCGCGATGCCGATTGCGGTGAAGGCGCCGGCGGCCGGGGTCGCGGCGCCGGCGTCGAAATTCACCACCGAGCGCGAAAAGCCGCCGGTCACCGGGTAGCCGCCGGTGAAGGCGGCTGCGAGGTTGGACGCGCCGAGACCGACCAGTTCCTGATCCGGTTCGATGCGCAGCCGGCGTTTGGCGGCGAAGGTCTGCGCCACCGATACCGATTCCACGAAGCCGATGATGCTGATCAGCAGTGCCGGCAGCAGCAGTTGCGACAGCAGCGCGGGGTCGAAGGAGGGCAGGGTCAGCGGCGGCAGTCCGGCCGGAATGTCGCCCACCTTGCGCACGCCGATCTGGTCGAGGCGCAAGGCCCACACCAGCGCGGTGCTGCCGAGCACGGCAACCACCGGCCCGGCCTTGGCGCAGGTGTCGGCCGCACGCGCGGACAGGCCGAGCCGGATCAGCAGCAGCGGCTTGAGCCGGCTGCGCGTCCAGTAGAGGAAGATCAGCACGCCGGCGCCCAGTGCTGCGGTGGGCAGGTGGGTGTCGGGCAGGTTGGCGATCAGGCCGGGCAGCAGATCGGGCAGCGTGTCGCCGCTGGCCTGTATGCCGAGCAGGTGCTTGAGCTGGCTCAGCGCGATCAGCAGCGACGACGCGGTGACGAAGCCGGATACGACCGGGTGACTGAGGAAGCTGGCCAGAAAGCCCAGCCGGAGCGCGCCCATCACGGTGAGCATGACACCGGACACGAAGGCCAGCGTCAGCGCAGCCTGCAGTCGTGCCGCCTCATCCACCAGGCCGAGCGAACCGACCGCAGCGGCGGTCATCAGCGACACGACGGCCACCGGTCCGACCGACAGCGCGTGGCTGCTGCCGAACAGTGCGTAGGCGAACAGCGGCGCAATGCTGGCATACAGCCCGACCTGTGGCGGCAGCCCGGCCAGCTGGGCGTAGGCCAGGCTCTGCGGAATCAGCATCAGCGTGACGATGAGCGCGGCAAGCAGGTCGGCGCCAAAGGTCGGACGGTCATAGCGCGGTGCCCAGCCGAGCACCGGCAGCCAGCGCGCCCACGCGCCGGCAGTCGTGACCGGGTGCGTCGCGCGGCTCACAGCGCGTTGAGCGGAATCTTCAGGTAACGCATGCCGTTGTCTTCCGGCTCGGGCAGGTGGCCGGCCCGCATGTTGACCTGCACCGATGGCAGGATCAGCACCGGCATGTCGAGCGTGGCGTCGCGCGCGGTGCGCATGGCGACGAAATCGTCTTCGGCGATGCCGTCATGCACGTGGATGTTGTGCACGCGCTGCTCCTCGACCGTACTTTCCCACGCGGGGGCGCGGCCGCCCGGCGGGTAGTCGTGGCACATGAACAGGCGCGTCTGCGGTGGCAGCGACAGCAAGCGGCGCACCGAGCGGTACAGCGTGCGCGCGTCGCCGCCCGGGAAGTCGCAGCGCGCGGTGCCGTAGTCGGGCATGAACAGCGTATCGCCGACGAACACCGCGTCCTCGATCACATAGCTCATGCAGGCGGGCGTGTGACCCGGCGTGTGCAGCGCGCGCGCGGTCAGCGAGCCGATCGTGAAGCTGTCGCCGTCCGCGAACAGCCGGTCGAACTGGCGGCCGTCGCGCGCGAAATCGTCGCCTGCGTTGAACAGGCTGCCGAACACCTTCTGCACGGTGACGATGTGGGAACCGATGCCCAGCTGTCCGCCGAGCTGTGCGCGCAGATGCGGCGCTGCCGACAGATGGTCGGCATGCACATGGGTTTCCAGTATCCAGTCGAGCCGCGCGCCAAGTTCGCGCACCCGCGCGATCAGCCGGTCGGCCGACTGTGTCGAGGTGCGGCCGGCCTTGGGATCGTAGTCGAGCACGCTGTCGACGATGGCGCACGCCTGTGTGCTGCGGTCGAGCACGATGTAGCTCACCGTGCTGGTTGCCTCATCGAAGAAGGCTTCGATCTGCATCGAACTGCTGGACATGAATGCTCCCGTGAATCGGATGGGAGCACCTTATATCGCTTGCTACGCCGCGTCAGTAACTGCAGTCACCTTCGTATGCGGCGTCACCCATGAAAAACGGCGGGAGTGCCCGCCGTTTTTTTCCCTGCCTGTACTGCCGCGCCATTCAGCGGTTGGCGATGTACATCGTGATTTCAAAGCCAAAACGCAGGTCGGTCGCCTTCGGGGTTTGCCAGTTCATTTCAGTCTCCTTGGTGTGTACTGCGTACTGCATCAGGTCTTTCGCGCTGCAGCGGCGTCTGCCGTGCATGGATTGAATGATGGACGCAGCCGCCTCGGCGCACCTGAGGATGCGCACGAAAGAAGGCCCATGATTTTCATGATCGCGGCCGATTGACGCTGCCACCGGCCGGCCGCCATACTCCGCGCGCAAAATAACGGACAACCCGAACATGACGCAGGAAAACCTGTTCTGCGCGCTGCGCGCAGCCTTTCCGGACGATGTCGATGCAGTCGCCATCGAAACCGCCGACACGCCCGATACGCTGTACTACACTTGGCGCGATCTTGAACGCGGCACGGCCATGCTGGCCAACCTGATCGATTCGCTCGCGCTGCCGCCGGAAAGCCGCATCGCGGTGCAGACGGAAAAGAGCGTCGAGGCGCTGATGCTCTACCTCGCCGTGCTGCGCGCCGGCCACATCTACCTGCCGCTGAACACCGCCTATCAGGCGGGCGAGGTCGAATATTTCATCGGCAACGCGGAGCCGGCGGTCGTCGTATGCACCGAGAAGAATGTCAGATGGGTGAGCGATCTCGCCGCGCGTCTGGGTACGCCATATGTGTTCACGCTGGAAGACGACCGCAGCGGCAGCCTGCTCGACGCCGCCGCACCGCACAGCGACCGCCACACGCCGGCGCTGCGCGCTGCCGACGATCTGGCGGCGATCCTGTACACCAGCGGCACGACCGGCCGCAGCAAGGGCGCCATGCTGACGCACGGCAACCTGCTGTCGAACGCTCAGGTGCTGAAAGACGTGTGGGGCTGGCAGCCGGGCGATGTGCTGCTGCACGCGCTGCCGATCTTCCACGTGCATGGGCTGTTCGTCGCCTCGCACGGCGCGCTGCTCAATGGCAGCCGCATGATCTGGTTCAGCCGTTTCGATCCGCGCGCGGTGGCGGCGCGCCTGCCCGAAGCCACGGTCTTCATGGGCGTGCCGACGCTGTACGTGCGCCTGCTGGCCGAACCGGGCTTCACGAAGGACACCTGCCGCAGCATGCGGCTGTTCATCAGCGGTTCGGCGCCACTGCTGATCGAAACCTTCCGCGAATTCCGGCAGCGCACCGGCCACACGATACTGGAGCGTTACGGCATGAGCGAAACCGCGATGCTCACGTCCAACCCCTACCGGCCGGAAGATCAGCGCCGCGGCGGTACGGTCGGGCCGGCGCTCCCGGGCGTCAGCCTGCGGGTGCGCGACGACCGCGGGCAATCGCTGCCGACGGGCGACATCGGTGGCATCGAAGTGCGCGGGCCGAATGTGTTCAAGGGCTACTGGCGCATGCCGGAAAAGACCGCCGCCGAATTCACCGCCGACGGCTGGTTCATGACCGGGGACGTCGGCCATCTGAGTGCCGATGGCTACGTGACCATCGTCGGCCGCAGCAAGGACCTGATCATCAGCGGTGGCTACAACGTGTATCCGGCCGAAATCGAGAGCGTCATCAACGACATGCCGGGCGTGGCCGAATCGGCGGTGGTCGGTGTGCCGCACGCGGATTTCGGCGAGGCGGTGGTCGCCATCGTGGTCGCCAAGCCGGGTATGGCGCTCGACGCGGCCGCGATGACGGCACGGCTGAAGGCGCAGATCGCCAACTTCAAGGTGCCCAAGCGGCTGTTCATCGTGTCGGAGCTGCCGCGCAACACGATGGGCAAGGTGCAGAAGAACCTGCTGCGCGACGCGCACCGCGCGCTGTTCGCCGCATGAACGCGCCGGTCGCCGATCCACCCGACCGCTGCCCGCGCTGTGGTGGCCGCTTCACCTGCGGCGCAGCCGGGCCGGTGCCCTGCGACTGCTTCACCCTGAAGATCGACGCCGACATGCTGGCGGATCTGCGCGAACGCAATGTTGGTTGCCTGTGTCTGGCCTGTCTGCGCGAGTTGACGGAAACACGGACGAACACGCAGACGTCCGGGCCCGCCTGACGCACGGCCTCAGGGCTTGGGTGCCGCCTCGGGCGTCGCGGCCGGTGCCCCCGCCGGTGCGCTCTTGGGCTGGATGATGGCGCGCACCCGCTTCGACTGGTCGCCGCCTGACGGTACCGCCTTGGCGTCGGCCGAGTTGGTGACCGTGTAGTTTTCGCTGATCGAGTTGTATTCGATGTACTGGCCGCGCACCTCGTCGCCGCCGCTCTTCACGTGGGCGCGCACGTAGAAGCGGGTGATTTCGGTCTTGGCGTCATGCTCGATGCGCTCCGCCTCGCCTTCCATCCACAGGTCCTGACCGTCGCGCTTCTGCCGGAAGCGCGCCAGACCGTTTTCGCCGCCGGTGGCCACGCCCTTCTGGTAGCCGGTGGCATCCTGCGTCACCACGACCTTGTTGGCCTTGATGGTCAGCGTGCCCTGCGTAAACACCACATTGCCTTCGAAATTGTGGGTTTTCGTGCGGTCATCCACCGTCACCTTGTCGGCTTCCAGATTGACCGGCTTGTCGCGGTCGGCACGTTCGGCGCGAGCGGTGGCGGGCAGGCCGGCTGCCAGCAGCAGGGCCAGGGTGGTCAATGCGGCAGTGATCTGACGCGAAATCATGGGCGGCGGGCTCTTTCTATGGTGGCTTTGACGCGCGATTCGAGTACGTAGTTTTCCTTGATGCGGTCAGCGACCATGCCAACGCCGGTCGCCACCGACTTGCCCTGCGTCATGCGCACCGGCTGATCGGTGCGCGCGATTTCCTCTTCCGGATAGACATACAGCAGGCTGGTCGCCAGCGTCATTTCGGCCCGGCCCGGACTGGCTTCCCGCAGCACGCGCACATTGTCGCGCAGGATGGCTTCCTTGCCATCCTTGGTCAGCAGCGCGCGTTCGGAGCTGATGTGGGTCGGCGCCAGCTTGCCTTCGTAGCGCAGCGTCGGGTGGTCGAGTTCGGCCGAGTCGTCGTCCGGGTAGTGACGCATCTGCCGGGCGGTCAGGGTGTGCTGGATCGCACCGGTTTCGTCGTAGCGGTACAGCGTGAAATTGTCGATGATCACATCGGGGTCGTGGCGCAGGCTGCCGCTCGACGGCTTGTCTTCGATGCGCGTCGTGCGCTCCAGCCAGATCGTCATGCCGGCGAGCGCGATCAGGATGAGCAGCGGCAGCGCCTGCTGGATGCGTCGGTTCAACGCAGACAGTCCTGCAGCAGCGCGTCGAGCGCGCCGCGTGCGTCGAGCAGGTATTCGCACACCTCGCGCACCGCGCCGCGGCCGCCGTCGGCCTCGGCGATCCAGCGCGCGTGCTGGAGCACGAAGAAGTGGGCGTTGGCCGGCGCCGCCGAAAAACCGCAGGCGCGCATCACCGGCAGGTCGACGATGTCGTCGCCCATGTAGCCGCAGTGCTCCAGCGCAATGCCGCGCTCGGCCGCCAGTTCGCGCATCGCGTCGCGCTTGTTCTCGACGCCGAGCAGTGCGGTGGTGATGCCGAGATTGGCCGCGCGGTGCCGCACCGCCGCCGACGAACGGCCGGAAATGATGACGATTTCGACGCCGGCGCCAGCCAGCATCTTCAGGCCGTGTCCGTCCAGCGTGTTGAAGCCCTTCATCAGGTCGCCGTCCGGGCCGAACCAGATCGTGCCGTCGGTCATGACGCCATCGACGTCGAAACCCATCAGGCGGATCTGGCCCGCCAACGTGCGAACTGCAGTGCTGTCCATGTTCAGATCACCTTGGCCTGCATCAGGTCGTGCATGCTCAGCGCGCCGGCCAGTGCGCCATGTTCGTCGGTCACCAGCAGCTGGTTGACCCGGTTGCGTTCCATCACCTCGGCCGCTTCGGCGGCCAGCTTCGCCTCGCTGATCGAGCGCGGCTGACGACTCATCACGTCGGCCACCGGTACCGTGCGCACGTCGCCCAGGCGGTCGATCGCGCGTCGCAGGTCGCCGTCGGTGAACACTCCGGCCACGCCACCGGCTTCGTCCAGCACCACTGTCATGCCCATGCCGCCACGCGTCACCTGCAGCAGCGCTTCGGTCACCGTGCTGTCGACCCCCACCGTCGGTACGTCGGCGCGCGCGCGCATCACGTCGCGCACATGGGTCAGCAGGCGGCGGCCAAGTGCACCGCCCGGGTGGCTGCGTGCGAAGTCGTCCTCGCGGAAGCCGCGCGCGTCGAGCAGCGCGACCGCCAGCGCGTCGCCGAGCGCCAGCGCGCAGGTGGTGCTGGCGGTCGGGGCAAGATTCAGCGAACAGGCTTCGGTCGCAACGCCGGCGTCCAGATGCACGTCAGCCAGCCGTGCCAGCGTCGAATCCGGCTTGCCGGTCATTGCAATCGTGCGGCCACCCTGCCGGCGCACCAGTGGCACCACCGCCAGCAGCTCGGCGGTTTCGCCGGAATTGGACAGCGCGATCAGCACATCGTCGCGATGGATCATGCCCAGGTCGCCGTGCAGTGCTTCGGCGGCATGGACGAAATAGGCCGGCGTGCCGGTGCTGGCCATCGTCGCGGCGATCTTGCGCGCGATGTGGCCGGACTTGCCCAGACCGCTGACGATGACGCGGCCGGTGCTGTCGAGCACCAGCCGAACCGCGGCGGCGAAGTCGTCGCCCAGGCGATCGGACAGCGCGTCGATTGCACGGGCCTCGATGTCGAGCACGCGACGGGCTGCGGCGACGATGTGTTCGGTGACGGGCGGGGGACTGTGTGTCATGCGTCTGGCGGGGGAAGGCCCGGTTGATCCGGCAGGTGCCCGCAGCGCGGGCGTTCGGGTGGATCGGTTATGATCGAAGCGGATTATAACAACCTGCCCACGGCAGGCGGCCGGCCATCCGCTCATGGCCCTGCCGCCCCTTCTTGCCCACCATGTCCGCACTCGAGCTGGTCCTGCTGTTGCTCGCCGCTTCGGTGCTGGTGGTCGGTCTTTTCCGCAGCGTCGGCCTGCCGCCCATTCTCGGTTACCTGCTGGTCGGTGCGCTGGCCGGCCCGCACGCGCTGGCGTTCATTCCCGATACCGACGAGGCGCGACAGTTCGCCGAGTACGGCATCGTGTTCCTGATGTTTTCGATCGGGCTCGAATTCTCGCTGCCCAAGCTGTTTTCGATGAAGCGCGTGGTGTTCGGCCTGGGCGGCATGCAGGTCGCGCTGTCGGTGTTGGGCGTCATCACGTTCGCCTGGCTGTTCGGGCTGAGCATCAAGGGTGCGGTCGCCGTCGGCGCGGCGATCGCGATGTCGTCCACCGCGGTGCTGATCAAGCTGCTGGTCGAGCGGCTGGAACTTGATTCCGCGCACGGCCGGCAGGTGATCGGCGTGCTGCTGTTCCAGGATCTGGCTGTCGTGCCTTTCCTGGTGGTGATTCCTGTGCTGTCGCTTGGCGCCGAGGAAAGCATGGAAGCGCTGGCGCTGGCCGGCGTGAAGGCGGCGGTGGCGCTGACCCTCATCCTCTACCTGGGGCCACGCCTGATGCAGCGCTGGTTCTTCGTCGTGGCGCAGCGCAAGTCACCTGAACTGTTCATGCTCAATGTGCTGCTGGTGACGCTGGGCATGGCGTTCGCGACCGAGCACGCCGGGCTGTCGCTGGCGCTTGGCGCCTTCCTGGCCGGCATGCTGATTTCGGAAACCCAGTACCGCTATCAGGTGGAAGAGGACATCAAGCCGTTCCGCGACGTGCTGCTCGGCCTGTTCTTCGTCACCATCGGCATGAAGCTCAACCTCGCATTGGTGCTGTCCGAGCTGTTCTTCGTGCTGGTGACGGTGCTGTTCATCCTGATCGGAAAGTTCGTGGTGGCCGCGTCGGCGTCGCGCTTTTTCGGCTCGTCGCCCGGCACCGCGCTGCGCGTCGGGCTGTGGCTGTGCGCCGGCGGCGAATTCGGCTTCGTGCTGATGGCGCTGGCCGATTCGGCGAATCTGCTGCCCGACCGCATCCTGCAGATCGTGCTTGCCTCGCTGCTGCTGAGCCTGCTGACCGCGCCTTTTCTCGCGCACTACGCCGACCGCATCGTGCTGCGGCTGGTGCCGTCGGAATGGCTGATGCGCTCGATGCAGCTCACGTCGATCGCGGCGCAGTCGCTGGCCACGGACGGTCACGCCATCGTCTGCGGCTACGGCCGCAACGGTCAGTATCTGGGGCGCTTCCTGGAGAACGAGGGCATTTCATTCATCGCGCTCGACCTCGATCCGGAGCGGGTGCGCGAAGCCGCGGCGGCCGGCGAAACGGTGGTGTTCGGCGACGCCGGCAAGCGCGAAACGCTGATTGCGGCCGGGCTGACGCGGGCGTCCATCGTCGTCATCACGTTTGTCGACACCGAGGCGGCGCTGCGCGTGATCCACCTGGTCAATGAGCTGCATGCCGAAGTGCCGGTTGTCGTGCGCACCTTCGACGAGCGCGACTACGACAAGCTGTCGGCCGCCGGAGCCACCGAAGTGGTGCCGGAGTCGCTCGAATCGTCACTGATGCTGGCCACCCACGCGCTGGTGCTGCTGGGAATTCCGCTGCACCGCGTGCTCAAGCGCATCCGCCAGTTCCGCGGCGACCGCTACCACCTGTTGCGCGGGCTGTACCGTGGTGCCGAACATCTGGCGGAAGAGGCGGCGACCGATCAGCAGCACACGCGCCTGCATTCGGTGCCGCTGGCACCGGGCGCCTGGGCCATCGGACACCGCATCGATGAATTCCACTTCAACGACATCCGCGTCGAGGTGAGTGCGATCCGCCGGCGCGGTATCCGGGCGCTGGAGCCCAGTTCCGACCTGGCGTTCGAAAGCGGCGATGTGGTGGTGCTGCTGGGCGCGCCGGCCGAACTGGCTCAGGCCGAATCGCGCCTGCTCAAGGGCTGAGCGGCCATTCCTGCGAACCCGACGTCAGAACGCCACGCACACCGTGTAGCGATCGGCTGCGGTTTCGGCCGCGGCGTCGATGTTGGACGCGGTCGACGTCGCCGACGGCGTGCCATTGACGTCGATCATCGCGCGCACGTTGCCGGTGTTGGTGACGCCATCGTCCATGGTCGAATCGACTTGACGCGCGAGGCGGGCGGTGATGCCGGACGAACAGATGAAGAAGGCGCCGGTCATCGGCCGCGAATCCGGACCGCTGCCGGTGGCCGGCGTGATCGGCGAGGTGCTGGTGATGCCGATGGTGCCGTTGTCCGCGTTGCGCGGCAGGTAGGCCGGGTCGCTTTCGACGGTCGGGCCGGTCAGCAGGTTGGCCAGGCGCAGGTGCTGCCACACCAGACGCGATTCATCGGTCGCGGTGGTCGAGTTCCAGTTGCCGCCGATGCGGCCATTGCCCTGGGTTTCTGGCGAGCCCGGCGTGGTGGCCAGCGTGCCCGCGACGTGCTGCACCACGGCCGGATCGTCGCCCGGCATGAAGCGGAAGCGGTCCTGGTAGGCGTACACGGCGGTCGACATCGTGCGGAAGTCATTCACCAGGCTTTTTGCCTTGGCGCTGTTGATCAGTTCCTGCCCCTTGAGCACGCCGCCCAGCAGCAGACCGATAATGACGAGCACGATGGCGATTTCGACCAGCGTGAACCCTTGTTGATTGGCTTTCATGTGAATCCTCCGTATGCGTCCCGACGATGCAGATTCCGTGCCCGATCGGACGATACCGGGAGTGTTTCCTTGATTGTGCTGATTTGGAAACGATTTTTTTCATTGGCAACGGTGAACGACCGTTCACAACCCGGTTGTTCCGGTGCAAACGGCGTGCAACCTGACCGAATCCGGTCAGTCCTGTCACGATTCGGTCACCTTTCGCGGCGGCGCGCCACGACCGATGAAAGCAGGGCGACACCGTGATGCGACGTCCTGCCGTGCCGCGCCGCATGCGCGTAATGTGGCTGACGCGGGCCCAGCCTTGGCTGCTGCTCGGCGTGCTGACCAGCCTGCATCTGCTGCTGTGGCTGGATGACGACCTGCTGTTCGGCCGTGCGCTGCTGCTGCCCCACCTCGGCCTGCTGCTGCTGTGGCAACCCCTGCTGCGCGCGCAGTCCCGCATCGAATGGCCGGTGCTGGCGGCGCTGTGCGCGCTGGTCGGCGTGTTCCTGTGGTTCTACGGGCCGCTGGCGCTCAGCCTGTGGCTGCTGCTGCTGGCCGGTCTGGTCGGCGGCAAGGTGTTCTTTTCGCGTTCGCGCGGGCCGCGCATCTACTACCTCGGCGCACTGGCCTACCTGATCACGGCGCTGCTGACCATCGCACTGCCGCGGGCGCTGCCGCCCGGCCTGCCGGTGCCGTCCGGCATCGATGCGCTCGGGCTGTGGCTGGCGCCGCTGGCCTTGACCGTCATGCTGCTGGTGCCCGGTCGCGAGCGGGCCGACCGCGATCGCGAAGTACTTGACTTCGTGTCTGGCACCTTCGTGCTGTTGCTGCTCGCGGTACTCGTGCTGGGCACGCTGGCGGCGATGCAGCTGGCCGGTGTCGATTACCTGCGCGCGCTGCTCGCCACGCTGGGCGTGCTGGCCACCGCATTGATGGTGATGGGCTGGGCGTGGAATCCGCGCGCCGGCTTCGGCGGCGTCAGCGTCGCCTTCACCCGCTACGTGCTGTCGCTGGCGCTGCCCTATGAGCGCTGGCTGGAAAGTCTGGCGTCGTTGTCGCAGGAAGAAAGCCGGCCGGAGGAATTCGTCGCCCGCGCGGCCAACCGACTGCTCGCGCTGCCGCTGATCAGCGGCGGAGAGTGGCGCACCCGCAGCGGTGCGAACACGATGCCACCGCGCCGCTTCGGCGAGGTCGCCGCGCACCGGCAGGACTTCGAACACCCGCTGCTCGACCTGACGCTGTACACCGCGCGCCCGCTGTCCGGTGGTCTGCTGTGGCACTTCAACCTGCTGGTGCAGCTGCTCGGCCAGTTCTACCAGGCCCAATTGCGTACCGAAGAACTGCGCCGTCTGTCTTACCTTTCGGCCATCCACGACACCGGCGCTCGGCTGACGCACGACGTGAAGAATCTGCTGCAGTCGCTCAACACCCTGTGTTTCGCCGCCCGCGAAGCCACTGACCCGGACAGTGCCGCCCGCGCCAACGCGCTGCTGGCGCGCCAGCTGCCGGTCATCAGCGCACGCCTCGAAGCCACGCTCGACAAGCTGCGCCGCCCGCAGCCGGTGGATGGCGAATGGACGCCGGCCCCCGAATGGCTGCAGGCCACCGCGGCGCACTTCGTCGGGCAGGGCGTGACGGTCGAAGGCATGACCGAACCCGACCAGCTGTTGCCCGGTGCGCTGTACACGACGGTGGCCGAAAATCTGGTCGGCAACGCGCTGCAGAAGCGGCTGGCCGAACCCGACATCACCATCGTGCTCCGCCTCGGCGGTGACCGGCTGTCGGTCGAAGACAGCGGCAGCGCCATCGCCGACGATCTGGCCGACACCCTGCTGCAGGCGCCGGTCGGCTCCGCCAGCGGTCTGGGTGTCGGTCTGTACCAGTCGGCACTGCTCGCCCGCGCCAGCGGCTTCCGCCTGCAGCTCGATCACAACCGCGAAGGCTGCGTCCGCTTCGTGCTGGCGCCGGAAGCGGAAAGCAAGTCCGCCGCGGCCTGAAGGGCGGGGCTGCGGGAGCGGCGATGGTTTTGTGGGAGCGGCGGCCTCGCCGCGATCGGCGCGTTGATCAACGATCATCGCGGCATTAATCGCGGCGAGGCCGCCGCTCCCACAGGCCGCCGCTCCCACAGCGACAGTTCCCTCGGGGACAGCTCCCGAGGGCGCCTACTTCGCGTCGGCGAAGTCCTTCGCCAACGCTTCCATGCGCGAGCGGTTCACGCCGAAATCGGAGTACCCCGTGCGCGCACCGGAGCGGTAGTGAATGACCGATGCACCGGCGTCGATGGCGAACTCTGCGGCATCGACGAAGCGGAAAATGCGCGAGCGGAATTCGGCGGCGATGAAGCCGGGCTCTTCGCGGGTGATGGTGGCGCGAGGCTGGGCGAGGATGACCTGCTTCAGGCGCGCCTGCGCGGCGGCGGCGTCGCCGCTGAAGGGAATCGGCGCCATCTTCGCCGCGCTGTCCGACTGGGTCGACACGCAGTTCGGCGAGTCGGGGCAGGGGGTCAGCATGCGCGGGGCGGCATCGGCGGCGAGGGCGGTGGCGGCGCAGGCAGCGAGGGCCAGCGCGGTGTCGCGGGTTTTCATGGTGTGCTCCTTGAGCCACGCCAGTACGTCGGCGGCATTGCGATCGGGCGGAAACACCGGGTAGAACACCTTGAGGATGCGTGCGTCGTCGGTGATCAGCGTGAGCCGCCGGTACAGCTCCAGACCGGCCGCGGTGAAGGTGGGCAGGCGCAGCGCTGCCTTCAGCTGCAGGCCGTCGTCGCTCAGCAGCGGAAAGGGCAGCAGCAGGCGCGCCGCAGCTTCCTGCTGGTAGTGGCCGCTCTGGCTGCTCAGCCCGAACACGCCGGCGCCCAGCGCAGCCAGCTCGGCATGGTGGTCGCGGAAGGCGCACGACTGCGGCGTGCAGCCGCGTGCGCCGGGTATCGCGTCCCAGCCGTCGGGCAGCGGCGAATCCGGCCGGCCGGTCATCGGATACACATAGATCACGTGCAGGCCGCGCAGCGCCGCGAGATCGGTCGTGCCGCCGTCGGTGCGCGGCAGCGTCAGCGCGGGCAGACGCATCCCTTCGAGATGGGCGGCCGCACCGTCGTCGAGCGGCACCGGCAGGTCGTCGGGCAGGGTGGTCAGCGATGTCGCCGTATATATATGCAGTGCATGCTTCGCGTGCTTGCCCTGCAGCACCTACCAGGTCAGCGTGCGCGTGTTGTCGCGGAACAGCGCTTCGCCGACCCGCTCGGGGTCGTCGAGCTGCATGCCCTGCATCAGACTGGCTTCGGTCACGCCGTAGTGGCGCATGCACACGCGGCACACCAGTACCACGGCGCCTTTGCCCATCAGTTCGCGCAGCAGCTTCTGCTGATTGACGAAATTGCGCAGGTTGGTGCTGCTGCCCATGCGCACGGCCTGATCGTTCAGCAGCACGGTCAGTGCGTGGCCGCGCTCCAGCTGGTTCTTCGCGAAGATGAGCCCGGTTTCCGAGCGCTGCGAATTGTCGGTGGTCAGGTTCAGGAACAGCGACGGGCGATCCGCCGCCTGCGCCGCGGCGCAGACGATGAGTGCGAAAAAGGCGGTCAGGGCGGACCTGAGTGACATGCGGGTTTCCTTCCGGGACGTTGCAGAAAAGGGAAATGGTGACGGCGGCGACATGATGGCACGTCGGTGCGCCGTGCCTGAAGACACGCATCTTTGCACAGGAGGCATATCTGTTTCGAACGTCCCGGGCGCCGGGCGTTCAGTGCCGCTACCCGATCCGACCCTTGATCAACCCGGCTCGTGCCCCGTCCCGAACGTGATTCGGAGCCCACTTTCGCCGACGCATGCGGCGCGCGGACGCGTCTACCAGTCGATCTCGAACACGCAGGCGGCGGCGCCCATCGCTTCGCAGGCGGTTTCGCGCACCCGCGCGCGCGGATGCACCAGCACCCGGAAAAGGTGCTCGAAGGTGGCGGCGTAGTAGTCGCAGGCGGGCCCGTCAAGCACCACGCCGCGGCAAAGCGGGTTGTCCTGCAGCGTCAGCACAACCGGCCGGCCGGCGCGCGCGCTGAAGTGGCCGCTGCCGGCGAAGGTCCAGGCGTGGCGCCGGATCGCCGCCAGCAACACGCGCGCAGCGAGCGCCGCCGGCAGCCGGTGCAGCAGCGCCTGCACCGGGCGCGGAATGCGCCGGGCCAGCAGGTAGTCGGCGGTGCGCCGACCGGCATCGCGCGCCACCGCACGCGCGTCGGCCGGGCCGACACTGTCGCGCAGCACGCGGTGCAGGCGCATCACTTCGGCTTCGTCCACCATCGATTGCGGCGGCTGCCCCAGATAGCGCAGCAGGCCGGCCCGGCCGAAGATCAGCGCCGTGAATGCCTCGCCGTTGCGCTGCTGCAGGGCTTCGGCCACGCGGGTGATGGCGTTCGGACCGATACGGGTCGATGCATGTGTCGCACTCATGGTCGACGGCCGCTCAGACGGTGCTGGCTTGGGCCGCTTCGATCGCCGCCGCGGTGCGGGCCGCGTGGGCGGCCAGCGCGCGATCGGCTTCTTCGTCGCTCAGCTGGTCGTGCCCGCCGCCGCACGCGGCGATGGCGGCTGCGGCCAGTTCCTCGCCCTTCTTGCGGCGCATTTCGATCTTCGGGCCGTGCATGGTGACCCAGCCTTCGTCGGCGGCGGCAATCGCTGCGCCGTCCGGTCGCGCATGCACGCGCTCGTCGGCGAAGGCGAAGTCCACCTTCTTCTTGCTCTGCGGGCCCCAGTAGCCGACCCGGCCGAGATCGTAGAACTTGCGTTCGAAGCCGCTCTTCAGGAAGGCCTTCAGGCAGCCCAGCAGGTATTTGCGCCGCTGCTTGTCCTTTTCCCACGGGTACTGGAAGAAGGTCTTGTTCATGAAGAAGCGACGGTAGTTGTTCATCACCCGGTCGAGCAGCTCGGCGCGGTCCATGGCGTCAGGCTTCATGATCGGGGTGACGAAGTTGTACTTTTCGTAGTCGAACACCTCGACCTTGTCGCCCAGCTCCTGGAACAGATCCGAGAACGGCCACGGCGTGTACATCGCCCAGTTGGCCATGTCGGGGTTCCAGTCGCGCGCCATGCGGTAGGTTTCTTCCAGCGTTTCGGCGGTTTCGTTTTCCAGGCCGACGATGAACTGCGCCTCGGTCACGATGCCGGCTTCGCGCAGCAGCGCGATCGCCTTCTTGTTCTGCGCGATCGTCGTTTCCTTGTTGAAGCGGTCGAGCTTCAGCTGTGCCGCCGCCTCGGTGCCCAGGCTCACGTGCACCAGACCGGCCCGGCGGAACAGCGGCAGCAGCTTCTCATCGCGCAGGATGTCGGTCACGCGCGTGTTGATGCCCCACAGCACGCCCAGGTCGCGTTCGATCAGTTCTTCGCAGAACTGGATGAATTTCTTGCGGTGGATCGTCGGTTCCTCGTCCGCCAGGATGAAGAAGCCGATGCCGTGGTTCTTCACCAGGTCCTCGATCTCGTCGACCACCTTCTTCGGATCGCGGATGCGGTAGTCACGCCAGAACTTCCACTGGCTGCAGAAACTGCACGTGAAGGGGCAGCCGCGCGCGAAGTTCGGGATCGCCACGCGCACGCCCATCGGAATGTAGATGTATTTGTCCCACTCAAGAATGCCCCAGTCCGGCGTGATGCGGTCCAGGTCCTGGATCGGCGGCTCGGCCGGCGTGGCCACCACCTGCGCATCGGCGTCGAGAAACGCCACGCCGCGCACGCTCACCGGGTCGCGCGCCCACTGGCCGTCATCGACCGCGCGCACCAGGTTCAGGAACACCTGCTCGCCTTCGCCGCGCACCACGCAATCGATCCACGGCGCTTCCTTCAGCACCTGCGGATACATGAAGGTGCCGTGAATGCCGCCCAGCACCGTCACCACCGACGGCTTGAGGTCCTTGGCCAGCTTCAGCAGTTCTTCCGCCTTGTAGATCGACGGCGTGATCGCCGTGCAGCCGACGATGTCCGGATCCAGCTCGATCAGCCGCGCCTGCACCTGATCGTCCGTCAGGTGATGCGTCATCGCGTCGATGAAGGTCACGTCATCGTAGCCGCCGGCCTTCAGGTAGCCGGTGAGGTAGGCGACCCAGGCCGGCGGCCAGTTGCCCGCAATTTCGGCGCCGCCGGAGTGGTAGTTTGGGTGGATCAGGACGATGCGCATGACGGGTGCCCTCGTGACGTAAAGTGTCACGCAAAGCGTACAACTCAGATGTCCGTAAAAATTGACACAAGACAAGCTTTGCTCGGACAACCTACCGGCGCAGCAGCGCCCGGGGCTGGACGCCAGCCGCCAGCGCCCGGAGATGCGCCCACGCCGCCCCCTGCGCGTCGCTCAGCGGCGCAACGGCGATGCCCGCGTATTTCGCGTTAAGCTCCGCGCCGTCGCCGCCTCCGACCGCCGCTTGTGCGGCGAGGATTCGATGTAGAGCAGGTGGGGAATGTGAGGGAATCTCCGGTGGAAGCCCCGGTGCATCTGGCATCAACCGGGCAGGCCGGCAACGCCGTCGATGTGCGTCCGAGGCGCGCTGCTGCTGGCGGCCGGTCTGGAAGGCGTCATTCCCGATAGCCGGCCTCGCGCTGGCTTCGGATGGCCAGCACAAAAACGGTATCGATCTCCTGCACGTAACGGTAAAGCGCCACATAGCCCCGGGCGTCCCGACCGATCACGAGTTCGCGCAGGTCGCCTGCTGTCGGGCGACCTATCATCGGATTGCTTTCGAGTACATCGAGGCCGGCGACGATTTCAAGAAGTCGCGTGTCAGGCGATCGAACCTCGAACGCGGCAAGGTGGGCAAGAATGCGCGAAAAATCCTGCACAAGCTCGGGCGCCAGCTCTATGGCAGACATTTCAGCGCGCCATCTTGCGCGGCGTCGGCAGGGGAATGGGTTCGTCGGCGATGTGGGCCATCAGAAAGCCGCGCATGTCCTGCCACGGAATCGTTTCACCGGAGGCAACGATGCGTGCGTAGCGCGCCTGCGCCTCGTGGGCGAAGTCGGCGCGCTGTTCCTCACGGGCGGTCTTCTCGGCAATCGCGTCGAGAATGAAAGCGTGGGTCGTGCTGCCTGCCCGTTCAGCGGCCGCCGCAACGCGACCTTTCAGTTCTTCCGGCAGACGAATGGTTGTGGTGGACACGGCACGTGCCTCGAAGCGGGAAAAGCGAAATGTAGCACGCGAGTGCTACAGGCCGGAGGCGGGGAAAGTCGCATCTGGAAGACCCGGGGCAGCCGTACCTGGAAAAGTACGCAAGGACACGGGTCCACCCGCGATCTTTCGCAATGATCAGGTCGGTAATGTTGCCGCTCACCGCCCCCCGCAAGCGAACAACTTGCCGACACACTTGATGCGCCAGAGGATCAGGGCGACTAGCGCGACGGACACCCCGACCGAAAGCGCGAGCGGTGAGAGCGCAGCTCCGCGCCATAGGTAGGGGAAGCAGAAATGGATGGCCCGAGTAATCGGAAGCGCCCCCACGATGCCGGAGCGGGCCAGTTGTTCCACACGGAAGAATATGGAGCTGACCCTCTTCAATGTGTTTCCGGCGTCAGCATCACACCGGGTGAGTTGCCTTCTCGCTCTGGCCGCATTGCCTGCTCGGAGATCTACAGGTTGGAGAATCACCGATGAAGTTCCCGGTCAGCGGGGGACTTTTTGACTTTCCCTTGGAAGCGGATTCGCCAGCGCGACCGCTGGGCTATTTTTTCCGGTAAGAGAAAGTTCGCACAAAACGAAACTAAAGGTTGTGCTAATAGACGCTCGGATGTCAAAGTTTTATTCGTCGTCCATACCCAATTACAATTATTCCTATTACTTCCGAACGGGCAATTGCCGGTACGGTGAAACCCGCGTTGACAGGCTTGCCGATTCAACCCATAGATGAAGAGCTGCAGACGTTGCAACATGACGTACAGCGAATGCTGGGCCGTTGCCTCTTGCGTTTGCAGCAGTACGAACAACTCATGAAGGCCGTCGTCGCCCACCATGAGATCTCCGCGTCAGGATCACCCCTCGAATCGAATCAGGCGCGGCGCATTGCGGATGCCGCAAGCAAGACCTTGGGCAACTTGGTTGGCACACTACTCGGAACGTATGTCACCCGCAGCGAGCACGAAGAGGCCGTCGAACCGGATGCGCCGGACAACATCATCTCGCTCAAGATAAAGATGAGTCTGCAAATGTCGGCGGAGGATTACGACCGGACGCAGAACGATCTGAAGGAATTGGTACGGCTGCGGAACAACTTGGTGCACCATTTCATCGACCAGCACGACCTGTGGAATCTGGCCGGATGCCGTGGTGCGCAAGAGTCCTTGGCGGCGGCATACAGTCGTATCGATCAATACTTTGAGCAACTGCGAGGCTGGGCGGAGCACATGGATCAGACCCGTCGCCTTGCGGCGGAGTTTGCTCAGTCTGATGCCGTCATCAATCTGATGCTCAAAGGCATAGCGCCCGATGGTCTGGTGGATTGGCCCACTGCAGGAATTGTTTGCGCATTGCGTGAGGCTGCTGACGAGTTGGCTGTCGAAGAGTGGACGCCCGTCGCCACCGCTGGACGATGGATCGCAGAAAGGTATCCCGAGCAACTGCCAGCCAAATATGGGTGCAGCAGCTGGCGGCAGGTCATACACGAATCCCGCCTTTTCGATCTTCGTTACCGTGAAACGAATGGCCAGCGCGCCGCTTGGTACCGAGTCAAAAAAATATAGCGCCAAAACCGCGCACGCCCGCTAATGAATAGCCCAAGGCTTGCCAGACGTTCCCGAGCCTCTGAAGTACTGCTTTTCAAACTCTACCGGCAAAGCTCATTGCTGGAACCATGCCGACTTCACATTGAAGAACATGTCGTTGTAGTCGAATACGTCGGCACATAAAATTGAAGTGTGACCCCTATTCGCTTCCCCGGAGATGCGCCCACGCCGCCCCTGCGCGTCGCTCAAAAATTGGGGTCTGATCCCTTTTCTTTTCTCTCGCCCGATATTCCTCTCTTCGTGACAGGCTGACCCGACATGGCGTCTTCGATCCAGACGGCCGAGCTGTCCTTCTCGAGGTTGCCCTTCACGATGTACACCTTGTCGGCCTCGGGCGTGAAGTCGAGTTCTGCCTCGACTGACCGGAAATTACCTGACATCCGCGAAGCGATTTCGTGAATGGGGGCGCCGGTTGCGTGCGTACCGACAACGACCACCTTTAGCGGCTTCACCGGAACCAGTCGGGACGGGAACTGGGGTGAAAGGCGGAATCCTTGCCCCGAACTTGCTCGTCGAGACTCGCCAGCCGCTGTGTTGGACACGCGGTTGCCATCAACCGAAGCCAGGTAGAAGAGCCGGCCCTTGCTGGCGTCTTCGATTTCGCCTGAATCGATGACCGTCGCCATCGCGACATTACTGAGCGTTAGCTGCAGTTCGCCCAATCGGCTGCCCGGAATGGATGCCGAGTGCCCGGGGTCGCCGTGAACGATGAGGGGGCCTGGCACTTCCTCGGTACCGTGAACAATCACGTAACGTGATCGTTCCGGTACAGCCACACGCCCCTCGAACTTTGCACGTCGGTTCTCCATGCGGCCCGAGGCGCGAGTTTCGATGATGTTGCGGTCAGCATCCAGAAAGGTAAAGACCGGCACCAGTACCTTCAACTGGTAGATCATGATGCTGCCGTGTGGTGTCGATACGTAGTCGAGATAGCGCCTCGACGGATCATCGGGCAGCGAGAATGATGAAAATCTTCGAGGACTCCCGTCGACCAGATAGGTCGGCGATGCGGCATCGATCCGGACTGTCGCGGTGTTGCCGATCACAAGGTCGGTGAAATGCATCGCGTCCCTTGTTACGGTTTGCAGATCGGTCCGTGCCTCGCGGTCATTTTCTTCAATGACAGTGGTTGCACAACCTGCCAGCAACAAGAGTGATATCAATCCCCCTGCGAGCGTCCGCAGACGCATGGCCATCTTCATTCTTCGAGCTCCACGACTGATGATCTAAATTGGAACGGGGTTTTATGAAAATTGGGGTCTGACCCCTTTTTTTACTCCCTTTTTTTACTCCGCCAGCGGCTCAAACAGCGCCGCCAGATCCGTCTCCCCGAATTTCTCCAGCGCCGCCTCGTCGTTGCCGAGGATGCCTTCGGCCAGGGCGGCCTTCTTTTCCTGCAGGGCGACGATGCGTTCTTCTATGCTGCCGGCGACGATGAGCTTGTAGACGAACACCGGCTTGTCCTGGCCGATGCGGTGGGCGCGGTCGCTGGCCTGGTTTTCGGCGGCGGGGTTCCACCAGGGGTCGTAGTGGATGACGGTGTCGGCGTGGGTGAGGTTGAGGCCGACGCCGCCGGCCTTCAGGCTGATCAGGAATACCGGCACCGTGCCTTCCTGGAAGCGGCGCACGACGGCTTCGCGGTGGGTGGTGTCGCCGGTCAGCATGACCGAGCCGATGCCGGCGTCGTCCAGTTCGGTCTTGATCAGGTCGAGCATGGCGGTGAATTGCGAAAACACCAGCACCTTGCGGCCTTCGGCCAGCAGGTTTTCCAGCATGTCCATCAGGAGGTCGAGCTTGGCGCGTTCCTTCACGCGCAGCGCGGCGTCGGTCTTCAGCAGGCGCGGGTCGCAGCACACCTGACGCAGCTTGAGCAGGGCGTCGAGGATGACGATGCGGCTGCGCGCGAAGCCGCGGCTGGCGACTTCTTCGCGCACCCGCTTGTCCATCGCCACGCGCACGGTTTCGTACAGGTCGCGCTGGCGGCCGGTCAGTTCGACCGTGCGCAGCACTTCGGTCTTGGGCGGCAGTTCCTTCGCGACGTCGTCCTTGCGCCGGCGCAGGATGAAGGGCGCGACGCGCCGCGCCAGCAGTTCGCGTCGGATGAGGTCGCCGTGCTTTTCGATCGGCGTGCGCCAGCTGCGCGTGAAATCCTTCGATTCGCCGAGAAAGCCGGGCAGCAGGAAGTCGAACTGCGCCCACAGCTCACCCAGATGGTTTTCCATCGGCGTGCCGGTGAGGCACAGCCGGTGGCGCGCGCGCAGCAGGCGCACCGCCCTGGCGGCCTGGCTGCCGGTGTTCTTCACCGTCTGCGCCTCGTCGAGGATGAGCAGGTGGTAATCGTGCGCGGCCAGCTTTTCATGGTCGCGCCACAGCAGCGGGTAGGTGGTGAGGCACACGTCGTACTGCGGGATCCGGTCGAACAGCGTGCTGCGGTCGGCGCCGTGCAGCTTGAGCACACTCAGCTGCGGTGCGAAGCGCTCGGCTTCGCGCTGCCAGTTGAACACCAGCGAAGTCGGCAGCACGACCAGCGCCGGGCGGTCGAGCCGGCCGGCGAGCTTTTCGGTCAGCAGGTGGGCCAGTGCCTGGGCGGTCTTGCCCAGCCCCATGTCGTCGGCCAGGATGCCGCCCAGATCGTGCGCCCGCAGATGCTGCAGCCAGGCCAGCCCTTCGCGCTGGTAGGGGCGAAGTTCGATGCCGAAACCCGCCGGCTCGGCGACCGGCGCGATGCCCTTCATGCCGCGCAGCCGCTCGACCCACTGCTCCAGCGACTGGAAGCCGGCGCGCGTCCACTTCGCATCGAGCGCCTCGGTCAGGCGCGGGGCGTCCATGCGCGACACGCGCAGCGCGCCGTCGGTCGGGCTGTCGAACAGATCGACCAGGGTGCGCGCCAGCGGCTTGATGCGCCCGGCCGGCACCACGATGCGCTCGCCTTCCGGCGTACTGAGTTCGGTCGCGTCTTCGTCGCGCATGCGGTCGAGCGCGACCGGGTCCAGCCAGCGGCCGTCGCGCTTGAACAGCGCGTACAGCAGCGGCGCCAGATCGAGCCGGCGGCCGCCGACGTCGATGCCGAGCGACAGTTCGAGCCAGCCGTTTTCGTTTTCGTCGAGTTCGGCGTACCAGTCATCGACCACCAGCACGCGGTGGCGGAAGTCGGGCGGGCAGTCGATCTGCCAGCCGGCGCGGGTCAGCACACCGGCTTCGGCGGAGAAGAAACGCGCCCAGGCGGCTTCGCTTTCCAGCCCGAGTGAACCGACCGGCAGCGGGTCGAACATCTGCAGCCAGCGCGCCTGCAGCGGCGCGAAACCGACCTCGCTCAGCAGCGCGAGTGCGCGGCCTTCGGCCGCGAGGTCGCGCCTGACGCGCACCGCGCGCCCGCTGGGCAGGGTCGCGAGATCGGACGAATCGGTGGCGGCGAAGCGCGCCTGCCCGTAGTGCAGCGAAACGGTGGCGAGGTCGTACAGCGTGTGGCCGAGCGCCTTGTCGTAGCGGCGATGCGGCTTCACATGCCACACGGCGAGGCTCTGCAGCTGCAGCACCGGGCGCAGTGGCTCGGTCAGCAGCGGCAGGTTGGCGGCGTCGCGACCGAGCGGCGACGGCAGCGCGGGCGCCACTTCGGCCAGCGCACCGGCGATCAGCGGCAGTTCGGCCGGCGACAGCAGCGGCAGTTCCAGCACCGCCATCAGCGCGGCGCGGTCCGGGTGCAGCACCTCGCCGGCCTGACCTCGGGCGGCGTCGACATACCAGGGCGGTTCGGTCGGCAGCACCGTGTCGGCCGGCGGCGTGCAGGCGAGCAGGGCGCGCACGCCGAGCTTTTCGGTCTGCCATTCGAGCTGGCCGGGGCGCGGCTCGCCGGCCGCCAGCAGATGGGCGGTGCCCTCGGCGCCACTGTCCAGCACATAGGTGCGGCCGGTTTCGAGCGCGCTGCGCAGCACGCCCAGGCCGTCGCTGCCACGCAGTTCGAACGGAACGAAGGTGCTGCTGTGGCGCTTGCGGATGGCGTCGCGCAGCACGCGGAACACCGGCAGATCGCTTTCGTGCACGAAAGAGGGCGGCTTGAGCAGCGCCTGTTCGTAGTTGAACCAGGGCTGGCCGTCGCCGCTGAAGGCGCCGTCGCGCGTCAGGCGTGCCTTGAGCAGCCGGAACTCGGGCGCCTGCGCGCCGCGCAGCGCAACCAGAAAGATGATGGCGTCGCGCACCGGGTTGCTGCGCTTCTTCGTTTCGCTGCTGTTGTCCCGGGCCAGGCGCTGGCCGAGGGTTTGCGCCCAGCGCAGGATTTCGGCGCGCGGCTTTTCGATCAGTTCGCCCTGCTGTTTGGCGGCCAGCAGCAGGCCGACCGCATGCTTGCAGCGGTTGCCGACCGGGCAACTGCAGCGCGACGCCACTTCAAGCGTGCGTTCGCCGAAGTATTCGCGCCGTTCCAGTCGCACCGACACCTGATACGGCTGCGGCCGCGAGCCGCGCACCAGCGCGCGCAGCGTCGGGCCATTGACCTCGATGTCGCCCACCCGCGACACATAGCCCGCACCGCGCACGATGGTCTCTTCCGAGAACAGCTCGCCGAGCATGCGGTCGTCGAGCTGCGAAAGCAGGCGGGTCAGTTCCATTGCGAAGCGCGGTGCAGGACAAAAGGGACGCGGGATTGTAAACCCTGCGTCTGTCACTGCCGTGACGACACGCGAGCCGCCGCGCCGGCTGCTAGCGGCGGTCGCCCTGCGGGTTGCGCGCAAGCAGCAGATCGACGCGGGCGAACAGATCGGCGAACTGCTGCGCGGCGATGCGACAGTGCGGGCACTGCGCGACATGCGTTTCGAGCTGCGCCGTTTCCGTGCCGTCGAGCGGCCGGTCACGCATCTGCGACACGAGGCGGGTGCTGTCGCGGCAGCTTATGCCGCCGGCCGGTGCACTGGCAGCGCTGCTCACGGACAGCTCCAGCCGCGGCTGACGCAATCGCGCAGGCGCATTCGGGCTCGATAGAGCAGCACCCGCAAGTGACCTTCGGTCAGCCCGAGCTGTGTCGCGATCTCGCCGAAGTCGAGATCCAGGAATTCGCGCATCAGGAATACGCGGGCGGTGTTGGCAGGCAACCGCTGCATGCACAGTTCGATCAGTTCGAGCAGTTCGCGGTGCGCCAGCGACGCTTCCGGGCAACTGTCATTGAGCACGGCGGGTTGCCAGCAGCCATCCGTCGTGAAGTGGTCATCGAACTCGGCCTCAATCGTCAGGCAGCACGTCATCGGGATCGAGACGGACGTAGCGCACGCGCCGGCGGATGGCATCGACGATCTTGTGCCGCAGGATGCCGACCAGCCAGGCGCGCAAAGGCACCTCGCCGGAGAAACCGTTCAAGCCGGTGAGTGCCGCTGCGAAGGTATCCTGAACCACATCGTCGGCATCTTCGCGCGACCCCAGCTGCAGTGCGGCAAGGTTGAGCAGGAAGCGTCGGTGTTCCGCCAGCGTGTCGGCGAGCGGCTGGGACAGCGCGTTCATGGGCTGGCAGTATGCATGATCCGTGCTGTCCTGCCGGCAAGCGGCGCCGGCAGGACAGCCGGACGCTGCGCCCGGCACGGCTGCTGCGATCAAGGCTGCGCCCGGCGGGTGCTGGACACCCCGTAGGCCGCGGCACGTACGCGAAGAATCGGGTCGTTGGACGGCTCGATTCCCGTCGGGAGACGGGTTGGTACGTACACGTTATCGTTGCAGTCCTGACCGCTGTAGCGATCGATCGACAGCCGGCCGAGACGCACCTTGGCCGGCCCGTTCGACCATGTCACCGTTGAATCGGTGAGCGAATCGCCGCTGCCGGCTGGTTGCGCGTAAAGGTCCAGATCGACGCTGCCGCTGCCGAGACGGCTGCGGAATTCCATTTCTAGAAAATCGTCCGGCAGCGATTTCTCTTCGGCCTCGCTCAGATGGCGGGTGCCCGATACCGGTTCGAACTGCAGCCGCGCCCAGGTCGAGCGGCCGTCGGCCGCCACGAACCTGAAGGCATGATTGGAAAAGTAGGGCGTGCTGGCATACGAGGCGGGCGCTGCGTGCGCCGCCAGCAGCGACGGCTGCCTTGTGCCTTCCGGATACTGTTCGTTGTGGGCCTTGATGCGGGCAGGGTCCGGTTTCTTCGTGGCCGGATCCGCCACGCGCGCCTTCAGGAAGCTCACGAAGGAAGCCGGTGTAGCGGCGAAGAACACGGGTTCGGAAATGAAAACCATGTCCCAGCCTTCATCGGGCCCCGACAGCCTTACCGCGATGCCTCGTGCCGAGCGACTTTTGTCGGAAATGCGCGGATTGCCACCGCCGATAGAGAAGCGAACTTCGGCCGGCACCTGCATCGCGGACAGCAGCCGGGTGTTTGCAAAACCCTCTGCAGCCGGTGCGGGCGTGAAGGTGCCCCGTGCGCAGAAGCCTTTCGCGTGCGAGCCCCGTGCACCGGCATGCTTGCCGAAGACGCCGTTGAGCGCATCGACCATGTCGACCGGGGCTGGCTCGGCTGCCAGCAGTGGCGTTGCGGCGAAGCAGGCGAGGAACAGCCCGGCGACGGAAAAGGGCAGGCGTTTTTGTTTCATGGCGACTCCGTTCGAATGAGGAAGGGGATGCGAAGGCACGGAGCCCTCGTCATCAAGTCGCGCGAAACGTCGTTTCGTTACAGTCTTTTCGGATCGTCCTGATTACCGCCGTGCGCGGTGATCACCTGCCAGCTCACGTGCCGGTGCAGCATGCCGGCCGCGGCGCGGGCCTGTTCCTCGTCGCCGGCCACCACGGCAAACATGCCCTGGCCGCCCGGCTCGACATGCACGCCCATGCCGCCGTAAGAGGCGGTCAGCACGCGCGCCTTCTTTGCCGTGTTCTGCGGCAGCAGCAGCAGGGTGGCCGGGCCCTTGTCGGTGTCGAACACGATGTGCCAGCCGGTGCCGCCGGGCACCGGGCACAGCTTCACGTAGCGCACCGACGACAGCGGCACCCGCACTTCGGCGCCGAAGCTTTCGAACACCTGTGCCACCTTTTCCGGTTCGATCAGCCGCGTGCTCATCAGCGCCTGCGGCTCGTGCATCACGTGATCGACCGCCAGCGCGATGCGGTCGCGGTCGGGCGCGGCGTGCCAGTACTGCGCGCCCATGCCCACGCTCAGCACCAGACTGGCCGCCAGCGCCCACAACTTGAACGGCGTGCGCGTCTGGCTGCGGCCGGCCACGATGATGCGTTCGGCCAGACCGTCGGGCACGTCGATGCTCACTGCCTGCTGCAGCGCGCGCTCCTGCGCATTGACCCGGCGCGAAAAGCTCTGGCAGCCGGCGCAGGCGATCAGGTGTTCTTCCGCAGCTTCGGTCAGACGGCGCGGATCGGCCATCTTTTCGCGCCGGAAGTCGATGCAGTTGAAGCCGTCGGCGCTCATGATTCGGCCCTCCGGCTGGCGGTGCCCGGTTGGGCGGTGAGCGTGCTGCGCAGCGCCTGCCGGGCGCGGGTCAGGCGGGTCATGATGGCGCCTTCGGTGGTATCGAGCATGGTGGCGATCTCGGCACATGAAAATCCGCCCAGTGCCTGCAGCACCAGCGGTTCGCGCAAGGTCAGCGGCAGGCTGCCCAGCAGGTTTTCCATTTCAAACAGTTCCATCGGTTCGTGATCGGCGGCGATCTGCAGGTCTTCCAGCTCGACATCGACGTAATCGAACTGCTTCCGTTCGTACAGCCGCGCGTGCTCGCGCCGCACGATGGTGATCAGCCAGCTTTTCGTGGAGTTGGAATCCTTGATGTCGTCCCACGCCTTCCAGGCGCGGACAAAGGTTTCCTGCACCAGGTCTTCGGCTACGAACTTGTCGCGGCACAGCCACCAGGCGAACCGGTAAAGGTCAGGACTGAAGGCGCGCACCGCCTGTTCGAAGCTCTTGCGTTTGCTGAATCCGAGTATCACGACGTCGTCCGGGGATGAGCTGACAAACCTACAGACCTTTGCAAGGTGTGCAACCTTACATCGCGTTTCAGGCGGCGTGGCTATCCCTGGAGCGCCCGGGTCGGGGGGCGGCCCCTCTGGGAACGGCCCCGGTGGGAGCAGGACATTCGGGGAGCATGCCCTGTGAGAGCAGTATCTATGGGAGCGGCGGCCTGTGGGACAGGCACCCTGTGGGAGCGGCGGCCTCGCCGCGATACGCACGCTGCAAGGCGACCATCGCTGCGCTATCGCGGCGAGGCCGCCGCTCCCACAAAACCGGCGCCGCTCGCACACAGGTCGGCACTGCTCGCAGCCCGCAAGGCCGGCAGGCCATGCAGGGCCAGCCGTCGATGGCTCCTGCAGGGACTTGCCTGTCTCTACAATGGTGCCTTTGTTGATTCCGGCTGCGCGACATGCAGAACTTTCTTGCCGTAGGCGGTGGTGCGGCGCTCGGTGCCTGGCTGCGCTGGGGGCTGGGCCTGACGCTGAATCCGCTGTTCGCCGGTTTTCCGCTCGGCACCTGGGTGGCCAACATGGTCGGCGGGTTGCTGATGGGCGTGGCGCTGGCGGTGTTCCAGGCGGTGCCGGATGTGCCGCAGCACGTGAAACTTCTTTGTACAACGGGGTTTCTCGGCGGGCTGACCACCTTTTCGAGCTTTTCCGGCGAGGTGTTTTCGCTGTTCCAGCGCGGCGACACGATGTGGGCCTTCGTCGCCGTGGCGGCGCACGTGATCGGTTCTCTGGCCATGACTGCGCTCGGCTGGTGGATGTGGAAGAACGTGGTGGGGTAGCCGCGCTGCGGGTGGTCGTAGGGGATGGGCATGTAGAGGGTGGCAGGCCGCTGTTGGGCATCGCTGCGCTCACCCCAACATCCGCCCCCAGCCGCCGCCCCGTTCGTTGAAGTCAGCGCAGCGATTCCCAACCCCACCGATCCGGACCGCCCGCCCGGTGCGCCTTTCAACGACAATGTCGCCCTTTCCGCCGCAGGCGGATCGCCGTCCCGCTTCATGACTTTGCTGCGCCCCGATCTGAACGCCCTCCTCGAAAGCTGCATGAGCCGCGATGCGGCGGCGATCGGCCGCGCGCTGCGCGATCTGCCGCCGGGGCAGCGTGCGCCGGACAAGTGGCCGGCGAAGCTGGCCGAGCGCGTTGCGGCTTCGCAGGCGAAGGTCGCTGCGCGCCGGGCGTCGGCGCCGAAGATCGAGTACCCGGAAGAGCTGCCGGTGTCGGCGCGGCGTGACGAGATCGCAGCCGCGCTCGCTGCGCATCAGGTCATCATCGTGTGCGGCGAGACCGGCTCCGGCAAGACGACCCAGCTGCCCAAGCTGTGCCTCGAACTGGGCCGTGGCGCGCGGGGGCTGATCGGCCATACGCAGCCGCGCCGCATCGCGGCGCGCGCCACCGCCGACCGCGTGGCGAAGGAGCTGAACGTGTCGCTCGGGCGCGAAGTGGGTTTCGCGATCCGCTTCACCGACCGTACGTCGGAAGACAGCCGTATCAAGCTGATGACCGACGGCATCCTGCTCGCCGAGACGCAGCGCGACCGTTGGCTGGCCGCCTACGACACGCTGATCATCGACGAGGCGCACGAGCGCAGCCTGAACATCGACTTCCTGCTCGGCTATCTGCGCGAGGTGCTGCCGCGCCGGCCCGATCTGAAGGTGATCGTCACCTCGGCCACGCTGGACGCCGAACGCTTCGCCAACCACTTCGCGCAGGGCGACACGCCGGCGCCGGTGATCGAGGTCAGCGGCCGGCTGTACCCGATCGAAATGCGCTGGCGGCCGTTCGAGGCGCAGAAGGATCGCGACCTGTATGACGCGGTATGCGACGCTGTCGACGAAGCCTTTTCGACCGGCCCGGGCGACGTGCTGGTGTTCATGCCGGGCGAGCGGGAAATCCGCGAAGGCACCGAGGCGCTGCGCAAGCACCACACGCGGCTGGCCGGCGTAAAGCCGGAAGTGCTGGCGCTGTATGCGCGCCAGTCGGCGCAGGAACAGGCGCGCGTGTTCCAGGGCTCGAACGGCCGGCGCGTCATTCTCGCCACCAATGTGGCGGAAACCTCGCTCACCGTGCCGGGCATCCGCTACGTCATCGACACCGGTCTGGCGCGCGTGAAGCGCTACAGCTACCGCAACAAGGTCGAACAGCTGCAGGTCGAGCCGATCGCGCAGTCGGCGGCCAAGCAGCGCGCCGGACGCTGCGGCCGGGTGTCCAGCGGCATCTGCTTCCGGCTGTACGACGAAGAGGACTTCAATCAGCGGCCGGCGCACACCGACCCGGAAATCCTGCGCTCGTCGCTGGCCGGCGTCATCCTGCGCATGAAGTCGCTCAGTCTGGCTGACGTCGAGGAATTCCCGTTCATCGACCGCCCGGCGCCGCGCGCCATCGCCGACGGCTATCAGCTGCTGCAGGAGCTGGGCGCGGTGGACGAAGCGCGCGACCTGACGCCACTCGGCCGCGAGCTGGCCAAGCTGCCGGTCGACCCGCGCGTGGCGCGGATGATTCTGGCGGCGCGCGATCACGGTGCCCTGAAGGAAGTGCTGGTCATCACGGCCGGCCTGTCGGTGCAGGACCCGCGCGACCGGCCGGAAGAACGGGCCGGCGCCGCCGATCAGGCGCATGCGAAGTTCGCCGACGAACGCAGCGAATTCCTGTGGTACCTGAAGGCCTGGGCAGCCTTCGACGAGGTGTGGCATCACCAGTCGCAGGCCAAGCAGCGCGAGTGGTGCCGCGCCAATTTCCTGAACTGGATGCGCATGCGCGAGTGGCGCGATGTGCACACCCAGCTGCACACGCTGTGTGCCGAACACGACTGGAAGGAGAACGAACGGCCGGCCGAATTCGACGCGCTGCACCGCGCGCTGCTGACCGGCCTGCTCGGCAACCTCGGGCTGCGCATAGAGGACGCGCGCGCCGGCGAGCCGCCATATCTGGGCGCACGCGGCATCAAGTTCTGGCCGCATCCGGGCTCGGCGCTGGCCAAGAAGGGCGGCAAGTGGATCATGACGGCCGAACTGGTCGAAACGACGCGGCTGTTCGCGCGCTGCATCGCGCGCATCGAACCGGAGTGGGTGGAGGAGGTGGGCGCCCATCTGCTGCGCCGCTCGACCTATGAGCCGCACTGGTCGAAAAGCCGCGGCGAGACGGTGGCGTGGGAGCGCGGCGTCATCCACGGCATCACGCTGTATGCCAAACGGGCGGTGCAGTACGGCAAGACCGACCCGGTGCTGGCGCGCGAACTGCTGATCCGCGAAGGGCTGGTCAATGGCGATGTGACCGATATCGCGCTTAAGCAGATGAAATTCCTGCAGCACAACCTCGACCTGATCGCGCAGATCGAGCGGCTGGAAGAGAAGCAGCGGCGGCAGGACCTGCTGGTGGACGAATCGTTGATCCACGCCTTCTACGATTCCATCGTGCCGGCCGACGTGATCGATCTGCGCGGTTTCGAACGCTGGCGGCGCGACGCCGAACGCGAAAGCCCGAAGCTGCTGTATCTGACGCGCGAACAGCTGATGCGCCATGAAGCGGCCGGTGTCAGCAGCGAGCGCTTCCCGGCGAAGATGGATCTGCTGGGTCAGCGCCTGAAGCTCGAGTACCGGCACGAGCCGAATGCCGCCGACGACGGCGTCACACTGACCGTGCCGCTGACGCTGCTGAACCAGATTCCGGCGGCCAGGCTCGACTGGCTGGTGCCCGGCCTGATCGAAGAGAAGGTGCTGCAGCTGGCCAAGACCATTCCGCCGAAGCTGCGCCACCGGCTGCAGCCGGTGGCCGGTTTCGTCGCCGACTTCATCGCGCAGGAACACGACTTGGCCGAACCGCTGGTGAAGGCGCTGGCGCGCGCGATCGAACTGAAGGTGAGCCTGAAGCTGCCGTCCGATGCCATCCGCGCGGAAAACCTGCCGGCGCATCTGATGATGAATGTGCGCGTGGTCGACGAGCACGGCCGGGTGCTCGGCCAGTCGCGCAATCTGGCCGAACTGCGCACCCGGCTGAAGGACGAGGTGGCACGTCGCTTCGAGTCGGCACGCATCGCGCTGCCGCCGGCCGCGCCTGTGACGGAGGCGGCGCGAGCGCCGGCCAGCGCGTCTGCCGTAGCGCACGACGAAGCGGTGGCCGCGAAGGGCGCGACGGCGCGCGGCAGCATGGCCGACGCGCTGTCTGCTCTGGGCGCGCGCGACGTGGTGGCGAAGGCGCCGGTGCCGCAGCCGACGAGAAAGGGGCGACCGGCAGCCGAACCGGCCGCCCCGGCGGTCGCCGAGCAGACTGCCGGCGACGAACGCTACCGCGCGTGGACCTTCGGGCCGCTGCCCGAACTGATGGAAGTCGAAGTGGCCGGTCGCCGGGTGATCGGTTTTCCGGCACTGCAGGACGAAGGCGAGTCGGTCAGCCTGCGCGTGCTCGACACGCCGGAGGCTGCGCTCGAAGTACATCGACGCGGTCTGCGTCGCCTGTTTGCGCTCGAGCTGCGCGATCAGGTGAAGTACATCGAAAAGAGTCTGCCCGGCCTGCGCGACATGGCGATGCAGTTCATGAACCTGGGCAGCGAGCCGGAACTGCGCGCCCAGCTGGTGGCCGCGACGATGGACCGCTGCTGCATGATGGAACCGTGGCCGCAGGATGCTGCGAGCTTTGCCGCGCGCCGCGACGAAGCCCGGCCGCGCATTTCGCTGGTGGCGCAGGAAATCGGCCGCCTCGCAGGCAGCGTGCTGACCGAATATGCCGCGCTGAGCAAGAAGCTGGTCGCGCTGAAGGCGCATCCGGATGCCGGCGCCGACATGCGCGCCCAGCTCGACGCACTGGTCGGCAAGTTCTTCATCGAACGCACGCCTTTCGAGCGGCTGACCCACTACCCGCGATATCTGAAGGCGATCGCCCTGCGCATCGACAAGCTGCGCACCGACCCGGAGCGCGATGCCCGTGCGCTGGCCGACTGGCAGTCACTGGCCACGCTGTGGGACCGCGAGCGCATTGCGCGCGCCCGTGCCGGCGTGGCCGATCCGTTCATCGATGAATTCCGCTGGCTGCTCGAAGAGCTGCGTGTGAACCTGTTCGCCCAGGAACTGCGTACCCCGGTGCCCGTCTCGGTCAAGCGGCTGCAGAAGATATGGGAGTCGCGTGCACGGGCGTGATGGCTTGCCGAGCGGCGGCTGTGGGAGCGGCGGCCTCGCCGCGATCGTGCAGCGACCGTCGTTGTGCGGAGAGCCTATCGCGGCGAGGCCGCCGCTCCCGCAGCCGCCCCTTCCTAGAACGCCGCCCACCCCCACAAATGCACCCCATGGTCACTCTCTGCAAGAATGGCTGATGGGAAAGATTCCGGAGATGACGCGACATGTCCGCTGACACCGACCTGCGCCTGCGCGCGCTGATCACGGCGTTCGAATCCTTGACGCCCGACACCGTGGCCGTGCTCGCAGCGCTGTATGCGGCCGATGCGACCTTCCGCGATCCGTTCAACGACGTGCGCGGGCGGGCCGCGGTGGCACGCATTTTCAGCCACATGTTCGAGCAGGTCGGCTCGCCGCGCTTCGAGGTGCACTCGGCGATGAGCGAAGGCGATGCGGCCTGGCTGGACTGGACGATGCACTTCACGATGCGCGGGCAGGCGCTGCAGATCGTGGGTGCGACGCGGCTGCGCTTCGACGACGCAGGGTGCGTCGTCGAACATCGCGATTACTGGGATGCCGCGCAGGAGCTGTATGAAAAACTGCCGGTGATCGGCGGCGCGATGCGCTGGCTGCGCCGCAGGCTCGCGGTACCGGGCCTCTGACGACGCCCGGCGACCGCTACTGCTGCACCTTACTTGCGGGCGCCTGCCTGATCCAGCCGGCGTGCTTCTTCCGGGCTGACGATTTCGAAGATCGCGACCACCTTTGCGACACCACCAGTGGCGGCGGCGACCTGCTTGGCGGCGTTCGCTTCGGCTTCGGTCAGCAGGCCCATCAGATAGACCTTGCTGCCTTCAGTCACCACCTTGACGTGGTTGGCCGACACGCGCTGCGAATCGAGAATGCGCGCTTTCACCTTCGAGGTGATGACCGCGTCGCTCGAACGCTGGGTCAGCGACGACACGCCGGCGATTTCGGTCTCGTTGCTGATGCCGCGCACATTCGGCACGCCACCCGCGATGGCTTCGGCTTCGGCGCGCGTGGCGTCGTCGGCCACCTGGCCGGTCAGCAGCACATTGCGGTTGTAGCTGGTGACGCTGACGTTGGCGCGGCTGCCGAGCTTTTCGCGCAGGCGCGAGCTGGTGCGCAGTTCGATGCCTTCGTCCTCGACCTGGGTGCCGCTGGTGCGTCGGTCGAGCGCCGACAGCACGGCGCCGCCGGCACCGGCCGCGACGAACGGGAAACAGCCCTGGAGCATCGGTACGCAGGCCGCGACAAGTGCGGCAATCAGCAGCGGCCGCACAAGCGTCGCGCGGGGGGTCTTGATCGGTGTGTGGGTCATCATTCGGTTCCTAGAAGC
Organism: Methyloversatilis sp. RAC08; assembly: GCF_001713355.1. Lineage (NCBI taxonomy): Bacteria > Pseudomonadati > Pseudomonadota > Betaproteobacteria > Nitrosomonadales > Sterolibacteriaceae > Methyloversatilis > Methyloversatilis sp. RAC08. The sequence goes on along the minus strand of NZ_CP016448.1, from coordinate 1,043,888 downwards.
ATGCAGTCGATGCCATCGCACAGGCAATGCAGGGTGAGCAGGTGAACTTCCTGGATGCGCGCCGTGCGTTCGGCCGGCACGCAGAGGTGGATGTCGCGTTCGGTGAGCATTTCGGCGATGCGTCCGCCACCGCGGCCGGTCAGTGCCACGACGTGCATTTCGCGCTCGTGCGCGGCGCGGATGGCCTCGATCACGTTGCCCGAATTGCCCGAGGTGGACAGTGCCAGCAGCACGTCATTCGGCTGGCCCAGCGCACGTACCTGTTTGGCGAACACCTGCTCGTAGCCGTAGTCGTTGGCGATGGCGGTCAGGATGGAGGTGTCGACAGTAAGCGCGATCGCGGCCAGCTCGGGTCGTTCGCGTTCATAGCGGCCAACCAGTTCGGCCGCGAAATGCTGCGCGTCGGCCGCCGACCCGCCGTTGCCGCAGGCCAGAATCTTGCCGGTGGCCATCAGGCTGGACACCATCAGTTCAATGGCATCGCCAATCGGTGCCGCCAGCAATTCGACCGACGAAAGCTTGGTTTGCGCGCTGTCGAAGAAATGCTCGGAAATGCGTGAAACCAGGTTCATGAGGACACGGGGCAGGGTGAAGCGCCGAGTTTACCAACATCCCCCGTGTTACCCCGTTTTCTTACAGCCCGAAACGAAGCCGCTCTTCATTGCGCGGGTGCGAGTTCGACATAGACGTCGATGCGCACACGCCGCCACGGGTCCGGGTCGTCGGTCAGCCGGCCGATGCGCGCACTCAGCCGCTGTCCGGCATCCATTTCGGCGGCCGCCTCGAAATTGGCGGCGCGCGGCAGATAGCCCAGCATGTGGCCGCGCCACAACACGCGGATGGCGCGCCGGTCATGGCGGTTGCCGGGTTCGCGTTCCAGCGTCAGCGTATCGCCTTCGCGCAGACCCGGACGCACCGCGTGCAGCTGGTGGAACTGTGCGCCGGCCAGTGGCGAGCGCTGCGCCAGCAGGCGCAGGCTCTGGGCGCATGACACGTCTGCGGCGAGCGCGGCGAGCAGCGCCAGTGCGCTACAGGCCGAACGCATCGCGTATCCATTCGATCTGCCTGCCGTCCAGCCCCGACAGCGCCACCACATCGAAGCGTGCCGGTCGCTGGCGCGCACGCCGGCCCTGTTCGGCCAGATAGTGCTGCGCGGCGCGGATCAGCCGCGCCTGCTTGGTCGGGCCGACGCTGGCGGCTGCGCCGCCGAAGCGCGCATCGCGACGCAGGCGCACTTCGACGAACACGAGGCTGTCGCCGTGTTCGCAGACCAGATCGAGTTCGCCATCCGGCCAGCGCAGGTTGCGGCCGATCACCCGCAGGCCGTGCGCTTCGAGGTGGCGCGCAGCCAGCGCCTCGGCCGCTGCGCCGTGCGCGGCGCGCAGCGTCATGCCGGCTTGTGGCGGACCGCTGCCACGCTCAGAATGGCGGCCCGCCTGCAGGAAAGCACCCGATGACCGATGCCGTGACGCCCCATGATGACCTTGCGCGAGAATTTACGACATCGGCATTGTATGTCGTCGGCACGCCGATCGGCCATCTGGGCGAGCTGTCGGCGCGCGCCATCGCGGCCCTGCGTGCGGCCGACCTGATCGCCTGCGAGGACACGCGGGAAACGTCGCGCCTCGCCCGACATCTCGGGCTGACCGCGCAGCTGGTGGCGGTGCATGAACACAACGAGCGCAGCGGCGCCGAGCGCCTGATTGCCGCGCTGCGCGATGGCCGTCGCGTGGCGCTGGTGTCCGATGCCGGCACGCCGGCGGTGTCCGACCCCGGCGCGCGGGTGGTGCGCGCGGTGCAGGACGCCGGCTTTCGCGTGGTACCGATCAGCGGACCGAGTGCCGCCGTGGTGGCGCTGTCGGCCAGCGGTCTGCTCGACGCACAGTTCCGCTTCGTCGGTTTCCTGCCGGTCAAGTCGGCGGCGCGCCGCAAGGTGCTGGAATCGCTGCGCGAACAGGACTGCGTGCTGGTGTTCTACGAAGCGCCTCATCGCATCGTCGAATGCGTAGACGATATCGCCGCGGTGATCCAGCCGGAACGCGAACTGGTGATCGCCCGCGAGCTGACCAAGCTGTTCGAGCAGATCGTGCGCCTGCCGGTCTCGGAAGCGGTCGCGTGGCTCGCGGCAGATCCGAACCGTCAGCGCGGCGAATTCGTGCTGCTGCTCGCGGCAGCGCAGCTGGAAGAAGGGCTGGACGCCGCGGCGCGTCGCACGCTCGAGCTGCTGCTCGACGAACTGCCACCGAGTCGCGCCGTGAAGGTGGCGCAGGCCATCACCGGCGCATCGCGCAAGCTGCTGTACGACCACGCGATGGCGCACGCTACGGATGCGCCGCAGGACGAGGATGCGGGATAATCGCGCGATCAATCCGTGGTCCGACCTGTGGGGGCAGCGGCCTGTGGGGGCAGCGCCCTGTGGGAGCGGCGGCCCCGCCGCGATCGTGCCGCGACCGTCGTTGTGCGGAGTGCGTATCGCGGCGAGGCCGCCGCTCCCACAGGTGAATGACCCACAGGTGAATGACCCACAGGTGAATGACCCACAGGTGAATGACCCACAGGTGAATGACCCACAGGTGAATGACCCACAGGTGAATGACCCACAGGTGAATGACCCACAGGTGAATGACCCGCCGATTTTGCTTCCGCGGGCACGGCAAGCCGGCACGACATACTGACCGCGTAGCGCGACCCGCATCGCAGAAAGAACAGGAACGCTCTTGAACAGACTGACGCTCACCCGCCCCGACGACTGGCATCTGCACCTGCGCGACGGTGCCGCGCTCGCTGCGGTACTGCCCGATACTGCGCGCCGTTTCGGGCGCGCCATCGTCATGCCCAACCTGCGTCCGCCGGTCACCACGGTGGCGCTGGCGGCGGCCTACCGCGACCGCATCATGGCGGCGCACGCTGCCACGCCCGGTCTGCCGCCGTTCGAGCCGCTGATGGTGCTGTACCTGACCGACAACACGCCGGCCGACGAAATCGATCGCGCCTGCGACAGCGGCTTCGTCAAGGCGGTGAAGCTCTACCCGGCGGGTGCCACCACCAATTCCGATTCCGGCGTGACCGACGTGGCGCGCTGCGACGCCGCGCTGGCGCGCATGGCCGAGCGCGGCCTGCCGCTGTTGATCCATGGCGAGGTGACCGACGCCGAGGTGGACGTGTTCGATCGCGAGGCGGTGTTCATCGAGCGCGTGCTGCGCCCGCTGCTGGCCCGCCACCCGACGCTGCGCGTGGTGTTCGAACACATCACGACGAAGGACGCGGCGGAGTTCGTGGCCGCGGCCGGCGACAACATGGCCGCCACCATCACGGCTCATCATCTGCTGATGAATCGAAATGCGATCTTTGCCGGCGGCGTGCGGCCGCATCACTACTGCCTGCCGGTATTGAAGCGCGAGGTGCATCGCGTTGCGCTGGTCGCCGCCGCGACATCCGGCAACCGGCGCTTCTTTCTCGGCACCGATTCGGCGCCGCACGCGAAAGGCACGAAGGAGACGGCGTGTGGCTGCGCCGGCTGCTACACGTCGCACGCCGGCATCGAACTGTATGCCGAGGCGTTCGATTCGGTCGGGGCGCTGGACCGGCTGGAGGCCTTTGCCAGCTTCAACGGCCCGGACTGGTACGGTCTGCCGCGCAATACCTCGCGCATCACGCTGCTGCGCGAGTCGTGGCAGGTCAAGGTGGAGCAGGAATTTGCCGATGGTGATGTGCTGGTGCCGTTGCGCGCGGGAGAGCGCGTCGCCTGGCGCATCGAACCTGATAAAGGTTGAATGAGTGACCCCATGACACGACTGACCTTGCTGATGCTGCCGCTCGCCGCCCTGCTGGCAGGATGCGATATCGAGAACGCCGCCTTCATGATCGAGAACAAGGATCACGCCCTGACGCTCAATCGTGAGAAGCCCTATTTCTGGAGTGGCGAATACAAGCTGGCCATCATCGTGTCGCGCATGCCGACCTGCCAGCGCCGTTACGTGATGAAACCGGCGCGATTGACCGCCGCCAATGTCAGCGTGTTCGACGGTGGCGAGCCGAATCGCTACCTGCTGCGACAGGGCAGCCGCTGGTATGCCGTGAACACCACCGACTGCGCGTTCGCAGTGGTCGAAAAGCCGGCTGCAGTACCGGAGGCGATCGGCGTGTTCCGCCGCAAGGATGACGTGCTCACCTTCGTCAAGAGCACGACGGCCGAGGCGGAGCAGCGCTGAGCCTTCCTGCTGGGTGGCCGGGCGGTCCGCTGCATGCCGGCGTGCGACCACTGCTGGATGCGCTGCTGCCCGATCTGACGGCACCCGCCGCCGCCTGGCTGGACGCGCAGGCAGAACGCGTCGGCCGCCCGCGAACAGGCACCGGACATGCGCTGACGTTCTGCGCATCGCCACCCGACGATCAGCCCTACGAATCGAGAATCGCCGGCAGCGGCTGCGTGTCGACGCGCGATCACAACTGGCATGACACCTTCAACGCGCTGGTGTGGCTGACTTTTCCGCTGACGAAGGCGGCGATGAACCAGTGCCATGCCGGGCATCTCCTGCATGCGGCAGACCGGGCAGGGACGCGCGGACCGGTGCGCGATGCGCTGACCCAGTTCGATGAGGACGGGCTGGTGCTGGTGTCGGACGACTGCAGCCTGCTCGACGCCATCCGTCATCACCGCTGGCGCGAGGCGATGTTCGAGCGCCGGGGCGCTCTGGAGGCTGCCCGCTTGTTCGTGATCGGTCATGCGCTGCTGGACAAGGCGCGTGCGCCGCACGTCGGGCTGTGCGCCCGCGCGTATCTGGTGAGCAGCAGGCAGCTGGGTGCGGTGGCAGCCGACGTGTCCGCTGCACGGGTCGATGCCTGGCTGGCCCGCCAGATCGATGAGGGCTCGTGGCCCCGTTCGCCGCGCGACCTGCAGCCGCTGCCGGTGCTCGGTCTGCCGGGCATGACGGCGGACAACACCTGCGCCGCGTACTTCGACGATACGCGCCAGTTCAGGCCCGCACCACGCGGGCGGGCTGCACCATGAAAAAGGGCGACCCGTCGGGTCGCCCTGTTGATTTCCGCTCGTCGTCGTTCAGACCAGCTTGCCGTGGCACTGCTTGTACTTCTTGCCCGATCCGCAGTGGCAGGGGTCGTTGCGACCGATCTTCGGACCGGCTGTCGCCGGCGTCGCCGCTGCGTTGCCACCGGCTGGCGGCGCCATCGGATCGACACCTTCGCCGGCCAGCGACGGATCGAACTCGGCATGCGTATAGCGCACGTTCTCGAGATCGGGTGCCACCGGTTCGCTTTCCTGGATCTGCTCCGGTGAGCGGATCTCGACATTCATCAGTACGCGCGTCACGTCGGCGCGCACCGAATCGAGCAGGCCTTCGAACAGCTCGAATGCTTCGCGCTTGTATTCCTGCTTCGGGTTCTTCTGTGCATAGCCGCGCAGATGGATGCCCTGACGCAGGTGGTCGAGTGCGGCGAGGTGTTCGCGCCAGTGACTGTCCAGGCTTTGCAGCATCACGTTGTGCTCGAACTGGCCGAACGATTCCGCGCCGACCAGCGCGACCTTCACCGCGTACAGGTCGTCCGACATTGCGGTGATGCGCTTGAGCAGGTCGTCATCGGCCAGATTCGGTTCGGCAGCCAGCCAGTCGGCCAGCGGCGCGTCGATGCGGTACTCGGACAGGAAGGCCGACGTGGCACCCGGCAGGTCCCATTGCTCTTCGACCGTCTCCGCCGGCAGGTACTGGCGGAAAGTGGCTTCGAGCACGCTGTGGCGCATGGCGGTGATCGTTTCGGCGATGTTGCCGGTTTCCAGCAGCGCGTTGCGCTGTTCGTAGATGACGCGGCGCTGGTCATTGGCCACGTCGTCGTACTCGAGCAGCTGCTTGCGGATGTCGAAGTTGCGCTGTTCGACCTTGCGCTGTGCGGACTCCAGCGAGCGGTTGACCATGGCATGTTCGATCGCCTCGCCTTCCGGCATCTTCAACCGGATCATGATGGCGTTCAGGCGCTCGCCGCCGAAGATGCGCATCAGCGAATCTTCCAGCGACAGGTAGAAGCGTGACGAACCCGGGTCGCCCTGGCGACCGGATCGGCCGCGCAGCTGGTTGTCGATGCGGCGCGACTCGTGGCGCTCGGTGCCGATGATGTGCAGGCCGCCGGCCGAAATGACCTTCTGGTGCAGCGCAGTCCATTCGGTGCGCAGCTTTTCGATGCGCGCCGCACGGTCGGCCTCGTCGATGCTGCTGTCCGCCCGCAGCGCCTGGATCGATTTCTCGACGTTGCCGCCGAGCACGATGTCGGTACCGCGACCCGCCATGTTGGTCGCGATCGTGATCACGCCCGGACTGCCGGCCTGCGCAATGATTTCCGCTTCGCGTTCGTGCTGTTTCGCGTTCAGCACCTGGTGCGGCAGATTGTCCTTCTTCAGCAGGCCGGACAGCAGTTCCGAACTTTCGATCGAGGTCGTACCGACCAGCACCGGCTGGCCACGCTCGTGGCAATCCTTGATGTCGGCGATCACGGCTGCATACTTCTCCGGCGCCGTGCGATACACCAGATCGTTCATGTCCTTGCGGATCATCGGACGATGGGTCGGAATCACGACCGTTTCCAGGCCGTAGATCTGATGGAATTCGTAGGCTTCGGTGTCTGCCGTTCCGGTCATGCCGGCCAGCTTGCCGTACATGCGGAAGTAGTTCTGGAAAGTGATCGACGCCAGTGTCTGGTTCTCGGACTGGATCTGTACGCCTTCCTTCGCTTCGACCGCCTGGTGCAGACCGTCCGACCAGCGGCGGCCCGGCATCAGGCGGCCGGTGAATTCGTCGACGATGATGATTTCGCCGTTCTGCACCACGTACTGCTGATCCCGGAAGTACAGGTTGTGCGCGCGCAGGCTGGCGTACAGGAAGTGCACCAGCGTGATGTTGGCCGGCTCGTACAGGCTCCTGCCGGCTTCGAGCAGGCCCTCGCTGCTGAGGATTTCCTCGGCATGCTCGTGACCGGCTTCGGTCAGCAGCACCGTATGGGCCTTTTCGTCGACCCAGTAGTCGCCCGGACCATCTTCCTTTTCGCAACGTGTGAGCCGCGGTGCCACGACATTGAGGCGCAGGTATAGGTCGGTATGGTCGTCGGCCTGTCCGGAAATGATCAGCGGTGTGCGCGCCTCGTCGATCAGGATGGAGTCGACCTCGTCGACGATGGCGTAGTTGAGGCCGCGCTGGACGCGTTCATCCAACGAATACACCATGTTGTCGCGCAGGTAGTCGAAACCGAATTCGTTGTTCGTGCCGTAGGTGATGTCGGACGCGTAGGCAACACGCTTCTTGTCGGTCTGCATGCGCGACAGGTTCACGCCTGTAGTCATGCCCAGAAAACCGTACAGGCGTCCCATCATTTCGGCGTCGCGGCTGGCGAGGTAATCATTCACCGTCACGACATGCACGCCCTTGCCGGATAGCGCATTCAGATATACCGCCAGCGTCGCGGTCAGCGTCTTGCCTTCACCGGTTCGCATTTCCGCGATGCGGCCACTGTGCAGCATGATGCCGCCCAGCAACTGGACGTCGAAATGGCGCAGGCCCAGCACGCGCTTGCTCGCCTCGCGCACGACTGCAAAAGCTTCCGGCAGGATGTCGTCGAGCGTCTTGCCGTCGGCGAGCTGCTGCCTGAGGCTGGCGGTCTTGCCCGCCAGTGCTTCGTCGCTCAAGGCCGACAATTCGGATTCGAGTGCATTGATCCGATTGACGACCGAGCGGAACTTGCGCAGCAACCGATCGTTGCGGCTGCCGAAAATCTTGGTGAACAGGGAAGCAATCATCGAAGACTGGGGCCCGTTTCGGGCAAACCGAAGGCGGAAAAGGGTGCGATTCTAGCATGCGGCCGCGCGGCCTCCAGCCGGGGCTGCTGTACGTGCACACGCGGGGGAGGCGGGCGCCGGAGGGCGCGCTCAGTGCTTGTGGCTGCCTGCTTTAGCCTGCTGCAGACCGGCTGGCTGGGCTTTGCGCGCCAGCTCCAGGAAGCGGTTAGGGTTCTGTGCCACATCCTTCACCCGGACCTCGAAATGCAGGTGCGGACCGGTGGAGCGCCCGGTGCTGCCGACTTCCGCGATCTTCTGCCCGCGCTTGACGATCATGCCGGCGCTGACCGTGAGCTTGCTCGCATGTGCGTAGCGCGTGCTCAGGTCGCGTCCATGGTCGATTTCGACCATGTTGCCGTACTGCGGATGATAGGACGCGGAAGTGACCACGCCGGCCGCGGCGGCGATGATGGGCGTACCCACGTCCGCAACGAAATCGACACCTTCATGCATGGCGCGCGAACCATTGAAGGGATCGATGCGCCAGCCGAAGCCCGACGCGTTCCAGGCACCGCCGATCACCGGCAGCGTGGAAGGCACGAGGGACAGGCTGGCCTGGTCGAGCAGCAGTTCGGACTCGATCACCCCGAGGTAGTCGTCCTGCTGCGACAGCAGGTCGGCAAAGTGCTTCATCTGTGCTTCGAGTTCGATCGCGGACAGCGCATTTTCATTCACCAGCGGACCGCCCTGGCCTGGGGGGGGCGAAGTGCGCACCGGCTCCGGCGCCTTGACGCCGGCGAACTTCGCAAGTCGCGAACCTAGCGTATCGAGCTGGATCAGCTGGGCCTGCATCTGTCCCAGCTTGACTGCCATGGTGTTCAGGTTTTCGCGCACGAACTGTTCGCTGCGCTGGATTTCCTCGTTGCGGGCGGTCGCGATCATGTCGTCGATCAGCGGCAGCTTCCATTCGCTGGCGTGCTTCAGGGTGATGAAGGAGAAGGCCGACGCGAGGGAAAACACCAGCACCGTGAAGGCAACAAGCGCGCTGGCGAGGTGCCAGGGCTGGACCGTAATGGCCTTTGCTGTTGTCAGGCGACTGGAAACAAGAATAATCTGCACGCTCGCTCCCGAGTTCTTGTCTATGTCAGCCCGCCGTCTGCACGATCACCTTACAACGCAGGACAGCCTGGCTCAACTTGCCCTGCACGCCAGAACCATCGGCCGCGTGCAACGGGCTTATGAAAAATTCCTGCCACCGGAACTGGCGAACATCAGCCGTGTGTTGAACGTGAAGCAGGGAGTGGTGGTGGTCAGCGCGCCCTCGGGTGCCGTCGCCAATCGACTCAGGCAAGTGTTACCGAGCGTACTGACAGCCGTCCGGGAAAGTTGCAGCGAGGTTACCGAAGTCAGGGTCAAGGTGCAAGCCCATGAAGGACAACAGCTTCCGGCATGCGCACCCCGTCGCGAGGTCAGCCTGCAGGCGCGCGCAAGGCTTGCCGAAGGCAGTGCCGGACTCGCAGCGGACAGCGAGTTGCGCCGCGCATTGCAGAAGCTGATCGATCGCAGCTGATGCTGCGGGCGATCGCATCCGCTAGATGACCAGAACGCGTTCCAGCACGAACAGCGCACCGATCAGCAGCGCCGCGATGATCGAGTACTTCAGCAGCAGCCCGGCCAGTGTCAGATAGCGCCTGTTGCGCGTGATGACATAGGTGATGAAGCAGGCGGCGACCGAAATGATCAGCAGGATGCCGATCAGGCGCAGGATGAGCACCGGCGGGCCTCAGGCGAAGGCCGGCAGGGACGGCCCGTTGTCCGGCAGCGGCATGAACTGGTTCGACACTGCAGCGGGGGCAGGGCGCGAGGCAGCGAAATCCGCCCATTCCCAGGCGTCCTGACGCGCCAGCAGTGCATGCAGCAACTGGTTGTTCAACGCATGGCCCGACTTGTGTGCGCTGAAGGCCGCCAGCAGCGGATGGCCGATGATGTACAGGTCGCCGATCGCGTCGAGTACCTTGTGCTTGACGAACTCGTCCGCATAGCGCAGGCCGTCGCTGTTCAATACACGGTACTCGTCCATCACGATGGCATTGTCGAGACTGCCGCCCTGTGCGAGCCCGTTCTGGCGCAGGTATTCGACTTCGTGCATGAAGCCGAAGGTGCGCGCGCGCGCCACGTCGTTGACATACGACTGATGGGCGAAGTCGATCTTGACCTTCGTGCCGGTACGTTCGATCGCCGGATGCCGGAACTCGATCGAAAATTCGAGGCTGAACCCTTCATAGGGTTCGAGCTTCGCCCACTTGTCGCCATCCTTGACTTCGATGGTGTCGAGCACGCGGATGAATTTCTTCGGTGCGGCCTGCTCGACCACGCCGGCCTGCTGGATCAGATAGACGAAGGTGGATGCCGAACCATCCATGATGGGCAACTCGGATGCGTCGACATCGACGAACACATTGTCTACGCCGAGCCCGGCGAGCGCCGACATCAGGTGCTCCACGGTCGATATCGTCGCGCCGCCGCTGCTCAGGCAGGACGCGAGGCGTGTGTCACCCACGGCGCGTGCATCGGCGCGTATTTCAACCGGCGGTTCGAGGTCGGTGCGGCGAAAGACGATGCCCGTGTCGACGGGCGCCGGACGCAGGTCGAGATTCACCTTCAATCCCGAATGCAGACCTACGCCTGTCGCGTGGCTGATTGAACGGATCGTGCGTTGCCTGATCATGGCGGGTGGGGAAGACCGGTTCGAAAACCGGATTTTATCCCAGCTCGGTGTAATAACCGTGTAACACGACGTTTCCGGGCTGCAGCAAGGCTGCGCCCGGGCTGAAGTCGTCGGATCAGTCTGCCTGCTTGCGCAGGAAGGCCGGAATGTCGAGCGTTTCGACACCATTGGCGCGCATCGCCTCGACGGCGCTGGATGCCGTGCGGCCGCCGCGTCCGCGCATCACTGCCGGGATGTCGAGATGCGAGTAGTCGGTGCCGTTGCCGGACGCCATGGCCATGTCGTCGGTGCCGGTGCGGATGATGGTCATCGGCGGCTTGCTGCTGATCGCGCGCGGTGCGCCGAGCCCGGTCGCCACGACGGTGACGCGCAGGCGGTCATCCATCGTTTCGTCGAACACGGTACCGAAGATCACGTGGGCACCCTCGGCCGCGAAGGCGCGCACGGTTTCCATCGCGTCCTTCACTTCCTTCATCTTCAGCGAACGGCTGGCGGTGATGTTGACCAGAACGCCGCGCGCTCCCGACAACTCGACGCCTTCGAGCAGCGGGCTGGCGACGGCCTGTTCGGCCGCGATGCGTGCGCGGTCCATGCCGGCCGCTTCGGCCGAACCCATCATGGCGCGACCCATTTCACCCATCACGGTGCGCACGTCCTGGAAGTCGACGTTCACCAGGCCTGGTATGTTGATGATTTCGGCGATGCCGCCAACCGCGTTGCGCAGCACGTTGTCGGCCGCCTTGAAGCCGTCTTCGAGGCTGGCATCTTCGCCGAGCACTTCCATCAGCTTTTCGTTCAGTACGACTATCAGCGAATCGACGCTCTTCGCCAGTTCTTCGATGCCGGTTTCGGCCGCACGCATGCGGTTCTCGTAATCGAAGGGCTTGGTCACGACGGCGACCGTCAGGATGCCCATTTCCTTGGCGACTTCGGCCACGATGGGTGCCGCGCCGGTGCCCGTGCCGCCGCCCATGCCGGCCGTGATGAAGACCATTTCGGCGCCACGCAACTGGTCGGCGATGTATTCGCGGTATTCGTCGGCCGCGCTGCGGCCCACTTCCGGCTTGGCACCCGCGCCACGGCCGTTCTTTCCGAGCTGAATCTTGATCGGGGCGAGGCTGCGGTTCAGCGCCATGCCGTCGGTGTTGGCGGCAATGAATTCAACACCATTCACACCTTCGCGGATCATGTGATCGACCGCATTGCCGCCAGCTCCGCCGACGCCGATGACCTTGATCACTGCCCCCACGGGTTCCTTGTCGAGAATCTCGAACATACCGCCTCCTGTCTATACAAAGATGCCTCTAAGCCCGAGGGCTCGCGAGCAGCGAAAAGCCGAATACCTGTGGTGAACCACTACATTTAGTGATTTTTCGCAAGTATACGACTAAACTTAGTGCAACGCATGACGTAGATGCCGTTTGAGTCGCATTTTCAGAAATTTCTTTCGAACCATGAGCGCATGTTCGCCAGCACCTGGCGGACGTTGCGGCCGTCGCGTGCAACCTGCCCGCGGCGGCGCTGTGCAGCCCCTTCCATGACCAGCCCGATCGCCGTCGCGTAGCGCGGATGGCGCACCACGTCGGCGAGGTTTCCGCTGTACTCGGGCACCCCGATGCGAGCCGGCAGGTGGAACACGTCTTCGGCCAGATCCGCCATGCCGCGCATGGTCGCGCTGCCGCCGGTCAGCACGATGCCGGATGACAGCAATTCCTCGTAGCCGCTGCGCCGCAGCTCGGCCTGCACCAGTTCGAACAGCTCGGATACGCGCGGCTCGATCACGTCGGCCAGCGCCTGGCGCGACATGCGGCGCGGGCCGCGGTCGCCGATGCCCGGCACTTCGATCATGTCTTCCGCGTCGGCCAGTGCAGACATCGCAACGCCGAAGTGCAGCTTGATGTCTTCGGCTTCGGCCGTCGGCGTGCGCATTGCCATCGCGATGTCATTGGTGATCTGGTCGCCGGCGATCGGAATCACCGCCGTGTGGCGGATCGCGCCCTGCGTGAAGATGGCGATGTCGGTGGTGCCGCCGCCGATGTCGACCAGGCACACGCCCAGATCCTTTTCGTCGTCCGACAGCGTGGCCTGGCTCGAAGCCAGCGGCTGCAGCACCAAGTCCACCACTTCAAGGCCGCAGCGGCGCACGCACTTGATGATGTTCTGCGCCGCCGACACCGCGCCGGTGACGATGTGCACGCGCACTTCGAGCCGCTTGCCGCTCATGCCGATCGGCTCGCGCACGCCGTCCTGGCCGTCGATGATGAATTCCTGCGTCAGCGTGTGCAGGATTTCCTGATCGGCCGGTATCGGCATCGCGCGCGCGGTTTCGACCACCCGCTCCAGGTCCAGCCGGGTCACTTCCTTGTCCTTGATCGCCACGACGCCATTCGAATTGAAGCTGCGGATGTGGCTGCCTGCGATGCCGGTGAACACCTCGCGCACCTTGCATTCGGCCATCAGCTCGACTTCCTGGATGACGCGCGAAATCGAATCCACGGTGGCTTCGATATTGACCACGACACCCTTCTTCAGGCCCTGCGATTCCTGTGAGGCAAGGCCGAGTATGTCGAGTCGGCCATCGGCGCCCAGCTGGGCGATGACGGCCGTGATCTTCGACGTGCCGATGTCGAGTCCGACGATGAGGTCCTTGCTGTCTCGTGTCATGGTCTTTCCTGGGTGGCTGTGCTGCCGGTACGTATCGCGTAGCCGTTGGGGTAACGCAGGTCGGCGTATAGGATTTTCTGGGCGCCTTCGCGCGACACGGCCGGCTGGGTCGTGACATAGCGCGTCAGGCGCGCGGAGATCGGCGTCTTGTCGTCGTCGCGACCCAGTTCGATGCGCGAGCCGTCGTCGAGCAGCAGCTGCCAGGCTTCGCGGCGGGTCAGGGCCATCTTGTCGATCCGGCGCTGCAGCGGCGACAGCGTTGCGCTCCATTCGAGGTGCCGCTGCAGCATCTTCGATGCCTGTTCGTCCGGGCCAATGAACAGTGGCAGCGTGCGGTCGTGATCTGCGGCGAACAGCTCGCCCTGCGTATTCACCATGCGTGCCGGCGCGTTGTCCGGCACCCACCAGCGCGCGACCGCCCGGTGCTCTTCGAGCTCGACCTCGATGAAGCCGGGCCATATGCGCCGCACCGCAGCGTTGCGCACCCAGGGCAGCTGTTCGAAAACCTCGCGCGCGCGCTCGATGTCGGTGGTCAGGAAATTGCCATTCACTGCGCGCCGCGCAGCGTCCTCGATCTGGGCGGTCGTCAGGTGATCGGGCGCACGGTCCAGCATGACGGCCTGCAGCGGCAGCAGCGGCAGGCGCGTGACGCCCAGCACCAGCGCGTAGATCAGTGCCGCACCGGCCAGCAGCAGGATGCAGTCGGCAATCATTGTGAGCGCGCGCGGACTTTCCCACAGCCCGCCCTCATCGGCCGGACCGCCGGGTTTGCGGCGTGCGGGAGCTTTGCTAGCCAAGGCGTGCCGACTCCAGGATGCGCAGGCACAGTTCGCCGAATTCGATGCCGACCGCCCGCGCAGCCATCGGCACCAGCGAATGCGAGGTCATGCCGGGCGAGGTGTTGATTTCGAGCAGCCAGGGCTTGCCGTCCTGTCCCAGCATCAGATCCGCACGACCCCAGCCGCGGCAGTCGATCAGCCGCGCGGCGCGCATCACCAGTGCCTGTATCTCGTGTTCGACGTCCTCGCTCAGTCCGCTCGGGCAGTGGTACTTCACTTCATCGGTGAAGTATTTGTTCTGGTAGTCGTAGTTGCCGCGCGGCGCCTCGATGCGGATCAGTGGCAGCGCCATTTCGCCGAGGAAGGGTGCGGTCAGTTCCTGGCCCGAGATGAACTGTTCGGCCAGTACCAGCGGATCGCAGCGGGCGGCGGTTTCGTAGGCGGCGGGCAGATCTTCGACCGTGTTCACGCGGGTCGCGCCGACGCTCGAACCTTCGCGCGCCGGCTTGACGAACAGCGGCAATCCCAACTCCGATGCCACGGCCGCAAAGTCGCTGCCGGCGTGCAATAACTTGTAGCGCGGCGTGGGCAGGCCGGCCGACAGCCACACCATCTTGGTGCGCCACTTGTCCATGCCGATGGCCGATGCCATCACGCCGCTGCCGGTGTAGGGAATGCCGAGGCATTCGAGCGCGCCCTGGATGGTGCCGTCCTCGCCGCCACGGCCGTGCAGCGCGATGAATGCGCGTTCGAAGCCATCGCGCTTCAGTTCCCACAGATCGCGTTCGGCCGGGTCGAAGGCGTGCGCATCCACGCCCTGCTCGCACAGTGCCGCGAGCACCGCGCTGCCGGACATGATGGAAATCTCGCGTTCGGCGGAGCGTCCGCCGAACAGCACGGCGACCTTGCCGAAAGACTGTGGAGTGGGGGTACTCATGTGCGGTCCTGATCCTGTGCAAATTTCGAGGGCAGCTGCCCGATTGAGCCGGCGCCCATGCCGACCACGACATCGCCGTCGCGCACCGTATCGAGCAGCGTCTGCGGCAGTTCGGCGATGTCCTCGACGAACACCGGCTCGACCTTGCCGGCGACGCGCAGTGCGCGCGCCAGTGCGCGGCCGTCGGCAGCGACGATGGGGGCTTCACCTGCGGCGTACACCTCGGTCAGGACCACCGCGTCGGCACCCGACAACACGCGCACGAAGTCCTCGAAGCAGTCGCGGGTGCGTGTGTAGCGGTGCGGCTGGAAGGCCAGCACGATGCGCCGGCCGGGGTAGGCGCCGCGCGCCGCGTC
The DNA here is from genome assembly GCF_001713355.1 of Methyloversatilis sp. RAC08. NCBI lineage: Bacteria > Pseudomonadati > Pseudomonadota > Betaproteobacteria > Nitrosomonadales > Sterolibacteriaceae > Methyloversatilis > Methyloversatilis sp. RAC08. The sequence goes on along the minus strand of NZ_CP016448.1, from coordinate 1,028,647 downwards.
CAGTGTTGCGGCCATTTCGACCGGGTGATGGCCGTAGTCATCGACCAGCGTGAAGTGGCCGCCGGCCGGCAGTGCGATTTCACCGTGCCGCGTGAAGCGCCGGCCCACGCCCTTGAACTCCGACAACGCGCGTGCGATGGCGTCATCCGGCACGCCGACTTCGTTCGCCACGGCGATTGCCGCGAGGGCGTTGCGCACGTTGTGCAGGCCGGGCAGGTTCAGTTCGACCGGGATGCGCGTCGTCGTGCCATTGACACGCACCGCGTCGAACAGCATCCGCGTGCCGTCTGCGCGCACGTTCTCCGCGCGTACCTGGGCGGCCGGATCGAGGCCGTAGCGGATGATCTGCTTGGGCACCTGCGGCATGATTTCGCGCACGTTCGCGTCGTCCATGCACAGCACCGCCACGCCATAGAAGGGCAGCCGGTTCAGAAAATCGACGAAGGCCTGTTTCAGTTTCGAGAAGTCGTGGCCATAGGTGTCCATGTGATCGGCATCGATGTTGGTGACCACCGACACCACCGGGGACAGGAACAGGAAGGACGCATCCGACTCGTCGGCTTCGGCGACCAGGAATTCGCCGGTGCCCAGCCGGGCGTTGGCGCCGGCCGAATTGAGGCGGCCGCCGATGACGAAGGTCGGATCGAGTCCGCCTTCTGCCAGACAGCTCGCGATCAGCGATGTGGTGGTGGTCTTGCCGTGCGTGCCGGCGACCGCAACGCCCTGCTTGATGCGCATCAGCTCGGCCAGCATCTGCGCGCGCGGCACCACCGGAATATGCCGTTCGCGCGCGCTGACCACCTCGGGGTTGTCGGCGCTGACCGCGGTCGAGGTGACCACCGCGTCCGCGCCGGCGATGTTGTGCGCCGCATGGCCCTGCACCACCCGGGCACCCAGACTGGCCAGCCGGCGCGTCACCGCGTTGTCGGCCAGATCCGAGCCGCTGACGACATAGCCCTGGTTGAGCAGCACTTCGGCGATGCCGCTCATGCCGGAGCCGCCGATGCCGATGAAATGGATGTGATTGATCTTGTGTTTCATGTGAGGTCCTTGCGCGCGATGGCGGCGCAGATGTCGGCGACTTCGGCTGCGGCGCCGGGGCGCGCCAGCGCTCGGGCGCGTTGCGCCATGTCGAGCAGTCGCGCGCGATCAAGCGAGCCGAGCAGGGCGGCCAGCGATGTCGCGTCGAGTTCGGGCTGCGGCAGCAGCAGCGCAGCGCCTGCGTCGGCGAGGAAGCGGGCGTTGCCGGTCTGGTGGTCATCCACCGCGTGCGGGAAGGGCACGAGCACCGACGCGACGCCGGCGGCAGCGAGTTCGGCCACGGTCAATGCGCCGGCCCGACAGATGACCAGGTCGGCGTTGGCGTAGGCGGCGGCCATGTCCTGAATGAAGGGCGCGAGCGTACCGGTCACGCCCGCCTTTTCGTACGCGGCTTCGAGCGCAGGCATGTTCTTTTCGCCCGCCTGATGCACGACCTGCGGTCGCGCAGCTTCGGGCAACAGCGCCAGCGCCTGCGGCACGGCGTCGTTCAGCGCCTGTGCCCCCAGACTGCCGCCGACGACCAGCAGGTTCAGCGGACCGTGGCGCCTGGCGAACCTCACGGCCGGGTCGGGCAGGGCGGCGATGTCCGCACGCACCGGATTTCCGGTCCATTCGGCGCCGGACAGCGCCTTCGGAAAACCTGCGAGCACGCGGTCGGCCACTTTCGCGAGTACGCGATTGGCCAGCCCGGCGACTGAATTCTGTTCGTGCAGCACGAGCGGCGTACCGCGCAGCGCGGCCATCATGCCGCCGGGGAAGGTGACGTACCCGCCGAGGCCCAGCACGACCTGCGGCCTGACCCGCCCGAGCACGCCGAGCGCCTGCCAGAAGCCGCGCAGCAGATTGAGCGGCAGCAAAAGCTTGCGCAGCACGCCCTTGCCGCGCAGTGCGCTGAAGCGGATCGACTGCAGTTCGTAGCCGCGCGGCGGCACGATGCGGCCTTCCATGCCGTCTGCGTTGCCCAGCCACACGACGTGCCAGCCGCGGCTGCGCAATTCGTCCGCCACCGCCAGACCGGGGTAGATGTGACCGCCGGTACCGCCCGCCATGATGAGCGCCGTGCTGCTCATCGCCGGTTCTCCCAGTCGATGCGCAACAGGATGGCCAGCGCGATGCAATTGACCAGGATGCCCGAGCCGCCGTAGCTCATCAGCGGCAACGTGAGGCCCTTGGTCGGCAGGATGCCGACGTTCACGCCCATGTTGATGAAGGCCTGCACACCGAACCAGATGCCCACGCCCTGGGCGACCAGTCCCGCGTAGGCGCGTTCGAGCAGCAGCGCCCGCCGGCCGATGGCGAACGCGCGATGCACCACCAGGGCGAACAGCGCGATCACCGTGGCCACGCCGACGAGCCCCAGTTCCTCGCCGATCACCGCCAGCAGGAAGTCGGTGTGCGCCTCGGGCAGGTAGAACAGTTTCTCGACGCTGCCGCCCAGCCCGACGCCGAACCACTCGCCGCGGCCGAAGGCGATCAGCGAGTGCGTCAGCTGATAACCCTTGCCCAGCGGGTCGTTGTTGAACGGATCGAGGAAGGCGATGAAGCGCCCCCAGCGCAGTTCGTTGAAGCGGATCAGCGTCGCGAAGCCGATGATCGCCACCAGTCCGAGCGAAAAGAACAGCTTGCCGTTGATGCCGCCGAGGAAAAGCATGCCGAAGGCGATCAGCACGATGACCACGAAGGCGCCGTAGTCGGGCTCGGCGACCAGCAGCGCGCCGACCAGCAGGATGACCAGCGCCATCGGCACGAAGGCGCGCCGGAACGAGCCCATCTCGGGCAGCCGGCGCACGATGTAGCTGGCGGCATACAGCACGGTGAACAGCTTCACCAGCTCGGACGGCTGGATATTCACCGGGCCGAGATTGATCCAGCGGCGCGAGTTGTTCACCACACTGCCGATGCCGGGGATCAGTACCAGCACCAGCAGCACGATGCCGCCGAGAAACAGCCACATGGACCACGCCTGCCAGGTGCGCACCGGTACCTGAAAGGCCATCAGTGCTGCCACGCCGCCGATGGCGAGGAACACCGCCTGGCGGATCAGGAAGAAGTCCGACCGGTTGCCGGTGAAGCGGCTGCTGTCGGCGACCGCGATCGACGCCGAATACACCATGACGAGACCGATCAGCAGCAGCGCGACCGCCGGCCACAGCAGCCAGGGGTCGAGTTCGGCCGGCCGCGGGCCGCTGCCCGGCAGACGGGGCCCATCGAGGCGCATGCTGCCGCTCATGAGTGCACTCCCTGCTGTGTGGCGAGGCGGCGCGCTTCGGCGATGAACACCTCGGCGCGGTGCGCGTAGTGGCGGAACATGTCGAGGCTGGCGCAGGCCGGCGACAGCAGCACCGCATCGCCCGGCTGAGCGGCCTCGAAGGCGGCGCGGGTGGCCTCCTCCAGCGAGCCGAAAGTGCAGTGCGCCACGCCATGTGCGGCCAGCACCGACGAGATGGCCGCCGCGTCGCGGCCGATCAGCGCGCAGAACCTTGCGTGACGCGCGCATGCCGGCCCGAGCGGCGCGAAGTCCTGACCCTTGCCGTCGCCGCCGAGAATGATGTTCAGCGGCCGGCCCAGTCCTTCGATCGCAGCGACCGTGGCGCCGACATTGGTGCCCTTGGAATCGTCGATGAAGTGGATGCCGTCGATGTCCAGCACGGTCTCGACGCGGTGCGGCAGTCCGGCGAAAGCCTTCAGCGCCGCGATGCAGCAGTCTTGCGGGAGGCCGATCGCCTCGCACAGCGCAAGCGCGGCCAGTGCGTTGTGAGCGTTGTGGCGACCGGCAAGCTTCATGTCTTCAAGCGCCAGCAGTGACTGCGTGCCGCGCACCAGCCAAAGCCCACCGTCGACTTCGGTCAGTCCGTAGTCGCTGCCCGACGGCACGCCATCGCCGAAGCGGAGCGACTGCACGCCCGTGCGTTGCATCGCGCCGACATGACTGTCATCGCGGTTCAGCACCTGCACCGTGTGCGCGCCGAAAATGCGTGCCTTGGCCGCTGCGTAGGCCGCCATACCACCCGGGTGACGATCGAGGTGGTCCTGCGTAACGTTCAGTACGGTGGCCGCGTCGGCATCCAGCGTGTCGGTGGTTTCGAGCTGGAAGCTCGACAGCTCGAGCACCCACGCGTCGGGCATGACGCCCTCGTCCAGCACGCGCATCAGTGCGTCGAGCGCCGCCGGGGAAATGTTGCCGGCCACCTCCGTGCGCAGGCCGCAGGCGCGGCACAGCGCGCCGGTCAGCGCGGTGGTGGTCGTCTTGCCATTGGTGCCGGTGATTGCGATCACCTTGGTGCGTTCGCGCCAGCCCAGCTCGCGCAGCGCGCGCGCGAACAGCTCGATCTCGCCCACCACCTCGATGCCGCGGCGCTTTGCTTCCACTACCAGCGGTTCGTGCGGTGCCAGTCCGGGGGACAGCGCGAGCAGCGCGATGCCATCGAGCAGGCTGTCATCGAACGGACCGCAGCGCAGTTCCGCGCCCGGGAGGTCGCGTGCCAGCGCATCCATGCCCGGTGGCGCCGCACGGTTGTCGGCCACGCGCAGCACGGCGCCCTGACGCCCGCACCAGCGCGCCATGGCCAGCCCGGATTCACCGAGGCCGAGCACGAGGACGTGGGTTCCCGAAAGTTTCATCAGCGCAGCTTCAGCGTCGACAGACCGAACAGCACGAGCATCAATGTGATGATCCAGAAGCGCACGACCACCTGCGTTTCCTTCCATCCGCCCAGTTCGTAATGGTGGTGCAGCGGCGCCATGCGAAAGATGCGCTTGCCGCCCGACCACTTGAAGTACAGCACCTGGATCATCACCGACAGCGTTTCGGCGACGAACAGGCCGCCCATGATGAACAGCACGATTTCCTGCCGCACGACCACGGCCACGGTGCCGAGTGCGGCACCCAGCGCCAGTGCGCCGACGTCGCCCATGAACACTTCCGCCGGATAGGCGTTGAACCACAGGAAGCCGAGACCGGCGCCGCACAGCGCGCCGCAGAAGATCGCCAGTTCGCCCGCGCCCGGGATGAAGGGCACGCCGAGGTAGCGCGAAAACACCGCGTTGCCGGCGACGTAGGCGAAGATGGCCAGCGCGCCGCTGACCATGACGGCCGGCATCGTGGCCAGCCCGTCGAGGCCGTCGGTCAGATTCACCGCGTGGCTCGTGCCGACGATGACGAAATAGGTCAGCACCATGAAGCCGAAGGCGCCCAGCGGATAGGCGACCGACTTGAAGAACGGCACGATCAGGTCGAGTTGGGCCGGTACCTGCGGCGTCAGCCCGAGGTAGACCGCGGCACCGGCGGCGAAGATGGACGACCAGAAGAACTTGGCGCGCGCCGACAGCCCCTTGGGATTGCGATGCACCACCTTGCGCCAGTCATCCACCCAGCCCACGGCGCCGAAGCCCAGCGTGACGATGAGCACCACCCAGATGTAGCGGTTCGACAGGTCGGCCCACAGCAGCGTCGTCAGGCCGAGCGAAATCAGGATGAGTGCGCCGCCCATGGTGGGCGTGCCGGCCTTGGTCAGGTGCGATTTCGGCCCGTCGTCGCGTACCGACTGACCGATCTTGTATTCGGTCAGCTTGCGGATGAGCAGCGGACCGAAAGTCCAGCAGATCGCCAGCGAGGTCATCATGGCCAGCACCGCGCGCAACGTGATGTAGTTGAACACGTTGAAGGCGCGGATGTCCTGGGCCAGCCAGCGGGTCAGTTCAAGCAGCATGGGGATCCTGTCCGGAAGTGTCGGCGAGCGCTTCGGCGATGCGCTCCATGCGCATGAAGCGCGAGCCTTTCACCAGCACCGTCGTGGTGGCATCGAGTTGCGGGCGCAGCGCCGCAGCGATGGCGGCGTGATCGGTGTAGTGCAGGGCGCCCGGACCGAAGGCGGCGACGGCGTCGATACTGGCTTCACCCAGCGCATGCAGCGCATGGATGCCGTGCTCGCGCGCGTAGGCGCCCGCTTCGCGATGGAAAGCCGGACCCTGGTTGCCGACTTCACCCATGTCGCCCAGCACGAGGACGCGCCGGCCGGTGGCCGTGGCGAGCACGTCGATGGCGGCGCGCACCGAATCCGGATTCGCGTTGTAGCTGTCGTCGATGACGGTGCTGCCGGACGCACCCGCCTTGACCTGCTGGCGGCCCTTGACGCCTTCGAAGTGGTTCAGCGCCCACACCACGGCCGCCATGTCGGCGCCGGCGGCGAGGCTGGCGGTGGCGGCGCACAGCGCGTTGCGCGCGTTGTGCAGGCCGGGCACGCGCAGCATGATCTGCGCCGTGCCGAATACGCCATGCAGGTCGAGCCGGTAACCAAGTCCGGCGGGCGTCGCAGTGGCGCCGACGTCGGCGTCCGGCGAAAGACCGAATCGCAGCGTGTGACGCCCTGTATTGCGGCCAGCCCAGTAATCGGCGAATTCGTCATCGGCGTTGATGACGGCGACGCCATCGGCGCCGAGCGCGTCGAACACGTCGCCGTTTTCGCTTGCCACTTCGGCGACGCTGTTCATGAATTCGAGGTGTTCGCGCTGGGCATTGTTCACCAGTGCGACAGTCGGCTTCGCGATGCCGGCCAGCCAGGCGATTTCGCCCGGGTGGTTCATGCCCATTTCGATCACGGCCAGCCGGTGCGTGTCGCGCAGGCCGAACAGCATCAGCGGGACGCCGATGTCGTTGTTCAGGTTGCCGCGCGTCGCCAGCACCGAGCCGGTCGGCCAGCCGACGCTCAGCGCGTGCGCGCGCAGGATGGCAGCAATCATTTCCTTCACCGTCGTCTTGCCGTTGCTGCCTGTGACGCCGATCAGCGGCAGCTTGAAGCGGCTGCGCCAGGCGCGCGCGATGTCGCCCAGCGCGACGCGCGTGTCGCTCACTTGGATCAGCGTGCCGCCCTCATGCGGGCAGTCGTTCGCGATCACGACTGCGGCAGCGCCTGCCGTCTGCACGTCGGCGATGAAATCATGCGCGTCGAAGCGCTCGCCGCGCAGCGCGACGAACAGGTCTCCCGTGGCCACGCTGCGGCTGTCGGTCGAAAAGCCGCCCAGTGCGACGTCCGGCCCGATCAGCGTACCGGCACAGGCTCGAGCCACGTCCGATGCGGTCCATAACGCAATCATGCGGACACTCCCCAGGTTGCGAGCGCGGCATGTGCCTGTTCGATGTCCGACCATGGCGTGCGCCGGCCGTTGCGTTCCTGGTAGCTTTCATGACCTTTTCCGGCCAGCAGCACGACATCGGCCGCGACTGCTTCGGCGACGGCCTGCCGGATCGCTTGTGCGCGGTCGGCGATGCGATGGACGCGCCGGCCTTCAACCGTGCCGCGGGCAATGTCATCGAGGATGGCGTCCGGATCTTCGCCGCGCGGATTGTCCGAGGTCAGCCACACCTGATGCGCCTGTTCGCACGCCACGGTACCCATCAGCGGTCGCTTGCCGGCATCACGCTCGCCGCCACAGCCGAAGATGCATACCAGCTTGCCGCCGCGGGCTGCGGCGACCGGCTGCAACGCGATCAAGGCCTGTTCGAGCGCGTCCGGCGTGTGCGCATAGTCGACCACGACCAGCGGCGCGCCCTGACCGCCGATGCCCTGCATGCGCCCGGGGGGCGGCGTCAGACCGGCGAGTGCGTGCGCCGCGTCATTCAGCGACACGCCGGCATGCAGCAGGCTGCCGGCCACCGCCATCAGGTTCTGTACGTTGAAACGCCCGATCAGCGCGGTGCTGATGTGTGCCGAATGCTGGTCCAGGCCATGCACGAGGTCGAACGACACGCCGTGCGACAACTCGGCATTGCGCGCGCGCAGTCCGGTCGTGCCCGCCGGCGGCGCGTGGTCGAAGGCGCAGGTCGTCACGTCGAACTGCCCGGCGCATTGCTGCGCCAGCGTGCGACCGAAGGCGTCATCGGTATTGATCACTGCGGCCTGCAGTCCGGGCCGGGCGAACAGCGCAGCCTTGGCGTCGGCGTAGTGCTGCATGTCGTGGTGGTAGTCCAGATGGTCGCGCGTCAGATTGGTGAATACCGCGGTATGCAGTCGTACGCCGTCGATGCGATGCTGGTGCAGGCCGATCGACGAAACCTCCATCGCGCAGGCGGTGGCGCCGGCGCGCCGCAGGTCGGCCAGGGTCTGATGCACGCTCACCACGTCGGGCGTGGTGTTGGCGGACTCGGTCAGTCGGCCCGGCAGGCCGTTGCCCAGGGTGCCGATGACGCCGCATTCGCGACCGAGTGCGTGCAGCGCCTGAGCAATCCACTGGCTGACCGAAGTCTTGCCATTGGTGCCGGTGATGCCGATCACGTGCAGATGCGCCGACGGCTGATCGAGCAGCGCATCGGCGAGCGCGCCGGCATGGCGGTGCAGGTCTTCGATGCCGATCACCGGCACCTGCGGGTTCGTGGTGGTGATGGGGGTGGTGCCGGCTTCGCAGAGCACGGCGGCTGCGCCGCGTTCGATCGCGGCGTCGATGAAGCGACGGCCGTCGGTGCGCTCGCCGGGCAGCGCGAAAAAGATGTCGCCGGGCGCGATGTGGCGCGAGTCGGCGCGCAGCGTCCGCGGCTCGACACCATGCGCCGCCAGTGCTGCGCGAACCTGTGCGATCACGGCCGCGCTCACGGGACGCCCTTCACCGGCACGCTGACACGCGCCATCTGCAGCGGCGGCATGGCGGCGTCCGGCGCCACGCCGGTTGTGCGCAAGGTGGCGTTCATGATGTCGGAGAACACCGGCGCGGCAACCTGGCCGCCGTAGTGCATGCCATTCGAGGGCTCGTCGATCATCACCGCGACGATGTAGCGCGGGTCGGAAACCGGCGCGAAGCCGACGAACGACGCGATGTACTTGTTCGCGTAGGTGCCGCCTTCGAGCTTGTGCGCGGTACCCGTCTTGCCGGCCACCCGGTAGCCCGGAATCTGCGCCTTCGGTGCGGTGCCACCCGGGCCAGCGGCCAGTTCGAGCATGCGACGCACTTCGCGCGCGGTCTGTGCCGAAAAAACCTGCAGGCCGTTGATCGGCGGCGTGTCGACGCGGGTCAGCGACAGCGGAATCAGATCGCCGTCGCGGGCAAACACAATATAGGCGCGCGCCATCTGCATCAGCGTGACCGACATGCCGTGACCGTAGGACATGGTCGCCTGTTCGACCGGCTTCCAGCCGGCCGGGTTGCGCAGGCGACCGGCGGCTTCGCCTGGAAAGCCCAGCTTGAGCGGGCTGCCGAAGCCGACCTGGTCATAGACGCGCCACATTTCCGCCGGCGTGAACTGCGCGGCAATCTTGGCCACGCCCACGTTCGACGATTTCTGGATCACCTCGGCCACGCTCAGCACGCCGTGCGGATGTGCGTCGCCGATGGCATAGCGGCCGAAGTGCAGCTTGCCGGTGCAATCGACCGGCGTTTCGAAACTGTAGCGTCCGGCGTCCAGCGCCATGGCGGCGACGAAGGGCTTGATCGTCGAGCCCGGTTCGTAGGTGTCGGTGAAGGCGCGGTTGCGCAGCGGCGGGCCGGACAGCTGGGCGCGGTTGTTCGGGTTGTAGGTCGGCCAGTTGGCCAGCGCCAGCACCTCGCCGGTACGCGAGTCGAGTACCACGGCGCTGCCGGCCCGCGCCTTGTGTTCGGCCACCGCCTGCTTCAGGCGGCTGTGGGCAAGAAACTGCAGCCGGGTGTCGATGGACAGACGCACATCTCCCCCGTCGCGCGGCGGTTTGAGCGTTTCGACGTCCTCGACGACGTTGCGGCGCGCATCCGTGATGACGCGGCGCGAACCTTCCTGCCCGGTCAGCGGACGGTTCATCGCCAGTTCGATGCCTTCGAGGCCCTTGTCGTCCATGCCGGTGAAGCCGACGACGTGCGCGCTGACTTCGCCATGCGGATAGTAGCGGCGGTACTCCGGCTCGGCACGGATGCCCGGCAGCTTCAGGGCGAGGATGCGCTCGGCGACGTCGGGCGCGACCTGACGCTTCAGGTAACCGCGACCCCGCTGCTCGGGAATCTTGCGCGCGACCTCGCGATGGTCCATGTCGAGCAGGTCGGCCAACTGGCGGATCTGAGCAGCCGACAGCTTTTCCGCACCGATGTCGCGCGGATTGGCTCTGGCCTTTGCTTCGGTACGGCTCGGACGCGCCTCGGCGACGATCGCCGACACCTGGGTGCTCATCGCCAGCACCTGTTCATTGCGGTCGAGCACGCGACCACGCGATGCCGGCGTCGGCAGCACCTTCGAGAAGCGCTCTTCGCCCTTGCGCTGGTAGAACTCGTTGTCGATCGCCTGCAGCCAGAAGGCGCGCACGAACAGACCGCCGAACAGCACCATCATGACGATCAGCATGGCGCGAGCGCGCCAGGCCGGCAGCAGTTCGGCCAGCAGCGGATTGTGCGCGAGCTTCATTGCGCGGCCTCCGGACTGTCGAGCACGATGACCTGATTGCGAGCCGGTGCGCGCATTTTCAGCTTTGTTTCCGCGAGGTCGGAAATGCGCGCGTGAGCGGCCAGCGTGCCCTGTTCGATCTGCAGTTGCCCCCACTCGGTTTCCAGCATGCGCATGCGCTGGTGCTCGCGTTCGAGCTGCGTGTGCAGGCTGCGCGAGCGATGTTGTGCGGACACCAGTGAAATGGCGCTGGCAAGCAGCAGCAGGATCAGGACGACATGAAGGCGCAGCACGTCAGGCCACCTTCTCGGCCACGCGCAGCGTGGCACTGCGCGCGCGCGGGTTCGCCGCCACTTCTTCGCTGCGGGCGCGGATGCGTGCGATCAGGGTCATCGTCGGCCGGGGCAGCTGGTCGGCGCGCAGCGGCAGGCCGCGCGGCGGCTGCGGCGGATTGGCCTGATCGGCCATGAAGCGCTTGACGATGCGGTCTTCCAGCGAATGGAAGCAGATCACCGCCAGCCGGCCGGCGGGCTTCAGCACAGCGAGCGCCTGCGGCAGCACTAGCGAAAGCTCTTCAAGCTCCTTATTGATGAAAATCCGTAGAGCTTGAAAGCTCCGCGTCGCCGGATGCTGGCCCGCCTCCCGCGTACGGACAGCGGACGCCACGATCTGGGCAAGCTGGTATGTGGTGTCGACAGGCCGCTCGCTCCGAGCAGCAACAATCGCCTTTGCAATCGCTGAAGCAAACCGTTCTTCGCCATAGTCCCTGATGACCTCCCTGATGTCTGCTTCGTCTGCCCGCGCCAACCACTGCGCCACTGTTTCGCCCCGGCTGGTGTCCATGCGCATGTCCAGCGGTGCGTCCTGCCTGAAACTCATGCCCCGTTCCGCGTCGTCGAGCTGCGGCGATGAAACGCCGATGTCCAGCAGCACGCCGTCGACCGCGGTCACGCCGAGCTCGTCCAGCACGTCGGCCAGTTCGGCGAAGCGCGCATGCACCAGCGTGAAGCGTTCATCGGTGATGGCCTGCCCGGCTGCGATGGCGCTCGGGTCGCGATCAAGTGCGATCAGCCGGCCGTTCGCGCCCAGCCGGGCGAGCAGGCCGCGGCTGTGGCCGCCACGACCGAAAGTGCCGTCGACGTAGACGCCGTCGGGGCGCACCGCCAGCGCATCGAGTGCTTCGGTGAGCAGTACCGGGATGTGCGCCATGTCAGAACCTGAAGTTGCCGACGACGTCGGGTGGCAGTTCCGCCGCCTGTTCGCGCTCGTCGCGCGCCCGGGCCTCTTCGTTCCAGCGTGCCTCGTCCCAGATTTCGAAGCGGTTGCCGCGGCCCACCAGCATCACGCTCTTGTTCAGGCCGACGCGTTCGCGCAGGTCGCTGCACAGCAGAACCCGGCCGGCGCGATCGATGGTTTCGTTGCGCGCATTGGCCGTGAAGCTGCGCTTGAAATCGTCGCTGGCCTGGTCGAGATCGGGTATGACCTCGAGGCGGCTCATCAGGGCCACGAATTCAGGCTCGGGATAGAGCAGTACGAACTCGCGGGTACGCGCCGTCATCACGACCTCGCCGCCGCACAGATCCAACAGCTTCTTGCGCGGACGAGCGGGGACGACAAGCCGGTGCTTGTCGTCCATCGTGAGCCGGGTTGTCCCGTAGAACATTCGTATGCCCGAGAAGGTGAATCGAATACTGTGGATATATACAGTTGATTGCAGGGTGATTCGGGAATGCGGCCTGGCCGGCGATTCCCCGTATTCCCACTTTCAATCCACTATATATCCAATATTGCTCCACTTTAGCTTTCGACTGCTCCAGGGTCAATAGACGGATGCAAGCAAAACTGTTGTCGCAACAATGACTTAGCGTGAATTTTTCACGCTGTTTCAGGTAAAAACCTTTTGTTTTTAATGGGATAGAAAATGAATTGAATGTGCTGGGTGAGAAGCTGCGTGCGGACGCGAACGCGGTGGGGCGAAGTGGGGCGGAAGTGGAGTGGAATACCGCGCCAGCCGATGCAAACCGGTGTGGGGGGACTGCCGCGAAGGGGCAGGGAATCGAGCGGGTAGAGGCGACCGGAATACGGCGGGTGGGGCAAAAAGCGGAATTGCGCCGGGAGGGAGTGGAAGTCCGCCTGTAAGCCGGGTTCTGTTGTGCGCGAACGCACCGGCAACCATTCATCTGGGCGACGTGTTGCCACGTCGCTCGAGCAGCCTACCCGGAAGCGACGCGAGCCGCGTCATCGCTTCCCTATTTGGCCTTGCCCCGGATGGGGTTTTGCATGCCGTGCACGTTGCCGCGCACGCGGTGGGCTCTTACCCGGCGTTTCCGCCCGCCCGCAGGCGCACCATTTCAACCTTGCCTGATCCTTGCGGCCATCGGCGGTATGTTTTCTGTTCCACTTTCCGTCGCCTTGGGCCGCGCTTTCGCGCGGCTTGCTGCGCCCGGCCGTTAGCCGGCATCCTGCTCTGCGGGGCCCGGACTTTCCTCCGCGCTTGCGCGCCGCGGTTGCCCGGCGGACTTCCGGCGCGGATTCTACCCGTTCGTCGGCCGGGCGCCCGAAACATCGTCTGCAGCACTCAAGAACCCGTGTCGCCGGCCGTTCAGAGGGATCAGAACGTCTCGCCTGAAGGCCGTCTTCCCGCTCATGAACCTTTCGCTGCAGTCTGCCCGACATCTTGCCCGGTACTGGCTGGCCTACTTGCTGGCCGCGCTGGTGATCGGTCTGCTGGTGGCCGAACTGGCCGGTGCGACCGGACTCATGGGTGCGGGTCGCGTATCCCGCCTCGGTCTGGCGCCCCTGCTGGTACCTGTGCTGATCGTCTGTCTGGCGCTCTGGGCGGTCGGTGTGCGGCTCGATGCCGCGCGCCGCGAACTTGAACAACTGCACGTCGAACTGGAACGAGCGCACACGCTGGGCCGCACCGGCAACTGGTCATACGCGCACGGCGTGTTCGAATGGTCAGCCCGTGCGCGGCGAATACTCGGCATCGACGGCGACGCGCTGGCGTCCTTCGAACAGCTGCTCGCCCATGTTGCGGCAGACGATCGACTGCCGCTCGAGCGCGCCTTGCGCGCTGCGCAGGCCGGCGCGCATTACCGTACCGAGTTCTGCGTCAGCCACCCGGACGGCGAACGGCGCGTGCTGTTCGAAGGCCGCGTCGAATCCGCTGGCGCGAGGACGGCAGGCGGTGCGGTCACCGACATGCCGGTGCTGGCCGGCATCGTGCAGGACATGACCGACCGCTGGCGCATGGAGCGCGAACTTCACTGCGCGATGCGCTACCAGCGCGCGCTGCTCGACAATTTCCCTTTCATGGTGTGGCTGAAGGACCGCGACCTGCGCTTTCTGGCGGTCAACAAGCCGCTCGCGCTGGCCGGCGGTCTGAACGATCCGGACGAGGCCTGTGGTCTGCAGGATCACGACCTGTGGCCGACCGACTGCGCCGACGCCTACCGGGCCGACGATCTCGAAGTGCTCGACAGTCGCCAGCCACGCTGTTCGGAATCCTTCGTCGCCTCCGGTGCCGGATCGATCTGCCTCGAAGTGTGGAAGGCGCCGGTGCTGGACGAGAACGGAGAACTGCTGGGCACGGTGGGCTTTGCGCGCGACATCAGCGAGCGCAAGCGCAGCGAACAGGCGCTCGAGCGCAGCCGCGAGCAACTGGCAATGCTGGGTCGCCTGCAGGCGCGCTTCATCCGTGGTGAATCCGGTGAAGCGCTGTTCGCCGCCATGCTGGACATCCTGCTCGATCTGGCTGGCGCAAGCGACGGCTTCATCGCCGAAGTCATGCACGATCCGCGGTACGCACCGCAGGTGAATCTGCTGGCCTGCCGCGACAACGACTGGCTTGGGGCGCATCCCGAGCTGATCGATGAAGCCCTGACCGCCGATCGCAGTGATCAGGAATCCGGCGCCATCGTCGCCTTGGCTGCATTCGCTGACCCGCCGAGGCAACGGGTGTGCTTCGCGGTCATGAGTGACCGGCGGCTGGTCGGACTGGTCGGTCTCGAGCTCCCCCACGCTTTGCCCGAAGCGCGCCGGACCGGCGTGCAGGCAGCGATCAGCACGTTCGGCCTGATTCTGCAGGCGGGCATTCGCGACCGTGACCGGCAGCGCGCCGAGACCGAACTGAAGCGGCATCGCGACCGCCTGAGCGAATTGATCGAAGAGCAGCTGTCCGACAGCATGTCGGCGCGGCGCATGGCTGAGACCGCCAATCGCGCCAAGAGCCGCTTCCTGGCCAGCATGTCGCACGAACTGCGCACGCCCATCCACGCCATCCTCGCCTTTTCCCGTCTGGCCCTGCGTGACCGGCCGCCACTGGCCGACGTCACGCGCCGGCGCTTCGAGGTGATCCGCGAACACGGCGACCGGCTGCTTGCACTGGTCGATGATCTGCTCGACCTGTCGCGCCTGGAAGGCGGCGCGATAAAGCTGAACGCATCATGCTGCGACCTGGAATCGCTGGTGGCTGAGGCGATCGCGCAGATGCAGGCCGTGGCGGTGGAGCGCGGCGTGCGCATGAGAATGACGGGATGCGTCCCGCAGCGTCCGTTGCAGGCCGACGTGCAGCGGATGGCGCAGGTTCTGCGCACGCTGCTCGACAACGCGATCCGCTTTTCGCCACCGTCTGCCGAAGTGCTGCTTTCGATCGAACGGCACGATCACGAGGGTGCGGCGGGCGTGCTGCTGCGCGTGTCCGATCACGGGCCGGGCATCGCCGAAGAAGATCGCGAGCGCATCTTCGACCAGTTCGAGCAGGCGGCGCGCCTGCGCGGCTCCGAAGGCGGTACCGGGCTCGGACTCGCCATCTGTCGCGAGATCGTCAATCTGCACGGTGGTTGGATACGGGCGGCCGAGCGGGATGACTGCGGGGCCTGCATCGAAATCTGGCTGGCGACGCGCGAACCGGACGAGAATTCGACAGAACCGATGCAATTGGAAATGGAATCGGCAACTTGATACGACGACCCGGGACGCGCTACGGTACCGGGGCAGCAGCGCCAGAGTGCGCAGTGGCGGCACGGCAGGTTTTTCCTGAGAGGATGTGAAATGGGTATCGGCGACTTCATCAAGAAACAGTTCATCGACGTACTGCAGTGGCAGGAGGACGGCGATGGCACGCTGGCCTGGCGGCATCCGATGCAGGATGCCGAAATCCAGTACGGTGCGCAGCTGACGGTGCGCGAGTCGCAGGCGGCACTGTTCGTCAATGAGGGGCGCATCGCCGATGTGCTCGGTCCTGGTCGTCACGTGCTGAAGACCAGTACGCTGCCGGTGCTGACCTATCTGCAGAACTGGGACAAGCTGTTCGAATCGCCCTTCAAGAGTGATGTCTATTTCTTCAGCACCCGCCTTCAACTGGGCCGCAAGTGGGGCACGGCTCAACCGGTGACGGTGCGCGACAAGGATTTCGGCATGGTCAGGCTGCGCGCGTTCGGCGTGTATTCCTACCGCCTGGCCGACCCGAAGCAGTTCTTTGCTGAGATCAGTGGCACGCGCGACATCTATACGGTCGATGACCTTGAGATGCAGCTGCGCAACCTGATCGTGTCGGCCATGAGCAACACGCTTGGCGCCTCGGAATTGCCGTTCCTCGACATGGCGACCAACTTCGGGCTGCTGGGCGAACGCATGAAGGCGGCGATGGCGCCGGTGTTCGAACGCTATGGCGTTGCACTGGACAATTTCGCGGTCGAAAGCGTGTCGCTGCCGGAAGAACTGCAGAAGGCCTTCGATACCCGGGTATCGATGGGCATGGCCGGCAATCTGGCCGCCTTCACCCAGTATCAGACCGCCACGGCCATTCCGATGGCGGCACAGAACGAAGGCGGGCTGGCCGGCATCGGCGCCAGTCTGGGCGCCGGTCTGAGCATGGGGCAGGTGATGACCGAAGCGATGCGCAATGCGGCAGCGCCGGCAGTGCCCGCACCCGTGGCGGCTGACACGCCGGAAGCAAAGCTGGGCAAACTGAAAGCGCTGCTTGATGGAGGTTTGATCACCGAAGCCGACTACACCGCCGCCAAGGCGGAGCTCCTGAAGCAGATCACCGGCTGAACGCGGTGGCGCTGCGCTGCGGTGCGTCCCGAGTGGCGCACCGGCCTCGCACGGCCACCGATGTCGCGTATTGACGTCGCCCTGACGGTAGACTCGCGGGTCGAACGATAGACAACCCGGCGGCACCGCCCCAGTCCTGCATGTTGCGATTAACCGAAGTCAAGCTGCCACTCGATCACCCGGACGAGGCGTTGCGTTCTGCCGTGCTCGAGCGACTGCGCATCGCGCCCGACGAACTGCTGTCCTGTACGGTGTTCAAGCGCAGCTACGACGCGCGCAAGCGCTCGAACATCTTCCTGATCTATTCGCTCGACGTCGAGCTGGCGGATGAAGCCGCCGTGCTGGCGCGCCTGAAGGGCGTTCCTCACGTACACCCCGCACCCGACATGGACTACCGCTTCGTTGCCCGGGCGCCTGCCGGCCTGGCACAACGTCCGGTCATCATCGGCATGGGGCCGTGCGGCATTCTGGCCGCGCTGGTGCTCGCGCAGATGGGATTTCGCCCCATCGTGCTGGAGCGCGGCAAGGCGGTGCGCGAGCGCACGAAGGACACCTGGGGCCTGTGGCGCAAGCATGTGCTGGATCCGGAATCCAACGTTCAGTTCGGCGAAGGCGGCGCCGGCACCTTTTCCGACGGCAAGCTGTACAGCCAGGTCAAGGATCCGAAGCACTACGGGCGCAAGGTGCTGAAGGAATTCGTCAAGGCCGGTGCGCCGGAAGAAATCCTGTACGTCAGCAAGCCGCACATCGGTACCTTCCGGCTGGTCGGCATGGTCGAGAAGATGCGTGCCGAAATCGAGGCGCTGGGGGGTGAAATCCGCTTCAGGTCGCGCGTCGAGGACCTGATCATCGAAGACCGCAAGGTACGCGGCGTGATTTTGGCAGGCGGCGAGGTCATTGCCGCCGATCATGTCGTGCTGGCGGTGGGCCACAGCGCACGCGACACCTTCGAAATGCTCCACGAGCGCGGTGTCTATATGGAAGCGAAGCCGTTCTCGGTCGGTTTCCGCATCGAACACCCGCAGGCGCTGATCGACCGCGCTCGCTTCGGCGACTTCGCCGGGCACGAACTGCTGGGCGCGGCAGACTACAAGCTGGTGCACCACGCATCCAACGGTCGTTCGGTCTACAGTTTCTGCATGTGTCCGGGCGGCACCGTGGTCGCAGCCACCTCGGAACCCGGCCGCGTCGTCACCAATGGCATGAGCCAGTATTCGCGCAACGAGCGCAATGCCAACGCCGGCATCGTGGTCGGCATTTCGCCGGAAGATTATCCAGGCCACCCGCTGGCCGGCATCGCGTTCCAGCGCCAGTGGGAATCGCGCGCCTTCGAACTGGGTGGCGGCGACTACAGCGCGCCGGGTCAGCTGGTCGGCGATTTCATCGCCGCGCGGCCATCCACACAGCTCGGCGTGGTGACGCCGTCCTACACGCCGGGCGTGCGGCTCGGCGAACTCGATACGGCGTTGCCTGCGTACGCGATCACTGCCATCCGCGAGGCGCTGCCGGCGTTCGACCGGCAGATCAAGGGCTTCGCGATGCATGACGCGGTGCTGACCGGCGTGGAAACGCGCACGTCTTCGCCGATCCGCATCAAGCGTGATCCGGTGAGCTTCCAGAGCCTGAACACGGTCGGGCTGTATCCGGCCGGCGAAGGCGCGAGCTACGCCGGCGGCATCCTGTCGGCAGCGATCGACGGCATCGAGGTGGCGGAGGCAGTGGCGCTGAGCATGGCAGGCGGATCGCGCGTCAGCGGGAAAAGTCGCGGGTCGGTCGAACTTTCGTAAGCGCCTTCCGCGGCGGGCGCCGCAACGGATCCGGTCAGCGCCCGTGCTCGAAGAAGTGCAGCAGCCGTCGCGGCAGCCAGTCGAGATGACCTGTCGGCGCACCGCTCACATAGCCGACATGACCACCCTGTGCGGTGTATTCGGGCAGCACGTCGGACGACAGCATCTGCGGAGTGGCGAGCGACCAGGCGGGCACCATCGGGTCGTTCAGCGCCTGCAGCAGCAAAAGCGGTACGCGCACCTCGCGCAGCAGCGGGCGCGCCGAACAGCGCGTCCAGTAGTCGTCGGCATCGCGGAAGCCATGCAGCTGCGAGGTGACGGCGTCGTCGAACGCCTTGATCGACGCGCTGGCGGCGATCGCCGCGGCATCGAGCACACCCGGAAACAAGGCCGCCTTGTGCAGCGCACGCGGCTTCATCGTGCGCAGGAAATACTGCGTGTAGACGCGGTTGAAACCCTGGTCGAGCGCCCGTCCGGCGGCCCCCAGATCGACCGGTGCGCAGACCGACGCTGCACTGCGCAGCCAGCGCGATGCAGCGTGGCCATGCTCGCCCAGCCACTTGCACAGCACATTGCCGCCGAGCGACACGCCGACCGCATGCACCGGTTGCCCCTTCATGCGCGGCACGACACACGGCAGCAGCCAGTCCAGCTCGGCGCTGTCCCCCGAGTGATAGGCACGTACCAGCCGGTTCGGCTCGCCGGAGCAGCCGCGCGCATGCACCACCACCCCGTTCCAGCCGCGCGCGGCGACGGCACCCATCAAAGCCCGCGCGTAATGGCTTTCCGAGCTGCCTTCCAGCCCGTGCAGCAGCAGCACCAGCGGCTGCTGCGCACGCGGCGGCAACCAGTCCAGATCGATGAAGTCGCCGTCGGGCGTGTCGATGCGCTCGCGTGCCAGTGCCGGCAGCGGCGGCAGGATGAAGCGCGGCCAGATGGTTTGCGCGTGGCCGCCGGGCAGCCAGCGCGCGGGGCGAAAACGGGGCGGCGACACGCTTGGTGCGGGACTCGGTGCAGGACTCAGTGCAGGACTCAGTGCAGGATTTTCGGCGGGCCCGCCGTCTCCTGCGCAGCCGGGGCGGCGGACGCGTGGTGCAGCACCATGTGCCAGCCGAGCGGACCGCGCAGATAGACGTTGGTCACGATGAGCAGCGGACGAGACGCGCGGTCACCCGCGGCGCTGCACTGTTCGTTCAGGCTGTGGATGGACTGCAGGACACCCTGCATGATCTGCGCGTTGATCACCCGTACCTCGACCCGGGTACCGGCAAACACGCGCCGCCAGGCGTCGCGGACTTCTTCGTAGCCGCTGGCACGCGGGCAGCCGGCCAGCGCGCAGATGATGTCGTCCTCGTCGCCCCACACCGCCATCATGGCTTCGATGTCGCCCCGCGCGCGTGCTTCGTAAAAGGCCGCTTCGGCTTCCTGAGGCGTCGCGAAAAAGGCCTTGCGGGGCATTTCCATGGGCAATGGACTCAGTGGCCGGCGGGCGCCGGGCCGTTGTAGCGGTAGCGCGTACCGCAGTAAGGGCAGGCGGCCTCGCCTGTCTTGGTCACGTCGAGGAAAACACGCGGATGACGCGCCCATAGCGGTGCGCCGGGCAGCGGACAATGCAGCGGCAGATCGCTTGCACCCACTTCGACGTCGCGTGCGCGGTCGCGGCTGGAATCACTGACGGCTTGGTTCATGGCAGATGTGCTCCGGGTTCAGATCTTGGTCAGCCAGCGGTGGTACTCGGGCGCGCGGCCATTGACGATGTCGAAGAAGCGCGCCTGCAGCTTTTCGGTGACCGGGCCGCGCGTGCCGCTGCCGATGACGCGGTTGTCGAGTTCGCGGATCGGCGTCACTTCGGCGGCGGTGCCGGTGAAGAAAGCCTCATCGGCGGTGTAGACGTCGTCGCGCGTCAGCCGCTTGGACACCACCTGGTAGCCGAATTCGGCGGCGATCTCGATCACCGACGCGCGCGTGATGCCGACCAGTGCCGAGGCGATTTCCGGTTCGTAGATCTTGTTGTCCTTCACCAGGAAAAGGTTTTCGCCCGCGCCTTCAGCGACGAAGCCGTCGACGTCAAGCAGCAGCGCCTCGTCGTAGCCGAGGTCGGTCGCTTCCATGTTGGCGAGGATGGAATTGGCGTAGGTGCCCGAGTACTTGGCGCGGCACATCGACACATTGACGTGGTGGCGCGAAAAGGACGAGGTCTTGACCCGGATGCCCTTCTTCAGGCCGTCCTCGCCGAGGTAGGCGCCCCAGGGCCAGGCGGCGATCGACACATGCACCGAGGCGCCGCGCGTCGAAATGCCCATCTTTTCCGAGCCGAAGAAGGCGATCGGCCGGATGTAGCAGGATTCCAGCTTGTTGGCGCGCACCACTTCAAGCTGCGCTTCCATGATTTCCTCGCGGCTGTACGGCATCTTCATCATGTAGATGTGCGCCGAGTTGAACAGCCGGTCGGTGTGTTCCTTCAGGCGGTAGATCGCGGTACCGATTTCGGTGTTGTAGGCGCGCACACCCTCGAAGACGGCCAGACCATAGTGAAGCGAGTGGGTCAGTACGTGCGTGGTGGCCTCGCGCCAGGGCACCATCTTGCCGTCGTACCAGATAAAACCGTCGCGGTCGGCCATCGACATGAGAAACACTCCAGTGGATTGCGATAAGCGCGCGATTTTAGCTGATGCGCGCAGTGCGGCGACGGTCATCGCAGCCGCACGCGTTAAAATCAATGGATGAGCGAACGCATATGGAAGCCCAACGTCACGGTGGCCGCCCTGATGGAGTACCGGGGCCGCTTCCTGATGGTGGAAGAGGAAACGTCGAAGGGGCTGATGCTTAACCAGCCGGCCGGCCATCTGGAAGAGGGCGAGTCGCTGGTCGAGGCGTGCGCCCGCGAAGCGATGGAGGAAACCGCCCATCCCTTCGTGCCGCAGGCGCTGGTCGGTGTCTATCAATGGCGCCGACCTGATGGCGAAGTCACCTACCTGCGCTTTGCGTTTTCCGGTGAAAGCGGCGAGCAGATCGCCGGCCGCGCGCTGGACGACGGCATCGTGCGCGCCTTCTGGATGACGCCTGAAGAGATCGAAGCCAGTCGCGACCGCCATCGCAGCCCGCTCGTGTGGGCGTGCGTGCAGGACTGGCTGGCCGACGTGCGCCTGCCGCTGGCGGTCGTGCGGCACTTTTCCTGATGCGGCGAATGCTGGCGGGTGTGGCGCTGTGCAGTGCGCTGCAGGTTCAGGCGGCGCCGGGCGTGGCGCACGGCCTCGAACTCGACATCTGCTTCAACTATGGCTGCCTCGTCGTGCAGACGATCAGCCTTGCGCCCGAACAACGCGCCGTGCTGGTGGGTGAAATGCTCAAGGCAAACGATGCCGCCAGCGAACGCGAACAACTGGAATGGGTGATCGCGCGCATGTACCGCTGGGCGGGCGAGCAGTCGCCGATCGGCGCCGACCGTGCAGGCGATTACCTTGATCTGGGTGCCGACGGGCGCATGGACTGCATCGATCACGCGCACACCACCACCGTCATGCTCGAACTGCTGCAGGAAGCGGGTGCTCTGCGTCACCACCGGGTGCTGGAGATCGCGCGGCGCACCAGCTGGGTCATCATGCAGCACTTCACCGCGGTAATCGAAGACACCGAAAGCGGCCGTCGTTATGCGGTCGATACCTGGTTTCGCGACCACGGCGAACCGCCGGTCGTGATGGACATGGAATACTGGAAGGATGGGGGATATCCGGATGACTGGAATGCACGGCGCTGAAACAGCGGCCGAACCCGGTGAAACCGTGGTCGTCGGCATGTCGGGCGGCGTCGATTCGTCGGTATCGGCGCTGCTGCTCAAGCGCGCCGGCTACAAGGTGGTCGGCCTGTTCATGAAGAACTGGGAAGACGACGACACCGACGACTACTGTTCGACCCGGCAGGACCTGATCGACGCCGTGTCGGCGGCCGACGTGATCGGCATGGACCTCGAAGTGGTCAATTTCTCGGCCGAATACAAGGACCGCGTTTTTTCGAGCTTTCTGCGCGAATACCAGGCCGGCCGCACACCCAATCCGGATGTGCTGTGCAACGCTGAAATCAAGTTCAGCGCCTTTCTCGACCACGCGATACAGCTTGGCGCGAAGCGCATCGCCACCGGGCATTACGCCCAGGTGCGGGAGTTCCAGGGCCGCTTCCAGCTGCTCAAGGGTGAAGACGGCAACAAGGACCAGAGCTATTTCCTGCACCGGCTGAACCAGTCCCAGCTGTCGCGCACGCTGTTCCCGGTCGGTCACCTGCCCAAGCGGGACGTGCGCCGCATCGCGGCCGATGCGGGGCTGGCCAATGCCGGCAAGAAGGATTCGACCGGCATCTGTTTCGTCGGCGAGAGGCCGTTCCGCGAATTCCTGCAGCGTTACCTTCCGGTCACGCCGGGCGACATCCGCGATCTTGATACGGAGCGCGTCCTCGGCCGCCATGAAGGCCTGATGTATCACACGATAGGTCAGCGCAAGGGGCTGGGCATCGGCGGGCTCAAGGGCATGGCGGACGACGCCGGCGAACACGACGCGTGGTACGCGGTCCGCAAGGACATGGCGAACAACGTGCTGTACGTGGTGCGTGGCCATGACCACCCGGCGCTGCTGTCCGAACGGCTGGTGGCGGGTGACCTGTCATGGGTGTCAGGCGAGCTGCCGCACACGCACTGGGTGTATGCGGCCAAGACCCGCTACCGGCAGGCTGACGCACCATGCAGCATCGATGCAGTTGATGATGCACGCTGCGACATCGCGTTCGCCGAAGCGCAGTGGGCGGTGACGCCGGGCCAGAGTGTGGTGGTCTACGAAAGCCGGGTCTGTCTGGGCGGCGGTGTCATCATCGCTGCCGGCAACGCGGTCTGATCGGTTGGCGCCGGCCTTACTCGAACGGTACGGTTTCGGCGAGTGACGGACGCTGCATCAGCTTTTCCTGCAGCTTGGCCAGATTGGCGTGGCGCTCGCGCCAGTCCAGCTCCGGAAAGCGGAAGTCCAGATAGCCGAGCGCCGAACCCACCGCGATGTCGGCCAGAGAGATGCTGTTGCCGTGGCACCACGCGCCTTCGCCCAGATCGGCCGCCAGCGTGTTCAGCGCACGGTCGATCTTGCTGCGCTGGCGCGAAATCCAGCTCGCGTTCTGTTCGCTGACCATCCGGCGCACTTCCAGCACGATGGCCACCGCCGCATCGGTCATGCCGTCGGCCAGCGCTTCCCAGCGCTTGACCAGCGCACGTTCGCGGGCGGTTGACGGCAGCAGCTTGTTGTTCGGTGCCACGCCGTCGAGGTATTCGACGATCACGCGCGAATCGAACAGGCAGGTGTCGTCATCGAGCACCAGCACCGGAATCTTGCCCAGCGGGTTCACATCAGGGACGCCCGTGCCTTCGAGCCAGGGCGAATCGAGCACGAATTCGCAGTCGATCTTCTTTTCTGCAAGCACCACGCGCGCCTTGCGCACGTAAGGACTGGTGTAGGAACCGACGAGTTTCATGGACAGCACCGATGGAAGAGCAGCCGAGTATAGCGTCCGGGCCGTTCCCGCAAGGCGGGGCCATCATGCGGTGCATGATAAAATTCGCGCCGCGCTGCCCGGGCTGAACCGCTTCGTGGCCTTCCATCCCTTCCTTCCTGCAGGTCCTTCATGAGTGCCCACACCCTCACCGCGCTGTCGCCGCTGGACGGTCGCTACGCCGCCAAACTCGATCCCTTGCGAGGTCATTTCAGTGAATTCGGCCTGATCCGCAACCGCGTACGCGTTGAGATCGCGTGGTTGCGTGCTCTGGCCGCGGATGCGCAGATCGGCGAAGTCCCTGCATTCTCTCAGGCGACGCTGAACGAGCTTGACGCCGTCGTGCGTGATTTCAGCGTCGAGGACGCCGCCGCGATCAAGGCGATCGAGGCGCGTACCAATCACGACGTGAAGGCGATGGAGTACTGGCTGAAGGACCGGCTGGCGAACAATGCCGAAGTGACCGGCGTGTCCGAATTCATCCACTTCGCCTGTACATCGGAAGACATCAACAATGTGTCGCATGCGCTGATGCTCAACGAGGCGCGCATCGACACCCTGCTGCCGGCGTTCGACGGCGTGATCGCCTCGCTGCGCGCCATGGCGCATGAGTTCGCCGCGTTGCCGATGCTGTCGCGCACGCACGGCCAGCCTGCCAGCCCGACCACGCTGGGCAAGGAAATGGCGAACATCGCCGCCCGCCTGATGCGCGCCCGCGCGCGCGTCGCCGCGGTCAGCCTGACCGCCAAGTTCAATGGCGCGGTCGGCAATTACAACGCCCACCTGTCGGCCTATCCGGACGTTGACTGGTCGCAGTTCAACCGCGTGTTCATCGAATCGTTCGGGCTGGAATTCAACCCCTATACGATCCAGATCGAACCGCACGACGCGATGGCCGAACTGTTCGACGCCATGTCGCGCAGCAACACCATCCTGCTCGATGCGGCGCGCGACTTCTGGATGTACATCTCGCTCGGCTACTTCCGCCAGAAGCTCAAGGCCGGTGAAATCGGCAGTTCGACCATGCCGCACAAGGTGAATCCGATCGATTTCGAGAACGCGGAAGGCAATCTCGGGCTGGCCAACGCACTGTTGCGTCACCTGTCGGACAAGCTGCCGGTGTCGCGCATGCAGCGCGACCTGACCGACTCGACCGTGCTGCGCAATATGGGCGTGGCTTTCGGCTACACCGTGCTGGCGCTGGATTCGCTGTCGCGCGGGCTGGGCAAGCTGGTGGCCGAGCCGGATACGCTGGCTGCCGACCTCGACGGCTGCTGGGAAGTGCTGGCCGAGCCGGTGCAGACCGTGATGCGCCGCTACGGTGTGCCCAATCCCTACGAACAGCTGAAGGAACTGACGCGCGGCCGCGGCATCACGCGCGAGGCGCTGCAGGCCTTCATCGGTGGTCTCAACATTCCGGCGGCGGAGCGCGAACGCTTGCTGGCGATGACGCCCGCCAGCTACATCGGCGACGCGGCCCGTCTGGCTGCCGCCATCTGAGGACGCATCATGAGTTTTGCCGAAACCCTCAAAACCCTGCCCGGCGTGTCGCATCTGGCGGCACTGCAATTGATCGATGCTGCCGGGGAAGTGATCGCGACAATCGAGAACAAGCCCGGCCAGGCCGGGTCGCTGGCGGTGTACAACCACCTCGCCCAGTTGCATGGTGCCATCACGCCGGATGCATCGAAGCAGGGTCTGGATCTGTATGGCGAGCACACGCTCGACGCGCGCGCCAATCCGGGCAAGCACCCGAACATCGACCGGTTGATCGCGCTGGTCGAGAATGGTCAGACCTTGCGCGTCAAGCAGGTGTTCGCACAGCCCTGAGCGGCCGAATTCGGCGGGGTGGCACGGCGCCCCGACCGACGCGATACGCCGCTCGATACAGCGCGCCATGGCAGCGCCCGGGTGCAACCGCCCGTGCTCGGGTCGGTCGTTGGGCATCGCTGCGCTCACCCCAACCTACGGGGTGGGTCACGCAGCGATGCCCAACATGCTCGGGTCGAATCAGAGCAGCAGCATCCGAGCGCAGACCGGGTCATGCCCCCGACCGCGTTGGTCACGCGGCCGGCAGGCGATTCAGACGACCGCTTCGTCCTTGCGCTTCGGCGGCTTGATCAGCTGTTCGCGCTTGACGCCCAGCCACATCGCCAGCGGGCAGGCGACCAGCACCGACGAATAGATGCCGAAACAGATGCCGATGGTCAGCGCGACCGCGAAGTAGTGCAGCGCCTCACCCCCGAACAGCAGCATCGACAGCACCATCATCTGGGTTGAACCGTGCGTGATGATGGTGCGCGAGATCGTGCTCGTGATGGCGTTGTCCATGACTTCGGCAACCGTCAGCGTACGCTTGCGCGCATTGCGGAACACTTCGCGTACGCGGTCGAACACCACCACCGATTCGTTCACCGAGTAGCCGAGCACCGCCAGCACGGCGGCCAGCACCGGCAGCGAGAATTCCCACTGGAAGGCAGCGAAGAAGCCGAGGATGATCACCACGTCGTGCAGGTTGGCGATGATGGCCGATACGGCATAGCGCCATTCGAAGCGCATCGCCAAGTAGGCCATGATGCCGCAGATGACGAACATCAGCGCCAGCGCGCCGTCTTCGGCCAGTTCCTTGCCGATCTGCGGGCCGACGTATTCGACACGCCGCAGTTCGGGCTTCGGACCGTCGCCTGCGCTGAGCGTGGCGATCACCTGCTGGCTGACCTTGGCGGAATCGACGTCCTTGACCAGCGGCAGCCGTATCAGCACGTCACGTGCAGTGCCGAAGTTCTGTACCTGCGGTTCGCTGAAACCGCTGTCGGTCAGTGCCTTGCGCACGCCCTGCAGGTCGGCCGCTTCGCTGTAGGAAATTTCCATCAGGGTGCCGCCGGTGAATTCCACCGACAGATGCAGACCGCGCGTGGTCAGGAAGAACACGGCGAGCAGGAAGGTGACGAACGAAATGACGTTGAACACCAGCGCCTTGCGCATGAAGGGGATGTCGCGCCGGATGCGGAAGAATTCCATGACTGTTCAGATTTCCTTGGTGGCGGCTCAGAGGTTGGCGCCTGGTTTCCAGACAGTGCCGATCGACACTTTTTCGAGCTTGCGGGCGCGTCCGTACACCATGTTGACGATGGCGCGCGACACGACCACGGCGCTGAACATCGAAGTCAGGATGCCCAGACAGTGCACGACGGCAAAGCCGCGCACCGGACCTGACCCGAACACGAGCAGCGCGATGCCGGCGATCAGCGTCGTGATGTTCGAATCGAGAATGGTTGCCCAGGCACGTTCGTAGCCGGCAGCGATCGCCGCCTGCGGCGTGACACCGTTGCGCAGCTCTTCGCGGATGCGCTCGTTGATCAGCACGTTGGCGTCGATCGCCATGCCCAGCGTCAGCGCGATGGCGGCGATGCCCGGCAGCGTCAGCGTGGCCTGCAGCAGCGACAGCAGCGCAATCAGGAACAGCAGGTTGGCCGCCAGCGCAGTGGTCGAAATGAAGCCGAATACCGCGTAATAGAAGATCATGAACACGGCGATCGCCACGAAGCCCCACAGCGTCGAATCGAAACCCTTTTCGATGTTCTCGGCGCCGAGCGAAGGGCCGATGACCCGTTCCTCGATGATTTCCATCGGTGCCGCCAGCGCGCCCGAGCGGATCAGGATGGCCAGCGTGTTGGTTTCCTGTGGCGAAAACTGGCCGGTGATCTGGAAGCGGTCGCCGAATTCGCCCTGGATGGTGGCAACCGAAATCGCCTCGCCGCGGCCCTTTTCGAACAACAGGATGACCATCAGCTTCTTCAGGTTTTCACGCGTGACCGTGCGCATGATGCGGCCGCCGGTTGCGTCGAGCTTCACCGCCACGGCCGGGCGGTTCGAATCGTCGAACGAGGCCTGGGCGGTTTCGAAGCGCTCGCCGGTCAGGATGACCTGCTTCTTCACCGGCACATTCGAAACACCGCCGCTGCGCGAGTTCTCCGGATAGACCTCGAGGCCTTCCATGTTGCCGCTGGTCATCGCTTCCTGATCGACCAGACGAACCTCCAGCGTGGCGGTGCGGCCGATCAGGTCCTTCGCCTTGGCCACGTCCTGCACGCCGGGCAACTGCACGACGATGCGGTCGGCACCCTGCTGCTGGATGATGGGTTCGGCCACGCCCAGTTCGTTCACGCGCTTCTGCAGCGTCAGGATGTTCTGCTTGATGGCCGATTCGCGCAGGTCTGTCTCGGCCAGTTCGCTCATGCGACCCGTGTACAGGTAGTCGGCACCGGATTGCCCCTGAGTCCACACCATTTCGGGCAGCGCCTTCTCGGCTGCGCTGCGCGCGGCATCGCGACCGGCGGCGTCGCGGAAGCGCAGAACGATGGTGCTGCCTTCGCGCGAAATGCCACCGTGGCGGATGTTCTTTTCGCGCAGCTGGGTGCGCAGGTCGGATGACATCGAGTCGAGCCGCTTGATGGTTGCGCCCTGCATGTCGACCTGCAGCAGGAAGTGCACGCCACCGCGCAGGTCGAGGCCGAGATACATCGGCAGTGCGCCGAAGGAACGCAACCAGTCTGGTGACTTCGACAGCAGGTTCAGCGCCACCACGTACTTGCCGTCAAGCGGATCCGGGTTGAGTGCCTTTTCGAGCACGTCGCGCGTCTTGAGCTGTGTGTCGGTATCGGCCAGACGCACGCGCACACCGGTGGTGTCGAGCGTCAGGCCTGTGTGAGCGATGGCGGCGTCCTTCAGCGTCGATTCGACCTGAGTCATCAGGGCAGCGTCGATCTGCACACCGGTGCGCGCGGTCGATACCTGCACGGCCGGCGCCTCGCCAAAGAAGTTCGGCAGGGTGTAGATCAGGCCAAGTATCAGCGCCACGATCACCAGCGCGTTTTTCCAGATCGGATAACGGTTCATTGCGGAGTCTGAATGAGGAGTGGAAGGCCGGCGCTGCTGCCGCCGGCCGAAGCCGGGCGGATCAGCGCGGAATCAGAGTGCCTTCAGCGTGCCCTTGGGCAGCACCGTGGCGATCGCCTGCCGCTGCACGGCGACTTCGACGTTCGGTGCCAGCTCGACGCTGATGAAGCTGTCACCGACCTTGGTGATGCGGCCGGCCATGCCGCCCTGGGTCACGACTTCGTCGCCCTTGGTCAGCGCTTCGATCAGCGCCTTGTGTTCCTTCGCGCGCTTCATCTGCGGGCGGATCATCAGGAACCACAGGACGACGAACATCAGCAGGATGGGCAGCAGTCCCATCAGGCCACCGGTGGGGTCGGCGGCGCCTGCGGCCTGAGCGTAAGCGGGGGAAATGAACACGTTGGACTCCGTTTGCGCGATTGGTAAAGCGCGCGAGTATATCAGCCGGGCCCGGGCCGTCCCGGGCCGACAGATTTGCTCACACTCCGCGCTGCCGGTCGGCGAGGAAGGCGGCCGACCAGGGCGCGTATCGGCCGGTTTCGATCGCTTCGCGCGCCTCGCGTGTGAACTGCTGGTAGAAGTGCAGGTTGTGCAGCGTATTCAGCCGTGCGCCCAGCATTTCGTTGCAGCGGTGCAGATGGTGCAGGTAGGCGCGTGTGTAGTGGGCGCATGTGTGGCACTCGCAGGAGGGATCGACCGGGCCGGTGTCGTCCTTGTAGCGCGCGTTCTTCAGCTTGATGTCGCCGTAGCGGGTAAACAGCCAGCCGTTGCGCGCATTGCGCGTGGGCATGACGCAGTCGAACATGTCGATGCCGTGCGCGATCGCATTGATCAGGTCTTCCGGCGTGCCCACGCCCATCAGGTAGTGTGGTGCATTCTCGGGCAGTCTCGGCGCCGTGTGCGCGAGGATGCGCTGCATGTCGTCCTTGGGCTCGCCGACCGACAGGCCGCCGATGGCGTAGCCGTCGAAGCCGATGCCGGTCAGCGCGGCCAGCGACTCGTCGCGCAGTGATTCGTGCATGCCGCCCTGGACGATGCCGAACAGCGCATTCGCGTTGCCCAGCGCGTCGTGCGCGTCGCGCGATCGCTGCGCCCAGCGCAGGCTGAGCCGCATCGACGTCGCCGCCTGCTCCAGATCGGCCGGGTAGGGCGTGCATTCGTCGAAAATCATCACCACGTCGGAATTCAGGTCGTGCTGGATGCGCATCGACTCTTCCGGCGTCAGCAGCAGCTTGTCGCCGTTGATCGGACTGGAGAAGCGCACGCCGTCTTCACTGATCTTGCGCAGTGCGTCGAGCGAAAACACCTGGAAGCCACCCGAATCGGTCAGTATCGGTCGGTCCCAGCCCATGAAGCGGTGCAGCCCGCCATGCTTGCGGATCACCTCGGTACCGGGTCGCAGCCACAGGTGAAAGGTGTTGCCGAGCACGATTTTCGCGCCCATGTCCTTCAGTTCCGCCGGGTCCATGCCCTTGACCGTGCCGTAGGTGCCGACCGGCATGAACACGGGTGTGTCGACCGTGCCGTGGGCGAGGGTCAGGCGGCCGCGTCGGGCAAGGCCGTCGCGCGCGAGCAGATCAAACTTCATCGTGGTCCTTCATGCGCGCCGGAATGAACATCGCGTCACCGTAGCTGAAGAAGCGGTAGCGCTGCGCCACCGCGTGCGCATAGGCGGCGCGCACGCGCTGCTGCCCGGCCAGTGCCGACACCAGCATCAGCAAGGTGGACTTCGGCAGGTGAAAATTGGTCAGCAGGCCATCGATCACCCGGAAATCGTAGCCCGGCGTGATGAACAGCCGCGTATCACCCTGGCAGGCGGCGAGCGGGTCGGGTGCGCAGGTGGCCGCCGCGGATTCGAGGCAGCGCAGGCTGGTGGTGCCGACCGCGATCACGCGTCCGCCACTGGCTTTCGTGTCGGCGATGGCCTGTGCGGTGTCGACCGGCAGCTGGAACTGTTCGCTGTGCATGCGGTGTTCCGCCAGATTGTCGGTGCGCACCGGCTGGAAGGTGCCGGCGCCGACGTGCAGCGTGACGTGCGCCTGTCGCACGCCGCGCGCGGCGACGGCCTCAAGCAGCGCGTCGTCGAAATGCAAACCCGCAGTGGGGGCGGCGACGGAACCGGTCTGCCGAGCGTAAACCGTTTGATAGCGTTGTTCGTCCGCATCGGCGGCGGCGCGCTCGATGTAGGGCGGCAACGGCAGTCGCCCGTGACGTTCCAGCAGTGCGGCCAGCGGCGCGGCATCCGTGCTGCGCAGCCGGAAGAATTCGCCGTCGCGTCCGAGCACCTCGAAATCGAAGGCGTCTTCCATGCGCAGCCGGCTGCCGGCGCGCGGCGTCTTGCTGGCGCGGACCTGCGCCAGCGCCTCGTGCTCGCCGGTCAGTCGTTCGATCAGCACTTCGATGCGGCCGCCGCTGCTCTTGGTTCCGTACAGCCGGGCATGCATCACGCGGGTGTCGTTGAACACCAGCAGGTCATCCGGCTCCAGCCACTGGGGCAGCGCGCGGATGCTGCTGTCGGTCAGCGACGTCGTCCCGACGACCAGCAGGCGGCTGGCGCTGCGCTCGGGCAGCGGGGCCTGGGCGATCAGGTCGTCGGGCAGGTCGTAATCGAAGTCGGACAGGGTAAGCACGGAATGCGGCACAGGGTCGGCCTGAAAGGCAAAGCCCGCGATTGTAGCGTCCGTCAGGCTTGCGCAGCGACCGGCCCGACACGCATAATCCGCCGCTCTTCCCTGCCGGGATGGCGGAATCGGTAGACGCAGCGGATTCAAAATCCGCCGCCGCAAGGTGTGGGGGTTCGAGTCCCCCTCCCGGCACCAACAAGCGCCAAGCTATAATCGCGCGATTTTTCGGGCGCTTTTCAATCCGTGCAGGTCTTTCGCGCAATCCCTTCTGCGGCCGATGCGCCGGTCGTCCTGACCATCGGTAACTTCGACGGCGTGCATCTGGGCCATCAGGCCCTGCTCGCCCAACTCGTCACGCGCGCGCGCGAAGATCGCCTGCCTGCAGCGGTGATGACCTTCGAGCCGCATCCGCGCGAGTTCTTCACGCACGAGCGACGGCCGACCCGGCTGACCAGCCTGCGCGAGAAACTCGAGCTTTTTGCCGAAGCGGGGGTGGACAGGGTGTACGTGTGTCGCTTCAATGCGCGGTTTGCGGCACTGAGCGCGCAGGCCTTCATCGACGACCTGCTGGTGCGCGGTCTTGGCGTGCGTCACCTGATCATCGGCGACGATTTCCGTTTCGGACGGGGTCGTGAAGGTGACTTCGAGCGCTTGCGCTCGGCCGGCGAGCAGCACGGATTTTCACTGGCGACCATGGCCACGGTATCGGTCGATGGCGAGCGGGCGTCCAGTTCCGCCGTGCGCGGGGCGCTGGAATACGGTGATCTGGCGCGTGCCGAAGCACTGCTCGGACGCCCTTACGAGATCAGCGGACGCGTCGAGCACGGGCAGAAGATCGGTCGCCAACTCGGTTTTCCGACCGCGAACGTGCAGATCAGGCAGCGTTCGTTGCCGCTGTCCGGGATTTTCGCGGTCACCGTGACCGGCGCCGGTCTGCTGGGTGCGCAGGGCGCGGCCAGCGTCGGCGTGCGGCCGACCATCGCCGACGGCCTGCGGCCGACCTGCGAGGTTCACCTGCTGGACCGCACGGTCGACCTGTATGACCGACGCGTGTCGGTGCGCTTCCGGCACAAGATGCGTGACGAGATGCGCTATGAAGGACTGGATGCACTGCGCGAGGCAATCGCGAAGGACGTGGCCGATATCCGCCACTGGTTTGCTGTACATACTCTCTGAAGGCTGAACATGGCTGACTATCGCTCGACGCTGAACCTCCCCGACACGCCGTTTCCGATGCGCGGCGACCTGCCGAAACGCGAGCCTGGCTGGGTGAAGCAGTGGCAGGACAGCAAGCTGTATCAGCGCATCCGCAAGCAGTCGGCCGGCCGGCCGCAGTTCGTGCTGCACGACGGCCCGCCGTACGCCAATGGCGACATCCACCTCGGCCATGCGGTCAACAAGATACTGAAGGACATCATCGTCCGCTCGATGACGCTGCACGGCTTCGACGCGTCCTACATACCGGGCTGGGACTGCCATGGTCTGCCGATCGAACACCAGATCGAGAAGGCGCACGGCAAGTCGTTGCCGCCGGCCGAGGTGCGCAAGCTGGCGCGCGCATACGCCGCCGAGCAGGTCGAACTGCAGAAGAAGGGCTTCGTGCGTCTCGGCGTACTGGCCGACTGGGATCGCCCCTACCGCACGATGGATTTCCATAACGAGGCGGGCGAAATCCGCGCGCTGAAGGAAATGGTCAAGAAGGGCTGGGTGTACCGTGGCCTGAAGCCGGTGAACTGGTGTTTCGACTGCGGCTCGGCGCTGGCTGAAGCCGAAGTCGAATACCAGGACAAGGGCAGCCCGGCGGTCGATGTGGGGTTCCAGATCGCCGACGCCTGCCGTCAGATGCTGGCGGATGCGTTCGGACTCGACGCGCTGCCGGCCGGCACGGTGCAGGCCGTGATCTGGACCACCACGCCGTGGACGATTCCGGCCAATCAGGCGCTGAATGTGAATGGCGAGCACACCTATGCACTGGTGCGCACCGCGAACGGTCACGTGATCGTCGCGCGCGATCTGGTCGACAGCTGTCTGGCGCGCTTCAAGCTTGAAGGCGAGGTGGTCGCCACCGCGCCGGGTACGGCACTGGCGGATCTGCTGTTCCAGCATCCGTTCTACGTGCGCGACGTGCCGGTGCTGACTGCCAGCTATGTCGGGCTCGATGCGGGTACCGGCATCGTGCACTGCGCGCCGGCCTACGGTGTCGAAGACTTCCAGACCTGGACGGCACATGGTCTGGCGACCACCGAGGTGTTCGGCCCGGTGCAGGCCAACGGCGTCTATATCGATGCCTTGCCGCTGTTCGGCGGCATGCACATCTGGAAAGCCAATCCGGTCATCGTCGACACGATCGCCAAGGCGGGTGCGCTGCTGTCGCACGAGCAGATCACGCACAGCTACATGCACTGTTGGCGCCACAAGACGCCGGTCATCTACCGCGCGACGGCGCAGTTCTTCGTCGGCATGGACATCCGTCAGCCGGAGTCGTACACGCTGCGTGAATGCGCCGCGGCGGCGGTTGAAGCGACGGCTTTCTATCCGGAGTGGGGCAAGGAACGTCTGGCGGCGATGATCGCCAAGCGCCCGGACTGGTGCATTTCGCGCCAGCGCAACTGGGGGGTGCCGATTCCGTTCTTCCTGCACAAGGAAACCGGCCAGTTGCACCCGGATACGCCCGACCTGATGGAACAGGTGGCGCTGCGCGTCGAGCGCGATGGCCTCGACGCCTGGTTCAATCTCGATCCGGCCGAACTGCTGGGCGACGACGCGGCGCAGTACGACAAGCTGACTGACACGCTCGACGTGTGGTTCGATTCCGGCACCACGCACTGGCACGTGCTCCGAGGCTCGCACCAGGACGGCCGGCGCGGCGATGGCGGCCCGGTTGCCGACCTGTATCTCGAAGGCTCCGACCAGCACCGCGGCTGGTTCCAGTCGTCGCTGCTCACCGGATGTGCGCTGGATGGTCACGCGCCGTATCGTGCGCTGCTGACGCACGGCTTCACGGTCGATGCCAGCGGCCACAAGATGAGCAAGTCGGCCGGCAACGGCATCGAGCCGCAGGAAGTCGGCGACAAGCTGGGCGTGGAAATTCTGCGGCTTTGGCTCGCATCCGCCGATTACTCGGGCGAATTGTCGATCTCGAAGGAAATCCTCGACCGCGTGGTGGAAACCTATCGCCGGCTGCGCAATACCGTGCGCTTCCTGCTGGCCAACATCGCCGACTACGATCCGGTTGCGCACAAGCTGCCGGTGGCGAAGTGGCTGACCATCGACCGCTACGCACTGGCGCTGACGCGCGACCTGCAGGAACGCGTCGGCAACGATTACCTCGCCTTCGAATTCCACAAGATCGTGCAGGCGCTGCAGCACTTCGCGTCGGAAGATCTCGGCGGCTTCTACCTCGACATCCTGAAGGACCGGCTTTATACGACAGCACCCGGCTCGCTCGCCCGCCGCTCGGCCCAGGGCGCGCTGTGGCACATCACGCAGACGCTGGTGCGCCTGATGGCGCCGATCATGCCTTTCACGGCGGAGGA
Organism: Methyloversatilis sp. RAC08; assembly: GCF_001713355.1. Lineage (NCBI taxonomy): Bacteria > Pseudomonadati > Pseudomonadota > Betaproteobacteria > Nitrosomonadales > Sterolibacteriaceae > Methyloversatilis > Methyloversatilis sp. RAC08. The sequence continues at coordinate 993,843 of NZ_CP016448.1, read as the reverse complement.
AATCTGGACCGTGCTGGCCGAAGCGGGCAAGAACGGCCCGTATGCGGCCAACCTCGACAGCGTCATGCTGACCACCTGGAATGCGCTGCCGATGCAGGCCGACGAAGCTGCTCTGCTGGAAAGCTGGGGGCGCATCCGCACGTTGCGGGCCGAATCGGCGCGAGTACTCGAAACGCTGCGTGCCGAAGGCGCCATCGGTTCGTCGCTGCAGGCCGAAGTCGAAGTGCGCGCAGCCGGTACGACTTACGACGATCTTGCGGCACTGGGCGACGATCTGCGCTTCGTGCTCATCACCTCCGGGGCGACGCTGGTCAAGGTCGATTCGGACGCGGAGCAGGGCGTCAGTGCGGTGGCAAGCGCGCAGGTCAAGTGCGCGCGCTGCTGGCATTATCGCGCCGATGTCGGCAGCAACCCCGAGCACCCCGAACTGTGCGGCCGTTGCGACAGCAATCTGCATGGCGAGGGTGAAACGCGCAGCCACGCCTGACCACCATGACTGTGCGCTTCGCCGGCTGGCTGGCCGTCGCCCTGGTGGTCGTGGGTGCGGACCAGCTGACCAAATACCTGATCACCGGATGGTTGTCCTACGGCCAGAGCTGGTCCGTGACGTCCTACTTCGATCTGGTGCTGGTGTACAACCCGGGCGCCGCATTCAGTTTTCTGGCAGACCATTCGGGCTGGCAGCGCTGGTTCTTCATCGTGCTGACGTCGGCCGTGTCCACCTGGCTCATCGTGCTGATGCGCCGCCATGTCACTCAAACCGTTCTGCCGCTGGGGCTTGCGTTGATCCTCGGGGGCGCCATCGGCAACCTGATCGACCGCGTGGTGCTGGGAGCGGTCGTCGATTTTCTGTATTTTCATGCCGGGAGCCACGGCTTTCCGGCGTTCAACGTGGCCGATTCGGCCATTACTGCGGGTGTCGTGCTGATGCTGATCGATCAGTTCTGGCTGGTGTCGCGCGCCGCCCGTGCGGAGAAGCAAGCATGAGTGACAAGATCAAGCCGGACAGCCTGGTGACCCTGCATTACCGCATGGCCGTGCCGGAAACCGAAAGGGCCGTGGTACGGGTCAGCACCTTCGATTCCCGGCCTGCGACGCTGCAGCTGGGACGGGGTGAGCTGGCGCCCGCGCTCGAAATCTGTCTCGTCGGCCTGGCGGTCGGCGATCGCGAGGTGTTCGAACTGGAAGCCGGCGAAGTGTTCGGTGACCACAGGGAAGATCTGGTCGAGCGCTTTGCCCGCGCCGACCTGCCGGACGATGTCGAACTGGCGGTGAATTCCATCGTCGAATTCCTGGGTGAAGACGGCAACAAGTTTCCCGGCCTGGTGAAGGAAGTGGATGACAAGTCGGCGCTGATCGATTTCAATCATCCGCTGGCAGGGCGGGCCGTAAGCTTCGAGGTCCAGATCATCGGCATCCTCTGACGGAGGAAACATGGAAATACTGCTGGCCAATCCGCGCGGTTTCTGTGCCGGCGTCGAGCGGGCGATCGCCATCGTCGAGCGGGCGCTCGAGCAGTACGGTGCGCCGATCTATGTGCGGCACGAGGTGGTGCACAACAAGTTCGTCGTCGACAGCCTGCGCGCCAAGGGTGCGATCTTCATCGACGACCTCGAACTGGTGCCCGAGGGCGCCACGCTGATCTTCAGCGCGCACGGTGTGCCGCAGGCGGTGCGCCACGACGCGTCGTCGCGTGGCCTGCGCGTGTTCGACGCAACCTGCCCGCTGGTGACCAAGGTGCACGTCGAAGTGGCCAAGATGCGCGATGCCGGCCGTGAAATCGTCATGATCGGGCACAAGGGACATCCGGAAGTCGAAGGAACGATGGGGCAGACGGACGGTGGCATGTATCTGGTCGAAACCGTTGCCGACGTCGCCTTGCTGACCGTCAGGGATGCCGGCAAGCTTGCCTATGTCACGCAGACCACATTGTCGGTGGACGACGCCGAAGTCATCGTGGAGGCGCTGCGGACGCGCTTCCCGGACATCGTCGGTCCGAAGCGCGACGACATCTGCTACGCGACGCAGAACCGGCAGGATGCGGTCAAATTCATGGCGCCACGCAGCGATCTGGTGCTGGTGGTGGGCTCACCGAACAGTTCCAACTCGAACCGCTTGCGCGAGGTGGCGCAACAGTTCGGCGTGCCGGCCTATCTGATCGACAACGCGACGCAGATCGATCCGGTCTGGCTGTCCGGTCGCAAACGCGTTGGCGTGACCGCTGGGGCGTCGGCACCGGAAGTGCTGGTCGATGAAGTGGTGGCACGGCTGCGCGAACTCGGCGCCGGCTCGGTGCGCATGCTCGAAGGCGCGCCGGAAAACGTCAACTTCCCGCTTCCGAAGGAACTGGTGCAGGGGTGACAGACCCGTTGATTGGCGCGGACGGGCCCGCTTACATATACTGGGAATCATGAAAACCACGTTGAACCGCGAACAAACGATAGATCTGCTGCGCAAGCACGGCGTCAATCTGACGCAGCCCCGTGTGGATATCGCCTGCGTACTGTTCTCCCGCATGGAGCACCTGTCGGCTGACCAGATTCTGGGCATGGTGAATGAAACTTCTCCGTCGGCCTCGAAGGCAACGGTCTACAACACGCTGAAGCTGCTGCGTGATTCCGGACTGATCCGCGAGGTCATTGTCGACCCGACCAAGGTGTTCTTCGATCCGAACACCGAGCCGCATCATCACCTGTATGACGTCGTGACCGGCTGCCTGACCGACATTCCGCAGCACGTGCTGCGCGTCGATGGCATGCCGTCGCTGCCGCCGGGCATGGTCGCCGATGGCATGGACATCGTCGTCCGCATGCGTCCTTCAGCTGCTGCAGTGTGACCGCACCATCGATCCGTGCATTCTTCCGCGTTGCGTGCAGGTTCTCATTGATTTGAGCCGTGCCAACGGCTAACATGCGCGCTCTTTTTCGCCGCTGTAGCTCAGTTGGTAGAGCAGCGCATTCGTAATGCGAAGGTCGCCAGTTCGATTCCGGCCAGCGGCACCAGTAGATTCAGGCAGACAGGCCAGTTCCCGGGAACTGGCCTTTTTGTTTTGGGGTACGGGAACGCGCGGCAAACGCGCCGAACCGCAACATCAGGTGGTCGTCTTCATCGAAACCAAGAAAAAAGGTGGTCGCGGCTTTTTGCCACGACCACCTTTTTTCTGACCTTGCATGGGGTGCGACCGGAAAGTCGCGGAATGCCGTTCCGGTGTCAGGCGCTGACGCTGAACTCTTCGCGGATCGGGGGGGGGCCGGAGATCGGCTGATTGTTGCTGCGGACGGATGCCGTCACGTAGTGCATCGGCGCAATTTCATGGCGGAACAGATAGGACAGCACGCGACCTGAATTCCAGCTGTCGGGCAGCGCGATCAGTACGGAATGCGCGGCATCGACATCAAGCGCGTTGTTCACCAGCCAGGCGCCGATCTGTTCGCGCAGCAGGAAGCGGGTTTTCAGCGGGCTGGTCGCCAGCGTCATGCCCGGTGTCTCGGCCAGGCGGATGGCGAGCGAGCGAGCGAGCGGAATCCAGTCGGCTTCGACGCGTTGTCCGTGGCAGGCTGCCAGCGCTGCATGTTCGCGCTTGAGCACTTCGCACAACAGGGCAGCAAGCTCGCCGGCGGTCCAGTTGCGCAGACCCGCTGCGGCCACGGGCTGACCGTTGGCTCCGATCTCGGCGTGGCGTGACGCATTGGCCGAAAATCTCGGCCATGCCGCATGTTCCCGTGCGGAGCGCGAAGTCGGATCATCACGCTGTTGGCGCGACGCCGGAGCTCCCTCATTCAAAATTGCACCCATGGCATACCTTTTGAGTTGTTGGTTCGATGGTAATGCTGCGATGTGTCATTCTTCAGAACTTAGGTCACCCGGACTAAGGGTTAACCCGGCCTGCAGATAGAGCGCCAAATACCCTGTCTGCTCCCTTTTCCCGTTCGCAGGATCTTCGTCACAGCCGCATGCAGACTGACTTTGCCGAGATGTGCAATCGTTGCGAACCCTTGTTCAAGGCAGCGTTCGAATGGCTGCCCCTGATGTTATCGACACGGAAGTTAACAAATGAAGAACTCTTTTTCGCGCGCCATCCACCTGCGTGACTACAGCGCGCCTGCCTGGTGGGTGGATACCATCGACCTTGATGTGTCGATCGCCGACGATGGCGACACGACGGTTGGCGCAGTCATGCTTGTGCGGCGCAACGAAAATGCAGCCCGGGCCGATCTGGAGCTGGATGGCGAAGCGCTCGAGCTGATTGACGTCCGCGTTGACGATGACACGCTGGACAACCCCGCCAGTCGGCTGAAGGACGGCCGGCTCGTGCTGGCCGGACTGCCGGACAACTGCCGGCTGACCACAAGGGTGCGCATCCGGCCGGATGTCAACACGACGCTGTCCGGCTTGTTCCGTTCGAAGGACGGCTACTTCACGCAGTGCGAGGCCGAAGGCTTCCGCCGCATCACGTTTTTCCCGGATCGGCCAGACGTGATGTCGCGCTACACGGTCACCCTGCACGCCAGCCGCGAACGTTTCCCCGATCTGCTTGCCAACGGCAACCTGGAAGCCAGCGGTGACGAAGCCGGCGGCCGTCACTGGGCGCGCTGGGTCGATCCGTTTCCCAAGCCGTGCTACCTGTTCGCCATGGTCGCCGCGAAGCTCGACCGGCTCGACGATCGCTACACGACCGCCTCCGGGCGCGAAGTCGATCTGGCGATCTACGTCGAACCGGGCAAGCTCGATCAGTGCGATTTCGCGATGCACGCGCTGAAGAAGTCGATGCGCTGGGACGAAGAGCGTTTCGGCCTCGAACTGGATCTCGACCGCTACATGATCGTCGCCGTGGGCGATTTCAACATGGGCGCGATGGAAAACAAGGGCTTGAACATCTTCAACACGAAGTACGTGCTGGCGCGGCCCGACATCGCCACCGATGTCGATTACATGAACATCGACCGCGTGGTCGCGCACGAGTACTTCCACAACTGGACCGGCAACCGCGTCACCTGCCGTGACTGGTTCCAGCTGTCGCTGAAGGAAGGCCTGACCGTGTTCCGCGACCAGGAGTACGGCTCGGACATGTATTCGCGTGCCGTGCAGCGCATCCAGGAGGTTCGCGGCCTGCGCGCAGCGCAGTTCCCGGAGGACGCCGGTCCGATGGCTCACCCGGTGCGTCCGGCCAGTTACGAGGAAATCAACAACTTCTACACTGCCACGGTCTACGAGAAGGGCGCCGAGGTGGTGCGCATGATCCACACCCTGCTGGGCGAAGACGGTTTCCAGCGTGGCATGAAGCTGTACTTCGAGCGCCATGACGGGCAGGCGGTCACCTGCGACGCCTTCGCGTCAGCCATGCAGGACGCGAGCGGCGTCGATCTGTCCCGATTCCGTCGCTGGTACGAGCAGGCCGGCACGCCGACGCTGAAGGCCGCAGCCGACTTCGACGTCGCATCCGGCCGCTATCGGCTCACGCTGACGCAGGACAATCCGCCGACCGCCTACGAGAAGCGTCTGGCGCAGGAAGGCATTTCACTCGAGCGCGGCCCGCTGCACATTCCGGTTGCCGTTGGCCTGCTGTCGTCCGATGGCCGCGAAATCCTGCCGACCACGGTGCTGTCCCTGACCGAAACCTCGCAGACCTTCGACTTCGATCTTTCGGGGCATTGCCTGACGCAAGCACCGCTACCGTCGCTGCTGCGCAATTTTTCGGCACCGGTGACGCTGCTGTTCGACTGCCCGGACAGTGCGCTGGCAACCTTGATGGCGCACGACCGCGACGAATTCAACCGCTGGGAGGCGGGCCAGCGGCTGGCCACGAGGCTCATGCTCGCCGGCGTGGCGACCTTGCAGGCGGGCGGAACGCCCGAAGTGCCGACCGTGTTCATCGATGCCTTCACCGAGACCCTTGGCAAGGCAGCGCAAGACCCGGCCTTCGCCGCCGAGGCGTTGGCACTGCCGTCGGAGATCTGGCTCGGCGACCAGATGACGGTGATCGATCCGGATGCCGCGCACCGGGTACGTCGGATTTTCCGGCGCACGCTGGCGCAGGCCTTGCGCCCGCAGTTCGAGGCGCTGCTCGAATCGCTTGCCGTGACCGGCCCCTACCTGCCGGACGCTGCCGCGATGGGTCGGCGTGCGCTGCGCAATCTTGCGCTGGGCTATCTGATGGAACTGGACGACCCGGCGCTGCAATTGCGCGCGCTCTCGCAGTTCCGCGATGCGGACAACATGACCGACCAGTCGGCTGCGCTGACCCTGCTGGCGCACAGCGAAACGCCCTTGCGCGAGGTCGCGCTGGCCGAGTTCTACGCGCGCTGGAAGCACGAAGCCCTGGTGGTGGACAAGTGGCTGACGGTGCAGGCGACCTCGCCGGCGGTCGGCACGACGGCGCGCGTGCGAGAACTGATGGCGCACGAGGCATTCGACCTGAAGAATCCGAACAAGGTGTATGCGCTGGTGCGCACCTTCTGCGCCGCCAATCCGCTGCATTTCCATGCGGCGGACGGCTCGGGTTATACCTATGCGGCCGGTGTCATCCGAGAGCTCGATCCGGTGAACCCGCAGGTGGCCTCACGCGTGGCCCGCGCCTTCGACCGCTGGCGCCGCTTCGACGACGGTCGCCAGGCGCATGCCCGCGCCGCGCTGGAAAGCATCGCCGCGCAGCCGGGTCTGTCGTCGGATGTCGCCGAGGTCGTCAGCCGGGCTTTGGCTTGAGAGCAGTGGTGAGGTTCAAGGTACAAGTAACAGCCAAGCGCCGCCGCCAGCACCTTCGACCCTTGAACCTTGTACCTTGCCCTCTCAATCAGTGGCGATCATCGCCTCGAAGGCCAGCGCTGCCGGGCTGAGCGGCCGACGTGGCAGGCGCAATCGGTATAGCTGGCGGCTCAACTGAACGTCGGGCAGCGTCAAGGTGGCGACTTTTCCGAGCGCGATCTGGTCGGCCGAACTGACCCGCGGCACCATCGAAACGCCGCCGCCGGCCGCCACGGTCTGGATGACGGCTTCCGTACTGCCTGCTTCGATCAGCCGGGCGGGGCGTATGCCCAGCTTGTCCAGCCAGCGATTCACGACTTCGCGCGTACCCGAACCGGGTTCGCGCACCACCCAGGTTGCCTGCGACAGCGCTTCTATCGTGACCTCGCCGGCTTTGGCCAGCGCACCGTCGGGCGGTGCGACGATCAGCAGTGCCTCTTCGCGCCAGGGGCGTGATTCGATGCGCTCATCCTCGACCGGGCCTTCCACCAGCGCGATATCGACCTCGCAGGCGAGCAGGCTTTCGGCAATGGTCTGGGTATTGGCGCTGGTCAGGCTCAGCGACACCCCTGGATGCGCCTGGGCGAAGTCGGCCACATAGCCGGGCAACCAGTAGGCCGCGACGGTCATGCTGGCGCCGATGCGCAGGCGGCCGCGCTCCAGATCGGAATAGGCCTGGAGCGCTTCCAGCGCCTCGCGCTCCATCGCAAAGATGCCCACCGCGTACTCGAACAGCACCTGACCCGCTTCGGTCAGCGACACGACACGCGCGCCGCGCTCGATCAGCACCACGTCGAGTTGGTCTTCCAGCTCGCGCAGTGCCTTGGATACCGCCGGCTGGCTGACGCCCAGATGTTCCGCTGCGCGCGAAAAGCTGGTGTGCTCGCCGACAGCGTGGAAGATGCGCAGGAGGTGCAGGTTCATTGCGGGACAGTCGATGGGCAAGCCGGCATTGTTTCACATCGCCGCACGCGAAAAGACCCGCGTGGTGCGGGTCTCGGTGGGTGCATGCAGACCGGCGGCGGTTCAGCCAGCCATCTGTACCGGAATGTGACCGCGTTGGTTCACGATGCGGTTCTTGCCATCGACGTACACCAGCTTAGGTTCGAATCGGGCCAGCTCGACTTCGGTGTATTGCGCGAAACAGGCAATGATCAGCAGGTCGCCGGCGGCCGCCTTGCGGGCTGCCGCACCATTGACCGAAATGATGCCGGTACCGCGTTCCGCGCTGATCGCATAGGTCGAAAAGCGCTCGCCGTTGGTCACGTTGTAGATGTCGATCGCCTGATATTCGCGGATGTCCGCCGCGTCCAGCAGATTCTGGTCGATCGCACACGAACCTTCGTAGTGCAGTTCGGAATGGGTGGTCGTGACACGGTGCAGCTTGGACTGAAGCATGGTGCGTTGCATGGGCGCTCCTTCGATATCGCGCTGTTTCGACCACTGCACGTGCCGCAGCACGCACAACAGAGCGCTGCTGGAACACCACCGGCCTTGAGCGCGTCGTGGCGACCTACACTTCCAGATTGTCGATGAGGCGCGTCGTCCCGAGCAGGGCGGCGGCCACGATCACCAGACTGGATTCGTGAGCGGATGGCGATTGTAGGTCGGCTTGTCGTCGCACTGCAACATATTGTGGAGACCAGCCACGGGCCTCAAGAAACGCCGTGGTGTCATGTTCGATCCGCGCGAATTCGCGATCTCCTGCCCGCAGCGCATCACGCGCCGCGGATAACGCTTCGTACAGCTGTACCGATTGCGCGCGCTCGGCCGCGGACAAATAGCCGTTGCGCGACGACAGCGCCAGTCCGTCGTCGGCGCGCAGTGTTTCGCCGCCCACGATTTCGATCGGCAGCGCCAGCTGCTGCACCAATTGACGGATCACCATCAGCTGCTGGTAGTCCTTCTTGCCGAACACCGCCACCTGCGGCTGCACGATGTTGAACAGCTTTGCGACCACCGTGGCGACGCCGGTGAAGAAGCCCGGCCGGAACGCGCCTTCGAGCAGGTCGGCCAGCGCCGGGTCCGGCACGACGCGCAAGGTCTGCGGCTGCGGATACAGTTCGGCTTCGGATGGCGCGAATACGTGCGCCACGCCGGCTGCCTGCATGCGGGCGCAGTCGGCGTCCATGGTGCGCGGGTAGCGGTCGAAATCCTCGTGCGGGGCGAACTGCAGGCGATTGACGAACACGCTGGCCACGACCACATCGGCCAGCGTGGCGGCCTGTCGCATCAGCGAGGCGTGGCCCTCGTGCAGATTGCCCATCGTGGGCACGAAGGCGATGCGCGCGCCCTGCGCGCGCAACGGGTCAAGCGCGGCGCGCAGGCCCGCTATCGTGGGATGTATCTGCATGGTGGTGCGACGAGACGTAACGGAAAAGTGCTCAGTAGGCGTGCTCGGGACCAGGGAAACTGCGTTCCTTGACCGCGGCGATGTAACGGCCCAGTGCGTCCTGCACGTCGTCGGCACCCGGCATGAAATTGCGCACGAAGCGCGGACGCCGGCCGGGGAAAAGGCCGAGTACGTCATGCAGCACGAGCACCTGACCGTGGCAATCCAGCCCGGCGCCGATGCCGATCGTGATGAAGCGGCGCGCTGCCGTGACCTCCGTCGCCAGCCGGGCCGGCACCATTTCCATCACCAGCATCGAGGCGCCGGCGTCGTCGAGCAGCGCGGCGTCGGCCTTCAGTCGCTCGGCCGATTCTGCGGTCACGCCCTGCGCGCGGTAGCCGCCGAGCTGGTGCACCGACTGCGGCGTCAGTCCGAGGTGGGCGCATACCGGCACGCCGCGCTCGACCAGGAAGCGCACGGTGTCGACCATGTGCGCGCCGCCTTCCAGCTTCACCATCTGTGCACCGGCGGTGAGCAGCTTCACGGCATTGCGCATCGCCTGTTCGCGGCTTTCCTGATAGCTGCCGAACGGCATGTCGCCGATCAGGAAGGCGCGGCCCTCGACGTTGCGCAGCCCGCGTGCGACGCATCCCGTGTGGTAGGCCATCTCGTCGATGGTGACCGGCAGCGTCGTGTCATGGCCCTGCAGCACGTTGCCGAGCGAATCGCCGACCAGCAGCACGTCGGCACCGACGGCGTCGCACACCGCCGCAAAGGTCGAGTCGTAGCAGGTGAGCATTGCGATCGGTTCGCCGGCGGTGCGCATGCGGGCGAGCGTATTCAGCGTGACCGGGCGGCGGGCCGGGTCGGTATCGCGGACATAGGTCATGTGGCGTATCCGAAAAATTCGCGGAAGGAGCGCATCTGGGTCAGCCGTTCGACCAGCAGCGCAAAATCGTCGTCGTTGTCGACCGGATTGAGCTCTTCCGCGTTGACGATGAACAGCGGACTCGCATCGTACTGGTAGAAGAAGCGTGCGTAACGTTCCACCACGCGTGCCAGATAGCTTTCGCTGATGCGCCGCTCGGCGTCTACGCCGCGCCGGCGCACCCGTTCGGCCAGCGTATCGGCGTCGGCCTGCAGGTAGATGACCAGATCCGGTGCCGGCGCCTGCAGCTTCAGCGCGGTGAAGATCTGCCGGTACAGCGCGTATTCGTCATCGGTCAGATTCATCGACGCGAACAGCGGGTCCTTGTCGATCAGGAAGTCGGCCACGAGGCGGCCGGAAAACAGGTCGTCCTGCGCCACCTCGCGCAGCTGTTCCATGCGCTGGAAGAGGAAGAACAGCTGGGTCTGCAGCGCGTAGCGCTCCATGTTCTGGTAGAAGCGCCCGAGGAAAGGGTTTTCTTCCGGCTTCTCGAACAGGGTCGGCGCCTGCAGGTGTTCGGCGAGGCGCCGGGCGAGCGAGGTCTTGCCGACGCCGATCGGCCCTTCGACGACGATGTAGCGTGCTTTGTCCAGCATCGGTGCGGTATTCCGGTCGGAAGGTCGGGTCAGCGGAAGATGAAATACACCGCGCCCAGCATACACAGCGCGGCCCACAGGTAGTCAAGCTTGAACGGCTCGTGCATGTAGAAGATCGCGAACGGCACGAACACCGACAGCGTGATCACTTCCTGCATGATTTTCAGCTGGCCGAGCGTCAGCTGGGTGTGGCCGATGCGGTTGGCCGGCACCTGCAGCATGTACTCGAACAGCGCAATGCCCCATGAAAACAGGGCTGCATACCACCAGGGCCGATGATTCAGGTCGCGCAGGTGCGCGTACCAGGCGAAGGTCATGAAAATGTTCGACAGCACCAGCAGACCGCCGGTCTGCAACCAGACAGGCAACTGCGGCATCGTCATTCAGGCGCGACCTGGCTGATGCCGTTCGGCTTGCGACGTACCCGACGACGTTTCTTGACCGCTTCTTCCGGGCGCAGCATCGCTTCGCGGGCCGGGCCGTCGGCGTCGGCAAATGCGGTCCACCAGTCGGCCAGCTCCTGCGGCGCCTCGCCGGAGCCGGCGCGCAACAGCAGGAAGTCGTAGGCGGCGCGGTAGCGCGGCAGTTCGAGCAGACGGAAGGGCCGCTTTCCGGCGCGCGCGTCAAAGCGCGGCTGCAGCGACCAGATGTCCTTGATGTCGGTGGCGATGCGCCGCGTGATGGCAAGCTTTTCCGCCTGCTGGTCGAGCACCACGGTCATCGCCTCGAACATGGCCGGAATCGACGATTCGCCGGCGGCCTTGCGCTTTTCCCAGTCGGCCAGCACCTCGTGCCACAGCAGGGTGGCGAACAGGAAGCCGGGCGAGATCGATTTGCCTTCGCGCACCCGCTCGTCGGTGCGCTCCAGCGCCAGCATGACGAAGCGCTCGCCCATCGGCTGTTCGAGAATGACGTCGAGCAGCGGCAGCAGGCCGTGATGCAGACCGTCTTCGCGCAGCTGGCGCACACAGCGCACGGCGTGGCCGCTGGTGAGCAGCTTGAGCATTTCGTCGAACAGGCGTGCCGGCGGCACGTTCTCGAGCAGGCTGGCCATCGAGCGTATCGGTTCGCGCGCGTCCGGGTCGATGACCAGCCCGAGCTTGGCCGCGAGGCGCACCGCACGCAGCATGCGGATCGGGTCTTCGCGGTAGCGGCGCGGTGCTTCGCCGATCATGCGCAACGTCCTCTGCTTGAGGTCGGCCACGCCGTGGTGGAAGTCGATGACGGTTTCAGTCGCCGGGTCATAGTACAGCGCGTTCACAGTGAAATCGCGCCGCGCAGCATCTTCTTCCATGGTGCCGAACACGTTGTCGTGCAGGATGCGGCCGTGCTCGTCGGTCACCGCTTCGGAATCGCCGCGGAAGGTGGTCACCTCGATCGTGTCGCGGCCGAACATGACATGCACGATCTTGAAGCGGCGCCCGATCATGCGTGCCCGGCGGAACACCGCCGTCACCTGTTCCGGTGTCGCGCTGGTGGCGACGTCGAAGTCTTTCGGCACGATGCCGGCGATGAGGTCGCGTACCGCACCGCCCACCACATAGGCCTGATAGCCCTCGGCCTGCAACCCGTCACACACCCGGCGCGCGGCCGGCAGCAGTGCGTCGCGTGAGATGCCGTGCTGGGCAATCGGTATGCTGACCGGGCCGCTCGGCCGTGTCGCATTGGGGCGGGTGTGGTCTTCGGGGCGTCGGAATATCCGGCGCAGCAACTTTCGGATCATCAGTAGTGGGACTTTCTGGCGCGGCCCGGCGCCGGGCGCTTGGATAATCGACGCGCCATGTTAACGCAAGCCGACGCGCGTCAGTCCGCCGTGTTGCATGTCGATCGACAGGCGCGCTACCATCCGCGCCGATGCACACCACCCGATCCCATTTCCGCCTGACCCTGCTGATCGCGATATTCGCGGTCTGCGCGCAGGCACTGCTGCCGTCGCTGATGCGCTGGCAGCAGTCGGTCGACCCGACCGCGATGACGGAAATCTGCACCGTGTTCGGCGTACAGGTGCTGTCAAAGGACGGCATACCGCAGCCGGTCAAGCCGGGCCACTGCCCGTGGTGCATGGCGCAAACCGCTTTTGCGCTGCCGGCGCATGCATTTGATGCGGTGTTTGCGCGCCATGCCGAATCCGAGCCGCCACCGGCGCAGCTCGCGCCAGATTTTCCGACCTTCACGCCGCTTGCGGCGTCGCCGCGCGCGCCACCCCGGCACGCCTGATCCCCGCCTGATCTGCCGGTGACGCGCGGCCCTGCCGCCGTGCGCATCGCCATCCGACCTCGTCGCGCCCTTGTCGCGCGGCCGCATCACGGAACATCCTTCATGCAATCGACCTTCGTGGCCGCGATGCGCCTGTTCGCGCTTTCGCCCCTCGCCCTCGCCGTCAGCAGCCTTGCGATGGCGGCCGACACCACGGTTCAGCTGCCCGAGCAGCGCATCGAAGCTCGGCGCATCCTGTCCACGACACTTGCCGATCTCGAATCCGCCCGTGCCGCGATGGCGCTGACGCCGGGCGGCGCCTCGGTGATCGACGCCGAATCGTTTCGCGACGCCCGCGTGTCGACCTTGCAGGATGCGCTCGGCTACAGCGCGGGTGTGTTCGTGCAGCCGCGCTTCGGTTCGGAAGAATCGCGCCTGTCGATCCGCGGCTCCGGCCTGCAGCGCACCTTTCACCTGCGCGGCATCAAGCTGATGCAGGACGGCGTGCCGATCAATCAGGCCGATGGCGGGGGCGACTTCCAGGTGCTGGAGCCGCTCGCCACGCGCTACATCGAGGTGTGGCGCGGCGGCAATGCGCTGCAGTACGGCGCCAGCAGCCTGGGCGGGGCGATCAACTACGTGTCGCCCACCGGTCACGACGCACCCCGGCTGACCGTGCGCGCGGAAACCGGCGCCTTCGGCTATCTGCGCAGCCAGATCGCCACCGGCTTCGTCGCCGGAGACGTCGATGGCTATCTCAGCCTGTCCAGCTTCACGCAGGACGGCTTTCGCGACCATGCGCGCCAGGACACCCAGCGCGTCGTCGGCAATATCGGGCTGCGCATCGCGCCTTCGCTGGAAACGCGCTTCTTCATGCAGGCCGCGAAAAGTGATTCAGAACTGCCGGGCAATCTGACGCGTGCGCAGCTGCAGGCCAATCCGCGCCAGGCGGCGCTGACCAACATCACCGGCGACCAGAAGCGCGACATCGACCTGTGGCGCGTGTCGAACCGCACCGTGTGGCTGGCCGGTGAGGGCCTGCGCTTCGAACTGTCCGCCTACTACGTCGACAAGGACCTGTTCCACCCCATCTTCCAGGTGCTCGACCAGCGCAGCAAGGATTTCGGCGCCGAGCTGCGCGTGGTGTCCGAAGCGACGCTGGCCGGCTTGCCGCATCGTCTGGTTGCCGGCGTCGGCGCCGCGCGCGGCGACACCGACGACGATCGCTTTCTGAACGTCGCGGGCCGTCGTGGCGCACGCACCAACAAGCTCGACACCAGCGCGCGCAATCTCGAAAGCTACGTCGAAAGCCAGCTCACCTTTGCGCCGGCGTGGACCGCGGTGGTCGGCACGCAATACACGCATGCGCGCCGCAAGAGCCGTGACCTGTGTTTCGCCGGCGGGCCGCTGGCCTGCGCCGGCGGCGACGAAAGTTTCGCGCGCACTTTCGACGGCTGGAGCCCGAAACTCGGCGTGCGCCACGACGTTTCGCCCTCGATGCAGTTGTTCGCCAACGTGTCGCGCAGCTTCGAGCCACCCTCATTCGGCGAGCTGACCGGCGGGGCGACGGTGATCGACTCGCTGCGCGCACAGCGCGCAACCACCTGGGAAGCAGGCAGTCGCGGCGACTTTGCATGGGGGCGCTACGACTTCGCGCTCTACCACGCCCGGGTGACCGACGAATTGCTGGCCTACACGCTCAATCTGGGCGGCGCACCGGTCAGCACCACGCTGAACGTGCCGAAGACGATCCATCGCGGCGTCGAATTCGCGGCCGACGGCCGCTTCGGCGCCGGCTTCGAATGGCGCCAGGCGCTGCTGTACAACGACTTTCGCTTCGACAACGACCCGCTGTTCGGCGACAACCGGCTGCCCGGTGTGCCGCGCACGCTGTTCCGCGGCGAGCTGGGCTACCGCTTCCACGCGGCGCCCGGCGGTCCGCTGAAGATCGCCGCCAGCACCGAATGGTCGCCGCAGCGCTATGCGGTCGACATGGCCAATACCGAATTCGCCGACGACTACGCACTCTTCGGCCTGCGCATCCAGCAGCAGGTCGGCAAGCAGTTCTCGTGGTTCATCGAGGGGCGCAACCTGTCCGACCGCCGCTATGCCGCGAGCACCAGTGTCGTGCGCGACTTCAGCGCACTGGCAGCCGGGGCGCGCAATGTCTATCTGCCGGGCGACGGCCGCGCCGTCTATGCCGGCATCGAATGGAAAATGTGAAATGAATCGATATCTGAACTGCGTGGCGCTCGCGTTGCTCGGCCTGCCGGTCGTGGCGGCGGCGCATGTCGTGCTGGAGCAGCAGACGGCGCCGGCCGGCAGCTACTACAAGGGCACCTTCCGCGTCGGCCACGGCTGCGAAGGCTCGCCGACCACCGCCATCACGATACGTCTGCCCGAGCCGATGGCCAGCGTGAAGCCCATGGTGAAGCCGGGCTGGACCGTCGCCGTGCACACCGAAAGGCTGGCGCAGCCGCTGATGCACCACGGCAAACCGGTTGCTGAAGCGGTGGTTGAAGTCACCTGGACCGGTGGCCCGCTGGCCGATGCGCACTATGACGAATTCGCGCTGATGATGAAGCTGCCGGATGCGCCCGGACGACGCTGGTTCAAGGTGATGCAGCAGTGCGAGCGTGGCGCGAACGACTGGTCGCAGATTCCGGCCGAAGGTCAGGGCACACGCGATGTGAAAATGCCAGCGGCCGTTCTCGACCTGCTGCCGGCGGAATCCCGGCCGCATCACTGAACCCGTGAGCCGATACGCGCGCCCACCCCGCACCGCACGTCGGCTCAAGCTGGCGTGGGTGTTGCTGTGCGCGTTCGTCCTGCAGTTCGTCATGGCATCGCTGGGTGGCGCCGTTCGTGTCGCCACGCCATTCGACGAAATCTGCAGCGTGTCGGCAGCGGGTGCCGGCGACGTCCGGGGCGGCTCGGGCGACACGGTGCTGCATGGACAGCATTGCGCGCTGTGCGTCCCGGCCGGCGCGCTGCCGCCTCCACCGCTGCCATTTCCGCTCACCCAATCCGGTCAGTCCGACGCGCCTATCGTGCGCATCATCGATACCGGACACTGGATCGAAACCGGCGCGCACTGGCAGCCACGCGCGCCACCACTGCTCTCCTGATTCACCTGCCAAATCGTCCGGCACCGACCTCCGGCTACTGCCTGAGGATGGAGTCGTGCGCTTCCGCGCGCTGAAGGCTGCACGGCTCGGCGCGCCTGCACGTATCAAGGAGAGTACTTTTCATGAAGAACAGAATCATCGTGGCCGCACTCGCCGGCCTGTTTTCCGCTTCCGCCTTTGCCCATGTCAGCTACAGCACGCGTGACTTCCTCGCCAATGGCGTGCAGTCGGGCAATACCTGGACGCTGTCGAACCAGCGCGTCACGTCGGACTTCGGCTGGGCCGATGGTGCCGACGCCGACTGGGGTGACAGCCACCGTCTGCGCTGGGCGAAGTTCAGGCTGACCGAAACATCGGTCGTCACGCTGACGGTCAGCGCCGCGAGCTTCGACTACCTCAGCGGCGGCAACACGCTGACTGCCCTGGGTGACCTGATCCCGGGCTTTTCGCTGTACAGCGGGCTGGCACCTGCTGCTGCCTTCGAAGGCGGCGACCATCCTGACTATCTCGCCAATCATCCGGGCTTCCTGCCCACGCTCAATCCGAACTATCTGGGCGCCGGCATCACCGGAACGCGTGAAGGTGCCTTCAACGCGAGCGGGGATTTCTGGCTTGGCAACAAGCTGGCCGAAGTGGGCGCGGCCGGCTGGGCGGCCGCACGGCTGGGCTACATCGGACAGGCGGTGGATGGCGCCGGCGTCGACTTCAACGGTGACAAGGTGATCGACATCACCGGTGACGGCAGTGCAGACGGCACGGTCTCGGCCAGCTTCACGCTGGCCGCCGGCAGCTACAGCCTGATCGTGGGCGGCGCGCGCTATGCCAGCCCGTACATCGATTTCGATGCGGCTACGGCGCAGCGCGGCTTTTCTGCGGCGCTGTCCGTCAGCGCGGTGCCGGAGCCCGAAGGCTGGGCGCTGATGCTCGCCGGCCTCGGTCTGATCGGGCTGATCGCGCGCCGCCGCACCGCGCTGATCTGAGTGGATTCGCACTGCCGGTTCAAGCACGCGGATCGGGCTGACCGATCCGCCTCACACATTCGAACGAAAGGAATACCCATCATGAGAAATGCACTTTCACGCAGTTTCGTCGCCGGCATCGCAGCAGCCGCTGCACTCGCGCCCTCGGCCGCGAGTGCTCACGCCAGTTTTGAAGACCACGCCGTCACGGTCCAGTACGGCCTTGATCTCGGACTCGGCGCGGGCTTCCAGGCGCTGCAGACCTTCGTGGTCAGCGTTGGCGATGCCGTCGAAATACCGAAGATCATCCTCAATTCCGCAGGTACGTCATCGTGGAGCGTGGACATCTTCGACAGCGGTCTGGCATTCACCTACACCGGCAGCATCGACTTCATGAACTTCGGTTCGCCCGAGTTCATCGGCTTCCGTGTGTTCGACGCTGCCAACGTGCTCGAACCGATCGAATCGGCGACGATCAGCAATATCGGCTACGTCAGCGGCCAGAGCGGCAACCTGATCGAAGGCTTCGAACCGTCGCTGCATTTTTCGCATGACGAAAACAGTCTCTGGCTGAACCTGAACGAGTCGATGTATCACCATGTCGCGATGCCAGGCATGGGTGACCCGTTCCGCAACCAGATCCGCGTCGCCGTGGCTTTCGAACATGAAGTGAGCCCTCCGCCGGTACCGGAACCCCAGACCTGGGCGCTGCTGCTGGGCGGTCTCGGTCTGACGGCTGTCGCGGCGCGCCGGGCAGCCCGACGCAGCTGATGAAGAAGTCGCCCAACGGTACGCCAGTCGGTGTGCCCGCGGGCGGCCCATACCCATGAAATCCAACCTTTCCATCCGGGCACGCGGCCTGTGTCTGCTGCTGTGGACGAGCGCTGCCACCGCACAGACGGATGCGCCGACGGTCAGCATCACCGCCGCGCGCAGCGATGGCGCGTCCGACGCCGTGGTCGATCTGCGTGACATGCCGCGTTCGCACAGCGATGCGTCGGAGCTGCTGCGCGACATCACCGGCTTCAACATCAGCCGGGTCGGTGGCACGGCCGGCAGCGCTTTCCTGCGCGGACTGGGCGGAGCGCGCCTGCCCATCGTCGTGAACGATGCCGTTGCCGATGCCGCCTGCAATCACGGCATGGACCCGGCGACCTCCTATCTGCAGCCCGACAGCTATGACGTGCTGACCGTGGTCAAGGGACCGAATACCGTGCAGTTCGGCCCGGCGCTGTCCGGTCAGATACGTGTGCAGCGCCTGCCGCCCGAGCCCGCGCAGGGCAGCCGGCTGAGGGCGGCCGTCGGTCGCAGCGGCTTTGACCGGCTTGATCTGTCGGCCGAATACAGCTGGTCGGGCGAGCAGTTCTGGTTGCGGGCCGGTGCCGTACGCAACGATTCCGATGATTACCGCGATGGCGCGGGACGCCGCTTCCAGTCCTTCTACACGAGGTATTCGACAACGCTTGCTGCAGGCGTGCGGCTCGGCCCGGACACCGACATCGAAGTCGACATCGAAAATGGCGACGCGATCGCCGGCTTTCCGGCCTTCCACATGGACGGCACGCGCTTCAAGCGCTCGGTGTGGGGCGCGAAACTCACCCATCGCAGACCCGGTCGGACGCTGTCGGCGCTGGAGTTTTCGGTGCGCTGGCAGCACGTGAATCATTTGATGGACGATTACACCTATCGCCCGATCAAGCCAGTCGAACTGGTGCCCGGGTTTCTGGACCAGTTCCCCACGCTGCTGATGCGTCAGGACTACACCGGACGCACGGCCCGCCTGAGCGCACGCTTCGACCTCGATGCGGCCACCGATATGCTGGTGGGCGCCGATCTGCGCGACGACGAGCATGAAGGCGACAACTTCCGCACCACGCGTACCTGTTTTACCGGCACCGACAACTGTCCGCTGTCGACCGCGTCGCTGACGTCGTTCTACAGCCTCGACGCGCGCGCGCAGGGCGCGTTCGCCGAAGTGACCCATCGTCGCGACACCGTCACGATGCGCGCCGGCCTGCGCGTCGATCGCCTGCACACGCGGGCGGGCGAGTTGCGCAACTTTCTGGGTACCCAGCTGCTGCCGGGCAGTGGCGAGGAACGTACCGAGACGCTGCGCTCCGGCTTCTTGCGGCTGCAGTGGCAGATCGATCCGTCACTTGACGGCTTCATCGCCTTCGGTGTCGCACAGCGCGCCGCGTCGAATCTGGAGCGGGCAAGTTTCGCCGCCTTCCACATCGACGCCGAAACCAACCGCGAGATCAACGCGGGGCTGAGCTGGCGCGCCGGCGATACGCGCGTCGCGCTGAATGCCTTCCACAGCCGGATCGGCGATTTCATCCTCGCCGAACAGGGCATCACCGCACGCAATGTGGACGCGCGTCGCGTCGGTGCCGAGCTGGACGTGCGACTGCGCGTCGTCGGCGATCTGCACGCGGTGGGTTCCGTGGCATGGACGCGGGCCGACAACCTGACGCAGGATGTGCCGCTGGCCCAGACTTCGCCGGCGGAGATGCGACTCGGACTCGAATACCTGCGACCCACGTTCAGTGTGAGCGGCGGTGTCCGGCTGGTGCAGCGGCAGGACCGGGTGCATGCAGGCTTTGGCAATGCGCTAGGTACCGACCTCGGTGAAACACCGGGCTTTGCCACGATGCGCCTGATGACGAGCTGGCAGGCGACTCAGGGCGTCGTACTGAGTGCCGGCATAGACAATCTCTTCGACCGCAGTTACGCCGAACACATCAGCCGCACCGGCGGCTTTCAGCCGGCCGGGCTGGTGCTGACCGAAAGGGTGAATGAACCGGGGCGGCTCGCGTGGCTGCGCGCGCGCGTCGACTTCTGACCGGCCGTCAGCGCAGGGCTTCGAGCAGTTCGGCCACGCGGTCGAATTCGCTCGATTTGTCCAGGAAGTGATGGGCGCCGAGCGCCAGGCTGCGTGCGCGCATGGCGGGCGTGTTGCTGTTGGTGAGTACGACCGCGAGCACGTCGGGGTAGTGGCGCTTCAGATGCTGCAGCACGCCGAATCCGCTGCCTTCCCGCAGTTGCAGATCAACCACGGCGGCATCGAAGCTGTTGCTGTCGAGCGCGGCGATTGCTGCCGCTTCGGTGTCTACTTCGTCGCTCACGTTGATCCCCTCGCTGTCCTCAAGCAGGGCAACCAGATGCTTGCGGATGAGCGGAGAATCTTCGACCAGCAGCACCCGGATCGGGCGCTGCCGTGCGGCTTCGGTAGGAGAGCGGGGCCATTCCACGGCGGTGTCGTGCGTCAGGGGGCAAAGCCCGGGAGCGCGAGTTTCGCATGAATGCTCCCGGCTAACTGTAGGTCGGAGCCGACAGACGCGGTCACTCGATCAATCCATTCTTGAGCGCGTAATAGGTCAGTTCGGCATTGCTCTTCAGGTTCAACTTGGTCAGCAGACGGCTGCGGTAGGTGCTGACGCTCTTGACGCTGATGAACAGTTCTTCGGCGATTTCGGTGACCGACTTGCCGGTGGCCAGCTTGTGCAGCACCTGGAACTCGCGCTCCGACAGCTGCTGATGCGCCGGCGCGTCGTTGTCACCGTTGAGCCGCTGCGTCAGCAGGTCGGCCACGACATCGCTGACATAGCGCCGGCCGCGCAGCACAGTGCGGATGGCCGTCAGGATGTCTTCCACGTCGGCATCCTTGCGGATGTAGCCATTGGCACCCGCGCGCAGCATGTTCAGCGCGTATTGTTCTTCCGCATAGGCGCTGATGATGAGTACCGGCAGGTCGGCGCGGTGGGTACGCAGCAGGCGCAACGTATCCATGCCGTCGCGGTCGGGCATCGATATGTCGAGCAGCAGCACATCGAAGTCCTGCTGACGCAGCAATGTCAGCGTTTCCGCACTCGTCGCCGCTTCGGCGCAGACTTCAAGATCGGCTTCGCCATTGATGAGCTGGCGCAGACCGTTGCGGACGATCTGGTGATCGTCAGCGAGCAGGATGCGTCGTTTGTTCATGGTCGGTTTCCTTCAGTGGGTGCCGCAGGCCGCAGACGCTCAGCGTCTGAACAGCCCGAGTACGAAGGATGCCAGCGTAAGCGCCAGAAAGACGAAGAACAGTATTTTTGCTATACCCGCCGCACTGGCGGCAATACCACCGAAACCGAACAGGGCAGCAATGAGGGCAACGATGAAGAAGATAAGGGCATAGTGAAGCATGGCAGCCTCCTGGGTGAATGGATCACTTTTCTTGCCCGACGCCTGCGTCGGAACTCATGGGTTGACGATAGGGCGTCGCGGCGCCTGCAGCTGTCGTCCGCATCATCGGCCGGACGTCGGACATGTCTGACGCCGAACGTCCGGCCACAACCGGCTCGGCGCGGCGCCGCGTCATTACCGAAGGTCTGTCGCGCGCTGCGCGCAAGGCCGAATCGGCCACCGGTGGTGCCGAGCGGCTGACCGACAGCGTATTGATGCGGCTGGCGCGCTTTCGCTGGGGCGCCTTGCTGGTCGTCGCCATCGGCATCGCCTTCACGGTGATATCCGAAACCACCTTTCAGTCCATGCAGCGCGCACGCGAGGAAATCGATGCATCGCGTCTGTCGCTGGCCGCGCTGAACGATCTCGTGTTCGACAACGCGCATGTTGCGATGACCGAAGCCCGGTACATCGAGGAACCCTCCGCCGATCACCTGCAGCAGCACCTCATTGCGGCGCAGCGGCTGGCCAGTGCCGCAGACGAAGTGGTCGGCTGGGCAATGCGCCGCCGGATCGATCCGGAGCGCATTGCCCTGGTGCGCAGTGTCAGCGTGGCCGAAGCGGAAGAGCTCAAGCGCTTGCGCGAGCTGCCGGCCAACGCGAGTCCGGTCGAAGTGATGGATGTCTTCCTGCCGCAGGTCGTCGCACAGGAGCCGCTGCGTGAGGCGCTGGAACCGCTGGTGAAGACGGAGCGTGCCTATCTGGAGGAACAGATGGCGTTGCTGGGCGAGGAGATCGAGCATCAGCGCAGCGTGGCCATCGCGGTCGTCGCGATCGGCGTTCTGCTGCTCATCCTGCTGCTGCGCGCCTACTCGATGCGCAGTCAGGTCGAACTGGCCACGGCGAACCGGCTGCGCGAGGCGCGCGACGAGCTCGATGCGCTGGTGCGCGTGCGCACCGAGGAGCTTTCGGAACTGGCGAGCCACCTGCAGACCGAAGCCGAGCGACAGAAGTCGGCGCTGGCGCGCGAACTGCACGACGAGCTCGGCTCCATCCTGACGGCAAGCCGGATGGAAGCGTCGATGCTGCTGCGCCGCGCGCGCAAGCAGGGCAGCCCTGACGTCGATTCTCTGGCCCGCGTGTGCGACATCCTGGAGCAGGGTGTGCAGATCAAGCGGCGCGTCATCGAAGGTCTGGTGCCGACCGTGCTGACGCACCTGGGCCTGCTGCCGGCCCTCGAAGCACTGGCGGACGAAACCCGCGCGTCGGCGCCCTTCGAACTGGAGCTGCTGCTGCCGGACGCGCTCGAGCTCGACCGCGACCGCGGCATCGCGATCTATCGTGTGGTCCAGGAAGCGCTGACCAATATCCGCAAGCACGCGCAGGCCAATCGCGTGACGATCACGTTGTCGGTGGCCGATGGAAAGATCGCGCTGGACATTGTCGACGACGGTGTTGGCATCGCCACCGGCGCGCGCGGCAAGACCGGGTCGCATGGTCTGCTCGGCATGAAGTACCGCGCCGACGCGCTGGGCGGGAGTTTCCGCATCGGTCCCGCGCCGGGACGCGGCACGCAGTTGTGTCTCAGTCTGCCGCTTCCGGCCGGCGACTGACCCGCGCAGCGATCAGGCGAGCACCATGTTGTCGCGGTGGATCAGTTCTTCGGTGTCGATGTAGCCCAGTAGCGCTTCGATCTCCGACGAGGCGCGCCGGGCAATGCGACGCGTTTCCGACGCCGAATAGTTGATCAGCCCGCGCGCCAGCTCATTGCCCTGGGTATCGCGGCATGCCACGACGGCACCGCGCTCGAACTGACCCTGAACGTCGATCACGCCCACCGGCAGCAAGCTCTTGCCCTGGCGCAGCGCGCGCGCGGCGCCTTCGTCGAGGGTGACCGTGCCGACCATCTGCAGATGATCGGCCAGCCACTGCTTGCGTGCAGCCAGCGGCGAACTGCCGGCCTTAAGATACGACCCGAGCGCTTCGCCACGCACCAGCCGCAGCAGCACATCCGGTTCGCGGCCGCTGGCGATCACCGTATCGGCGCCGCTGCGTGCGGCACGCCGCGCCGCACGCACCTTGGTGATCATGCCGCCGCGCGAAATGCCGCTGCCGGCGCCACCGGCCATCGCCTCGAAACGCGCGTCGTCGGCATCGCCCTCGCTGATCAGCGTGGCGGCAGGGTCCTTGCGTGGGTCGGCCGTGTACAGGCCGTTCTGGTCGGTCAGGATGATCAGGCAGTCGGCTTCGGTCAGATTGGCGACCAGCGCGCCCAGCGTGTCGTTGTCACCGAACTTGATTTCTTCGTAGACGACGGTGTCGTTCTCGTTGATGACGGGCACCACGCCCAGTTCCATCAGCGTGGACAGCGTCGAACGGGCGTTCAGGTAGCGTGTGCGGTCGGCCAGATCTTCGTGCGTCAGCAGTACCTGCGCGCATACCAGACCGTAACCGGAGAAGGCCCCTTCATAGGCCTGCGCCAGGCCCATCTGGCCGACGGCGGCCGCGGCCTGCAATTCGTGCATCGCGTGCGGCCGTGTGGCCCAGCCGAGACGCTGCATGCCAGCAGCGATGGCGCCGGACGACACCAGAAGCACCTCGCGGCCATCGGCGCGCAATGCGGCGATCTGGCGCGCCCATTCCTGCAGTGCGCCGAGGTCGAGCCCGGCGCCGTTGTTCGTGACCAGCGCGCTGCCGACCTTGACGATCAGTCGTTTCGCTCGCTCAATTCGCGCTCTCATCGTCGCTCTCGTCGGCGGGTTCAGTGATGTCGCGATCGCGCACGTCAGGCTCCGGATCGGGCGGCGGGCGCGTCGCTTCGACGTGGTCCATCACGGCATAACACAGGCCGTCGCAGCCGATGCGCGTCAGTGCCGAAATGGTGAAGACGCGTTCGGCGCCGAAGGCGTCGACGAAAGCTTTCACGCGCGCTGCACGTTCGTCTTCGGGTATCAGGTCGATCTTGTTCAGCACCAGCCAGCGTGGCTTCTGGTACAGGGCGTCGTCGTAACGGCGGAGTTCCTCGACGATGGCGCGCGCGTCGTGCAGCGGGTCAGCCGCCTCGTCGAACGGTGCGATGTCGACCAGATGCAGCAGCAGGCGCGTGCGTTGCAGGTGGCGCAGAAACTGGTGCCCCAGGCCGGCGCCTTCGGCAGCGCCCTCGATCAGGCCTGGAATGTCGGCCAGCACGAAACTGCGCGACTCGTCGACCCGTACCACGCCAAGATTCGGTGCCAGCGTGGTGAAGGGGTAATCGGCCACCTTGGGCCGCGCCGCCGACACTGCGCGGATGAAGGTCGACTTGCCGGCGTTCGGCATGCCGAGCAGACCGACATCGGCCAGTACCTTCAACTCGAGTTTCAGTTCGCGCCGTTCGCCTTCTTCACCGGGCGTGGTCTGTTTGGGTGACCGGTTGGTGCTCGATTTGAAATGCAGATTGCCCAGACCGCCGCGACCGCCCTTGGCGATCAGCGCGCGCGCGCCGTCGCGGTCCAGGTCGGCGATGACTGCGCCGGTCGCCAGGTCGGT
The DNA here is from genome assembly GCF_001713355.1 of Methyloversatilis sp. RAC08. Taxonomy (NCBI): domain Bacteria; kingdom Pseudomonadati; phylum Pseudomonadota; class Betaproteobacteria; order Nitrosomonadales; family Sterolibacteriaceae; genus Methyloversatilis; species Methyloversatilis sp. RAC08. The sequence goes on along the minus strand of NZ_CP016448.1, from coordinate 969,274 downwards.
AATTGTCGTGCCGACCGGCATGCGCAGCTCGCGGTCTTCACCGCCGCGGCCGTAGCAATCGGCGCCACGACCATTGGCGCCGCTGTCGGCCTTGAACATGCGCGTGTAGCGGAAATCGATCAGCGTGTTCAGATTGCGATCGGCAATGGCCCAGATGCTGCCGCCGCGACCACCGTCACCGCCGTCGGGCCCGCCGAACGGAATGAATTTTTCGCGCCGGAACGAGGCAGAGCCATTTCCACCGTCACCGGCGATGACTTCTATCTTCGCTTCGTCAAAGAACTTCATTTCGCTTCACACCTGACTTGATCAATGCTGGATACAACGAGAACGCCGTCTCAGTGCCCTGCCGTGTCGTACCGGCGGCACAAACAAAAAGCCCTGCCTCGGGGGCAGGGCCTCGGTTCCGTAAAGCCTGAATCAGGCTGCAGCCGGAACGATGGTCACCACGCGACGGCGGGTTGCGCCCTTGATGGAGAACTGTACAACGCCCTCGATCTTCGCGAACAGCGTGTGATCCTTGCCCATGCCGACGTTGTCGCCGGGATGGAATTCGGTACCGCGCTGACGCACGATGATGCTGCCTGCCGAAATCAGCTGACCGCCGTAGCTCTTGACGCCAAGACGCTTCGACTCTGAATCGCGACCGTTACGCGTACTGCCGCCGCCTTTTTTGTGTGCCATTTCATGCTCTCCTGAATACGCTCAGTGCGGCCAACGCACTGTTAACACTCTCAGCCGTTGATGGCTTCGATGCGCAGCTCGGTGTAATTCTGACGATGCCCCTGATGCTTCTGGAAATGCTTGCGGCGGCGCATCTTGAAAATCGTCACCTTCTTGTGGCGCCCTTGTGTGAGCACCGTTGCACGAACGCTGGCACCGGCAACCAGGGGCGCACCGATCTTGACCGATTCGCCCTCGCCGACCATCAGAACCTGGTCGATCACGATTTCCGAGCCCACATCCGCAGGTATCTGTTCTACCTTGATTTTTTCGCCGCTGGCAACGCGATACTGCTTGCCACCGGTTTTTATGACCGCGTACATGTGTAACCCCAATAAGGTTTAAGGGAATCAACAAGTATATCCGAGCCCGGGCGTCGAAGTCAAAGGGGGGTGCATGCACGAACTTGACGGGCGGGCGTGCGCTGCTACCATCCGCGTTTTTCCGCGTCGGCCGTCTGCCTTGTCATCCCTGAACCGTTTCTACAGCCTGATCGCCGACGACATGAGCCAGCTCGACGTGGTCATCCGCGAGCGGCTGCATTCCGAAGTCGTGCTGGTGCGTCAGGTTGCCGAGTACATCATCGGTGCAGGCGGCAAGCGGATGCGTCCGGCGCTGGTTCTGCTGACATCAGGCGCCTGCGGCTACACCGGTGTGCATCGCACCGAACTGGCGGCGGTCGTCGAGTTCATTCACACGGCGACGCTGTTGCACGACGACGTGGTCGACGAATCCGAATTGCGCCGCGGTGCCAAGACCGCCAATGCGCTGTTCGGCAATGCCGCGTCGGTGCTGGTTGGCGATTTCCTGTACTCGCGCGCCTTCCAGATGATGGTGGGCGTGGGGAGCATGCGGGTGCAGGCGGTACTGGCCGAAGCCACCAATGTGATCGCCGAAGGCGAAGTGCTGCAGCTGCTCAACTGCCACGACGCCGACGTCGATGAGCAGCGCTACCTGCAGGTGATCCGCTACAAGACGGCCAAGCTGTTCGAGGCGGCCAGCCGGCTGGGCGCGTTGCTGGCAGGGGCGACGCCCGAAGTCGAAGAGCGTTTCGCGCGCTTCGGCATGCATCTGGGTACGGCGTTCCAGTTGATCGACGACGTGCTCGATTACTCCGGCGACGAACAATCCATCGGCAAGAATCTTGGCGACGATCTGGCGGAAGGCAAGCCCACGCTGCCATTGATCCACGTCATGAAGAACGGCACGCCGCCGCAGGTGGCCGCCGTGCGGCATGCGATCGAAGAGGGCGGGCGCGATGACTGGGCCGCCGTGCTCGAAGCGGTCGTAGCCAGCGGTGCGATCGATGCGGCACGCATTCACGCACGCGCCGAGGCAGCGCTCGCAAGCGCGGCGCTGCAGGGTTTGCCGTCCAACGAATACATGCAGAGTCTGTTTGATCTCGCAGCGTTTGCAGTTGAGCGAGAGTTCTAGCATAATGCGCGCCTCGTTGCCGCAGGGCGACGGAATAGCAGTGCTGCACGGGTTACCGGCCGTGCAGATCGGGGAATAGCTCAGCCTGGTAGAGCACTGCGTTCGGGACGCAGGGGCCGGAGGTTCGAATCCTCTTTCCCCGACCAAGAATCCCGCGAAAAAGCCACCTTCCGAGGTGGCTTTTTTGTTTTTCCCACAGCGACTTCGATATCAGCGTCCTCAAGGCGCAGGTCCCTGGCGAATCGTCGAGTCATCACACCGTGTCCGGCGACCCGCGGGGCTCGCGCAAATCGCGGCTGCGCCGTAAGCTTGGCGGGCGGTTCAGGCGACGCGGCAGTTGCGCGTTGCCGCGGCATCCGCCGAACCCGACCTTTTCGCGCAACGATGACCCGAATCCTCTTTTTTGCACTGCTGGCGCTGGTCGCCTGGCTGTGGTTCTTCAAGAAGACACGCAAACCCGATCCGGTCGAACGCAAGCCCGAAACCAAGGCAATCGAGCAGATCGTCCAGTGCGCGCACTGTGGCCTGCGCCTGCCCGAGGGCGAGGCGCTGGCGGCTGGCGAGCGACATTACTGTTCCATCGAACACCGGGACGCGCATGCGGATGCGCCCGACGACGGTCGCTGACACGGCGGCCGACGACGACAGCGTCAGTCTGTCGTCGCTGACGCCGCTGCGCTATTTCAGCCTTTACCGGCTGCTGATGACCTCGGTGCTGCTGGCCATAGTGCTCGGCTTCGCGGGCGACATCAGCTTCGGCCGCTACAACGAAGCGCTGTTCTCGCGCACGGCGCTCGCGTACTGGACTTTCGCGCTGGTGACGATGCTCGGCGCCGACCGCATGCTGCCGACATCCGGTGGTCGGCTCACGCTGGGCGTGATGGCCGACATCGTCTTTCTGACCCTGCTCACCTACGCCAGCGGCGGCGCGAGCAGCGGCCTGCCTTTCATGCACGTGGTCGTGCTCGCCTTCGCGGCGCTGGTCGGGCAGGGCAGGCTGGCCGTGTTCTACGCTGCGGTGGCCAGTCTCGCCATGCTGTTCGAGCAGTCGATACAGGCGATCACGACGGTCGATGACGCGACCACTTTCGTGCAGGTCGGCACCATCAGCATCGGCTTCTTCGCGACGGCGATTGCGGTGCGACTGCTGGCCCGTCGCGTCATCGCCAACGAGTTGCTGGCGCGAGAGCGCGGGCGCGATCTGGCCGAACAGATGCGGGTGAATGAGCGTGTCATCCGCGACATGGAAGACGGCGTGCTGGTGGTCGATCCCGATGGTCGCGTGAGGCAGGCCAATCCGCAGGCGCATCGCCTGCTCGACCCCGCAATGCCGCGTCCGGTCACGCTGGCCGACTTCTCGCCCGCGCTCGACGACCTGCTGTCCGGCATCGCGTCGGCCGATCGAGAACGGGTCATGGTGCTCGATCTGCCGGCGCGGCCGGCGGCCGTTCGCGTGCGTTGCGTGCCGGCCGGCGAGCAGGGCGGTCACCTGGTGTTCGTCGAGGATCTGGCGCGGCTGCGCGAGCAGGCGCGCCAGATCAAGCTGGCCGCACTCGGCCGGCTGACCGCCAGCATGGCGCACGAAATCCGCAATCCGCTGTCGGCCATCACGCAGGCGGCCGAACTGCTGCAGGAAGAGCGTCGCGCCGAAACGCAGGCCCGGCTCACCCGCATCATCTGCGACAACAGCCAGCGGCTCGACCGGCTGGTCAGTGACGTGCTCGAACTCGGCCGTCGCGACCGGGCCGAACCCGAGTTGCTCGATGTCGCCGTCTATGCGCGCAGCTTCGTCGACGAACTGGCGATGCGCGATGCCTCGGTACGCAGCCGCGTGCGCATCGATGCGCCGACATCGGGCGCGATCTGGTTCGACCGCGGCCACCTGCATCAGGTGTTGTGGAATCTGGTGGTCAATGCGCTGCGCTACGCCAGTCCGGGCCAGGAATCGGTCCGCATCATCGTGCGCGGCGAAGACGACGCTACGCTGATCGAAGTGCTCGACGACGGCCCGGGCATCGACATCGCGGTGCGCACCCATCTGTTCGAGCCCTTCTTCACTACGCACAGCAAGGGCACCGGCCTCGGGCTCTACATCGCGCGCGAACTGTGCGAAGCCAACGGGGCGCGGCTGGAGTTCGTGGATAATTCGCCGGGTGCGCACTTCCGCGTACGCGGCATGAACAGAAGCTGGGACGGTGCATGGAACGTCGGCGATCACAACTTGAGCTGAAAGTGCTGGTGGTCGACGACGAAGACGATCTGCGCGAGCTGATCGACATGTCGCTGGCCCGCATGGGCCTGCATGCGTCGCTCGCCGGCACCGTCGCACAGGCGCGCGACTTCCTCGCGCGCGAGCAGTTCGCGCTGTGCCTGACCGACATGCGCCTTCCGGACGGCGAAGGCATGGATCTGGTGCGCCACATCGCCGAACACCACCGCGACCTGCCGGTCGCCGTCATCACCGCCTACGGCAGCATGGACAACGCGGTCGCTGCGCTGAAGGCGGGTGCCTTCGATTATCTGGCCAAGCCGGTGTCGATCGAACAGCTGCGCGCGCTGGTGCGTTCCGCGCTCGACCTGCCGGGTCGCAACGCCGCGTCGCCGGCACAGGGCGCCGATGCGCTGGTCGGTGACGCGCCGGCGCTGGTGCATGTGCGCGACATGATCACCAAGCTGGCGCGCAGCAGTGCGCCGGTCAACATCCAGGGCGAATCGGGCAGCGGCAAGGAGCGCGCCGCAAGGCTCATCCACGAACTGGGCGCGCGCCGCGCCGGGCCGTTCATCGCCGTCAATTGCGGCGCCATTCCCGAAACCCTCGTCGAGTCGGAGTTCTTCGGCTACACCAAGGGCGCCTTCACCGGCGCGGACGCCGACCGCGAAGGCCATTTCCAGGCGGCGAAGGGCGGCACGCTGTTTCTCGACGAAGTGGGCGATCTGCCGCTGTCGATGCAGGTGAAGCTGCTGCGCGCCATCCAGGAAAAGTCGGTGCGCCGCGTTGGCGCGCGCAGCGAAGAGTCGACCGACATCCGGCTGATCAGCGCCACCCACCGCAATCTGAAGCAGATGGTCGATGACGGCCGCTTCCGGCAGGACCTGTTCTACCGCCTCAACGTGCTCGAACTGCGCATGCCCAGCCTGCGCGAATGCCGCGAATCCATTCCGCAGCTCGCGCAGACCCTGCTCGATCGCATCGCTGCGCCGGACCATGCGCATCCGGTGCTCACTCGCGCGGCGATCGACGCACTGTGCGCCTACCCCTTCCCGGGCAACGTGCGCGAGCTCGAAAACGTGCTCGAACGCGCCTACGCGCTGAGCGCCGAGGCACAGATCGACGCCGCCGACCTCGGCCTGATGCCGGCCGACGACGACGCACCCGCCGATCCGGCCGGCGAATTGCCGCTGCAGGACTACCTCGACCGCATGGAACGCGCAGCCATCGAAGACGCGCTGCGCAAGACCCGCTACAACCGGACCGCCGCCGCCCGTCTGCTCGGCGTCACCTTCCGTTCGCTGCGCTACCGCCTGCAGCGTCTGGGCATCAATGAGTGAAGGTCGGGCAGCGGATGCGGGAGCGGCACCACCTGTGGGCGCTGTGATCGGCACCGGCCCTTGTGGGAGCGACCTGTGTTTGAGCGACCTGTGGGAGCGGCGGCCCCGCCGCGATCGGTGCAGCGACCATCGTTGTGCAGAGTGCGTATCGCGGCGGCCCCGCCGCTCCCACAGGGCCGGCGCCCATCGCGGCGAGGCCGCCGCTCCCACAGGGGCAGCTGCGGAAGCCGCGCGTGATTGCGGTTTGGCATGATTGAGCACGCCATCGACGCCGACGGCTGGTGCGCGGCGGCGCGGCGCGTCGATTCGCCCAATCGCGATGCGCGGCCGGACGACACCGCGGTGTCGCTGATCGTGCTGCACAGCATCAGCCTGCCGCCAGGCGATTTCGGCGGGCCTTGGATCGAACACCTGTTCACCAACCGGCTCGACCCATCGGCTCATCCCTACTTCTTTGATATCTCGGTACTTCGGGTGTCGTCGCACTTCGTGGTGCGGCGCGACGGCGAACTGCTGCAGTTCGTGTCCACCCTTGAGCGCGCCTGGCATTCGGGCGTATCGAGCTGGCAGGGGCGCAGCCGCTGCAACGATTTTTCGGTCGGCATCGAGTTCGAAGGCTGCAACGTGCTGCCCTTCGAAGCCGCCCAGTACGCGCGCGCCCGCGCGCTGATCGGGGCGCTGCGCCAGCGCCATCCGATTGCCGATGTCGTAGGCCATTCGGATGTGGCACCCGGTCGAAAGACCGATCCGGGCGCCTGTTTCGACTGGTCGGCGGTCGGTATCCCGCGCCCCTGAAGCGTTTCCGGCGGATTCGCTGCGAGCGGAAAAAAGCGCTTGCGGTGTCCGGGTCGCATCACTACACTTAGTAGCTCAAACCGCTTGAACCACTATAGGTAGTGGTCGAAGAGCACACTTCCCCACCTCCAGACTCATTCCGCCGCAGCGTGGCTGCGGTTCTCCAGGGAGATGTACGCATGCAAATCACCGCCGAACACGGCAGCAACCGTTCACTGTCCGGCACGCCGGACCAGATCAGCCTCGAGTCTTCGGCGGCCGCGCACAGTGCGCACTCCGATTACAAGATCATCCGCAGGAACGGTGCCGTGGTGGCGTTCGAGCCGGCCAAGATTTCCATCGCCATGACCAAGGCCTTCCTGGCGGTCAATGGCGGGCAGGGCGCGGCGTCGGCGCGTGTGCGCGAACAGGTTGCGGCGCTGACCGACGCGGTTGTCGGTGCGCTGCTGCGCCGCCTGCCGCACGGCGGCACCTTCCATATCGAAGACATCCAGGACCAGGTCGAACTGGCGCTGATGCGTTCGGCCGAGCACGACGTGGCCCGCGCCTACGTGCTGTATCGCGAGAAGCGTTCGGCCGAACGTGCGCAGAAGCAGCAGGCCGTTGAAGCGTCGATCGAGCAGCCGGTGCTGCACGTGGTCGATGGCGACCGCCGCATGCCGCTTGACCGCGAAGCGCTGCGCACGCTGATCCAGGACAGTTGCGAAAACCTGGGCGACGTCGTGTCGGTCGCCACCATATTCGACGCCACGCTGACCAATCTGTACGACGGTGTGCCGGTGGATGAAGTGCGCAAGTCGGCCATCCTGGCCGCCCGCTCGCTGATCGAGAACGACCCGGCCTACGGCTACGTCACCGCCCGCCTGCTGCTGCACACCATCCGCGCCGAAGTGCTGGGCGAAGAAACATCGCAGGGCGCGATGGCCACCGCCTACGCCGACTATTTCCCGCGCTACATCAAGCTGGGCATCGAAGCCGAACTGCTCGACCCGAAGCTGGCGCAGTTCGACCTCGCCAAGCTCGGTGCTGCGCTCGACCACCGCAACGACCTGCGCTTCAACTACCTCGGTCTGCAGACGCTGTACGACCGTTACTTCCTGCACATCCGCGACCGCCGCATCGAACTGCCGCAGGTGTTCTTCATGCGCGTCGCCATGGGCCTCGCGATGAACGAAATCAACCGCGAAGCGCGCGCCATCGAGTTCTATCAGCTGCTGGCCAGCTTCGACTTCATGAGCTCGACGCCGACGCTGTTCAACAGCGCCACGCTGCGCCCGCAACTGTCGTCGTGCTACCTCACGACGGTGGCCGACGACCTCGACGGCATTTTCGAGGCGATCAAGGAAAACGCGCTGCTGGCCAAGTTCGCCGGCGGTCTGGGCAACGACTGGACGCCGGTGCGCGCGCTGGGCTCGCACATCAAGGGCACCAACGGCAAGAGCCAGGGCGTCGTGCCCTTCCTGAAGGTGGTCAACGACACCGCCGTCGCGGTCAATCAGGGCGGCAAGCGCAAGGGCGCGGTGTGCGCCTATCTGGAAAGCTGGCACCTCGACATCGAGGAATTCCTCGAACTGCGCAAGAACACCGGCGACGACCGCCGCCGCACGCACGACATGAACACCGCGAACTGGATTCCGGATCTGTTCATGCGCCGCGTGATGGAAAACGCTGAATGGACGCTGTTCTCGCCGTCCGACTGCCCCGACCTGCACGACCTGTTCGGCCGCGCCTTCGAAGCCGCCTATACCCGCTATGAAGAGAAGGCCGCGCGCGGCGAAATCCGCGTGTTCAAGAAAATGCCGGCGGTTGCGCTGTGGCGGAAGATGCTGTCGATGCTGTTCGAAACCGGCCACCCCTGGATCACCTTCAAGGACCCGTGCAACCTGCGCTCGCCGCAGCAGCATGTCGGCGTGGTGCACTCCAGCAATCTGTGTACCGAAATCACGCTGAACACGTCCGACACTGAAATCGCCGTGTGCAACCTCGGTTCGGTCAATCTGGTCGCCCACCTGAAGGACGACGGCCAGGGCAACAAGGTGCTCGACCACGACAAGCTGCGCAAGACCATCCGCACCGCGATGCGCATGCTCGACAACGTCATCGACATCAATTACTACTCGGTCGGCAAGGCGCGCAATTCCAACCTGAAGCACCGCCCGGTCGGCATGGGCCTGATGGGCTTCCAGGAAGCGCTGCACGAGCTGCGCACGCCGTACGCCTCCGACGACGCGGTCGAATTCGCCGACCGCTCGATGGAAGCCGTCGCCTACTACGCCTACTGGGCCTCGACCGAACTGGCCGAAGAGCGCGGCCGCTACGCCAGCTACAAGGGCAGCCTGTGGGACCGCGGCATCCTGCCGCACGACTCGCTCGACATCCTGGCCGAAGAGCGCGGCGGCTACCTCGAAGTCGACCGCTCGGTCACGATGGACTGGAGCGCACTGCGCAGCCGCATCGCCAATTACGGCATGCGCAATTCCAACTGCCTCGCCATCGCGCCGACCGCGACCATTTCGAACATCATCGGCGTCGATGCCAGCATCGAGCCGACCTACCAGAACCTGTTCGTCAAATCGAACCTGTCGGGCGAATTCACCGTGGTGAACGAGCACCTGGTGCGTGATCTGAAGAAGATGGGCCTGTGGGACGAAGTCATGGTCGCCGACCTGAAGTACTTCGACGGTTCGCTGTCGCGCATCGACCGCATTCCGGCCGAACTGCGCAGCCTGTACGCCACCGCCTTCGAAGTCGAGCCGAAGTGGCTGGTCGAAGCCGCGTCGCGCCGCCAGAAATGGATCGACCAGGCGCAGAGCCTGAACATCTACATGGCCGGCGCATCGGGCAAGAAGCTCGACGAAACCTACAAGCTGGCCTGGCTGCGCGGCCTCAAGACCACGTATTACCTGCGCGCCATGGGCGCCACGCACGCCGAGAAGTCGACCGGCCGCGGCGGTGAGCTCAACGCCGTGCCGAGCGAAGCCGAACCCAAGTTCTGCGCCATCGACGACCCGACCTGCGAAGCCTGCCAGTAAGCCGGCTGCACCGCCGCCCGGAACCCTGCATGCGCAGCAGGGCAGGGCGGCGTCAGGTCCGCACGCACGCCGACTGAACGCGAACCGAATACAACCGAATCAACCAGAACCCGGTCGCTCCACGCACCGCCCACGGAGAGAACACCCATGCTGAGTTTTGAAGACGACCTGCCCGTGAACACCCCGCAACCCGGCCTCGGCCTGCGCACCGCCACCGCCGAACCGGCGGCTACCGGGTTCGCCCCGCGCGCTGGCGCAGCCCCTGTGGGAGCGGCGGCCCGCCGCGATATGTACGCGGATCCCTTGCCGATCCACGCCCCCATCGCCGAACTGCCGATCGCGCCGCGCGCTCCCGCGCCGGCCGCGACCGAATCGACCCGCATGCGCCGCATCCGCGCCGAAGACAAGCGCGTCATCAACGGCGGCACCGACGTGAACCAGCTCGTGCCGTTCAAGTACAAGTGGGCGTGGGACAAATACCTGTCCGGCTGCGCCAACCACTGGATGCCGCAGGAAGTGAACATGCAGCGCGACATCGAGCTGTGGAAGACGCCCAACGGCCTGACCGACGACGAGCGCCGCCTCATCAAGCGCAACCTCGGCTTCTTCGTCACCGCTGATTCGCTGGCCGCCAACAACATCGTGCTCGGCACCTACCGCCACATCACGGCGCCCGAGTGCCGCCAGTACCTGCTGCGCCAGGCCTTCGAAGAGGCGATCCACACGCACGCCTACCAGTACATCGTCGAGTCGCTCGGTCTGGACGAAGGCGAAGTGTTCAACGCCTATCACGAAGTGCAGTCGATCCGCGACAAGGACGAATTCCTGATTCCGTTCATCGACGTGCTGACCAACCCGATGTTCAAGACCGGCACGCCCGAAACCGACCAGCAACTGCTGAAAAGCCTGATCGTGTTCGCCTGCCTGATGGAAGGCCTGTTCTTCTACGTCGGCTTCGTGCAGATCCTCGCCCTCGGCCGGCAGAACAAGATGACCGGTGCGGCCGAGCAGTACCAGTACATCCTGCGCGACGAGTCCATGCACTGCAATTTCGGCATCGACCTGATCAACCAGATCAAGCTCGAAAACCCGCACCTGTGGACCGTCGAATTCCGCGAAGAGCTCAAAACCCTGTTCCGCAAGGCCGTCGAGCTCGAATACCGCTACGCCGAAGACACCATGCCGCGCGGCGTGCTCGGCCTGAACTCAGCCATGTTCAAGGAATATCTGCGCTTCATCGCCAACCGCCGCGCCCAGCAGATCGGTCTCGATGTGCTTTACCCGGGTGCAGAGAACCCGTTCCCGTGGATGAGCGAAATGATCGATCTGAAGAAGGAAAGGAATTTCTTCGAGACCCGGGTGATCGAGTATCAGACGGGTGGGGCGTTGAGTTGGGATTGAGGTTTGAGATAAAAAAGCCGGCTGATGCCGGCTTTTTAACGTGCTCCGGTCGATGCCTCGAGTGCCCAAACTCCAAACGTTTTAAGTGGATATGGGCGCTGGTTGTCCACTCGTGCCGCTACATTACCTCGGCGCGAACTAAGGTGTTTGATTCTTCAAGGAAACAAATGTCGCCTGTTGATTTTTGCGTGCGTAATCATTATGTTCCAGAACACTATCTGAAAAGATGGGCTGCTGGTACCCCAAAAGTATGGACGTACAGATTGCTCGTGCCCCACGCTAATGTGCGCTCTTGGAAACAGCATTCAATTGAGACAATTGCAAAAAGAGAGCATCTATATACTCGGCTAAGAGATGGTAGAGATTCAGATGAGATGGAACGCTGGTTCTCCATCGATTTTGAGAGTCCCGCAAACGTCGTGATCGAAAAAATTTTAGTTGGAAGGGCTGTTTCGCCAACTGAATGGCGGCGATTGGCACGCTTCGTCGCGCTCCAGGACGTCCGTACGCCCGCGCGCATGACCGAAATAGTTAATCGCGCAGCCGAATACTTGCCTTCGATGCTCGAGGAGGTATTGGAAGGCGCAGTGAAGGACCTTGCGATGATGCCAGAGAATCGTCCGGCGTTGCGTATCGGCGAGGACTCAGAATCTGTTTCTATACCAATTTCAATGCGTACAGAATTTAAGCCTGGCGCACGAACAGGAAAGTTGATTCTCGAAACAATCGCTGGAAGAGCCTATTGGCTATATGCGATCGAGATGCTTCTAACCAAAACGGTTAAGTGTTTAGAGGAGCACCGTTGGACTGTTGTACGCCCCCCTGACGGAATGAAATGGCTAACCAGCGACAATCCGGTGGTTAAACTTAATTATTATGGAGACGAAACGTTTGATCTTGGAGGTGGTTGGGGTAGAGACGGGTCTGAAATCTTCTTGCCACTGTCGCCCGACTGCTTGCTATATACGCATGTTGGAAGAAAGCCAGCTTTTCGACGCGGTGAAAAACTGCCAAATAACATTGCAGTTAAGATTCAGTGTTTGATTATTAAAAATGCGCATCGGTATATCTTTTCGGAGGATATGGATCCTGATATGTGCATGCTTCGTCCTAGCGTCGTAGATCGCGAGATTGTTCGTTCGGAGCAAAAAAGTTGGGCCGAGTTTCATATCTCTCAGACTACAGCTGAGTTAGATCTATACGCCAAGGGGCTGAAAACTAAGAAAACAGGGGAAGTAGCGGGGTAGGCCACCATTTTGAACGTCAGCCATTGAAAACTTTTAGGCTCAAGCCGTTGCGCGGTTCGGCTTAACTTAGGTGTTATGCATAGCAAAGACCAATCAATGAGATTTATCGGGTTTCACGTACCCGAGGACCCGGAGTTGCTTGCCGCATTTGGCGAGGTTGCACTTCGGCATGAGCACATGATCCATATCCTAAAAATGACGATCAAGACTCTAACGGGTGTTACCCCTGCCGAAGCGCTTGTCGCTACGAAGTACGAAAGCGCTCGACAGCTTCGAGATCGTACCAAGACACTTGCCCGAAAGGCTCTCGGCGAAGGCACTGCCTTGATCAAACTGCAAGCGCTCGTGAACACATGCGAGAGCCTGACGGAAAAGAGAAATGACTTGGTACATGGACTGTGGGCAAAGGAATTGGACGGAGATGCTCACATAAGAGATGCCTATGGAAACGAACACCCAGTACCGACCATTGCCGAGCTTAAGGCACTAGCTAACGATATCGATGCTCACACTCAGCATCTGAATAGGGAGCGTCTCGAAGGCTTCCTGTTAGAAGCGCTTCGGAAGCGTAGCAACGCATGATCAATAAAAATTAAAGAAATAGCGAACAATAGCGTAATAGGAGACAGATCCCGATTATTCCAAGAGGATTGTTCCTCCGGCCCGATCACTCAGTGCGCTCCATTCGACGAGTCACGCCGAACCGCTCCGCCAGCATGTCCAGTTGCTTGTCCAGTGTCCACAATCTGGCGCCTTGCGTGATCAAGGTAGAGGCGAGCAGGTGCATGTCTACGATGCCGAAGCCGAGGCCGAACAGGTGTTCTCGGTTGATGAATGCCAGCACTTCGGCCGCACTGGCCTGACGGGCGGGCTGCAGGCTGGCGAGGTCGGTCAGTGTTTGCGCGCGGCTTGGTGGGGTGCCGCAGGCCAGTTCGCCGATGATCAGCGGGTGGATCAGTACGAGGTCGCTATCCAGAAGCTGGATGAGCGAGTCGTTACCGTGGCGGAAGTGATCCACCCACACCGAGGCATCGACAAGGATGCCGCTCACTGGGGGGCGTCAGCCCGCGCGCGCGGAATGTCCGGCATGTCGGGCTGGGTTGCGCCCAGCGCGGCGAGCCGTCTGGCCGACTGCACCCTGACATAGGTCTTGATTGCTTCGCGGAACAGGTCGGCCTTGTCCATGGACGGATCGGCCACTTCAAGCGCCCGCTCGTACAGGGCGTCATCTATCGTCACGGTCGTTCTCATGGGATGTCCTTGCGTGCATCGGATTTGATGTCATGGTGCGCCAATCCGGATGCGTTTCGCAAGGTGCATGAAGTCCGAAACAGGGGCGACGGCCGTTGTCCGGCGGTCTGTGGTGGAACACTGCCATGACTTAGCGGACGTGATCGAGGGGGCGCCGAAAGGCCCCTCGATCGCTGACGTCGTCGCGACGTCAGATCGGCATCCGCACCCGGCGCAACATGCCGGCAACGAGGGCCAGTCCGGCCACCATCAATGCCCAGGTTTCCGGCTCGGGCACCGGCAGAGCGAAGTTGCCCTGTACCGTCTTGCTGAGGACCTGGTCAAAGGGAGAGGGATAGGTTTCCCGGCCGATGAAGGTGCCGCCACCCGTGATGCCTTCGAACACGCCTGTTCCGCCGGTGTATTCGAACCAGCCGGCGTATTCGTACACGGTGTTGCTGCCGGCTATCTCCTTGAAATAGTCCACCCAGTACAGGCCGGTGTAGCTGCCGTGCGCGTTGCCGCCGGTCAGCGCGCAACCGCCTTCGTCATAACAGTAAGTTTGACCGGAAGCCGGCGCGTAGAAGGGCGTGAAGGTGTGTTGCGTCGCGCTCTGCAGCAGTGACGGCAGATCGCTGCCCTCCGGCGCGAGGACGAAGTCTTCGTAACGCTCCATGGGAAATGTGTTCCAGTCATAGGTCACATTGCCGACGAAGGACTCGGTGAATTCGTAGGCGACGGTCGGGGTCGCGGCTTGCGTCAGTCCGCAGCTGATAACCAACGCTGAGGTAAGGGCGAGCTTCTTGAAAAGGAGCATGACTGTTATCCGGATGTGGTGTGAGAAATGGTGATGCGCGTCGGCGCATGACGACGAATGCGCGGGACAGCGTCTAGCAAGTACTGCACCAAGGACGTTGTCCATACAAAAAAGTCGTTTATGCGAATCAGCTTTTCCAGGTGTAAGAAATTTCGACGCCTTTGCGTTTCCACAGGCAGTGATTTCGCATGGCCGGGCGGGTCACGGGGCCCTGCATGCGGGCCGCGACATGGCGATCGTGCTGGCGGTGAGACACCAGCGCGAGGGCGGTTACGCGGATTGAGCGCTGTGGCTTCGTCCCTGCGCGCGGGATGTGACCCCCACGACGGCAAGGCGGCGCAAGATCTGACAAGACTGCTTGCGCATCGCGGTAGGTTGGGGTGAGCGCAGCGATGCCCAACATCAGGCGCGTGGCGCGAGACACCGCTGGTGACCAGCGAAGCTGTTCCCTTCGAGCGCACCGGCAGGAGATGAGCGCGGCCCGTTGCGCGAAACATGTACCCTGCTTCGGAACCGCGCCGGCGCGCCCGCGTCGACCGTGTGTCTGCCTGCCCATCCGGAGAGTGCCGTGTCCCTGCTGCGTCTGAGTGTCCTGCTGTGTGCGGTGCTGCTGCCGCTCTGCCTTCCTGCGCGTGCGGCTGAAGACCGTGCGGCGGAAGACCTTTCGAAGCTGTCCTACGATGCCCGGCTGACCGGCTACGCATACGCGTTCGGGGTGAAGTTCTTCCCGATCGTGTCGCAGGGTCAGTCGCTGGAAATGGCTTACATCCATCTGCCGGGCGAGGCCGGCAAGCCGGTGGTCACGCTGTTGCACGGCAAGAACTTCAACGCCGATTACTGGGCGTCCACCGCCCGCCATCTGCAGAAGCAGGGCTATGGCGTGCTGATGCCCGACCAGATCGGGTTCGGCAAGTCGTCCAAGCCGATGCAGTACCAGTATTCGTTTCCCGCGCTGGCGAATCACACCCGCGCGCTGATGACGTCGCTCGGCATCGAAAAGGCTATCGTCGTCGGGCATTCGATGGGCGGCATGCTGGCCAGTCGCTTCGCGTTGATGTTTCCGCAGGCGGTGCAGCAACTGGTGCTGGTGAACCCGATCGGCCTGGAAAACTACCTGAAGTATGCCGAGTACAAGGACACCGATTTCTTCTACAAGGCGGAGCAGGCGCAGACCGCCGCGGGCATCGCCAAATATCAGCGCGAAAGTTACTACGCCGGCGAGTGGAACGACCGCTACGCGGCGCTGACCCATTTCCTCGTCGGTCAGCTCCAGGGACCGGACAAGGCGCAGGTGGCCTGGGTCAATGCGCTGACCTACGACATGATCTTCACCCAGCCGGTCGTGACCGAATTCGGCGACCTGTCGGTGCCGGTCAGCCTGATCATCGGAACGCGCGATCGCACCGGCCCCGGTCGCGGGTGGATGAGAGCCGGCGTCGATTACGAACCGGGGCGCTACGACCGGCTAGGCAAGACGGCCGCCGCGCTGATTCCCGGCGCCGTGCTGTACGAACTGCCGGATCTGGGCCACATGCCGCAGATCGAGAATTTCGACGTGTTCACCGGGGTGCTGGACAAGGCGCTGGCCGGCCGCAGGTAGTTCGCAGCGCAGAAGCCGGGGGCAGATCCCCGTGTCCTCGGGCCGGGCCGGTGCGTCGGGTAACCGTGATGGTCGCGCGTGACGGTGGCCGCTTGCAGTGGCGTCGGTCTTGCGATCCACTGTACGGCCGGGCTGATTGCAACGCCGGACCCGCTCAAAACATTGGAGGTACACGACAATGACCGAGAGCCATCTTCGCGTTTCCGCACTGGCCCTGCTTCTTGCGGCTTCATTCCCGGCGCATGCCGTCACGAGCACCTTCGACACGGATGCCGAGGGCTGGAGTGCCCAGGGCGACGTGGAACGACCCCTGACCTGGAGTGGCACCGACGGCAATCCGGGCGGCAATGTGTTCATCGACGATCTGACCACCGGGGGCGTGACCTATTTCGTGGCGCCCGCGCAGTTCCACGGCAATTTCGCTGGCGCCTTCGGAACGCAGCTGACGTTCGATCTCATGCAGCGCTACCCCGGTTCCCCCAACCAGTTCAATGCCGAAGATGTGATCCTGCAGGGCGGCGGGCTGACGGTCGTCTACAACACGGCAAGCAATCCGGCCAACAACGCATGGACCTCGTATTCGGTGCCCCTGTCGGCGACCGGATGGCGCTTGGGCAACCTGTCGGGCAGCGCGCCGACGGACGAGCAGTTCCTCGCCGTCCTGTCGAACCTGTCATCGTTGAAAATTCGTGCGGAATATCAGACGGGTTCCGACATCGGCCATCTGGACAACGTCTCCCTGGTGCCGGAACCGGGCACTGCCGTGATGCTGCTGTGCGGCCTCGGATTCATCGCATTCGCAGCAGGTCGGAAGGCGCGGCCGGCGGGCTGAGGCGGCGCGGCGTTGCCCCCTCGCCACACGCCCTGAAGGTGGCGCAGCCGGACAGCCGGCACCTGCCGGCTGTCTCCACGCGCCAGCCGTCAGAACTTGCCGTTTCCGTTCTTCCACTCGGCGCGCGGCGGAATGGTTTCCAGCGTATCCCAGTGTTCGGCAATCCTGCCGTTCTCCACCCGGAACAGGTCGTAGAACGCGGTCGGCTTGCCGGCAAACTCGCCTTCGCTGACCGTCAGCACGAAGTTGCCCTCGCCCAGCACCTTGTGCACCGTGTGGTACTTCATGGTGATGCCCGCCCTGGCCAGGCTTTCGAGCGCGGCACCCAGGCCGCTCAGGCCGTCGGCGATTTGCGGATTGTGCTGGCGGTAGTGGTCGCCGTCGAAGTACCCGGCGAGCCGGTCAAGGCGGCCGTTCACCAGGACGTCGTCGACGAAAGCCGCCACCAGCTTCTTGTTGGCGTCAGTCCTGTCCAGGTCGATGATCGCGGTCGGGCCGTCGATCATCGTGCGCCGGCTCGGGTTGGGCGCGACAGGCGTCGGCTGTAGATTGTCCCAGTGCTCGACGATGCGGCCATTCTCGAAGCGGAAAATGTCGAAGCCGATCTTCGGGCCGAAGAAGTCGTAGTCGGTGTGGGTGAACACGTAGTCGCCGTCCTGGAACACGCGCACCGTATTGACCCGCGCCGATCCCTTGGGCAGTGCGGCGAGTGCGGCGCCGAATCCGGCGAGCCCGTCGGACACGGCGAGGTTGTGCTGCACGTAACGGTCCGGGTTGATGACGGCGACCGGCGCTGATTCACCGGTTTCGATTGCCTTGAGCAGGGCGACAACTTGAGTCTTGCGGTCGGTGGTCATGGTGATTTTCTCCTTCGAAGTGTGTGAGCCTGCGCAGCCGGACAGGGCGAGTGCCGCGACGACCGCGACGGTGGCATGGGCAAGGCGGGGGCTTTTCATTGGCGTGAGAGCTGGGTTGTCATCGAACTCGCAGTCTGTCCGAGGGCACGCGATACGCCGAGGTTGCGATTCGGCAATTTATGGTCAAAATCGAGCACTCGACCAATTCTGGAAGCACGCATGAGCACGACGGCGCAGGTCCGCGATACCCATTTCGATAACGCCCGCCTGTCCGAAATCGGCGTCGAGGTGCTCAGCCTCGACGCACTTCGCAGCCGGGTGACGGCCGATCGGCTGGCCGAAGCGGAGCGCGTCGACTTCCTGATCGTTCTGCTGATCAGCGAGGGGGCCTGCGAACACCTGATCGACTTCCAGCCGGTGCGCCTGGCGCCGGGCGCCGTGGTGGTCGTGCGCCCCGGTCAGGTGCAGCAGTGGCGATTGCACCCGGGTGTGCACGGCCTGCTGTTGCTGGTGGATACCCGGCTGGCTCAACTGGCTGCCAGCGCGCTGGCCGACCCGGCCTTCCAGTTGCTGCAGATCGACGAGTGGCCGGCTGCGTTCGTGTTGTCCGCCGAGGATCAGCGCGACGGCGAAGCGCTCACCCGCGTGCTCGAACGCCAGCTCGACCGCGATCGTGTCGATGACGTCAGCGCGCGGCTGGCGCGCGAGCTGTTCCTGAGCCTGATGGTGTTGCTGAGCCGTGCCGCACGCATCGCCGCACCTGCGCGCACCGCGCAGGAACGCCTGTTCCAGCGCTTGCAGCGTGACCTGGATGCTTCGGCCACCACGCGGCCCACGGTGGACGCCATCGCCCGGCGCCTGCGGGTGTCGCCCAGCACGCTGTCGCGCGTCTGCCTCGACCGCGTCGGCATGTCTGCGAAGGCATTCATCGACCGCCGCACGGCACTCGAAGCGCAACGCCTGCTGGTGCATACCGGTGCGACGACGACGGCCATCGGCGAGGCGATGGGCTTTTCCGAACCCACCAATTTCCTCAAGTTCTTCAAGCGTGTCGTGGGCATGACACCGGATTCATTTCGACGACGCTACCGCCCGTCCGCCTGACCAGGGCCGCGCTGGCGGGCGGTTCATCGCCCTGCGCGCGCTGTGCACTTCGCATTTGCCGGCTGTCCTGTTCCGTCAGCCCTGTGCAGCGGGCCCGCGTGACTGCGGTCTGACCCGGCGTGGCGACAAGCCTCGTTCGCGGCGCAGCAGCTTGCGCAGCATCGACGCGTCTGCGTACCCCACTTGCGCGGCGACCGACTCGATCGATGCCAGCCCGGTTTCGAGCAGTTGTGTCGCGCGCTCGACGCGCAATTTCTGCACGTACCGGATCGGCGACATGCCGACCGCCGATGCGAAGTGCCGGCTCAGCGTGCGCGGTGTCATGTGCAGCGCCTCGGCCAGCAGGGCGAGCGTGACCGGTTCGCCGAGGCGCGCCTGCAGCCAGTGGTCGGCGCGCTGCAGCGTGGGGGTCTGACTGACCAGATGCGAGGCGATGGCGTACTGGCTCTGCGACACGCGGTGATCCAGCATCAGGAAGCGGGCGCAGCTGCGCGCCAGTTCCTCCGAACCGTGGCGGGCCACCAGCGAGAGCATCAGATCAGCCTGAGCCAGCGCGGCGCCGGCCGTGCTGATCGCGCCGTCACGCACCACCATGCGCGCCATGTCGAGGTCGACGCGCGGAAAGCGCTCGCGGAACCAGGGCGCCAGCCACCAGCTCGTCGTGGCGACGCGGCCGTCGAGCAGACCGGCCTGCGCGAGCGCGAAGGTGCTGACGCAGGACGCCGCCACCTGCGTGCCGGCGTCGAGCCAGTCGCCCGCCCGGTCCATGGCCTTCATGACCTCGCGGGTCGCCAGCCAGTCTTCGAGCTCGCTGCGCGAGGCGCGATTGGCACCCGGCAACAGCAGCAGTTCGGGCGGTGGCAGATCGGCCATGCGTTCGAGCGGCCCGACTTCGAGCCCGGAGCCGCTGCGCTCGCGCCGTCGTCCGCTGCCGGCCAGCGTGATGTCGAACAGGGCAGGCCGCTTCGCGAGCACGCACAGGCGATTGGCGGTGTTCATCACGTCGAGCGTGATGCCCAGACTGATGTCGAGCACGCCGGGCAGGATGAGTACGGCGGTTTTCATGTTGTCCATATTAGCCCGGTAGATGTCGATATGGACACTCGATGGCGAGCCCGTGCGGCCTCAGCATGGAGGCCTGATCTACCGGTTGCTGCATGTCTTCAAGGAGCCCGCATCGATGTCGCCCTCACTGCTTGCCATGCTGCTGTACGCCACCCTGACGCTGCTGCTGTTGGTGGCGATCGCGGCATTGCGCACCACCCTGGTCGTCACGCGCCAGCGTGCGGCCGACGCGTTCACCCCGGCCGGCGATGATGTGTCGCCCTTTTCCGGCCGGCTGTGCCGGGCTCACGCGAACTGCTGCGAGAACCTGCCGGTGTTTGCAGCGCTGGTCCTTGCCGCTGCGCTGAGCGGCCACGCCGGCATCACCGACTCGACGGCCCTGTGGGTGTTCGCCGCCCGTGTCGGCCAGACGGTGACCCACCTGAGTTCGGGTCGGCGCCGGGCGATCCGCCTGCGCTTCCTGTTCATGCTGGTCCAGATCGCGCTGCTGACGTCGTGGGTCGTGCGTCTGCTGTGGGTGTCCGTGCAATGACGACCAAGGAGCTGCAATTGATGACGCATGACGAAGGTGTTCTTCATCCCGACAGCGCGCAGCCGGCGCCGACTGTCGGCGGACTGGACTACCTGCAGGACAGCGCCGGCGCGCCGGTCAATTACATGTATCCGCCGCCCGACGGCGAACCGTGGGAAAACTGCAGCTACCGCACGCACCGGGTCGTCATCGTCGACGCGCGCCCGGCTGCGAAAGACTTCCTGCTCGAACGTCATGGCTTCGAACTGCGCGATGTCCCGACCGGCCTCGCGCGCTTCGATGACGACGAATGCATCCGCGCGCGCTACTACCCGGAAGTCGAAGCCATCGCCTGCGAGGCCACCGGCGCGAAGCGCGCGCTGTGCTTCGACCATCAGATCCGCCGGCGCAGCCGGGGCGAGCAGCACCTCACCTTCGGCCGGCAGAACGCCCAGGCGTCGGCCGTCGGACGCGTGCACAACGATTACTCGGAAGCGAGCGGTCTGGCGCGCCTCGGCCTCGTGCTGCGCGATGACGCGGCGCGATCGCGCGTCCGTCGCTACGCGGTGGTGAATGTGTGGCGCCCGCTGATCGAGCCGGTCGTCGATGCACCGCTGGCGATGTGCGACGCGCGCTCGGTGATGGCGCAGGATCTGGTGGCGGCGGAAATACGCTATCCGGGGCGCAGCGGTGAAATCTATCTGCTGAAGCATTCGCCGCAGCACCGCTGGCATTACTTTTCCGACATGGCGATGAGCGAGGTGCTGGTGTTCAAGCAATATGACTCGCAGGCGAGCGGCGTGTCACGATTCACCCCGCACGCCGCCTTCCTCGATCCGGCGGCACCTGTCGATGCGCCGCTGCGCGCCAGCATCGAGGCGCGCTGCCTTGTCCTTTTCGACTGAAAGGTCAGTCATGAACGATCCGCATCTCGAGTACTGGTTCGACTTTGCCAGTCCTTACAGCTATCTGAGCACGCTGCGCATCGAAGCGCTGGCGCGCGCGCGCGGCGTCAAAGTGCTGTGGCGCCCGCTGCTGCTCGGCCCGATCTTCCGCTCCGCCGGCTGGGAAAGTTCGCCCTTCCTGCAGCAGCCGGTCAAGTTCGCCTGGATGTGGACCGACCTCGCCCGGCAATGCGCGCGCCATGCCTTGCCCTGGCGCAAGCCGTCGCAGTTTCCGCGCAACGGCCTGCTGCCGGCGCGCATTGCGCTCGCGAACAGCAACGCGCCGTGGATCGCGACCTTCTGCGCCCGCGTGTTCGAACTGAATTTCGTGCACGACACGGACATCAACGACGTCGAAGCGATTCAGCGCGTGCTGAACGAACTTGGACTGCCGGCAGCGGACCTGATCGCGCAGTCGCAGTCGCCCGAGGTGAAGCAGGCGCTGCGCGAACAGACCGAGCAGGCGGCGCAGCGCGGGCTGTTCGGCGCGCCCAGCTTTTTCGTCGGCGACGCCCTGTACTGGGGTAACGATCAACTGGAGGACGCACTCGATGCCACCGCTCGTCGCGCCTGACGACGACAGCGCGCCAGCGGGTTTCACGCCGCGCGTGCTGCGCGGCCCGTTCTTCGGCGGCCGCACGGTATTCACCGGTAACGCAGGGCACACGGATCACTTCACGTTCCGCATAACCGGTGACGACTGCAACCGGCTGGGCATCACGCACGGCGGCGTCATCGCCACGCTGGCCGACATTTTCATCGTCGGCTTCATCGCCGCGCAGCTGCCGTCAGATACCCGGATGGTGACGGCCAGCCTGTCCGTCGACTACCTCGGCCCGAGCACGGCGGGCGACTGGCTGGTCGGCCGCATTCATGCGCACCGCATCGGCCGTCGGCAATGCGTCGCATCGGGCGAATTTCGCGTCGGCGACCGCACGATCGCACTGATCAAGGCGAGCTGCGCCATCCTGTCGGATGCGTGACGCCGGGACCCCTCCGCGCCTGGCACCCGGCACGTGCGCCGGTTTCGCCGCAGGTAACGGCACGCGCACTGCCTGATCAACGACACGGCCGGGGCAGTGGTGTATCTGGAAATCGGCGACCGCGGCAGCGGCGACGAAGCACGCTACCCGGACGATGACCTGCGGGTCGAGCTGATCGACGGTCATTAGACATTCAGCCGCAAGGACGGCAGCGCGAACTTACGCCACGTGGCCTTAGCCCTGGCCTGTGTCGGGCATCGCTGCGCTCACCCCAACCTACGAATGAGGCGACCTGGCAAAGCCAGCCCCGGCATGTAGGTTGGGGTGAGCGCAGCGATGCCCAACAACCCAGCTCCGCCAGTCATCGCGTCGTTGCGTCAGGCATGTAGGTTGGGGTGAGCGCAGCGATGCCCAACGTTTCCCCCAACCATCGGGCAAGTGATGGTCACCATCCTCAAGATCGTGAGCCCGGCGGTCGTTAGCCCTGGCTTCACGCCGTGTTCCGGCGCAAGGAGTTCATCGATGGACGTATCCGCCATTGCCAGTACCGCCACCGCGCTGTCGCAGGCGAGGGTGGTCGATGCCGCCGGCACGCTGGTGCTGAAGAAGGCGCTGGACATTCAGGCTGCCAGTGCGCTGCAACTGCTGCAGGCCCTCCCCGCACCGGTGCCGGCCAGACCGTCCGGCGCTCACCTGATCGACACCTACGCCTGAGCGTTGGGTCCGCGCCGCGCGCGGATCGAACGGTGGCGGTCGGATCCGACGCACACGCGTACTTCTTGGTACGCTTTTGGTTCGAGTCGGAGCGGGTTCGGGCGTCCGCCCTGAACGCGCCCACTTCCGGTCTGCGTTGGCACGACGAGGTGAGCCCATGAAGTCATGCTGGATATCTGTTGCCGCCATCGGCCTGCTTTCCGCTGCGCCGGCCCACGCAATCGACGCGAAGTACGCGCGACAGCTCGAACGTTCCGGCTGTACCCAGGTGTCGGAACTGCAAGGCTGTGACATCACGAAAACCCGTGCTGAAAACGCCGCGGCCGGCTTCGGCACCGCCGCACCCGCGCCGGCGGGCGCCGGTCCGGCCACGCCCTACGCCGGGCAATGGGTTGCCCGGGCGGCGGATGGCTCGACCTTCGCCACACTCCGCATCGACCTTCGCGAACGTGTATGGGTGAACGGCAAGCGGGTGAAGGCGAAGCGCAGCGATGGCGCACTCGTGTTCCGCGACGGCCCGGTCCTGTTCACCATTCAGGGCGATCGCCGCCTGGTTGGCGAAGACACGTGGGCCGATTTCGACGCCGGCACGAAGGGCGTCATCGTCGCCGAGTGAGGTGGCGCCGCACTGCGCGGTCCATTCGTGCGGTCCTTTCCAAGGCACGAACGACGTGCTTCGGTGCTCGGCGGTGTTGCTTCAGGTCACCGATCGAATCCAGCGCAGCAGATCCGCGGCGCTCATCGCACCTGATCTGCGTGCGATTTCATGGCCGCCCCGCATCAGAAGCAGCGTGGGAATGCTGCGGATCCGGAACTGAGCGGCGGTGTTCTGCGCCTGTTCGGTATCGACCTTGGCAAAGCGCACGCGGGGCAATTGCGCGGCCGCCGCGGCGTACTGCGGCGCCATGACCTTGCACGGGCCGCACCAGTCGGCCCAGAAGTCCACCACTACCGGCAATTCCGTGGTCTGCACATAGCGGGCGAAGGTCTGGTCGTCCAGCGCGAAGGGTTCGGCCGCAAGCAGCGGCTTCTTGCAGCGCGCGCACACCGGTTGATCGTCGAGGCGCTCGTCCGCGACGCGGTTGGTCGTGCTGCAGTGCTGACACACGATGAGCATGGTTCGATTCCTTCAAGGACAGCGGGGGCACGCGCCGGAGGGCATACCCGCTCCGGCCCGGACGGGCCGGTTGGCCGGAGCGCCTCATGCTGCGATAGATGAGGGGGAATCGAGAGAAAACAACCGGTGCCTGCGCGCAGCAGGCAGTGTGTGCGTCAGAAGCGGACTATCAGGTCCAGATTGATGTTGCCCAGCACCGCACCCTGACGGATTTCGCCGGCGAGACCCAGCTCCACGACGGTGTGGGTGGCGACCCGTGCGCTGGCGGAGACGCCGGCCTGCACGAAGGTCTTACCGACGTCGGGCGTACGCAGCGTCATTGCGACGCCCGCCAGCGTGGTGTTCAGGCGCGGCTGGATCAGACCCGACGTGTCGGCTCCGACGCCCAGGTGGGCGCGGTAGGTGAAGCGCTGAGCCGCCGGGTCAGAGCTGGCGAAGGTCGGCGCGGAGGCAAGCGATACGCCGAGCACGGCGCGTACGCCGTCATCGCTGAAGCGGCGTACGCCCAGTGCGGCAGCGCTGTCGCCCTCGTTGAACGCGGACTGGCGCACGTGCTGCCAGGTCAGGCGGGCATAGGGGGTGACGCGGCCAGGCGCGACATCGTGGGCGCGGCCGATGCCCAGGCTGACGAGCGCGTCGCCGCCGTGGATGTCGTTCGCGTCGAGCGCCGTGGCGCTGCCGAGAGGATCGTTGCGCGTGTTGTCGGTCGAACTGAGGCCGATGCTGGCCATGCCGTCGAGCACCCAGTCGCTGACCGGACGCTGGCCATACGCGAAGAT
Organism: Methyloversatilis sp. RAC08; assembly: GCF_001713355.1. Taxonomy (NCBI): domain Bacteria; kingdom Pseudomonadati; phylum Pseudomonadota; class Betaproteobacteria; order Nitrosomonadales; family Sterolibacteriaceae; genus Methyloversatilis; species Methyloversatilis sp. RAC08. The sequence goes on along the minus strand of NZ_CP016448.1, from coordinate 944,540 downwards.
CGTGCCCTGTTGAACCGTGCCCGACCCGGAGCGGGCGGAAACCCGGGTGGTCGACAGCGCGAAGCCGGCACCCAGCGTGTGGCCGTCGGCGGTGTGCATGTCGGCACCGAAAGCCAGTTGATACAGATGGCTGGAAAAGCCGCTGGCGTTTTCGTCGCCCGAGCGATTGCCGCCTTGGTAGGTGATGCCGCCCCACACCCTGTTGCCGGTGCGCGCGACGCTGTCCACTTGTGCGAGCACCGTTTGCTGCAGTCGCCGCGTGGCCTGCGGAACCATTGCCAGACTTGCGCCATGCGTTTCACCCGCCAGCGAACGCGCGAATGACGGCAGCGCTGTGGCGCCTTGCGTTGCGGCCGCCTGCAGCAGGGTGGTTTGCGCCACACCCGCCGTACCGGCCAGATTCAGTTCGACCAGCCGGTCCAGCGCGTCGCCGGCCGACCGGGCATTCGCGCTGCCGTCAGCCAGCACGCTGCGGTAGGACAGCGGGATCACCAGCAGGTCGATGCTCCGGCTGCCGGCCACATCGTAGAAAGCCGCGAACTGCGTGCCGGCGGCGAGGCCGGCCGGCTGGGTCAGTGTCGTGAAGCGGCCGGTGATGCCGCTATCTGCGCTGATGATGCGGAAGCGCTCGCCGAGCGCCGGCACATGCGGCGCGCTGCCGAATCCGGGCTCGCCCGGCGTGAACAGGTTCAGCAGTTGTGGCGTGAGCGTGGCGCCGGGCTGGATGACGAACTGCCCGCCGGTGATTTCGAGGAAGCTGTAGAAACCGGTCGCTCCGGCAGGCGTGGTGCTCGCCGCCTGCACGGTGCCTGCGATGTCCTGCTGATAGGTACTGCCGGTATTTTGCGCGACGGTGGCGTTCACGGCGATGAAACCGGGCGAGTTGCCGGGTTTGAAGGTGCCAGCGACGGTGACCGGGCCGGCGATCGTGCCGGTGCCCATCAGCACGGCGCCCGGCGCGACGAATACCGCGCCGCTCCCCAGGGCCGAATCGCCGTCGATCGCGACCGTGCCGGACGCGATGGTCGTGCCGCCGCCATAGCTGTTCAGGCCGGACAGCGTCAGCCGGCCTGTGCCGGCTATCGTCAGACCGCCGGCGCCAGACAACACGCCGGACAGCGTGGCGCTGCCGCCGGTCGGCGAGGTGAGGGTGCCGCCGCTGCCGCCCACGGCGAACGCCTGTGCCGACGCGTCGTCGGCCGCGAGCGTCAGCGTGCCGCCGTCGAATACCGGATTGGTCGTCACGCCGACGCTGTCCAGCGTGAAGGTGCCGCCGGTCGTGATGTCGGTGCTTGCCGGCGCGAAAATCAGATCCCACACGGTGCTGCTGCCGGAGGCGAGATTCAGCGCCCAGGCCAGTCCGCCGAAGCTGCCGCTGGTGGCGCCGCTCAGGTTCGCGGCAGCCATTCCGGTCAGCACGCCGGAATAGGTGCCGGTGGCGACGGTGGACGTGCCGTGGATGCCGAACATCGTGGCGCCGGATACGCCCGCTCCGGCCAGTACGCCATAGGTGCCGGGCGCGTTGATGATGATGTTGTAGCGGGTCGGCAGGTCGCCGGCATAGGTCAGCGCGCCACCCGCGTTGCCGGCACCCTGCAGGTTGTTGAGGGTGCCGATGCTACCGCCCGAGGCCGTGATGTCGGCGAACGGCCCGGACACGGTGCCGGTGTTGGTGATCGTGCCGATGGTGCCGCCGTTGTTCACGATGGCGCGCCGGACGCCGGAGGCGATCGTGCCGGTATTGATCAGCGTGTCGAGCGTGCCGTTGTTGGTGATCGCCCACTGCGCGGCGGTATAGATGTTGCCGTTGTTGGTCAGCGTGGCGGATGTGCTGGTTGACAGCACCGAAATCGGGTCGCCATTGCGGCCGCTGCCGGCATTGTTCGAGACCGTGACGCCGGAATTGATCGTCACGTTCGCGCCGGTGTTCATGCGCAGTGGCGTGGTGCTGCCACCGTCGCAGTTCGCACCGATCACGATGCTCGACGTGACCGTGACGCCGCCGTTGCAGGCGGCGATGGCGCGGCCCGCGGGCAGTGCCGTGCACAGGACGAAGGCCGCGGATACGGTCCATCGCCCGGCTCGGGCCTTGAAACTGTGGTGATGCACTCGACACCTGACTTTCATGAAACCCGGCGAATTGCGTCGAGGTTTGCAGCGTTGGAAGAAGCTTGTGGTGTGACCGGCACTGCCGGAGTGCCGTGATGCGCGATCGATCATGCGCCCATGTTCGATCGCCGTTTGACCGATCAGACGGCTGAAAGACGCGTTGTTCCGTGTCGACCCGAAGCCGCGCCGCGACGCGGAAGGTTCCGCCCCATGGTGCTCGAGTCGGCCCGGTCGCGCCGGCAAAGGTGTGAGCAGCTGAAATGTTCCGGCGTTTTTGCCCCGACATGCTGTAGAACCGACGGACATGGTCACGCCTGCATTTATATATGCGGATGTGGTGGCACCCCGGTTCAAGCCGGCACACGGACCCTCACGGATGGCGAAGCGCAGCTGGACCTCGATCTTCACCCGAAGCATGACGCGCAGTCTGGCGACCTTGCAGCGCTCGGCGCTGCGTTCGGCATTGCCGGCCACGCGGCGTGCGCTCAAGGCGGTCACGCCGACGGTCGCGCGTGTCAAGCCGGTCGCACGTGGACGAACCGCAGTCAAGGCGCCGGGCAAGGGCGCCACTGCAGCCGGGCAGTGGCTGCCGGGCGTGGCGATCGGTCCGTCCGGTGCGCGTCGCTACCGGCTGTACCGCCCGGCTGGCATTCGTCCCGGCGAGCGGGTGCCGCTGCTCGTGATGCTGCACGGCTGCGGGCAGGACGCGAAGGGGTTTGCCGACAGCACGCGGATGAATCGCATTGCGGCACGCGAGGGCTTTCTGGTGCTGTATCCGGAACAGGAGCGGCTGGCCAATGCCCAAGGCTGCTGGAACTGGTTCGATACCCGATCCGGCCGTGCCTGGGGCGAAGTCGCACTGATCATGGCCGCCATCGATCAGGTGTGCACGCTCTATCCGGCCGATCTCGAACGGGTCGCCGTGGCCGGTCTGTCGGCTGGCGCCAGCATGGCGGCGCTGCTGGTGACGCGGCATCCGACGCGATTCCGCGCGCTGGTGATGCATTCGGGCGTGCCGCCGGGCAGTGCCCATTCGACGCTGAGTGCGCTCGGCGCCATGCGCGGACGGCGTCCGGCGGCAGCGCTGCCGGCTGTGCCGATGGCGTTGACGGTCAACCTGCCACCGCTGCTCGTGATCCACGGCGGACGCGACGCGGTGGTCGCGCCGGGCAATGGCGACACGGCCGCGCAAGGGTGGGCCGATGCCGCTGGTGCGTCTGCGGGGGCGCCGCGCACCATGCAGCGTGGCAAACGGCACCCGATGACGGTGACCGATTTCCGGCTGCGTGGCCGCACAGTGGTGACGCAGATCGGCATCCCCGGCCTCGCGCATGCCTGGAGCGGTGGCGCTGCGAGCGAGCCCTATGGCGATGCGAAGGGCCCCGATGCGTCGCGCATGGTGTGGGCGTTTGCCGCCCGGCAGTTCAAGTCCTGAGGCGGGTCGGCGGCCCGGCGCGGGTCCGATCGCAGCGTAACCCGGTGCTGTGCGGACTTCCCGAACGCGCTCCGTCGGGCGGATGATCCTGTCAGGCGCAGCGATCGCTGTCGAAACCGGCAGCCTTCGTTCGTCGACCCTGCATCGGCGTCCCGCCCGTACGAGGAGCACACCATGTCATCCGATCACACCCGCGTTCGGCCGCCCGGCCCGACACGTCAGGTCACCCTGCTGGTCGCGACCCGCAAGGGCGCGTGGTTCTATCACGGCGACCCGGAGCGCGGCAGCTGGCGCACCGACGGGCCGCACTTTCTCGGCCACGTCATCAGCCATGTCGTGCTTGACCCGCGTGATGGCCGCACGCTGCTTGCAGCCGCGAAAACCGGTCACCTCGGGCCGACCATTTTCCGCTCGACCGATTTCGGTGCCAACTGGACCGAAGCGGCACGGCCGCCCGCGTTCGCCCGCGCCGAGGGCGGCGCCGGGCGCAGTGTTGATCACACCTTCTGGCTCGCGCCCGGCCCGGCGGTCGAACCGGGCGTGTGGTACGCCGGCACGTCGCCGCAGGGCCTGTTCCGGTCGGACGACGGCGGCGTCAGCTGGGCGCCATTCTCGTGCATCAACGACCATCCGGACTACCTGAAATGGATGGGTACGGTACAGGATGGCACGCCCGATGGCCCCAAGCTGCACTCCATCATCGTGGACCCGCGCGATCCGTCGCATCTGTACTTTGCGATGTCCGGCGGTGGCGTGCACGAATCGCTCGATGGCGGCCGCAGTTTCGCGCCGCTGATCGACGGCCTTGACGTGGTGGAAGGCTTCGATGCGTCACAGCCCACCTTCCACGACCCGCACTGCGTGCGACTGTGCCCGACCAACCCGGATCGGCTGTACCAGCAGAATCATTGCGGCATCTACCGGCTCGACCGGCCGGACACGCGCTGGCGCAAGATCGGCGACACGATGCCGTCCGAGGTGGGCGAGATCGGCTTCCCGATGGTGGTGCATCCGCGCGACGCCGACACCGCCTGGGTGTTTCCGATGGACGGCACATCGGTGTGGCCGCGCACCAGTCCGGACGGGCGGCCGGCGGTCTATGCGACGCGCAATGCGGGCGCCAGCTGGCAGCGTCTCGACGCCGGCCTGCCGAAGGCTCAGGCCTGGTGGACGGTGAAACGCCAGGCCATGACGGCCGACGGCCAGGACACGATCGGCCTGTATTTTGGCACCACCAGCGGCGAGCTGTGGGCCAGTCGCGACGAGGGTGCGCACTGGACCTGCATCGCGCAGCACCTGCCGGACATCTATGCGGTCGAGGTGGCGGAGCGGCCCGCGCCGTGACCGCTGCGCGGAAAGTCGTCCGATGAGGGTGCTGATCCCGAGCGCCCTGCGCGCCTACACCGAAAGCGCTCATGCCGAGGCATCCGGCGCCACGCTGGCTGACGTGCTCGACGCGCTCGACGGCCAGTACCCGGGCATCCGCTTTCGCATGATCGACGAGCAGGGTCGCATCCGCCGCCACATCCGCATCTTCTTCGACGGTGAACAGGTACGCGACCTCGCGCAGCCGCTGCGCGCGGACGGCGAACTGATCATCGTGCAGGCGCTCAGCGGCGGCTGACAGCGCCCCGACTGTCGCGGACTGCGTGAATACCGCAGGGCAGCGGCGTCGCCGGTCGCCCCGCAGATGCGTGACCCGCGCCCGGGGGCGTGCGAACGCCGTGTCGCCGCCGGGCGCTTCCATTAATATGCGGGACCGAAAATCCGGGGCGCTCGCAGTTGGCGAGCCTTCTGCTCCGCGCCACCATCCGGTCACACTCCGCTGAACACGCGGTAGCGGGCCGTCAGACGCTGTTGCGCATCGCAGGGCGCACAGGTGCGCGAAGGCCCCCTCACGAGACCGCCCGATGTCGTCTTCTGATCTTCACGATCGACTGTTTGTCCGGCTGCAGCATGTGTTGCCCAAGCAGGCGCTGACCCGGTTCGCCGAATTCGTCGCCAATTCCCGCGCGCCATGGACGCGCGGCATCATTCCGTGGTTCATCCGCAAGTACGGCGTGGACATGAGCGAGGCGGCCGATCCGGACCCGACGCACTACGCCTGCTTCAACGACTTCTTCACCCGGGCGCTGCGCGACGGCGTGCGTCCGCTGGCCGACGCGCCCTTCGTAAGCCCGGTCGATGGCTCGGTGATCGACTGCGTGACGCTGCGTGACGCCACCATCCTGCAGGTGAAGGGGCACGCCTATTGCGCCCAGGCGCTGGTGGGCGGCGATGCCGCGCTGGCTGCGCCCTTCGAAGGCGGTGAGGCGATTTCGATCTACCTCAGCCCGAAGGACTACCACCGTATCCACATGCCGTGCGACGGGCGGCTGCGGCGCATGATTCATGTGCCGGGTACGCTGTATTCGGTGAATCCTGCGACGGTGGCCGGTGTACCCGGACTGTTCGCGCGCAACGAGCGCGTGGTGTGCCTGTTCGATTCGGCATTTGGTCCCTTCGTGCTGACGCTGGTCGGCGCCATGGCGGTCGGCAGCATGCAGACCGTCTGGCACGGTCTGATCAACCCGCCGCGCCCCGGTACGCTGCGCGACTGGCGCTACGACGAGCAGGACATCCGGCTCGCACGCGGCGAGGAAATGGGGCGCTTCCTGCTCGGCTCGACCGTGGTGATGCTGTTCCCGAAGAACGTGCTGCGCGCACGCGCCGACTGGACGCCCGGGCGCAGCGTGCGCATGGGCGAGGAGATGGCGGAAGCGATGGCGGCAGCGCCGGGGCGCTGACCGGAGCCGCCAAGGCCGCCGGCGTCGGATGAAGTTCGTGGCGCCATCGGCAGAATCAACGATTTTCAGGTCATTCGTGTCCTCAGCCGCAGGGCGTCGGTGTGGCGGTACAGCGCGATTCGACCGCTTCACGGGCGAAGCCCCCGTAACTGCCCGACGACGGATCTTTGACCACAGAAAGCACCCCGGTGCCCAGGCCGGACCGGGCGCCGTCGCACCAGGCATGACATGACGGACGCGGCATTGGACGATCCTCCTGGAATGCAGCATTCTCGCGACTGTCGACTTGATCCGGAGACGTGCGTGATCGCCCGCCGTATTGCATTCCGCTGCCTGCGCCTGTTCTTTCTGATCTGTGCCGCGACCGGCTCGGCCGGCGCATTTTCCCAGGCGCCGGATGCGCCGCCTGCGCCGGTCATTGCGCCTGACCGACCAGTGTTCGAGTTGTCGCGCGGCGGCAGCGTCGACGTTGAAGAAGACACTCTGTTCGTGAATCGACGCCGCATCGTGACCTTTCGGGCCACGCTGCTGGACGATGCGCCTGCGGTTCGCGCCCAGCAGGCCGAGGCGACGCTGGAGCGCATGCTGGCGGGCGGAGGTCCGGCCGCCATCACGCTGATGCGTGAAGGCGCGACCGCCAGCCTGAAGTTCGATGGCGAACGGGTGTTCCATCTGGTGGCCGACGATGTCGGGCCGTCTTCCGGCCTGTCGTTCAATGCGGCGGCCGAAGAAGTGCAGCGTCGCCTGCAGGCCGCCGTACTCGAAGTGCGTGAAAAGGGCGATGCGCGACGCATCGGTCAGGGGCTCGCCTGGTCCGCCGGTGCAACGCTGCTCGCCCTGCTGCTGCTGAAGGGCGTGTTCTGGCTGCGTCGCAAACTGGCGGAGCGGCTCGATCGGCGTCTCGCGGCATGGCAGCAGGACCGATCCGCCGGCGATCTGCTTGCCGCCTATGCCGAGCACGCCCGCCGCGTGCTGAACGCCGTGTCGCGCGGACTGAGCTGGCTGGCGGCGGTGCTGCTGATCGACGCGTGGCTCACCTTCGTGCTGCATCAGTTCGCCTGGTCCCGTCCGTGGGGCGAGCGCTCTACAGCCTGGCTGCTCGACGTGCTTGCGCAGTTTGCGTGGGCCATTGCGGGTGCGATCCCCGGACTGGTGATCGCAGTGCTCATTTTCCTGCTGGCACGCGTCAGTTCAAGGGCGCTCGGCGCGCTGCTCGAACGGGTCGAAAGCGGCGAGGCCAGGGTAGCCGGGCTGGACGTCGATACCGCGGGGCCGACGCGCCGCCTCGGCAATCTGATCATCTGGCTGTTTGCGTTGGCGATGGCGTATCCCTACCTGCCCGGTTCGCACAGCGAGGCGTTCAAGGGCGTGTCGGTGCTGGCCGGCCTGATGCTGTCGCTCGGTGCTTCCAGCATCGTCGGTCAGGTGCTGTCGGGTTTCAGCCTGATGTACTCCCGCTCGCTGCGTCCGGGTGAATATGTGAAGGCCGGCGAAACCGAAGGCACGGTGATGAACATCGGTTTGTTCGCGACCCGGATCCATACCGGCATGGGCGAGGAGGTGAGCATTCCGAACGCGGTCATGTTCAGCCACCCGGTGCGCAACTTTTCCCGCCTGGTGACCGATGGCCATTTCGTCGTACACACGACGGTCACCATCGGCTACGCCACACCCTGGCGACAGGTGCATGCCATGCTGCTCGAAGCCGCACGGCGCACGCCGGGTGTCGCGCAGACGCCGCTGCCCTATGTGCTGCAGACTGCGCTGTCCGACTTCTATGTCGAATACAGGATGTGCGCGCAGATCGACAAGAGCGCGCCGGCACGGCGCGCCGAAGCGCTGAACCAGCTGCACGGCAACATCCAGGACGTGTTCAACGAGTACGGCGTCCAGATCATGTCGCCGCATTACATGGCCGATACGCCGACGCCGCAGGTGGTACCGCCGTCCGGATGGTGGCCCAGTCCGGCACAGCCGCCGCACGAACCGGAACGCGTCTGACCGGTTGTCGTCTGCGTTCTGCCGCTCGCGGTCGACAATCAGGAGGCGGATTTCTCCCACCGCGACCGGCGCGCGGCAATCGTCCATCTGCAACGCGTGAGCGCACTCGAAAGCACGGTGATCATCGTCACGTGCGGCTGTCGGTCGGTGGCGTGCCGGACTGCTGGATCTGCGCAGTTCAACCCGTGCCCAATGTGGCGGGCACTCGCATGGCGGGGGGCGCTTGTGCAGTGGCCCTGTGCGCCGGCGCCGGCTGCGCCGCGGAGCGAAGTGCCGGCGTGGTCGAAGTCAGAAAATCGCTGGGCGCAAGACGCTGTATCTAGTTATCCGGACGCTGCAGCACACTACGGGTACCGTTCTGCGGCGCAGATCAATGGCAGCTTCGCAACACTTTCAAGTCAGCCGGAAATCCCTTGCAAGCGCTGCTTCGAGAAATAGCCGGTGTGCTGTGATCCTTTCCCGGCAACGGTTTCAGGACGCCGGTCCGGAGCGCTTTTGGCAATGCCGAGGGAATAATCGTCTGAAACGCAGGTCAAAAGTCGGAAAAAAATCTGGACTTTTGTGTGGATTGTTGCTTTAAAACCTGATGGTTATGTAATACTTTCGGCCCATGAATCAGTCCCTTGTGACGAAATCTTCAAGCCTCTTGTCAGTTATCGCGCTGACCGGCGATTCGGGTCGCCTGTCCCCGATGAAGTCGATTGCATCTCCCCCGGTCCAAACCCCGAACAGCCGATCGCGATCGGCCATTTCATCCGCCCTCCCATCCTGTCGTCACCGTGTGCGTGGGTCCGTTCCGCACGAGGTCGGTCAATGCAGGTCTGCATGCGTCGTGCACGCGAAGGCGGCGCAATGCATGACCGCCATTGCGCGTTCCCGGGCGATGGCCAGGGTCGATACACGCGAAGGAATTCACGGTATGGAGCGATCCCGCCTTCATTAGTACTTTTGAATGTCGTAAGCAGCGTCGGGCTGCATACGAAGATGAACCGGACATCCGGACGACATGTGTTGTCCGGGCGTCCTGCGGATAGGTGATCCGCTGGCAGATGCGGAGCGATCTGCATGGGCCGAAAAGTGTTCCTGGCGATGCGCAGGGTGCGCACCGTCGTGAACGGACCTTCCGCCACCGGAGGGGCTGAGGTGCTGTCAATTCCTGTTATCCAGAGGAGAGTAGTCATGGCTGAAGCTGACGCAAAGAAGGGGGCGAAGAAGGCGAGTGCCCCGAGTAAAGCTGCTGCGAAACCTGCAGCGAAGAAGGCCGCACCGGTGAAGGCTGCGGCCAAGCCGGCGGCAAAGCCCGCTGCGAAGAAGGCTGCACCGGCGAAGGCTGCGGCCAAGCCGGCGGCAAAGCCCGCTGCGAAGAAGGCTGCACCGGCGAAGGCTGCGGCCAAGCCGGCAGCGAAGCCCGCTGCGAAGAAGGCTGCACCGGCGAAGGCTGCGGCCAAGCCGGCGGCAAAGCCCGCTGCGAAGAAGGCTGCACCGGCGAAGGCTGCGGCCAAGCCGGCGGCGAAGCCCGCTGCGAAGAAGGCTGCACCGGCAAAGGCTGCGGCCAAGCCGGCGGCGAAGCCCGCTGCGAAGAAGGCTGCACCGGCGAAGGCTGCGGCCAAGCCGGCGGCGAAGCCCGCTGCGAAGAAGGCTGCACCGGCGAAGGTTGCGGCCAAGCCAGCGGCAAAGCCCGCAGCGAAGAAGGCTGCACCGGCAAAGGCTGCGGCCAAGCCGGCGGCGAAGCCCGCTGCGAAGAAGGCTGCACCGGCGAAGGCTGCGGCCAAGCCGGCGGCAAAGCCCGCTGCGAAGAAGGCTGCACCGGCGAAGGCTGCGGCCAAGCCGGCGGCAAAGCCCGCTGCGAAGAAGGCTGCACCGGCGAAGGCCACAGCCAAGCCGGCAGCGAAGCCCGCTGCGAAGAAGGTGGCTGCACCGGCTGCGACGAAAGTGGTTTCGAAGTCGTCCGATCCGGCGCCGGCGCCCGCTGCTCCCGCGCCTGCAACGCCGTCGACGGCTGCCACACCGGGCATCAAGTCATCGTTGAATCCGGCTGCTGCATGGCCGTTCCCGACAGGCTCACGCCCGTCCTGAGCGTTTTCTGCTCGCGTGGAGGCCTTCGTGCCTCCACGGTTTTTTCTTTCCGCTTCGCTGTCGTCCCTTCCTGATTTTCAGTCAAGCGCCGGCGCCTGCCGACACTTCGCTTTACGAAGCTTTACTTGACGAAACTCCGCTGAATCAGCACTATCGCGGCCGGGTTGCTTGGTCGCCCCTCCGGATGAGTGTCCATCACGACAACGTCATCCGCTGTTTCAACGTGGTCCGACAGCGCCCAGCGCTGATCAGACTGTCCAGATGTTCCGGCATATCCCCATGCCGCGAATCATGCGATCGAAAAGCCCCTGTACGCGTGTTTGACGCGCGTCACGGCAACGATCCCTGACAAGGATCCCTCAGACATCCGTCGTACCTCGTTGCGAGGCGACGCGCGGACGTTCGAAAGGAGTGCTGCATGAACAAGCTGTATTCGGTTTTCAAGGGCGTCTTCGCCATCGTCGTTCATTTCGCCCATGGCGGTTTGCTCGCCGTCGGTGTGATGGTGAGCGTATTCATCGGAATGCGGGTATCGGAAGCAGGACTGACACCGCAGATCATGCCGTCGCTGCCCGAGTTTTCGCTGATCAATGCGATCGAGCCGGCCAGTGGAAATGCGCCGTCATCGCTCGACTTCATCATGACGCGTGACGAGGCGCCGGCGTCCGGGCAGAAGCTGTCTGCACAGCAGAAGGCCCTGATCGACCAGGTGTCGCGCCGTCATCGCGTGGCCCGTGCTGCGGTCGAGCAATACATTCCGCACATCTATTCCGCAGCCACACAGTACCGGATCGATCCTCTGCTTCTGGTGGCGCTGATCTCCGTCGAGTCGGCATTCAACCCGACTGCCGAAAGCGTGTGGGGAGCGCAGGGCCTGACCCAGGTCATTCCGCGTTTCCACCCGGAGAAGCTTGCGCTGCACGGGCCGGACGCGACGCTGCTCGAACCGCGCATCAGCATCCATGTCGGCGCGCAGGTGCTGCGCGAGTACATCCGCTCGGCGGGATCGGTCGAAGGCGGCCTGCAGCGCTATGTCGGATCGATCGAGGATCCGGATCTGGTGTACTCGAACAAGGTACTGAACGAGTACCGCCGTCTGCAGGGCCTGTTCGCGCCGCCGATGCAGACGGCACAGGCTGCCATCTGAGGCATGCAGCCGCCCGGGCGCTCGCCCGGTGTTCGATAAGCGACAGCCAACGGTAAACCACAGCCCGCGCTGCTCGCCGAACAGCTAAAATCCTGAGTTTTCGCACTGCACCATGCCCACCCACCAGGTGGGTCGTGGTCGCAGTGTCGTATCACTCGATCGGAGGATTTGCTGTTCATCATGGACGAACATATTCGCGCTGCCGCGCTGGACTACCACCGCAAGCCCGGTCCGGGCAAGATTTCCGTCGTACCGACCAAGGCACTGACCAACCAGCAGGACCTTTCGCTCGCCTACTCGCCCGGCGTTGCCGCCGCGTGCGAGGAAATCGTCGCCAACCCGCTTGAAGTGAGTTCGCTCACGGCGCGCGGCAATCTGATCGGCGTCATCACCAACGGTACGGCGGTTCTGGGCCTCGGCCCGATCGGTCCGCTGGCCGCCAAGCCGGTAATGGAAGGCAAGGCGGTGCTGTTCAAGAAGTTCGCCAACATCGATGTGTTCGATATCGAGCTTGACGAGCGCGACCCGGACAAGCTGGTCGACATCATCGCCAGCATGGAACCGACCTTCGGCGGCATCAACCTTGAAGACATCAAGGCGCCGGAGTGCTTCTACATCGAGCGCAAGCTGCGCGAACGGATGAAGATTCCGGTCTTCCATGACGACCAGCACGGCACGGCGATCGTCGTCGGCGCCGCAATACTCAATGGCCTGAAGGCGGTCGGCAAGGACATCCGCGAAGTCAAACTGGTGACCTCCGGTGCCGGCGCGGCCGCACTGGCCTGCCTCGATCTGCTGGTGCTGCTCGGCATGCCGGTCGAGAACATCTGGGTGACCGACATCAAGGGCGTGGTGTACGAAGGTCGCAAGGAAGACATGGAGCCGCTGAAGGCGCGTTACGCCAAGGTGACTGACGCGCGCACACTGGGTGACGTGATCGGCGACGCCGACGTGTTTCTGGGCCTGTCGGCCGGTGGCGTGCTGAAGGCCGACATGGTGATGCGCATGGGACCGCGCCCGCTGATCTTCGCGCTGGCCAACCCGACGCCGGAAATCCTGCCGGAAGAGGTGAAGTCGGTGCGCAGCGATGCAGTGATCGCGACCGGACGTTCGGACTACCCGAACCAGGTCAACAACGTGCTGTGCTTCCCGTTCATCTTCCGCGGTGCGCTAGATGTCGGCGCGACCACGATCACCGAAGAAATGAAGCTGGCCGCGGTGCTGGCGATCGCCGAACTGGCGCAGGTCGAGCAGAGCGAAATCGTGCGTGCCGCCTACGGCGAGCAACCCCTGTCATTCGGGCCGGAGTACCTCATTCCGAAGCCGTTCGACCCGCGTCTCATCGTGAAGATCGCACCGGCCGTGGCACAAGCCGCGATGGATTCCGGCGTGGCGACGCGCCCGATCGAAGACTTCGAAGCCTATCGCCAGCAACTGAACAATCTGGTGTGGATATCCGGCCTCGTCATGAAACCGGTGTTCGCCGAAGCCAAGCGCAATCCGAAACGCATCATCTACGCCGAAGGCGAAGATGAGCGCGTGCTGAGCGCGGTGCGCAACGTGGTGGACGAAGGCATGGCACGACCGATACTGATCGGTCGCCGCGACGTCGTGCTGTCACGCATCCAGAAACTGGGCCTGCGGCTGCGGCCCGAGGTCGATTTCGAACTGGTCACGCCGGACAACGACCCGCGCTACAAGGAGCTGTGGACGCTCTATCACAGCCTGACCGAGCGCAAGGGCATTTCGGTCGATTACGCCAAGCTCGAAGCGCGCCGCCGCACCACGCTGATCGGCGCACTGCTGACCCGGCTGGGTTACGCCGACGGCCTGATCTGCGGCACATTCGGCCACTTTACGCGCCACCTTCAATTCGTGCGCAATGTGCTGGGCCTCAAGGATGGCCTGAGCAACTTCTATGCAATGAATCTGCTGAACCTGCCGGGTCGTACCGTCATGCTGTGCGACACCTATGTCAATTACGACCCGACGGCTGCGCAGGTGGTCGAGATGACCGTACTGGCTGCTGAGGAAGCGCGTCGCTTCGGCATCGAACCGAGGATTGCGCTGTTGTCGCATTCCAACTTCGGTTCCGACAACACGCCGACCGCCGACAAGATGCGCCGCGCGCTGGAAATGCTGCACGCCGACCACCCGCATCTCGAAGTCGAAGGTGAAATGCATGGCGACGCGGCGCTCGACATCGACATCCGTACCCGCATCTTCCCCAATTCCAGATTGCGGGACGAAGCGAATCTGCTTATCTTCCCGACGCTGGATGCGGCGAACATTTCGTACAACCTGCTGAAGACCGCAGCCGGCGAGGGCATGACGATCGGCCCGATATTGCTCGGTGCCAAGCGTCCGGTGCACATCCTCACGCCGACCGCCACCGTGCGGCGCATCGTGAACATGACAGCACTGACCGTGGTCGAGGCGGGGCAGATACGCTGAAGACCCGCGCAGTGCACTGACGCACGCATGCCGGCTGGAACCGGCATGCGCGGCCAGAAGGGGAGGCTTGGTGCAGCAAGCGAGGACGGCGCTGGTGTTGTCCGGGGGTGGCGCGCGCGCCGCCTATCAGGTCGGCGTCCTGTCGGCGGTGCGCGATCTGCTGCCCGACACGCGCATCAACCCCTTTCCCATCCTGTGCGGCACGTCGGCCGGCGCCATCAATGCCGTGTCGCTGGGTGTCTACAGCGAGGACTTCGGCGACGCCGTCGACAACCTGCTGTACATCTGGCGAAACTTCCATGCCGGACAGGTCTATCGCGCCGACAACCTCGGGCTTGCTCGCACCGGTGCCCGATGGCTGATGGCGCTGATGTTCGGCTGGGCGGTCGATCGTTACCCGAAGTCGCTGCTCGACAACACGCCCCTGCGCGAACTGCTGACCGAAAGACTCGATTTCAGCCGCATCCAGCGCGCCATAGATAGGGGTGCGCTGTACGCACTGTCGGTCACCGCTTCGGGCTACACCTCGGGCGACAGCGTCGCCTTTTTCGAAGGTGGCGAACACATCGAGCCGTGGAAGCGCATGCAGCGCGCCGCCTCGCGCACACCGCTGAAGGTCGAGCATCTGCTCGCCTCGAGCGCCCTGCCTTTCATATTTCCCGCCACCAAGATCAATCGCGAATATTTCGGCGACGGTTCGATGCGCCAGCTCGCACCGATCAGTCCGGCCGTGCACCTCGGGGCCGAACGCATCTTCATCATCGGCGTCAGCCGGATGAACGAAAAGGACCAGCGTCGTCGGGGCGACATCTACCCCTCGCTGGCCCAGGTGGCGGGCCATGCGCTGGCGAGCATCTTCCTCGATCAGCTGATGATAGATATCGAACAGCTGCAGCGCGTGAACGACATTCTCGGTCGCGTACCGGATCATGTGATGGCCGAAATGGGCTTGCCGCTGCGACCGATCGAAACGCTGGTGATTGCACCGTCGGAGCGGCTGGACGATATCGCGGCGCGTCACGTCGATGCGCTGCCGTTCGGCATCCGCACGCTGCTGGGCGGCATTGGCGGCACCAAGCGAGCAGGGGGTGGCCTGGCCAGCTATCTGCTGTTCGAAAAGCCCTATACCCGGGCGCTGATCGACCTCGGCTATCGCGATACGATGGCGCGCGCAGACGATGTGGTGAACTTCCTCGGCCTCAAGCCAGCCGTGATTGCGCCGTGAATACCTTCGTCACAATCGCGAAACCGCCATAAGAATGCTTTCCATGGCCTTATTTTCGTTTGAAAAATTGCCTTCGACGGGTAGACTCTTTACTCAATCAAATCGCCACCAGGGGTCCCACGCATGCTTCTGAAATACCTGATGGTCAGCTGCACCGCAGTCGTGCTTGGTCTGGGCGTCGCACCGCCCTCCGAAGCCGCTGGCAACACCTCCGCCGCACAGTCCTCCTCGAAGAAAAAGGTCGCCAAGGCCGCCCAGTCGAAGCGCATCAAGCAGGCCAGCGTCAAAAAGACTTCCCGCAAATCGGTCGCTGTCGCGCCACGCGTGCCTCATGAGCCCGATTTCGACGCGCTCGGCCTTCCGAACGTCAAATCCGCATCCGTGCTGGTACAGGACCAGATTTCGGGTGAAGTGCTGTTCGAACGCAATTCGGACGCGGTGGTGCCGATCGCTTCGATCACCAAGCTGATGACGGCCATGGTCGCGCTGGACGCGCGCCCGGCGCTCGACGAAGTGCTCGTCGTGTCGGAAGAGGACATCGACCAGCTCAAGGGCACGCGCTCGCGTCTGGCCATCGGCACCCGCCTGACGCGTGAGGAAATGCTGCATCTGGCGCTGATGTCGTCGGAAAATCGCGCCTCGTCCGCGTTGTCGCGCCACTATCCGGGCGGTCAGCGCGCATTCATCGCCGCCATGAACCAGAAGGCGATCGAGCTGGGGCTGGCCGATACGCGCTTCTTCGACAGTACCGGCCTCGACCCGCACAATGTGTCGTCGGCGCGCGATCTGGCCAAGATGGTCGCGGCATCATCCACCTATCCGCTGATCCGCGAGTTCTCGACCACACGCGATGGTTCCTTCGCGGTCAAGGGCAAGACGCTGCATTTCAACAACACCAATGCGCTGGTATCGAGTTCCGACTGGGAAATCGCGCTGCAGAAGACCGGTTTCACCAACGAAGCCGGCAAATGCCTGGTCATGCAGGCATGGCTGAACCAGAAGCCGGTGGTCATCGTGCTGCTCGACTCGTGGGGACGTCTGACCCGCATCGGTGACGCCAACCGCATCCGCCGCTGGGTTGAACACCTGGCGCTTCAGGGTGCCGGAGCGGGCTGAAAGCCATGAGCACGCGGCCTCCCGGCAGCCGTGGCGAAGTCGGCCTGTTCGTCACCTGCCTGGTGGATCTGATGCGCCCGTCGATCGGGTTCGCGGCGTTGAAGCTGATCGAAGCGGCCGGCTACACGCCGGTCGTGCCGGACACCCAGACCTGCTGCGGTCAGCCCGGCCATAACTCGGGCGACGTGCGCAGCGCGCGTGCGCTGGCGCAGAAGCTCATCGCCGAATTCGAACGTTTCTCCTGCATCGTCGCGCCGTCCGGCTCCTGTGCCGGCATGATCCGCACGCACTATCCCCACCTGTTCGATGACGACGAGGCATGGCGCACGCGTGCCGAAGCGCTGGCTGCCAAGACCTTCGAACTGACGCAGTTCCTGGCTGACGTGGCGGGTGTCACCGAAGTGCCGGGCGACTTCGCCGGTACGGTCACCTATCACGACAGCTGCGCCGGCCTGCGCGAACTGGGCGTCAAACGCCAGCCGCGCGCGCTGCTCGACCGCATGCCTGGCGTCGAGCAGAAGCCGCTGAGCGAATGCGAGGAGTGCTGCGGCTTCGGTGGCCTGTTCTCGGTCAAGTACCCGGATATTTCCGGCGCCATCGCGCAGCGCAAGTGCGACAACATCCGCGCTTCCGGCGCCGGCACCGTGGCGCTGGGCGATCTGGGCTGCATGATGAATATCGAAGGACGGTTGCGCCGCATCGGTGACGAGGACACACAGGTGATCCACATCGCCGAGCTGCTGGCCGGCCGGCTCGACCCGGACTGACGCGCGATGGAAATCCGCTCCATGCATTTCGTGTCGCGCGTGCGCCAGCGACTCGACGACACCGAACTGCAGCGCAACCTGCAGCGCACGCGAGGCCGCAATGCCGCGGCGCGGCTGGCATCGCTGTCGAGTTTGGACGACTTCGATGCGGTGCGTGCCCGCGCCACGGACATCCGGGCGTCGGTGCTGCGCGATCTCGACCTCTGGCTGGAACGCTTCGAGGCGGAAGCCACCCGCCGCGGCGCCACCGTGCTGTGGGCGCGCGACGGCGACGAGGCCTGCCGGCTGGTGATCGACATTGCGCGCCGGCACGACGTGAAAACCGTCGTCAAGGCAAAGTCCATGGTGTCGGAGGAAGCCGGACTGAACGCGGCGCTCGAAGCCGCCGGCATCCGTCCGGTCGAGACCGATCTGGGCGAATACATCCTGCAGATCAACGACAACGAGCCACCGTCGCACATCATCATGCCGGTGATCCACAAGTCGAAGGAGCAGGTGTCCGAACTGTTCGCGCGCGTGCATGGCACGGCGGCCAAGACCGACATCGTCGAACTGACGCGCGAGGCGCGCGAAAAGCTGCGGCCGGAATTTCTGGGTGCCGAAATGGGCATTTCGGGCGGCAACTTCCTGATTGCCGAAACCGGATCGGTCGCCATCGTCACCAACGAAGGAAATGGCCGCATGTGCACCACGATGCCGCGCGTGCACGTCGCGCTGACCGGCATCGAAAAGGTGATTCCGACGCTGGACGATCTGGCGACGCTGCTGCGCATCCTGCCGCGCTCGGCGACCGGACAGGCCATCTCGAACTATGTGTCGCTGCTGACCGGTCCGAAGCACGAGGGCGATGCCGACGGGCCGGAGCACATGTATTTCGTGCTGGTCGACGGTGGCCGCGCCGATCTGATCGGCGGCGACTTCGAAGCCATGCTGCGCTGCATACGCTGCGGCGCCTGCATGAATCACTGTCCGGTGTATCAGACCATCGGGGGTCATTCCTACGGCTGGGTCTATCCCGGGCCGATGGGGTCGGTGCTGACGCCGCTTTATCAGGGGCTCGAGAAGGCGAAGGATCTGCCGCAGGCGGCCACGCTGTGCAATCAGTGCGGCGTGGTGTGTCCGGTATCGATCCCGCTGCCCGACCTGATGCGCAAGCTGCGCGAAAAGCAGGTCGATGCCGGCCTGCGACCGTGGAGCGAGCGGCTGTCGATGCGCCTGTGGGCCTGGGTGGCACAGCGTCCGGCGCTGTATGCGCGCGGCGTGCGCTTTGCCGTGCGCTATCTGCGCTGGCTGGCCGATGGTCGTGACCGCATCCAGGCCATGGGCGTCGCCCCGGGCTGGACCGCCGAGCGCGACTTTCCGGCGCCGGCCGCACAGAGCTTCCGCGATCAGTACGCGGCGCGCCAGCGCAGGGTCGGGCGATGAGCAGCGCGCGCGACGACATTCTCGGCCGGCTGCGCCAGCGCATCGGGCGCGAACCGGTCGGCACCCCGGCGGCGCGCGAGCATGTCGAGCAGGTGATCACCGCATCCCGGACCGGGCCACGACCGTCGTACGGTGGCGATCTGGCGGCGCGTTTCATCGACCGGGCGGAGGCGTTGATTTCCACCGTGGATGAATGTCCCGCGCTTTCCGATGTGCCGACGCGCTGCGCCAGCTGGCTGGCGTCGCAGGGGCTCGGGCACCGGGTCGTGGTGTCCCCGGCGCTGGCCGGGCTGGACTGGTCGGCCAGCGGTCTGGATGTGCGCATCGGCGCGGCAACCGGTGATGATCCGGTCGGCGTCACCGGCTGTTTTCGCGCCATCGCCGAAACCGGCACGCTGATGCTGTGTTCCGGCGCCCAGTCGCCGGCAGTCAACAGCCTGTTGCCGGAGACGCATATAGCCGTGGTGCCGCGCGAACACATCGTGGCCGACATGGAAGCTGCATTCGCGGTCGCGCGCGACGCACTCGACCCCTGGCCGCGTGCCGTCAACTTCGTGTCAGGGCCGTCGCGCACGGCCGACATCGAACAGACCATCGTGCTCGGCGCGCACGGACCGTACCGGGTGCATCTGCTTATCGTGGGGTAGGCGGCGGAGCTGGGCATGCGCCGAACGGGCGCTTTGACGGATAATCGCTGCTTTTTGCCACTTGGTGAGGTCGTCGTGGCCAACCGGAGTAATCCCGAATTGAGTCTTCCGAATCGCACCCGATGCCAGTGCACGCCGCGTCCGGCGCAGCGGAGCGCGCGCAGTTGAGGCGTTTTCGCATGCGCTGGCCGGTCGCTTCGCTGGTGAGCGGCGCCGTCCTGTTCGGACAGCCTGCCGTGGCCGCCGAGCAACCCGAAGCGCCGCACCTCGATGACCTGCCGGTCGTGCTGTCGATGACCCGCATGCCGCAGCGCATCGACGATGCACCGGGTGCGGTCACGCTGATCACGCGCGAGGACATCGAACGTCTCGGCTATCGCCGTCTGACCCAGGTGCTGCGCCTGGTGCCCGGCATGAACGTGATGAGCGACACCGGGCACTCGCCAGCGGTTTTCTATCACGGCCTGGGTTCGCTGAATCCGAACCGCATGCAGGTGCTGATCGACGGTCGTTCGGTCTATTCGCCCTATCTGTTCGGTTACGTGGACTGGGACGCGCTGCCGCTGACGATGGAAGAGATCGAGCGCATCGAGGTGGTCCGTGGCTCGAATGCCACGACCTATGGCTCGAACGCCGTGGCGGGCGTGGTCAACATCGTCACCCGCAGCAGCCAGGACGGTCCGCGTTCAAGCATTTCGGTCAGCCGCGGCAATCGCGATGTGGCCGATGCGTCGATGCGTCTGCGGCACAGTTTCGGTCCACTGAGCATCGCGCTGAATGCGCGGACCATGGGCGATGCCGGTTTCGATGATCGCCATGACGACGCACGACTGAATTCGACTACCTTTCGCGCCGACCTGACGCTGAACAGCTCGGACGAAATCAGCCTGACGGCCGGGCAGAACAAGGGGCGCCGCGAATTGGGCTATCCCTATGGCGTGACCGGCAACAGCGCGAACGAGAACGGCTTCCGCGAATCGCTCACCGACAACCGCTTCATGCATCTGCGCTTCCGGCGGCTGGTGGCGACCGACAACGAATGGTCGGTGAGCTATTACCGCAATGAGGACCGGGGGCGCGAGGAGTGGTTCGGCGAAGCGGCCGACGTGGTCAATCAGGGTCTGATCGATGCCGGCTTTCCGTTTTTCTCCATCGGTTCGCTGCCGCTGCCTATCGACTACAACCGCTCGGCCACCCGGCAGAACATCGACTTCCAGCACAGCTTCGTTCCGGCGCAGGACTGGCGGGTGGCGTGGGGCGCTGAACTGCGCCACGAGGAATTGAAGTCGAAACGCATGTTCTTCCTGACCGGCCAGGAATCCGACGGTTTCGTGCGCGTGTCGGCGAATGTCGAATGGCGGCCGAACGACCGCTGGACCCTGAATGCCGGCAACATGATCGAGCGTTTCCGCGATCGCAGCCCGCAGGCCTCGCCGCGCCTGTTCGCGACCTGGCATGCGACACCCAACCATGCTCTGAAGGCCGGCGTCAGTCGTGCTTACCGTCATCCGGCGCTCATCGAAACCCGGGGTGATTCCCGCTTCATCTTTCCGGAAGTGGCGGCTGCACTGACCGCGCTCGACCCGGTGGCAGGGCCGCTGCTGGCGGACGGATTCAAGCAGGGTCGTTCGCGGCGCACTTACGTCGGCACCCCTTCGCTGCAGCCGGAACGCCTCGATTCGGTCGAGTTCGGTTATGTCGGGCAGTTCGGCGCATCCACACTTGATGTACGACTGTTTCACGAGCGTTTCAACCACTTGATCACCGAAACGCGCTATCGCGACAATGACTATCTCGAGACCGGCGTGACTTTCATCGACGGCGATGCGGTGACGATACAGGGCATCGAGTATCAATACCGCTATCGCGGTGACGGGCGCGAAATCTGGTTTTCGCAGGCCATTCCGCGCATCCGCTCCGACGCCAACTGCGATCCGCGGCGCGTCTGCTATGGCGACACGGTTCCGTCGTCGACCTGGTCGCTGACCTGGTTCGAGTCGCTGCCGCGCGACTGGTCGATTTCGGCCACGCTGCATGGCGTCAATTCCGCCCGCTGGTTCAGCGGCAGCGAGCGGGTCGACAGCTATCAGACGCTGGATGCGCGCATCGCGAAGAAATTCCGCAGCGGTGACTCCTTGTGGGAAGCCGCATTTGCGGTGACCGACATCGGTCCGCGCTACGAAACCTTCAACGATGACCAGGGCAGCCGCACCCCATTCAACGCAGTCGGTCGCCAGGCTCGGCTGACGCTGCGCACCAGCTGGTACTGAGCACTGGCCCGCCACGGGCTTCGCGTATCATGAGTGCGGTGAATTTTCGCGCTCGTCGCGTGTGGGGGACACAGGGTGCGGAGTCGTTTCGGACTCGATCGCCTCGGCTTTCGCAGTCGGGTACTGGTCGCCGCGCTTCTGCCCTCGGTGGCCATTGCGCTCGCACTGGCCATCCATTTCACGAGTACGCGCATCGACGACATCGAACAGTCGTTGATCGACCGCGCCGCGCTGCTGACTGGCAGCCTCGCGCCAGCCTCCGAATACGGCCTGTTCGTCGGCAATCTCGATATCCTGCAGTCGCTGGCCGATTCGATGATGCGGGAGCGCGGCGTGGACGGCGTACTCATCGTTGATCGTGACCAGCTCGTTCTGGCGCGCGCCGGGCAGGTCAGTGATCCGCCTGTAGACACCACGCGCGGTCTCGCCCGCACCGCGCTGCTGCAGAGCAGCGAACGTTTCCACCAGTTCGCCGCGCCGGTGTTTTCGGCCCAGGGGCCGTCGGATCTGCCGTTCGACGATCAACTGGAGCCGTCAGGGCCATTGCGTCTCGGTACCGTGGTGGTGCAGGTGTCGCGTTTCGGCAGCGCGCAGGCGCGGCGCGAACTGATCACCAGCGCCGTCCTGATCACCGCCGGCGGTCTGCTGCTGGCCGGCCTGTTCGCCCGCTTCCTGTCCGACGGCGTCACCGCACCGGTGCGTGCGCTGGCCGAAACCGTCCAGCGCATCGAGAAGGGCGATTTTTCGGTGCGTGCGCGCACCGGTGCGCGCGGCATCCTGCAGGTGCTCGAAGACGGCATCAACCGCATGGCAGTCTCCTTGCAGACGGCGCGCGCCGGGTTGGAGGAGCGGGTACATGACGCCACCGCCCAGCTGCAGCAGCAGAAAGAGGTGGCCGAGCAGGCCAGTCGCGCCAAGACGCAGTTCGTCGATGCGCTGCTGCACGATCTCAGCCAGCCACTGATGGCCATGGGGCTGGATATCCGCACGTTGAAGCTGCGGCTGCGCGACGACGAAAGTGCAGGTTTGCTGTCGCGGCTCGAACGTTCGTCGCTGAAGCTGGAAAACATGCGCGACGTGCTGCTCGATGTCGCGCGGCTGGAATCGGGGGCCACCCAGCCGCGGCTGACCGATTTTCCGCTTATCCGGGTATTCGACAGTCTGCGCGTCACCTTCGAAGCGCAGGCCGCTGAAAAGGGTCTGCGCTTCGAGCTGCATCCGACGCGTGCGTGGTGCCGCTCCGATCCGCTGCTGCTCGAACGGGTACTGGCCAATCTGGTGTCGAATGCGCTGCGCTACACCACGCGCGGCACGGTGTTCGCCGGCGTGCGCATGCTCGACGACGGACGCCTGCGCATCGAGGTGCGCGACAGTGGTCAGGGCATTCCGGCTGACCGCATCGACGATGTGTTCGAGGAATTCGTGCGCCTTCCCGGCGCAGACCCGGGGGCGGGCGGGCGCGGCATGGGACTGGGGCTGACCATCGTGAAGCGGCTGTGTGCCTTGCTCGGGCATGAAGTAAAGGTGCGCTCGCGCCCCGGCCGCGGTTCAACCTTCAGCGTCGTGTTGCCGCGGGTGCGCGCCTTCGTGCAGGCACCGGTGGCCGAGTCATTGCACGGGTTGGCGAGGCTGGCCGGATGTCGGGTGGCGCTGATCGATGACGATGCGGCGGTGCTGCAGTCGCTGCAGTCGCTGCTCAGTTCGGTCGGCATCGATGTGATTGCCGGTACCTCGCCCGACTTCGTATTGCGTCAGCTCAGGCAGGCCGGTGCGCCGGCCTTCATCATCAGCGATTACCAGCTGGGCGACGGACTGGATGGACTGAACGCGGTGCTGACGCTGCGGCGCGAACTGGGCGACGCCATTCCGGCGCTGGTGATGACCGGGCTGGCCGCCACGCGTGAGCTTGAAATCGAACTGGAGGGGCATGGCATCCCGCTGGTCGCGAAACCGGTGCGCCCGGTCGTGCTCGACGCGGTGATTGGCGGCATGCTGGACGCAGCCGATGATCTGGACGCATGACCGGGGCTGCGTTCAGGGCGACGCCGGGTTCAGTCCCTGGCAGGGCGTCGCGGCAACTTCACACCCATTTTCGACAGTGCAAATACCGCCTGCGTGCGGTTGCGTACGTCAAGCAGGCGCAGGATGGCTGAAATATGCGTCTTGCAGGTGCCGTCGGAAATGCCCAGTTCGCGGCAGATGAGCTTGTTCGGCAGACCTTCGATCATCAGTGTCAGCACTTCGATCTGACGCGGCGTCATGCCGATGTCGGCCAGGTCCTGGATATGCGCCTGCGGCGGATGGTCGACGCCGTGGCTGTCGAGCACCTGATGCGGCACATAGATGCCGCCCTTCATCACAAGCTGCAGTGCGCTGACCAGTATTGCCGTGTTCGAGCTTTTGGAAATGAAACCCATGGCACCCTGGTCGATGGCGCGCGTGATGGTGTCGCGATCGTCCTGGGCCGAAATCACCACCACCGGCACATCCGGAAACTCCTGACGCAGTTCGGTCAGCAGCGAGGTACCCCCGGCGTCCGGCAGATTTAGGTCGAGCAGCACCAGATCGGGCCGCAAACCGCTGCGCAGCATGGACAATGCGCGGGAAGCAAGCAAAGCGCACCGGATGTCCGGCTCGCTGTCCATGCCTGTCAGTACGCTGCGCAGCCCCTCCACAACCAGGGGCTGGTCTTCGATGATCATGACCTGCATGCACAGTCCCGTCGCGATGAGATGGCGCGAGTGTACCCGGGGCGCTTGACCGGCGCTTGATCGTAAGCACATAAATTGAAAGGGATTAAGCAGTGAAGCATGGTTTGATACTGTTCGGACATGGCTCGCGCGATCCGGAATGGGCGCGCCCATTGCGTGAGGTGGCGGCGCGCCTGACAGCCGCGCCGTCGGCGCCGTGCGTCGAACTCGCCTTTCTCGAGTTCCTCGAACCCACGCTCGATCAGGCCTGCGACCGGCTGGTCGCGGAGGGCGTGACGCACATTGCCGTGGTACCGATGTTCATCGCACAGAGCGGGCATGTCCGGCGCGACCTGCCGGCTCAGGTCGATGCGGCGCGTGCCCGTCATCCGTCGCTGCTCATCGATCTGGCGACGGCCGTGGGCGAGGACGCACGCGTGCAGCAGGTGATGGCCGAGGTGGCGCTGGCCGCCCTGAGTGGCTGAACTGGGTTCAAGACTCGGCGCAACAAGCCGTTAGCACTGCCAGAGGTCGGGTGCCATCAGGTTTGACGGGATTCCGGCCGCAGACTTCCGGAGCCTTGCATGCCGAATGTGTCAGCGAAAGTACGGGTGCTCGTCGTCGATGACGAACCCTTCAACCTCGAAATCATCCGGGAATATCTGGACGCACCCGGATTCGAGCTGACCATGGCTCACGACGGTGTCGAAGCATGGGCGCTGCTCGAAGATGCCGAGCGCGAATTCGACCTGCTGGTGCTGGACCGCATGATGCCGCGCCTCGACGGCATGGAAGTGTTGCGCCGCGTGCAGCGCACACCGCGCCTGCGCGGCATGCCGGTCATCATGCAGACGGCCGCCGCCACACCGGATCAGGTGCGTGAAGGGCTGGAAGCCGGTGCGCGCTACTACCTCACCAAGCCATACGAGCCGGATGCGCTGCTCGCCATCGTCAAGTCTGCGCTCGACGAAGTGCGTCGCACGCGTGAAATTCTGCTGCAGGTCGAAGACATACGCCGCGCAATGTGCATGCTCACGCATGCCGAGTTCGAATTCGCCACCCTGAAGCAGGCAACCGAACTGTCGACGCTGGCGTCGCTGGCCGCGCCGCAGCCGGAAAACATCGTGATGGGCCTGAGCGAGTTGCTGATCAACGCGGTCGAACACGGCAATCTGGGCATCACCTATGCTGAAAAATCACGCTTGCGCCTGGAAGACCGCTGGCAGGAAGAAGTCGAGCGCCGCCTGCAGATGCCTCAGAACGCGGGCAAGCGGGCGCGCCTGACGGTCGAACGCTCGGCTGCGGAAGTGCGCTTCACGGTGAGCGATCAAGGCCGGGGCTTCGACTACACGCGCTATCTCGATTTCGATCCGGAGCGCGCCTTCGATCCGAATGGCCGCGGCATCGCCATGGCGCGCCAGCTCTCCTTCAAGCGGCTCGAGTACATTGGATCCGGTAACGTGGTCAGCGCAGCGGTGGACGTGCAATGAGCCACACGCAAGTCAGTGCGGAAGACCTGACGCTGCCGGTCGATCAGCCGCCCGTGAGACCGATGACGGTACTGGTGGTCGACGACACCCTGATCGGCCGCGCGACTGTCAGCGCGCTCGTGCGTCGGCTGGGCTATCGCTGCATCGAAGCGTCTGACGGAGCGGCTGCGCTGCAGGCTTTTCGCAGCGTGCGTCCCGACATCGTGCTGATGGATGTCGTCATGCCCGGCATGGACGGCCTGCAGGCCACACGCGAACTGCGCCGCCTGTGCGCCGGCATCTGGCTGCCCATCCTGCTGCTGTCCGCGCGGTCAGACGATGAAGACATGATTGCCGGTCTGGAGGCCGGGGCCGACGACTACCTCACCAAGCCGATCCGGCGCGCCATCCTGGCGGCCAAGTTGTCTGCCTGTGCGCGTCAGCTGGCATTGCAGGCAGACATGAACAATTACCGCGCCGAGCAGGAAGCGGAAATCGAGTTCGCGCGTGCCGTCATCGAGCGCCAGGTGAAGGGCAAGGCCGTCGCCGACTCGCGGGTGCGCTATTCGGTGACGCCGACGACCCAGTTCTCCGGCGACATCGTTGCGGTGTCGCGCTCCCCGTCCGGTGCGCTGTACGCGCTGCTGGCCGATGCCACGGGTCATGGGCTGGCTGCAGCGATCAGCGTGCTGCCGGTGCTGCAGGTGTTTTTCGGCATGGCGGCCAAGAACCTCTCGCTCGGCCTGATGGCCGGCGAAATCAACCGCCACCTGATGTCCTCCCTGCCGGTCGGCCGCTTTGTCGCGGCGAGCATGGTCCGACTGGGAAATGGCTTCGGCGAGCTTTGGGTCGGCGGCACGCCGGACATCCTGTGGCTGAACAAGCAAGGCGTGGTGTTCGAGCGATTCGCGTCCGCCAATCTGCCGCTGGGCATCGACGCCGACGATCCGGTCAACGTCCCGCCGCGCCATTTCCGGTGGAGCCCGGGCGACCAGCTCGTTCTGTGTTCGGACGGTCTGCTCGAAGCGCAGTCACCAGCCAGTGAAGCGTTCGGCAGCCACCGTCTCGAAGCGGTGTTGCGCGACACCCTGCCCACGCAACGCCACGATGCGGTGCGCAAGGCGCTCGCCATGCATCTGGACGGGGCATCGGCGCATGACGACGTGTCCCTGTTGGTGATCAATCTCGACTGAAACCCGCGCCGCAGGGCGCGGTTGCATCGACCGAGCTGACCGTGCCGGCATATCCGGCGCGTTGGCACAGCGATTGCATGCCATGAACACCCGAACTTCGAATGATGCTCCATGGCTGTTCTCAATGTTCTGGTGGTCGATGAATCGCGCAAGCGCGCGGCGGAAATCTGCGCCGGGCTCGCCTGCGCCGGCTATCAGGTGGCTGCCGTGCTGTCGAGCGCCTACGACCTGCATCTCAGGGTCGAGGAGCTCAAACCCGACGTCATCTTGATCCAGACCGATTCGCCATCTCGCGACACCCTGGAACACATGGCTGCGATGGACCGGGAAAAGCCGCGTCCGGTCATCGTGTTCGCCAACGAATCCGATAGCAAGACCATCCGCCGCGCCATGAAGGCCGGCGTGTCGGCCTATGTGGTCGACGGGCTGGAAGCCAAGCGCATCAAGCCCATCATCGATGTGGCCCTGGCGCAGTTCGAGGAACATCAGGAACTGCGGCGCGCGCGCGATGAGGCGCGGCAGAAGCTGTCGGACCGCATCACCATCGATCGCGCCAAGGGTGTGCTGATGAAGCTGCGCGGCATCGAGGAGGATGCTGCGTACCACACGCTGCGCAAGCTGGCGATGGAACGCGGCAAGACAATAGCCGCCGTCAGCGAAGACCTGCTCGCGACCGCCCGACTGCTCGGCTGACCTCACGCCGGTTGCATCCGCCGCCGGCGTTTCCTTTTCCGTCTGTTCCTTCGCCTGAGCCGATCGCCGCGGTTCGTCATGGTGCGCGGCGTTGAGCTGTTGCACCGCACAAGTGCAGTCCGATGATTCAGCGTGCGGGCAGTTCTCGGATCGAGCAGTCAAAACCCTTGAAAAACAGCTGGATGGATGCGGTGCTGTCCTCTGGCACGCCGCATGCTACTGGCAGTACAAGGCGCAACAACGACGTTGCGGCCAGCGAGGCTCGAAAGCCTCCGACAGGGACAGGGGCGTCCATCCGGCTCGGCTTTCACCGCTGCGGATGCACGCCCCTTTTTCATTCTGGAACCGAAACATGAACCGACGGAGAACACGATGGCTGACCATCCGAAACAGGCAGACAGCGCGCAGGCCCCAGGCATCATTGAAACCCCAGACAAGCGCCGCAGCTTCCTCAGACAGGGCGTCGCACTGGGCGCAGGAGCCGCGCTCATGAGCATGGTGCCGCCCGGCGTGCGTTCGGGAGCGTGGGCCGCCGGCTCGGACGCACCCGAGAAGAAGGAAGTCCGCATCGGCTTCATTCCGCTGACCGACTGTTCCAGCGTCGTGATGGCGGCGGTGGAGAAGTTCGACGAAAAGTACGGCATCAAGATCATCCCGTCCAAGGAAGCCTCGTGGGCCGCGGTGCGCGACAAGCTGGTCAACGGCGAGCTCGATGCAGCGCACGTGCTTTACGGCCTGGTGTACGGCGTGCATCTGGGCATCGGAGGCCCGAAGAAGGACATGGCCGTGCTGATGAACCTGAACAACAACGGGCAGGCCATCACGCTCGCCAACAAGCTGAAGGATCAGGGCGTCACCGACGGTACCAGCCTGAAGAAGCTGCTGACCAGCAAGCCGGGCGACTACACTTTCGCGCAGACCTTCCCCACCGGCACCCATGCCATGTGGCTGTATTACTGGCTTGCAGCGCACGACATCAACCCGATGAAGGATGTCAAGGTCATCACCGTGCCGCCGCCGCAGATGGTTGCGAACATGCGCGTTGGCAACATGGATGGCTTCTGCGTCGGCGAGCCATGGAACAACCGCGCCATCATCGACAAGATCGGCTTCACTTCGGTGACCACGCAGGACATCTGGACCGATCACCCGGAAAAGGTGCTCGGCACCACCGCTGATTGGGTCAGCAAGAACCCCAATACTGCGCGTGCCATGACGGCCGCCATTCTGGAAGCCGGCAAATGGATCGACGCCTCGCTGGTGAACCGGCGCAAGACGGCCGAGGTCGTGGCGACCAAGTCCTACATCAACACCGACATGGACGTCATCCTGGAACGCATGCTGGGCCGCTATTCGAACGGCCTCGGCAAGAGCTGGGACGACAAGAACGCGATGAAATTCTTCAACGATGGTGCGGTGAACTTCCCCTACCTGTCTGATGGCATGTGGTTCCTGACCCAGCACAAGCGCTGGGGGTTGCTCAAGTCCGACCCGGACTACCTGGCTGTCGCCAAGGCCATCAACCGCATCGACATCTACAAGCAGGCCGCGACGGCCGCGGGCGCTCCGCTGCCCAAGAGCGACATGCGTTCGCACAAGCTGATCGACGGCGTCACCTGGGATGGCAAGGAACCGCAGAAGTATGCCGGCAGCTTCAAGATCAACGCCGCCTGATGGGTCGGGCGCGGGGTTCGCCCCGCGTCCTCCGGTACCGAAAGGAGTCAATCATGAGTGCAGCAATCATCACCAGTGACAAGGTCGTTCCGATGACGACGAGCTCCGCCGCCACGCCGGTGCGCGCCGCGAATGAAGCCGTGCCGATCGCCCCACCTGTCGTGGCCGTTGCGCCGCGCGAACCGCGCACGCCGGTGTCCGAAATCCTGCTGAACATTTTCAAGGCAGTGTTCCCGCCGATCGCCGGCATGGTGCTGCTGATCGCCGTGTGGGCGCTGCTGGCGGGCACCGGTGGCAGCATCCCCGGACCGCTGCCGGTGTGGGAAGCCGCCAAGGTGCTGTTTGCCGATCCGTTCTACAACAACGGGCCGAACGATCTGGGCATCGGCTGGAACGTGCTGTCATCGCTGCAGCGTGTCGGCATCGGCTTCGGTTTCGCTGCTCTGGTCGGCATTCCGCTCGGCTTCATCATCGGCCGCTTCGCGTTCATGAATGCGATGCTCGATCCGATCATTTCGCTGCTGCGTCCGGTCAGTCCGCTGGCCTGGCTGCCGATCGGTCTGCTGGTGTTCAAGCAGGCCGACCCGGCCGCCACCTGGACCATCTTCATCTGTTCGATCTGGCCTATGATCATCAATACCGCGGTCGGTGTGCAGCGCGTGCCGCAGGACTACATGAACGTGGCCCGCGTGCTCGATCTGAGCGAATGGAAGATCGTCACCAAGATCCTGTTCCCGTCGGTACTGCCGTACATGCTGACCGGCATCCGGCTGTCCATCGGCACCGCCTGGCTGGTCATCGTCGCCGCCGAAATGCTGACCGGCGGAGTCGGTATCGGATTCTGGGTGTGGGACGAGTGGAACAACCTGAAGGTCGAGCACATCATCATCGCCATCTTCGTCATCGGCATCGTCGGTCTGCTGCTCGAACAGTTCCTGCTGCTGCTCGCCCGCCGCTTCTCGTACGGCAACAGCTGATCACGGACCCGGGAGATTTCCATGAGCAAAGTCATCGTCAAGGTCGAAAACGCCGGCATGTCCTTCGACACCAAGAAGGGCAAGTTCGTCGCGCTGCGCGACATCGACCTCACCATCGCCGAGGGCGAATTCGTCACGCTGATCGGCCACTCGGGCTGCGGCAAGTCGACGCTGCTGAACCTGATCGCCGGGCTCACGCTGCCGACCAGCGGCAACCTGTTCTGCGACGGCCGCGAAATCGCCGGCCCGGGACCGGAACGCGCCGTGGTGTTCCAGAATCACTCGTTGCTGCCCTGGCTCACCTGCCGCGAAAACGTTCTGCTGGCGGTCGAACGCGTATTCGGCAAGAAGGAAGGCAAGGGCAAGCTGAAGGCGCGCGCGGAAGCGGCGCTCGAAATGGTGCATATGGACCACGCGCTGGACAAGCTGCCGCATGAAATTTCCGGCGGCATGAAGCAGCGCGTCGGCATCGCGCGCGCCTTCGCCATGGAGCCGAAGATCCTGCTGATGGATGAGCCGTTCGGCGCGCTCGACGCACTGACGCGCGCCAGCCTGCAGGACGAACTGAATGGCGTCATGGAAAAGACCGGCGCCACCGTGGTGATGGTGACGCACGACGTCGACGAGGCGGTGCTGCTGTCCGACCGCATCGTCATGATGACCAACGGCCCGGCGGCCACCATAGGTGAAATCCTCGAAGTGAAGCTGGCTCGCCCGCGTGACCGGCTGAAGCTGGCGCACGACCACGACTTCGTGGAATACCGTGCCGCGCTGCTGGAGTTCCTGTACCAGAAGCAGGTGAAGAAGGCAGCCTGACCCGGAGTCTGTTGGGCATCGCTGTGCTCACCCCAACCTGCAACGGCGCGCGGAGTCCGTAGGTTGGGGTGAGCGCAGCGATGCCCAACATTCCTGCTCCACCCCCGCGAAGCTGCGCGACATCGTCGACAACGGAAGCGTCGAAGCTGTCCTTGCCTGCAAGGGCGAAGTGTCGGGTCAATCTGTGCCACTTGCGGCAAACCATGTTGGGCGAGGGGACTACTGCGCGCGCTCGTGCGCCCTTGGGCGATAATCACGCTTTGTCTGCATGCCCGCCCCCATGAAAGTTTTCGGATTTGCCGGCTACAGCGGCTCCGGCAAGACCACGCTGATCGAACAGCTCATCCCGCATTTCGTGCTGGAAGGACTGACCGTGTCGCTGATCAAGCATGCGCATGCGGGCTTCGACATCGACCGCCCGGGCAAGGATTCCTTCCGCCTGCGCGAAGCCGGCTGCACCGAAGTACTGCTCACGTCAAACAACCGCTGGGTGCTGATGCACGAATTGCGTGGCCGTGAAGAACCGTCTCTCGACCAGCAGATTGCCGCACTGAGCCCGTGCGACCTGGTGCTGGTGGAAGGTTTCAAGGCCTCGCCGATTCCGAAGCTGGAAGTTCATCGCCCGTCGCACGACCGGCCGCTGATGTATCCGGACAACCCGCATGTGGTCGCCGTCGCAACCGATGTGCCGATGGAACTTCCGCTGCCCAGGCTCGACCTGAATGATGTGGAAGCCATCGCGGGCTTCATCCTCCGTCACCAGGGGTTCCGATGAACGAAATGCTCACGCTCGACGCGGCACTCGCCCGCTTGCTCGCGAGTGCGCGCCCGATAGGCGACACCGAAACGGTCAGCACCTTCCACGCGGCCGGCCGCGTGCTGGCGCGCGATCAGCGTTCCGCAATCACCGTGCCGCCGCACGACAACAGCAGCATGGACGGTTACGCGGTGCGCGTGGCCGACCTCGAATCGGTCGGCGACTGCCTGCCGGTCAGCCAGCGCATTCCGGCCGGACACGTCGGTGCGCCGCTTGCGCCGCGCACCTGTGCGCGCATCTTCACCGGCGCGCCGGTGCCGGCGGGTGCCGACGCCATCGTGATGCAGGAGGCCACGCGCATCGTCGATGCCGGCGTGTGCTTCGACGAAATACCGAAGACGGGCGCCTGGATACGCCGCGCCGGAGAGGACATCCGCGCGGGCGATACGGTGCTGGCAGCCGGCAGCCGGCTGCGGGCGCAGGAAGTCGGGCTGGCGGCATCGGTCGGACTGGCCGACCTGCCGGTGGTGCGCCGGCCGCGCGTGGCGCTGTTTTCCACCGGCGACGAACTGGTCATGCCGGGCCAGCCGCTGCCGCCGGGTGCCATCTACAACTCGAACCGCTACCTGCTGCGTGCACTGTGCGAGGCGCTGGGCTGCGAGGTGCTCGATCTGGGCATCGTGCCGGACCGGCTCGACGCCACGCGCGCGGCGCTGCGCGAAGCGGCTGCGACCTGCGATGTCATCCTGACCAGCGGCGGCGTCGGCGTCGGCGAAGAAGACCACATCAAGCCGGCGCTCGAAGCGGAAGGCGCGCTCGACAGCTGGAAGATCGCGATGAAGCCGGGCAAGCCGCTGGCGCACGGCCATGTGAAGCGCTCCGACGGCAGCACGGCTGACTTCCTGGGTCTGCCCGGCAATCCGGTGTCCAGCTTCGTCACCTTCCTGCTGCTGGTGCGCCCGTTCATCCTGCGCCGCATGGGTGTGCAAGACGTGACGCCGCTGCCCTTCACGGTGCGTGCGGACTTCGACTGGCCGAAGCCGGACCGCCGGCGCGAATTCCTGCGCGTGCGCCGCACTGCCACCGGCGGGCTCGAACTGTTCGACAACCAGAGTTCCGGCGTGCTGACCTCGACCGTGTGGGGCGACGGTCTGGCCGACATCGCGGCCGGGCTGACGATCGCCCGGGGCGATGCCGTGCCTTTCCTGTCCTTCGAATCGCTGCTGTACTGAGTCATGAGCCAGAAGACCATCAAAGTGCTGTACTTCGCCGCGCTGCGCGAAGCGCTCGGCACGCCGGGCGAAACGCTTGAACTGCCGGATGACTGCACGACGCTGGCCGACGTGCGGGCGTTGATTGCCGGCCGCGGCGGCGACTGGGGCGCGCTGGCGCAGATGAAGAACCTGCGCGCGGCGATCAATCAGCGCATGACCGATCCGGCGTCGCCGGTGGCCGACGGCGACGAGGTCGCCTTCTTTCCGCCGGTCACCGGCGGCTGAGCGGGAGACAGGCATGAGCGTAAGTGTCCGCGAAGCCGATTTCGACATCGGCGCCGAAATCGACGCACTGCTGGCCGGTCGCACCGACGTCGGCGCGGTGGCCACCTTCACCGGTCTGGTGCGCGACATGAACGACGGCGCCGGCGTGCGCGCAATGACGCTCGAACACTATCCGGGCATGACCGAAGCGGCGCTGGAAGACATCGTCGTCGAGGCGAAATCGCGCTGGGACATTCTCGCGGCGCGCGTGATCCATCGCGTCGGGCCACTGATGCCGGCCGACCGCATCGTGCTGGTCATCGTCGCCGGCAGTCACCGCGGCGAAGCCTTCGCCGCCTGCGAATTCATCATGGACTACCTGAAGACGCGCGCCCCGTTCTGGAAGCGCGAGGACACGCCCGATGGCAGCCGCTGGGTGGACGCGCGCGACAGCGACGACAGCGCCGCCCGGCGCTGGGACTGATCAGGCGCCGCCTTCGACCCTGACCGGCAGCGGAAACGGCTTCACTGTGCGGCCCTTTTTCGCGTACAGCAGCACAGGCGCGCAGCGTTTTTCGTCGGCGTGGATGCCGACGCAGTCGAGGCACTGGAAGCAGTCGTCGTAGCGGATGGCGCCGCTGCGCTCGATCGCGTCGTACTGGCAGCGGTGGCGGCAGGTCTGGCACGGCTTGCCGCACTCGACGCGGCGCGCCAGCCAGTCGAAGCGGCGCAGCTTGCCGCCGAGCGCCATCGCGGCGCCGAGCGGGCACACGTAGCGGCAGAAGAACTTGTAGCTGAACGCGCCGGCCAGCAGCAGACCGACCGCCCATGCGACATAGGGCCAGGTGCGGTCGAATCCCACCGTGATGGCGGTCTTGAACGGTTCGACCTCGACCAGCCCGGTCGCGAGATCGGGCGTGACGCCTGCCGCCACCACCAGCACGAGCAGGATGACGTAGCGGCCACGGTCGAGCACACGGGCGAGCAGGGCAGGCAGGCGGATCTGCGGCACGCGCAGCTTCTGCGCCGCCATAGCGACGAATTCCTGCAGCGCGCCGAACGGGCACAGCCAGCCACAGAAGGTGCCGCGGCCCCAGATGAAGAAACTCACCAGCGTGAAGCCGATGATCAGCAATGACACCGGGTCGTAAAGGAAACTTTTCAGGCTCTGTCCGGCGACCAGCGTCTTGATTGCGCCGGTGATCTGCACGATGGACAACTGTCCCTGCGCGTACCAGCCGATGAATACCAGCGTGAACAGCAGGAAGCTGCTGCGGAACCACACCAGCCGGCGCGCGTCCTTCGCCATCCACTGCGGCTTGGCCAGCACCACCGACAGCAGCACCAGGGCGGCGCCGATCAGCGCCAGATCCGGCCAGCGGCCCTGCCAGGCGATCAGCCATTCCGGCAACGGCTTCGGCGGATAGACGAACAGCCGCTCGGGCAGCGCGTAGTCGAGCGCCACCGTCTGGTTGGTGATGCGCGGCAGCATGATGCCCTTGGCCCGGGTCAGCGTCAGCGTGACCTGCAGCGCCTGCGCCGGATCGAGATTGGACGCGGCATAGACGCGGAACACGCCCGATGCATTGAAGGCGGGCGCGCCGGCCGGGGCCGGGTGCTCGAACACCAGGTCGCGCATTTCCGCCGGGTATCCGCCCTGGGTCAGCTGCAGCTTCGGGGGTGCGGTGCCGGGCACGAAGCTGTCGTCGAGCACCGCATCGTGGCCGGTGCTGGCGAACCACAGCGCGTGCTGGCCCGGTTCGAGCTTTTTCATCAGATCGGCGTAGCGCGCCTCGCCGAGCACGGTCCGGCCCACGGTCGGCAGATTCAGATAGGCGACGTAAAGCTCGATCAGCGTGTCGCCCGGGCTGCGCAGGGCGTCTTCGTCGGCGCCTTCGCCTTCGGTGCCGGCAAACAGCTTTTCGGCCTCGGCATGCGTTACGCGCAGCCGGCCGATCAGGCCGCGCTCGACCAGCGCCGCGAAGTCCAGCGCTTCATAGGTGTCGCTGCGTACCTCGGCCGGCGGGCCGCGGGTGCCGGGGTCGGCGAAACCCAGCCTGGCGCGCGCCACCGCCAGCCCGGCAGCCAGCGCGGTCTGGTTCACGATGCGCACCGATGCGGTGGCCTTGGTGACGCCGTCCAGCACCACGCGATTGTCGGCCGCACCGGCTTTCGTGTTGCCGTAGGCCGACGACACGGTGAAGTCCTGGCGCAGATTCTTGCCGGCGTACTGGCGCACGAACTCATTCAGCGGCGCCTCGCCCAGGCCGCTCAGGAATACCGGTTCGTGCTGGCGCAGCACCGACACGTCGATGAAGTTGCCCTTGCGGTCGATCGCCACCAGCAGATTCATCGGCGTGCCTTCGAAGCCCGGGATGGGCGCGAGATCGATCGACTCGAACACATAGCCGATCGGCCCGCCTTCCGGCTCCAGTTCGCTGGTGATCGGCCAGGCGGGAATGTCGGCCAGCTTCGGCTGCACGTGCAGCGGCGGTGGAAAGCGCGCCGACAGCGCTTCCAGCGTCATGTCGCCGGCAAAGGCCGGCACACAGGACAACACCAGAGAAAGCGCGCAGGCAAATGCCGCGGCCAGCACGAAGCGGATCGGATCGAACAGGGAAGACGTCATCGTGCGGCCGGGGGCGGGTCATGAAGCGATGGATCGCGACGCTAGCACACGTCGGCCGGATCGAAATCCGCAGCTGAAGGGAAACTCCTTCGTGCCTCAAGCTGTCAAGCAGATGTGACATGTCCGAAAACCGCTACCGCATCCTGCCGGTACGGCCGGGCTGCCTACCGCGGAGAACCTGCATCATGACCAGCCAACGCTTTCGACCGCGCTTCCTGCTTCACGCCGCCGTGGCATTGGGTCTGCTTCCGATATCAGCGTTCGCGCTGACCGAAGCGGACATCGACGAAGCCATCCGCAAGCCATCGTGGGGCCTGTACAAGGGCTATGCCGAATTCAAGATGGCGCACTACGACGACGCCAAACGCATCTGGACCGTACTGGCCGAGCGCGGCAGCGGCGAAGCCTGGTTCAATCTGGGCATTCTGGCCGAGGACGGCCTGGGCGAGCCGCGCGACCCGCAGCAGGCGCGCCACCGTTACGAACAGGGGGCGCTGGCCGGCAGCCGCAACGCGGCATTGCGCCTGGGCCTGCTGCTGCAGACCAGCAAGCTCGGCGCGGCCGACCCCGATGGCGCGCGGCGCTGGCTGAAGGTCGCCGCCGACGGCGGCGATCAGGAAGCGGTGACCCAGCTTGCAGCGCTTTCGGGCGATGCGCCGGGCGGCAGTGCGGCCGATCGTGCGCTGGCCGACGCGCGCAAGCTCGAAGCCGATGGCCGGCATGGCGATGCCGTGTCGCAGTACCGAACGCTGGCCGATGCGGGTGACCCGCGTGGCGTGACCCGTCTGGCCTGGGCCTACGAGTCGGGCCGCGGCGTGTCGCGCGATCTGGCCGAAGCCGCACGGCTGTTCCGTGTCGCGGCCGAAAAGGGCGAAGCCGAAGCGCAGTACGCGCTGTCGGTCATGCTCGAAACGGGCGCCGGTCAGTCGCGCAACAGCGATGAATCGCTGCGCTGGCTGCGCAGCTCGGCCGACCAGAAGTACCCGCCCGCGGTCGAGGCGCTGCAGGCGCGCAAGTAGCGGCCGATCGACTGCGCGCAGTTTCCCCGGGAACGACCCCTGTGGTAGCGGCCTGTGGGAGTGACTGCTTTGGATGCAGCTCCTGTGGTAGCGGCGGCCTGTGGGAGCGGCGGCCCCGCCGCGATCGTGCCGCGACCATCGCCGTGCAAAGTGCCTATCGCGGCGAGGCCTGTGGGAGCGGCGGCCTCGCCGCGATCAGTGCCTTGATGGTCGCATTGCAAAGTGCCTATAGCGGCGGGGCCGCCGCTCCCACAGGCCCACAGGCCCACAGGCCACGATCCAAGATTCAAAGCACAAGGCCCACAAGGCCCCATGTCCGGGACCCAACCCTGGCGTGCAAGCTGCCGCCGCCAGGACGAAGTGGTGCGGTAGCTGCCTGGTGCCTGGCGGATTCAGGGCGCGATCGGCAATACCAGGCTGGCGCGCAGCCCGCCTTCGGGGCGGCGGCTCAGGGTGATGTCGCCGCCTTGCGCGCGGGCCACGGCGCGGGCGATGGCCAGACCCAGGCCGCTGCCGCCGGTATGGCGTGCGCGCGACGCTTCCAGCCGAACATAGGGCTCGAACACCCGCTCGCGTTCGGCGTCGGGAATGCCCGGGCCGTCGTCGTCGATGTCCACCCGCGCTTCTGTGGCATTGCCCGACACGGTGACGCGGATCTTGCCGCCGCCGTAGCGGCGTGCGTTGTCCATCAGATTGGCCAGGCAGCGGCGGGTGATCGACGGCCGCACGATGACCGGCTGCGCCACGCTGCCACGCACCTCGATGTCGGCGCCCAGCGCGGCGATGTCGTCGGCCACCCCTTCGACCAGCGCATCGAGCCGGGTCGGCGCGGCCGCTTCCGAACTGTCGCCGGCGCGCAGGAAGGCCAGTGTGTCGTCGATCAGCGTTTCCATGTCGGCCAGATCGCGCTCGATGGCGTCACGTACCGGGCCTTCGGGCAGTTGTTCGAGCCGCAGGCGCACGCGCGTGATCGGCAGCCGCAGGTCGTGCGACACGCCCGCCAGCGCCTGCGCCCGGGTGTGGATCAGCGTGCGCAGCGCGCGCTGCATGCTGTTGAAGGCGCGGGCGGCGCCGGCGACTTCGCGCGGACCGGATTCGCCCAGCGGCGCCTGTTCGAGGTCGCGCGCCAGCCCGTCGGCGGCGCGCGCGAACATGTCGAGCGGCCGGGTCAGCCGGCGCACCACCCAGATCGACAGCAGACTGACGACCACGGCCACCAGCAGCAGGCTGCCGATGATGCGCAGCGGTCGCTCGGCCACCGCAGGTGGCGGCGAATACCGGAAGGTGAGCACAGTGCCGTCGTTCAGCCGCGCCTGGGTCGACACGTTGTCTGCATTCGGCTTGGCCAGCAGTCGGGCCAGGGCCGGCGGTCGCGGGGGCGGCGGACGCAGCGGCAGCACGTCAGCGGCCGCTGCGCCGGCCGGCGCCTTCGGCCGCTCAAGCGTGATCACCTGATGCACATGCCGTCCGGCGATGCGTTCGCCCACCTTGCTGGCGAACGCCTCGAAGTCCTCGTCCACCGGTCGTGCGTCGTCGTACCAGGGTTCGTCGAGCGACAGTGCCGTGCTCGGACTTTCCAGCAGTCGCACGAGGCGGGCACGGCCGGCCGGCGCGGTGTCGTTGATCAGCGCGATCGATTCTGCCACCCGGGTCGCGGCGTATTCGCTGCGCACCTGACGCGACAGTCGCACGCGGTCGTCCACCACCAGCCAGAGGCCGATGCCATTGGCCACCAGCAGGCCGCCGAGCAGTGTCAGCAGGATCTGGCCGAACAGCGTGCGCGGCATCAGACGCGAAAAGAACGCGCTCAAACGTGCTTCTCCACCGGCACCGACAGCACATAGCCTTCGCTGCGCAGCGTGCGGATGATGCGCGGTTCGCGCCCGTCGTCGCCGAGCCGGCGGCGCAGCCGGCTGATCATCACGTCGACCGTGCGATCGAACGGCCCGGCGCTGCGCCCGGCCAGCACGTCCATCAGCTGGTCGCGCGACAGCACGCGGTTGGGGCTTTCGGCCAATGCGTTGAGCATGCGGAATTCGCCACTCGACAGCGGCGTCACGACGCCCTGCGCGTCCACCAGGTGGCGTGCGCCCAGATCGAGCGTCCAGCCGGCGAATTTCAACGTGCGTACGTTGCCGTCACCGTCCGGGTGTTCTGGCGCACGGCGCAGGATGCTGCGCACCCGGGCCAGCAGTTCGCGCGGATGAAACGGTTTCGGCAGGTAGTCGTCGGCACCCATTTCGAGGCCGATGATGCGGTCGAGTTCGTCGCCACGCGCGGTCAGCATCAGGATCGGCAAGCGCGATTTCGCGCGGATTTCGCGGCACAGCGCGAGGCCGTCATCGCCGGGCAGCATCACGTCGAGAATCAGCAGGTCGCACGGCTCGTGCGCCAGCGCGGCACGCAGGCCGGGGCCATCGGCCACGGTGCGCACGTCCATGTCCTGCTTGCCAAGATAGTCGCGTAGCAGCTCGCGCAGGTCGGGGTCGTCATCGACGACCAGAAGGCGCGGCTTGGGGTGAGCGGTATTCATGCATGCAAGCTTAGCGGCTTGCCGGCCGCACGCATGCAAAGCGGACAAATCCGCACAACGGGTTTACGCGCCGTTAACAATCGCGCCGTGCTGTCAGTACGCGCCGCGGCCTCGTGACCGGGTCGAGGTCAGCGCGATCAGGCCGAGCAGCAATCCGGCAGCGGCATGGTCGGCGCTGTACAGGATCAGACCGGCGCCGCCACTGATCACGGCTACTGCCGCCAGCACGGGGATGCGCGTCGCCGTGGCCAGTGCGCCGGCCGCCAGCGCCAGCCAGCCGATGCGCTGGTCGATGAACAGCTGCGGCGCGTAGCGCCTCGCCGCGCAGCGCCAGTCGTCGCTGGCCGCTGCGCAAAGGCCATGCAGCGCATCGGATTCCATCAGCCCGTAACGCAGCGCGGCGCTGGCCGCGACGGCAGCGGCGAAGGCGATGATCAGGCCGGTGAGCGGCGTGTTGTGGTGAAACAGGTGTCGGTTCATGGGCGCGGGAGTGTAGGCGGAGTCCGTCGCCGCAGGGCAAGGGATTTTCGCTGTGTTAGCATCGCCGCGCTGCAACAATGGCTGTCCCAGGCGTGCGCGACGCGTCTCGAAGGGCGGCTCTTGCGGTCCTTAACCTTACCGGAAATTCTGCGTCCGACGCTTCAGGGCGCGTTCGCACACCGCGCATGAAAAGACATATTTCGTTCGCCCGGATACTGATGGCGCTGTTCGTGGCGGGCGGCGTCGCCGCGGTCCACTTCGGCCTTTGGGCGGTGATGAACCGGCCGGTCAGTCTGGTCGAACCGCTCGACTATATCGACGGATTTTCTTACAGCCCCTACCGTCGCGACCAGACGCCGCTGCGCGGCATCTACCCGTCGTATGAAGAAATCGCGCAGGACATGTCGCAACTGGGCGGCATCGCCCACCGCATCCGTACCTACAACTCGACCGAAAACCCGGAAGTGTCGGACCTGGCGGGCCAGAACGACCTGAAGGTCACGGCCGGTGCGTGGATCGATACCGACAAGGTGCGCAACCGCCGGGAGATCGGCGCGCTGCTGGCGGACGCGCGCTTGCATGGCAACATCGACCGCCTGATGGTGGGCAACGAATCGCTGCTGCGCGCCGACGTGACGATTCCGGAAATGATCGAGTACCTGGACGAGGTGCGCGAGGCGACCGATCTGCCGGTATCCACCGCCGAGCCCTGGCATGTCTGGCTGAAAAACCCCGAACTGGCCAACCACGTTGACTACCTGGCCGTGCACCTGCTGCCGTATCACGAGGGCGTTCCGGCGGACAAGGCGGTCGATTACGCGATGGCGCGTTATCAGGAACTGCTCGACGCCTTTCCCGGCAGGGCCATCCTGATCGGCGAAATCGGCTGGCCGAGCAAGGGACCGACCATCCAGGCCGCCGTGGCGTCGGAAGAGAACCAGGCGCGCTTCGTGCGCGAGTTTCTGTACCGCTCGTTGTGCAAGAACCTCGACTACTTTCTGATCGAAGCCTACGACCAGCCCTGGAAGATCGAGATCGAAGGCTGGGCGGGCGCCTACTGGGGCATGTTCAACGCCGACCGCCAGTTGAAGTTCCCGCTCGAAGGCAGCGTGGACCGCAACAGCGGCTGGATCGACGACGCTGTCGTGGCCACCGTGTTCGCGCTGGTGCCGATGCTGCTGCTGTGCCTCGCACAGCGCGGCATGAGCATGTTCGGTCTGCTGTGGATGTGTGTGCTGGTGCAGGCCTGCGTCACAGCCATCGTCATTTCGGCCCGACTGCCGGCGGATTATTACTTCACGTTGCGCGACCTCACGGCGCTGATCGGCCTGGTGTTCGGCGTCATGCTGACCGCAGGCGTGTTGCTGACCAATGGTTTCGAGTTTGCCGAGGTGTTCTTCAAGGCGCGCTGGCGCCGCGCCTACAAGGCGGCCGAACCGCTGCCGCCCGATCAGCAACCGTTCGTGTCGGTTCATCTGGCCTGCTGCAACGAGCCGCCGGAAATGGTGATCGCCACCATCGACAGTCTGGCCGCCATGGATTACCAGAACTTCGAAGTGCTGGTGATCGACAACAACACCAGGGATGAGGCGCTTTGGAAGCCGGTCGAGGCGCGCATGGCCGAACTGGGGCCGCGTTTCCGCTTCTTCCATCTGCTGCCGTGGCCGGGTTTCAAGGCCGGCGCGCTGAATTTCGCCCTGAAGCAGACCGATCCGCGGGCCACCGTGGTCGGTGTGGTCGATGCCGACTACGTGGTCACGCCGGACTGGCTGAGCGCATTGATTCCGCACTTTCACGATGAAAAGGTCGCCGTCGTGCAGGCGCCGCAGGCGCATCGCGAATGGGAACGTCACCCGTTCCGCCGCATGTGCAACTGGGAATTCGAAGGCTTCTTCCGCATCGGCATGCACCACCGCCACGAGCGCAACGCACTGATCCAGCACGGCACGATGACGCTGGTACGCCGTTCGCGCCTGGAAAGCTCGGGCAGCTGGTCGGAGTGGTGCATCTGCGAAGACACCGAACTGGGCCTGCGCCTGCTCGAGAACGGCGACGAACTGCGCTATATCGACCGCGTGTTCGGCCGCGGCCTGACGCCGGCCAGCTTTGCGGCGCTGAAGTCGCAGCGCTTCCGCTGGGCATTTGGCGCGATGCAGATCCTGAAGGGCCACTGGCGTTCGCTGTTCGGTCGCAGCAAGCTCGACAGCGGGCAGCGCTACCACTTCATCACTGGCTGGTTTTCGTGGTTTGGCGACGCGCTGCAACTGGTGTTCGCCATGGGCGCCATCGCCTGGACGGCGGCCATGCTGATCTGGCCCAAGCTGTTTTCGCTGCCGGTCACCATCATGCTGGCGCCGGTGCTGGGCCTGCTGGTCGCCAAGGCGGCGATGGGACCGATCCTGTACCGGCGCGCGATGGACTGTCCGTGGGCCGACATTGCCGGTGCATCGCTGGTCAGCCTCGGTCTGTCGCATTCGATCGCGCGCGGAGTGATCGCCGGCCTGACGCACAAGCGAGGCGTGTTCCTGCGCACCGCCAAAGGCAGGGGCGAAAGCGGGCTGGCCAAGTTCTTCCAGCCGATCCGCGAGGAAATGTACCTGCTGCTGGCGCTGATCGCCGCCGCCTGGGCCATGATCATGCTGCGCGGCACTCAGAACATCGAAGTCGTGCTGTGGGTCACCATGCTGGGTCTGCAGTCGCTGCCCTATCTGGCCGCCGTGGGCTGCCAGTTCATCGCCCAGTTGCCGGAAAAAGCCGAGCCGCTGCCGGCGCAGGCCCAGGCCGCGTGACCGGTCAGTGAACGCATGAACCGTTCCGCGCCGCGCTGGGTGCGCTTTGCGCTCGTCCATGTCGTCGTCCTCGTGCTGCTGGCGGTCTGGCTGTGGCAGCGCAATGTGGCGCAGCCGCTGGCTGAGGTGCCGGCCGACGCGGGTCCGCTGCAGTGCGTGTCCTACGCGCCCTACTACCGCCCGGGTGAATCGCCGCTGCAGCCCGACTTCCGGGTCACGCGCGAGCGCATAGACGCCGATCTGGCGCGCCTTGCTGAAATTTCCGGCTGCGTGCGGCTGTATTCGGTCGACCAGGGCCTGCACCATGTGCCCGAACTGGCCGGCAAGCACGGCCTGAAGGTGCTGCTGGGCGCCTGGATCGGCGGCGACAAGTTGAAGAACGACCGCGAACTGGCACAGGCCATCGAACTGGCCAACCGTCATCCGGACGTCGTGCGCGGCCTGATCGTCGGCAACGAGGTGCTGCTGCGACGCGAACAGACGCCGGACGCCATGCGCGTCTACATCGAACGCGCGCAGGCCGCGACGAACGTGCCGGTCACCTACGCCGATGTGTGGGAATTCTGGCTGATGAACAAGGGCCTTGCGCAATCGGTCGATTTCGTCACCGTGCATGTGCTGCCCTACTGGGAAGACGAACCGCAGCCGATCGACCGCGCGATCACCCATGTCGAAGAGGTCATGAAGACGGTCGACGCCGCCTTCGACAAGCCGCTGCTCATCGGTGAGACCGGCTGGCCCAGCGTCGGCAAGCAGCGAGACGGCGCACGCCCCGGCGTGATCGAACAGGCGCGCTACCTGCGCGAATTCGTCATCGCCGCGCAGACGCACGGCTGGCAGTACAACCTGATCGAAGCGTTCGACCAGCCGTGGAAGCGCCGGCTGGAGGGCACGGTGGGCGGCTTCTGGGGCCTGCTTGATTCGGATGGTCACGCCAAGTTTGCGTGGCAGGGGCCGCTGGCTGCGCGGGTCGACGGGCCGCAACCGCTGGTCGCAGGCGCAGCCGGGCTGGCGCTGGCCGTCGTGCTGTCGACGCTGGGCCGCGTGCGCCGACTGGCCGCGACGGTCGCGTTTGCCGTGTCGGGCGTGCTGGCCGGTGTCATCGCGCCGCTGCAGTTCGAATATCTCGCGCTGGCCTGTCGCAGCCCGCTCGAATGGGCCGCCATGGGCGTCATCGCAGCGGCCGGCTGGCTGATGTGGGCTGCGCTGCCGTGGACGCTGCACGGCGGTCCCGGCGAGGCGGTGCGCCTTGCAGCGCGGGTGCTGCTGTTCGGGCTCGCTTTCAGTGGCCTGTTGCTGGCCGTCGACGGCCGCTACCGCGATTTTCCCTTCCTGCTGTTCCTGCTGCCGGCAGTGCAGTGGGGCCTGGCCGCACGCCTCGCGCGGCTTGCGCCCTTGCCACATCTGCCGGAAGGCGCGCTGTTTGCCGGCATCGCAGTGATCGGCAGCGCCGTCGCCTGGCTTGCCGACTGGCGCAATCCGCAGGCACTCGCCTGGCTCGCGCTGACGCTCGTGATGGCCAGCGCGTTCGCGCTGCGCCGGGAACGCGGGTACTGAGCTGACGCAGGCCAGCAGGGGGGAGCGGCGCCTTCGCTGAGACTGACAGCGGCCCTGTAGGAGCGGCGGCCTGCGGGAGCGGCGATCCACTGCCGGCCCTGCATGGCCGGCCGGCTCTGCGGGCGGCGAGCAGTGCTCGCCGAAACCCCCGCTCCGCCCTCGCCGCGATACGCACGCTGCACAGCGATGGTCGCGGCACGATCGCGGCGGGGCCGCCGCTCCCACAGAGTCAGCGCCCGCCGCCGCCGCCCGCCTTCACACCTTCAGCGGAACAGCGTCTTGAATTCCCTTGGCTGGCAGCGCAGGTACTGCGGCGCGGCGACGACCTGCGCACCCAGTTTCGCGGCGGCATGCCAGGGCCAGCGGGGGTCGTACAGCATGGCGCGCGCAAGCGCGATCAGATCGGCCTGACCGTTGGCGAGGATGGCTT
The DNA here is from genome assembly GCF_001713355.1 of Methyloversatilis sp. RAC08. Classification (NCBI taxonomy): domain Bacteria; kingdom Pseudomonadati; phylum Pseudomonadota; class Betaproteobacteria; order Nitrosomonadales; family Sterolibacteriaceae; genus Methyloversatilis; species Methyloversatilis sp. RAC08. The sequence goes on along the minus strand of NZ_CP016448.1, from coordinate 899,898 downwards.
CGGCCTGTTCTGCCTCGGTGATCAGGCCGACTGCGATGGTCGGCAGGCCGCCGTCGCGCTTGATGCGTTCGGCGAACGCGACCTGGTAGCCGGGCACGGCCGGGATCTGCTGCAGCGGCGAGGCGCCGCCGCTCGACACATGGATGTACGCCGCGCCGCGCGCCTTCAGCGCCTGCGTGAAGGCGACGCTCTGATCGACGTCCCAGCCGCCGTCCACCCAGTCGCTGGCGGAAATGCGCACGCCGACCGGTTTGTCGGCCGGAAAGGCGGCGCGCACGGCGTCGAACACTTCGAGCGGAAAGCGCATGCGGTTGTCCAGCGATCCGCCGTACTCGTCGCTGCGTGCGTTGGCCAGCGGCGTCAGGAACTGGTGCAGCAGATAGCCGTGCGCGGTGTGCACTTCGATCGCGTCCAGTCCGAGCCGCGCCGCGCGGCGGGCCGTGTCGGCGAACGCGGTGCGGATGCGTTCAAGTCCTGCGGCACCCAGTGCGATCGGTGGGTGTTCACCCGGGGCATGCGGCTGCGCCGAAGGCGCAACAGTCTGCCAGCCGCCGGCCGCCGGCGCTATCTGTGCGCCGCCTTCCCATGGCCGTGCGACCGATGCCTTGCGCCCGGCATGACCGATCTGGATTGCGATCGGCATCGCCGAATGCGCGCGCACCGCGTCGAGCACGCGTGCCAGCGCCGCTTCGTTGGCGTCCGACCACAGGCCGAGGTCCTGCGCCGAAATGCGGCCTTCCGGCTCGACCGCCGACGCTTCGATGATGAGCAGGCCGGCGCCGGACAGCGCCAGCTGGCCCAGATGCATCAGATGCCAGTCGGTGGCGCAGCCGTCCTGCGCCGAGTACTGGCACATCGGTGCGATGACGATGCGGTTGGTGAGCTGCAGCGCGCCGAGCGCAAACGGCTGGAAAAGCTGGCTGGACATGGGCGAGGGAGGCGTGGTGACGAAGGCATGCAGTATCCCTGACGGTGGCCCGGGCGCGCCACCGCCAGGCTGGCGGATACCGCCTGTGTGGAGAGAAATCAGAGCCCGAGTTCGCTCAGGCCCGGGTGGTCATCCGGGCGGCGACCCTGCGGCCAGCGGAACAGCCGATCGGCTTCGCTGATCGGCAGATCGTTGATGCTGGCGTGGCGGCGCGCCATCAGGCCGCGCTCGTCGAATTCCCAGTTCTCGTTGCCGTAAGACCGGAACCACTGGCCCTCCGCATCGTGCCATTCGTAGGCGAAACGCACGGCGATGCGGTTGCCGCCGGTGCACCACAGCTCCTTGATCAGCCGGTATTCATGTTCCTTCGCCCACTTGCGGGTCAGGAAATCGACGATTTCGGCGCGTCCGTTGATGAATTCCGAGCGGTTGCGCCAGCGGCTGTCCGGCGTATAGGCGAGCGACACCTTGTGCGGGTCACGATTGTTCCAGCCGTCTTCGGCGGCGCGCACCTTCTGCGCGGCGGTGTCGGCGGTGAAGGGTGGCAGCGGCGGGCGGGGGGCGTCGGTCATGGCGGTCTCCATCGGGCAGGGTCGGGAAAAGGGATGGTGATACAGATCTGTCTACATGCTTGAACAAGACAGGTCTGTCTGTCAACATGCGTAGATGACTTTCACCCTCGACGACCTCGCCGGCTCCGGCCCGCTGCCCGATCAGGACGCGCGCACCCGCGTGCTCGAAACCGCCTACCGGCTGTTCTACCGGCACGGCCTGCGCGCCACCGGCATCGACCGCATCATCGCCGAGTCGGGTGTGGCCAAGATGTCGTTCTACCGGCACTTTCCATCCAAGCAGGCGCTGATCGACGCCTACCTTGACCTGCGCCATGCGCGCTGGATGGCCTGGCTCGAAGATCGGCTTGCCGGGCTGACCGCGCGCGACTGGCTCGACGCGCTGCCCGACGCGCTCGACGACTGGTTCCGCGCCCCCGGCTTTCGCGGTTGCGCCTTCATCAACGGGCACGCCGAGGGCGGACCTGACGCGCCGGCGATGACCGTGACGCACAAGCGCGAACTGGCGGCGCGCACCGAGCGCGCGTGTGCCGAAGCCGGTCTGCCGCAGCCCGGCGAAGTCACAGCCGACCTGCTGCTGGCCATCGAAGGCGCCATCGTGCGGGCACAGATGGAAGGCGCCGACGCGGCGCAGCAGCCACTTCGCCGGCTGTTCGCGCGCACCCTTTCCGATGCCGGCGGCAAGCCGGATGGACGCGCTCCGCAGCGATGACTGCGGGTTTGTGGACAGCAAGGTCTTGCTTATGGCAGTGGCGGCCTCGCCGCGATCGGCACCGGCCCCCTGTGGGAGCGGCGGCCTCGCCGCGATTGTGCTTCGACCATCGTTGAGCAGAGTGCGTATCGCGGCGAGGCCGCCGCTCCCACAGGGACAACTCCCATGGCAGGGTACCCCGGCAATCATTCCACCCACCGTGTCAGCGGATGCGGCCGACGCGCCATCGCCGATACCGGTACCATCCTTGCCCCATGAACTACGAAATCCTGCTCGGCCTGCGCTATGTGCGGGCGAAACGGCGCAACGGCTTCATTTCCTTCATTTCCCTGATTTCCACGCTCGGTCTGGCGCTGGGCATTGCAGCGCTGATCACGGTGCTGTCGGTGATGAACGGATTCCAGAAGGAGTTGCGCACCCGCATCCTCGGCGTGGCGTCACACGTACAGATCACCGGCTACGACAACGAACTGACCGACTGGCAGCAGGTGGCCGATCGCGCGCTGCAGAACAAGGACGTGAAGGCCGCAGCGCCCTATGTCAGCGAACAGGCCATGCTGAGCTTCGACCAGACGGTGCGCGGCGCCATGGTGCGCGGCGTGCTGCCGGCCGCCGAGGATGGTGTCGCCGACTTCAGCCAGCACATGCGCGCCGGCAGCCTGACCGACCTGCAGCCGGGCGGCTTCGGCGTGGTGCTGGGCATTGAACTGGCGCGTGCGCTGCGCGTGCAGGTCGGCGAAAAGGTGACGCTGATCGCGCCGCAGGGCCTGGTGACGCCGGCGGCGGTGCTGCCGCGACTGAAGCAATTCACCGTGGTCGGCGTGTTCGAAGCGGGGCATTTCGAGTACGACGCCAGTCTGGCGCTGATTCACATGCAGGACGCCCAGACGCTGTACCGCATGGAAGACCGCGTGTCCGGCGTGCGCCTGAAGCTGGGCGATCTGTTCGATGCGCCGCGCGTGGCGCGCGATCTGCATGCGCAGATGTCGGGTGATGGTCTGCTGGTCGGCGACTGGACGCGCCAGCACGCCAACTTCTTCCGCGCCATCGCGATCGAGAAGAACATGATGTTCATCATCCTGATGCTGATCGTCGCCGTGGCGGCCTTCAACATCGTGTCCATGCTCATCATGGTGGTGACCGACAAGCAGGCCGACATCGCCATCCTGCGCACCCTGGGTGCCAGCCCGGCCAGCATGATGGCGGTGTTCATCGTGCAGGGCGCCATCATCGGCGGTGGCGGTCTGCTGCTCGGTGTGGCCGGCGGTGTCGCGCTGGCGTCCAACCTCGATATCGTCGTGCCTGCGATCGAAGCCATCGCCGGCGTGTCGCTGTGGTCGGCCGAGGTGTATTTCATTCCCGAGCTGCCATCGGAAATCCTGTGGTCCGACGTAATCACGGTGACCGTCATCGGCGGCCTGCTGACGCTGGCGGCGACGCTGTACCCGAGCTGGCGCGCGTCGCGCGTGCAGCCGGCGGAGGCGCTGCGCTATGAATGAAGTCGTGCTGAAGTGCGAAGGCCTGAGCAAGGTGTTCCATCAGGGCAAGGTCGAGGTGCCGGTGCTGTCCGGTGTCGACCTGGCGGTGCTGCGCGGCGAGCGCGTCGCCATCGTCGGCGCCAGCGGATCGGGCAAGAGCACCTTGCTGCACCTGCTGGGCGGGCTGGACACGCCGACTTCGGGCAGCGTGTCGCTGCTCGGCCAGCAGTATTCGACGCTGGGCGAGGCGGCGCGCGGTGCGCTGCGCAACCGCTCGCTGGGCTTTGTCTACCAGTTCCACCATCTGCTGGCCGAGTTTTCGGCACTCGACAACGTCGCGATGCCGCTGATGATCCGCCGCCAGTCACGGCCGCAGGCGCGCGAAGCCGCCGCCGCCATGCTGGCCGAAGTCGGGCTGGCGCACCGGGTGGAACATCAGCCGGGCGAAATGTCCGGTGGCGAACGTCAGCGGGTGGCGATCGCGCGCGCACTGGTGACCCAGCCGGCCTGCGTGCTGGCCGACGAGCCGACCGGCAATCTCGACAGCAAGACCGCCGACGGCGTGTTCGACCTGATGCTGACGCTGAGCCGTACGCGCGGAACCAGCTTCGTCATCGTGACGCACGACGAGCGGCTCGCCGCACGGACCGACCGCATCGTGCGGCTGGTAGACGGCCGAATCTAGGCAGATTCAAGGTGCAAGGTCTTCTTGCGCCTTGAGTCTTGCATCTGTCTTTTCAGATGGTTCGGCGTGCGAGGGCGCGCAGGGCGTCGCGCGTCGCTTCGTCGGCCGTCACCGACTGCAACCGCGCCTCCAGCCGGGCGATGAAACCGGCCGAGGCGTGACCGGCCTGCACGTTGCCGAGCTGCATCAGCAGGTCGTCGATCAGATACCACTCGTCATCGCTCAGCGCCTGCCGCGATGCGCCGGGCGCGCTGCGCGTGCGGCCGTCCAGATCGCCCTTGAATTGCATGTAGACATCCAGTTTCTCAACGGTCAGGGTCATCGCAGTCTCCACTTCGATTCTGGTCTATGGCAGCGGCGGCCTGCGGGAGCCGCGGTCTGTGGGAGCGGCGGCCTCGCCGCGATAGTGCCGTGATGGTCGCATTGCAAAGTGCCTATCGCGGCGAGGCCGCCGCTCCCACAAGAGCCGCCGCATGCGGCGTCATTATTACGCCTTGCGCCGCGCCGTCCGAGCGTGCCAGCTGCGCACCAGGTGCCAGCGCCACAAGCCCAGCACCGTGACGTAACCGACCGCGGCCAACGTCACGGCAAGCAGCGGCAGGCCGATCAGCAGCGGCTCGCCCAGTGCCATCACCCAGTCGAACAGGGCGCTGATCCAGCCGCCGAATCCGGCGCCGTCGGGGATGTGCGGCGCATGAAAAGTGGCGCCGGGTGGAAGCGCCAGGCCGATCAGCGGCATCACCAGCCGCCCGTAGCCCCAGGCGAAGGCGTACAGCGGCACGATGGTCAGCGGGTTGCTGTAGAAGGTAACCGCCATCGACAGCGGCAGATTCACGCGCAGCAGTACCGCCAGCCCGGCGGCCCCCAGCATCTGCAGCGGCCCCGGAATGAGCCCGGCGAACAGCCCGACCGCGACGCCGCCGGCGCAGCTGTGGCGGTTCAGGTGCCACAGCCGGGGATGGCCGAGCCAGTCGGCGAAGGGTGCCAGCCAGCGATTGCGGCGCAGGGTTTCGGTGTCGGGTATGTATTTCCGGAAGATTTTTTTCATCGGAGCGGATTATCCGCTGCCGTCGTGACGGCATGGCAACAGTGTGGTTCGAATGACATCCGGGATGCGTGACGGGATAATCATTCATCATGATCACGCCCATCGCGCTGTCGCTCGTTGCCGGTACCTGGCTGGCACAACAGCAGGGCGTACTGCCTGCTGCTGCAGCGCTGCACGGGCTGTCGGCCGTTGCGCTGCTGCTGGCGCTGTGTGCTTCGACCCGACTTGCGCGCGCTGCGTCGGACAGCGCCCTCTGCGTTTCGGTTGCACTGGCCGCCTTTGTGTGGGCAAGCGCAACCGGGCACGCGGCGCTCGCCGACCGCCTGCCGCAGCCGCTCGAAGGGCAGGATATCGATCTGACCGGCGTGATCGCGGGGCTGCCGCAGCGGGTGGAGCGCGGCCAGCGCTTCGATCTGGCGGTCGAGCGGGCGCCGCCCGGCGTGCCGCGGCGCATCGCACTGACCTGGTACGACAGCCGCCACGCCGATGCGTCGGGTTCGGACGCGACGCCGCAACTGCGGGCGGGCAGTCGCTGGCAGCTGCGGGTGCGCCTGAAGCGTCCGCACGGCAACATGAACCCGCACGGTTTCGACTATGAAGCCTGGCTGTTCGAGCGCGGCATCGGCGCGACCGGGCACGTGCGGGCCGGCGGCGAAGGACGACAGGCGCAGCGGCTGATCGACGAGCAGGCGGGCGGGCTCTCCGCGCGCATCGATGCGCTGCGCGATGCGGTGCGGTCGCGCTTCACGGCGGTGATGCACGACGACGCGCAGGCCGAAGTACCGACGTGGCAATGGGCCGGCGTGCTGATCGCGCTGGCGATCGGCGACCAGCGGGCGATCCCGCCGGCACACTGGGACCTGTTCGAACGCGCGGGCCTGACGCATCTGGTGTCGATTTCGGGGCTGCACGTCACGATGGTGGCCGCGCTGTCCGGACTGTTGCTGTCATCCCTGTGGCGCCGGGTACCCGCGCTCGCGCTGCGCTGTGCCGCGCAGCGTGCCGGCATCGTCGCCGGACTGATCGCCGCCACCGCCTACTGCGCGCTGGCCGGCTTCGGCATTCCGGCGCAGCGCACGCTGATCATGCTGGCGGTCGCCGGACTGGCCATGCTGGCCGGGCGCTTTTCGTCGCCCTTCGATGCGCTCGCGCTGGCGGTATGTGTCGTATTGCCGCTGCATCCGATGGCGGTGATGAACCCCGGCTTCTGGCTGTCGTTCGGCGCGGTGGCGCTGCTGTTCTACGCAGCCGCCGGTCACCTGGGCAGGCCGCGTCCCGTGCGCAGCTGGCTCGGCGCGCAGGCGGCGATCACGCTTGGCCTGGCGCCGCCGATGATGGCGCTGTTCGGTCAGGTGTCGCTGGTGTCGCCGCTGATCAATCTGTTCGCGATTCCGCTGGTCAGCGTGGTCATCACGCCCCTGGTGCTGATCGCCATCGTGCTGCCGCTCGATGCGCTGCTGTGGCTGGCGCATGCGCTGACCACCGGGCTGATGTGGGCGGTGCAGGGGCTGGTCGCGCCCGACTGGGTGCTGTGGCATGCCGCAGCGCCGGCCGGCTGGGCCGTCGCGTGCGGTGTGCTCGGTGCCGCGAACCTGCTGGCGCCGCGCGGCTGGCCCGGACGTGCGCTCGCCGTGCCGCTGATGCTGCCGCTGTTCATGACGCCGGATACCCGGCCGGCAGCCGGCGACATGCGGGTGGTCGTGCTCGACGTCGGTCAGGGGCTTGCCGTGCACGTGCAGACGGCGCAGCACGACCTGCTGTTCGATACCGGCCCGCGCTATGGTGCCGAAGCCGACGCCGGCGGGCGGCTCGTGCTGCCCTATCTGCGGGCGATCGGCGTACGGCGTCTCGACACACTGGTCGTCAGTCACGCCGACAGCGATCATGCAGGTGGCGCCGCCTCGTTGCTCGCCGGCCTGCCGGTGGGCGAGGTGCTGTCGTCGGTGCCGGCGCACGACGGGCTGCGTCTGGTGCGGCCCGACACGCGCGACTGCGCAGCCGGCCAGCGCTGGACGGTTGATGGCGTGCGCTTCGCGATGCTGCACCCGCCTCGCGGCGCCGTTGCACTGGGCGCGCGCAGCAGCAATGCGCTGTCCTGCGTGTTGCGCGTCGACAGCGCTCACGGCTCGGCCCTGATCACCGGCGATGTGCTGGCCGACGGCGAAGCCGCGATGCTTGAGGCGGCTGCGCCGCTGGCGGCCGATCTGCTGGTGAGCCCGCATCACGGCAGTCGCACGTCATCGACCCAAGCTTTCGTGGCGGCGGTCGACGCCGGCGATGTGGTGCACGCCGTCGGCTATCGCAACCGATTCAATCATCCGCATCCGAAGGTACGGCAACGCTACGCCGATCTGGGCGCGTCCCAGTGGCGCAGTGACGCCCACGGCGCAGTGACCTTCGATTTCACCGCCAACGGCATCGAACGCCGCGCGAGTCGAGAGATCGATGCGCGCTACTGGCACAATCGGGTACTCGAGCAGCAGGCTGCGGTTCAATGAGCGTGTGGCAGCGGTTTTCGTGGGAGTGGCCCCTGTGGGAGCGGCGGCCTCGCCGCGATCGTGCCGCGACCGTCGTTGTGCGGAGTGCCTATCGCGGCGAGGCCGCCGCTCCCACACAAAAGAGCGCCGTTGCCGCCCGCAGCGACCGGGCTGTTGGAGCTTTCCCTCGAGGAGTAGCCTCCGTGGGCAGGGTTCGTTTGGGGCTGGCCCTGTGGCATCGGCGGCCTGTGGGAGCGGCGGCCCCGCCGCGATCAGCACAGCGATGATCGATGATCGATGATCAACGTGCGTATCGCGGCGAGGCCGCCACTCCCACACAAAACACCACCGTTGCCGCCCGCAGCGCCCATCGTGAATCACCGCAGATGCTTTTTCCAACAGGGCTTTATCAATGGCGACAGGAGTCATCGACAGATTGCGGGCATGGTTCGGCAGTGTCCCGCTTGCGTCACGCGACGTGCAGCCGCGTCTGCACCGCGTGCAGTGCGCCAACCCCAAGGGCCTGCATCACATGGCCTATGCGGAATGGGGCGACCCGGCGAATCCACGCGTGCTGGTCTGCGTACATGGACTGACCCGGGTCGGGCGCGACTTCGACTTTCTCGCGCAGCAGCTCGCCCGGCACTACCGCGTGGTGTGTCCGGATGTGGTCGGACGCGGTCGCAGCGACTGGCTGCCGGACGCCGCGAACTATGGCGTGCCTCAGTACGTCGGCGACATGGTGACGCTGATCGCGCGCCTCGGCGTCGAGCAGGTGCATTGGTTCGGCACGTCAATGGGCGGCCTGATCGGCATGGCGCTGGCTGCGCTGCCGCAGTCGCCGATCTCCCGCATGGTGCTGAACGACGTCGGGCCGGTGGTCACCTCGGTCAGCCTGCGGCGCATCGCGGAGTATGTCGGCAAGGCACCGAAGTTCGCCAGCCTGGACGACGCTGACCGGTACATCCGTGCCGTCAGTGCGCCATTCGGGCCGCTGACCGACGCGCAGTGGCGCCACCTCACCGTGCATTCGACACGTCCGGTCGCCGATGGCGGATTCGAGATGGGTTACGACCCGGATATCGCCAAGCCGATGCAGGCCATGCTGTTTCTGGGTGATATCGAACTGTGGAATCTGTACGAGGCGATCCGCTGCCCGACGCTGTGCGTGCGCGGCGCAGAATCGGATCTGCTGACGCGCGACACGCTGGCGCAGATGGCGGCGCGCGGGCCGAAGGCGCGCACGCTCGAAATTGCCGGCGTCGGACACGCGCCGATGTTCATGGACACGGTACAGACCGCACCGATCGAACAATTCCTGACAGAAGGTTTCACCGCATGACGAAGGATGAAGTGATCGCCGCCACGCGCGACTGGCTGGAGAAGGCCGTGATCGGCCTCAACCTGTGTCCGTTCGCCAAGGCGGTCTATGTGAAGGAACAGGTGCGCTATGTGGTCAGCGAGGCGACACATCTCGATGGCTATCTGGAGGATATCGACCGCGAGATCGAATTTCTGGCCGCCGCCGACCCGCAGCAGACCGACACCACCCTGATCATGCACGCCTCGCTGCTCGAGGATTTTCTCGACTTCAACGACGTGCTCGATCTGGTCGACGACGCGGTGACCGAACACGGGCACGAGGGCGTGCTGCAGGTCGCTGCTTTCCATCCGCTGTGGCAGTTCGCCGACACCGAGCCGGACGACATCGGCAACTTCACCAACCGGGCACCGTTTCCGACCATCCACCTGTTGCGCGAAGCCAGCGTGACGCGCGCGGTCGATGCCTTCCCGGAAGCGGAAAGCATTTACGAGCGCAACATCGACACGCTGGAAAAGCTCGGGCTCGACGGCTGGCGTGCACTCGGCTTGCCGGTCGGGCTCCGCACGCCGTCCAGTTCAAAGTCCTGACCGGCGGCAGCCGTGCAGTCAGCCATGGGCCCGCCGGGTGCGGCTCAATCCACTTCCGAAAAGGTCGCCAGTTCGGCGCTGAGTTCTGGCCAGCTGTGCGAAAGTCTGTGCACGCCAGCCGGCGTGACCACATCGATCGAAAACACCTTCTTGTCGGCGCTGACCAGACCGGCGCCATGAATGGCCGGCTGAGTCGCATCCCGGGCGTGACGCAGCACCACCTTCATCTGGCGGCCGGGCACGGCCGACTCCAGACGCAGCCGGTTCGAGTGATTGGTCAGATCGACGATGTACTGATTGACGTCTACGTCGTTCATGGCAGTCCTCCTGGCGGGTGAAGCATTCGGAAGTCAGAACTTCAATCTAGCACCGCTCGCGCACCCGCTCTCCCCAATCGATGCTGCAGTGCAATCGCGTGCGATGATGCGCCGCCACTCCGCCGATCCGAACCGACCTGTCCGTGACTGTCTCCCCGCCCGACATTCCGCTTGAAATCATCTATCGCGACGACGTCATGGTCGCGATCAACAAGCCGTCCGGTCTTCTGGTGCACCGCACTGCGCTGGACCGGCACGAAACCGAATTTGCAGTGCAGCGGCTGCGCGATCAGATCGGACAGCGCGTGTGGCCGGTGCACCGGCTGGACCGCGGCACGTCGGGGGTGCTCGTGTTCGCGCTCGACGCGGTGTCGGCCCATGCGCTGGCGGACCAGTTCGCGCAACATACGCCGGACAAGCGCTACCTCGCGCTGGTGCGCGGTCATCCGGCGGAGGCGGGCGTGATCGACCATCCGCTGCGTCGCGTGATCGATGCCATCGACCCGCGCACGGCGCGCGAGGGCGCGGAACCCGTCGAGGTGCAGCCGGCGCTGACGCGCTATCGCCGGCTGGCGACGGTCGAGCTGCCGGTCATGGTCGATCGCTACCCGAGCAGCCGCTATGCGCTGGTCGAAGCGCTGCCGCTGACCGGACGCACGCACCAGATCCGGCGCCACATGAACCACATCGCGCATCCGGTGATCGGCGATTCGACCCACGGCAAGGGCGTGCATAACCGCTACTTCGCGTCCGCCTGGGGCGTGAGCCGGTTGATGCTCGCATGTATATATATGCAGTTGCGGCATCCGGTCAGCGGAGCGGCGATCACGCTGCAATGCGATCCGGGCGACGCCTTCGGGCGGCTGGCGGACGCTTTCGGCTGGAATCCGCTACCGAAGTAGCTGGCCGCTGCCCACTTTGGAGCAGAACCTGTTGGAGCGGCGGCCTCTAGAAGCGACGGCCTTTGAGGTTGACCGCTGTGGGAGCGGCCCCTGTGGGAGCGGCCCCTGTGGGAGCGGCGGCCTCGCCGCGATGGTGCCGCGACCATCGTTGTGCAGAGTGCGCATCGCGGCGAGGCCGCCGCTCCCACAGCAAGCTCCCACAGCAAGCTCCCACAGCAAGCTCCCACAGCAAGCTCCCACAGCAAGCTCCCACAGCAAGCTCCCACAGCAAGCTCCCACAGCAAGCTCCCACAGCAGGCAAACATCAGTGGCAACCCACCTCGAGTTCATGAGGCTGGCAAACTTTCAGCCGTCATGCATCCAGCCCACGACATATCGCGGATCCGCGTGATGTCGTGGGTTGATCCGCCCTCGAAATGGCACGGTTGAACAGTTCTAGGATTACAAGTTATTGTTTTTAATAACTAAAAAATTAAGAAACTGAACTGGCACGCAAGCTGCTGAAAGGAAAGCGTCGAGAGCACACCGCTCAACCCGAAACCGGGCGACTGCCTACCCAACCTCAAAGGAGCTTTGCCATGACCAAGATGATCGCTGTCCTGATGTTTGCCGGCCTGACCGTGTCTACCGCCTCGTTTGCCGGCAGCACGACGACCCATGAATCCATCTACGAACCCGGCTATCTGAGCAGCCTGTCGGACAAGGGTGCGCTCGGCGGGCGTGCCGCGTCCGGCGATGTGCTGGCCCACGAGTCGACCTTTGACCCGGTGCATCTGCGTGCGCTGAGCCAGGCACCGGCGGGCAAGTCGTTCGACGGTCTGGTGATCAACCACGAGTCGGTCTACGCGCCGGGCGTGCTGAGCAGCTTTACGTCGGAGCGTGCGGCGCCGATGCGCAGCGCGCAGGCACCGGCAGATCGCTCCGCCATCTGATGATCGCCGCGGCACCGGATCGCCGACGCGGCGATCCGGTGTGCAGCGCAAGCACGATGCAACGGAGCATCTTCTGACGGGCCGTCATCGGCCCGCTTTTCATTTCCGGTGAAGCGAAACGGCTGCGCCAGCCGTGATGCGGCGCAGCAGGAATTGATGCCCCGGATAGTCCGAACGGACTATGAATGTCCATATTTCATGTCACGGCATGGACATGTTCCGCCCCGACAATCGGCGCTGAAACTTATCCCCGCCTGCCATGAAAACCCTGATTGCTCTCGGCGCCTTCGCGGCGCTCATCCCCTCTTTTGCCAACGCCTGGTGGGACGAAGCGTGGACAGCGCGCCGAATTGTCACGCTGGACACCAGCGCCGCGGGTGTGCCGATCACCGCACCGCAGAACTCGATTCCAGTGGCGATCCGCCTGCACAGCGGCAATTTCGACTTTCTCGCCGCAAAGGACGATGGCTCGGACATCCGCTTCGTCACGGCCGACGACAAGACGGTACTGAAACACCACATCGAACGCTATGACGCGCTGAACGAGCTGGCCGTGGTGTGGGTGCAGGTCCCACTGATCGCCGCCGGCGATGCGCCGGCCACGCTGTACGCCTACTTCGGCAATGCGGCGGTGGGTGGTGCGCAGGACAGCAAGGCGACCTACGACGCCTCTACCGTCGGCGTGTGGCACTTCTCCGAAGCCGCCCCGCTGGCCGATGCATCGGCCAGCGCGCTGGTGGCACAGGGCGCGGTGCAGATCCAGAAGGCGGCACTGCTCGGCGACGCGGCCATCTTCGGTGGTGCGCCGATCACCGTGGCCGCCGCCGCGCCGACGGCGACGACTGCCGGCGGCGCCTGGACGATGTCGGCCTGGATCAAGCCGGCCGCACTGCCGCAACAGGCGACGCTGTACGGCCAGGGCGCGCTGACGGTGAAGATCGAAGACAGCGCGCTGGCGCTGAACATCGGCGCCACCCGACTCGCCGGCGGCACGCTGCAGCCGGGCGTGTGGCAGCACGTCGCGGCAACGGTGGGCGGCGGCAAGGCCACCCTCTATGTAAATGGTCAGCCGGCCGGCAGCGCAGACGTTGCGCTGACCGCCGAACAGGCTGATGTCGTCATCGGCGAGGGCTACACCGGCGAACTGGACGAACTGCAACTGGCGAACACTGTGCGCAGCCCCGACTGGGTCAAGCTCGCCGCGCTGGGGCAGGGCGCCGACGCGACCTTCGTCGCGGTGCGCGAGGAGGTGGCCGAATCGGAAGGGGGGCACAGCCATTTCGCCGTGCTGGTCGACAACCTGACGGTCGACGCCTGGGTCGTCATCATCATCCTCGGTGTCATGTTCCTGATCAGTGCGTGGGTCATGGTGGACAAGGCGATGCAGGTGATGCGCATCGACAAGGCGAACCGCGGCTTCATCAATCGCTTCCGCACCGCCGCCAATGACTTCCTGCTGCTCGACAAGGGTGAAACATACGGCGATTCGTCGCTGTTCCGCCTTTATGGCGCGGGCTTGCGCGAAATCCGCAAGCGTTTCGACACCCAGGGCGAAGCGGCTGGCCTGACCGGTGCGTCGATGGACGCAATCAAGGCTGCGATCGACGCTGATCTGGTGCGCGAATCGCACAAGCTCAACGCGCGCATGGTGTTGCTGACCATCGCGATTTCCGGCGGCCCCTTCCTCGGCCTGCTCGGCACGGTGGTCGGCGTGATGATCGTGTTCGCGGCCATCGCGGCGGCGGGCGACGTGAACGTCACCGCCATCGCGCCCGGTATTGCCGCCGCATTGCTGGCTACCGTCGCCGGTCTGGCGGTCGCGATTCCGGCGCTGTTCGGCTACAACTACCTCGCGTCGCGCATCAAGAACATCAGCGCCGACATGCAGATCTTCGTCGACGAGTTCATCACCCGCGTCGCCGAAGTGCACGGCCGCTGAGAGGCGAAAAATGCGACCCCCACGCTCACTTCGTTCGCTGCCCCCCACGGGGGCTGCTCAGCGCCTTCGGGCGGCCGGGCGGCGCTGACATGTCCGCCGACGTCAAGGACGACAACCAGCCGTACGACGAGATCAACGTCACGCCCATGCTCGACCTGGCGTACGTGCTGCTGGTGGTGTTCATCATCATGACCACGGCGTCGGTGCAGGGCATCAAGGTCGAGGCGCCGGTGACCGAAACGGTCGTCAGCCTGGCCAAACCGCAAACACGCGCCATCACGATCACGGCGGCCGGCGACGTTTTTCTCGACGCCTACCCGGTCGATCTGGCGATGCTCGAAACCCGCCTCGCCCAGCACAAGAGTGCCAACCCGGCGTTGCCCGTGGTGCTCAAGGGCGATGCCGCCGCGCACTTCGAAAAGGTGTCGGCCGTGCTCGAAATCTGCAAGCGGCTGGACATCACCGAAGTCGGACTGGTGACCAAGAAGGCGGCAGGCTAGTCATGGAGCGGAACGCGTAATGCAGGTCAACACCGAAGCCAAGCCGTATGACTCGATCAATGTCACGCCGATGCTCGATCTGGCGTACGTGCTGCTGGTCGTGTTCATCCTGATGACCACGGCCGGCGTGCAGGGCCTGACGATGACGCTGCCCAAGCCGTCGAACAAGCCGAGTACCGAACAGCACGAAATCAAGATCGTGCAGGTGATGGCAAGCGGCGCGCTGATGGTCAATGGCGTCGGCGTGACGCTCGGTCAGCTCGAGGGCCAGCTCAATGCGGTGCGGGCGCGCGACCCGAAATTCAGCGTGATGATCCGCGGCGAAGCGCGCGCGCCCTACAGCGGCGTGATCGAGGTGATCGATCTGGTCAATCGCATGGGCATCGAGAATGTCGGCCTCATCACATCCAGGATCGGTACCTGATGGCGGCGCTGGCTGAAGATTCGCTCGAGGGCGTCAGCACCGGCCGCCGGGTGCGCAACATCCTGCTTGCGCTGGTTGGTATGGGGTTTGTGGGCTATGGCGGCTACTGGCTGAAGTCGCAGTTTTCGACGCCATCGGCACCGACCCGTCAGGTGACGAAGATTTCCATCATTCCGGATACGCCGCCGCCCCCGCCGCCGCCGCCGCGGGAAGAAAAGCGGCCGGAGCCGAAGGAACAGAAGGACGTCAAGGTCGAGCAGCCCAAACCCGTCGAGGCGCCGCCGCAGCAGGCCGAGCAGCTGAAGATGGAAGGAGCGGCCGGCGACGGCCCGAGCGCGTTCGCGTCGGGTGACGTGACCAATGAATACAAGGGCGGCGACATCGGCAGCACGATAGGCGGAGCGCCGGCCAAGCCCAATCGCATGCAGTACGCCTTCTACACCAATGCGCTGCAGCGCCACATCCAGGACGAGCTCGCGCGCAACCGCAACGTGAAGCAGATCGATTACCGCGTCGTCGTGAAGGTGTGGCTCGGCCGTGACGGCAGCATTCAGCGCGCCGTGCTCGACGAAAGTACCGGCGACGACAAGGCCGACAGCGCGCTGTCGGCTGCATTGGCCGACATGCGCGCCTTTCGCGACGCGCCGCCGGCCGACATGCCGCAGCCGATCCGCCTGCGCATCACCAACCGACTGACCGGCTGAGCGCGCGAGCGCACTGCCCAAAGATTCCAGACAGATCCCGGACCGATGTCATGAAGAAATCCCTCCTCCCTGTTGCACTGGCCGCGCTGTTCGCGCTGCCGGCGCACGCCAGTGAAGCGGAAACGCTGGACACGCTGCGCCAGACCACGCTCAACCTGATCGATGCCCTGGTCGATACCGGCGTGCTGACGCGCGAAAAGGCCGATGCGCTGGTCAAGGCCGCCGAAGCGAAAACCGCCAAAGCGGTCGCCAGGGCCAAGAAGGACACCACGGTGCGCGTGCAGTACGTGCCCGAGTCGGTTAAGGCGGAAATCCGCGACCAGTTGAAGCAGGAAGTGCTGGCGCAGGCACGCAGCGAAGGCTGGGCGACGCCGAACGCCATCCCGGAATGGACCGAGCGCATCAAGATCGAGGGTGATCTGCGGGTGCGTTACCAGAATGATCGTTTCCCGGCCGGCAACACGCCGATCGGCGGTTTTGCGCCCGGCGCCATCGGCAACCCGGCCGCCACCAATGATGACTTTCCGCTCGGCACGCGCTTTCCGTCCGGTGTCGACCTCGATGGAAATGGTTTCCCGAACGGCAATGCCAGCGACGACGTGAACCGGTTGCGGCTGCGCGCGCGTCTGGGCGTGTTGGCCAAGATCAATGACTCGGTAAGTGCCGGTCTGCGCTTCACCACCGGCAACGTGACCGACCGCGTGTCGACAAACCAGACGCTGGGCAGCGGCTTCAACAAGTACAGCTTCCTGGTCGATCGCGCCTACATCAAGATCGACCCGGTCGAGTGGGCGTCGTTCACCGGCGGCCGCGTGCCCAACCCGTGGTTCGCCACCGATCTGGTGTGGGACGAAGACCTGAACTTCGACGGTATCGCGGTCAATCTGCGCAACGTCACGCCGACCGCCACGCTGCGGCCGTTCGCCACCGCCGGCTGGTTCCCGCTGCGCGCCGACAACCCGCCGAACGCCGACAAGCAATGGCTGGCCGGTGCGCAGATCGGCACCGAATTCGACTGGAATTCATCGATCAAGCTGCGCTTCGGTCTTGCGAAGTACCACTACAGCCGCATCGAAGCGCGCACCGACAACAACTACGACGCGTTGAACGGCCCCCTCCAGGGCTACGGTCGTTATGAGCATTCGTCGGCGCTGCGCGCGAAGGGCAACACGCTGGTGCAGACCAACAGCGCGATCGACAATACCGAGGCACCGATCTACGGCCTGGCGTCGAAGTTCGAACCCTGGGTGCTCACCGCAACCGCCGACCTGGCGCACTTCGATCCGGTACACGTGCTGCTGTCGGCCGAGTACGTGAAGAACACCGGTTTCGACCGCGGCGACATCCAGCGGCGCACCGGTCTCGCGCTGACCGACGGCAAGGACACGGCCTACCACCTGCGCGCAGCGGTCGGCATGCCCGCGGTGCGCCTGGCCAACGACTGGCAGGTGTTTGCGTCCTACAAATACATCGGCTCCGACGCGGTGCTCGACGGCTTCACCGATTCGGACTTCGGTGCCGGCGGCACCAACCTGAAGGGCTTCGTGCTCGGCGGCAGCTACGGCATCTACCGCGACACCGCGGTCGGCCTGCGCTGGTACTCGGCAAAGAACATCCAGACCATGACCTACGACCCCACCGCCATCACCGCCCAGCGCTACGAAGTCGATACGCTGATGATGGACATGAACGTGAGGTTCTGACCGTGAAGATCCTGAGCTTCCTTCTGGTGGCCCTGCTCGGCGCCACGTCGGTCCATGCCCAGCAGGCCTCGCGCGAGCAGGAACAGCTGCGGCGTCTGCGTGCCCAGGCGCAGCAGTTGCAGCAGGCGCTGTCGGCCGAACAGCAGGCACGCCAGCAGGCGGCCGCCGAAGCCGACCGGCTGAAGCAGGCGGCCGAAGTCGAACTGCCGAAGCTTGAAGAAGAGGCGGCGAGTGCCAAGCGCCGCGCCAGCGGTGCGCAGCGCAAGGCCGATCAGCTCGCGAGCGAACTGGAAGAAGCGCGTGTCGCCGCAGCAGCACAGGCGCAGCAGCTCGAAGCGACCCGCAAGCAGCTGGCCGCCCGCGAGCGCGATCTGGCGCAGACGCGAAACACCTTGCAGAAGACCGAGCGCGAGCTCGAGGGCGCGCGTACCCAGGGTGAATCGCTGACCGGCAAGCTGGCCCAGTGCACCAAGGACAACGTCGCCCTGTACCAGACCGGCATCGACATGCTCGACCGCTGGCGCGATCGAACGATGGGCGAACGCATCGGCCAGGCCGAGCCCTTCACCCAGATCGGCCGCGTCAAGCTGGAAAACCTCGTCGAAGGCTATCGCGACCGCCTCGAAGACAGTCTGTCCCGCCAAGCACAGTAGCAACGACATGAGCGCCGTCGCTGTTGGCGCGTCGGCCTGTGGAGAGCAACCCCTGTGGGGAGCGACCCCTGCAGGGAGCGGCTCCTGTAGGGAGTGGGCCCGTGGGAGTGGCGCCTGTGGGAGCGGCCCCTGTGGGAGCGGCCCCTGTGGGAGCGGCGGCCTCGCCGCGATACGCACGCTGACCATCGACCATCGCTGCACTGATCGCGGCGAGGCCGCCGCTCCCACAGGCCGCCGCTCCCACAGGCCCGCCGCTCCACCGCCGGCACAGCGACCCGTGCCCCCACTCCGCCTCCGCCGCCGATACCGGCCTGCGGTGACGCAACGTTACACAAATCCACTGATGCACCGCCGCATTTTGCCGACCTGCTTTACACCTTACGGACTACCCACGGATGCCCTTCCACCCACGCGAGTTGTAACAAACCGGCGCTTTCAGGCGATTTTCCGACTTTGCGGATCATTTTAGAAAGCCTTGTCCATAAACGATTTCAGAGAACCAGATCATTTTTGATGAGCCGTTCGGACTACGAAATTGAAGCCTTGCTGCAACGGTTTCGTCATCTGCACTCGCTAACGTCGCGACCAGGTCAACGGACGGAATTCTTTACAGCAGATAGTCCGAACGGCTCATTCATTGGCACCACCCCCTTCGGTCGGGTGTAACGCGAGCCCGCCATTCTCGATCCGCTTCCTCGTGGAGCAGGGCTGTTCGGCGCGAGCCGGATACCACCCACGAACTTTCCAAGGAGATTTATATGTTCAAGATGAAACTGCTGGCAGGCGTTGCAGCCGTCGCACTGTCGGGTGCCGTCAATGCCGGCATCGTCGGCTCGTCGACCGGCAACACCGAACTGGTGCTGACGGCCTATGTCGGCGACGTTGGTTACACGTATGACCTCGCGGATGCGGGCTTCAACAGCATCTTCGGTTCGAATGTCAAGATCGACAGCCTGATCGGCAACGGAAACCAGACGAGCTACTCGACGTCTGCTGCCCCGAACGGTGCGCAGCTGACGAACACGAAGTCGTATCTCGCAAACGACTTTTCCACTGGCATCGTTTTTGATGCGGAGCTGACGGGTTTTGCTAGCTTTCTGACGCTCGCGGGCGGTGCTGATGGCGTGCTCTGGAATGTGTGGACCGGCGAAAGCTCAGGCGTGCGTCGTATTATCCAGACCGTTTCGTCGACACCAACGGATCGCGTGGTGACGTCCGCAATCAACACCGCAGTGCAGAATTTCGGTTTCTACACGGACGCGAACAGCCAAGGTGGTACGCACAACAACCTGGATGTGGAAGTCGATGGTTACCGAATCACGACGGTTGAGGACCTTACCGCATTTGCCGGCAACGTCGCGCCTCGCTTGAACGGTGCTTACAACAGCTTCGGCAGCATCGGCGATACGCTGGACATGTACGTTGTGCGTGGCGCCTCCCCCACCAGCAACACCGCACGTGGTGGCTTTGCCCAACTGCTCGGCATGACCGATCAGGCCGTAACTGCCAGGGTGTATGTCGGCGACCAGGGCGAATACCGCCTGCAGATCAGCGCCGTACCCGAGCCGGAAACCTACGCAATGCTGTTGGCTGGTCTGGGTCTGATTGGCTTCGCCGCCCGCCGCCGCCGCGCCTGATTCCCTTCTTGCCTTGAAGGCCGCGCGACGATGCGCGACCCGTTCTGGAGATAGACCATGAAACTGAAGTCCCTCGCTATTGCCTGCGCCATGATGGCCGCAGGTTCCTCTTTCGCCGCCGGCACCGTCAACATTGGCGGCGTATCGCATCAGGTCGTGTATTTCGGCGGCGCCACTGCCCCGGACAACTTCCTGAATGACATCGCCGAAGGCGTGCTGACAGGCATCACCTACTATCTGGCACCGAATTACCGTGCCTTCGCCGGTGCCGCCAACGGCGTGCCGGGCGTGACGGACGGCACCCGTGTGCTGTTCATCAAGCGTTCGGCCGGCGGCTCGGTGTTCGGTGTGAACCCGGTTGCCCGCGCCCAGCGCGTCAAGACGATCGACGTTAACAACTGCACCAGCGGCAACGGCACCAAGGCCACCCCGTTCAACGGTTGCGCCGTCGTCGGTATCGATCCGGGCGAAGCGAATCACGCAGCAGCGAACAATGCCGGTCTGGTGATCGACTTCGGCGTGTCGGACGTCGAGCCTGCGATGTTTGCCGGCCCGCTGAATACCGAAAACGACACCCCGGCGCTGTCGCCGCAGGAAGTGGCGCGCATGCGCGTGCAGCCGGTCAATCAGCTCATGATGGGCCTGGCCGCCACCAACACCGTTCCGGACACGACTTTCTTCTCGCGTTCGACCTATGGCGCCATGCTGAACAACCAGATCACGACCTGGGATCAGGTTGATCCGGATCTTGAAGGTGATGTCGTGGTGTGCCGCCGGGTTGAAGGTTCGGGTACCCAGACTTCGTACAACTGGTTCTTCGGCAACTTCCCGTGCGCGTCGAACGAAGGCGGCGCGATCGAACCCGCTCGCATGACAGACAGCTTCGGCTGGAAGTCGTCGGGTACCGGTACGACTGCCGACCCGTTCATCATCGACCCGGCTGCCGGTTACACCGTGATCGAGAACTCGTCGTCGGGCAATGTGCGTTCGTGCATGGCCGCTGCCAACAACGGCACCGACTACACCTTCACGTCGTGGGATCCGGAAACCCAGGCAACCAAGACGTTCAAGGTGCCGTTCTCGAGCACCGGCCCGGTCAAGGCAATCGCCACGCTGTCGCTCGACTCCTACACCGGCACCAGCGGCTGGAGCTTCCGCAATCTGGATGGCGTCGGCACCTTCAATGCCTCGACCCAGACGCCGTCGGCCAACGCCACCGGCATCTTCCCGTCGAAGGAAAACCTGATCAAGGGTCGCTACGATTTCGTGGTCGAACTGTCGATCCAGGATCGTACGGTCGCCGTGACCAACGAACAGGGCGACGTCGTGCCGGCGATTGCAGGCGTGCAGAAGGCGTTTGCTGACGAAGTCGTGCGTCGCGCAGGTTCGCCGCGTTTCACGGGCAACTTCGAAAACACCGGCGTTCAGGTCAGCACGCCGTTCGCTTTCGCCTCGCTGCCGCAGTTCTACGCCGGTCTGACCGATACGAATGGCAGCGAAGTGGATGGCAACAATGTCCGCTTCTCGGACCTGTACGTGTCCAAGTTCTCGCGCAACGCCAACACCTGCTCGCCGCTGCGTTTCATCGGCAACTGAGTGTGATGTACGCCGGGCAGCGTTTCACGCAACTGCCCGGTTCGTTTTGACGAACGGCCCGCCCCCGGCGGGCCGTTCCCTTGTTTGACTCCGTACTCGTGCCTACATCCTTCGCGGCTTTCATGATCGATACATTCCGGCGCGTTGCCGGCCTGATGGCAGCCACGGTGCTCGCTTTTCTTCTCGCCCTGCACATGCCTGCCGCGGCGCAGGACGCGTCGCGCTTCGACATTTTCGAGTTCGAGATCGAAGGCAATACGGTATTGCCGGCCGAGGCGATCGAACGCGCGGTCTATCCCTTCCTGGGCGAGGGGCGCAACGCAGAAGACGTGAACAGTGCCGTCGCTGCACTGGAAAAGGCCTACCAGGACGCCGGCTATCTGACGGTGGCCGTCGGCATTCCCGAACAGGCCGTGACCACGGGTGTCGTCAAGCTCGAAGTGACCGAAGGCAAGGTCGAGCGCCTGCGCGTGACCGGTGCCGAATACACATTGCCCAGCCGCGTGCGCGAAGGCGCGCCTTCGCTGGCAGAAGGCGGTGTGCCGCATTTCCCCGAGGTGCAGGAAGACCTGGGCAGACTGGGCCGCAATGGCGACCTGCAGGTGACCCCGTTGCTGCAGCCCGGCCGCGTGCCCGGTTCCGTGGCGGTCGAACTGCGACTCGATGACAAGTCGCCGCTGCATGGCAGCGTCGAAGTGAACAACAAGCGCAGCGCCGACACCGATGCCGGACGGCTCGAGGCGACGGTGCGCTACGACAATCTGTGGCAACGCAGGCATTCCATCGGCGTGACCTATTTCGTGTCGCCGCGCGACCGCGAGCAGGTCGAGGTGTGGGGGCTGAATTATTCGGCGCCGCTGGGCGACGCGATTCTGGCCGCCTACTACGCGCGCTCGAACAGCAATGTGCCGACGCTGTTCGATACCGCCACCCTGGGTCGCGGCGATACGGCCGGCTTCCGCTATGTGCGGCCGCTGCCCGACCGCGGTCGCGGCTTCTTCCATTCGATCAGTCTCGGTCTGGATTACAAGGACAACAAGCAGGACACGC
Organism: Methyloversatilis sp. RAC08; assembly: GCF_001713355.1. Classification (NCBI taxonomy): domain Bacteria; kingdom Pseudomonadati; phylum Pseudomonadota; class Betaproteobacteria; order Nitrosomonadales; family Sterolibacteriaceae; genus Methyloversatilis; species Methyloversatilis sp. RAC08. Next base: position 877,730 of record NZ_CP016448.1, on the reverse strand, counting down.
TGGGCATCGGCGGCACGCCCTTCACGATCAGCCAGCCGGTGCGCTACTGGGTGTGGTCGGGCCAGTACGGGCTGACGGTACCGCTGCAGTCGGGCGCCCGACTGCGCTTCGGCACCACGCTGAGCGCCGGCTCGAACGCGATGAATGAACGCGAAATCGACTGCGTCGGCACGCGTGTCGAGCAGTTCGAGTGCCGACGTTTCGGCGCCCGCCCGGGTTTCTTCGTGTCGCGCTTCGAATTCGAAGGTGCCTTCCCGCTGCCCGGTGGCTGGGCCGCCAGTGCGCGGCTCGACCTGCAGCGCAGCAGCGATCCGTTGATCAACAGCGAACAGTTCTCTGCCGGTGGTTTCGATTCGGTGCGCGGCTATCTGGAATCCGAGCGACTGGCTGACGAAGGCGAGCGGGTGCGGCTGGAACTGGCTACACCGGGCAAACAGCTGTTCGACAGCGCAGTCGGCCTGTCCGGCCTGCTTTTCTACGATTGGGCCGGGCTGCGCATCCGGCAGGCCTTCCCGGGTCAGGATTCGCAGTCGGCACTCGAAAGCGTCGGCCTGGGTCTGCGCGTGAACAGTCCGCGCGGCATCCGGCTGGATGCCGACTGGGCGTATGCGCTGCGCGATGGCGCACCGTTGCCGGGTCGCACGCGCGAAGGCGATCAGCGCCTGCTGGTCCGTGTCGGGTACGAGTTCTAGGCGGCCACCTTCGCTGCGGGCGCAGCGGCGCTGCCCGACACCCGTTGAGTGAATTTTTGCATCGGCGCGGCGGCTTTCGCCGCGCCGTCATCGCCGCATCACATCCGGTCGCGAAGCTGACTCTTCGGGCCCGAGTGACGCGGCCGGCAGGAGATGAACATGAACACGAACCGCTACCGCCTGATCTTCAATGAACTGAGCGCCACCTGGGTGCCGGTGGCCGAATGCGTCGCCGCGCGCGGCAAGCGCAGCGCAGGCCGACTGCAGCGACACGTGCTGGCGACAGCCTGCGCACTGGCCTTCGCCACGCCGGTGATGGCGGCCGGCGCGCTGCCGGTGGCGGCACCCAACTTCGTCGACGGCCGCCTGCCGGGCACCGCCACGATGACCCAGACGGCGAATCAGATGGTGATCCAGCAGACCGGCAATGCGGTCATGCTGAACTGGAACAGTTTCAATATCGGCCGCGGCAACGCCGTGCATTTCGATCAGGCATCGGCGGCGATGCGTGCCATCAACGTGGTGGTGCCGGGTGGGCCGCGCAGCGAGATCGACGGCTCGCTGACCGCACGTGGCCAGGTGTTCATCTTCAATCAGGCCGGCATCCTGTTCGGGCCGGGCGCCAACATCGACGTGGGGGGGCTGGTCGGATCGTCGCTCAAGCTCAATGACGAACTGCTGCAGCGCGCGCTCAATTCGCTCGGGTCGACCGGCGCAGCGCTGACGCCGTTTGCCGATGGCGATTACGCCGGTCGCGCGACCGGTGACATCACGGTGGCGCGCGGCGCGCGCATTCTGGCGGCGAAGAACGGCCGCGTGCTGCTGGCCGCCCCCAATGTGCGCGTCGGAGCCGATGTCGACACCACCATCGATACGCCGCTGACGCCGGCCCAGCGGGCCGCGCTGCCGGACGCCCGCATCGAAGCCGACGAGGGCCAGGTGGTGCTGGCGGCCGGCGAGCGCATCTACATCGCCGACCCGCTCGACAGCCGGCTGCGCGGCTTTCTGGTCGAGGTGGACAACGGCGGCACGGTGACCACAGACAGCGCCTCGGAATTGCTGTCCGACCGCGGCAACATCACGCTGGTCGGTCTGAACATCCGCCATGCGGGTGCGGCGCGTGCGACCACATCGGTCACGCTGAATGGCACCGTGTTCCTGAAGGCGCGCGACAGTGTCGCCGCGCGTCAGGTGGATGCCATGTTCCCGGACGCCGAGCCGCTGGCGACCGGCGTCAATGTGCCGATTGGCCAACGCACCGGCAGCGTCGAACTGGCCGCCGGGGCGGTCATCGACATCAGCCCTGATGAGGCGTCGCGTACGCAGACTGCGCGCGACGACGCGCTGTTCCGCCGCTCTGAAATCAATCTGTACGGCCACACCATCGTGCTGGCCGATGCAGGGCCCGACGGCGTCGGCGTGACACTGCGCGCACCGTCGGGCTTGCTGCGCGTGACCGCCGAAGCGACCGCGCTGTCGTCGACGCAACCGGTGCCGCAGCGCGACGCCGCATCGCGCGTCTACATCGGCTCGGGCAGCGTGATCGATCTGGCCGGGCTCGACGCATTCGCCGACGCCGATCGCGAAATCGTGCGTGTCGAACTGCGCGGCGATGAGGTCAAGGACGCGCCGTTGCTGCGCGACGAGGAATTCGGCCGCGCGCTGTTCGGCAAGCAGGTGTGGGTGGATCTGCGCGAAGGCACTGAACTGTTTGACATCGCCGGCTACCTGGGCGGGGTCGAACGCTCGCTGGACGAAAAGCTGACCACCGGTGGCCAGTTCGTCGCCTATTCGCAGGGTGACGTGCTGACCCATTCGGCCAGTTCGATCGATCTGTCCGGCGGCACGGTGACCTACCGTGCCGGCGACGTGGGCTACACGCTGGTCCAGTCGGCAGACGGCCGCTCGCAGTCGGTCGCCGACGCCCGTGCAGACCGCATCTATACCGGCACGCAGGACCGCACACGCACGGTGGCGGAGCGCATCGAAGGCCGCGACGCCGGCGAACTGACGGTCACCGCCTTCGGCATGGCGCTCGACGGCGCGGTGAAGGCACAGCGCACGGTGGGCGCCACGCAGCGTGAGCTGGTCACGCGCGCACTCGGCCCCGGCAAGTCGGATGTGCTCGGCTCGCCGCAGGCCGGCCGCATCGACCTGAACCTGCGCCTGGTCAATGGTCTCGCCGCTCAGGACACTCGCTTCGTCAATTCGACCGGCACGCGAACGCTGTCGGCAACGGCCGCGCTGCCGACCGAGCTGTGGCTGCGCAGCGACTGGTTCTCGTCCGGCGTGGGCAGCTTCGAACTGACCGGTGCCGGCGACGTCGTGTTGCCGGAAGATGTGAGCCTCACGCTCGGCCCGACCGCGCTGTACAACGCGCCTACAGGCCGCTGGTCCGATGGTAGCCGCTTCGCGGTGACCGGCACGACGTTGACCATCGATGGCGACATCTCGGCCGCCGGTGGCGACATCTCGCTGCGCACCGGCGGTCTGGCCGACGACGCACCGCGCGCCACGCGCACGATTTCGGTCGGTGCCAATGCGCAACTGTCGGCGGCCGGCCAGTGGCAGCGCGATACGCGCACCAGTGCGCCGGGCTACGTCGCCGCAGATGGCGGTTCGGTTACGATCGACGCGGACAGCCATGTCGATCTGGCTCAAGGTTCGCAGATCGACGTGTCGGCTGGAGCCTGGCAGACACTGGATGGCACGCGCGAACTGGGCGATGCAGGAGCCATTTCGATCGGCGCCGGTTTCGAGGTCACCGGCGGCGATCCGGGTACCGGCGCGCCGGTCGGCAGCTTCTTCGGCAACCTGAATATGGGTGCGCGCCTGAGCGCCTTTGCCGCCAGCCTCAATGGTCGGGCATCGACCGGTGGCACGCTGGTGCTGCGCAGCGCGGCACTCGCGATTGATGGCGTGCGCAACGGACTTCAGGGCGACACGCTTTATCTTTCGCCGACGCTGTTCTCCGACGCGGGTTTTTCCGACTTCACGCTTATCGGCGGCAATCGGGTGGACATCGGCGGTGCGTCGGCGCTGACGCTGACGCCCGTGGTGCAGGCGCGCGCGATCGATGGCATCCGCAGCGGCTCGGCCGACTCGCTGGCCGGGCTGGGCAGCATTGCGGCGGTGCCGCGTGCGCTGCGTGACGACGGCGTGCAGCTCGCCTTTGCCGCGACCTCGGAATCGACCGGCACGCTGACGGTGGCGGACAACGCGACGATCAATGTCGATGCCGGTGGCGCCATCGACCTGTCGGCGAACCGCAGCCTGGAACTGGCGGGCGCGCTGAACGCGCCGGGCGGGCGCATCGCGCTGGGCATGGACGAAGTGCAGCAGGACGACATCTATTTCGGTGCTTCGCTGTTCATCGCATCGACTGCGCGATTGAATACCAGCGGCACTTTCCTGCAGACGCCCGGCCTGAGCTATGTCGATGGCACGCTGTTCGATGGCGGCTCGATCGACATCGCGGCGCGCCGCGGCTATCTGGTGATCCAGGACGGCGCGCAGCTGCGTGCCGACGGCACGAGCGCGGTACTTGCGCAACGCACCGGTGCGCTGGGCGCGCTGTCGGCCGTGCGCATCGACAGTTCCGGCGGCCGCATCTCGCTGAATGCACGCGAGGGGCTGTATGCCGATCCGCTGCTGTCGGCACGCGCCGGCGGCTCGAATGCACTCGGTGGCCAGCTGTCGGTCACGCTCGATCAGGGCTCGAACAACTGGGGCGACCTGCTGTCGCTGCCGGCCGCACTGACCGGTCCGCGCACACTCGACATCCTGCAGGGCGGCAACAGCGGTTCGGCCGCCTTCGTGCCCGGTGCAGCACCCGATGCGCCGACCTATGCCGGACGCGGCGTGTTCGCGCTCGACGCACTCGACGGCAGCGGCATTTCGGACCTGACGCTGGCAGTGCTGGGCAACGGTGGCAATTTCGGTACGCTGCGCTTCAGCGAGGACGTTGACGCGTCGGTCGCCGGCCGCATGGTGCTCAACGCCGCCAACATCCGGGGTACCAACGGCGCCGATGTGCTCCTGGGCGCGGCAGTGCTCGACTGGACCAACGTCGGCCGCATCCAGCAGAACCACGCGCAGCCGACCGCCGTGGCCGCCGGTGATGGCAGTCTGGTGCTGGCTGCTGATCTCGTTCAGGTCTCCGGCAACCTCGCGGCCAGCGGCTTCACCGACGTGACGCTGGACGCCCGCGGCGACCTGCGTGCGAGTGCGTCGCCCGGCTATGTCGCCGACGGTGCCAGCCTGGTGACCAGCGGTGATCTCACGTTGCGCGCCGCCCAGGTGTATCCGACGTCAGCGTCGCGCTACGCCTTCGAAATCCACAACAATCCGGCCGGCACGCTGCGCATCGAATCGTCGGGCGCCGCGGCCGGTCCGGTCTACTCGGCGCTGGGTTCGCTGACCTTCGCCGCACCGGACATCGTGCAGGCCGGGCGCGTGGTCGCCCCGTTCGGCGACATCGTGCTGCGTTCGGAAACGATCACCCGCACCGGCGCCGGCACGACGCGCACCGAAGCGGCTGGCGGTTCGATCGAACTGGCGGCCGGCAGCGTGACGTCGGTATCGGCCGACGGGCTGCTGCTGCCCTACGGCCAGACCGCACTCAGCGGACGCGACTGGCTGTATCTGGTCGGCAACGATGCGCGGATCGAACTCGACGGCACGCCGCAGAAGCGAATCACGCTCAACGCCGACAATGTGGTGTTGCAGGGTGCGCAGGGCGACCAGGCGGCCGCACGGGTCGACCTGTCGGGTGGCGGCGATCTGCAGGCCTGGGAATGGATCGCCGGAAGCGGCGGCTCACGCGACATTCTCGCCGCGCCGCAGGACAGCTATGCCATCGTGCCGACGCTGGGCAGCGGCTACGCGGCCTATGATCTGTCGATGTGGGCGGAAGAAGGCAACGGCCTGCGCATCGGCGAGGCGGTGCAGGTATTGGCATCGGCCAACGGGCTGGCTGCCGGCACCTACACCTTGCTGCCGGCGCGCTACGCGCTGCTGCCGGGCGCCTTCCTGATCAGTCTGTCGCCCGATGACAGTTCGCTGGCTGCGGGTCAGGCGCAGGCGAATGTCGATGGCAGCGCGCGCGTCAGCGTGCGCACGGCGCAGGCGCTGGCCGGGGCGACCACGCCTACCGGCAAGGCCTTCGTGGCCGAATTGCTGACCTCCGAACAGGTGCGTAACCGCGCGGAATACCTGATCTCGAATACCGCCGATGTGTTCGACGACGGACGCAGCACCGCCGACGCGGGCCGCCTGTCTCTGCAGGTGGGCCAGGCGCTGACGCTGGAGGGCGTGCTGGACACCAGCCGCGGCGCTGCGGCCCGCGGTGCGCAGGTGGACATCACCGCACAGGCACTGGCGCTGCTGGGTCAGGGCGCTGCCGCACGCGTAGGCGAAGTCGGCGTGTCGGTGGCGAGGCTGAACGCGCTCGATGCCGAAAGTCTGCTGCTGGGCGGCACGCGCAGTGATTTTGATGAAGACAGCGGTGAAACCCTGGTCGATGTGCGCGCCACCGACGACACCGGCCGCCTGATCCGCGGTGCGTCGACGGTGCGTCTGGACAACGCGGCCGGGCCGGCGCTGAGCGCACCCGACGTGGTGCTGGTGGCGCGCGACAGCGTGCTCATCGAAGCCGGCAGCCAGATTGCGGCAGTCGGCTCGGCGGATCCGGAGGCGCTGCGCATCGCCGGCAGCGGTGCGGATGCCGATGGCGCAGCGCTGCGCGTCAGTGCGGCCGATGCGGCGCCGATCTCGCGCGATGCGCCGTCCGGCGTACGCGGTGAACTGACGCTGGGCGCCGGTTCGCGCATCGCGGGCCGCGGCGTCGTACTCGACAGCACGCTGGAAACGCGCAATCTCGGGGCGACCATCGCGCTGCCGCAGAGCGGCGGCGCGCTGGCGCTGACCGCCTCGACCATCAATGTCGGCGACGTGCCGACCGATGCGCCGGGTCTGCGTTTCGACAACAGCCAGCTCGCAGCGCTGGGTGATCCGTCGCGCCTCACGCTGCGTGCCTACGGCGGCCTCAACCTGTATGGCGAGGTCACGCTGGGCAGTGCCTCGCTCGACCTGCTGCGCATCGACGCGGCCGGTATCGGGGGCGTCGACAACGCCGGCCTGACGCAGCAGATCGTCGCCGGCGAGGTGCAGTTTGCGAACGCCTCGCCCGCCGCCGTTGCGCTGGCACCCGCCGCGGGTACCGGTGCTCTGTCGGTGAGCGCCGACCGCATTGTGCTCGACAGCACGCCGGCCGCAGCCGCAGGACAGGCCGGCTTCGAGATCAGCGGTTTCGATGCGGTGACGCTGACGGCCGCGAACGAGGTGCGCGTGTCGGGCGACGGCGACTATCGCGTCATGGCCGATACGGTACGCATCGCGACGCCGCAGATCGTGGCCGACACCGGCGCGAATACCCGCGTCGCGGTCGATGGCGCGCTGTCGATATCCGGCGGCGCCACGCCGGCCGGTACGGTGCAGGCCGGCATTGGCGCGGCACTGGCGCTTGATGCGCAGACCATCGATCTAGCGTCGCGCATCGCGTTGCCGTCGGGTCGGGTCAGTCTCAGCGCGACGCAGGATGTGCGCGTGGCAGAGGGTGGCACGATCGATGTGTCCGGCACGGCGAAGAACTATCTGGGCAAGACCGTCACCACACCGGGCGGCGACGTGGTGCTGGCGTCGCGTACCGGCGATGTCACGCTGGCGCAGGGCGCCTTGATCGACGTGTCGGCAGCTTCCGCAGCGGCCACCGGTGGCAATGCAGGCTCGATCACGCTGTCGGCCGCCGAGGGTGAGCTGTCGGTCGCCGACGGTGCGCTGCGCGCGCAGTCCGCCGGTGGCAACGCGGGTGGCGCGCTGTCGGTCGATGTGCGTTCGGCGACCAGCCTGGACAGCTTGGCCGCACAGGGCAGCGAATTCACGCGCAGTTGGTCGGCACGCGTGCGCACCGGCGACACCCGGCTCGACACCGACCTGAAGGCGAGCGACATCGCGATCGCGACCGACGCGGGTTCATTGACCATCGGCAGTACGCTGGACGCGTCGGGCGCGGACCAGGGCGGCCGCATCGAGCTGTCGGCGCGGCGCGCACTCGATTACATCGACGGCATGACAACCGGCGCCGGTGATCTGGTGCTCGAATCGGGCGCGCGGCTCGATGCGCGCGCCACCGAATTCGTTGCCGAATCAAGCGGCACGCGCGGCGAAGGCGGCAGCGTGATTCTGGAGTCGAGTCCGCGCAGCGCGGGCGGCGAGAGCGGGCCAGCCCAGGGCGGGCGCATCCGCATCGCCGACGGTGCCGTCATCGATGTCGGCACCACTTCGGGTGTGGTCAATGGCGTTGCGCAGGCCAGTGCGGCACAACAGGGCGACGTCTGGCTGCGCGCCGAGCGCACCGGCAATACGGCGGTGGCCATCGACGGCAATCTGTCGAATGCCATCGACGGCGCGCGCCACGTGTTCGTCGAAGGCACGCGCATCTACGACGGCAGCACGCTCAGCATGAGCGCCGCGCATGCCGATGCAGCGGCAATGACCAGCGTTGCGAATGTGGCGGCAACGCGCGCTGCACTGGGTTTGCCGGCGCAGGACGCCGACGGCGGCACGCGCTTCCATGTGCGGCCGCACATCGAGTTCCGCGCCGACGGCAACTTCACGATCAATGCGACCGACCTTGCAGCGAATACCTACCAGGGCGGCACCGAAGCCGGTTCGCTGACCGTGCGCGCGGCCGGAAATCTGAATGTGAATGGTGCGCTGTCGGACGGCTTCGGCCGGCTGAACGCGAGCAGCCAGACCATCGTGCTGGGCGCACTCACCAGTGCAGGCCTGACGCAGAGTCGCTTCGATCTGGGGCAGCGCGATACCGCCTGGTCGATGCGCCTGGTGTCGGGTGCCGATCTGGCCGGTGCCGGTGCGCTGTCGCTGCAGGCGCTCGACACGCTGGTGGCCGCCAATCGCGGCGACCTGGTTCTGGCGCCCAACGCACAGGTGCGCACTGGCGCTGGCGACATCGACGTCGCGGTCGGTCGCGATCTGGTGCTGGGCGCGCGCGCGGCAATCTACACCGCAGGCTATCAGGTGGCACGAGGTGCGGAATTCGGTACGCAGACCCTGCTCAACCTGAATGGCTCGGGCAACCGGCAGGCTGAATACGCCACCGATGGCGGCGATGTCATGATCCGCGCGCAGCGCTCGATCGTCGCGACCGAATCGCCCGGCATCGTCGGCGACTGGCTGCTGCGCCAGGGCGCGCTCAGCCCGACCGGCGAATTCCTGTCCGGATCGAACCAGCGCAACACGACCTGGTACGCACGCATCGACCAGTTCAGTCAGGGCGTGGCCACGTTCGGCGGCGGAGATATCCGCGTCACGGCGGGCAACGACATCCGCAATCTGGGCGTGTTCACGGTGACCAACGGACGCCTGTCCGGTGCGGCCGGTACCACACCCGACGCGGCCAACCTGCAGGTGCTGGGCGGCGGCGACGTGACGGTGCGGGCTGGCGGCGACATCGGCAGCGCCATCCTGATGGTCGATCGCGGCCTACTGGACGCGCAGGCGGCGGGTGACTTCGGCAGCGCACGCAGCAGTGGCGCGGGGTCGGTGCTGCTGCTCGGCGAAGCGTCGGCCAAGCTGGGTGCGGCGGGCTCGATCGATCTGGAAACCATTGCGTCATCGACTGCGGTGCGTCAGGCGACGAATACAACCACGTCCAACCGAAGCAGCTACTTCTTCCGCTATGGCGAGGACAGCCGGGTCGATCTTCTGAGTTACGGCGGCAGCGTCAGTCTGGACAACGCTGCGACGCCCTGGGGCGCGCTGGCGCTGTGGGAAGGGCTGAACCCGCTGCTGCCGAGTTCGCTCAACGCGGTCGCCATGGGCGGTGACCTGAACCTGCGCAACGGCATGGTGCTGCTGCCGGCGACCTACAACGACCTGCTGCTCGCGGCGTCGGGCAACCTCAATCTGGCCACCGCGACTGGCGGCGTGGTCAGCATCAAGATTGCCGACAGTTCGCCCGCTCTGGTGCCGTCGGTGCTGCGCCCGGCGGCCAACTTCAACAATGTGTTCTGGGTCGATCTGGCCAACCCGAACATCGTGTCCGGCATCCGTGCTCACGATGCCGACCTGAATGCAAACCGCGTCGTCGAGCCGGTCAGGCTGGTGGCGGAGACCGGCAACATCACGGTGCCGGCGCCCACCGCCAGTCTGGCGCTGGTGGTCAATTCGCCGCAGCCGGTGCAGGTCGAGGCAGGTGGCGACATCAGCAATCTGACCATCCGCTCGCAGCATTTCAGCGACAGCGACATCACGCGCGTGCGTGCCGGCGGAAACATCACGTTCGGCACCGTGTTCGAAAGCGATGGTGTGACGCCATCGGGCAGCATCGCCGAAGGCATACAGACCGGCGGCCGCGGCAAGCTCGAAGTGGCGGCCGGCGGCAGCATCGATCTGGCCAATTCCTTCGGCATCGTCACCCGTGGCAATTTCGACAATCCGTGGCTGGACGAGGTCGGCGCGTCGATTCTCGTGCAGGCCGGCAGCGCCGGCTTCGACGGGCTCGCGCTGTGGTCGTCGCTGCGACCCGTGCGCGGCGCCGCTGGAGAGGACAGTTACGACAAGGTGCTGCTGTCGGTCAGCGGTGCGACGTCGATCGATGCGTTGCTGGCCGGGCCGGCCGGCAGCACGCTGACCAGGGTGCGCAGCGAAGGGCGCACGCTGCTGACGCAGAGACTGGGCGCGATCGATGCAGCCATCATCGGCTTCATGCGCGCCGGGGGCGCGGCGCCGGGTACACCGGACACACAACTGCTGCAGGCCTTCGATGCGCTGCCCGCGGCGGCGCAGCAGGACTTCTTCGCATCGCAGCAGCCGCTGATGTCGGCGTTGCTGAATGCCGGCCTCAATTACGCCGGCAAGCTGGGCGACGCGATCGGTGCCGGCGAGACAGGTTATGCCCCGGGTGTGGCACTGGTCGGTACCGCATTCCCGGAAGCGGCCGAAAGCGGCAACATCAACCTCTTCTTCAGTCAGGTGAAGTCCGAGCAGGGCGGGGATGTCAATCTGTTCGCACCGGGTGGCAGCATCAACGTGGGTGTTGCCGGTGCGGGCGCCAGTGCAGCCAGCGCGTCGCGACAGGGCGTGTTCGCGATCGGCGAGGGTGAAATCAACGCCATCGCCGGCGAGGATTTCCAGCTCGGACCGTCGCGCGTGTTCACGCTCGGCGGCGGCGACATCCAGCTCTGGTCGACGGCGGGCAATATCGACGCCGGTCGCGGCTCGCGCACGGCATCGGCGACACCGCCGCCGCAGGTGCGCATCCGGGGTGACCTGGTGGTGCTGGACATCAGCGACTCGGTGTCCGGTTCGGGTATCGGCACGCTGAAGCGTTCAGACGAGGTGCGCGATGCCGACATCCGGCTGTTCGCACCGTCGGGCGCCATCATCGCGCTCGATGCCGCGATCCGCTCCTCGGGCAACCTGACCATCGGCGCGCAGCAGGTGATCGGCAATTCGATCAGCGTCGGCGGCAGCCTCAGCGGCGGCGCGGCCGTGTCCGCCGCTGCGCCGGCTGCTGCACCGTCCGCACCGCCGCCGACCGAAGCCAACAAGGCGGTCGATCAGGGCCAGAAGGCAGCAGCAGCCGGACAGAAGGACGCTCGCGACCCGAGCTCCATCCTGACCGTCGAACTGGTCGGTCTGGGCGAGGAGGCGACCGCCAGCGGTTGCGAAGAGGACGACGAGGACGAGCGCTGCAAGGAACGCGCGAAGCGCGCCAACTGACGCGAACGGCCGCCCGGCTTGCTGCGACGGCGGTATGCGCGAGGGCGCCATTGCGGCGGCCGGTGTTGGGCATCGCTACGCTCACCCCAACCTACGGGCTGATCGCGTGGCTTTACTTGCTTGTTGGGCATCGCTGCGCTCACCCCGACCTGCGGGTTGATCACGTCGCCTCACTTGTAGGTTGGGGTGAGCGCAGCGATGCCCAACAGCAACGGGTCACCCCGCCTCGGTAGTCGCTGCGCGGAGTTTTCCGAGCGGAGCCAGGTCGTAGCCGCCCAGCCGGGCGGCGAGGTCGGTGCTGTCGGCGCTGGCCAGTTCGGCCAGCAACTGCTGCAGTAATGCGCGGAAGTACAGCGTGCGCGGCATGACGAGGTCGAGCGCCTCGCGGCCGAGCGACAGGAAGGGCAGGCCGAATTCACCGGCGGCGGCGCGCGTGCCCGGGGCGCAATCGCCGGCGCCGCTGGCCACCATGAAAGCGGCTTCGCGTTCGGTGGCGGCGGACTGCGTCAGTGGCGGCAGCGCAAGACCGGCGGCCGTGCAGGCCTGCACGAAGAAGTGCTGCGATCCGGCGCCGCTGCCGCGCTGGATGAGGGTCGGCTGGCGGGCGAGCAGATCGGCGAGCGTGGCGACCGGGGCGCTTGTGCGCGACAGCATCACCCCCTGTTCGCGCAGCGCGAGCTGCACTGTGACCCAGCCGGAACTGCCGGTGTATTCGCGCAGCAGCAGCGCATGCCGGCGCGTCGCGTGCTGCGCGTCGCCCCAGTGGATCGGACAGGCGTTGGCGCGCCGCTGGGCGAGCAGCGCCAGCCCCTTGCGCGTGCCGCACGGGCTGTAGGCGATCAGCGTGCCGTCCTCGGCGCGCTGGGCCAGTCGTGCGATGCTGTGCGCCAGCCACGGGTCGTCGCTGCCGGCGATCAGCAGGCGGTCGGCCAGCACGCCGCCGTGCGTCGATTCGAGCAGCCAGTCGTCGAGCAGCGCGCGCGGGAACAGCCACTTTCCGGTCACCTTGGTGGCCGGAACGCCGCCCTCCTGGATCATCGCGTACAGCGTCTTTTCGTTCAGGTGCAGATAGGCGGCCGCTTCGCGCGCCGTGAGATAGGGCGACGCCTCGCCTGGCTGATCTTCGTCGGCCGACACCGTCAGATCAGGCCTTCGAACGGAATGACATTCACTGCATCGCCGACGGCGACGTTGCCGCAGTCGTCACCGAGCACGATGATGCAGTTGGCGTCGCACATCGAACGCAGGATGCCCGAGCCCTGGGCGCCGGTGACCGCGACATGCCAAAGCCCGTCGCGCAGTTCGAGGATGCCGCGCTGGTATTCGGTGCGGCCCGGCTGCTTCTTCATCGCCGTATCGCTGAGCGCGGCGAAATGGATGGGCGCGCTGACGGGTGACACGCCCATCAGCTTGAGCAGCGCGTCGCGCGCGAAGAAGTGGAAGGTGACCATGGTGGCCACCGGATTGCCAGGCAGGCCGAACAGCAGCGTGCTGCGCGCACCTTTACCCAGCGTGCCGAAAGCCATCGGCCGCCCGGGCTTCATGGCGATCTTCCAGAACGTGACTTCACCCAGACTGGCGAGGATTTCGCGCACGAAATCCGCCTCGCCGACCGACACGCCGCCGCTGGTGATGATCGCATCCACCTCGCCGACGGCCGCTTCGAGCGCGGCCGACAGCGCCTCGCGCGTGTCGCGGGCGACGCCCAGATCGACCACTTCGCAGCCCAGCCGCGTCAGCATGCCGGTCAGCGTGTAGCGGTTGCTGTCGTAGATGCCGCCTTCGCGCGCCGGGTCACCGATCGACATCACTTCGTCGCCGGTGGACAGCACGCCGACCCGTACGCGCCGGCGCACGGTCAGTTCGGGGATGCCAAGCGACGCGGCCAGCCCGATGTCGGCCGGGCGCAGCAGCCGGCCGACACGCAGTGCGGGCTCGCCCGCGTGCAGGTCTTCGCCGGCACGGCGGCGGTGCTGGCCGGCTTTCTGGCCCGGCGGCACGATGACCGTGCTGCCGTCGAGGCGCGCAGTTTCCTGGATGACGATGGTGTCGGCACCGGCCGGCATGACGGCACCGGTCATGATGCGCACTGCCTGCCCGGCGGCGACTTCGCCCGCCCAGCCATGTCCGGCGAACGCCTGACCGACGATGGCCAGCCGCGTGTCGCCGTCGGCCGACAGGTCGGCGTGGCGCACGGCGTAGCCGTCCATCGCCGAGTTGTCGTGCGGCGGCACGCTGACCGGTGAAATGACGTCGGCGGCCAGCACGCGGCCGAGCGCGTCGCGCAGCGGCACGCGTTGCGTCCCGGCGACCGGCGAACAGGCGGCAAGGATGTGGGCGCGGGCGTCCGCGACCGGGGTGAAGCGATCTGTCATGGCGTGTCGGGGCGCACGGAAAGTGCGGCCAGTTCGTTCAGCGTATTGATGTTGGCGAAGGCATCGGGCTGGTCGTCGAAGCTGACTTCAACCACCTTCAATGCCGAATACCAGAGATCGACCTTGCGCCCGCCGCCGTCGAGAAAATCGGTCAGGCCGGGCAGGACGTGGCGCCGCACCAGGCTGAACACCGGATGCGACTGTTCGCCGGTGCGCGCGACCGCGAGGTCGGCGCCTTCGCGCTCCAGTGCTTCATGCAGGCGGGCGACCAGATCGAGCGGCAGGAAGGGCGAGTCGCACGGGCTGGTGACCAGCAGCGGTGTGCGGCAGGCGTTCAGGCCGGCATGCAGGCCCGCCAGCGGGCCTGCATAGCCGGTGATGACGTCGGGCACGACCGGGTGGCCGAAGGCGGCGTAGCGCTCGATGTTCTGGTTGGCGTTGACGATCAGTGCATCGACCTGTGGCGCGAAGCGGCGGATGACCTGCGCCACCATGGGTTCGCCGCGGAATTCCTGCAGCCCCTTGTCGATGCCGCCCATGCGACGGCCGAGCCCGCCGGCCAGCACCAGTCCGGTGATGCCCGCGTTCATGTGGCCGCTCCGTCGCGAAGGAAGCGATCCATGCCGGTCAGCAGCAGATAGTGCTTGCCCTGTGAGCGGCCGATCATCGTGATGCCGACCTGGCGTGCGATGTCATAACCCATCTGCGTGAGGCCCGAGCGCGACACCAGGAAAGGGATGCCCATCTGCGCCGCCTTGATGACCATTTCCGAAGTCAGCCGTCCGGTGGTGTAGAAAATCTTGTCGCCGCCGTCAACGCCATCCAGCCACATGTGACCGGCGATGGCATCGACGGCATTGTGACGACCGACATCCTCGACGAAGTACAGCAACTCGGCGCCGCGGAACAGCGCACAACCGTGCACCGCGCCGGCCTGCTTGTAGATGGTTTCGTGCGTGCGCACGACGTCAAGCATGGCATACAGCGCGCTTTCGGTCAGGCGGGCGTCGGCCGGCAGGCGGATCTTCTCGATGTCTTCCATCAGGTCGCCGAACACCGTGCCCTGGCCGCAGCCGGTGGTCACCGTGCGGGTGGCCATGCGCGCGTCGAGATCGGCCACGCCATGACGCGTGGTGATGGCGGCGGCATTGACTTCCCAGTCCACCTGCACCGACACGATGTCGTCGATCGACGCCAGCATGCGCTGGTTGCGCAGCCAGCCGATCACCAGCGCCTCCGGCGCGCCGCCGAGCGTCATCAGCGTCACCAGTTCGCGCTTGTCCAGATACAACGTCAGCGCATGTTCGCCGGCGATGGCGGTCGGTACCGTTTCGCCACGCTCGTTGATGGCCGGGATTTCGATCGTGGCAGGGCGGGCGGCGTCGGTCAGCAAGGGTCTTTGCATGAGGCGGCTGGCCACGAGAGGTTTGGGCACTTCAGCCACCGATGTAGGACATTTCGATCTTGCGCCGGGCGGCCGTGTCGGCGGTGCGGATTTCGGAATAACGATCGCCTCGCGCCTGCCAGATCGCGCCGATGGCCGACGCGATGTCCGCGTCGCTGCGACCGGCGCGCAGCAGCGCGCGCAGGTCGTGGCCTTCGGTGGCGAACAGGCAGGTGTAGATCTTTCCTTCTGTCGACAGCCTGATCCGCGTGCAGCTCGAACAGAAGGCCTGGGTGACCGAAGAAATGACACCGATCTCGCCGCTGCCATCGACATGGCGCCAGCGCTGGGCGACTTCTCCGGGGTAATTCGCACCGATCGGCTCCAGCGGCATGTCGGCGTGGATGCGCGCGATGACCTCGGCACTCGGCAGCACTTCGTCCATCTTCCAGCCGTTGCTGGAGCCGACGTCCATGAATTCGATGAAGCGCACGATGTGGCCGCTGTCCTTGAAGTGGCGCGCCATGGGCACGATGGCATGGTCATTGGTGCCGCGCTTGACCACCATGTTCACCTTGATCGGCGTGAGTCCGGCTGCATGCGCGGCATCGATGCCTTCGAGCACCTGGCTGACCGGAAAGTCGACGTCGTTCATGCGACGGAAGGTGTCGTCGTCCATCGCGTCGAGGCTGACGGTCACGCGTGTCAGCCCGGCATCGCGCAGTGCGCGTGCCTTCTGCGGCAGCAGGGTGCCGTTGGTGGTGAGCGTGATTTCGACCGGCAGCCGCGCCAGGCGCTCGATCAGCTGTTCGATGTTCTTGCGCAGCAGCGGCTCGCCACCGGTGATGCGCAGCTTGTTTACACCATGCGCCACGAACAGCGAGGCGATGCGTTCGATCTCTTCGAAACTCAACAGTTCGGCGCGGGCCAGATACGGGTAGTCCTTGTCGAACACGCTTTTCGGCATGCAATAGACGCAGCGGAAATTGCAGCGGTCGGTGACCGAAATGCGCAGGTCGCGTACCGCGCGGCCGCGCGTGTCGTCCAGCCGGCCGGTGGCCGGTATCGGGTGGTCGGGCACGACCGCCGCGGTGCGCGCGGCGGTACGGGTGTCCAGCAGATGTATGATCTTTTCGCTCATGGGCAGCGCGGCGTGAAGTTCGGGGTCGCGAACCCGTTCGACAGGAAGGCAGGAAAAAGATTGTGCATGGCGAGAGGATGGAACACGGTCCGGTCACGCTCAGGCTGGCAGTGATTATGGAGCTCAGGGTGCTGCACAACAAGTGGACCGACCATGTGTGGGAGGCCCGTGCGCTCCAGCCCGAAGGCCCGGAAAGCCCTGCTGCGCCTGTGGTTTTCTCGAAATCGGCTGCGGCGACGCAGTGGATGTTCCCACCGCTCGACTTCACGCTCTACACCGACGAAGCCGACAACTACTTGCTCAACGTGACGGCGGCCGAGCCGCGCATCTTCGTCATGTGGCGGCCCGACGAAGACGCCGACCCGCCGGTGCGGCCGATGCAGCTCAGTGCCAGCTACGGAGAGGCGGCACGCTGGATGGATTCCGGCGAGAAGGTGGACGGATTGCCGATGCCGGCCGACATTCGCGACTGGATCGAAGCCTTTGCCCGGCGCTTCCAGAAGGCGCCCGAGCCGCGCAGGCAGAAGCGTTTTGCGCGCACCGGCGACGGCAATACCCACTACGGGGGCGGCGGTCATGGCCGATGATCCAGTGCGTGGCTTTCTCGGTCGCTGGTCGCGGCTCAAGCAGGCTGCGGCAGAATCTGCGGCGGCCGACCCCGTGCCTGTCGTGGTGCCCGCCGCCGACGCCACCGCGCCGAACGACGAACCCGACGCGCCATTGCCGTCCGTCGATTCGCTCGACTTCGACTCCGACTTCCGCGGCTTTCTGAGCGACAAGGTGGACGAAGGCGTCAAGCGCGCGGCGCTGAAGAAGCTCTTCCACACCGGCCCCTTCAACACCATGGACGGGCTGGACGTCTACATCGAAGACTTCAGCGTGTTCGAGCCGCTGCCGGCGTCGATGGTCGCCCAACTTGCGCATGCGCGGGAAACGCTGTCGCCGACGCTGCCAGCCGACTGGTTCGAGCCGGAGGTCGATGCCGAACGTGCGGCCGAATCGGCTTCGGAATCGACGGCCGAACTAATTGAACCGGAACGGTTGCCTGACGCCCCGCCCGAGTCGAAGGCGCTTCGTGAAGCGCCTGACGAAGCCGAGCCCGAGCTCAAGTCTTTTCCTTTCTTGGACGCTGACGCGCTGCCCGGCTCACCCGATGAGCTGACCCTGCCTGCCCCGGCGGAAAGTCGTTCGCGGTCGGAATAGGTCATTTCTTTCGTCGTCCCTTTGGCACAAAGCCTGCAAAAGCTTTGCCGGAGGAGCGATAAACAATGAATAACGCCGACAAGGCGATCCACCTGTGCAGTTGCAACGGCACGGTGTCATTCGACATCACACGCCTGACCGATGCGCTTGCGCTCGATGCGCCGCTCGACGTCGGAGAGCAGCTGTGCCGGCGCGATGCGCACACGTTTGCCCAACTGCTCGGCCGGGCACCGGAAGCCATCGTCGGCTGTACGCAGGAGTCGGCACTGCTGCGCGAACTGGCTGACGACGCGGGCAGCGCGTCCGGCGTGACCTTCATCAATCTGCGTGACATCGCCGGACGCAGCGCACGTGGCGCGGACGTTCAGCCCGCGCTGGCGGCGCAGCTCGCGATGGCGCGTCTTGCCGAACCGGCACCGGTGCCGGCCGTGAGTTACGAATCCGCCGGCCAGCTGCTGATCATCGGCCCGGCCGGCGCCGCGCTGGGCTGGGCGCAGCGCGCGCAGCAGCAGTACGGCGAGCGCCTCGCGATCAATGTGCTCATCACCGCCAACGACCGCAGCGAGTTGCCGGTGCGCCGCGACTATCCGGTGGCCAGCGGCCGCAACGTGTCGGTCGCCGGCTGGCTCGGCGCCTTCGAAGTGAGCTGGCAGCGCGCCAACGCGATCGACCTCGACGCCTGTGTGCGCTGCAATGCCTGCATCGACGCCTGTCCGGAGGGCGCCATCGGCTACGACTATCAGGTTGACGCTGCGCGCTGCACCGGTCATCGGGCCTGCGCGAGCGCCTGCCGCGACATCGGTGCCATCGATTTCGCCGCCATCGGCGCGCCGCGCAGTGAAACCTACGATCTGGTGCTCGACCTGTCCGAGCCGGCGCTGCTCCGCATTCCGCACCCGCCGCAAGGCTATTTGTCACCCGGGCGCGATCCGCTCGAGCAGTCGCTGGCACTGCAGCAGATCGCCTCCCTGGTCGGTGAATTCGAAAAGCCGAAATTCTTCACCTACAAGCCGTCGATCTGCGCGCACAGCCGCAACAGCAAGCAGGGGTGCAACCAGTGCATCGATGTCTGTTCGACCTCGGCCATCCGCGCCGATGGCGACGGTGTATTCGTCGAGCCGCATCTGTGCATGGGGTGCGGTGCGTGTGCGACAGTTTGTCCCACTGGCGCCATGCGCTACGCCTACCCGTCCGCAAGCGATGTTGCACTGCGCATCAAGACGGCACTGAAGGCCTGGCGCGCAACCGGTGGCCACGCACCGCGCATTCTGTTTCACGGTGAAACGCGGGGCGAAGAGCTGATTGCGCTGGCTGGACGTCATCGCGGCCTGCCGGCCGATGTACTGCCGTTGGCCGTGCACGACGTCGCGTCGGTCGGCCTGGAACTGATGTTCGCGGCGCTGTCCTACGGCGCTGCACAATGCGTCATTCTGTCGCAAGGCGACCAGCCGGACGCCTACGCCGCTGCGACTGCAGCACAGATCGGCATCGGTCGCAGCGTGCTTGCGGCGCTGGGCTACCCCGCGTCGGCACTGGTGGCCGTCACGGCAGATGACGCGGCGACGCTGACGCATGCGCTGGGCGCACATCCTGCAGCCGGCGTGTCCTGTCCGCCGGCATCCTTTGCGTTGCCGGCCGAAAAGCGCGGCGCACTCGAGTTCTGTCTCGAACACCTGGTGCGCCACTCGCCGGTGAAGGCAGACGTCATCGCGCTGCCGGCTGGCGCCCCTTTTGGTGCGGTGAACATCGACCAGGCAGCCTGCACGCTGTGCATGAGCTGTGTCGGCGCCTGTCCGGCGTCGGCGCTGATGGATGGCGGCGAGCGGCCGGCGTTGCGCTTTCTCGAACGCAACTGCGTGCAGTGCGGCCTGTGCGTGAATACCTGCCCCGAAAACGCGCTGTCGCTCGAACCGCGTCTGCTGATCGGTGACGCGGCGCGACGCGAGCGCGTACTGAACGAAGCCGAACCCTTCCACTGCATCCGCTGCAGCGCGCCCTTCGGCACGAAGCAGATGATTGATGCGATGACCGGCAAGCTGGCCGCGCACTCGATGTTCGCCGGCGGCGATGCGTTGCGCCGGCTGCAGATGTGCGCCGATTGCCGCGTGATCGACATGATGCAGAGCCCCGGTCGCGAAACTTCGGTGTTCGATCTATGACCACCGAAACGCAACGTCGCCCGATGGCTTTCGTCCGCGAGCCGGCCAGCGACGAAGACATGGCGCGCGCCAACCACTACGCGCTGATTTCCCGACTGTTTCACGCGGCACCCGACGGGACGCTGCTGGACACGCTCGCCGCCTCGGGTGACTGGCCGGTCGATGGCGATGCGCCCTCGGCGGAAGCCATGCTGATGGCGCGCGCGTGGAACGCACTGTGCGCCGCGTCGTCGGCGATGGACGCCGCTGCGGCACAGGACGAATTCGATGCGCTGTTCGGCGGTGTCGGCCGTCCGCAGGTCGTGCCGTTTGCATCCTTCCATCTCGCCGGGTTCGTCAACGAAAAGCCGCTGGCCAGACTGCGCGATGACCTTGCTGCGCTCGGCTTGCAGAGAGCCGCAGGGGAATCCGATCCGGAAGACCACATTGCGGCGCTGGCCGACGTGATGCGCCTGTTGCTGACCGACACGACGCGCAGCGAAGCGGACCGCGCTGCCGCGCAGGACCGCTTTTTCGCGACCCACATCGAGCCCTGGTACGGCGCACTGATCGATGCGCTGGACGCCGCACCCGAAGCGAATTTCTACCGGCGCGCCGGCCAGTACCTGCGCTGCTTTCTCGACATCGAGAATGCGGCGCGGCAGATCGAGGCCTGACGCCATGCCCGAACGACACACGCCATGCACACCCCGCAGTGACCACGACAGGAGGACTTCACGATGACTGACAAGGACAACCTCAAGGCCAACCTCAAGCGCAGGCATTTCCTGCTGACCGCAGGTATCGGTGGCGTGGGTGCTGCAGCCGCCGTGGTGGCGGTGCGCTCGACCGGTGAAGCGGAGCCAGCGACCGACCTCACGGCAAAGAACGATAAGGGCGGCTATCGCATGACCGAGCACATCGCCAACTACTACCGTACCGCACGCGTCTGACCGGAGGAGACCGACCATGACCCTGACCCGCAAATCCGCCAGCGCCCCGCGCGGCAGTTCGCGCCTCGCGCGCGCCGTGTCGGCTGCCGCGCCGCGCACGATGGACCGGCGCACCTTTCTGAAGCGCTCCGGTATGACAGCCGGTGCCGGCGCGTTCGCGTCGGCACTGCCGTTCTCGATGGTCGAACGCGCGCAGGCCGCCGATGCGCCGGCGGCCGGTGGCAAGGTCGAGATCAAGCGCACGATCTGTACCCACTGTTCGGTCGGCTGCGCCATCGATGCCGAAGTCGTGAATGGCGTGTGGGTCGGGCAGGAGCCGGTGTTCGACAGCCCGATCAATATGGGGGCGAACTGCGCCAAGGGCGCGTCGATCCGCGAGCACGGACACGGTGAGCACCGCCTGCGCTACCCGATGAAGCTGGTCGATGGCAAATGGGTACGGATGTCGTGGGACGACGCACTGACCGAACTGTCTGCGCGGCTGCTCAAGCTGCGCGAAGAGAGCGGCCCGGACAGCGTGTACTGGATAGGCTCGTCGAAGCACAACAACGAGCAGGCCTACATGATGCGCAAGTTCGTGTCGATGTGGGGCACCAACAACTGCGACCACCAGGCGCGCATCTGCCACTCGACCACGGTGGCCGGCGTGGCCAACACGTGGGGGTATGGTGCGATGACCAACTCCTACAACGACATGCAGAATTCGAAGGCCATCCTTTTCATGGGATCGAATGCCGCCGAGGCGCACCCGGTGTCGCTGCTGCACATCCTGCATGCGAAGGAGAACGGCGCGAAGATCATCGTCGCCGACCCGCGTTTCACCCGCACGGCGGCCAAGGCCGACCACTTTGTGCGCATCCGGTCCGGCTCCGACATCGCGATCCTGTACGGCGTGATGCGCCACATCTTCGAAAACGGCTGGGAGGACAAGCAGTACATCGAAGACCGCGTGTACGGCATGGACAAGATCCGCGATGAGGCGATGAAGTGGACCGCCGACAAGGTCGAGGAAGTCAGCGGCGTGCCGGACGAGCAGGTGAAGCTGATGGCCGAAACGATGGCGAAGAACAAGCCGTCGACTGTCGTGTGGTGCATGGGCCAGACCCAGCACACGACCGGCAACGCCATCGTGCGCATGATGTGCAACCTGCAGCTCGCCCTCGGCAATGTTGGCGTATCGGGCGGCGGCACCAACATCTTCCGCGGCCATGACAACGTGCAGGGCGCGACCGACGTCGGCCCGAACCCGGATTCGCTGCCTGGCTACTATGGCATTGCGACCGGTTCGTGGAAGCACTGGGCGAACGTGTGGGGCGTCGATTACGAGTGGCTGAAGGGGCGCTTCGCGTCGCAGGCGCTGATGGAGAAGTCGGGTATCACGGTTTCGCGCTGGATCGATGGCGTGACCGAGAAGAACGAATTCATCGACCAGGACCCGAACCTGCGTGCCGTGGTGTTCTGGGGCCATGCGCCGAATTCGCAGACGCGCGGCAAGGACATGCTGGAGGCCATGAAGGCGCTCGATACGCTGGTAGTCATCGACCCGTATCCGTCGGCCACTGCGGCGATGGCGGCCAGCGGCCGCAAGGACGGCGTGTACCTGCTGCCGGCGGCGACGCAGTTCGAGTGCGTCGGGTCATGCACCGCGTCGAACCGTTCGATCCAGTGGCGCGAAAAGGTGATCGAGCCGCTGTGGGAATCGAAGCCAGACCACACCATCATGTATCTGTTCGCGCAGAAATTCGGTTTCGCCGAAGAGTTCACGAAGAACGTGAAGGTGACGAACAACGAACCCAGCGTCGAAGACATCCTGCGCGAAATCAACCGCGGCACCTGGACCATCGGCTACAGCGGCCAGTCGCCCGAGCGCCTGAAGGCACACATGCGCAACATGCAGGTGTTCGATCCGAAGACGCTGCGCGCCAAGGGCGGCATCGACAAGGAAACCGGCTACCAGCTCGACGGCGAGTACTTCGGGCTGCCGTGGCCGTGCTACGGCACGCCGGAAATGAAGCATCCCGGTACGCCCAATCTTTACGACACGTCGAAGCACGTGATGGACGGCGGCGGCAACTTCCGCGCCAATTTCGGCGTCGAGAAGGACGGCGTGAGCCTGCTCGCCAACGATGGCTCTGCATCGAAAGGAGCCGATCTGCAGTTCGGCTACCCGGAATTCGACCACGTGCTGCTGAAGAAGCTTGGCTGGTGGGACGAGCTGACCGACGACGAGAAGAAGAAGGCGGAAGGCAAGAACTGGAAGACCGACTCGTCCGGCGGCATCATCCGCGTCGCGATGAAGGAACACGGCTGCCATCCGTTCGGCAACGCCAAGGCGCGCGCCGTGGTGTGGAATTTCCCGGACGCCGTTCCGTTGCATCGCGAACCGTTGTTCTCGCCCCGTGCCGACCTGGTCGCAAAGTACCCGACGCACGACGACAAGAAGGCCTTCTGGCGGCTGCCCACGCTCTACAAGAGCGTGCAGGACCAGTTCGCCAACGTCGGCAAGGATTACCCGCTGATCATGACCTCCGGCCGACTGGTCGAGTACGAGGGCGGCGGCGACGAGACGCGATCCAACCCCTGGCTGGCCGAACTGCAGCAGGACATGTTCGTAGAGATCAACCCGCGTGCTGCCAATGATCGCGGCATCCGCGACAAGGACATGGTGTGGGTGAGGTCGCCGACCGGGGCGCAGATCAGGGTGATGGCGATGGTGACCGAACGGGTCGGCGCCGACACGGTGTTCCTGCCGTTCCACTTCGCCGGCCACTGGATGGGCAAGGACCTGATCGACAGCTATCCGGAAGGTGCGGCCCCGGTGGTACGCGGCGAGGCCGTGAATACTGCGACCACCTACGGCTACGACTCGGTGACGATGATGCAGGAAACCAAGACCACGGTCTGCCAGATCGTCAAGGCCTGAGACGCGCGACGCAACCCACGCGGCGCCCGCCGGATCGGGCCGGCCGCGGAGAACGGAGGACAACATGGCAAGAATGAAATTCATCTGTGACGCAGAGCGCTGCATCGAGTGCAATGGCTGCGTCACCGCGTGCAAGAACGAACACGAGGTGCCCTGGGGTGTGAATCGGCGGCGCGTCGTGACCATCAACGACGGCGTGCCGGGTGAGCGTTCGATGTCGGTCGCCTGCATGCATTGTTCCGACGCACCCTGCATGGCGGTGTGTCCGGTCGACTGCTTCTACCGCACCGACGAGGGTGTCGTGCTGCACGACAAGGATCTGTGCATCGGTTGCGGCTACTGCTTCTACGCCTGTCCGTTCGGCGCACCGCAGTTTCCGCAGGCCGGTGCTTTCGGCCTGCGCGGCAAGATGGATAAATGCACCTTCTGCGCCGGCGGCCCGGAAAAGAATGCGTCGGAGGACGAATTCCGCAAATACGGTCGCAACCGTCTGGCCGAAGGCAAGCTGCCGCTGTGCGCCGAAGTCTGTTCGACGAAAGCGCTGCTCGGTGGCGACGCCGACGTGCTGGCCGACATCTATCGCCAGCGTGTCACCACGCGCGGCAAGGGCGCCGACATCTGGGGCTGGTCGACCGCCTACGGCAAGCCGGACGCACCGGCTCAGCAACCTGATTCGGGGGGGAAATCATGAGGCGACTGACTGGAATTGCCTGTGTCATCGCCGTTGCGGCGACGCTGGTCGGCTGTGGCGAGCACGAACAGGTGGTGGTCTACAAGCAGGGCCAGTACCAGGGCAAGCCCGACACGAAGCCGTGGGACAACGAATCGTTCGCGGGTGACCGCGCGCAGTGGGAAGCCACCATCAAGGCGCGCAACCAGAGCCAGAACGAATACCGCCGCATCAACGGTTAGGAGGCTGCGATGACCGATCATTTCTCATGGCTCGTCCGCCTGCTTTGCTGCATCGGTGCGCTGCTGGTGCTGCCAATTCAGCCGACACTGGCGGCCGGCGCGGCCGACCAGGCGAACAGCCAGCAGTTTCAGCCGCTGAACAACGCACCGGTTTGGCGCGAAGTGCGCTCGGGCGACGCTCACTACACGACTGTCAAAGGGGTCGAGACCGGTGTGCTGATCCAGTCGGGTGGCCAGACCTGGCGCGCGCTGCGCAACGGGCCGGTGATGTTGTACGGCGGCATCGCCTTCTGTGCGATGTTGATACTGCTGGCGGTGTTCTTCAAGCTGAGAGGGCCGATCATGCTGTCCGGCGCGAAGACCGGCCGTCTGATTCATCGCTTCAATACGCTGGAACGCGCATCGCACTGGGCGATGGCGATTTCGTTCTGCGTGCTCGCGGTCAGTGGTCTGGTGATGCTGTTCGGCAAGCATGTTCTGCTGCCGGTATTCGGCTACTCGTTGTTTGCCACCGTGGCCGTGGTGTGCAAGAACGCTCACAACTTCATCGGACCGCTTTTCATCCTGTCTGTGGCCGTCTTCATCGTGCTGTTCATCAAGGACAACATATGGCAGTCGATCGACGCATTGTGGATACGCAAGGCGGGTGGCTTGCTGACCGGTGAGCATGTGCCGTCGCATCGCTTCAACTTCGGTGAGAAGACCTGGTTCTGGCTCGGAGTGGTCGGCTTGTCGACGATTGTCGGGGTCAGTGGCCTGGTGCTGAATTTCCCGAACTTCGAACAGGGGCGCTGGGTGATGCAGACCGCCAACATCGTGCACCTGATCGGGTCACTGGTCGTGATGACGTTGTCGCTTGCGCATATCTATATTGGCAGCATCGGCATGGAAAGCGCGCTCGATGGCATGAAGACCGGCTACGTCGATGAAACCTGGGCCAGGGAACACCATGAGCTCTGGTACGACGAGGCGATCAAGACTCAACCCGCGACACAGTCGGCCGCCGGCATGCCTGTCACGGCCCGCGTCTGAACGGAGGACTACGCATATGAACAGGATATGGGTGTTGATGCTCGGAGCTCTGCTGACCACCGGTGCGCTGGCCAAGCTGCCGGAGATGACGGAAGAGCAGAAGGCCGCCGCGGCCGAGAAGAAGGCGAAGGCGGCTGAAGGCGACAAGAAGGCAGCCGAATTGCTGGCCGCCTCGCAGGATGCGGTGGCGGGAAAGTACATCGAGCGGATGAAGGCGCAGGGCGTCACGGTGATGCCGACACCGATTGCTCCGCCGGCGCCTCCCGCCGCTGCGCCGGTACCGGCGCCAGCCGCCAAATAACCTATCTCGCTGAAACGACAAAGGCACCGCAAGGTGCCTTTGTCGTTGTGATCGCTGTGGCCCCGGAACCGCAGGAACAGCCAATCAGCCGCCGAAGCGGTAACGCACTCCGACCCAGCCGGCACGAGGGGCTCCCGGCGCATAGAAGGTTTCATCGCGCCAGTTGTTGTCGTCCGGATCGAAACTGTTGTTCGGGCCTACAAAGGGGTTTTCGCCAATCTGGCCGGCGGTGAAGTAGTGCTTGTCGAATACGTTGTTCATGCGGGCGAAGGCGGACCACCCGGCACCGAGCTGGGCGGTCGCCACCAGATTGACCACGCTGAAGCCGGCCGTCTTGCCGCCTTCGTCATGCCGGTTGTTTTCGTTGCCGCGCACATACACGCCTGAGTGCGTCACGATGTCGGAACCGAGCGTCAGCCATTGCGTCGGGCGCCAATCCAGCCCCACCTTGAAACTGTGCTCGGCGATGCCCGGAATGCGGTCACCGGACGTGATGCGGATGTTGTCCGCGCCGCACGATGCGTCCTGCGCCGAGTTCTCCGGTGACACGACGCACTCGCCCGAGCGATAGGTTGCATCCACCCAGGTGTAGCCGGCGCGCCAGGCCATCTGGCCGTACTCGCCCCCCATGCCCAGTTCGACGCCGTGGCGCTGCGTCTTGCCGAAGTTCTTGAAGTAGCCCTGACCGACGGTGTTGCTCGACACGAACAGGATGTCGTCCCGGCTCACCGAACCGAAAGCGGCGGCGTTCCAGCGGATCGGACCTGCGACGCCGCGGATGCCGAATTCGATGCCGCGGGTGACCACCTGGTCGAGTCGTGGATCGGCCTGCATCGCGTTGGGCAGCTTGCATGGCTCGTTCGGATCCGAACAGCCCAGTTCGATCGGACTGGGCGCGCGATTTCCCTGCTGCGCGTTGGCGTAGATCGTGACCGCCGGGGTCAGCGCATAGGTGGCGCCGATCGCCGGATTGATCTTGCTGTAGGTGTAGTCGCTGTTCAGGCTGGAGGTGGCATCAAGCTGGTCGGTCGTCTTCACGCTGGTGTGGTTGTAGCGCGCCGACATCGACACGGCAGCTTCTGGCACCGGCTTCCAGGTACCTGTGGCGAACAGGCTCCAGGTCTGCGTGCGGCCACGGAGCTTGGGATCGGGATCCTCTTCCGTATCGGTCGGGTTCACCGAGCGGTCGGGATTGAAGTCGCCCTCCTGTTCGGTCTGCTGGAAGCGCGTACGGCTGTGGTCATACGTCGTACCGACCGCCAGCTGACGGTCTTCAAGAATCTTTGCCCACTGGGCACTGAACCCGTAGCCCAGCTGGCGTGTGCGCGTTCGGTTGAGCACGCCTTCCGGGTCACCCGGGGCGGCGAATTCGTCATTGGCATCGCCGTTGAGCGTGCGGACGTTGTTCGAGCGTAGATAGACCGTGCCCGACAGTTTGTGCACATCGTCGAGCCAGTAGCCGCCGTTCAGCGACAGCATGGTCATCCGGTTGCGGGTGTTGTCGGGCGATGTGAAGATCGATTTGCGCCGCTGTTCGTAGAACGAAAGTGGCGTCAGGCCGTTGCCGATCAGATCGCTGTTGGCGTGGGTGAGGTTCAGGTCGAGCTCGTGTTTCGCTGAACGATGCGAAATCTTGCCGAAGAACTGGTTCACGTCTGACGGTGAAGAATCGCGCCAGCCGTCTTCCTTGAAGCGCGTGGCGGTGAAGTACCAGCCCAGTTCGCCGTTGTTGCCGCCATGTTCGGCGGTGACAGCGTGGCGTCCAAAGCTGCCGGTGTAAGCTTCCAGCCCGGTGCGGGCGTGGCTGAAACCGTCCTTTGTGCGGATCGCCAGCGCGCCGCCAAGCGTATTCAGGCCGAACAGCGGGTTCGAACCCGGTATCAAGTCCATCGATGCGATCGCGTTGCGGGGGATCAGGTCCCAATTCACCACGTCGCCGAAAGGCTCGTTGATCCGCACCCCGTCTTGGTACACAGACAGACCTTGCGGTGTGCCGAGCAATGGGCTGGCCGTAAAGCCACGGTAATTCACGTCGGCCTGGTAAGGGTTGCCCTGGATTTCATTGACGTTGACGCTCTGCAGCTGGCTGCCAAGCAGTTCCGGCAATCCGGCTGCCCCGGTGTCGCGCAGCCGATCCCTACGAATTGAT
Organism: Methyloversatilis sp. RAC08; assembly: GCF_001713355.1. Lineage (NCBI taxonomy): Bacteria > Pseudomonadati > Pseudomonadota > Betaproteobacteria > Nitrosomonadales > Sterolibacteriaceae > Methyloversatilis > Methyloversatilis sp. RAC08. Next base: position 849,721 of record NZ_CP016448.1, on the reverse strand, counting down.
TGGACGTTCGACGGTACCTCGTCCTTCGGCCGGTCGAGCCCCGGAATCGGCGACGTGCCCACGACTTCGACGGTCGGGGCAACGGATCGATCTTCCGCTGCAATCGTGAGTGAAGTGCCGAGCAGACCGGCAATGGCTATCGCTAGCGGCGACAGACGCAGTCGGGCTGCGCCGTTATGTGTGTTCAACTAACATCTCCTCGGGTTGCGTCGCGCGCCACTCTGCGAGGCGCTGCGTCGGCTGTCGCAGGGCGCGACCGCAGCGGACGATAGCGAACGCCCTTGGGGAAAGATCGGGAAAAATTCCCGACATCGGGAGTTTTTCCCGATGGTTAGCGAACGAAGTTCAGTCCTGCTTTGGCCCGAGTGGAGGCACAATCCCTAATCGAAGCGCGAGATGAACAAGTGCCGCCGATGTCCCGACTCCGAGCTTCTCCTTGATGAGAGCCTGGTAGTTGGCGACCGTCTTTTGGCTCAGGTTGAGCATCGTGGCGCACTCGGCGGCCGACAGACCCTGCGCGAGGAGCCGGAATACTTCGAACTCACGCGGCGACAGGTCATTGATGATGGAACGTTCGGTATCGGGCGAACGAAGTTCAAACGCCCTTTTGACGTCGGTGCTCAGATAGCGCTCACCTCGTGCAACGTGGCGAACGGCCTCTAGCAGCACTTCCGGCGCGCTGCGTTTGCTGATGAAACCGCTGGCCCCGCTCTGCATCGCTTTCTCGACGACCACCGCTTCATCGTGGACGCTGAACACCAACACCCTGGCACCCGCATCACGAGCCCTGATGCGGCGTATCAGGTCGATGCCGCTCGAACCGGGCAGCGAGAGGTCGGTCACCGTCACCTTGGGTGAATGTGCCGTGTAGGCGAGATAGCCCGAATCGGCGTCCTCCGCTTCTGCGACGACGTGAATGTCTCGACCCGTTTCAAGCAAGCGAGCATAGCCTGAGCGAACGATAGGGTGGTCGTCGACAAGCAGTACTTCAATCATGGCCTGTGACCTTATGGAATTCGATGGCGTGAGCTCGTGCCGGGTGTCGAAAGCTGCAACTCACCATGACACCGCCCAGCGAGCTCTTGTCTATTTTCAACGCTCCACCAAGCATGGACGCGCGCTCGCCCATGCCGAGCCAACCCAGACCGGGGCGTACCTTCGCTGCGTCATACCCGCTACCGTCGTCTTCGATAACAAGTTCGACCATATCGGTTTCGGCATGATGACCGAGGAAGATCCGGACATGGCTGGCATTGGTGTGCTTCATGACGTTGGAAAGAGATTCCTGGATGATGCGAAAAACTGCGATGTTGGCGTCTTCGCCGAGATCATCGAGGTGCCCACGTGGAAGCAGGGCGCAGTTTATCGTCGAACGTTCTTCCCATGATTCGCACAGCGACTGCACCGCTCCAAGCAGCCCGAGGCTGTCCAGACTTGCCGGACGCAGTTCGTAGAGCAACCCCCGCACCGTCTGGTACAGATCGTCCGCTGATTCCGCAATACGGTCAGCCGCGCGCTTCTCCGCCGATGGATTCTCCAGGTGGTCGCGCAAAAAAACCGCGTCGATGCGGATCGCGTTGCAGCACTGTCCGAAATGGTCATGAAGTTCATGCGCAAAGCGCCGTCGCTCGGCCTCCTGCAGACCGATCAATGCCTGGGCCAGATCGCGGTTGCGGGCGGCAAGCCTTTTCAACCGTCGTTCAGCGGCAATGCGTGACGCGAGCTCATGCCGCGCATCACGCCACCGCATGGCTGAAAAAAGCGTCAGGGCAACCGTCAGGCCGAGCAATGCAATGAACAATTCGTCCGCCTGGACGACTTCGTACCGTATGAGCAGCCCATGGAAGCGTTCGTAAAGCTCTGCTTGCGAGCTTGCAACGAATGTAACGGCGGCCGTGGCCACGATGAGCGCAAGCTCGATCTGGTGCCTGTGCTTTCTGATGTAGGTTCTTTTCATTCGCCTATATATACGGGTGTGTATCTAGGTGGTCGTACATTCGCATGTGTTCCAAGACGACTCGTGTGGCTCCACCGGAGCGCTTGCGGATGCCCCCGGTTCCGCAGTCGAGTGCAAATCTATCAGACGGGGTTGACGTTCCTGATTTGAGCAGTCATAATCTTTTTCTCTCGAACGCGGGGTGGAGCAGTCTGGCAGCTCGTCGGGCTCATAACCCGAAGGTCACAGGTTCAAATCCTGTCCCCGCAACCACCGATTAATTGGTGGCGAAAACGAGATAAGAAGTTACCGCAGAGTCGAAATTGTGTTACAGTCTCATTTCTGTGCTGCACGAAATTGCAGCGAAGCTCTTTAAAAACACAAACAGCCGATAGGTGTGGGCACGGCATGGTTGTAACGGCGTGTAGATGTCGTTTCGGGGAGACCTGGGGCGATGGAAATACGCATGACAACTAAATTGAAGTGCTCATACGAATCAAAGGTTTTAAGCGAAAGCTTATACCTGTGAATTCTGTTGAGTTTTGGGAATTAAACTGAAGAGTTTGATCCTGGCTCAGATTGAACGCTGGCGGAATGCTTTACACATGCAAGTCGAGCGGCAGCACGGGGGCAACCCTGGTGGCGAGCGGCGAACGGGTGAGTAACACATCGGAACATACCCAGTCGTGGGGGATAACACTTCGAAAGAAGTGCTAATACCGCATACGTCCTGAGGGAGAAAGCGGGGGATCTTCGGACCTCGCGCGATTGGAGTGGCCGATGTCAGATTAGCTAGTTGGTGGGGTAAAGGCCTACCAAGGCGACGATCTGTAGCTGGTCTGAGAGGACGACCAGCCACACTGGGACTGAGACACGGCCCAGACTCCTACGGGAGGCAGCAGTGGGGAATTTTGGACAATGGGGGCAACCCTGATCCAGCCATTCCGCGTGAGTGAAGAAGGCCTTCGGGTTGTAAAGCTCTTTCGGCAGGAACGAAACGGCGCGCTCTAACATAGCGCGTTAATGACGGTACCTGAAGAAGAAGCACCGGCTAACTACGTGCCAGCAGCCGCGGTAATACGTAGGGTGCGAGCGTTAATCGGAATTACTGGGCGTAAAGCGTGCGCAGGCGGTTGTGTAAGACAGGTGTGAAATCCCCGGGCTTAACCTGGGAACTGCGCTTGTGACTGCACGGCTAGAGTATGGCAGAGGGGGGTGGAATTCCACGTGTAGCAGTGAAATGCGTAGAGATGTGGAGGAACACCGATGGCGAAGGCAGCCCCCTGGGCCAATACTGACGCTCATGCACGAAAGCGTGGGGAGCAAACAGGATTAGATACCCTGGTAGTCCACGCCCTAAACGATGTCGACTAGGTGTTCGGTGAGGAGACTCATTGAGTACCGCAGCTAACGCGTGAAGTCGACCGCCTGGGGAGTACGGTCGCAAGATTAAAACTCAAAGGAATTGACGGGGACCCGCACAAGCGGTGGATGATGTGGATTAATTCGATGCAACGCGAAAAACCTTACCTACCCTTGACATGTACGGAACCCTGCTGAGAGGTGGGGGTGCTCGAAAGAGAGCCGTAACACAGGTGCTGCATGGCTGTCGTCAGCTCGTGTCGTGAGATGTTGGGTTAAGTCCCGCAACGAGCGCAACCCTTGTCATTAGTTGCTACGCAAGAGCACTCTAATGAGACTGCCGGTGACAAACCGGAGGAAGGTGGGGATGACGTCAAGTCCTCATGGCCCTTATGGGTAGGGCTTCACACGTCATACAATGGTCGGTACAGAGGGTTGCCAAGCCGCGAGGTGGAGCCAATCCCAGAAAGCCGATCGTAGTCCGGATCGCAGTCTGCAACTCGACTGCGTGAAGTCGGAATCGCTAGTAATCGCGGATCAGCATGCCGCGGTGAATACGTTCCCGGGTCTTGTACACACCGCCCGTCACACCATGGGAGTGGGTTTCACCAGAAGAGGCTAGCCTAACCGCAAGGGGGGCGGTCGCCACGGTGAGATTCATGACTGGGGTGAAGTCGTAACAAGGTAGCCGTATCGGAAGGTGCGGCTGGATCACCTCCTTTCTAGAGTCACAATCGTGTCGTGTCCACAACCTATCGGCTGTTTCAAGCAACAAGGGCAAGGAGCTCGGGCAAGTTACGGTAAATCGTGATGAGTTCGCAGTGTGAGCACCCGACCCTGGGATTACCGGGTCTGTAGCTCAGCTGGTTAGAGCACCGTCTTGATAAGGCGGGGGTCGTTGGTTCGAACCCAACCAGACCCACCAGATTGCCTGCAGAAGTACTGCGCGGTAATGGGGGATTAGCTCAGCTGGGAGAGCACCTGCTTTGCAAGCAGGGGGTCGTCGGTTCGATCCCGTCATCCTCCACCACAAACTGGTTGTTCAGACGGTTACCGGGTGGTCAGTGTCTGCTGTTGCTTGATGTGCATTTGAGTGTGAGGCGTGGAATGTAGAAATACTGTCCAGACCTCACCCGCAAGGGTGCATGGAATCTTGATCTTTAAAAATTTGGAAGAAGTAAAGGGATGTCGGCGTTTCAACCGCGTCGGCATCTCATGGGTAGTGATTGCATCGTCCCGCCACTTTGAACCAGCGGCGGGATTGATAGCGCGAGCGCTTGAGAATGATCTGTAACGTGGCGCAAGACGCAAGTCGAGCACAGCGTTATAGGGTCAAGTGAATAAGTGCATGTGGTGGATGCCTTGGCGATCACAGGCGATGAAGGACGTGCAAGCCTGCGAAAAGCGGGGGGGAGCTGGCAATGGAGCTTTGATCCCCCGATGTCCGAATGGGGAAACCCGGCCCGTAAGGGTCATCCCTGACTGAATACATAGGTCAGCGGAAGCGAACCGAGCGAACTGAAACATCTAAGTAGCTCGAGGAACAGAAATCAACCGAGATTCCCAAAGTAGTGGCGAGCGAACTGGGAGTAGCCTGCACGACTAAACCATTTACTTAACAAAACGGTCTGGAAAGTCCGACGATACAGGGTGATAGTCCCGTATGTGAAAAGTAAGTGGCGGGTCTGAGCGTGCGACAAGTAGGGCGGGACACGTGAAATCCTGTTTGAAGATGGGGGGACCATCCTCCAAGGCTAAATACTCGTGATCGACCGATAGTGAACCAGTACCGTGAGGGAAAGGCGAAAAGAACCCCGGGAGGGGAGTGAAATAGATCCTGAAACCGCATGCATACAAACAGTGGGAGCCTCGCAAGGGGTGACTGCGTACCTTTTGTATAATGGGTCAGCGACTTACGTTCAGTAGCGAGCTTAACCGAATAGGGGAGGCGTAGCGAAAGCGAGTCTGAATAGGGCGATTCAGTTGCTGGACGTAGACCCGAAACCAAGTGATCTATCCATGGCCAGGATGAAGGTGCCGTAACAGGTACTGGAGGTCCGAACCCACTAATGTTGAAAAATTAGGGGATGAGCTGTGGATAGGGGTGAAAGGCTAAACAAACTTGGAAATAGCTGGTTCTCCCCGAAAACTATTTAGGTAGTGCCTCATGTATCACTCTCGGGGGTAGAGCACTGTAATGGTTGGGGGGGTCATTGCGATCTACCCCGCCATAGCAAACTCCGAATACCGAGAAGTGCGAGCATGGGAGACAGACGGTGGGTGCTAACGTCCATCGTCAAGAGGGAAACAACCCAGACCGCCAGCTAAGGCCCCCAATGCGTGGCTAAGTGGAAAACGAGGTGGGAAGGCATAGACAGCCAGGAGGTTGGCTTAGAAGCAGCCATCCTTTAAAGAAAGCGTAATAGCTCACTGGTCGAGTCGTCCTGCGCGGAAGATGTAACGGGGCTCAAGCCACGAGCCGAAGCTGCGGATATGTCGTAAGACATATGGTAGGGGAGCGTTCTGTAAGTCTGCGAAGGTGTCTGGTAACGGATGCTGGAGATATCAGAAGTGCGAATGCTGACATGAGTAGCGATAAAGCGGGTGAAAGGCCCGCTCGCCGAAAGCCCAAGGTTTCCTACGCAACGTTCATCGGCGTAGGGTGAGTCGGCTCCTAAGGCGAGGCCGAAAGGCGTAGTCGATGGGAAACAGGTCAATATTCCTGTACCAGTCCATGATGCGATGGGGGGACGGAGAAGGTTATAGCAGCCGGGTGTTGGAAGTCCCGGTTTAAGCAGGTAGGCGTGCTGCGTAGGCAAATCCGCGCGGCTTAGCCGAGATGTGATGACGAGGACCCACGTGGTCCGAAGTGCTAGATACCACGCTTCCAAGAAAAGCCTCTAAGCTTCAGTCATGGAGTGACCGTACCGCAAACCGACACAGGTGGGCAGGATGAAAATTCTCAGGCGCTTGAGAGAACCCAGGAGAAGGAACTCGGCAAATTGATACCGTAACTTCGGGAGAAGGTATGCCCCTCGTACGTGAAGTCCCTCGCGGACGGAGCGGAAAGGGGTCGCAGAGAATCGGTGGCTGCGACTGTTTAATAAAAACACAGCACTCTGCAAACACGAAAGTGGACGTATAGGGTGTGACGCCTGCCCGGTGCCGGAAGGTTAAGTGATGGGGTGCAAGCTCTTGATCGAAGCCCCGGTAAACGGCGGCCGTAACTATAACGGTCCTAAGGTAGCGAAATTCCTTGTCGGGTAAGTTCCGACCTGCACGAATGGCGTAACGATGGCCACACTGTCTCCTCCTGGGACTCAGCGAAGTTGAAATGTTTGTGAAGATGCAATCTCCCCGCGGCTAGACGGAAAGACCCCATGAACCTTTACTGTAGCTTTGCATTGGACTTTGACGGGACTTGTGTAGGATAGGTGGGAGGCAGTGAGACGTGGTCGCCAGATCACGTGGAGCCAACCTTGAAATACCACCCTGGTGTCGTTGAGGTTCTAACCTAGGTCCGTGAATCCGGATCGGGGACCGTGCATGGCAGGCAGTTTGACTGGGGCGGTCTCCTCCTAAAAGGTAACGGAGGAGTTCGAAGGTTCGCTTGGTACGGTCGGACATCGTACCTAAAGTGCAATGGCAAAAGCGAGCTTGACTGCGAGACTGACACGTCGAGCAGGTGCGAAAGCAGGACATAGTGATCCGGTGGTTCTGTATGGAAGGGCCATCGCTCAACGGACAAAAGGTACTCTGGGGATAACAGGCTGATTCCGCCCAAGAGTTCACATCGACGGCGGAGTTTGGCACCTCGATGTCGGCTCATCACATCCTGGGGCTGTAGCCGGTCCCAAGGGTATGGCTGTTCGCCATTTAAAGTGGTACGTGAGCTGGGTTTAAAACGTCGTGAGACAGTTTGGTCCCTATCTGCCGTGGGCGCTGGAAGTTTGAGGGGACCTGCTCCTAGTACGAGAGGACCGGAGTGGACTTACCTCTGGTGTACCGGTTGTCACGCCAGTGGCATCGCCGGGTAGCTAAGTAGGGAAGAGATAAGCGCTGAAAGCATCTAAGCGCGAAACTCGCCTCAAGATGAGACTTCCCGGGGACTCGATCCCCCTGAAGGGTCGTGGAAGACCACCACGTTGATAGGCTGGGTGTGGAAGTGCAGTAATGCATTAAGCTAACCAGTACTAATTGCCCGTGCGGCTTGACCCTATAACCGTGTGTTCAACACCGCGGCTATACATCAAATTCAAAAGTGCCTCGCGCACAATCACACCATCCTTTACTTCTTCCACATGGCGGGCCAAAACCCCTCCATGACAAGCTTCAGCCTGGTGCACATAGCGCTGTGGAACCACCCCTTCCCATCCCGAACAGGACCGTGAAACGCAGCCGCGCCAATGATAGTGAGTACTACGCTCGCGAAAGTAGGTCAGTGCCAGGCTACCCTACGCTCCAACACAAAACGCCCGATCACAAAACAACGTGATCGGGCGTTCGTGTTTGCAAACAGCGAAACTGCATCAAAACAAACCCCTTCCTACACCACCCCCTTCGAACAGAGCGAAATCATCGTTTTCGCGCCTCCGAAAGTACTGCTTTTCAAACTGTAACGGCGAGATCTCATTGCTGGAACGATGCCGACGCGTCGGGTTGTAGAACCACTCGCTGTGGTCGAACACACCGGTGTGCGCATCACTCACGACAGGAACGGATGAGCGCGCGGGGCCGGGCATCCTTTTCGACGCCTGCCGACATTCGGGGCGTATGCGCGAAGCGAATTTGCCACTCGGATTCACACACATCGACGAACGGATGCGCCGAACCTTATAGTCCCCTGGGCTTGTGATGAAGGCGTCCTCATCCGAACTGCCTGGCACAGAGCGCGGCGACCTTCTTTTTCCATGTCACGCTCCTCGCTCACCCGGCGCGACTCCAGCTTCAGACGCGGAATTTCATCGGCCTATCCGTCTTGCTGTACCCGCTGAACCGGACTTGTCGAATAGCGATCGATTCACCTGTACGTGCTGACAACAAGGCGCACAGCGTCCTCGGCGACTGGATGACGAACGTCGTGTGCAAGGTCGAGAATCCGTATGACGGCAGTCCGACCGTAACGCGATTTACTCTTAGGCATCTCGGGCGCGTTTTTCCATACGCGTCGGGTGGCCGGCTAAACGAGCCATCTTCAGTTCATGTTGTGCTTCCCTTCGCAGGACACCAAGAGGCCCCTGTGCTATCCTTTAAGGCTATCCAAGGCTTCAATGCAGGCGCCTCTTTGCCTGTTTTTTTCAATCGATTCAAGGATATTGGCTGATGGCCCAGAGCACTTCTACGACACACTCCCTCGAGCGGACGATAAATATGTCCGTTGTTGCCGCTGACGTCGAAAAAGATGTTGCCGCCCGACTCGTCAAGATGGCACGTACGATAAAAATGCCGGGTTTCCGTCCGGGCAAGGTTCCGATGAAATTGGTGCAGCAACAATTTGCCGCCCAAGCACGCTCGGAAGCTTTCACTGAAGCGGTGCAGATGCAATTTGGCAACGTAGTACGCGAGCAGAAGCTTCGCGTGGCCGGTAATCCGAGGATTGAACCGCTTGAGTCAGCCGAACCCGGACAGGTTGCGTTCACTGCGACTTTCCAGGTTTATCCGGACATCGAACTTGCAGATTTATCCGATGCAACTCTGGAACAAGCCGTACTTCCCGTCGGTGATAGTGAGGTAGAGAAGACGATCGAAGTTCTCCGCAAGCAGCGCGTCACGTACTCCTTGGCCGACAAGAAGGCAGCGAAGGAGGATCGTCTGACCATCGATTTTCGTGGGACCCAGGAAGGGGTGCCGTTTGACGGAGGAGTTGCTGAGGATTTTCCGCTGGTGCTCGGTGCAGGGTCTCTGTTGCCGGAGTTTGAAGCCAGCCTAGAAGGTATGGCGCAAGGTGAATCAAAGTCTTTTCCGCTTACATTTCCCGACGACTATCAGGCTAAAGACTTGGCCGGAAAGACCGTTCAATTCGAAGTGACACTCAAGGCCGTCGAAGCCCCACAACTGCCAGCAATAGATGAGGAATTTGCGAGATCGCTCGGTGTTCCGTCCGGAGATGTTTCGTTGCTGAAGGCTGATGTCCGTACAAATCTGGAGCGCGAGGTGAAGAAGCGCCTCCATGCCCGTGTCAAGAATGAGGTCATGAACCTGCTGCTCGAAAAGCATACCTTTGATGTTCCGACTTCACTCTGTGAGCAGGAATCACATCGGCTTGCCGAGGAAGCGCTGTCAAATCTAGCCTCGCGGGGAATGAACGTAAAGGACATTCCTGTCGAGCCGACGTGGTTCCTAGCTCAGGCCGAACGGCGAGTTCGTCTTGGCTTGCTTGTTGCAGAAGCGGTCAAGAAGCACGAACTCTACGCAAAACCAGAGCAGATCCGAGCTGTGGTCGAAGAACAGGCGCAAAGTTATGAGGATCCCGCCGACGTCGTCCGCTGGTACTACAGCGATACGCAACGCCTCGCGCAAGTCGAAGCAATGGTCGTAGAGGATAACGTGGTCGATTGGGTGCTCGCGAACGTCAAGGTAACGCCAAAAACGGTTGAGTTTGACGAGCTGATGGCGTCCAACTGACCTGAATCGTTGAGCAATCTGCTGGCGACCCAAAGCACAGGCCGGTAACCAGATAAACTTGGAGCAGGCATACCTGCTTCAATAAGGAGTGAAACGAATGATGTCGGAAACCGTAGGCTTGGGCCTCGTGCCCATGGTCATCGAGCAGAGTGGACGTGGCGAACGGGCGTATGACATCTACTCGCGCCTGTTGCGCGAGCGAGTCATTTTTCTTGTCGGCCCGGTTAATGACTCGACGGCGAACGTGATTGTTGCGCAGTTGCTGTTTCTAGAATCTGAAAATCCCGACAAGGACATTTTCTTCTACATCAATTCACCTGGTGGGTCGGTCACCGCCGGGCTTTCGATTTACGACACGATGCAGTTCATAAAGCCTGCGGTATCGACGCTGTGCATCGGACAGGCCGCGAGCATGGGGGCGTTCCTGTTGTCAGCTGGTGAAAAGGGCAAGCGTTTCTGTCTTCCGAACTCGCGCGTCATGATCCACCAACCGATGGGTGGCTTCCAAGGGCAAGCTTCGGACATCGAGATACATGCCCGTGAAATTTTGACTTTGCGCTCAAGGTTGAACGCGATCATGGCGCATCACACGGGTCAGCCCATTGAAACTATTGAACGTGACACCGATCGAGACAACTTCCTGTCAGCCGAACAGGCCCGTGATTACGGCATCATTGACAAGGTACTGACGACCCGCGCCGAAGGCACAACCTGATCCTTCACGCTGTGCAGTAACTTTGAAGTCTGGAGTAGAGCCATGACCGACAAAAAATCGGGGTCCGAGAAACTGCTGTATTGCTCTTTTTGCGGAAAGAGTCAGCACGAGGTAAAAAAGCTCATTGCCGGGCCCTCGGTGTTCATTTGCGATGAATGCATCGACTTGTGCAACGACATCATTCGCGATGAGATCAGCAGTGAGCAGTCGGGTAAAGCTGCGCGCAGTGACTTGCCGTCGCCGAAAGAAATATGCGAGATACTTGATCAGTACGTAATCGGTCAATCCCCTGCGAAGCGTATTTTGGCTGTTGCCGTGTATAACCACTACAAGCGTCTGCGCCATATGTCGCGCAAGGACGAAGTCGAGTTATCGAAGAGCAACATCCTGCTCGTTGGGCCGACGGGTTCGGGTAAGACGCTACTTGCACAAACGCTTGCTCGTCTTCTCAATGTGCCGTTCGTAATGGCAGATGCTACGACGCTGACAGAAGCCGGCTACGTTGGCGAGGACGTCGAGAACATCATCCAGAAACTGCTGCAGAAGTGCGACTACGAAGTCGAGCGGGCGCAGCAAGGTATTGTTTATATTGACGAGATCGACAAGATTTCCCGCAAGTCCGACAATCCTTCTATCACTCGCGATGTGTCCGGAGAAGGTGTTCAGCAGGCGCTTCTGAAGCTGATCGAAGGAACGGTGGCCAGCGTGCCGCCGCAGGGTGGCCGCAAACATCCCAACCAGGACTTCGTCCAGGTCGACACGACAAACATACTGTTCATCTGCGGCGGTGCTTTCGACGGTCTCGAGAAAGTGATCCGCAATCGCACCGAGCAGTTCGGTATCGGGTTCGGGGCGGAGGTAAAGAGTCGCGAAAATCGAAATTCCGGGGAAGCGCTCCGTGACGTCGAGCCGGAGGATTTGATCAAATTTGGTCTCATTCCTGAGTTTGTAGGCCGTTTGCCGGTTGTGGCTACGCTGCAGGAACTCGATGAAGAGGCGCTTATCCAGATATTGATCGAGCCCAAGAACGCGTTGATCAAGCAGTATCAGAAGCTTTTCCAGATGGAAGGCGTCGAACTGGAAATCCGGCCTGCAGCACTTCAGGCCATTGCTGGTAAGGCACTTAAGCGAAAAACTGGGGCACGTGGACTGCGAAGTATTATCGAGTCAGCGCTGCTCGACACCATGTATGAACTTCCGGGGATCGATAACGTCACCAAAGTTGTCATTGATGAGGGTGTGATCGAAGGCGAAGGCAAGCCCATCATGCTGTTTGCAGACCAACCCAAAGTGTCAGGATCGAACTGAAGCCCGCGAACCGGATGTCGCGTAACGCGGGTGCGCCTTCGAGGTGGCTTGATTCGGGCATAGCCGCCCCAATCTGTCTGACACTGTCGCGTTAAGGAATATCAATGTCCAGTCTTCAAACCGTCCCGGAACAACTGGAGCTCCCACTCCTGCCGCTGAGGGACGTTGTTGTTTTTCCCCACATGGTCATCCCGCTTTTCGTCGGGCGTCCGAAGTCGATCAAGGCGCTGGAATCGGCCATGGAGTCCGGCAAGAGCATCTTGCTGGTGGCTCAGAAGTCAGCCGCCAAGGACGAGCCGAGTCCGGATGATCTGTACCGCATCGGCTGCGTCGCCAATATCCTGCAGATGTTGAAGCTGCCCGACGGCACCGTGAAAGTGCTTGTCGAAGGTACCCAGCGTGCGACGGTCGAAGACATCGTCGATATCAAGACGCTGTTCATGGCAAACATCACTACCGTTCCGGCTGTCGAGCAGACCTCGCACGAGATCGAGGCGATGCGCCGTGCGCTGATCGGCCAGTTCGACCAGTACGTCAAGTTGAACAAGAAAATCCCGCCGGAGATCCTGACGTCGCTGTCGAGCATCGAAGAAGCGGGCCGTCTTGCCGACACGGTCGCAGCACACCTACCGCTGAAGCTCGAGCAGAAGCAGGACATACTCGAACTGTTCGGCACCGGGGAGCGTATCGAGCGCCTGCTGTCGCAGCTGGAAACAGAACTCGACATCCTGCAGGTCGAAAAGCGCATTCGCGGTCGCGTGAAGCGGCAAATGGAGAAAAGTCAGCGCGAGTATTACCTGAACGAACAGGTCAAGGCCATCCAGAAAGAGCTGGGCGAGGGCGAGGACGGCGCGGATCTCGAAGAAATCGAAAAGAAGATCAAGGCTGCCGGTATGACAAAGGAAGCCATCGCCAAGGCGCAGTCTGAACTGAAGAAGCTGAAGTTGATGTCGCCCATGTCGGCCGAAGCGACGGTCGTACGCAATTTCATCGAAACGCTGGTCGGCCTGCCCTGGCGCAAGAAGTCACGCATTTTCAAGGATCTCGCCGAAGCTGAAAAGGTATTGGATCGCGACCATTACGGACTTGAGAAGGTAAAGGAGCGCATTCTCGAGTACCTGGCTGTGCAGCAGCGTGTGGACAAGCTGAAGGCGCCCATATTGTGTCTGGTTGGCCCTCCGGGTGTCGGCAAGACTTCGCTAGGCCAGTCGATCGCCAAGGCGACGAATCGCAAGTTCGTGCGCATGGCGCTCGGCGGTGTGCGTGATGAGGCGGAAATTCGTGGTCACCGCCGGACCTACATTGGGTCGATGCCTGGCAAGATTTTGCAGAATATGACCAAGGTGGCGGTAAAGAATCCGCTTTTCCTGCTGGATGAAGTCGACAAGATGGGGCAAGACTTCCGAGGCGATCCATCATCAGCCTTGCTGGAAGTGCTTGATCCCGAACAAAATTCGACCTTCGTCGATCATTACGTCGAAGTCGAATACGATCTGTCCGACGTCATGTTTGTTGCTACGGCCAACACGCTGAACATTCCGGCGCCACTGCTCGATCGGATGGAAGTCATCCGCTTGTCCGGTTATACGGAGGACGAAAAGGTCAACATCAGTCAACGGTATCTGGTTCCGAAGCAGATCAAGAACAATGGTCTGAAGAAGGAAGAGATTTCGATCACTGAAGATGCTCTGCGCGACATCGTTCGCTACTACACCCGGGAGGCCGGTGTGCGTGCGCTGGAGCGCGAGGTGTCGAAGATCTGCCGCAAGGTGGTCAAGGGCTTGGTGCTGAAGAAGCGTTCGTCGAAGATCATCATCAACGCGAAGAACCTGGACAAATTCCTCGGTGTCCGTCGTTATACCTTCGGCATCGCGGAGAAGGACAATCAGGTGGGTCAGGTTACGGGTCTGGCATGGACGGAAGTCGGTGGCGAACTGCTCACGATCGAGGTCGCGACGATGCCGGGCAAAGGTGTCGTGCAGCGCACCGGTTCGCTCGGAGACGTGATGAAGGAATCGGTCGAGACTGCGCGTTCAGTCGTCAGATCGCGTGCGCGTCGCTTGGGCATCAAGGACGAAGTGTTCGAAAAGGTCGACCTGCATGTGCACTTTCCGGAAGGCGCCACGCCCAAGGACGGACCGTCGGCTGGTATCGCCATCACGACTGCACTGGTGTCCGCTCTGAGCGGGATCCCCGTGCGTGCCGATGTGGCCATGACAGGTGAAATCACGTTGCGTGGCGAAGTGCTGGGCATTGGCGGTCTTAAGGAAAAGCTGCTTGCTGCGGTGCGAGGCGGTATCCGTACAGCTCTGATTCCGCATGAAAATGTTAAGGATCTGGCGGACATGCCTGATACGCTGAAAAACTCGATCGAGATCGTTTCGGTCAGGTGGATCGACGAAGTGCTTGAACGTGCGCTGGAGCGCAAGCCCGACGCACTGCCAGATGCCGATCCCTCGGCAACGATTGCCAAAGTCGAAGACGCCGCGGTTGCCGCCGCTACCGTCATTACTCACTGACAGTACGCGCCACCTCAGCCCGCGACACCTCTTGTGAGGTATCATCGCGGGCTGTTTTTCGCAGTACCCAAAGCTCGCGCAGCAATCGGCGGGTGCTTAGCTCAGTTGGTAGAGCGTCGCCCTTACAAGGCGAATGTCGGCGGTTCGAGCCCGTCAGCACCCACCAGAACGGAGTGGTAGTTCAGTTGGTTAGAATACCGGCCTGTCACGCCGGGGGTCGCGGGTTCGAGTCCCGTCCACTCCGCCAAAACTGACAGCGGGCGAACCTGGGTTCGCCTTTTTCATTTTTCGCGCCCGCAGCACGCGGGCCCCGCGAAAGGTTCATATGTTTGATGCGGTTCGCAACAACAAGCGCGTGGTCCAGGGTGTCCTGTTGCTGATGATCCTGCCGTTCGCGTTTTTCGGCGTCGAATCCTACGTAAATAGCGACGTGCAGCGTGAAGATGCCGCAGTCGTCGGCAGTGCGAAGATCGCGCAGGAAGAATTCACCGCTGCTTTGCGCGACCAGCAGGACCGATTGCGCGAAATGATGGGAGAGGAATTCGACCCGAAGATCATGGAACGCGCCGAGGTACGCAGCCAGGCGCTTGACGGTCTGGTGAGCCAGCGTTTGCTGATCCAGGAAGCGCAACGCACAAACCTGACCGTACCCGATGCGCGCATGAGCCAGATCATCGCCGCGATCCCCGGGTTTCAGGTGGATGGCAAGTTTTCCGAGGCGCGTTTTGACCAGGTTGCGCAGTCGCAGGGCTACAGTCGCGACGGGCTGCTCGCCCGAATCCGCCAGGATCTGTTGATTCGCCAACTTTACGCAGGTATTGCCGGGAGTTCGTTCGTTCCGGCGTCGCTCGCGAAGCGTTGGGCGCAAATGCAGCAGGAACAGCGCGAAGTCAGCGAGGCGGTCATCACGCCCTTCGAATTCATCGAGCAGATCGCCATCACGCCCGAGCAGGTGCGCAAATACTACGACGACAATCTCAAGCAGTTCGAGGTACCCGAGCAGGTCAAGGTGGAATACCTGACGCTTAGCGAAGCCGCGCTCGCCGCAACCATGGACGTGAGCGAAGAAGACATCCGGAAAACCTACGAAGCAGATCAGTCGCGCTACATGCAGGGCGAAGAACGCAAAGCCAGTCACATCCTGCTGACGATAGACGCATCGGCCCCTCCCGATGAGCGTACCGCGGTGCGCACGAAGGCCGAGGCTCTGCTCAAGACGCTGCGCGCCGATCCATCAAAGTTCGCGGAACTGGCTAAAGAGAATTCGCAGGATCCCGGCTCGAAGGACGCGGGTGGCGATCTTGGCTATTTCGGACGCGGAACGATGGTAAAGCCATTCGAAGATGCCGTGTTCGCGCTCAAGCCTGGCCAGATCAGCGGCGTCGTCGATTCGGATTTTGGCGTGCACATCATTCAGCTCACCGAAGTCCGTGGCGGTCAGGGCAAGACGCTCGACGAGGCGAGGGCGGAAATTGCCGAGGAACTGAAGAAGCAGTCGGCGCGCCGCAAATTCGCCGAACTGGCTGAGGTGTTCAGCAATACCGTTTACGAGCAGGCCGATTCCCTCGCGCCGGCCGCCGAAAAGCTCGGCCTTCAGGTGAAAACCAGCCCCTTGATTCCGAAGGGTTTCCTGATGCCGGCGCCGTTCGATAACGAAAAGCTGCGCGACGCAATTTTTGCGGAGGACGCGGTAAAGAACCGCCGGAACACGCAGGCGATCGAAACGGCTTCCAATACGCTGGTGTCTGCACGTGTCATCGAACAGCTGCCTGCGTCGGTCAAACCGTTCGACAGTGTGCAGGCGGAAATCGAAAAGCGACTCGGTCTTGCTGCCGGCGAAAAGATGGCGCGCGAGCGTGGCGAAGCCGCCATCGCTAAGTTGAAGGCGGGAGAGAATGCATCACTGAACTGGTCACCGCCGCAGGATGTCTCGCGCGCCCAGGCGCAGGGACCGGCTGCGGAAATGGTGCGCGCGATCTTCAATGCGCCTGCCAACGCGCTGCCTGCCTACCTTGGTTTCCCGATGGGTAACGGAGGTTATGCGGTGTTCCGCATCAGCGCTGTCAAGCAACCGAAGGAAGCACTTGACCCGCAACGCATCGAAGCAATCAAAGCCCAGCTTGACCAGACCGTTTCGCAGGATGATTTTGCAGCCTATCTGGGTTCATTGCGTCAGCGCTATCCGGTCACCATCAACAGCAAGGCGATCGAAGCAGCGAAGCAGCAGTAGCCGCGGCGCGCATGCAAAAAAGGCCGCCTTGAGGGCGGCCTTTTTTTATGGCGTTTTCAGCCGGCAGGATCCGGCATCGGTGCGTTGCGCAGGCCGACCAGGAAGGTATCGACCAGCCAGGGCGCGGACTTCTGCAGGTCGAAGTCGCGTCGTTCGATCCAGCTGCGCATCAGTCCGCCAATGAACGCATGCATCGCCTCCGCGGTTTCCCGTGGCGGGAGGTGCGTGGGCAACTGCCCGATCCGCACCGCAGCGCCGAATACGACTTCAAGCATATCGAGACAGCGGCTGTGGGTCTCGAGTTCACGGCTGCGCAGACGGTCGAAATCCGGCCCGCCATCCAGCTTGCAGAACTTGATTTCAAACACTGCTTGAACGCGTTCGCAGTCAGTCAGCATGCGCAGCACGCGGATCGCGTCATTGCGCAAAAAGCCGAGAGGATCTGTGCCCGGGTCGGCCGCAAGATCGCCAAGCATCGCCTGCATCGGCGTTGTGACGCGCTCGCACACCGCCTCGAAGATATCCGCCTTGTTCTCGAAGTGCCAGTACACCGCGCCGCGAGTATGCCCAGCGCTTTTCGCGATGTCGTCCAGCGTGGTTCCCGCAACCCCCTTTTCACGAAAGCAGCGTTCTGCGGCATCAAGCAGCTGCAGCCTCGTTGCTTCAGCTTCTTCTTTGGTGCGTCGGACCATATGAGGCAATCTTTTTACAAACAAGCTTGAATGTATATAAGTACGCGCGACGCGTCAAACGCGCCTGTGGCGACCGTACATCAATTCGACGCCAGAGGTTTCGGCGGCCGTGCGTAGTGGGTCGGCTATCATGACCCCACCACAACTTCGTCACTACACCACAGGAGGCACGACATGGGATTGCTGAATTTCCTGAAAGATGCGGGCGAAAAGCTCTTCGGTTCCGGTGAAGCCAAGGCCGCAACCGAACAGGTCAAGGCGGCGCCTACACCGGAGAACCGCGCAAAGCTCGACCGCGCCGCCGGTGATGCCATCAAGATGTATATCGAAAAGCTGGGCTTGTCGGCCACTGCGCTCAATGTGTCCTTTGACGGCAGTACCTCGACATGCACGGTGTCTGGAACCTGCGCCGATCAGGCGACGCGCGAGCGCATCGTGCTGTCAGCCGGCAACGTGGCCGGTGTGTCCTCGGTTCAGGATCAGCTCAATGTGCTCAACCTCGAGTCGGAAGCCCAGTATCACGACGTGAAGTCGGGCGACACCCTGTCGAAGATCGCCAAGACCTACTACGGCGACGCCAACAAGTACCCGCTGATCTTTGAAGCCAACCGCCCGATGTTGTCGCATCCGGACAAGATCTATCCGGGACAGAAACTCCGTATTCCGCCCAAGCCCTGACCATCCCGACGCCCGCAAGGCAAAAAAAAGCCCGAACCTCGGTTCGGGCTTTCAAGACTGGTGGGCAGTACTGGGATCGAACCAGTGACCCCCGCCGTGTGAAGGCGGTGCTCTACCGCTGAGCTAACTGCCCTGCATTCGTGACAGGGCGCGAATACTAGCGGTTAAGCGAAGTGCCGTCAAATGGCCGCTGCGCTGGCGGTACAATCGCGCGCTCATCTTTCGCAGGCATTGCCATGACTCAAGTTGTCCGTACGCGATTCGCGCCGAGTCCGACCGGTTACCTCCACATCGGCGGCGCGCGCACGGCGCTGTTTTCCTGGGCGTACGCCCGTCATCATGGCGGCCAGTTCGTGTTGCGCATCGAAGATACCGATGTGGCGCGTTCCACGCCCGAGGCGGTACAGGCAATCATCGACGGCATGAACTGGCTCGACCTCGGACATGACGAGGGTCCGTTCTTCCAGATGCAGCGCATGGACCGCTACAAGGAGGTCATCGCGCAGCTGCTGGAACAGGGCCATGCCTACCGCTGCTACACAACGCAGGAAGAACTCGACACGCTGCGCGAACAGCAGCGAGCCAGCAACGAGAAACCTCGCTACGACGGCCGTTGGCGTCCAGGGCCTGGCCGCACGCTGCCCGAGCCGCCGCAGGGCGTCGAGCCGGTCATCCGCTTCTGCAATCCCGTCACCGGTGTGGTGGTATGGGACGATCAGGTCAAGGGACGCATTGCGATCGCCAATGATGAACTGGACGACCTCATCATCGCGCGCGCCGACGGTACGCCGACCTACAATTTCTGCGTCTGCGTGGACGACTGGGACATGGGCATCACCCATGTAATCCGCGGAGACGATCACGTGAACAACACACCGCGCCAGATCAACATCCTGCGAGCGCTGGGTGCCAACGTGCCGCAGTACGCCCACCTGTCGATGATCCTCGGCGACGATGGCCAGAAGCTGTCGAAGCGCCACGGTGCTGTCAGCGTAATGCAGTACGAAGAAGACGGTTATCTGCCCGAAGCGGTCATCAATTACCTGGCGAGGCTGGGCTGGAGCCACGGCGATGACGAAGTCTTTTCGCGCGAACAGTTTGTCGGGTGGTTCGATCTTGACCACATCACGCCGTCGGCAGCGCAGTTCAATACCGAAAAGCTGCGCTGGCTGAATGGGCACTATCTGAAGCTGTCCGACAATGTCCGGCTCGCTGCCGATGTCGCGAGCCGCCTGGCACGTCGAGGTGTCGATCCGGAGGCCGGTCCGCAGCTCGAACCGCTGATCGCGCTGTACAAGGACCGCGCTGCCACCCTGGTCGAACTGACCGATGCGCTCGAAGCCTTCTACATTGATCTTCACGTGTCGCCCGACATGCTTGCGCAGCACCTGACCGATCCGGCGCGTGACGCGCTGCGCAAGCTGGCCGCACGTCTTGAAGGTGCGCCGTGGGACAAGGCGGCGCTTTCGTCAGCGATCAAGGAAACCTGTGCCGAGTGCGGCATGAAGATGCCGCAGGTGGCGATCCCGCTGCGCGTGGCGCTGATCGGCCAGCCGCAGACGCCGTCGATCGATGCCGTGCTGGAAGCGTTTGGCCGCGAGCGGGTTCTGGCCCGCCTTGCACGCGTGTGCTGAGTCTGCTCGGCCCGAGCCTGTCAGGTCGCACTCTGTCCGCTCGGTCGCTCGGACCTGCGTTGCGCACGTCATGTCGTGTCAGGGCGGTGCAGCATCACTTTTGAAGTAATGCGACTCACGCCCTCTCCTCCGCTTTACCCGGCACAGGGTCCTGGTCATCCGGGTTCGGAATGAGCAGCCGCTTAAGGGCCCACCGGGCTGGCTGCGCTGCGAGGCGGCTCGAGAAATCAACAGTGCGGCGTCGGCGGACGCTTCCTTGCACCTAAAAGTGTTGATCTTTTCCAGAGCCTGCCAGCCCGATGGCCGACTGTTGCACCTGCTGTTCCGGGCATACACTCGCCAGCGTGTGAGCTTTCCGCCGTGGCGCCGCCCCGGCTCCCCGCATGAACCGCATATTCATCAGTTACCGCAGTGCCGACGGCACCAAGGACGCCAGCCGGCTGGCCGACGACCTGGGCGACGTTTTCGGCGCCGAGCAGGTCTTTCTCGACCGGCACGACCTCAGGGGCGGCGGCAGCTGGCGTGAGGCGATCGCCAGCGCCATCGGCAAGCGGCCGGTCGTGCTGCTGCTGATCACGCCAGCTTTCTTCGGCGCGCGTCACGACGATGGTCACCTCAGAATCGAGGATGCGGACGATCCGGTACGCGGCGAGATTCAGTCTGCGATCGCTGCCGGCGCAACCCTGATGCCGTTGCGCGTCGATGGCGCGCCGATGCCAACCGCCGACAGCTTGCCCGAGCCCTTGCGCAGCGTCACCGAATGGCACGCGCTGCCGCTGCGTACAGACGACTGGTCGGCCCTTGATCTGCCGCGCGTTGTCGCTGACATCGAACGACTCGGTGTGCCGCGTGCGGCGCCAGAGAAATCCGCCGGCACTGCAGGGAAGCGTCGGCTGGTCCTGAGTTCGGGCATTGCGCTTGCGGCCGTTGCCGGTGCTGGCATATTGCTCCGTTCCGCCTATCCACCCGTCGACGCAACAGCGCCGTTGTCAGTGGTACCGAATACGCTGGATGGCGACTGGTTTCTTGTTTCCACCGACGGTCAGCGCACACCGGCGCACCTGCGCCAGCGCGGCGATACTGTCGAATTGCGAACCGAGCCGGTGCGCATCGACAGTCGGCCGGAATGGGCGAACTACATCGCGTCACTGGCTGCAGACGGCACGCAGCTCTCGCATGTGCGCTACACCGCGCGCGGAGAGATTTTTGGCGACGAACTCGACATGGCGCTGATGTTGATCAGTGGCGACGGCAGCTTCGAAGTGGCCGGTGGCAATCTGCATGTGCGAAAGTCGGCCGATGCACGAATCCTTGATGGCAAGGTGTCGCTGAATACGGGTGATGAAGAAGTGGTGCGTCTCGAGCGCGCACGTTGACGCCCGAACGCCAAAAAAAAAGGGCACCCCTCGGGTGCCCTGAAAACATCCTCACGGAGAGAGAGGAAGAGGAATGCTGAAACGCCTGCCTAGTCGCCCTGGACAAGGTTGCCGTTCTGCAGCTTCACCTTGTCGCCGACATGCCAGCTCGGTGCGGTGTCCAGCGTGACCGTACGATAGTCACCATTGTTCATGCGAACCCCCACTTCGTGCCGGGTGGTCTTGCGCTGTGTCTTTTCGATCTGGTGCCCGGCGTAGGCGCCGCCGGCGATGCCGATGATCGTGGCAACGGTGCGGCCGCTGCCCTTGCCGACATTGTTGCCGAGCAGGCCACCCACCACACCACCGGCCGCAGCGCCCAGCCCGCTCGGATCGGCCGCTGCCTGCACTTCGCGGATTGATTCGACGATGCCGCAGTCTATACACAGCGGGGCCGGTGCTGTCCGGTAATCGTTCTCAATACGGTAAGAATCTGCACGCGACGCATCGACCGGTCGTTCGATGTCACGCGGCGGTGCCGCGGTGATGTCGATGCCCGGGTCGTAAGTCCGGTCTGCCACGCGTATCGGGCGCGCGTCGGCGTACTGCGTTGGCTCGGCCTTCCTGGATTGCGCGGCCTTCGCGACCGGCTTTTCAGCGACCGCCGGCCTGGGCGGTGCGTACGCGACGACCGGCGGCTCTGCAACCGGGGTCATAGATGCGACCGCAGTCGCAGCAACTGGATCGACGCTGGCCACCGCGCTCACAGGGACCGCTGCCGGCGCAGGCGAGCGTTCGAGCACCCCGGTCATGGAAGCGATGCCGACCGCGCTGAAGGCAGTGATCGACAGCGCGGCTACCCACAGCGCCGGGTGCAGCGAGCGGGCTGAAGCAGTGCGGGCTGGTGTATTCATGTGTGTTCTCCTGTGGATGCAGCGCATGAACGGAGTAACGCATGCCCGAGTAAATGAAAGCGACCCCTGTTTGTAAGGATCCATTTCCGGGGGGCTTCCGACGCCTGCGCAAGCGCTCGGGCAGCACGCGGCAGGCCATGCTGTTTCAGTCGCGCCAATAGCCGGGGAAAACCCCGCTTCTTTCCGGGGTTCGAGAGCGCCCCGGTGCGCTGAAATACTGCCATGGCTTCCTCCCTCTCGCTCCGGCAGGCAATCGGCACCCCGAACATCCAGCAACTGGCTGCGCCGATACTGATCATCCTCATCCTGTCGATGATGGTGCTGCCGCTGCCCACCTTCGTGCTGGACGTGTTCTTCACCTTCAATATCGCGCTGTCCGTGATGGTGATGCTGGTTGCGCTCTACACAACACGCGCCCTCGATTTTTCGGTTTTCCCGACGGTCCTGCTGGTGACCACCTTGCTGCGGCTGTCGCTGAACGTCGCCTCCACCCGCGTCGTGCTGCTCGAAGGCCACACCGGTCCGGATGCCGCGGGCAAGGTGATCGAAGCGTTCGGGCACTTTCTGGTCGGCGGCAATTACGCGGTTGGGATCGTCGTATTCATCATCCTGACCGTCATCAATTTCGTGGTCGTGACCAAGGGCGCAGGGCGCATCGCCGAAGTCGGCGCGCGTTTCACGCTTGACGCGATGCCCGGCAAGCAGATGGCCATCGACGCCGATCTCAACGCCGGCCTGATCGGCGAAGAGGATGCGCGACGCCGTCGCAAGGAAATCGCCGACGAGGCGGATTTCTACGGATCGATGGACGGTGCTTCGAAGTTTGTCCGCGGTGACGCGGTCGCCGGCATCATGATTCTGCTGATCAACGTCATCGGCGGCCTGCTGATCGGCGTCATGGAGCACGACATGAGCGCCGGCGAAGCCGCCAAGGCCTACGTGCTTCTGACCATCGGCGACGGCCTGGTGGCGCAGATTCCGGCGCTGATCATTTCGATCGCAGCCGGTCTGGTGGTGTCGCGTGTCGGCAGTGGTCAGGACGTCGGCGGCCAAGTCATCGGCCAGCTGTTCGGCGACCCGCGCGTACTGGCCATTTCTGCCGGCATCCTCGGCCTGATGGGCATGATCCCGGGGATGCCCAACTTCGTGTTCCTGCTGCTCGCCTCGGTGCTGGGCTATCTGGCATGGCGCGGTGTGAATGCCCAGGCGGCGCCAAAGGCGAAGGAAGTCGCCGAGAAAGCGGCCGCGGCGCAGGCGGCCGAAGGCGCCAGCGTGGTGATGCCCGAGTCGCAGGAAGCGGCATGGAGCGACGTGGTGCCGGTCGATACGCTGGGCCTCGAAGTCGGTTACCGCCTGATCCCTCTGGTCGATCGCGGACAGGACGGCGAACTGCTGAAGCGCATCCGTGGCCTGCGCAAGAAGTTCGCCGCCGAAATTGGCTTCCTGACCGCACCGGTGCACATCCGCGACAACCTCGAACTCAAGCCCAACGGCTACCGCATCACGCTCAAGGGCGTCGATGTCGGCAGCGGCGAGGCGTATCCGGGCAGCCTGATGGCGATCAACCCGGGGCGAGTGGCGGGAGCGCTGCCAGGCCGTGAAGCGAAGGATCCGGCGTTCGGCCTGCCGGCCGTGTGGATCGAACAAGGTCTGCGAGAACAGGCGCATGCGCTGGGCTACACCGTCGTCGATGCGGCCACCGTGGTGGCGACCCACTTGAACCACCTCATCCTGAGCCACGCTGCAGAACTGCTCGGCCGGCAGGAAGTGCAGGCGCTGCTCGACCACGTCGGCAAGGATCAACCACGCCTGATCGAGGACCTGGTGCCCAAGGCGCTGCCGCTGGGCACCGTGCAGCGTGTGCTGCAGAGCCTGCTTGAAGAGGGCGTGGCCATTCGCGACATGCGCTCCATCATCGAAACGCTGGCTGACTATGCGGCGCGTACCCAGGACACGCTGGAGCTGACTTCCCGCGTCCGCGTGGCGCTGGGCCGCGCCATCGTGCAGCAGCTGTTCCCCGGCAATGCCGATGTGCAGGTCATGGTGCTCGACCCGGGCCTCGAGCGCCTGCTCGGCCAGGCTCTGGGTTCCGGCGGTGACGGTTCCGTGATCGAACCTGGTCTGGCCGACACGCTGATGCACGAAGTCGCCCGCAGCGCGCAGCAGCAGGAAGAAATGGGTCTACCAGCCGTGCTGCTGGTACCCGCGCCGCTGCGCTGGCTGCTGTCGCGCTTCCTGCGCCGCGCCGTACCGAGTCTGAAAGTTGTTGCCAATTCCGAAGTTCCTGAAACACGCACCATCAAAGTGACCTCTGTCATCGGAGTCAAATCATGACGCCTCGCAAATACCTCGCAGCCAGTGCGCGCGACGCACTTCGTCGCATCAAGGAAGAGCTCGGTCCGGACGCCATCGTGCTGTCCAATCGACCGGTCGAAGGCGGGGTGGAAATCCTTGCGCTGCCGGCCAATGCACTTGACGCGATGACGGCCGCAGCCAGAAAGCCGGCGCCGAAGGCGGAACCGGTCGCCATGGCGCCGCAAGCCGATGACGAGGACTTCCAGCTCACGCTGTCGAGCAGCGTCGCCGCACGCAGCGCCGCACGCAGTCCCGCGCCAAGCGCCGCCCGGGTGGCTGCCGCGAGCACCGAGGTGCGCGCGCCCAAGCCCTGGCAACCGTACAAACCCCGTCCGGCCACGCCGAGCGAACTGCGCGACATGGCTTATGGCCGCGACATTCCGGCCGCCAACACCCGCATGGAACAAGCGAGGCCCGACGCTGCACAGCTCGATCCGGTACAGCTCGGTGCCCACGCCGAGGTCGCGCTGCGTCGTCCGGCCGCCGAATCCGTTCCGGCACCGCAACGCGCCACCGTCCCGGTTGCCGACCGGGCGCCCGAAATCGACGGTGCGCTGCGCGCCGAGCTGGGCAGCATCCGCCGCATGCTCGAACAGCAGCTGGCCGGTTTCGCATGGGGCGAAATGTCGCGCACGTCGCCGCTCAACGCCACGCTCGCCGCCGAAATGCTGGAATCCGGCTTCAGCGCCACCACCACCTACCGCCTGCTCGACCAGCTGGGCGCCTCCGACTCGCTGGCCGCCGCGCGCAACGAACTGCGTACGCTGATCGGGCGCGACCTGATCACGCTCAATTCCGACGCCGACATCATCGACCGAGGCGGCGTGTACGCGCTGGTCGGTCCGACCGGTGTCGGCAAGACCACGACGACGGCCAAGCTTGCCGCGCGCTGCGTGGTGCGACACGGTGCCGACAAGGTGGCGCTGCTGACGACCGACGGCTACCGGATCGGTGCCCACGAACAGCTCCGAATCTACGGCCGCATCCTCGGTGTGCCGGTGCATGCGGTGCGCGATGCCTCCGACCTGCGCCGCATGCTGGTTGAACTGCGCGACAAGCACATGGTGCTGATCGACACCGTCGGCATGAGCCAGCGCGATCAGGCGGTGACCGAACAGATCGCCATGCTGTCGTCCAGCGGTGATGTGCGCCGCTTGCTGTTGCTCAACGCCGTCGCCCGAGCGGATGCGCTCGACGATGTGGTGCGCGCCTACTCGGCGCCGAATGGCGGGGCCGATCTGGCGGGTGCCATCATCAGCAAGGTCGATGAATCGGTGACGCTCGGGCCGGTGCTCGACGTACTGATGCGCCACCAGTTGCCGCTCTTCTATGTCGCCAACGGCCAGCGCGTGCCGGAAGACCTGCACCTCCCCAATCGCGCCTACCTGCTGCACCGTGCGTTGCGCGCGGCCGGTGAGGATTCACCACAGCACCTGTCGGTGCAGGACGCCGGACTGGTCATGGCATCGTCGCGTCGCGCCGCGCGCAGCGAGGTGAGCCGTGGCTGATTCGATGAAGGACCAGGCTGCCGGGTTGCGCGCCATGTTCCGCCGCTACCCGACCCAGCGCATCAGCGTGGCGGGCGCGATGGCCGGCGTCGGCGCGACCTCGGTGGCCCTCGGCGCCGCAATCGAGGCGGCGCGCAGCGGCCTGCGTGTCACCGTCATCGACGAACATCAGGGGCTGGGTTCGGCGACCGCCCGTCTCGGGCTGACATCGCGGCTTGACCTGCTGCAGGCGATCAATCGGGATGCGCCGCTGGCGTCGGTACCGCTGCTGTCGCAGCACGGCGTGACGGTGGTGCCGGCTGCGCGCCTTGCGCAGAATTCGAGGCAGCTGAATCGCCTGCAACTTGAGGCGCTCGACGAAGCATTGATCGAACTGACCCGCGAAACCGAGTTGCTTATCGTCGATTGCGCGCTCGAAGAATCGCAACTGTCAGCGCTGGCCCGTCGTGCCGACCGTCTGGCGGTGGTGACTGCAGCCTCCGGTGTCAGCGTCACCGCTGCATACGCGCTTATCAAGCGCCACCTGACCGGCAACGCGCCGCTGTCGGCCGGTGCCGTGCGCCCGGTGCATGTCGGCGTCAGCCGCGCCCGCTCGGTGTCGGACGCCCGACAGGCCTTCGCCAGCCTGAATGGCGTGGTGAGCGAACATCTGGGCAGCGCGCTGCACTGGCTGGGTTGCCTGCCTGCCGGCTATCAGCGGCCGAATTTTGTCGTGGCGGGTGACGATGCCCTCAAGATCGGACGTGATCTTGCCGAAAAGCTCTTCGTGACCCGCGAGACGGAAAAACCCGGTATGTTGATGCCGCACAACGACACCCAGTCAGGCGATCCGGCCGGACTGCCAGATGGGCTTTCGGCACGCGTAGCCTGATCGCGCAGCCGGCCGAAGCAGAGGACAACCTATGTATACCGCATCCGGAACACTGGACCGCGACCAGCTCGCCAAGCACTATGCGCCGCTGGTCAAGCGCATCGCCTACCACCTGATGGCCAAGTTGCCGGCCAGCGTGCAGGTCGAAGACATCATCCAGAACGGCATGCTCGGGCTGCTTGATGCGATGAACCGCTATGAAGAAGGCCTCGGCGCGCAGTTCGAAACGTATGCCGTGCAGCGCATCCGCGGCGCCATGCTCGACGGCCTGCGCGAAAACGACTGGCTGCCGCGCAGCCTGCGACGCGACATGCGTCGTATCGAAACCGCCATCACCACGCTGGAGCAGGCCAAGGGCCGTCAGCCGACCGAAGGCGAGCTGGCCGAATCGCTCGGCATGCCGCTGGGCGAGTACCAGAAGATGCTGCAGGAGGCGCGAGGCTACCAGCTCGTCTACTTCGAAGATTTCACCAACGGTGACGACGATGATTATCTGGATCGTCACAGCGTCGGCACCGAAGATCTCGATCCGCTCGCCCGGCTGCTCGACAAGAACATGCGCGACGTACTGGTGCGCGCCATCGGCGATCTGCCGGATCGCGAAAAGACTGTCATGGGGCTGTACTACGAAGAAGACCTGAACCTGCGCGAGATCGGCGAGATTCTCGGCGTGTCCGAATCGCGCGTGTGCCAGCTGCACAGTCAGGCCATCGCGCGCCTGCGCAGCCGCATCTCGGCGCGCACCTGAGCGCGCCGGCCAGATTCCAATGCGTGTCGATCGTCTCAGCATCGTCGGCCTTGCTCTCGGCATCGCCGCCATCATGGCGGGTCAGGTGCTCGAAGGGGGCAGCCTGTCATCGCTGTTCCAGCCGGCCGCGCTGGTCATCGTGCTCGGGGGCACATTGGGAGCGACCATGCTGCAGACCCGATTTCCCATTTTCATGCGTGGCATGCGCATGGGCGGCTGGGCGTTTTCTGCGCCGACAGCCTTACCCGACGACATGATCCGCAAACTGGTCGGCTGGGCCACGCTGTCGCGACGCGAGGGCATTCTGGTGCTGGAAAAACACATCGGCAACGAACCTGACCCGTTTTTCCGCAAGGGCGTGCAGTTGCTGGTTGATGGCGCCGATTCGGAACGCCTGCGCGAGGTCATGGAGGTCGAGATCACGACCTACGAAACCACGCTGCGCCAGGCTGCCCGTGTGTGGGATGCCGCCGCGGGCTACGCACCGACGATAGGCATTCTGGGCGCGGTTCTGGGCCTGATTCACGTGATGGAAAACCTGGGCGATCCGTCCCGGCTTGGTGCCGGCATCGCCACTGCCTTCGTGGCGACGATCTACGGTGTCGGCAGCGCGAATCTGATCTTCCTGCCGATCGGGCGCAAGCTGCAGATGCATGTCACCCAGCTGATCAGCCTGCGCGAAATGTTCGTCGACGGTCTGGCCGGCATCGCCAACGGCGACAACCCGCGCATCATCGAAAGCCGCTTGCTCGGCTATGTCGCGCCGGTGCCCGGTTGAGTGCGCAGGCGGACCGTGAGGAAGCGTCGCTATGTACCCGATTCGGACGAGAACCACGACCGGTGGCTCATTTCGTATGCGGATCTGGTGACCCTGCTGTTTGCATTTTTCGTCGTCATGTACGCAATTTCGCAGGTCAATGACGGCAAGTACCGGACGCTGAGCCAATCTCTTAACAGCGCCTTTGCGGCGCGCGAGGGGGTGCGGCTGATCGAACTGCCGGCCACCGACCAGAGTGCACGCATGCAGATCGAAATCGATGAACTACGTGCCCATCGCGCGGCGCAGAAAGAGCAGGAGCGGCGCGAGCGGGCGGACAAGGCGGCGAAAGACATCCAGCAGGCGTTGTCCGCACTGACCCGTGAAGGGCAGGCCAGTGTCACCCAGGGCGCCCTGGGCATCACGGTGGATCTCGACTCGAAATTCCTCTTCGGCCCGGGTGAAAGCGTGCTCGAGCCGGCTGCGCAGGACATCATCGGCGCGATCGCGCGCGTTCTGCTCTACACCGATTTCCCGCTGGTGATCGAAGGCCACACCGACAATGTCCCGGCCGGCGGCAGGCTGGGTTCCAACTGGGAACTGTCGGCGGTTCGTGCGGGCGCCGTGACGCGGGTATTTGCCGACGAGGGCATCCTGACGACCCGGCTGACCGCCGCCGGTCTGGCCGACCAGCGGCCATTGGCCGACAACGCGACCGAAGAAGGCCGGGCGAAGAACCGCCGGGTGTCTATCCGCATCGAAACATACTCGACCGAGCGCGTCACCGTGCCGGGTCAGCAGCCATCCGGGCCGGCCGACGTACCCGATGGCAGTCTGGGATCGAGCTTCCCGAAGCTGTAGCCAGAACGCAAACGCCAAAGCCCGCGGGCTATCGCCGCAGGCGCAATCAATACCGCGGGAAAAATCAGGCGCTACCGAGCGAACGGCTGGTGCTGCGCGCCATCGACTGGCCGTCCGGCCCGTAGGTTGATGCCTGTTCCGAAGCCGACATCAGCACCGCCAGCGCCTGCTGGCTGGACTTCATCTGCGCGCGGATGAGCACGCCGTTGGCCTGATTGAGGTCGTGGGCTTCCCGGGCAAGCGCGATAAGTTCCTTGAAGGGCTGCCTGCACGCAGCCCAGTCGGGAGCGCTCTGGAACAGCGCTTCAATGTCGTCACGCCCCGGCTTGCTGCCGGCGCGGGCCAGCAGCGCGGTCCGTGCGTCCCCCAGTTGCGCCAGGCGTCCGTACGCTTCGGATTTGCGGGCGGCCAGCACGGCGAGCGTATCCACTTCGCCTGCTTCGAGTGCGCGGCGTTCGGCGTGCAAATGACCGAGTGCGGTGCGCAGGGTCACCGCTTCCTCGGTCATCAGTGCGGCCAACCTCGCTGCCGTCTGGGCAGCCGGCTCGGTTGCGGCCATCAGGCTGCCGGGCGTGTGTTCAGCATCTGACGCACGCTCTCGATCAGGCTGTCGGCCACGCGGTCAGCGTTGACCTTGAAGCGGCCGTCCGCGATGGCCTGCTTGATCTCGTCGACGCGTGCGCTGTCGACCACCGGCACATTGGCGACCGACGCTTCAAGTTCGCGCAGTCTCGAGGACGTGCCCGAAATGTCGACCTGCGCGCCAGGTGCGGCGGCAGATGAAGTTGCAGCCGTCGAGCTGTTCGCCGAACTGCTTTTGGTAGCCGAAGTTGCCGTCGGTGCAAGCGGTTTTCCAGTTCCGTCGATTTTCACGATGAACCCTTTCATAAGACGTTCGACTCGTATTACGACGGCACCGCTACAAAACTTTAGGACTTTTTGTAGGGAGCCGTCCTACACGGCGGCAGGCTCATGAATATACCAAGCGGCGGGGCCGGTGGCGACCGACCTGTTGGTGTCAGCCGGATTGACTCAATAGACAACCTCCACCTGACCGCCCGGGCGGGCGACGCCGCTGACGACCTGGCCGCGCCCGGTGCGCACCTGCACCATCTGGCCCTGCTGTGCGCTGGCCAGTGCGCGGCCGTCGTGACTGATCGCAAATCCGTTGCCGCGCGCGAACAGTTTCACCTGCTGGCCCTGCTGGACAGCGACCGGAGCGCGCAGCCAGTCTGCGCGCAGCGGCTGGCCTGCGCCAATGGCGGCATTGACCGTCTGACCGATCACCTGCTGCGGATCACTGACCATATTGGGTGGCAGTTCGGTCAGCTCGCCGCGCATGAAGCCGAAATCGCCATCGGCAATGATCTGGCCGCGACCGAGCGCGCGCGCAGCGACCAGATAGTCGCCGCTGACCTTGACTCGCGCCGGCACGTAGATTGTCCAGCTGGCGCCGGCGATACAGCGCACACCGACCTGCACGCGACCCCAGGCGCGGCTGCCGGTCGGCAGGAATGCCTCGTGTGCGGCGCAGCTTTCAAGTGCCAGCCGCGCGTCGACCTGCCCCACCTCGAAACTGGCCTGACCCGGCAACCCGGCCGTCTGCTGCTGCAGGAAGTCGTCCACCGCACGCCGAAGCTGTTCGCTGCCCGGCGCCACCGGCGGCGCGGCCAGCGCCGCGCTGCACAGTGCAATACATGAGGGGATCAGCAGACGACGGATCATGGCAGGCTCCTTGGCAAGGTTTTCATTGCACCACCGGAGCCCGCGCCGTGATGGCACAAATAGGGCGGAAAGCACGGCGCTGTTCCGGCTTGAAGGCCGGTAGTTGCCGCATTCCGTACTTGCCGGCCCGCAAACCCTCTCGGGCATTGGGTTTGCGGTGAATCACACAGCCCGGAAGCGGCAAGGTTTGCCGCTTCCGGGCGGCAGATAGCGTTGAAAGGCGGGGCACCAACCGTCCTTTTTTGCCGATCCAGACCGGCAATCGGGCCATAGAGTGGCTGGCACGATAGCTGCAATGGGATACCCATCATGCCGAACCCTCTCGACAAACTGCTCGACCTCCCGCAAGCCGCCCTCGGCGTGCGGGCAACCCGCCAGCAAACGCTGGCCGCCAACATCGCCAACGCCGATACACCGCACTACAAGGCGCGCGATGTCGACTTTCGTGGCGCGCTGGAAGCCGCGATGGGCGGACGACTCGGCGGCCCGGTCGAGCTTGCGCGCACGTCGGCGCGGCATATCGAAGCCAAGGGTGACGCATCGATGGATGCGTCGATGAAGTACCGCACCGAAACGCAGTCCAGCCTCGACGGCAACACGGTGGACATGGACGTCGAGCGCGCTGCCTTTGCCGAGAACACCGTGCAGTACGAGGCGCTGCTCACCTTCATCAACGGTCGCCTGCGCACGATGCAGAACGCCATACAAGGCCAGTAAGGAGACCGATCATGGGAAACATGTTCAACGTATTCGGCATCGCAGGGTCGGCGCTCACGGCTCAGTCAGTGCGCCTGAACACAGTGTCCAGCAACCTGGCCAATGCGGATTCGGTGACCTCGGCCAATGGCCAGCCCTATCGAGCCAAGCAGGTGGTGTTCGAAGTGCGTCCGATCAGCGAAGGCGGTGAGGCCAATGGCGTGCGCGTGACGCAGATCGTCGAAAGCGCAGCGCCGTTGCGCACCACCTACGACCCGACCAATCCGGCGGCGAACAAGGAGGGTTATGTACAGATGCCCAACGTCAATGTGGTGGAAGAGATGGTGAACATGATTTCCGCCTCCCGCTCGTATCAGACCAATGCGGAAATGATGAATACCGCGAAGCAGCTGATGCTCAAGACCCTCTCCATCGGACAGTAAGGGAATCGTCATGGCAGTCAATTCAACAGGCAACACCTCGGCGGCAGATATCTACAGCTCGCTGAACACGACGCAGACCAAGGCGACTTCGGAAATCGACAAGGCGCAGAACCGCTTCCTGATGCTGCTGACCACGCAGCTCAAGATGCAGGATCCGCTCAATCCGATGGACAACGCACAGGTCACCTCTCAGCTGGCGCAGATCAGCACGGTGGATGGCATCACGAAGCTGAACAAGACACTCGAAACCTTGAGCGACAGTTCCGTGACCAGTCAGCAAGCGCTTGAGACGCTTACCTCCAATGCGCTCGAATCACAGCAATTCCAGGCGGCGTCGCTGATCGGTCGCGCGGTACTGGTGGAAGGCAACGATCTGAAGCTGTTCGATGGAAAGTCGATGGGCGCTATCGAACTCGCCGCTGATGCAGCGAAGGTGACGGTCAGCATCAAGAACAGCAATGGCGTCGTGGTCAAGGAACTGGAACTTGACGATCTGAAGGCAGGCATTGCGCAATTTCATTGGGATGGAACGGACAGGGCAGGGGTTCCGGTCGCTGCTGACGGCAAGTACTCGTTTTCAGTCAAGGCCATCAACGGAAAAGACAATGTTGTCACCACGCCACTTCATCTCGCTGTGGTCAACAACGTGCAGCGCATCGGGAACAACACGCAACTTGATCTGAAGGATCAGGGCGTGGTGTCCATCAACAACATCAAACAGATCTTTTGATCGGGAGTTGAATCATGGCCTTCCAGCAAGGACTTTCCGGACTGAACATTGCGTCCAAAGCACTCGATGCCATCAGCAACAACGTGGCGAACTCGACCACCGTAGGCTTCAAGCAATCCACTGCCCAGTTCTCTGACCTGTATGCCTCGACCCTCGGTGGTGGCGGCCAGTCGCAGATCGGTATCGGCGCCACGGTCAATGGCGTTGCCCAGCAGTTCAGTCAGGGCAACATCACCGTGACGAGCAATCCGCTTGATCTTGCGATCAACGGCGACGGCTTTTTCCGCATGAGCGACAACGGTTCCGTGCTTTACACGCGCAACGGTCAGTTCTCGGTGGACAAGAACGGCTACATCGTGAATGCCTCGGGCTACCGGCTGACCGGTTACGGCACGGATGCCGACGACAACATCGTCGTGACGGCGCCGATCGATCTGCGCATCGACACCGCATTGAGTGGCGGCGAGCCGCGCTCCACGGAAGAAGCCGATCTGGCGGTCAACCTTGATTCGCGCCTGGTTCCGCCCGTCCCATTGCCAGCATTTGACCCGATCAACACTAACAGCTTTTCCTACTCGACCTCATTGACGGCCTACGATTCACTCGGCAATTCCCACATCATGTCGCTCTACTTCGTCAAGACAGCGGCGAATGCGTGGAATTTGCACACCGCGCTTGACGGCGGCACGGCCACCGGACCAACCGCCTTGGCGTTCAACTCCAACGGCGGTCTGACAGCCCCGGCGACGATAGCACTGTCGTTTCCTGTCACCACCGGTGCAACCAGCCCCCTGGCCTTCGACCTAGACCTGACCGGTTCGACCCAGTTCGGCTCCGCCTTTAGCGTGAACGCAGTAGCGCAGGACGGCTTCGCCTCCGGTCGCCTGTCCGGCATCAGCGTATCGCCGGAAGGCGTGCTGCAGGGGCGCTACACCAACGGCCAGTCGCGCAATCTGGGCCAGGTCGTCATGGCGACCTTCCAGAACCCGGATGGCATGACACAGCTGGGCAGCAATGCATGGGCTGAAACATCCTTCTCCGGTCCGCCGGCTGTCGGCACGCCGGGCACCGGCAACCGCGGCGGCCTGCAGCCGGCGGCAGTGGAAGACTCGAACGTGGATCTGACGGCCGAACTGGTGAACATGATCACGCAGCAGCGCGCCTACCAGGCCAATGCGCAGTCGATCAAGACGCAGGACCAGATCATGCAGACCCTGGTCAACCTGCGCTGACCGCCACTGAGGAACCGCCATGGACCGCCTGATCTATACCGCGATGAGCGGCGCCAAATGGACGCTGGAGCGCCAGGCGTCTGTCGCGCAGAATCTCGCGAACGCGTCGAGTACCGGCTATCGCGCCGAAGAGCACCGGCTGCGCGCCGTGCCGGTGCAGACCGAAGCGTTCGCGTCGCGAGCCTTCGTGGTGGATGCCAGCGTCAAGAACGATTTCACGCCCGGTCCGCTGCAGCAGACCGGCGGCGCCTACGACGTGGCCATCAAGGGCAGTGGCTGGTTCGCCCTGGCCATGCCTGATGGCACCGAGGCCTATACGCGCAACGGTCATCTGCAGATCAGCCCGACCGGGGTGCTGCAGAACCACAACGGGATCCCGGTGCAGGGCGAAACCGGCCCGATCACCGTGCCGCCGGATACCGAGGTCACCATCGGCGCCGACGGCACCCTGTCGGCCGTACAGCGCACCGGTGGCGTCAATCAGGTCAATCAGATCGGCCGGCTCAAGCTGGTCGATCCGCCCGAGAACACGATCAAGCGTGGTGATGACGGCCTTTTCCGCGTCACCACGCCGGGCGCGGTTCCGCAGGCACAGAACGTGCGTGTTGCCGGTGGCTTTCTCGAAGGCAGCAATGTGAATGTGGTGGATCAGGTGGTGGCGATGATTTCGCTGTCGCGCCAGTTCGAAATGCAGACGCGCATGCTCACCACGGCAGAGCGCGATGACCAGGCGGCGACCCAGCTGCTGTCCAACCGATAACCGGAGAATACGACCATGATCCGCTCGCTGTGGATAGCCCGCACCGGCATGGATGCACATCAGACCCAGCTCGATGTCATCACCAACAACCTCGCCAATGTCAGCACCAACGGTTTCAAGCGCGCGCGCGCCGTGTTCGAGGACCTGCTTTATCAGACGATGCGCCAGCCCGGCGCGCTGAACACGCAGCAGAACACCATTCCTTCCGGCCTGCAGATCGGCACCGGCGTGCGCCCGGTGGCGACCCAGCGCATCCAGACCCAGGGCAATCTGCAGCAGACCAGCAATTCGCTCGATGTCGCCGTGCAGGGCGAGGGCTTCTTCCAGATCCAGATGCCGGACGGCACGCTGGCCTATACCCGTGACGGGTCGTTCCAGAAGGATGCGCAGGGCGTGATGGTCACGTCGAGCGGTTTTCCGGTGCAGCCGCAGGTCACCATTCCGCCGGATACGGTATCGCTGACCATCGGGCGTGACGGTGTGGTCAGCGCATTGCAGGCCGGCCAGGCCGCGCCGACCCAGATCGGTCAGTTGCAGCTGGCCACCTTCGTCAATACCGGCGGCCTGCAGAGCGTCGGGGAAAATCTCTATGTCGAAACCGCATCGAGCGGCACGCCGACGCCCAACACACCGGGCACCAATGGCGCCGGCCTGCTGAATCAGGGCTTCGTCGAAACGTCGAACGTCAATGTGGTCGAGGAACTGGTGCAGATGATCCAGACCCAGCGGGCATACGAAATCAATTCGCGCGCCATCCAGACCTCGGACGAAATGCTGGCCCGGCTGACCCAGCTCTGATCGGTCGCGCCAATGACCCGTGGAGAATCATTCATGAACAACGAACGCATCCAGCAGATTGCCCGCGCCGCCGGTTTTGTCACCGTGCTGCTGGTTGCGATGATGCTGGCCGGCTGCGTCAATACGCCGCCCACCGCAGTGCTTCAGCCGATGACCGCGCGGCCTGCGCCCAAACCGGACTTCGTGCAGAACGCCGGTGCGATTTTCCAGCCGACCGGCGGCGCGCGTCCATTGTTCGAGGATCGCCGTGCGCGCTACGTCGGCGATACGCTGGTCATCAACATCAGCGAACGTACCCAGGCGGCGAAGAAGTCGGCCAGTACGGCAGATCGCACGCAGGATATCGAAATGGGTGTGCCGACCATTGCCGGGCTGCCGGGCAAGAGCCTGCAGGGCGCCACGGTGGCCGCCAACAGCGCCAACGCCTTCTCCGGCAAGGGTGCGTCGTCAGCCGACAACAATTTCACCGGCACCATCACGGTGACGGTGATCGAAGTGCTGCCGAACGGCAATCTGGTCGTGTCCGGCGAAAAGCAGGTTGCGATCAATCAGGGCAACGAATTCATCCGCTTCTCGGGCGTCGTCAATTCGACCCAGATTTCCGGTGCGAATACTGTTCAGTCGACCCAGGTGGCCGATGCGCGCATCGAGTACCGAGCCAATGGCTACATCGACGAAGCGCAGGTGATGGGGTGGCTGGCACGCTTCTTCCTCACCTTCATGCCGCTCTGAAGCGACGTGCGAGACGCGGTTTTTGCCGTCTTTTCCGGCCATCGAATGCGGCATGTGCAACGTATAAAGATCCATCACGCTGCCCAGAAAGCACGCCCGGAGGGCGAACTGCCATGAAACGGATAACGATTCTTCTACTGCTTGCATTGCTTTCGGTTGCGCCTGCGCACGCCGAGCGGATCAAGGACCTCGCGACGCTGGCCGGTGTTCGCAACAACCAGTTGATCGGCTACGGCCTGGTCGTGGGTCTGGATGGTTCGGGCGACCAGACCACCCAGACCCCGTTCACCGTGCAGAGCGTGATCAACATGCTGGGCAATCTGGGCGTGACGCTGCCACCCGGCCAGAACCTGCAGCTGAAGAACGTGGCGGCCGTGATGGTCACCGCCAACCTGCCGCCCTTTGCGCGGCAGGGACAGGCGCTCGATATCACCGTATCGTCGATGGGCAATGCAAAAAGCCTGCGCGGCGGCACGCTGGTGATGACACCGCTCAAGGGAGCCGACGGTCAGGTTTATGGCATGGCCCAGGGTAATGTCGTGGTCGGTGGCGTCGGTGCCTCAGCGGGCGGCGCTTCGGTCACCGTCAATCATCTTTCGGTCGGCCGCATCGCCGGCGGGGCGACGGTCGAACGTGCGGTGCCGACCAGCGTCGGCGAGGGTGGGTTTGTCGAACTCGAGACCAACACGACCGATTTCGGTACGGCCCAGCGCATGGTCGACGCGATCAACAAGGCCATGCTGCCCGGCACTGCGGTGGCCGCCGATGCCCGGCGCATCCGCGTGCGCGCCCCGCTCGACCCGGGCGAACGCGTGGCCTTCATGAGCCAGCTGGAAAACATCGATGTCACGCCGGCGCAGCAGGCGGCCAAGGTGGTCGTCAATTCGCGTACCGGTTCGGTGGTGATGAATCAGGCCGTGACGCTCGATACCTGTGCGGTCGCGCACGGCAACCTTACGGTCACGGTCACCGCCGAGCCGGTGATCAGCCAGCCCGGTCCCCTGTCGGGCGGCCAGACCGTGGTGGCCGAACGCAACCAGATCGACATCCAGCAGGAAGGCAGTGCGCTGATCAATGTGAAGAAGGGCGCCAACCTGTCCGAGGTGGTGCGTGCGCTGAATGCGCTGGGCGCCAACCCGCAGGACCTGATCATCATCCTGCAGGCGATGAAGGCGGCTGGCGCGCTGCGCGCCGAACTGGAAGTGATCTGATGGAAAACAGCGGCCTCACTTCGCTGGCGGCCGATGTGCGCGGGCTGGACGTGCTGCGACGCGCGTCGCGCGACAACTCGCCGGAGGCGTTGAAGGCGGCGGCCAAGCAGTTCGAAGCCATGTTCCTGCAGGTGGTGATCAAGTCGATGCGCGAGGCGTCACCCGGCGACGAACTGTTCGGCGGGCAGGAAAGCAAGATGTACCAGGACATGCTCGACCAGCAGTGGGCCCAGGTCATGAGCGAAGGTGGAGGCACCGGGTTGGCGAAGGTGCTCGAGCGGCAGCTGTCCGCCAACGCGCGCAGCGCCGACACGTCGATGCCGATCGATCTCAAGCCGCTGTCCGACGCGGCGCAGTTTTCCGGCATCGCGATGATGCCGCCGACGGCAATCTCTGCCGTGCGCAGGCAAACTTTGCATGGCGGTGGCGGTGGCGGTGCTGCAACACCGGCTGAATCCGTTCTGGCCGGTCTGGCTGCCGAACAGCCACCGGTCAGCAGTCCGAATGTGCCGGCGCATGCTCGGAGTTTTGTCGAACGCGTGTGGCCGGCCGCGCTGTCGGCCAGTCGCGCAACCGGTATTCCGGCCCAGTTCCTGGTTGCCCAGGCTGCACTGGAGACCGGCTGGGGACGCGCCGAACTGACGGCCGCCGATGGTGCATCCAGTCACAATCTTTTCAATATCAAGGCCGGCAGCACCTGGCAGGGCCCGACGGTGAAGGTGTCGGCGAGCGAGTTCGTCGATGGCCGATGGACCCGCGAGGACAGCGCCTTCCGCCGCTACGGCTCCTATGAGGAGAGCTTTGCCGACTACGCCAGGCTGCTGATCGAACAGCCGCGTTACGCGCGGGTGGTCGGCGCGCAGGACGCCGGCAGCTTCGCGCGCGGCCTGCAGCAGTCGGGCTATGCGACCGATCCCATGTATGGCGCCAAGCTGGAGCGCATCATCAACGGCCCGCTGCTGCGTTCGGCGCTGGCTGAATGAGTCATTGACCGAGTGCGCAACTCGGGGCAGTCATTCAAGGAAGTAGCTCAAGGCAGCGTCTCCGGATGAGATCGGCCTGACCGTCTGCGCCCGCTTCGCGTAGCACGCAGACGCACACATCGATGGCTGTGTGCAACGTGGCTTCGTCGGTCACGGCACGCAACGCGGGCTTGATCCGTGCCGTGTCGCCGCGCAGGGCGCGCTCCATGGCTTCCAGCAGATACAGGCGGGCAATGGCCAGCGAGCGCCGCGGTGGCGTGCCTCGACCGGTGTCCCGACCGTCAAGCGTGACCAATCCGAGTTCGAGCAGTGTCGCGGCAGCGGCAAGCAGACGAGGGCCCTCTGCGGCAGGTCGGCCGAGGGCGGCAAACAGGGCGGCAAAGTCATGCCGCCCATCCACCACAATCAGCAGAACGCGGGCCAGCGAGTCGAGCCGGTCACTGCGCCGGACCATTTCCGCGCGCCCGGCCATTGTCTTGGAAGGCACGTCAGTGCTGCGTATGCGGTCGATTGTCCCGGTCATCAGATGCATTGTTGCAGGCCTGTATGACGGAAATAAAAAAAGCTGGCAAAGGTTTTGCTTAGATGGGTCGTAAGCACTCTTAACGAGACGACACATCATGGGAACGCAGCTCTACAA
Organism: Methyloversatilis sp. RAC08; assembly: GCF_001713355.1. Taxonomy (NCBI): domain Bacteria; kingdom Pseudomonadati; phylum Pseudomonadota; class Betaproteobacteria; order Nitrosomonadales; family Sterolibacteriaceae; genus Methyloversatilis; species Methyloversatilis sp. RAC08. Next base: position 810,704 of record NZ_CP016448.1, on the reverse strand, counting down.
CATCGGGATCACCGGATTGAACGCCGCACAGGCGGGGCTGATCACGACCGGTCACAACATTTCGAACGCGGCGACGCCCGGTTTCACCCGGCAGCAGGTAGTACTCGGCACCAACGATCCGCAGCTGACCGGCAGCGGCTTCCTCGGTCAGGGCGCACGGATCGAAACGGTGCGGCGCATCTACAGCCAGTTCCTGACCGCCCAGGTGATGGAGGCCAAGACCCAGAGTGCGGAATACGGTGCCTACGCCGACCAGATCGCTGCGCTCGACAACCTGCTGGCCGACCCGCAAGCAGGCCTGTCGCCGGCGATGTCCGACTTCTTCGATGCCCTGCAGAGCGTGTCGGCATCGCCCACCTCGCTGGCGTCACGCCAGTCGGCGATTTCGGCGGCGCAGTCGATGACGGCCCGCTTCAATACGCTGGATGCGCGGCTCGAACAGATCCGCACCGGCCTCAATGGCGAAATCTCCGGTTCGGTGGGAGAGATCAACCAGCTCGCGTCGCAGATCGCCCGCTACAACGACCAGATCGCGGTCGCCGAGTCGACCACCGGTGCCAACCGGCTCGCCAACGACATGCTCGATGCGCGCGAGCGTCTGATCACCGAACTGAACGAACTGGTTCGCGTGACCCAGTTGCAGCAGAGCGACGGCTCGATCAACCTGTTCATCGGCAACGGGCAGCCCGTGGTGGTCGGTGGCAGCGCCTTCAGCATGAGCGCATCGCCTTCGGTCGAGGACGCCAGTCGCACCGAAGTCACCTATACCGCGCCTGGCGGCGCCGTGCTGCGTCTGCAGGAAGACACCATCACCGGCGGCAAGCTCGGCGGCCTGCTTGCCTTCCGCCGCGAAACGCTGGACGAGGCGCAGAACGCACTCGGCCGGATCGCCATCGGCGTGGCCGAACAGTTCAATTCGCAGCATGCCCTCGGGCAGGATCTCAATGGCGCGCTGGGTACCAACGTGTTCAACGTTCTCGTGGGCAGTGCGCTGCCGGCGAACACCAACAGCACGGTAGCCGCGGCACTGGTGAACGTGACAATCAGCAATTCTTCGGACCTCACCACCAGCGACTATCGTCTGAATTTCGACGGCGCGGCCTACACGCTCACCCGTCTGTCGGACAATCAGAGTTGGACGGCTGCAACCCTGGGTGGCCTGCCCCCGGCGGGCAGCCCGCAGGGCTTCACACTCGATTCGGGGGCGACCACGCTGGCCGCCGGTGACACCTTCCTGGTTCAGCCGACCCGTAATGGCGGCTCGGATATCCGCACCGTCATGACCGATCCGCGCATGCTTGCACTGGCGATGCCGGTCAGCACCTCGGCGGCTCTTGCCAACACCGGCAACGGCAGCATCAGCGCGGGCGCCGTGAGCTCGACCACCGGCTTGCCGCTCGGCGGCCCGATCACGCTCACCTTCGATGCAACCACGAACGTATTCAACGTAACGGGCGGGCCCGGCGGCACGATTGCCTACAACCCGACGACGGAGTCGGCCGGGAAGAGCTTCACCTTCGCCGGCCAGGGCGGCTTCACTTTCCAGTTGTCCGGTCTGCCGCGCAATGGCGACACCTTCACCATCGCGCCCAACAGCAGTGGTCAGGGCGACAACCGCAACCTGCTTGAACTGGCGGCGCTGCAGAACGCGAACACGCTGGCCGGTGGAACGACCGGATTCCAGGGTGCCTATGCCCAGATGGTGGCGTCCGTTGGCGCCCAGGCGCGCGAGGTGCAGGTTAACCAGACGGCGCAGAAGGTGCTGCTGTCGCGCGTCGAGGAGTCGCAGCAATCGTTGTCCGGCGTCAATCTCGATGAAGAGGCAGCCAACCTGCTGCGCTACCAGCAGGCCTACCAGGCCGCCGGAAAGATGATCGAACTGGCGAGTCGCCTGTTCGATACCTTGTTGCAGATCGGTCGTTGAGGAGAAAACTGATGCGTGTATCCACCAATACCGTCTATGAAGCAGGCACTTCGGGTCTGGTCCGTCAGAGCGCCGACCTGTTCCGTACCCAACAGCAGATGTCATCGGGAAAGCGGGTGCTCGCACCGTCCGATGATCCGGTCGCCTCGGCGGTGGCGCTGGAGATCGACCAGATCAAGGCGATGAATGACCAGCAAGCCATAAACCGGCGCGATGCCAACAGCGCGCTCGGCTTTGCCGAGTCGCAGATTTCCACCGCCGGCGACCTGATCGCATCGATCCGTGAACGGTTGATCCAGGCCGGCAATGGTGCGCTGAGCGACAGCGACCTGAAATCGATCGCCACCGACATCCGCGGCAGCTTCGCCGGGCTGATGGGGGTTGCCAATTCGCGCGATGCTTTCGGCGACTTCCTGTTCTCGGGCTATCGAAGTGATACCCAGCCGTTCGCAGGCAGCATCGAGGCTGGCGTGACCTACGCCGGCGACGATGGACAGCGCGAGGCGCAGGTCGGATCCGCCCGGCGCCTTGCAGTCAGTGATTCCGGCAATACGGTATTCATGCGCATGCGCACCGGCAACGGCGATTTCACGATGCGCCCGGGCGCCGGCAACACGGGCAGCGCTGTGAGTGATCTGGGCAGCGTGACCAGCGGCGTCGACTGGAATGCCACAACCAATGGCGGCAGCTTCAACATCGTGTTCGACGTGACCAACAACGTCACCACCTACGACATCATCGACAACACATCGGGCAATTCGATGCTGACTGGCGCAGCGCCGGGTGCCGCGCCTTATCCGCGGACCTATGTGGCCGGAGACACGATTACGCTGGCTTCGCAGGGCGCCGAACCCGCATTCAATCTCGGTGCGCGTTTCTCGATCACCGGTTCGCCAGCCGACGGTGACAGTTTTTCGCTCGATCGCAGCGCCACGCAGAGCGTGTTCGAAACGATCTCCGATGTGGTCCTGGCACTTGAACGCGGCACCAACGGCAATCCGGTGGCCATCGCGGCCCTGAACAACACGCTGTCGGCCACGATAGGCAATATCGATCAGGCGCAGGAAGCCCTGCTCACCGTTCGCTCACGCATTGGCGCGCGCACGGCCGAGCTGGATGCGCTGAATTCGCTCGGCGCCGATGTCGATCTGCAGTTCCAGTCGCAGCTGGCCGACCTGCGGGACCTGAACTACACCGAGGCGATCAGCCGCCTGACGCAGCAGCAGACCTATCTGCAGGCGGCGCAGCAGTCCTTCCTGAAGGTGTCCGGACTGTCGCTGTTCAACTACATCTGAGGCGCGCCATGAACATCCGGATGATCGCGTTGATCGCTCCCTGCCTGCTGGCTGCGTGTACGTCACTCGACCGTACGCTGCCGAATTCAGGTTCGGTCATTCCGAATACCAAGCTGCAGCTGACGCCCGGATACGCCACCACGCCGGAGAAGCTGATCTACTTTGCCGGCGCCGCCTACGTGGCTTATCTGGTACTCGACCCGATGACGCCGAACTGGTCCATCGACGAGGCGAAGCTGTCCGAAGACACCTACTACCTGGGCATGAAGAAGGTGCGCATGCGCTCGGGCGGCGAGGGCGAGGCGCGCATGGTGTTCCGGCGTCGTGCTGAACAGCTGGCCCGCTCGGGCGGCTACGCCGGCTATGAGATCGTCAGCTACAGCGAAGGCATTCAGTCCGACCTGATCGCGCAGCGGGTGGGCGAGGGCGTCATCCAGCTCCGGCACGGCACACGCTAGCCTGCGATGCCCCGGGCAGCTCGGGTAGACTTCGCCCGATGCCTCTTCCCTACTGGCGGCTGTCCGCCTATTACTTCTTCTATTTCGCCTTTGTAGGCGCCTTTTCGCCCTACTTCGGCCTCTACCTCTCTTCCATTCATTTTTCAGCGGCCGACATCGCCATTGTCATGTCGCTGATGCAGGTGATGCGGATCCTCGCGCCCAGTCTGTGGGGATGGCTGGCCGACCGCATCGGCGCCCGGGTGCCCATCGTGCGAGCGGCCGGGTTGGCCAGCCTGGCCGGCTTCCTGATCTTCTTCACCACCGACCAGTTCGCTGGCGTTTTCGTCGCCATGGCGCTGATGTCCTTCTTCTGGAGTGCGTCGCTGCCGCTGGTCGAAGCGCTGACGCTGGAGCACTTGAAATCCAGTGTGTCGCGCTATGGCGCCATCCGGGTCTGGGGATCGATCGGCTTTGTAGTCACGGTGCTGGTGCTGGGCGATGTACTGGAACGCACCGGACTGGATGCGGTGCTGTGGGCATGCAGCCTGCTGCTGGCCGGCATCTTCCTGTTCGCGATGTGTGTGCCGGAGGCGCCGGTGCACGCGGGCGCGGTGGCTGCCACGCAGTCGCTGCGCGCCATCCTGCGCAGCCGTCCGGTTGCCGGTCTTTTCGGCGCTGCATTCTTCATGAGCTGTGCGCACGGCGCGCTGTATGTCTTTTATTCGATCCATCTCGACGAACACGGCTACAGCAAGCGGGTGATCGGCGGGCTGTGGACGCTGGGCGTGCTGGCCGAGATTGGCGTTTTCCTGTGCATGCCCTGGCTGCTGCGCCGTTTCACGCTGCGCGCACTGTTGCTGGTGGCACTGATGGCGGCGGTGCTTCGCTTCGCGGTCATCGGCTGGGCAGTCTCCGCACCGCTCTGGCTGATCGGCGCGCAACTGCTGCACGGTCTGACATTCGGCGCCTTTCACGCCGGTTCGGTGGCGGCGCTGAACCAGTGGTTCGATGCGCGCCAGCAGGCGCGGGCGCAGGCCCTGTACGGCAGCGTGTCCTTCGGCGCCGGCGGCATGGTGGGCGGGTTGCTGGCCGGCTGGATGTGGGCGCCCTTAGGTGGCGCCTGGGCATTCTCGGTCAGTGCGCTGTTCGCGGTCGCCGGCTACGCCTTGCTGCGCTGGATGTGGCGCCCGGAAAGCGCGCCCGGTCACGGCTGAGCGCCCGCCGGCCGGTTATAATCTCCGGTTTGGCTGATCAGCGGGATTGGTTTCAATGGCGCAAACGCTTTACGACAAGTTGTGGTCCGGCCATGTCGTGCATACCGAAGACGACGGCACGACGCTGCTATACATCGACCGCCACCTGGTGCACGAGGTGACCAGCCCGCAGGCCTACGAAGGCCTGCGCCTGGCCGGGCGCAAGCCCTGGCGAACCGGTTCCATCGTGGCGACCGCCGATCACAACGTGCCGACCGACGGCTCGGATCTGGCGGTGGCCGACCCGACCTCGCGCGCCCAGGTCGAAACGCTGGACGACAACATCCGCACCTACGGCGCGCTGGCCTACTTTCCCTATCGCGACAAGCGGCAGGGCATCGTGCACGTGATCGGACCGGAAAACGGCGTGACGCTGCCCGGCATGACCGTGGTGTGCGGCGACTCGCACACCTCGACGCACGGCGCATTCGCCTGTCTGGCGCAGGGCATCGGCACGTCGGAAGTCGAGCACGTGCTGGCCACGCAGTGCCTGCTGCAGAAGAAATCGAAATCGATGCTGGTCCGGGTCGAGGGCGAACTTGGCCGGGGCGTCAGCGCCAAGGACATCGCGCTGTACGTGATCGGTCAGATCGGCACTGCCGGCGGGACCGGCTACGCGATCGAATTCGGCGGCTCGGCCATCCGCGCGCTGTCGATGGAAGGCCGGATGACCCTGTGCAACATGGCGATCGAGGCTGGTGCGCGGGCCGGCATGGTCGCCGTCGATCAGACGACGATCGACTACCTGCGCGGCCGGCCGTTTGCGCCGCGCGACGAACAGTGGGAGCGGGCGGTCGAGTACTGGCGCACGCTGAAATCCGACGACGGCGCACAGCACGACCGCGTGGTCGACATCGATGCGCGCCGCATCACACCGCAGGTCACCTGGGGCACGTCGCCGGAAATGGTGACCGACATCCGCGGCCAGGTGCCGGCGCCCGAGGATTTCGCCGATCCGGTGCAGCGCGAGGGCGTGGCGCGCGCGCTGCAGTACATGGGGCTGACCCCGCGTACGCCGATCGACCAGATCCGGATCGACAAGGTATTCATCGGTTCCTGTACCAACTCGCGCATCGAAGACCTGCGTGCAGCCGCCAAGGTGGTGCAGGGCCGGCACATCGCCGACAACGTGAAGCTGGCGATGGTGGTGCCGGGCTCCGGCCTGGTCCGGGCGCAGGCGGAAGCCGAAGGGCTGGACAAGGTGTTCAAGGCGGCGGGCTTCGAGTGGCGCGAGCCGGGCTGTTCGATGTGTCTGGGCATGAATGCCGACCGGCTCGACCCAGGCGAGCGTTGTGCGTCGACCTCGAACCGCAATTTCGAAGGCCGCCAGGGTGCCGGCGGACGCACCCATCTGGTCAGTCCGCAGATGGCGGCGGCGGCGGCAATCGCCGGCCGCTTCGCCGATGTGCGCGATGTCGTTTGAAAATTCGGGAGAGTGGGCATGAAGCTGATCGTAGTGTGCATGAGCGCCATGGCGCTGCTGCTGGCGGGTTGCAATACCGTCGAAGGGCTGGGCAAGGACATCAAGAAGGGTGGCGAAGCCATCGAGAAGTCGGCGAAGTAGCCAAAGTCAGCGAACGAGCCAGGCAAAACACGCAATGAATCCATTCACCACGCTTGACGGACTGGTCGCGCCGCTGGACCGCGCGAACGTCGACACCGACGCCATCATTCCGAAGCAGTACCTGAAGTCGATCAAACGCTCGGGCTTCGGTCCGACGCTGTTCGACGAATGGCGCTATCTCGATGTCGGCCAGCCGGGGCAGGACCACTCGAAGCGCCCGCTCAATCCCGACTTCGTGCTGAACCAGCCACGCTTCCAGGGCGCCAGCATCCTGCTGGTACGCGAGAACTTCGGTTGCGGCTCGTCGCGCGAACACGCGCCGTGGGCGATCGAGGATTTCGGCTTCCGCGCCATCCTCGGCACCACGTTTGCCGACATCTTCTTCAACAACTGCTTCAAGAACGGCCTGCTGCCGATCCGCCTGCCGCAGACCGAGCTGGAACAGCTGTTCCTGCAGTGCGCCGGCACGCCCGGCTACCGGCTGCGCATCGACCTGGAAAGCCAGACCGTGATCCGGCCCGACGGCCACGTCATCCGCTTCGATGTCGAAGCTTTCCGCAAGTACTGCCTGCTGAACGGCTTCGACGACATCGGCCTGACCTTGCGTCAGGCGGACAAGATCCGCGAATTCGAAGCCCGTCGCCGCATCGAACAACCCTGGCTGTTTGCCTGAACTCTGGAGCGTCCATTGAAAGTCTGCGTTATTCCCGGTGACGGCATCGGCATCGAAATCACTGCCGAGGCGCTGCGCGTGCTCGAGGCGCTGCGCGGCGATGGTTTGAAGATCGAATTCGAACAGGCGCTGCTCGGCGGCTGCGCGGTGGACGCCACCGGCAAGCCGTATCCGGAAGCGACCTCGAAGCTTGCGCGCGAAGCCGACGCCATCCTGCTCGGTGCGGTCGGCGGTCCGAAATGGGATGTACTGCCGCGTGAACAGCGTCCGGAGCGCGGGTTGCTTGGCATCCGCGCAGAACTGGGCGTGTTCGCCAATCTGCGCCCGGCCATCCTGTATCCGGAACTGGCCAACGCTTCGTCACTGAAGCCGGAAGTCGTATCAGGCCTGGACATCCTGATCGTGCGCGAACTGACCGGCGACATCTATTTCGGCCAGCCGCGCGGCATTGAGGAACGCGACACGCAGTGGGGCCGTCAGCGTGTCGGCTGGAACACGATGATCTACGCTGAAGAGGAAATCCGCCGCATCGGTCGCGTTGCCTTCGAGGCGGCGCGCAAGCGCGGTGGCAAGCTCTGTTCGGTCGACAAGATGAATGTGCTCGAATGCACCCAGTTGTGGCGCGAGGTCATCACCGCCATGGCCGCTGATTATCCGGATGTCGAGCTGTCGCACATGCTGGTCGACAACGCCGCGATGCAGCTGGTGAAGGCGCCGAAGCAGTTCGACGTGATCGTCACCGGCAACATGTTCGGCGACATCCTGTCGGACGAGGCGTCGATGCTGACGGGTTCGATCGGCATGCTGCCGTCGGCTTCGCTGGATGCGAACAACAAGGGGCTGTACGAACCCAGCCACGGTTCGGCGCCGGACATCGCAGGCAAGGGCGTGGCCAATCCGCTGGCGACCATCCTGTCGGCGGCGATGCTGCTGCGCTACAGCGGCGAGGACGAGGCGAACGCGGTGCGCATCGAGAATGCGGTGCGCAAGGTGCTGGCCCAGGGCTTGCGCACCGGCGACATCTACGAAGCGGGCACGCAGCGCGTGGGTACGAAGGAAATGGGCGACGCGGTCATCGCGGCGCTGTAACGCTCAGAGGGCAAGACAATGTTGAAGCTGGGTATGGTGGGTTGGCGCGGCATGGTGGGTTCCGTACTCATGCAGCGCATGCGCGAAGAGAACGACTTTTCGCTGGTCGAGCCGGTGTTCTTCACCACGTCCAGCGTCGGTGCGGCGGGCCCGGACGTGGGGCAGGGCAGCGCGCCGCTGCTTGACGCGGCCGACGTCGGCCAGCTGGCGAAGATGGACATCATCATCACCTGCCAGGGCGGCGACTATACGAACGAGGTGTTCCCGAAGCTGCGCGCCGCCGGCTGGAAGGGCTACTGGATCGACGCCGCGTCGGCGCTGCGCATGAAGGACGACGCCATCATCATCCTTGATCCGGTCAACATGGACGTGATCAAGGCCGGTCTGGTTGGCGGCGTGAAGAACTACATCGGCGGCAACTGCACGGTCAGCCTGATGCTGATGGGTGTCGGCGCGCTGTTCTCGGCCGGTCTGGTCGAGTGGATGAGCGCCATGACCTATCAGGCGGCATCGGGTGCGGGCGCGCAGAACATGCGCGAACTGCTGTCGCAGATGGGTACGTTGCATGGCGTTGCCGCGCCGATGCTGAAGGACAGCTCGTCCGCCATCCTCGACATCGATCGGGCGGTCACGGACAGCCTGCGCAGTGCCGATTTTCCGAAAGCGAATTTCGGCGTGCCGCTGGCCGGCTCGCTGATCCCGTACATCGACAAGGAGCTGGACAGCGGTCAGAGCAAGGAAGAGTGGAAGGGACAGGCCGAAACCAACAAGATCCTCGGTCGTACGGGATCGGAGATCATCCCGATCGACGGTATCTGCGTTCGCGTCGGCGCGATGCGCTGTCATTCGCAGGCGCTCACTATCAAGTTGCGCCGCGATGTGCCGTTGGACGAAATCGAAAGCATGATCCGCGAAGCGAATGCCTGGGTGAAGTTTGTCCCCAACCATCGCGAGGACAGCATGCGCGACCTGACGCCGGCTGCGGTCAGCGGTTCGCTGACCATTCCGGTCGGTCGCGTACGCAAACTCAATATGGGACCGGACTATCTCGGCGCATTCACGTGCGGCGACCAGTTGCTGTGGGGCGCCGCCGAACCGCTCCGGCGCATGCTGCGCATCCTGATCGAAGCCTGACCACGCATCGACACATCGCGCCATCTCTGCGTGATGTGTCGTAACAGACAGTATCGCAACATAAAGCGACTGTTTAGCTTGCAGTGCTAAGACCATGATGTTATTTTGAGATTTGGGTTTTAGCGCGCGAGGAAAACGCGGTGCGTCATAGCGATAAAAAACATTCGATCCGCCTGTTGACCGCGTTGCTGTCAGCGCTCCCGCTGACAGCCGGTGCAGCAGGTTTGGGCAAACTCACCGTTCAGTCCGCCATCGGACAGACCCTCCGTGCCGAAGTCGAGTTGTCCGCCAATGCGGATGAACTCGCTTCGATGACCGCCAGGCTCGCGCCGCCAAGTGCCTTCAAGCAGGCCGGCGTCGAATACGCCACCAGCCTGAGCGGCGTCAAGGTCGCAGTCGAAAAGCGCGGGTCGCGTCCGGTGCTGGTCGTGACCAGCGAACGGGTGGTCAATGAGCCCTATCTGGACGTCCTGATCGAGCTCAACTGGTCATCCGGCAAGCTGGTCCGTGAATACACCTTCCTGCTGGATCCGGCTGACATGCCCCGACAGGCGCCGGTCGATCCGGTCGTCGTCAAGAGTGCAGAGCCACGTGCAGTGACGAGGGCGCCCACCGCGCCCACCGCGCCAACGCGTGCGCCCGCTGACAACATCTATGAAGTTAAGCGCGGCGATACGCTGAGTCGTATCGCAGGCGAGTATGTGCCGGCCGGCGTCAGTCTCGACCAGATGCTCGTGGCGCTGGTTCAGGCCAATCCCGAAGCCTTCGACAACGGCAACATGAATCGGCTGCGTGCCGGGCGCATTCTCGCGATTCCCGATCAGGCGGCTGCGCAAGCCGTATCACCGCAGGAAGCGCGCAAGATCGTGATGGCGCAGACCAGTGACTTCGCGGCCTATCGTGCTCGCCTGGCAGGCGCTGTGGCCGACGCACCGCTGGCGGCAGACACCGGCAGTCGCGCCGCGTCGGGCAGGATCGAAGCGCGGGTTGACGATCGCGCACCCTCCGCAGCCGCCGCATCCGACCAGGTCAGGGTGTCGAAATCCGCTGCCGAAAGCGACCGCAAGATCAGCGCGCTCGAGGAGGAGGTGGTCGCCAAGGAACGCGCGCTCAAGGACGCCAACAGCCGTCTGGCCGATCTCGAACGCAATGTTCGCGAGTTGCAGAAGCTGGTCGAACTCAAGAACACGCCGATGGCGCAGGCGCAGCAGCAGGCCGCAACGCCGCCCGCGCCTGTACCGGCGCCCGTTCCCGTTCCCGCGCCGGCGCCTGTCGTCGCACCGTCCGAAAAGCCGGTGCCGGATCTCGCCGCCGACGCGGCGAAGCCCGAAGATAAGGAAGTGCCGGATCTGGTGGCGCTGGCCGATGAGGCACCGGTCGAAAAGCCGGCCGAGCCCCCGGTGGCTGTCGAGCCGCCCAAGGCGGAACCCGTGCCGCCGGTCGCCACACCTGCTCCGGTGCCCGAACCCGAGCCCGAATCTGAACAGCCGGGGCTGTTCTCCGACCCCAAGACTCTGGGCGGTCTGGGCGCCGTGTTGCTGCTGGTGCTCGGTTATCTGGGCTACCGCAAGTCGAAGGCGCGTCAGGCCGTGCCCGACGCAACGCCTTCGACCACAGCCGGCCTTGAAGCCGTGCCCGCCGCATCGTCGGTAATCGGCGCAACGGGCGGCGGGCAGAGCGTTGATACCAGCGCCAGTTCGATCCAGACGGATTTCAGCCAGTCTTCGCTGTCGTCGATCGACGCCGATGAAGGGGTGGATCCGGTTGCGGAAGCGGATGTCTACATGGCTTACGGTCGCGATGCGCAGGCGGAAGAGATCCTGCTTGAAGCGCTGAAGACCGAGCCGAGTCGTCACGCCATTCATCTGAAGCTGCTCGAAATCTATGCTCAGCGGAAATCGGTCAAGCCATTCGAAACAATGGCTACCGAGCTCTATGCGCAGACCGGTGGCCGTGGTGCTGACTGGGAAAAGGCCGCCTTGCTGGGTCGCTCGGTTGACCCGACCAATCCGCTGTACGGCGGCGGCGAGGCGCCGGATGACGGTTTTGACGAACAGGCGTCGATGGCGGCTACCGTCGTCGTATCGGGCGCCGACAAGATGCGTGATACCTGGACCTTGCCGGGTGACATTGGCCAGCTTGCATCGGGCAGCGAACCGACGATTGCTCTGGATCTGAACAAGCTCGACCTCGGTACCCCGGAAGTGCCGGCAGCGAAGGTCGATACGGATCTCGATTTCGATCTCGACATTCAGTCCGCGGAGCCGCTTTTGGAAGCGCCGGCTGTTGGCGTGGCCACGACGATGACCAAGCCGGGTGACGAGTCCGACGCCGATTCTTCGCTTGATTTCGATCTTGGGCTCGACTTCACGTCCGACGAATCGAAGAAGGACGTCAGCACCGTCGTTCTTGAAAAGAATGTCGCTGATACTGCGGAGTCGCTTGCCCAGTCGTCGCAGGGATTCGATCTTGATCTGTCACTGCCGGCGGCGGGCGATGCCAATCCGGATGCCGCGGCCGGTGGTGCTGTGGTCGATCTTGAACGTACGGATGTGGGCAATCTGATCGACTTCAATTTTGACGCATCGGATGCGCCGGCTCAGGCGACAGCCGAACCGGTGATCGATCTGTCCGACATCAATCTCGATCTGGGTACCGATCCGTCCACGCTTGAAACCGACATTGTCGGCGACCCCCTGCATGCACTGGAAACGGATGTGGTCGGCGACGCGGTGCAGGCGTTCGACGAAGCACCTCCGCAGGCACTGCCTGACCTGAGCGAGTCGTCGGTATCCACAGTGATCAATCCGGAAGATATGCTCGCCACCGAGGAGCCGCCGCAAACGGCAGCCGAAGAGGCGGAGACCAAGCTCGAACTGGCGCGCGCTTACGAAGAGATGGGCGACAAGGAAGGTGCGCGCGAACTGCTGCAGGAGGTGGTCCGCGAAGGCACGGCGGATCAGCAGTCGCAGGCGAGCGAAATGCTCGCGAAACTTGCCTGATCAGTATATTGCCGCCGATGGATCGGCCTTCGGGTCGATCCGCTCCGCGCAGTCTGTCCGAACGGGCCCCGGCTGAAAATCTGCAGGTGAGTCCTGTTCGTTCGGGCCTTGCCCGGCGCTATGCTTGACGCAATGAGCCTGCGCCATCCCCATGTACGTTACCGAAACTGACCCTCCTGCACCCCGCCTGCACGCGGCTACTCTGCTCGCGCTCTGGCTGGTCTGGCTGCTTGCCGGGCAGGTGGCGGGTTCCCCCTGGCATGAGCTGTGGTCCGGCATGTCGATCGCGTGCGCCCTCCTTCTGGCCGCGCGTCCTTTCCTTCGTCTGGTGCGCCGTCTGCGCTGGCTGCTGCTCGCCATCCTGCTCACCTTCGCGCTTGCCACGCCGGGGCGACTGCTGGTACCTGATTTCCCGGCGGGTCCGAGTATCGAAGGCTTGCTTGCAGCCCTGTCCGCGATGAGCAAGCTGATCGGTATGGCCGCAGCCGTAGCCATACTGCTGGATCGGATGACGCCCGCCCGGCTGACCGGGGCCATTCACCGGCTGGTTCATCCGTTGTCGGCGGATCATCCAGCGCCCGGAAGCTTCGCCTTGCGCCTGCAACTGGTACTGCACGAAGTCGATCACCGGATGCCGGGACGCAATTGGCGTTCGTGGCTGGAAGAAGGCGACAGCGGAACGTCCCTTCCGGTCGAGGCGTGTGCGCCGTTAGCTGCATTGGATCGTGTCGTGCTGGCTGCTGCCGCATGCCTGCTTGCACTCTGGCACTGGGCCTGACGTGCGCATCGCGCTCGGTGTCGAGTACGACGGATCGGCCTTTCGCGGCTGGCAGTCGCAGGCGTCCGGCCTGACGGTGCAGGACACGCTGGAGGCCGCCTTGTCCGCCATTGCGGCTCATCCGGTTCGCGTGCAGGCATCCGGCCGCACCGATACCGGCGTGCACGCGACGGCTCAGGTAGTGCATTTCGATACTTCGGCACAACGCCCGGACATGGCATGGGTCCGTGGCTGCAATGCGCTGCTGCCCCCGTCGGTTGCCGTGCGTTGGGCCAAGCCGGTTGCCGACGATTTCAACGCGCGTTTTTCGGCGCATTCCCGCAGCTACCGCTATTGCCTTTACAACCATCCGGTCCGTCCGGCGCTGGCAGCCACGCTTGCCGGCTGGTTCCATCGTCCGCTCGACGAGGTCCGCATGCAGGCGGCTGGCGCCGATCTGATCGGCACGCATGACTTTTCCGCCTTCCGGTCGTCGGAATGCCAGGCGCACAGTCCTGTACGTACCTTGTCTGAACTGTCGCTGGTGCGTCGGGGCGACTGGATCCTGCTCGACCTGACCGCCAACGCGTTTCTGCATCACATGGTGCGCAACATCGTCGGCGCACTGGTCGAAGTGGGGTGCAGCCGGCGTGATCCGTCCTGGGTGGGCGAACTGCTGGCGGGGCGGGACCGGCGCCTGGGGGCGCCGACTTTTTCTGCCAGTGGCCTCTATCTGGTCGGGGTGGGCTACGATGCGGCGTGGCATTTGCCGGAAATCCAGTGCGGAATGAGGCTTCCGCCGATCGGACCGGGTTGACGCCCTGCTGATGCTGCTACGATCATCCTTGAGGACGCATGGTGCGCAAGACCCGTATCAAGATCTGCGGCTTCACCCGCGAAAGTGACCTCGAAGCTTCCCTGGCGCTCGGTGTAGACGCCGTCGGTTTCGTGCTCTATCCGCCCAGCCCGCGCGCGGTGACCGTCGAGCGGGCTGCGTTGCTGGCGTTGCGGGTGCCGCCGTTCGTCACGCGGGTCGGACTGTTCGTCAATGAAGATGCTGGATTGATCGGCGAAGCGGCGAGCGGGGCGCGCCTGGATTGCCTGCAGTTTCATGGCGACGAGACGCCGGATGATTGCGAACGTTTCGGCCTGCCATACATCAAAGCAGTCCGGGTGAGGCCGGGGCTGGATTTGCTAGAATACGCGGTCAGGTTTCGTGCAGCGCGAGCACTGCTGCTGGATGCCTACTCCGATGCCTGGGGGGGCTCCGGCAAGAGTTTCGACTGGTCGCTGATCCCGCCCGACCTTCCACTGCCGGTCATCCTGTCCGGCGGTCTGGACCCGGAAACCGTGGCAGACGCGGTTCGGCGCGTGGCGCCGGCTGCGGTCGATGTGAGCAGCGGAGTTGAATCCGCCAAAGGAATCAAGGACGTGGCCAGGGTGGCTGCGTTCATATCAGGAGTTGAAAATGGGGAAGCTCGACCTGCCGGCTGAGGTATCTGCCTCCGCCTACAACCTGCCGGACACGACCGGACATTTTGGTCCGTACGGTGGCACTTTTGTTGCGGAAACCCTGATTGCCGCGCTCGATGAGCTGCGGGATACCTACGAGTCACTGAAGGACGAACCGGCGTTCCGCGCGGAATTCGAGTACGAGCTGAAGCACTACGTCGGCCGCCCGAGCCCGATCTTCCACGCGCGTCGCCTGTCCGAAGCGGCGGGTGGTGCGCAGATCTACCTCAAGCGCGAAGACCTGAACCACACCGGCGCCCACAAGATCAACAATGTGATCGGTCAGGCCATGGTGGCCAAGCACATGGGCAAGCCGCGCGTGATCGCGGAAACCGGTGCCGGCCAGCACGGTGTCGCCACCGCGACGATCGCCGCCAGGCTCGGCATGGAATGCGTTGTCTACATGGGCAGCGAGGACGTGAAGCGTCAGGCCGCCAACGTCTATCGCATGAAGCTGCTCGGTGCCACGGTCGTACCTGTCGAATGCGGCTCCAAGACTTTGAAGGACGCGCTGAACGAAGCCATGCGTGACTGGGTGACCAATGTCGCCAACACCTTCTACATCATCGGCACCGTGGCCGGTCCGCATCCGTATCCGATGATGGTGCGCGACTTCCAGTCGGTCATCGGCGAGGAGTGCAAGTGGCAGATGCCGGAAATGATCGGTCGTCAGCCGGATGCCGTGATCGCCTGCGTTGGCGGTGGATCGAATGCGATGGGCATCTTCTATCCCTACATCCCCTATCCGGACGTGCGTCTGATTGGCGTCGAGGCGGCCGGGCACGGCATTTCGACCGGAATGCATTCGGCGTCGCTGTGTGCCGGACGTCCGGGTGTGCTGCACGGCAATCGCACCTATCTGCTGCAGGATGAAAATGGTCAGATCATCGAAACGCATTCGGTGTCGGCCGGCCTCGACTATCCTGGCGTCGGCCCGGAGCACGCCTGGCTGAAGGACTGCGGTCGCGCCGAATATGTGGCCATCGACGACGAGGAAGCGCTGGCGGCCTTCCACAAGACCTGCCGCATGGAAGGCATCATCCCGGCGCTCGAATCGTCGCACGCCGTCGCCTACGCGATGAAGATGGCGGCCGGCATGTCGAAGGACGCGGTGCTGCTGGTCAATCTGTCCGGCCGCGGCGACAAGGACATGCACACCGTGGCCGAGAAGTCCGGCATCAAGTTCTGACCAGCTTTTCCACCATCCTGTTGTCAGCCGGGTGGCGGAAGCCGCCCGGCGACGGTTTCCGAAAATGTCCCGAATCACTCAAACACTGTCCGCGCTGGACGCCGCAGGCCGCAAGGCGCTGATTCCATTTGTCACAGCGGGCGACCCCGACCTGTCGGTGACGGTGCCGCTGATGCACACGCTGGTCGAGGCGGGTGCCGACATCATCGAACTCGGGGTGCCTTTCTCCGACCCGATGGCCGATGGCCCGACGATACAGCGCGCGTCCGAACGGGCGTTGCTGAAGAAGGTGTCGCTGCGCCAGGTGATTGCGGCGGTAGCCGAATTCCGCACCCGCAACACGACGACGCCGGTCGTACTGATGGGCTATGCCAACCCGATCGAGGCAATGGGTGTAGATGCCTTCGCTGACGCAGCGTCGGCCGCCGGCGCGGATGGCGTGCTGGTGGTGGATTACCCGCCGGAAGAGTCGCGCGAATTCGCCAGGGTGGTGCGCGCTGCAGGGCTGGATGTCATCTTCCTGCTGGCACCGACCTCGACCGACGTTCGCATCCGCGCCGTCGGAGAGATCGGCAGCGGCTACATCTATTACGTATCCTTGAAGGGCGTGACCGGCGCCGGCCACATCGACATCGATGCCGTATCGAAGCGCATTCCGCTGATTCGCGACATGGTCGGCCTGCCGGTTGGCGTCGGCTTCGGCGTGCGTGATGGCGCCTCGGCGAAGGCGCTGGCGGCGGTGGCGGACGCGGTCGTCATCGGCAGCCGCATCATCGAGGAAATCGAGAACAGCCCGGCAGACCAAATACTGCCGCGCGTGAAGACGCTGCTGAGCGGCATCCGCGCTGCGATGGACAGCGTCGAGGTGACGGCATGAGCTGGCTGCAGAAGCTGCTGCCGCCGAAGATAAACCGCAGCGAGGCAGCTGGGCGCAAGTCGGTTCCCGAAGGCCTGTGGTCGAAGTGCCCGGCTTGCGAAGCCGTGCTCTACACCGCCGATCTGGCGGCCAATACCGGCGTCTGCCCGAAGTGCAATCACCACTCGCGGGTACGCGCCCGCGTACGCCTTGATTCCCTGCTCGACCGTGAAGGCCGCTTCGAGATCGGCGCCGAAGTCATGCCGGTCGATCCGCTGAAGTTCCGCGACAGCAAACGCTACGCCGACCGCCTGAACGCGGCTGCCGACGAAACCGGCGAGGGGGATGCACTGATCGTCATGCAGGGCGCGATCCGGACGGTGCCGGTAGTTGTCGCCTGTTTCGAATTCGAATTTCTTGGCGGATCGATGGGTTCGGTCGTTGGCGAACGCTTCGTGCGTGGCGTGCGCGTCGCGGTCGAACAGCGCCTGCCCTTCGTGTGCATCGCGGCCAGTGGCGGTGCTCGCATGCAGGAAGGTCTCTTTTCATTGATGCAGATGGCCAAGACCACCGCTGCGCTGACCCAGCTTGCGCAGCACAGGCTGCCCTTCATTTCGGTGCTGACCGATCCGACCATGGGCGGTGTGTCGGCCAGCTTTGCGTTCATGGGCGACATCGTCATCGCCGAGCCGGGCGCGCTGATAGGCTTCGCCGGCCCGCGCGTGATCGAACAGACCGTGCGCGAAAAACTTCCGGAAGGATTCCAGCGCGCAGAGTTCCTGGTCGAGAAGGGCGCTGTCGACATGATTGTCGATCGGCGCGAAATGCCTGACCGCATCGCCGGCCTGCTGTCCGCATTGCAACGTATGCCGGCATTGACGTGCTGAACCGTCAGCATCCGCGTCCCCTGCGTCGCGTGACAACCGTGTCCGGCCCGTCGATCACATGCCACTGACGCTGACCGAGTGGCTGCAGCACCTCGAAGGCCTGCATCCGAAGGTGATCCAGCTCGGGCTGGACCGCGTGCTCAGCGTCAAGGCGGCGCTCGGCATCACGCAGCGCGTTCCGCTGTTCATCGTCGGCGGCACCAATGGCAAGGGCTCGACCTGTGCGATGCTCGAACGCATCCTGCGATGCGCAGGCTATCGCGTCGGCACCTACACGTCGCCGCACCTGCTGGCCTACAACGAACGCGTTCGCATCAACGGCGAACCGGCCAGCGATGACGCACTGTGCGCCGGCTTTGCCGAGGTCGAACAGGCGCGCGGCGATACCGCGCTGACCTACTTCGAGTTCGGCACCTTGGGCGCGTGGCAGGTGTTCGAGCGCGCCGAGCTCGATGTGATCGTGATGGAAGTTGGGCTGGGCGGCCGTCTTGATGCCGTGAACGCATTCGATGCCGATTGCGCCATCGTCACCAGCGTCGATCTCGACCACATGGAATATCTCGGTGATACGCGAGAGCTGATCGGCCGCGAGAAGGCCGGCATCTTCCGTGCAGGGCGGCCGGCCATCGTCGGTGATCCGATGCCGCCAGCCACGGTGATCGAGTACGCCCAAACGATCGGCGCGGTGCTCAAGGTGTCAGGCCGCGATTTCGGCTTTGGCGGTGACCGGCAGCAGTGGGGCTACTGGCGGCGCGAGCCTGAACGGCTGGTCAAGCGTGGCGGGCTGGGCTATCCGGCGTTGCGCGGTGCCAACCAGCTGCTGAATGCATCGGCGGTGATCACGGCGCTGGACGCCATGTCCGACCAGGTCCCGGTGTCGGTCGGTGACATCCGTCTCGGGCTGGCCACGGTCGAACTGCCGGGTCGCTTCCAGGTGATGCCCGGCCGGCCGGCCGTCATCTTCGACGTCGCGCACAACCCGCACGCCGCCTCGGTGCTGAACGAGAACCTGTCGAGCATGGGGTTCTACCCGGAAACCTGGGCCGTGCTCGGCATGCTGCGCGACAAGGACATCGCGGGCGTGCTCGACCGGCTCAAGGGACGCATCGACCACTGGATGCTGTGCGATCTCGGCGGTCCGCGCGGTACGCTCGCCAGCGACATCGCTGCAATGATCGCCGAACAAGGTATTCCGGGCAGCGTGTCGACCTTCGCCAGTCCGGTCGATGCGTGGCAGGCCACCCGGGAACGGGTGGGTGCAGATGATAGAATCGTCGTGTTCGGATCCTTCCTCACCGTCGCCGAAGTCATGCGCGAATACGCGCGCTCGCCCTTGCCTGCAAAAGGCTGAACCCACCCGCAGGATGCGCCCGACGTGGCTTCTACCGCCCCTGACCTCCAGACTGAGTTGCGCAAGCGCGCCCGCCGGCGCCTGCTCGGTGCCATCGCACTGGCACTGACCGCGGCCATCGTGCTGCCGGTCGTGATGGACCACGAGCCGCGTGCCCCGGCGCAGGACATCGCCGTGCGCATTCCGCCGCGTGACAGCCTGCCGGCGCTGGCCCAGCCGGCTCGACCCGAACCGGCTGACGCCGATGTAATGATTCCGCCTGCGCCGCCGGATACCGAATCTGCTGCGCCGGCGACGACCGAATCAGTTCCTGTTGTGCCGCCTTCGCCACCCGCGCCGGTTGCCGTGCCACCAAAGGCCGAGCCGACCAAACAGGCTGCTGCGCCCGCGCCAGTCAGCGAAGCGTCTCGCGTGGCGGCCCTGCTCGATGGCAAGTCGGGATCCTTCGCATTGCAACTGGGGGTGTTCAGCGATGCCGCCAATGTGGCCAAACTCCGCGCGCGTGCCAAGGAGCTGGGCTTTCCGACCTTTACCGAACCGGTAAAGCTGGAAAACGGCCAGTCGCGTACGCGCGTAAAGGTCGGCCCGTTCCCAACTCGCGCAGCAGCCGAAGCCGCGCAGCGCAAGCTTGAAGGTGCCGGCATGCGTTCCATGATGGCGCCGGCTGCATGACCGTGCTGGACTACATCCTGATCGCCATCGTGGCGGTGTCCACGGCGATCGGGTTGATGCGCGGTCTGGTCAGCGAAGTGATTGCTCTGGCGGCTTGGGTGCTCGCCTTCATTGTCGCTCGGCAGTTCGGCGCCGATGTCGCCATGCTGCTGCCGGCCGGCCTGCAGGATCCGGGCTTGCGCATGGTCAGCGGTTTCGCGCTCGCCTTCGTCGCGGTGCTGCTGTTGTGCGGCGTATTGCGCTGGGTTTTGCGCTCGCTGATCAAGGCGACCGGGCTCGATTTTCCCGATCGTGTGCTGGGGGGCTTGTTCGGGCTGGCTCGGGCCGCATTTATACTGCTTCTGATCGTGGTCGGTGCGGCCTTCACGCCCGCCCCCGAACAACCGTGGTGGCGCGCGGCGGCGCTGACGCCGCCGCTGGAAACTGCAGCAATCGCCCTGCGCCCGTGGCTGCCGGATGCAGTGGCAAAGAAGATTCGATTTAAGGCCTGACCATCATGTGCGGAATACTCGGCGTCGTTGCCACCTCTCCCGTCAATCAGCTCCTGTACGACGGACTGCTCGTGCTGCAGCACCGCGGCCAGGACGCGGCCGGCATCGCCACCGCGCAGGGCCAGAAGTTCCACATGCACAAGAGTTCCGGACTGGTGCGCGATGTGTTCCGCACGCGCAACATGCGTACCCTGCTCGGTGACTGGGGTATTGCGCACGTGCGCTACCCGACGGCCGGATCCGCCTACAACGCGGCCGAGGCGCAGCCCTTCTACGTCAATTCGCCGTTCGGCATCGTGCTGGCGCACAACGGCAACCTGACGAATTCGGAAGAACTGAAGGTCGACATGTTCCGCACCGACCTGCGGCACATCAACACCACGTCGGATTCCGAAGTGCTGCTGAACGTGCTGGCGCACGAAATGATGCAGTCGCTGCGCGAGCGGCCGACCTTCGACGAGCAGACGGTGTTCCGCGCCGTGGCTGGCGTGCATCGCCGCTGTCGAGGCGCTTACGCCGTGGTGGCGATGATCGCCGGCTTTGGCCTGCTGGCGTTCCGCGACCCGTACGGCATCCGCCCGCTGGTCATCGGCACACACGAGACCGAACAGGGCACCGAATGGCTGGTCGCTTCGGAAAGCGTCGCGCTCGATACGCTGGGCTTCACGCTGCTGCGCGACATCGCGCCGGGCGAAGCCGTACTCATCTCGCCGGAGGGCACGATGCAGTCGCTGCAGTGCGCGGCGCATCCGACCCAGGCGCCCTGTCTGTTCGAATACGTCTATCTGGCGCGTCCGGATTCACTGATGGATGGCGTGTCGGTGTATGAGTCGCGCGTGAAGATGGGCGAATTCCTCGCCCAGAAGATCCAGCGCGACCACGGCGGGCTGCAGATCGACGCGGTCATCCCTATCCCGGATTCGAGCCGTCCGTCGGCGATGGAACTGGCCCGCGTGCTCGACGTACCGTACCGCGAGGGGTTCGTGAAGAACCGCTACATCGGCCGCACCTTCATCATGCCGGGCCAGGCGGTACGCCGCAAATCGGTGCGCCAGAAGCTCAATGCGATCACGCAGGAGTTCCGCGGCAAGAACGTGCTGCTGGTCGATGACTCGATCGTGCGCGGCACGACCAGCCAGGAAATCGTTGCGATGGCGCGCGAAGCGGGCGCGCTCAAGGTGTACTTCGCGTCGGCTGCGCCGCCGGTGCGTTTCGCCAACGTGTACGGAATCGACATGCCGACGCGCGACGAGCTGATAGCAGCCAACCGCTCAGACGAGGAAATCCGCGTCGCCATCGGTGCCGACGAATTGATCTACCAGACACTGGACATGCTCAAGGCCTCGATCACCGCTTGCAACCCGTCGATCGAACAGTTCGAAACGTCGTGCTTCGATGGCTGCTACGTCACCGGCGATGTGACCGCCGCCTACCTCGATGGCGTCGAGAACCAGCGCAAGGGCGCGCCGCGACAGTCCGAAGACGACAGCGGTCAGCTCGACCTGAATCTGGTCACGTCGGAAGAAAACGCCTGAGCATGTCTCCGGCTCATGAGCTTTCCCGATATCCGGCTTGACCTGCCCGGCGAACCGGCAGTAATGTCGGCATTCGCGCCGATTTGAATCCAGCTTGCGGGCGCGCGGGTTGACGTTTCGTCGAGACATCGACCCGGACAAATACGGCTAAAGCGGCGAAACGAATGCATTCCCGAACCCGTTTTGCCCTACAGGCAAAACGGGTTTTTCATTTGGGCCGGTGGTTTCGCTTTTCCGTCTTCTGCTTTTTCGATACCTGGTTGCCGGCACTTGCGCCGGCTGGAGCACAGCATGAGCAGTTCTGAACATCGGCCGTCCGAACGGGCGGCATTCGATCCGGAGCAGTACGATCCGGAAACACTGGCGGTGCGCGCCGGCATCGAGCGCAGCCAGTTCGGCGAACACAGCGAAGCGCTCTATCTGACATCGAGCTTCGTGTTCAACAATGCCGCCGAGGCGGCGGCGCGTTTTTCCGGAGCCACACCCGGCAACGTTTACGCGCGTTTCACCAATCCGACGGTCACGATGATGCAGGACCGCCTCGCCGCGCTGGAAGGCGCCGAAGCGTGTGTGGCGACCAGCTCCGGCATGTCGGCCATCCTGTCGATGGTGATGGCGCTGCTCAAGGGCGGCGACCACATCATCGCCTCGCGCAGCATTTTCGGCTCGACCCAGCAGCTGTTCGCCAATTACTTCGAAAAGTTCGGCATTTCGACCACGCTGGTCGATGCGACGGACATCGCGGCCTACCGTGCGGCCGTGCGGCCGACCACCCGGCTGTTCTTCATCGAAACGCCGTCGAACCCGCTGACCGAGGTGATCGACATCGCGGCCGTCGCCGAGGTGGCGCATGAGGCTGGTGCGCTGCTGGCGGTCGACAACTGCTTCTGTTCGCCGGCGCTGCAGAAGCCGCTCGAACTGGGGGCCGACATCATCATCCACTCGGCCACCAAGTATCTGGACGGGCAGGGCCGCGTGCTCGGCGGCGCGGTGTGCGGCCGCAAGGCGGAGATGGACGAGGTGCTGCGCTTCCTGCGCACGGCCGGCCCCACGCTGTCGCCGTTCAACGCCTGGATCATCCTGAAGGGGCTGGAAACGCTGGCGATCCGCATGGAAGCGCAGTCGGCGAAGGCCCATGAACTGTCCATCTGGCTTGAGAAGCAGCCGTGGGTAGATCGCGTCTACTACCCCGGATTGCCGTCGCACCCACAGCATGCGATCGCGATGCGCCAACAGAAGTCCGGCGCCGCGGTGGTGGCGTTCGAGGTGCAGGGCGGGCGCGACGAGGCATGGGCGTTGATCGATTCGACCCGCATGCTGTCCATCACCGCCAATCTGGGCGACACCAAAACGACGATCACGCACCCGGCGACGACGACGCATGGCCGTATTTCTCAGGAGGCGCGCGACGCCTCGGGCATCAAGGACAGCCTCATCCGGCTTGCCATAGGCCTGGAATCGGTCGACGACATGAAGCGCGACCTGTCGCGCTGGCTGGCCGTCTGAGCCGCATGCCGCGCCACATCGCACTCGTTCCCGCCGCCGGCAGCGGCAGCCGTTTCGGTGCGCATCTGCCGAAGCAGTATCTGCCGCTGGCCGGCAAACCGCTGATCCATCATGCGCTGGCCACATTGTGTGCGCATCCGCGCATCGACCGGGTGGTGGTCGTGCTGTCGCCGGACGACCTGTACTGGCGCGACCACGACTGGTCGGCGCTCGGGCCGAAACTGATGCCGGTGCATTGCGGCGGTGCCAGCCGGGCGGTGTCGGTGCGCAACGGCCTGTTCGAACTGACCGGCTGGGCGCGCCCTGACGACTGGGTGCTGGTGCACGACGCCGCGCGTCCCTGCCTTGGCCGTCAGCTGCTGGACAGGTTGATCACCGAACTGGCCGATGACGCCGTCGGCGGCCTGCTCGCCGTGCCGGTCGCCGACACGCTCAAGCGCGCCGACGCCCATGGCCGGGTGGAATGCACCGTGCCACGTGCGGCCATGTGGCAGGCGCAGACACCGCAGATGTTCCGGCTTGCGCTGCTGCACGACGCGCTCGATCGCGGCACCGATGTCACCGACGAGGCTTCGGCGATCGAGGCGGCGGGACTGGCGCCGAAGCTGGTTGCATCGAGCGCCGGCAACCTGAAGGTGACCTGGCCGGAAGACATGGATCTGGCCGAATTGATCCTGCGCACCCGGGAGGCATCGCAATGAACAACCTTATACAAGCGGCACCGCTTCCCTTCCGCATCGGTCAGGGCTTTGACGTCCACCGACTTGTCGCCGGCCGCAAGTGCATCATCGGCGGCGTCGACATTCCGCATGAGAAGGGCCTGCTCGGTCATTCCGACGCGGATGTGCTGCTGCACGCGATCACCGATGCCCTGCTCGGTGCTGCCGGCCTGGGCGACATCGGCCGGCTGTTCCCGGACACCGATGCGACCTACGCAGGCGCCGACAGCCGTGAGCTGCTGCGCGAAGCGGTCAGGCGAGTGCGCCTGACCGGCTGGCAGATTGGCAACATCGATGCGACGGTGATCTGCGAACAGCCGAAGATCACGCCGCATGCGGCACAGATGACAGCCCACATCGCGGCTGACTGCGGCATCGCGCCGAACGCCGTAAACGTCAAGGGAAAGACGTCCGAAAAGCTGGGTTATACAGGTCGCGGTGAAGGCATTGCGGCGCAGGCCGTAGCCCTGCTGATTGCGCCACCGCCACCTTCCATGGGGTGACGATCACAAGAGGTCTGCATGCTGAATGCGGTCCGCCAGAATGAAAAACGCCGCCGGCGTGCAGAGCGCCGGCGGCGAATGAAGCAGGAAACCTGTCAGCCTGTCTTGTCGAGCAGCGGTCGCAACCATTTTGCGACGCCACGTCGCCTCAGTACCTCGCGTTGTTCCGGTGTGAGCCGGATGGTGACAGGTACAGTCGGATCAACGGGTTTTCGGCCGGCACCGACACGGGTGCCGCCGTGCGGTGACCGCGACATCACGCCCTATCGAAGGTCGGAGACTTTTCCGGAACCACGTGGGTGAGATCCCCTTCGCCGATGAGGTAGTGATCGGTGCGCTTCGCCGAACGATTGTCGACCACCCCGAATGTCTTGTTGCTGTGGTGGTTGTACATCGTCGACATCTGTGCCGCCTTGCCGCTGTTGAAAAGAGCCTTCGCCTGATCCAGTGTGAGCATTGTCATAACCAACCTCCGTTGAGATGTCTGTGACGTGAGCCTTGAATAGAAACTGAGTGCAACCATTGACCACTGGTGATTCCGGTTACGCCGTCAGCGCTGTATCGCGCGCGGCTTTTCTTGTGTCCCTTGGGCCCCGCTACCTGCACTCCGTGGGTTGATTCAGCCTGCGACATGCTGGCTGCCAGATTCAAAGTAAGACATCAATCAAGCCGTTTCAAGGGTTTTTTTAAACTGTTTTTTCTTGTTGAAACAATGTGTTGAGGAATATTGCTTCTGCGCCGCACCATCTTCCGCAGTCGGCTCGACCGCTGTCGGCGACGCATCGTCCGCAAAGGTGCGCCGGCATTGCACATCAGCAGATTCTTCGTTGCCAGCAAAAGATTAGCGCGATAAGTTCTCGCGAGTGCCTTGATGTGCGCGGGTCTGTCTGGTTGGTTTCGGGTGAACCGAGGCTGTTGCGTCGCGTCATCAAAGCCTGGCCCCGCGAACGGTCGCGGGGCGCATTTCGACGTGTCGAACTGTCGGCCGGAACGGCTCAGCGGCCGCCGCTGACGTCCAGCAGTGCGCCGGTGGTGTACGAAGCGTCGTCCGACAGCAACCACAGGATGGCGCGCGCCACTTCTTCCGGCTCGCCGCCGCGCTGCAGCGGCACCGATGATTTCACCCGGTTCACCCGATCGGGTTCGCCGCCAGCGGCGTGGATGTCCGTGCGGATGACGCCGGGGCGGACCGCGTTCACGCGAATGCCATCAGCCGCCACTTCCTTCGCCAGACCGATGGTGAAGGTGTCGATGGCACCCTTCGACGCGGCGTAGTCGACGTACTCATCGGGCGAGCCAAGCCGCGACGCGGCCGACGACAGATTGACGATGGCGCCGCCGGCGCCGCCATGTCGGCGCGACATGCGGCGCACTGCCTCGCGTGCGCACAGCATGCTGCCGATCACATTGGTTGCGAAGATGCGGGTCAGTCGCGCCGCGCCCATGTCTTCGACCCGGCTCTGCGCTTCGAGCATGCCGGCATTGTTCACCAGCGCCGACAGGCCGCCGAAGGCGCTATCGACGTCGCGGAACAGCCGTTCCACGTCCGCCTCGATGCTCACGTCGGCCGCCAGTGCGAGCGCCGTGCCGCCGGCGTGGGTGATGTCGCGGACCAGTGCCTCAGCGGCAGCGCGCTGCCGCAGGTAGCTGACCACTACGGCATCGCCCTGCGCGGCGGCCAGACGCGCAGTCGCCGCGCCGATACCGCGACTGCCGCCCGTGATGACGATGATTCGCTCCATGCTGTACGGATGAATCGGAGATTTCAGGGCCCGGGACGCTTGCGCGGCAGCCGGGAGCACACCTTAGCGCGAATGCCGCCGGCCGGCCAGCGGGCGCGACGCGGCCGCCCGCACTCAGGGGGAACTTGCGCGGCAGGACCCCGATTCAAGTGCTTTGCAGAAAAAAGGTGTCCGAAAGTCCGGAGCAGTTGCCGATGACTGAAAATGGCAGCATTGAGTCTAGGCCTCGCACGACCGCGCTCAGTGGCCCATCACTTCCTCGGCGACCGGCAGCGTCATGCCGACACCCGGGCTGCGCAGCGCCTGGCCCCAGTCGACGACGGAAAATTGGCCGTCAGCATGTTCGACAATGGCGGTGCAACTGTCCACCCAGTCACCGCAGTTCATGTAGACGAGCCCGTCGATGGTGCGCTGTGCGACCGCATGGATGTGGCCGCAGATGACGCCATCGACGCCCCGGCTGCGCGCCTCGTGCATGACCGAGTCCTCGAAGTCATAGATGAAACTCACCGCGCTCTTCACCTTGCGCTTGGCGTAGCCGGCCAGTGACCAGTAGCCGGCAATGCCAAGCCGGCGGCGCACGCGCGACATCCACGCATTGATCCGCACGAGCGCGTTGTAGGCCACGTCGCCGAGCAGTGCGACCCAGCGATGATGGCGCGTCACCTGGTCGAAGTCGTCGCCATGCACCAGCCAGTAGCGCTTGCCGTCTGCGGCGACATGGATACGATCAAGATGGACCGCAATGTCACCGAACACCGTCCCGGCATATTCGCGCAGCGCCTCGTCGTGATTACCCGGGATGAAGACGACCTGCGTTCCCTTGCGAGCGCGCCGCAACACTTTCTGAACTACGGTGTTCTGTGCCGGGGTCCAGTGGATCGAGCGGCTCATCGCCCAGAAGTCGATGATGTCTCCGACCAGGTAGAGATAATCGGATTCGTGGTAACGAAGAAAATCGAGCAGCGCCTCGGCCTGACATCCGCGCGTACCGAGATGGATGTCCGACAGGAAGATGGCCCGGACGTGGCGCACGAGGGGATCTGGAGCATTCACACCGTGGATTCAAGCTTGTACGTGTGACAGGGCAGTGACGTCCGGTGGATTTTTTAAGTTGCACCGTGCGCTCCGTCGCTCATCCGTCGTCGCGATCCGGCGCAGCGGCCGGATTCAAAAGGCGACAGGGATGTGATTCGGTGTGCCTTTCGGGCGCGACCTTCCATCCGCGTACGCCACGGCCGGAACGCCCGCAATGCCGCGCCACGTGACAAGGAACCCGGCGACATCCGCCGGGGGGATCGGCCGACTGACCAGATAGCCCTGGACCATTCCGCATTTCTTTCTGCTCAGGGTCTGGAAGTCCGACAGGGTTTCGACGCCTTCGGCGACCGTCTGCATGTTCAGTGCGACCGACATCGCCAGCAATGTATCGACGATGGCACATGCCTTGTCCGACTTGCCCATGTCGCGCACGAAGCTCTGGTCGATCTTCAGTGTGTCGAAGGAGAAGGTGCGCAGATAGGTGAGCGCTGAATAGCCGGTCCCGAAGTCGTCAAGCGCGATGCGGTAGCCCATGGCGCGCAGATCGCGCAACTGTGCAGCGGCAGAGTCGGTGCATTCGAGCAGCAGTGATTCGGTGATCTCGAATTCGACCCTCTGCGGTGCGACCACGGCCGATGATTGCAGCACGTGGTGCAGAAAACTGTCGGTACCCAGCTGCACCGCGGACACATTGATGGAGACTGAAATGGTGTCGGGCCAGGTCGCGGCATGCCGGCTCGCTTCGTCCAGCACCCAATTGCCGATGCCTTCCATCTGACCGGTCGCTTCTGCGATCGGGATGAACTCGGCCGGAGAAATGTCGCCAAGTTCCGGATGGCGCCAGCGCAGCAAGGCCTCGAAGCCGCAGATGGAACTGCTGCTCAACATCAGTTGTGGCTGGAAGGCAAGATGCAGCTGCCGGTCGGCGATGGCATCGCGCAGGGCCATCTCGAGCACGGTCCGGCGACGCGCCTGTTCGCTCATCGACAGGTCAAAGAATCGCCAGCACGCGCCGCCATCGCGTTTCGCGGCGTAGAGCGCAAGATCAGCGGAGCCGAGCAGGCTGTCCACGTCATGTCCGTCTTTCGGCGCAAGCGCGATGCCCATGCTGGTGCGCATCGGTACGATGTGGCCGGCGATCCGGCAGGGTGCTGCCAGCAAGGCATTCAGCGCCTCAAGTCTTGCCGCGATATCCTCCTCGCGACACAGATCGGGCAGCAAGAGCGCGAATTCGTCGCCGCCGGTTCGACTTGCGACATCCTCATTCGTCAGGCAGGCCTTCAGCCGCCGACTGAATTCCTGCAGATAGCTGTCGCCAGCGGCATGGCCCAGCGTATCGTTGATCTTCTTGAAGCCGTCGAGGTCGAAACACACGACCGCAAAGCGTTTGCCGGTGGTGCATGTCAGACGTTCGCGCAGTGCCGAGCGCAAGTAGGCACGGTTGAAAAGGCCTGTCAGCGTGTCGTGATGTGCCAGCCATTCCATCCGTTCCACAGCCATCTGGCGCGCCGTGATCTCGGTCGCCACGCCCCGCCATCCGGCCCACTTTCCGCGGCTGTCGTACAGCGGACTGGCGCTCAGCGACCAGCTCTGCGCACCGCCCTTGCCGACAAGATGAATGATTTCATCGCGAAAGGGCTTGCGTCCGAGAAAGACGTGACGAAGGCGCTGCCAGGCCGCTGCACGTTCTTCGGGCGAGCGGCCAAGGCGATGCCGGAGCAGCTGCGCCGCTCTCTTGCTGAGGGCCTCCTGGGACGTCAGGTGCAGACAGGCTTCGAGCCGCTTCGATGCATGGATGAAACGTCCGTATCGATCGAGTTCCCAAAGTACATCGCTGGCGTGGTTCTCGAAATCGCGCAAAAGCAAGGCGATCACCTCGCTTTGCTGATCGGCCTTCATTTCTGCGACGAGTCGCGCGACGAAGTTGCGCGCCGTCGTCCACGCGCTGAAGATGACGATCAGGCTGTAGGCCGCGAGCATGATGCCGATGCCCGAAGCATGATCCATGTCGGACAGTGCCACGGCGACGGCGCTGCCGGTGCCCAGTACGGCCACGTAGCTGGTCGCCGCGCCGGGCACGCTGGACAATGCGAAGCCTCCGCCGCAGATCATGCCGGTGGTCACCAGGCCGACGAACAGCCGCAGCGAATCATCCGGTGACGGGAACAGCACGATGGCCATGCTTGCCCACAGTGCCGCGAGTACGCCGGCCTGCATGCTGGCGTGTCGGAATGTTCTCGGCGAAGCGGTTTCGATACTGCGGCAACGGGCTCGCAGCCAGCCGCGCAGACCCATGCAGGCGGCAATCGTCACCGCGAGCGCCCAGCACACGAGGAAAAGACGCAGGCCGTAGGACCACGCGGTCAGTACCACCACGATCGCGTTGGTGACGTTGATGGCCATGGCCACAGGGGTGAAGCGCAGCATGGCTTCGATCTGACGACCGCGATAGCGCGCGGCCAGGACATCATCGGGTTCGTACAGGCGGAAGAAGCGCCTGATGGCATCGCGGGCTCGGGTCAGCATGCCTGCGCCGGTCTTCGTCGCTGCAGCAGTGGACGGGCAGCGAACGGCAGTCGCAAGTGACGGGGGATCCACGTCCATCGGGTCGGCGGGCAGTGTGACCCGGTTGTTGAGTTGATGGTCGATGTGTATCGGCTTACTCAGGCGACTGCTTGAGCGGGCGAAGGTGTTCCGGCCAGTGCGTCCGGGTGTCTGTCGGGGTGGTCACAGTGCATGCATGCTTTCACACGCTCGTCGGTCGGACTGTCGTCGGAAACATTGAGGACGGATGCGCGATGGCCGCCCGGATCGACGATGAAATAACGCAGGTGTTTGATGGGAAATGAATTTCCATTGTCTTTCAACAATTTTTCCTTGGTCGCGGCGCCACCATCCGGTTGTCCGGGCTGCCCGTTCGCGGCAGGCGGATGTCCGGCACGGCGGGCACGCTCCGTCACTCGGATCGATGTTCGGCACGCCGTGGGTGGATACACTTGTCCACACAAACGGAGGGGCGGACGGGGCGGCTCCCGTGCCGATGTTGCGGCAGCCGAAAAATGGGCACACCGCAGCGTGTCCTGCGCGCGACCTGTCGGGCAGCTTGCGTGCCGGCATGTCGAGCGCGATCAGTACATCAGTTGCAGCCCGAGGATGAAGCGGTTGCGCGAGCTTGCGCCGTCGCTGCCCATCTCTGAGTAAAAGGCACTCAGCCGCGCGTTATGACCCGAAATGACGTAATTCACGCCGACGTCCCACTGGTCGTTGCGGGCGCCTGTGTCGGGCCGGAATTCCTGATAGCGGATGTTCGGCTCGAAGCGGCCGATGCCGATCTTCGTCGGGAACAGGTAGCCGGCCGTGACCAGCCAGGCGTCGCCCTGGACGGCACCGCCGCAGTTCGTGACACGGCTGCAGCCCGGATCGGCCGGTGAAATGTCGGCGACGCCGTCGGTGTCGTAGTCGTACCAGGCGCCTTCGAGCGTCACCACGGCGCCGTCGGACAGGCGTGTCTGCATCAGTGCGTCGAGGCTCCAGGCGGTGTAGTCACCGCGGTTCAGCGCTGTGCCTACGCCGTCCTTCTGGGTCCGCCAGGCGGCGCCGAGGGTCAGTATTTCCTTTTCACCGTAGTAGTGGTTGCTGTTGAAATACTCCGATTCCCGGTCGCGGAAGCTCCATGCGAAGCGGGTCGCGTACAGCAGCTGATGCGACGCGTTCGACATGTCCTCACCGCGGTTCTTGCCCTGGAATGCGCCGACCATGTATTGCAGCCGACGGTCGAACACGCTGCCCCACAACGTCGCACCGTCATCGCGCCCGGTGTAGGCGTTGGGGTTGCGCGACACCATGGGGTACTCCCACACATTGGCGAAGTAGGGCCCGGCCATCTGCTGCCGGTCGCCCGGCACGACGTGGCGGCCGACCCACAGATTGACGCTGTCGGTCAGTGTGAATTGCCCGACCAGATCGAGCAGGCGCATCGACTCACCCGACAGGCGCGCGAAATTGGTCATCAGGCCGATCTGTTTCGTGAATCTCGCGACCGTGATGATGCGGAATGAATCGAGCCGCAGGTCGCTGTCATGCGACCCGTCGGCCTGTTCGGCGCTCGTATAGGCTGCGCTCGACCACAGCCCGAGCGTCAGCGAACTGTCGCCCGGTCCGGTGAAGGTCGGGCCGGCGAAGGCATTGCCCGCGGCGGCCAGACCGGTAGCGAGCGTGAAGGCGAGCGGCCCGCGTCGCAGGCGGGAAGTCCTCTTCGTCATGGGGTGAGTGTCCTTTGGTGTGCCGTGGCTCGGTGCGGGACCCGGTTCTGTGCTGCCGGGTCTCCGCTTGATGCAGCCGGCCATGCCCCATCGTGGGGCGTGACGGGGTGGCCGGGTGATGCGCGGCGCATTGTGCACCAAGTTGGTGCAGAAGGTCGAGTCGAACCAAGGGATTTCCGGTGCTTCCGCGCGTGCAGAAACAAAAAAGGGCGTGCCCATGCACGCCCTTCGGTACTGCAGATATGCCGGCAGGCCTTAACCCGTCGGCCCTGACAGGATGGAATTCGCGTGAATGATGGCGCGCGCGATTTCTTCGGTCGGCACGCGACGGCTCATCGCCTGTTCGCGGATGATGCGGTAGGCCTCGCTGTCGCCGACATTGCGCGTGCGCATCAGGATGGATTTCGCTTCGTTGATCTGGTTGATGCCCAGCAGCTTCTGCTCGAGCCTGAGCACGCGTTTCTCGGCCTTGCGCATCGCTTCGTTCAGACCGACCGTGAGCACCAGGGTCGACAGGATGCCGGTCGAACGGATCGGCGCCGTGAGCACGCCTGTTGCACCCAGCTTGATCATGGCGTCGAAGATGGTCGGGTTTTCATAGCTGATGATGGCAATCACCGCCGGCGGCTGTTCCTGACGGACCCAGTTGAACGACATGCCGAGCACATCCTGGTCAACGGCACAGAACACCAGGTCAACGTTGTCAGGCAAATCGGGCACCGGCGGCCAGAAGGTCTGCACCTGACAGCCGATGCGCTGCAACTGCTGGGTCAGGGTTTCGCCGTCTTCGTCCTTCGGATGCAGCACGGCGACGCGCAGGCTGCGCAGCTGCCTGAGGAATTCCGGCGTGAGCCGCGCGCCGCGGCTGGAGGGGCGGGCCGGGCTACTCACGACGGGTCTGGTCGTCGGAAAGCACGCGCAGGCGATTGCTCCAGTCGTCGAACGAATGACTGACCAGATAGGGGTCAGGTTCAACGCCCGACAGCGTTTCCGCCAGTATCGTGAATTGCCCGCTGGCGTTGACGCGACCGATGCGCGGAAAAAGCCGCGTGTGGTGATTGTTCGGATTGACGCGGATGCGGCCCTGCGGCGCATCGAATTCCAGGCCCAGCAGGTGCGGCAGCAGCACATCGCGTTCGTCGCTGCCTGCGGCGGCATATGCGCCGGCGAACAGGTGCACCTGGTTGTAAGACGACTCCCAGCTCATGTTGGGTTCGACCTGGGTACCGAAAAGCTTGCGGAAGTGCGCCAGGCAGCTGCGGTTGCGTTCGGTGTCGATCGACTGGAAATAGGGGCCCGCCGTGTAGTGACCTTCGGCGATGCGCGTGCCCATTTCGGCGATTTCCTCCTCGCTGGTGCACAGGCTGGCTATCGGCATGCGCGCCGGATCAAGGCCTGCATCGGCGAAGGCCTGATAGAACATGCGGGTCGTCCGTCCAACGACCGTCGAGAAAATGAAATCGGGCTGTTTGGCCTTAATGTCCTTGATGATGGGCGCGAAGGCGCTTTCCTGGGCGTCCAGCCGGACGTAGCGCTCACCGAGTTTCGCGCCGCCCTGCCGCTGGTGTACGAAGTCGCTCATGATGCGGTTCGACTCATACGGAAAGATGTAGTCGCTGCCCACCATGTAGACCCGCGCGCCGAAGCGGCTCGCCATGTAGTCGGCCAGCAGTGCGCTGTTCTGGTTCGGTGCGCCGCCGGTGTAGATGACGTTGTCCGAAAACTCGAAGCCTTCGTACATGGTCGGGCAGAACAGCAGGCGGTTCCACTTCTCGACCACCGGAAGTATCGCCTTGCGCGTGCTCGACATGTAGCAGCCGAAGATGACATTCACCTTGTCTTCAAGCACCAGCCGCGTGGCGAGGGACTTGAACATCTGCGGGCTGGAGTGCGGGTCGTAATACACCGGCACCAGTTCGCGGCCATTCAGGCCACCGGCATCGTTGATTTCACGTATGGCGAAGAGCGTGCCGAGCAGCATCGAGTTTTCGATGCGCGAGGTCACGCCCTCGCGCGAAAACAGGACGCCGACCTTGACCGGATCGGAGTTGGACACAGGACAGTGAAAGCGGAGAGCGAAAAACGAAATTGATACTAACAGAGCTTGACGCAGTGCAGCGGGCGTGACTAGTATTGAGCTATCTCTTCACATCGCCAGCACTGCCGATGTGGGGCAAGGCAAAAGGGCCTGCTCGAATCTCCGGATTCGGCAGGCCCTTTTTTTTGTCTTTTGTCTTGCCGCGCTGCAACAGGCTGGCTGCAGCGTCCAGGGATTGATGATCGGTTTTCCATCCAATTTCCGTGTTCTGAAGGAGTCTGACCGATGATTTCAATACCGAAGAAAGGCACGCCGGAGCGCGATCGCCTGATCCGGGAGCATCTCGAGTGCGTGCAGTCGATGGCGGGCGTCGCCGGTTTTTCGGTGCTCAAGTGCGCCACGCCGGGCGACACCACCGTCATCAGCGGCGGCGTGCATGAAGACCCGCTGCTCAAGCGCGTGCTGCTGCGCATGCGCGGCGCCTCGACGAAGGGCAAGCTGGTCGTCATCTGTACCCGCATCGATGCCGAATGGCGCATCGGGCGCTTGTCAGGCATCCGTGGCGTGCCGCCGGTCTTCGCGACCGACGATGTCTATACCAGCGAGCAGGACATCCAGCACGCCATCTTCCTGATGCGACTCGATGAGATGCCCGAATCCGACGGCTTCCCCGAGCATTACCACGAAGGCTACAAGCGCCGCGACGACAACTGGCCGGTCACCTGACACCGCGCCGGTCGCGCCGACAGCAGTTCATCCAGCGACCCCGGCACCGACGCCCGGGTACGCACTTTCCGACAATTTCAAGCAACGCATCCGACACCCCGGAGGGCGGCGCTCGACCTGGAGAAACGAACACCATGTGTGCAATGCGACTGACCGGATACGCCGACAAGTTCGGCGTCCACCCGGGCGATACGATCAGGTTCTACGTCAATTGCGACGGTCCCGCGAAGTACGAAGCGTCCGTCGTGCAGATGATCAACGGCGACACCAATCCGCGCGGCCCCGGCTTCATCGAGAAGGCGGTGAAGGCCGATTGCGAAGGCGTGTATGACGGCATCAAGCAGGTCGTCTACGGCGGCTCGTACGGCTTCGTGCCTGACGCGCCGCAACTCAAGCCAGACAGTTTCACGCTGCAGTGCTGGATCTGGCCGACCACGCCCAAGACCGACAAGCGCTACTGGAAGCACGGTGCACAGGGGCTGGTGACCAAGTGGTCCGGTGGCAAGGGCTACGGCCTGTTCATCAACACCGACGGCTGCGTCGAGCTGCGCATCAATGGCGAGACTTACACGAATGGTGCGCCGCTGCGCGACCACGCCTGGCACTTCATCGCCGCCAGCTTCGACGCGCTGACCGGCGAAGTGGTGCTGCACCACGAGCCGCAGGTCGTCTATGCGCTGGACCCGGAGATTCCGCCGCTCAAGGCGGTGTTCAAGGGCAAGGTTGAACACACCGACCAGCCACTGGTGATCGCCGGCTATGTCGATCATCTCGAGCCGGGCCCACTGGGGCTGCCGTCGCTGCCGCAAGGCGTCATCGTCGGTGGCCACTACAACGGCAAATTGGACAGCCCGCGCCTGTGCAATCGCGCCCTGTCGCGCTTCGAGATCGAAATGATGAAGGGCGGCGCGCAGCCCGGCCTGACCGAACGCCGCAACGCAGGCCCGACCGGCGCACTGTCGGAAGCCATCGTGGCTGCCTGGGATTTTTCCGATGGCATCGACACGCTGGTGGCGAAGGACGCCGGTCCGTATCGTTTCAACGCCACCCTGGTGAATTGTCCGACGCGTGCGCTGACCGGCTACAACTGGGCTGGCCAGACCTTCGACTGGAAGGTGGCGCCGAAGGAATATGGCGCCATTCACTTCCACGACGACGACCTCGACAACGCGCGCTGGGAGGTGAGCTTCGAGTGGACGGTACCGACCGACATCAAGAGCCGTTTCTATGCCGCCAAGCTGACCACGCCCGAGGGCGATGAAGAGTACATCCCGTTCTGGATCGTGCCGAAGATCGGCCAGGAACAGTCGAAGATCGCGGTCATGGTGCCGACCATCAGTTACATGGCCTACGCGAACGAGCATGTGGCGTGCAACGCAGGCGGTGCGGAACTGTTCATCTACCGCGTGCCCATCATGCAGCAGCAGAACATGTTCCTCGCCGAGCACCGCGAATACGGCGGCTCGATCTACGACACCCACACCGACGGCAGCGGCATCTGCCTGTCGTCGCGGCTGCGCCCCATCCTGAGCATCCGACCGAAGTACGACCACTTCCTGGCCCAGGCACCCTGGCAGTACCCGGCCGACCTGCATCTGATCTGCTGGCTCGAACAGATGGGCTACGAGTACGACGTGTTCACCGACGAAGACGCGACCTACGACGGTCTGGCGCGGCTGGAGAACTACAACGTCATCATCACCGGCTCGCACCCGGAGCACAACTCGGGCACCCAGCTCGATGCCCTGCACAACTACACGCAGCGTGGCGGTCGCCTGATGTATATGGGTGCCGACGCCTGGTACTGGGTGCATTCATTCCACCCGGCCTACGACGGTCTGGGCCGTGGCGTCGTCACCGAAATGCGCCGCTGCGAATCCGGCATCCGCACCTGGCGCGCCGACCCCGGCGAGTACTACCACCAGGGTACCGGTGAGCTCGGCGGCATGTGGCGCTATCGCGGCCGCTACCTTCATTCGGTGGCCGGTACCGGCATGTCGTCCGAAGGCTTCGATATTTCGTCCTACTTCACGCGCACGCCGGAAAGCCTGGATCCGCGAGTGAGCTGGGCCTTCGACGGCATCACCTATGAAGAGGATCTGGGCAATTTCGGTCTGGTCGGCGGTGGCGCGGCCGGACTGGAACTGGACATCGTCGACACCATGCTCGGTTCGCCGCCGCACATCCTCACCGTCGCCACGTCGGCCGGCCGCCATACCGAGGCCTACCTGCTGGTGATGGAGGATTTCGGCTTCAACCAGCAAGGTCTGGACGGCACCGTGCATCCGCGGGTGCGTGCCGACGTGACCTTCCACGAAACGCCGAATGGCGGCGGCTGCTTCGCGTTCAGCTCGATCGCCTACTGCGGTTCGCTGCCTTGGAACAACTGCGACAACAACATTTCGCGTCTGACCAAGAATGTGCTCGACCGCTTCATGCAGGACGGCCCGCTGCCGGCTGCGCCGAAGGAAGCGTTCAAGCACCGCGGTCGCGCGGATTACGAGTCGCCGGCGCTGGCGTCATCCACCTGAGCGCCGCGCCTGCCCGCTGCAATATCGGTGGGCAGGCGCGCGCCAGCCATACGAAGCTGTCGCGGAAGGAGGCTGCATGCTGGATGAAATGATTCGACCGGTCGCGCTGGATGCCTCGGCGTTCCGGTCGCTGCGCATGGCCCGGCGCGAAGACGATGTGATCTGGACACGCGACTGGGTGTGCGTCGGAACGACGCATGAACTGGCGGGTGTGGGTGATCTGTTGCCCTTCACTGCGGGCGATCACGCCGTTCATATCCAGAGGATGGCGGGTGACGTACTCACGGGTCGATTCAACAAGGCCCAGCACGGCGGCTGCCGTGTGGTGCCGGTGCAATGCCAGCAGGGCACGAAGACACCGTGCTCATTCACGTCGTGCGGACACAGCCGCGACCGGCCGGTCATTGCGGCGTCGGAACTGGGCGATGCGACGCCTGAAATGCACCAGTATCTCGGTCTGCGACCGGAGCGCCTGCTGCCGGTCCGCGTCGACCGGATCGGGCCGCTGCTGTGCGTCAATCTCGATCCGCACGGCGCGGCGATCATCGACACGGCCAGATCGCTGCAGGCCGCGGTTCCAGTGCTGTCGCAGCAGGACATGCCGCTGCAGGGCAGTCAATGGCAGGAGGTCGACGGCAACTGGAAGCGCGTGGCTCAGCGTCTGCTCGCCGCGGAACAACTGCCGCGTGCCTTCGGTGCCTCGGTAC
Organism: Methyloversatilis sp. RAC08; assembly: GCF_001713355.1. NCBI lineage: Bacteria > Pseudomonadati > Pseudomonadota > Betaproteobacteria > Nitrosomonadales > Sterolibacteriaceae > Methyloversatilis > Methyloversatilis sp. RAC08. The sequence goes on along the minus strand of NZ_CP016448.1, from coordinate 773,305 downwards.
TGCTGGCTGACACCACCCTCGCCGGCCTGCCGGCCAGGGCGCTCTGGCTGTTTCCGAATCTCGTTTTGCTGGCGCTGCAGCACGCCGTGTGTGCCGTCGTGCTGCAACCCGTCGCGCTGACGCGCACGCTGTGCCGTATCACCGTGCTGGGTGAAGGCGCACTGCCCTTGAGTGACTGGCTGGCGCTGATCGGAGAACGTCTGTCGGACAGGGCGGCAGATGCACCGACCCGGGCCGACGACGCCGTCGCGTCATGGCTGGCCTGCGAAATGACGCAGCGCCTCGACGCCTTCGATCTTGCAACGAACCCATGAAGGACACCCCGTGAACACCTCGTCAAGACCCGTTGATGCAGCCGTCGCAGCCTACCGCGAAGGCCACCTGGCCGACGCCCATGAACGCTTTGCCGCGCTGGCTGAGGCGGGAGACCCGGAGGCGCAGGCGTGGTTCGGGTCGCTGCATGCCAATGGCGAAGGGGTGACGGCCGATCTCGAAGCGGCGTTCGCGTGGTATCTGCGGGCGGCCGAGCAGGATCATGTTCCGGCGCAGACCAATGTCGGCGCGATGCTCGTCATGGGGCAGGGCACGGTTGCCGATCCCGTGGCTGGACTGCACTGGCTGACCCGCGCCGCGCAGGCCGGTGACGCCATGGCGCAGAGCAATCTCGCCACGCTCCACTTCAAGGGCGACCGCGTACCGCACGACGAGGCGGCCGCCGCACACTGGTATCGACGCGCGGCCGAACAGGGTCACTACCCGTCGCAGGCGCGCCTGGGCTTCATGTACGCGAACGGACTCGGTGTGGAGAAGGACCGCGCGCAGGCCTTCGCCTGGCTTTCGCTGGCCGCGCAGCATGGCGTCGGCACCGCGCTGAGCGCGCTCGAAGGCATCGTCGGTCAGATGTCGGTGGAAGAGAAGCACCGGGGGGCGACGCAGTTCGATCAATGGCGGACCCGGACGGCAGCGGTGTCATCGCCTGCTCGACTGGTGCCGGTTCCGGGGTGACACGATGACCTTCAGCGTGCAGCAGATCAAGTTCGAGTGCCTCAGCTACATCAAGGAATTCGGCGCGAAGACGGAAGAGTGGGCCATTGGCATGGCGGACGATGCCGAGCAGGCGCTCTTTTCGGTCTGCGGCATCGACAGCCAGCAAGACATATGGATATGGAAGCCGACCTTGTCGCCTGCCGCCGCCCGTACGGTCGTCGACTTCATGGTGGCAAGACACCGGCTCCATCCGGTCGCCGGCTTCGAAGCGGGGCAGCAGGGGCGCTGCATCTTCATGTACCGGATGCGCGGCTGACGGCATGCCTGAAGTGCCGAGCCGGGGGAAATCGGAGCCCGGCGGTTTGCCTCTGCGCGGGTGATGCGTTGCAACAAAAAAAGTGCAAATTCGGCGTATTCGATTTACTGAAAACAGTGCTTGACTCGCTGCAATCGGCTCACTAGTATCAATGTAACTCTTCGCATCGCCAGCATTGCCGGTGCAAAGAAAGGCAAAAAGGCCTGTGCGGATCCCCGGATCCGCCAGGCCTTTTTTTCGTTCTTTTTTCGCAAATGGCAATGTGGCGTTGCAGCAAATTTTGTCGTCTGCGCTGTGCTGTCTTGAGTCATCCAAACCTTATCCACCCATTTCTTTCGAGGGAAACATGAAAAGTAATCTGCGTCGTGATCTGGTGAAAGCACTCGCCCTGGCATCCGTGGCGGGCCCGACGATGATGCGTACTGCGTTCGCGCAGCAGGATGTGGTGAAGGTCGGCATCCTGCATTCGCTGACCGGTACCATCGCTTTGGCCGAAGCTTCTGTGGTCGACGCCGAAAAGCTCGCCATCGACGAAATCAATGCAGCCGGCGGCGTGCTCGGCAAGAAGATCGTGCCGGTGGTCGAAGACGGCGCGAGCGACTGGCCCACCTTCGCCGAAAAGGCCCGGAAACTGCTCGGACAGGACAAGGTGGCCGCGGTGTTCGGCTGCTACACGTCGGCATCGCGCAAGGCGGTGCTGCCGGTGTTCGAACAGGCCAAGGGGCTGCTTTATTACCCGACCTACTACGAAGGACAGGAACAGTCGCCCAACATCCTGTACACCGCGCACGAAGCGACCCAGCAATGCGTGCAGGGCTGCAACTGGCTGCTCGAAAACCGCGGCAAGACCTTCTACCTGATCGGTTCCGACTACATCTGGCCGCGCGTCACCAACAAGATTGCCCGGCCGACCATCGTCAAGGGTGGCGGGTCGGTGCTCGGCGAGGAATACATGCCGCTGGGCAGCACGTCCTTCGGCTCGACCATCAACAAGATCAAGGCGGTCAAGCCCGACATCATCCTGAGCACCATCGTCGGCGGATCGAACGTGGCGTTCTACAAGCAGCTGAAGGCGGCCGGCGTCAACATGAAGAAAACCACGGTGATGGCCTTCGCCGTGTCGGAAGAAGAGGTGTCGGGCATCGGCAACGAGAACGTGCAGGACGTGCTGACCTGCATGAGCTACCTGCAGAGTCTCGACAATCCGGCGAACAAGAAATTCGTGGCTGCGTTCAAGGCCAAGTACGGCCAGAAGCGCGTCACCGGCGACACGCTGGCGTGCGCCTACACCGCGGTCTATCTGTGGAAGATGGCGGTGGAAAAGGCCAAGAGTTTCGATGTGGACAAGGTGATCGCCGCGTCGGCCAATCTCGAATTCACCGGACCGGAAGGCCTGGTGAGATTCCACGGCACCAACCATCACCTGTGGAAGCAGGCGCGCATCGGTGCATTCGGCGCCGACGGTCAGGTCAACATGATTTACGAATCACCGCTGATCGAGCCCAACCCTTTCCCGACTATCTGAGCGGGTAGTTGCTGCGCCCGCCGTCGGACGGTGTGCGGCCGTTCGGCGGCGGGTTGTTGGCAAACAGCGCTCCGGGCACACGCTGGGGGCACGTGACGTGCCTTCAGCACCGGCGTGTTCTCGAACATGTGTCAAGCCGACTTGCTACCCGACTTGCTAATCCCATCTTGAACCGGACCCGTCAATGCTTCGTGTGACCACCATTCTGGGCTGCGCCGCAGACGCCGCGCTGGCGGACAGGCTGCATGACATCGAACATCGAGGCGGCCTGGAAACGGTGCGCCTCTCGCGCAGTGACATGGCGCGCCGCCGACAGCAGCTGCGGACCGACCGCGGCAGCGTGGTGGCGCTGATGCTGGACCGCGACGCCACGCTGCAGAACGGCTCCGTGCTGTGGCTCGACGACGATCGCGCCGTGCTCGTGCTGCTCGACGAACCGCACTGGCTCGTGCTGCAGGCCGGCAATGCGGCGGACGCGCTCGAACTTGGCTACTTCGCGGGCAACATGCACTGGAAGGTCAGGTTCGACGGCGAACGCCTGTGCATCGCACTGGACGGCCCGCGGGAAGCCTATCTGCAGCGCCTCGCCCACCTGATCCAGCGGGGTTGCGTGCAGGTGTGCGACGAGGCCGGGCCAAGCGCCGACCCGCATCCTGCGCCGCCCGCCGGCCCTGGCGGCGTGCGCTACATCCCGGTGCCGCATGCACATTGACTCAGGCATCGACCAGCAGCTGGCGATGCTGCAGTTTTCCGACAGCTTCTTTCCCGGCGGTGCCACCGCCTTTTCGTGGGGGCTGGAATCGCTGCGCCTGGACGTGCAGGTCAGCAATGCGGAACAGGTGTTCGGTCTGCTGCAGGCGCAGGTGAGCCATCGCTGGGCTGGCCTCGACCGGCCGCTGATGCAGCTGGCGCACCAGGCCTTCACGGCGTGCGGCGACACACCGGCCTTGCTCGATGTCCTGTGCGACCTCGACCGCCTGTGCGAAGCGATGTCGCTGACGCGCGGCTGGCGCGAAGCCAGTCGCCGACTCGGCTTCACGCAGCTCCGCATGCACGCCGATCTCGGCGTCGCGTGCGCGCAGCGCTATCTGGAAACTGTGCGCGGCGGGCACGCCCCGGGCCACCTGCCGGTGGTGCAGGGCGCACTGTGGGCGGCGTACCGGTTGCCCGCGGGCAGTTGCGATGCCATGGCGGCGGGCGGGCTGTGCACGTCGATCATCGGTGCTGCGCTGCGCATGGGGATGATCGGGCACGTCGATGGCCAGCGTCTGCTGACCCGCATGCGTCCGGTCATTGCCGGCGTGCTGTCGCAGCCGCCGCCAGCGCGCGAGGACATGAGCAGCGGCACGCCTGCACTCGATATCGCCGCCATGCGCCACGAAGCGCGCAGCGCGCGTCTGTTTGCCAATTGAAGACCATCTGAATGCCGACTGGAGTACCGATGGCGCCATACACAGGGACCGACCGGATGAATGAACTGCGAAGGAGCACGACATGCTGCTGACCCCGACCGAACTGGAACGCCTGACCATCTTCAACGCGGCGGAACTGTCGCGGCGGCGACGTGCGCGTGGGCTCAAGCTCAATTGCCCGGAGGCGATCGCCTTCATCGTCGATGAGATTCTCGAAGGCGCGCGCGACGGCCGCACGGTGGCGGAAATGATTGCCTTCGGTTCGCAGATCCTGAATTCCGACGACGTGCTGCCCGGTGTCGCGGCGCTGATGCCGATGATCCAGATCGAAGCCAGCTTTCCTGACGGCACCAAGCTGGTGACCGTGCATGACCCGATACGGCCCGGCCCCGGCGCACAGATGTCGAACGGCGGCAGCCGCGCACGCATACCGGGAGAAATCATTCCAGCCGAAGGCAGCATCGAGGTCAATGCAGGCCGCCGCAGCGCGACGCTGAAAGCGCTCAATACCGGAGATCGCCCGATACAGATCGGCAGTCACTTCCATTTCTTCGAAGTCAATCGCGCGCTCGACTTCGACCGTGCGCTGGCTTGGGGCATGCATCTGGATATCGCAGCCGGCACCGCCGTTCGCTTCGAGCCGGGCGAATCGAAGGAAGTCACGCTGGTCGCCTTCGGTGGCACGGGCGAGGTGTTCGGCCTGAACCGGCTGACCGAAGGCGCGAGCAACACCGAGGCCGGCCTGGCCGATGCGCTGGTGCGCGCGCGGCAGGCCGGCTTCAGGGGGGCATGACCGACATGAACAAGAACTGCCGGGAGAATTGACATGGCATGGCTGACCCGTCGCGACTATGCGGCGATGTACGGACCGACCCAGGGCGACATGGTGCGTCTGGGCGACACCTCGCTGCTGGCCGAAATCGAACACGACTTCGCCGTACCCGGCGACGAATGCCTGCACGGCGGTGGCAAGACGCTGCGCGACGGGCTGGGCATGATGGGCGGGCTGACCTCGGCGCAGGGCGCACTCGACATGCTGATCAGCAATGTCGTGGTGATCGACGCGGTGGTCGGCATCGTCAAGGGCGACATCGGCATCAAGGACGGGCGCATCGTCGCCATCGGCAAGGCGGGCAATCCGCATGTGATGGATGGCGTGCATCCGCAGCTGCTGGTCGGCAACGCGACGACGGTGCGCGATGGCGAAGGGCTGATCGCCACGGCGGGCGGGCTCGACGTGCATGTGCATTTCGACTCGGCGCAACTGGTCGAGCACGCGCTGGCGTCCGGCATCACGACGATGTTCGGCGGCTCGCTCGGCCCGATCACGGTCGGCATCGATTGTGGCGGCGCATGGAACGTGGCGCGCATGCTGCAGGCGTCGGAACAATGGCCGATGAATTTCGGCTTTCTCGGCCGCGGCAATTCGTCGCGTCCGGAATCGCTGGTCGAGCAGATGCAGGCCGGCTGCATCGGCCTGAAGATCCACGAGGACTGGGGGGCCACGCCGGCCACCATCGACACCTGCCTGTCGGTCGCCGACGACATGGATTTCCAGGTGCAGCTGCACACCGACACGCTGAACGAATCCGGTTTTCTCGAAGACACGCTGGCGGCGACCAAAGGCCGCACCATCCACATGTATCACACCGAGGGCGCCGGCGGCGGTCATGCGCCGGACGTGATCAGCGTCGTCGGCCAGGCCAACTGCCTGCCGTCATCGACCAATCCGACCAACCCCTACACGGTGAACACCTTCGACGAACACCTCGACATGATCATGGTGTGCCATCACCTGAACCCGGCCGTGCCGGAGGACGTGGCGTTCGCCGAAAGCCGCATCCGCGCGCAGACCATTGCCGCCGAAGACGTGCTGCACGACATGGGTGCGATCTCGATGCTGGGCTCCGACAGCCAGGGCATGGGGCGCATCAATGAAGTGATCTGCCGCACCTGGCAACTGGCCAGCAAGATGAAGGACCAGTTCGGCCGCCTGCCGGAGGAGCGCACGCGCGGCGCCGACAACGAACGCATCCTGCGCTACATCGCGAAGTACACGATCAACGCGGCGCGCTCCTTCGGCGTGGATCAGCACGTCGGATCGCTGGAACCCGGCAAGCTGGCCGACATCGTGCTGTGGCGTCCCGCCTTCTTCGGCATCAAGCCGGAAATCGTCGTCAAGGGCGGTTTCATCGCCTATGGCGCGATGGGCGATTCGGCTGCGTCGCTGATGACCTGCGAGCCGCTCATCATGCGACCGCAGTGGGGCGCCTTCGGCCGCGCACCGCAGGCGCTGTCGGCCAACTTCGTCTGCGCCGCTTCGCTCGGCCGCGACCTCGAGGGGCGGCTCGATCTGCACAAGGCACTGCTGCCGGTGCACGGCACGCGCACCTTGACCAAGGCCGACATGGTGCGCAACGGCACGCTGCCGAACATCACGGTCAATCCGCAAACCTTCGAAGTCAGCGTCGACAACCACGTGATCGGCTGCGCGCCGGCGACCCACGTGCCGCTGAATCGCCTTTACATGATGAGGTAGCCCCGTATGTCATCGGTCATGCCCCTGCAGTATGCGAAGCCGCGCGGTGCGGCGCGTGTCGGTGTCGGCGGCCCGGTCGGATCGGGCAAGACGGCGCTGCTCGAACAGCTCATTCCGCGCTTCATTGCACGCGGTACCGATATCGCCGTCATCACCAATGATCTGGTGACCGCGGAAGACGCCGAACGCATCCGGCGCAGCGGCATCATCGCGCCGGAGCGCGTGCTGGCGGTCGAAACCGGCGCCTGTCCGCACACCGCGATACGCGAAGACCCGACGCTCAACCTCGCCGCGGCCGATGAACTTGACCGGACCTTTCCGGGCCTGGAACTGATTCTGGTGGAAAGTGGCGGCGACAATCTGGCGTCGTCGTTCTCGCTCGACCTGGTCGATTACTGGCTGTTCGTCATCGATGTCGCGGGCGGCGACGACATTCCGCGCAAGCGCGGTCTGGGCGTCCTGCAGTGCGACCTGCTGGTCATCAACAAGACCGACCTGGCGCCATTCGTGCGCGTGGACCTGGCGCGCATGACGCGCGAAGCCGAAGAGGTGCGGGCCGGCAAGCCGACCCTGCTCACCAACTGCGCCAGTGGCGAAGGCGTCGATGCGGTGGTCGATGCCATCGTGCGCGGAGTTCTGTTTGACTGAACGCCACAGCTTCGAGCTGGATTTCGCTTCGGCGGAAGGTCGCAGCTTCGTTGCCCGGCAATACGTTCGTTACCCGGTGCATGTCGGCCGCGCGCTGTATACAGATCCGATCGATCGCGGTCGCTGCACGGTCTTCCTGCAGTCGGTGTCGGGCGGCTTGTTCGAGCACGACACGGTGACCGGGCGCATTGCCGTGGCGTCGGGTGCGCGTGCGCATGTGGCGACGCCCGCATCGACCATCGTGCACACCATGCGCGGCGGCTGCGCGACGCAGACCGTCGACATCGATGCCGGTGCTGGCGCGCGGGTCGAGTATCTGCAGGCGCCGCAGATCCTTTTTCCGGGCAGTCATCTGCATACCCGCATCGGCGTCAAGCTGGGTGAGGGTGCCCTCGTGCTGGTGTCGGAAACCTATCTCGCGCACGACCCGACGGCCTGCGGTGCGCCATTCGCGCTGATCGATACGGCGATCGACATCACCGGCCGCGACGCTCGGCTGCTGGCGCGCGAACGGATGCGCATCCGTGGCGCTGACTGGCTCGCTGCGCAACCCGGCGTATCGGGTGGGTTCAGCGTGCAGGGTAGCCTCTGGATACTGACTCAGACTGCATGCGCCGGCTTGCCGGACGCGCTGCGCGCGATCTCTGGCGAAGGGCTGTATGCCGGGGCCTCGGCGCTGCCGGGCGAAGCCGGGTGGGTGTTCCGTGCGCTCGGTGCCGATGCGATCGTGGTCGGCAAGGCGATGGCCGCGGCGCGCGTCGCCGCGCTTGGGTCATTGCAGCCGTAAACGAAAAGGGGCACGCCTGAGCGTGCCCCTGAAGCGGAAGCGACCCGGCGCGCAGTGCGGCCGGGTCGTTACCGGATCAATACATCAGCTGCACGCCGACGATGAACTTGTCGATCGACTGGGCTGCGCCGCCCGGATCCATGTCCGAATACACCGCGGTGATGCGCGCGTTGTGGCCGGCCATCACGTAGGTCACGCCCAGATCCCACTGGTCGGCCTTGGAACCGCCTTGCGGATCGAATTCCTGGTAGCGGTAGTAGGGCTGGAACTGGCCGATGCCGAACTTGCCCGGAATCAGGTAGGCGGCCGTCAGCAGGTAGGCTTCGCCTTCGGTTGCGCCACCGCAGTTGTTGACATTGACCAGACCGCAGGCCGCAGCGACCGCCGGACCGGTGTCGGCCACGCCATCGGTGTCGTAATCGTAGTAGGCGCCTTCGAGCGTCAGCACGCCGCCGTTCGAGAACTTGGTTTCCATCAGCGCATCGATGTTCCACGCCGTGTAATCACCCGATGCACCGGCGATGCCGACACCGTTCTTCTGCGTCTGGACAGCTGCGCCGATGGTCAGGATTTCCTTGCCGCCGTAGTAGGTGTTGGTGCCGTAGTAGCCCAGTTCCGGATCCCAGAAGCTGTAAGCCAGACGACCGGCGTACAGCAGCTTGTCGGAGTCGTTCGACAGACCGGCGCCGCGGTTCTTGCCCTGGTAGGCGCCGAGGGCGTACAGCAGCTTGCCGCCGAGCACATTGCCCCACAGCAGCGCGCCGTCGTCACGACCGGTGAAGGCGTTCGGGTACTGCGACACCATCGGGTATTCCCACACGTTGGCGAAGTACGGGCCGGCGAGGTTGGCACGGTCGGTCGGCGGCAGCATGCGGCCGAACCACAGGTTGAGGCCGTCCATCAGTTCGAACTGGGCGACCACGTCGAGCAGGCGCATCGATTCGTCTGACTGGCGCTCGAAATTCACCATGCCGCCGATCTGCTTGGTGATCTTGCCGCTGGTGATGATACGGATGGAATCGACCGCGAAATCCTTCGAGCGCGACGTGCCGTTCGGGGCGCCGTCATCCGCGCTGGTGAAGGACGTACGCATCCACAGACCAAGCGTGAGATAGCTTTCGCCGGGGCCGGATACGGTCACGCCGGCGTTGGCGGTGCCGGCCGTGGCCAGTGCAACGGCGAGCGCGCCGAGGCGCGGGACGGATGACAGGCTCCGCAGACGGTTTTTGAGGGTGCTTTTCATGGTGCAGGACTCCCGGTTGTTGAAGTGCAAGTTGAAGGTGGAGGGGGCTGGTTACGAAAACCCGGCAATCAGTGACTGATCATCCAGGGACGTTTGGTGGGGAAAGCCTTCGATCCGTCCTTGCCTACCGCGGTCGTTCGGCTGGGTTTGCTGCTGCAGCACGAACACCCGGGACCGTGCTTGCGGCTGGCAAGTACGGGTTCATGGCGGCTGCGTTCGTTGGTGGCGTGTGCGAAGCGGGTCTCGTGCGGCATGTCGGCGAAGGACGGTGCCGTCACCAGCACCCGCTGCGCGGGCGAACCGCACTCCGGGCACAGGCAGGCGGCGTCGCGCTGGGCGATGCTGCGCAGGGCGGAAAATCCGCCATGCGCCTCGCACTGATAGTCGTAGGTCGGCATGGCGGCGGCCTCAGAGATCCGGCGACAGCGGCATCTGGATGCTGCCGTCGATGAACTTCACCGGACCGGCTTCGTTCGGCATGATGTCGAAGTCGAAAATGTCGGTCGGCAGCCACAGCGTGGCGCAGGCGTTCGGAATGTCGACCACGCCGCTGATGTGGCCCTGAACCGGTGCCGTACCGAGGATCGAATAGGCCTGTGCGCCCGAGTAGCCGAATTTCTTCAGGTATTCGATGGCATTCAGGCAGGCCTGGCGGTACGCGACATGCACGTCGAGGTAGTGCTGCTTGCCCTGCTCGTCGACCGAAATGCCTTCGAAGATCAGGTAGTCGTCGTACTTGGGCGTGATCGGGCTTGGCTTGAAGATCGGGTTCTTGATGGCGTACTTCTTCATGCCGTCCTTGATGATGCTCACCCGCAGATGCAGCCAGCCGGCCATTTCGATGGCGCCGCAGAAGGTGATTTCGCCGTCGCCCTGCGAGAAGTGCAGGTCGCCCATCGACAGGCCGCCGCCCTTCACATAGACCGGGAAGTAGATGCGCGAGCCGCGCGACAGATCCTTGATGTCGCAGTTGCCGCCGTGCTCGCGCGGCGGCACGGTGCGGGCGGCTTCGGCAGCCGCCTTGTCGCGCGCCTCGCCCTTCAGGCGGCCCATGTGCGCGGTCGGTGCGCACGGCGGGCAGCCCAGCGGCGGCACGCGGTCCGGCTCGGTGTTGATGAAATCGATTTCGCGCTCGTTCCAGTCGGCCAGCAGCTTCGGGTCCGGCAGGCAGCCGATCAGACCCGGGTGGATCAGGCCGGCGTACTTGACGCCCGGCACGTGGCGCGATTCGGTGAACATGCCCTTGATGTCCCAGATCGACTTCTGGGCTTCCGGGAAGTGCTCGGTCAGGAAGCCGCCGCCGTTCTTCTTCGAGAAGAAGCCGTTGAAGCCCCACAGGCTGTCTTCCTTGGCACCGATGTCCAGGATGTCGACCACCAGCAGGTCGCCCGGCTCGCAGCCTTCGACGCCGATCGGACCGGACAGGAAGTGCACCGTCGTCAGGTCGATGTCGCGCACGTCGTCCGCGCTGTCGTTGTTCTGGATGAAACCGCCGGTCCAGTCGTAGGTTTCGATCTTGAAATCGTCACCCGGCTTGACCCATGCGACGATGGGGATGTCGGGGTGCCAGCGGTTGTGCACCATGTCGTTCTCGTACGGCGACTGCTTCAGGTCAACCTTGATCAGGGTCTCGGCCATGTTGATCTCCTTTGGATGTGTGGGCGGATGGTGGGCACTCAGACGGACAGGAACTGCTTGATGCGCGCGGTATCCGTGTCGGCGCGCGTGCTTTCATGGACAAGGCGTCCGCCTTCGATGACGAACAGGCGGTCGGCCACATCCATTGCGAAACTGAGGACCTGCTCGGACACGACGATGGTGATTTCACGCAGCTTGCGGATTTCGTTCAGCGCCTTCGCGATGTCCTTGATGATCGAGGGCTGGATGCCTTCGGTCGGTTCGTCGAGCAGCAGCACCTTGGGGTCGGTGACCAGCGCGCGCGCGATGGCCAGCTGCTGCTGCTGGCCGCCGGACAGGTTGCCGCCCTTGCGGCTGCGCATTTCCCACAGCACCGGGAACAGGGCGTAGATCTCTTCCGGCACCTTCTTGACCTTGGCATTTTCCAGGCCGGTGTGGATGTTTTCCTCGACCGTCAGCGTCGGGAAAATCATGCGGCCCTGCGGCACGTAGGCGATGCCCTTGGCGACGCGCTTGTAGCTTTCGTCCTTGGACACTTCCTTGCCGGCGACTTCGATGTGGCCGCTCTTGATCGGCAGGATGCCGATCAGCGATTTGAACAGCGTGGTCTTGCCCATGCCGTTGCGGCCCATGATGGCGATCGTCTCGTTCCTGTTCGCTTCGAACGAAATGCCGTGCAGGGCCTCGCTCTGACCGTAGGCAACGTGGAGATCCTTGACGTTGAGCATGGTGGTGTCCTCTCGTGTTCGATGCGGGTGGCGTGTGCGGGATCGGTAGTCGGGACTCGGTGGCCCAGACTCAGTGACCCAGATAAACGTCGATGACCTTGGGATCGTTCTGCACCTTGTCCATCGATCCTTCGGCGAGGATCTTTCCCTGGTGCATGACGGTGACCTTGTGTGCGATGCGCTTGACGAAATCCATGTCGTGCTCGATCACGATCACCGAGCGCCCCTTGCAGATGCGCTGCAGGAGCTCGCCTGTCAGTTCGCGCTCGCGCACGCTCATGCCGGCGATCGGCTCGTCGAGCATCAGAAGTTCGGGTTCCTGCATCAGCAACATGCCGATCTCGAGCCACTGCTTCTGGCCGTGGCTCAGCAGGCCCGCTTCGACGTCGAGCGAGTCGCCCAGGCTGATTTCGTCGGCCACCGACTGCACGCGTGCCTTGACTTCGTCGGTGCACCGGAAACCCAGTGCGCCGAACACGCTGCGACCGCGCGGGAAGGACACTTCAAGATTCTTGAAGACGGAGAGGTTTTCGTAGATCGACGGCGTCTGGAATTTGCGGCCGATGCCCGAGCGCACGATCTTGTGCTCGGACATCTTGGTCATCTCCGTATTCTTGAACTTGATGCTGCCGCTGCTGGCGCGCGTCTTGCCGCAGATCAGGTCGAGCAGCGTGGTCTTGCCGGCACCGTTCGGGCCGATGATTACGCGCAGCTCGCCGCGATCCACGTACAGGGTCAGCGCGTCGATGGCCTTGAAACCGTCGAAGGACACGGTGAGGTCTTCCACCGCAAGTACGAAGTCGGTATTGCTCATGTCGGTCTCCGTTCGGATCAGGCGGATGTGCCCTGCACGCCGTCAGGCAGTGCGGTGCGTGCCAGCGGCTTGCCGCCGTGCGGTGCGCCGCTGTGCAGCGTGGTGGCGGGCGGAACGTCGGACGACGATGTGCTGTCGGTGCCGGCAGCGGGCTTGTCCCTGCGTTTGCCCAGGCGCGGCTTGACGTGGCTTTCGTACAGGCCGGCCAGCCCGTTCGGGAACGCCATCACGACGCCGATGAACAGTGCAGCCATCAGGAACAGCCACAGGTCGGGGAAGCTTTCGGAGAAGTAGGTCTTGCCGAAATTGACCAGCAGCGCGCCATACACCGCACCGACCAGCGACATGCGTCCGCCGACGGCGGCGAAGATGACCATTTCGATCGACGGCACGATGCCGACCAGTGACGGCGACATGAAGCCGACCTGCAGCACGAACATCGCACCGCCGATGGCCGACAGCATCGCCGCGAGGCAGAAGGTGAACACCTTGAACATCGACACGTCGTAACCGGAGAAGCGCACGCGATCTTCCTTGTCGCGCATCGCCAGCAGCAGCGTGCCGAGCTTGCTCAGCTGGATCCAGCGGCACAGCAGGATGGAGGCGATCAGCAGTCCGGCATTGAGGAAGTACAGGATGTACTTGGCCTCGTCGGTGCGCGTGTCCCAGCCAAGGATGGTCTTCAGGTCGGTGATGCCGTTGACCCCGCCGGTGTAGCCCTGCTGGCCGACGATGAGCACGGTGAGGATCAGGCAGACCGCCTGCGTGATGATGGCGAAATACACGCCACCGACCCGGCGCCGGAACATCGCGAAACTGATGATGAAAGCTAGAAGCGTCGGTATCAGCAGGACCGCCAGAAGCGCCAGCGGCAGGTGGCGGAACGGCTCCCACCAGAGCGGCAGCTCGGTCAGCTGGTTCCAGTCCATGAAGTCGGGGATGCCCGGCGTGCTCTGGATCTTGGTGGTTTCCGGATCGGACGCCTCCAGCTTCATGAACATGGCCATCATGTAGCCGCCGAGGCCGAAGAACACACCCTGGCCCAGGCTGAGCACGCCGCCGTAGCCCCACAGCATGACGAGGCCGACAGCGACGAAGGCGTAGGTGAGATATTTGCCGACCAGGTTCAGGCGGAACAGGTCCATCGTCAGCGGGAACACGACGACGATGATCAGCGCCAGTATCAGCACGCTTCCCATTCCGCTACGTGCCAGCCAGCTCTTGATTGAGTCCATTGGGTTCTCCTTGGATCGTGGGTATTCGGGGGTCGGAGCGCAGCCGGACTCAGCGGCGGATCTTCGAAGCAAAGAGGCCTTGCGGACGCAGCATCAGGATGGTCACGATCATCATCAGCGTGAGCACCTTGGCCATCGAACCGGTCATGAAGAACTCGGCGATCGATTGCGTCTGGGCGATGCCGAAAGCCGACGCCACCGTGCCGAGCAGGCTGCCTGCGCCGCCGAAGGTCACCACCAGGAAGGCATCGACGATGTACAGCGAACCGCTGGTCGGGCCGGTCGAACCGATCGTCGTGAAGGCGGCTCCGGCGATGCCGGCAATGCCGCAACCGATGGCGAAGGTCAGGCGGTCGGTGCGGCTGGTGTTGATGCCGGTGGCGTTGGCCATCGGGCGGTTGGCAACCGTGGCACGCACACGCAAGCCCCAGCGCGAGCGGTACAGGGCGAGCAGCACGCAGCCGGTCACCAGCGCGGTCAGCGCGAGCACGAAAAGGCCGTTGATCGGGATGTCGAGACCTTCGGCCGGCGCCCACGAGCCAAGCAGCCAGTCGGGCAGCGTCGGGCTCACTTCGCGTGCGCCGAAGGTCGAGCGGAAGGTCTGCTGCATGGCCAGCGACAGGCCCCAGGTGGCAAGCAGCGTGTCGAGCGGACGCTTGTACAGATGTCGTATCAGCGCCCATTCGATGAACCAGCCGAAGACGAAGGCGATGCAGAACGCCGCCGCGATGGCAAACGGGAAGTACATCGAAGCGAAGCCGGGAAGGAAGGTTTCGGTGAGCGACGAGAACATGTAGATCGTGTAGGCGCCGATGGTCATGAATTCGCCATGCGCCATGTTGATCACGCCCATCTGGCCGAAGATGATGGCCAGCCCGAGGCCCATCAGCAGCAGCACCGAAAACAGGCTCAGGCCTGCGAAACCCTGCATCAGGGTGATGTTCATGATGTCGGTCAGTGACATGGTGATCTCCGGCTAGGGGGTATTCACAAATGAAGGTCGTGGGCCGATGAACGCTTGTGGATACGTCCTGGGCGGGGCCGGAGCCCGTGCGAGGAGACGCACGGACCCCGGACCGTCCGGCTTACTGGTAACCCTTGGGGAAGGGGTTCGGCTCGATCAGCTCGGGCGACTCGGCGACCACCTTGAACTGGCCGTCGAGCTGCGCCTGGCCGATGCGCGCCTTGCTCCACAGGTGGTGGTTGTCATGCACCTTGACGTAGCCTTCGGGCGCGGTCTTCAACTCGATGCCACCGGAGGCGGCGGCGATCTTGTCGACATCGAAGCTGCCGGCCTTCTCGACGGTCGCCTTCCAGATCCACGGGCCGAGATAGCCGGCCTGGGTCACGTCGCCGATCACCGACTTCGGACCGTAGGCCTTCTTGAATGCCTCGACGAAAGCCTTGTTGTTGGCGTTGTCCAGCGACTGGAAGTACTTCATCGACGAGTAGAAGCCGGCGATGTTTTCACCACCGATGCCCAGCACTTCGTCTTCGGTCACCGAAATGGTCAGCAGGAACTGCTTGTCCGCGGTGATGCCGGCAGCCTTCAGCTGCTTGTAGAAGGCGACGTTCGAGCCGCCGACCACGGCTGCGAAGATGCAGTCCGGCTTGGCCAGCTTGATCTTGTTGATCAGCGAGTTGAAATTGGTGTGGCCGAGCGGGTAGTACTCTTCGCCGGCGACCTTGCCCAGCTTGGCAACGGACTCGATGTGCTTGCGTGCGATCTTCATCGAGGTGCGCGGCCAGATGTAGTCCGAGCCGACCAGGAAGAATGTCTTGGCGCTTTTTTCCTTCGCTGCCCAGTCGAGGCCGTACAGGATCTGTTGCGTGGCTTCCTGGCCCGTGTAGATCACGTTCTTCGACTGTTCCAGACCTTCGTAGAACGTCGGGTAGTACAGCATGCCGTTTTCTTTTTCGAAGATCGGCAGCACCGCCTTGCGCGAAGCCGACGTCCAGCAGCCGAACACGCACGCCACCTTGTCCTGCACCAGCAGCTTCTTCGACTTCTCGGCGAAGGTCGGCCAGTCGGATGCGCCGTCTTCCTTGATCACGCGGATCTTGCGACCGAGCACGCCGCCCATCGCATTGATCTGGTCGATCGCCAGCTGTTCGGCCTGGATCGACCCGGTTTCCGAAATGGCCATGGTGCCGGTCGCCGAATGCAGCTGACCGACGACGACCTCGGTATCCGTCACCGCCAGCTTGGTGGTGTTCACCTTGGCCGTCGGGAACTGCGCAGCCTGGGCCAGTGCCATGCCGGGCATCATCATCGCAGGCATCGCGGCCATGCCCATCAGCACCTTGCGGCGCTGTTCATCGGTAAGCGGCGTCTGGATCGGGTCTTTCTTGTCAGCCATATCTGTTCTCCTGAGCGGGGACGGGTTGGGGAGCTTCAGGCGATCCGGTATTGGCCGTTGATTCACTTTTGTGCGGTGCACCGCAACCGGTCGCTGCGGTCCGAAAAGTAGTTGTCGGGGGTGTGTAGCCGGAATACGTCAATCGACGTATGTGAGTACGCTGCGCAACACTCGGGATGCGCGGGGTTCGGTGCTAAGGTGAAGTCCTGCGCTGACGCACTGCACCACCAAGTGGCTCATGCACTGTTCTGGTGCGCTTTCGGCGGCGTGGAGGGAAGCTGTACCTTGTTCTCCGGGCGGGTGCTCACGCACCTTGCCCGGAGCGTTTCTTGCATGCGTCGGGCAGACCTACAGCCGCCCGATCCGATGTCAGAAGCCACCCAGCAGATTTTCAAGATTCGCCGCGACTACAACACCTGGGTCGCGACCGAAACGCTCGAGGACTACGCGCTGCGTTACACGCCGCGCAGCTTCCGGAAGTGGTCGGAGTGGCGGGTCGCCAACACCGCCTTCGGCGCGGTGTCCTTTCTGGCGCTGGAAGCCATCGGCGGGGCGATCGCGCTGAACTACGGCTTCACCAACGCGCTGTGGGCCATCCTGTTCGTTGGCCTGATCACCTTCCTGACCGGCCTGCCCATCAGCTATTGCGCCGCCAAGTACGGCGTCGACATGGATCTGCTGACGCGCGGCGCGGGTTTCGGCTATCTGGGCTCGACCATCACTTCGCTGGTCTATGCCAGCTTCACCTTCATCTTCTTCGCCATCGAGGCGGCCATCATGGCGCTGGCGTTCGAGCTGTACTTCGGCATGCCGCTCGCGTGGGCCTATCTGCTGTGCGCGGTGGTGGTGATTCCGCTGGTGATCCACGGGGTGACGCTGATCAGCCGCATCCAGCTGTGGACGCAGCCGGTGTGGATCGTGCTGCTGGTGTTGCCCTACATTGCGGTGTGGCTGCAGGCGCCGGAAATGTTCAGCGACTTCACCAGCATGAGTGGCCGCTCGTCGGGCAACAGCGACTTCGACTGGCTGATGTTCGGTGCCGCCTCCACCGTGGCCATTTCTCTCGTCGTGCAGATCGGCGAACAGGTCGATTACCTGCGCTTCCTGCCGGAAAAGAACCGCGAGAACCGTTACCGCTGGTGGGCGGCCGTGCTGATTGCCGGCCCGGGCTGGATCGTGCCCGGCATGGTCAAGATGCTGGGCGGCGCCTTTCTCGCCTTTCTCGCGCTGCAGGCCATGGTTCCGGCCGACCGAGCGCTCGAACCGACGCAGATGTATCTGGCCGGCTACGGCTATGTGTTCGATTCCCCGGCGGTCGTGCTGGCCGTGACCGTCGTCTTCGTCATCGTGTCGCAGCTCAAGATCAACGTGACCAACGCCTACGCCGGATCGCTCGCCTGGTCGAATTTCTTCGCCCGGCTGACGCACAGCCACCCGGGCCGCGTCGTATGGCTGGTATTCAATGTGGTCATCGCGCTGCTGCTGATGCTGCTCGGCGTGTTCGAGGCGCTGGAGCACGTGCTGGGTCTGTACGCCAACCTCGCCATCGCCTGGGTCGGCGCACTGGTGGCCGACCTCGTGGTGAACAAGCCGCTCGGCCTGTCGCCGTCGCACATCGAGTTCAAGCGCGCCCACCTGTACGAAATCAATCCGGTCGGGCTGGGGTCGATGGCGATTGCCACCGTCGTGTCGGTACTGGCCTACACCGGCTGGATGGGGGACGCGGCGCAGGCGTTTTCGCCGGTCATTTCGCTCGCCACCGCCTTCGTCATTGCGCCGCTGATCGCCTGGGGGACGCGCGGCCGCTACTACATCGCGCGGCGCAGCACGATGCAGTGGCGACCGGGTCAGAACGTCACCTGCCACGTCTGCGAAAACAGCTTCGAATCGGAAGACATGGCCTACTGCCCAGCCTATGGGCAGCCGATCTGCTCGCTGTGCTGCACGCTGGAATCGCGCTGCCACGACCGCTGCAAGACCGACGCGAGTGCCGCTGCCCAACTGCATGCGGTGCTCAACGCCATCCTGCCGATGCGGCTGGCGCGCCGGGTCAATTTCCGGGTCGGCCACTTCCTGGTCGTATTCCTGTCGCTTACTGCGCTGCTGGCGGTCATCTTCGGCGTCGTGTACTACCAGGAGGCGGTGGTCGCCGACCTGTACTCGGCGACGCGTGAAATCCTGCTGCTGAGCTTGCTCAAGACCTTCGCGCTGCTGGTGTTGCTGTGCGCGGTGTGCGCGTGGTGGATCGTGCTCGGCTCGGAAAGCAGGCGTCTGGCGCAGGACGAGTCGAACCGGCAGAACCAGCTGCTGATGCGCGAGGTGGATGCCCACCGCAAGACTGACCTCGCATTGCAGAAGGCGAAGGATTCCGCCGAATCGGCCAACCTCGCGAAAACGCGTTATGTGACCGGCATCAGCCACGAACTGCGTACGCCGCTGAACAGCATTCTCGGCTATGCGCAGATACTGCTGCGCGAGCTGGGACAGGGCTCGCTGGCGCAGGCCGGTGCGGCCAAAGGCGCGCCAGCGACGGGTGCGCTGACCCAGGTCGATACCCAGCGGCGCGCGCTCGGCACCATCCTGCGCAGCGGCGAACACCTGCTGGGGCTGATCGACGGTCTGCTCGACCTCGCCCGCATCGAAGCCGGCAAGCTGCGGCTCGATCCGTCACCGATGCCGATGCGCGAACTGCTCGACGACCTGGCCAAGATGTTCGAGCCGCAGGCCGTGCGCAAGGGCCTGCGCTTTCGCATCGAAACCACCGGCCGCATGCCCGACTATGTGCGGGTGGATGTGAAGCGGCTCCGTCAGGTGCTGATCAACCTGCTGGCCAATGCGGTGAAATTCACGTCGCGCGGCGAAGTGGTGCTGCGCATCGACTACCGCATGGAAGTGGCGCGCTTCGAAGTGGCCGACACCGGGCCCGGCATCGCGCAGGAAGACCATGCACGCATCTTCGTGCCGTTCGAGCGCAGCAGTTCCGGCCGCGGCCAGGCCGAACCCGGAGCCGGCCTGGGCCTGACCATCAGCCGCATGCTCACCTCGCTGATGGGCGGCGAACTGACGCTGGAAAGCGAACCGGGCCGAGGCAGCACATTCCGACTGCGGCTCTACCTGCCGGAGTACCTGTCGGTGCCGACCAAGGTCAGACCGACGCGTCAGGTCATCGGCTACGACGGCGAGCGCCGGCGCGTGCTGCTGATCGACGACGACGCCACGCAGCGCCACATGCTCGCGGCCATGCTGCTGCCACTCGGTTTCGGCATCGACGAGGCGGCGAGCGGGCGCGAAGGGCTCGAACGGGTCGCGCTGCAGCGCCCCGACGTGGTGCTGCTCGATATCAACATGGACGGCATGGATGGCTGGGAAACCGCGCGCCACCTGCAGCACACTGCCGGCGCGCCGATTCCGGTCATCATGGTGTCGGCCAACGTATTCGACAACCGCAGCGAACTGCTGCGCAACTCAGGCTGCGCCGGCTTCGTGCCCAAGCCGGTCATGGAGTCGGAGCTGCTGGAACAATTGCGCGACGCGCTCGACCTGACCTGGCACGTCGATGCACCTGAACCTTCGAATGTTGCATCCCGCAACGACGCAGGCGATGTACCCTTGCGGGCGCTGGACGAAGAGGAACGCTCGGCGCTGCTCAGGCTGTCGCGTCTCGGCCACGTGAACGGCATCGCGACCCTGCTCGATGCCATCGCGGAACGGTCGGATGAGGCACGCGAAGACTGCGGCCGGCTGCGCAAGCTCATCGATGGTTTTGACCTGATCCGTTTCACCGAATTGCTGCAACGTGATGCCCATGTCCAATGATTCCCCGTTCCATCAGCCGGTCGTGCTGGTGGTGGACGACGCGCCGGATTCGCTCGGCTTCCTGTGCGAAGCGCTGTCCCAGGCCGGCTATCTGGTACTGATCGCCAATGATGGCGAGTCGGCGCTGGCCCGGCTCGAACTGGTCGTGCCCGACGCCATCCTGCTGGATGCGGTCATGCCGGGCCTGTCCGGTTTCGAAACCTGCCGCCTGATCCGCGAAGAGCCTGGCCTGTCGCATGTGCCGGTCATCTTCATGACCGGCCTGTCGGGCACGGCGGAAGTGGTCGAAGGTTTCACCGCAGGCGGTACCGACTATGTCGTCAAGCCGCTGCGCGTCGAAGAGGTGCTGGCGCGCCTGTCGGCCCATGTGCGCAATGCGCGAGCCGTGCGCATCGCGCGGCAGGCGGTGGACGTGGCCGGGCTGGGCGTGCTCGTGATCGACGCGCTCGGCCGCATCGCGTGGCGCTCGCCGCGTGCGGCAGACAGCCTGACGCAGTTCGGCATCGACGCGTCCGACTCGTCGCCCGGCGAGTCGCTGGCCCAGCTTGCAGGCATGGCGGAGGAGCCGGGTACCGATGCCAAGCTGATCGGTGAAAGTGGCGAAAATTCGCTTTACGCGCGCAGTCTGGGCGCAGTCGGGCTGGGCGAGCACATGCTGCTGCTCGATGTGCGCCGTCGTGGCGAATCGAGCACCCGCATCGCTGGCGCCCAGTTGACGCCGCGCGAAGCGGAAGTGCTGTCCTGGCTGGCCAAGGGCAAGACCAACCGTGACATCGGCGACATCCTCGGCATGAGCCCACGCACCGTGAACAAGCACCTCGAACACGTGTACGAAAAGCTCGGGGTCGAGACGCGTGCCGCGGCGGCGGCGCTCGCGATGCGAGCCGAAAGCGACTGAGCAGCCATGTCAGCGACGGCGCCCCCACGTTTGTTTTCCTTTGCAGCCGGCGGCGCCGGCCCGTGGCACATCACGGGAGTGCACGCCGTGATCGGCGAAGGCCTGGCGACTGCATCGCGGCTCGACATCGTCGCCGGTGCGGTTGAAGCGGCCGGAGCGTGGACGCTGCGCGGCATCGCCAGCAACGAACGCTACGTCACCCGGCCGGAGAAGCAGCAGTTGCTTGCGCTGCAGCCGCCGCTGGCCCGCGCCGAGGCGCGCAGCGCCGTGTTGATTCCGATCCGCAAGTCGGCCGCCTGGTGGGCGCTGACGCAGGACGAACGGCGCGACATCCTGGAGGAGCAGTCGCACCATGTGGCGCACGGCATGCGCGCGCTGCCGGCGGTGGCGCGCAAGCTGCATCACTGCCGGGACCTGTCGGAAGCCGAACCGTTCGACTTCCTGACCTGGTTCGAATTCGCACCGCAGGACGCGGCCGTGTTCGACGACCTCACCGCCACGCTGCGCGCCTCGCCCGAGTGGGTCTATGTCGAGCGCGAAGTCGAAGTGACGCTGGCGTTCGATCCGCGCTGACGACCCTCCAGGGCGAGTGGGACCCGCGTGTTCGACGGTGGCTCGGGTAGTATCCGTCGATGAATACCCTATCTGTGCCACCCGGCGCTCCGCACACCGCGGAAGCTGCCCCTTCCGGCATCGAATCAGCCTCCCCGGGGGCGGACAGCGTGCTTCCACCAGCATGCTCCGAACCGGAATCGCTGCCCGAGATCGTGCAGGCAGTCGCTGCAGTTCCACGCCTGCGCAATGGCTCGCGGGCGCTCATCGGGCTGTTCTGGCTGGCCGCGCTGGGGGCGGTGTACTTCGCTCGAGCCCTGCTCATGCCCATCGTGCTGGCGGTGCTGTTCGCCCTGCTGCTCGCGCCGCTGGTCACCCTGCTGAAGAAGTGGCGCATCCATGAATCGATTGCCGCCGGCGTGGTGGTCGTGATGATGGTCGGTGGCGTCGGGGCAGGGCTGTACTTTCTGACCAATCCGGCGCTCGACTGGCTGGAACGTTCGCCGCGCGCGCTGCGCGAAGTCGAAGTGAAGCTGCTGAAGTTGCAGCGGCCGGTGGAGGAGGTGCGCGAGGCGACGGAGCGCCTGGAGGCGATGACCTCCAGCAACGACAATTCCAGGGTGAGGTCGGTCGTGCTGAAGGAACCGGGCCTGGGTTCGGTGCTGTTCACCGGCACGCAGTACTTCCTGATCGGCGCCGCCTCGACCGTGGTGCTGCTTTACTTCCTGCTGGCGTCGGGCGACGGCTTCCTGCGCAAGGTGGTGCGATTGATGCCGACCCTGCGCGACAAGATCCGCGCCATCGGCGTGGCGCGTCAGATACAGCAGGACATCGGCCGCTACTTCCTGACCCTGAGCACCATCAATGCCGGGCTGGGCGTGGCGACCGCTGCCGCCATGTATCTGCTCGACATGCCCAACCCGGCGCTCTGGGGCGTCATGGCCGGTCTGCTCAATTTCATTCCCTATCTCGGGCCGACGCTCTGCCTGCTCGCCCTGTCGCTCGCCGCGCTGATCAACTTCGACAGCGTGGCCGAAGCCTGGCTGATTCCGGCCAGCTTCCTTGCCATCACCGTCATCGAAGGCCAGTTCATCCAGCCGCTGTTCGCCGGGCGCATGCTGTCGCTCAATCCGGTCGCGGTGTTCATAAGCTTCCTGTTCTGGGGCTGGCTGTGGGGTATTGCCGGCATGCTTATCGCCGTGCCGATGCTCATCATCATCAAGGTCGTGTGTTCGCACGTCGAACACTGGGAGCCGATCGGCACCTTTCTCGACCGGTCGTGACCGGCGGCCGGGTGTCTTGCCGGGCCTCTGCCCGGCGAATCAGTTCGAATCAGGGCGCCGCATCGATGAAGCTGTAACCGGCGCACAGCGCGTCCTTGTTGCCCCAGGTGGTGCCGGCACTGACCCGTGCTTCGGCCTCGGCGCAGGTCATCCAGTCGGCGCGCACACCGAGAAGGTGGTCCATGCGCGCCCAGAAGAGATCGTAGATTGCGCTGCCCTTGACCGGGCCGCCGATGCGCGGCGTGGTCTGGGTGGTCGGCGTCATGCCGAAGGACGATACCGTCGTGCTGCGCCGGTAGGTGAGCAGCGACAGTCGGGCCTTCGTCGCGCCATCGGCTTCGCTGACGGTCAAGGTCCACGTGTCGTCGCCGACGATGCGCACCATCTGCGAGTAGAACACCCAGTCGCGTTCGGCCACCAGGCTGTTGTCACCCGGCTTGATGCGGAAGTCGTCACCATCGGCCAGCCGCCACAGACGGGTGGCGGCCGCCATGACCTCCTGCGCGCTGCGGCCCGGATACGCTCGTGTGAGCACCTGTTCGAGTTCGGCCTCGCTCATTGGCGGGCGCGGGGTGACACATCCGGTCAGGAAGGCTGCACACAGCAGCAGTGCAGTCAGGCTATAGAACCGCTTCATCGTTTCTGGATTCCGTGGAAGGCGACATCGTGCGTCGTGTCAGTGCATGGGGCCTGCATGTCGATCGGCATCCGCACACAGGTGTTCCGCCAATGATGCCGGCAATCGCGTTCGCGCGCCCTCGGCTTCGGGCTGGGCGCCCTCAGGCAGGCACAAAAAGGTAGCATCGCGACTTCCCGAAACATCGCCCAACGCCGGCATGTCAGATCACCGAACGGTTGCCGTCTATTTTGTCGCATCCCCCCTGCAGTACCTGGCTGCCCGGCGCATTGCCAGCGACATCGAGCGCGATGCGAAGCAGGTGCTGGTCTGGTACAAGCCGGGCATGAAGGCAGTCGTGGATCCGTCCGAATGGGATGCCTGCACCTACATGCCCTGGCCGCGCTGGGAGCCCTTGCCCGGCTGGTTCGGGCGGCACCGCCGGCTGCGCGCAAACATCGATCTGGTGGCCGGGCTGGTCGGGCGATGCGACACCTTGCTGCTGCACAGCGCAGTTTTCGACACCGAAGCGATCAATTACTTCCTGCATGCGCTGCCGCGGCGGGCCGGTGCACGCGAAATGCATGCTCGCATCCTGCCCGACGGCCTGATCAGCATCCGGCGTTACCCGCTGTCGCTCGCGAAGCGGCTGATGCAGCGGCTGCGCTTGCTGCGCAGCCTGTTCGCGCCGGAATTGCGCTATGCCTGCTTCGCCGGCGATCGCATCGGTTCGGATGCCGACTTCTGCGACTGCATATATGTAGTGCGCGGATTGCCGCACCAGTATCCGGCGGAGAAGATCCGGGCGCTGCCGCCGCTGGTCGAGCCAGCAGGCGCTGACGGTACGGCATTGGCGGCGTCGCGGCGTGCACTGGTCATCGGTCAGCCACTGGTCGGCTTCGCATTGCTGCAGAAGGACCGGCTGCCTGCGATGACGGCAGCCATTCGTTCGTGGCTGGACCGTCAGGGCATCACGGATATCGATTACAAGGCGCATCCCAAGGATCCGGAACACGAACTGCGCCACCCGGACTACCGGCTCATCGAGCCGGACTGCGCGCTCGAGGTGCATATGGCACGAACGCCTTACGACGCAGTCGTGGGTGTACGTTCCAGCGCACTGCTGTTCGCGCGGCAGATCTATCCGCAGACCGTGCCGGTCGTTGCCTTTGGCTGGAATGACGTGCTTTTCAAGAGCGAGCAGGAAAGGTCGGATATGAGGAACGCCTTCGAACAGTGCGGAGTGCGCTTCGCATGAACGTCACCGGTTTTCGCGATCGCATTCCGGTGATCAACTCATGGCTGCTGGCCGGGGTGTTCTTCTCAATTCCGCTGACCGTCGCGCCGGCGTACTGGCTCAGCGCGCTGATACTGATCCTCTGGTTGCTGGAAGGTCGATACGCTGCCAAGTTGCGTGCGCTGGCGGCGGAACCCCTGGTGTGGGTCTGCGCCGCCTACTACGCGGTGTTCGCATTGTCTCTGCTGTGGTCGGAGGACCTCGAATGGGGGGGCGGCATGTTGTCGCGGCAGAACTTCTTCCTTTTGTTCGCCCTGTACTTCAGTGTGGCAAGGCGAGAGCATTTCGACCGCTATGTCAGTGCCTTCCTGATTTCGATCGCCTTATGCCAGGTCCTCGCCTATTACAACTGGGTACAGATCAATTTCTGGCTTGAACTGCCGGAAGGAATACGAGTAGACAAGAATCCGGACGACACTGCGCCCTTCGTCGATCGCATCATGTACGCGCCGGTGCTTGCGTTGGCGGGCTATCTGGCGGGCTACCGGCTGCTGTTTGAAGCACGCTCGCGGCGCCAGCGCCTGCTCTATGCCCTGTTGCTTGCCACGACCTCGATCAACCTCGTGTTTTCGGGCGGGCGTGCGGGTCTGGTCGGATTCCTCGTGCTGGTCGCGCTCCTGATCGTCCAGCGCTTTGCGAAGCGACCACTTGTCGCAGCCATGCTTGCCGCCTCCATCGTGAGCGGCGTGCTGACTGCGGGCTATTTCGGAAACAGCTATTTCCAGGGCCGTTTCGACGACGCGGTCGATCAAGTCATGCATTACGAAGATCGCCCGAATTCATCGGTCGGGTTGCGGATCGTCTTCGCCATCAACGCGACGCGGATTTTTCTTCAGAACCCCGTTCTTGGCGTGGGTCTCGGCGACTATCCGACGGAGTACGACAAGACGAATGCGCTTCATACCCCGGAGTGGAAGACAGCGTGGAACCCACATAACCACTACCTGTATGTGCTGACGGCGACCGGTGTGCTCGGCGGTTCGATCCTCCTCGTGCTGCTGCTGCTGCCACTGCTGCGTCACAACCCGCCGGACGGCCGGCAGTTCATCAGAACGGCTCCACCGGTACTCATCATGACGATCAGTCTGTTCGAGTCCTATCTGATGCGCTCCAACATCAGCCTGATGTATGCCGTATTCCTTGCCGCCCTGTGGTGCGGCATCAGGGAGCCCGAAGCTTGAAACGCATCCTCATCGTGCGTACTTCGGCCATCGGCGACGTGGTGTTCGCATCGCCACTGGCCGCCGCTCTGCGGCGCAGCCACCCGGATGCCTGGATCGCCTGGCTGGTGGAACCCGGCATCGATGCGCTGATCTCCCATGATCCGGCCATCGATGCGCGCATCCTGTGGCCGAAGGCGGAGTGGGTGCAACTGTGGCGCAGCGGCAGGCGCATCGAGTTGTGGCGCCGCGTGCGCGCCCTGCGTGCCGAACTGCGCGGCCATCATTTCGATACCGTGCTCGACCTGCAGGGGCTGCTCAAGAGCGGCGTGCTGGCCTGGCTGTCGGGCGCGCCGACCCGCATCGGTCTCGGGTCGCGCGAGGGCAGCCAATGGCTGATGACCCGCGTGGTGCCGCGCGGCGGCGACGTCGCCCGCATTTCGTCCGAATACCTGCACCTGGCGCAGCAACTCGAACTTGACACCGGCGACTTCATGCCGGCGCTGCATGTGGCACCCGAGGCCGATGCGCGCGCGCAGGCATTGCTGACCGAATACGGTCTGGTGCCGGGTCGTTACGCCGTGTTCGCCGCCTTCACGACGCGGCCGCAGAAGCACTGGTTCGAAGACGCCTGGCAAACGCTGGCTGCGAAGCTGGTGGCGCAGACCGGGCTCACGCCGGTGCTGCTGGGTGGGCCAGCCGATGCGCACGCGGCGGCCAGCATCGCCGCCGGTGCGCCCGGCCTGATCAATCTGGTCGGGCGGACGAAGCTGCCTGAAGCGGCGGCGCTGGTGCGCAGTGCCGGTTTGCTGGTCGGCGTCGATACCGGCCTCACGCACATGGGCATCGCGTTTTCGGTGCCGACCGTGGCCATTTTCGGTTCCACCTGCCCGTATACGAACACCGGCCGCGCCAATGCCCTCGTAATCTGGCTCGGCATGAGCTGTTCGCCGTGCCGGCGCAATCCGACCTGCGGTGGCGCCTGGACCTGCCTGCGCGACATCACACCGGAGCGGGTGCTGGAAGACGTTGCCCGGGTGCGATCCGCATGAAGGTGCTGCATGTCGAGGCCGGCAAGCACTACTACGGTGGCGCCCGCCAGGTCGCCTACATCGTCGAGGGGCTGGCGCGGCGCGGCGTGACGAATGTGCTCGCCTGCCCGCCCGGCGCGGGTATCGCCGCCGCGTGCGCCGGTCACGCGCAGGTGGTCGAAATGAAGATGGGCGGCGATGCCGACGCCGGCATGGCATTGCGGCTGGCCGCGCTGATCCGCGAGACGCGCCCCGACATCGTGCATCTGCACAGCCGGCGCGGTGCCGATCTTTGGGGCGGCGTCGCAGCGCGGCTGACCGGCACGCGCTGCGTGCTGTCGCGCCGGGTGGACAACCCGGAAGCGCGCTGGCTGGTCGCGCTGAAGTACCGGCTGTTCGACCATGTCATCACGATTTCCGAAGGTATCCGTCAGGTGCTGCTGTCGGAAGGGCTGGCGGCTCACCGGGCCAGCTGCGTGCGCAGCGCGGTCGATGCCACGCCTTATCTTGAGCCGGTCGACGCGGCCGCCTTCCGGTGCGAATTCGACCTGCCGCCCGACGCACGGGTGATCGGCGTCGTGGCACAGATGATTCCGCGCAAGGGCCATCGCTACATGATCGATGCAGCCGATGCGCTGCGCGCGGCCCACCCGGATGTGCGGGTGCTGTTTTTCGGCCAGGGGCCGCTGCATGACGCGCTCGAAGCCGAGGTGCGGGCGCGCGGACTGGCCGATGTCATCCGCTTCGCCGGCTTCCGCAACGATCTGCCGCGCTGGCTTGGTGGACTGGACATACTCGCCCATCCGGCCGACATGGAGGGGCTGGGTGTGTCGCTGCTGCAGGCATCGGCCGCCGCGGTGCCCATCGTGACCTGCCGTGCCGGCGGTCTGCCCGAAGCGGTAGCCGACGGTGTCAGTGGCCTGCTGATCGAACCGGGCGATGTGGCGGCACTCACCGCCGCACTGCGTCGCCTGCTGGATGACCCGCCGCTGCGCCACCGCCTCGGCGCAGCCGGCCGGGCGCGCATACTGGCCGACTTTTCGGTCGACGCGATGGTGGACGGCAATCTGACCGTCTATCGTCGCGTGCTTGAACAGGAATGAACATGGTTCCCGCTGATCGTCGCATCGTTGTCGCCATTGCGTTGTTCACCGCGCTGCTGGCGCTGTTCCCGCTGTTGTTGAGCGAAGAATCCTTTGTCTGGGTGTTTTCGGAGGCAGGACCTTTCGAGCGGCTGTCCGAACCCGCGTGGATCGTCACCGCGCTGATCGTGATCGTGCGCATCCGCCCGCTCGGTCCGCGTGCCTGGGCCTTCGCGCTGCTGTGCCTCGCGTTCGCCGCGCGCGAGGCCGACTGGCACAAGGCCTTCACCGGCGAAAGCTTCCTGAAGAACAGTTTTTACCGCGATGCCGCGCGACCGATAGAGGAAAAGCTTATCTGCGGCGCCATCGCGCTCGTGCTGATCGGACTGGTGCTCTATGCGGGGTTCATCATCGGCCGCTTCCTGCTCCTGCGTGGCGGCTGGCGCTCCCGCTCGGGCGCATGGCTGCTGGCCGGGACCCTGCTGGTCGTCGCCGGCAAGGTGCTCGACCGTCTGCCGGCGACGCTGTCGGTCGATTACGGCGTCGAGCTCGGCCCCATGGTGAAGCTGTACGCGGCGGCATTCGAGGAAGGCATGGAAATGATCCATCCGATGATCCTCGGCTGGTCGGTCTGGATCAGCCAGTTCGAGCGGCGCTACCTGTCGTAGTCGAGGCCGCGGAGTGGACGGTTCCCACACGGCGCCTTGCATCGGCAGGTCGCGCCTTCCCGACAGTGTCCAGACCGGCCCGCACGATCATCTTGCAGCGCTGATCGCGCGCCGCGCGCGCGGCGAATTCCGCAAGCCGGTCGCGGCCTACAGTGCTGCGGCGTTCGCAGGTTTTACGCGCACCTGCGATCCGGCGCGTGCGCTGATCGTCGACAGTGGCTGCGGGGTCGGCGAAAGCACGCGGCACCTGGCGGAGCGTTTTGCAGACCACTTCGTGCTCGGCATTGACCAGTCTGCCGACCGTTTGTCGCGCGCCCCCGCGCTGCCCGGCAATGCGCTGCTTCTGCGTGCCGACATGACCGACATCTGGCTGCTGCTGCAGCGCCACGCCTGCCGCCCGGCGCGCCAGTACATGCTCTATCCGAACCCGTGGCCGAAGATCGGGCAGCTGGCGCGACGCTGGCCGGCGCATCCGGTGTTTCCGGTCGTGCTGGAGTTGGGCGGCGTCATCGAGTGCCGCAGCAACTGGCGCATCTATGTCGAAGAGTTCGCACTGGCCGCACGGCTGATCGCAGGCCTCGAAGCGGGGGTCGAGCCCTTCACGACCGATGCGCCGATGACGCCGTTCGAGCGCAAATACCTGGCGAGCGGACATGCGCTGTACCGCTGCGTGCTGAATGCGGGCGCCGCTTCGTGAGCGGGCCGCTGGCGTGTAATGCAGGCGGACCGATCGCCCAGGCCACCATGTCGCGACGATGAACTGTTGGGCATCGCTGCGCTCACCCCAACCTACGGGTCGGGCGAGCGACATGGGGTGCGGTGGTGGCGGGGCGTGGTGTGGCGGTTGTGGGGTAGATCGGGCATCGCTGCGCTCCCCCTGCCTACCCCAAAAACCGGGCGACCCGTAGGTTGGGGTGAGCGCAGCGATGCCCAACATGCAACCGCGGCCGAGCGACCCTCCGGACCGCCCGCTCAGCGCAGGATCAGTGGCTCGGGTTCTAGCGTCACGCCGAAGCGCGCCTGCACACTGGCCTGGATGTCGGCGGCAAGGCCGAGCAGGTCGGCGGCGGAGGCCTCGCCATGGTTGACCAGCACCAGTGCCTGCCTGTCATGCACGCCGGCGTCGCCGCGCCGCGCGCCCTTCCAGCCGCACTGGTCGATCAGCCAGGCCGCGGCGACTTTCACGGCGCCGTGCGCTGCCGGGTAGTGCGCTGCATCCGGGTGGGCGGCGAGCAGGCGGGCCGCATCGGCGGCAGGCAGCACCGGGTTGCGGAAGAAGCTCCCGGCGTTGCCGAGCACCGCAGGGTCGGGCAGCTTGGCGCGGCGCACTGCGCACACCGCGTCGAACACGTGCTGCGGCGTCACCTGCGTGACGCCGCGCGAGGAAAGTTCGCGTTGCAGGTCGGCGTAGTCGCAGCGCACACGCGCTTCGGTCGTCAGGCGAAAGGCCACGCGGGTGATGATGGCGCGCTGCGCCAGTTCGTGCTTGAACACGCTGTCGCGATAACCGGCGCGGCACTCGTCGGCACTCAGGCGAAGCCAGCGGCGGTCGGTCATGTCCCAGGCGTCTACGTGGTCGAGGCGATCGATCAGTTCGACACCGTAGGCGCCGATGTTCTGGACGGGTGCGGCACCGACGGTGCCCGGTATCAGTGCGAGATTTTCCAGTCCGTGCCAGCCGTGCGCCAGCGCGCGCGCGACCCAGTCGTGCCAGTTTTCGCCCGCCGCGACCGATACGAGCACGTCGTTGCCGGACTGCGCCAGCAGGTCGATGCCGAGCGTGCGCATGTGCAGCACCGTGCCGTCGACATTCCGGCCGAACACGATATTGCTGCCGCCGCCGAGCACCAGCACCGGGCCGCCGGCGTCGCGGGCGGCTTGCGTCAGCGTCGGCAGGTCGGACGCGTCGTCGACCGGCTGCAGCCGTGCGGCGTGTGCCGGCAAGTGCAGGGTATTGAGGTGACGCAGGTCGGCGTCGGTCTGGACAGGTTGAATCATGGTGCGCCGGGCGGAAAAGGCAGCGCGAGTATAGCCAAGCCTGTCACCTAGACTCGATGGACGTCCTTGGCGGTCAATCGAATAAAAGATATCATATATAAGACTTGAACCACCCGGTCGTGCGCCGCTATTGCAGTGCGCCATGCGGGTTTGCGAATGACGGCAGCGCACGGTATCGCTCTGTGGCGGCCGGTTCGCATCGGTACAGGCCGCGGATTTTCTGTCCGTGTCTTCGTGCGACGCACCATCGAGCCGGTGTGTCGTTCTATGATGCGAAATACCCGTCCACCGGAGGAACCACCGTGCTTGAAGCTTATCGTGCCCATGTTGCTGAACGCGCCGCGCTCGGCATCCCGCCGCTGCCGCTGACTGCGAAGCAGACTGCCGAACTGATCGAACTGCTGAAGGCGCCGCCCGCAGGCGAGGAAGCCACGCTGGTCGAACTGATCACCCACCGCGTGCCGGCCGGCGTCGACGACGCCGCCAAGGTGAAGGCGAGCTATCTGGCCGCCGTGGCGCACGGCACCGAAAAGTGCGCGCTCATTTCGCGCGCCAAGGCGACCGAACTGCTGGGTACGATGCTCGGCGGCTACAACATCAGCCCGATGATCGAATTGCTGGACGACGCCGAAGTGGGCGCCGTGGCCGCCGAAGGCCTGAAGAAGACGCTGCTGATGTTCGACCAGTTCCACGACGTGAAGGACAAGGCCGACGCCGGCAACGCCAATGCGATCGCCGTGATGAAGAGCTGGGCCGACGCCGAGTGGTTCACCGGCCGCCCGGAAGTGCCGAAGTCGATCACGCTGACCATCCTGAAGGTGACCGGCGAAACCAATACCGACGACCTGTCGCCGGCACCGGACGCCTGGAGCCGCCCGGACATTCCGCTGCACGCGCTGGCCATGCTGAAGAACACCCGCCCGGGCATCACGCCCGAAGAGGACGGCAAGCGCGGCCCGGTCAAGTTCATCGAATCGCTGCGCGCCAAGGGCAATCTGGTCGCCTACGTGGGCGACGTGGTCGGTACCGGATCGAGCCGCAAGTCGGCCACCAATTCCGTGCTGTGGTTCACCGGCGAAGACATCCCCTTCGTGCCGAACAAGCGTTTCGGCGGTGTGTGCCTGGGCAGCAAGATCGCCCCGATCTTCTACAACACGATGGAAGATGCCGGCGCGCTGCCGATCGAGCTGGATGTGAGCCAGATGGACATGGGCGACGTGATCGAACTGCGCCCGTACGAAGGCAAGGCGCTGAAGGACGGCAAGGTGATCGCTGAATTCACCGTCAAGTCCGACGTGCTGTTCGACGAAGTGCGTGCCGGTGGCCGCATTCCGCTGATCATCGGGCGCGGCCTGACGGCCAAGGCGCGCGAGGCGCTGGGCCTGCCGCCGTCGACGCTGTTCCGCCTGCCGCAGGTGCCGGCCGATACCGGCAAGGGCTACTCGCTGGCGCAGAAGATGGTCGGTCGCGCCTGTGGCCTGCCTGAAGGCAAGGGCATGCGCCCGGGCACCTACTGCGAACCGAAGATGACCACGGTCGGCAGCCAGGACACCACCGGCCCGATGACGCGTGACGAACTGAAGGATCTGGCCTGCCTCGGCTTCTCGGCCGACCTGGTGATGCAGTCCTTCTGCCACACCGCCGCCTATCCGAAGCCGGTCGACGTGAAGATGCACCGCGAACTGCCGGCCTTCATCAGCACGCGCGGCGGCGTGGCACTGCGCCCGGGCGACGGCGTCATCCACTCGTGGCTGAACCGCCTGCTGCTGCCGGACACGGTCGGCACCGGCGGCGATTCGCACACCCGCTTCCCGATCGGCATCAGCTTCCCGGCCGGTTCCGGTCTGGTCGCCTTCGCCGCCGCCACCGGCGTGATGCCGCTGGACATGCCGGAATCGGTACTGGTGCGCTTCAAGGGCACGATGCAGCCCGGCATCACGCTGCGCGACCTGGTGCATGCCATTCCGCTGTACGCGATCAAGGCCGGCCTGCTGACGGTCGAGAAAAAGGGCAAGAAGAACATCTTCTCCGGCCGCATCCTGGAAATCGAAGGCCTGCCCGACCTGAAGGTGGAACAGGCATTCGAGCTGTCGGACGCGTCCGCCGAACGTTCCGCCGCCGGCTGCGCGGTCAAGCTGAACAAGGAGCCGATGATCGAGTACATGAATTCGAACATCGTGCTGATGAAGAACATGATCGCCAACGGCTACCAGGACGCGCGCACGCTGGCCCGCCGCATCAAGGCGATGGAGGCCTGGCTGGCCGATCCGAAGCTGCTGGAAAGCGACGCCGATGCCGAGTACGCCGCGGTGATCGAGATCGATCTGGCCGACATCAAGGAACCCATCGTGTGCTGCCCGAACGACCCGGACGACGCGAAATTCCTGTCCGAAGTGCAGGGTCAGGTCATCGACGAAGTGTTCATCGGTTCGTGCATGACCAATATCGGCCACTTCCGCGCGGCGTCCAAGCTGCTCGAAGGCAAGCGCGACATC
Source organism: Methyloversatilis sp. RAC08 (assembly GCF_001713355.1). NCBI lineage: Bacteria > Pseudomonadati > Pseudomonadota > Betaproteobacteria > Nitrosomonadales > Sterolibacteriaceae > Methyloversatilis > Methyloversatilis sp. RAC08. Next base: position 740,177 of record NZ_CP016448.1, on the reverse strand, counting down.
CCGGTCAAGCTGTGGATCGCCCCGCCGACCAAGATGGACGCGGCCGAACTGACCAAGGAAGGTCATTACGGCGTGTTCGGCGCCGCCGGTGCACGCACCGAAATGCCGGGCTGCTCGCTGTGCATGGGCAATCAGGCGCAGGTGCGCGAAGGTGCGACCGTCATGTCGACCTCGACCCGCAACTTCCCGAACCGTCTCGGCAAGAACACCAATGTGTATCTGGGTTCCGCCGAACTGGCCGCGATCTGCTCCAAGCTGGGGCGCATCCCGACCGTCGCCGAGTACCACGCCGACATGGGCGCCATCAACAAGGACGGCGACAAGGTATACCGCTACATGAACTTCGACCAGATCGAGGAATACGCGGAAACGGCAAAGGAAGTCACGGCCTGATCCTGCGCCTGGCGCTGTGACTGACCGAAGGCCCGCCGGACATCCGGCGGGCCTTTTTCATGCCGCATGCGTGCGTGCAGACAAGGCGCGGCGCACGCATGGGCGGGGCGTCCTCATGTTGCGCTGCGACGGAGCCGCTAACAGGTGATCGCATTCGTTACGGCCGCGGCCGGGCTCACCATGTCTCCGGATATCCTGCACCTTGATGTACTGCTGGTGGAACCTTCTCCCACGCAGATGAAAATCATCCGTGAACGTGCCAGCGGCCTGGGCATCGCGCAGATACGCGAAGCCGACGGGCTGCAGTCGGCGCTCGCCGCCATGCAGCAGAAACTGCCCGACGTGGTGATCAGCGCACTCTACCTGCCCGATGGTGACGGTACCGATCTGGTGCAGACAATGCGCTCGACCGAAGCGCTGCAGCATGTCGCATTCGTTCTGGTATCGAGCGAAACGCGGCCGCAGGCGCTCGATCCGGTCCGCCAGTCCGGCGTCTGCGGCATCCTGCCCAAGCCTTTCTCGGACGCCCAGTTGCGGCGCGTGCTCGAGGCCACGGCTGATTTCCTGGCCGAGGGCGGAACGGACGACGCCGACATCGATTTCGAGTCGCTGCGCGTACTGCTGGTCGACGACAGCGGGAACGCACGCCGCTACATGCGCCGGGTGCTCGAGAACATCGGCCTGCGCGACTTCGTCGAGGCGGAGAACGGCCTCGAAGCAGTCGCCCACCTCGAACAGACGATGTTCGACCTGATCGTCACCGACTACAACATGCCGGAAATGGACGGCCGCGCGCTGGTCGAGTACGTGCGCCAGCAGAGCTGGCAGGCGTCCGTACCCATCCTGATGGTCACCAGCGAATCGGACATGAGCCGGCTGGCGGCCGTCGAACAGGCGGGCGTGTCCGGCATCTGCGACAAGCCTTTCGAAGCGACGTCGATTCGTTCGCTGCTGCGGCGCGCGCTGTTGCAGCCGGGTTGATGGCATCGTCTTACCGGAGAGTGCAATGGAAACCTTGATGTCGGTGTTCCAGGTCAGCCTGGGCGTGGCGCTGGTGATCGGGCTGGTGCTGCTGCTGCTGTACCGCTACATCCAGGACAGCACGCAGACCCAGCACACCATCCTGCGCAACTATCCGGTTGTCGGTCACCTGCGCTATTTCTTCGAACAGCTGGGCGAATACTTCCGGCAGTACTTCTTTCTCGGCGACCGGGAAGAAATGCCGTTCAATCGCGCCACCCGTGGCTGGGTGTACCGGCTGGCGAAGAACGAGGGCGGCATCATCGGCTTCGGCTCGACCTATTCGCTGCACGAGCCCGGCGCGCTGATCTTCGTCAATGCGCCGTTTCCGGTGCTCGACGAGGACAGGGAAACCACGCCGCCGTTGATTCTGGGTAACGGTTTCTGCGACAAGCCCTTTACCGCGCGCTCCATCGTGAACGTCAGCGGCATGAGTTTCGGTGCGATTTCGGCACCAGCCGTGCAGGCGCTGTCGCGCGGCGCAGCCCAGGCAGGCTGCTGGATGAGCACCGGCGAGGGCGGACTGTCGCCGTATCACCTGGAAGGCAACTGCGACGTCATTCTGCAGATCGGTACCGCCAAGTACGGCGTACGCGATTCGCAGGGCCTGCTGTCGGAGGCGCGGCTGCGCGAGCTGGCGGCGATCGAATCGGTGCGTGCGTTCGAGATCAAGCTGTCGCAGGGCGCGAAACCGGGCAAGGGCGGCGTGTTGCCGGCAGCCAAGGTGACCGCGGAGATCGCGCGCATCCGCGGCATTCCGCAGGGCGTTGATTCGATCAGCCCGAACCGTCATCCGGAAGTGTCGAACGTCGAACAGCTGCTCGACCGCATCGCGCTGATCCGCGATGTCACCGGCAAGCCGGTCGGCATCAAGACGGCGCTCGGCGGCTGGCATTTCATGAACGATCTGTGCGAGGCCATCCTGCGCCGCGGCATCGCGGCGGCGCCGGATTTCATCGCGATCGACGGCGGCGAGGGCGGTTCGGGGGCGGCACCGCAGGCGCTGGCCGATCATGTGGCGCTGTCGATCGACGAGGCCTTGCCGCGTGCGGTCGATTCACTGATCGAAGCGGGGCTGCGCGAACGGGTAAAGGTGATCGCCGCCGGCAAGCTGGTCACGTCGGCGCGCGCCGCCTGGGCGCTGTCGGCCGGTGCGGATTTCGTCAATACCGCGCGCGGCTTCATGTTTTCGCTCGGCTGCATCCAGGCGCTGCGCTGCCATTCGAACAGCTGTCCGACCGGCATCACGACGCACAACCCCAAGCTGCACCGCGGGCTCGATGTCGCGGACAAGGCGGCCCGGGTGGCCAACTACTGCCTCAACATGAATCAGGAAATCGACATGATTGCCCACTCGTGCGGGCTGCGCCATGCGCGGGAATTCCGTCGCGAGCACACGCGCATCGTGCAGCCGAACGGGCAGAGCACGGCGCTCAACATGCTGTATCCCTACCCGGTGGCGCGAACCGCCTGAGCACGCGGCGCGCCCATCGGTTCGCCGCGTGCCGCAGGACTTACTTCTTCAGCGTGCTGCTTGCGCGTTCGAGACCGCCTTCGTAGATGCCGATGATCACCTTTTTGGCTTCTTCATCACTGGCGCCGCTGGCGTCGAACGTCGATGACCACTTCACCAGCGTCTTGCCTTCGCCGGCCGGGCTCAGCGCCAGCGTCGCCACGTAGTTCTTCACCGGTAGCGGGCTGCTCAGGATGGTGTAGGTGTAGGTGTGCTTGACGCCGCTGTAGGCGGTCAGCTTTTCCTCGATCTTGGCGCCATTGCCGAGTGTCAGCGTGCGCGTTGCACCGGCCTTGATGCCCGCTCCCTTCATGGTGCTGGACGCCACCGCCGGGTGCCACACGTCGAGCCCGTTGAAATCGCCGACCAGTTTCCAGACGGTGTCGGGCGAACCATCGACCGTGGCTTCGCGTTCCACCGACAACTTGCCGGCGGCGACGCTGAAGGTGGCGATCAGCATCAGGCTGGTGCCGGCGACGAAGGTGCGAAAAGCGTTCATCAGTTGTTCCCTTTTTGAAGTTCGGATCGGAGCGCCGGATGGCGCTGCCGCGGATTATCGGCTGCATCTGCAGCAAGGTGACGGACTATTCCCGTCAGGCGGTGGTGCAGCGTCGCTGCAGCGCGTCGGCAGTCGTCTCAGCCAGTGCGCGCAGCATGCGTTCGGTGGTCGCCCAGTCGACGCAGGCGTCGGTGACGGAGCAGCCATAGCGCAGCTGCGAAAGATCGGCCGGAATCGGCTGGTTGCCGGCTTCGAGATGACTTTCGATCATGACACCGACGATTGAGCGATTGCCATCGCGGATCTGTGCGGCCACGTCGGCCAGCACGAGCGGCTGCATTTCTGGCTTCTTGAACGAGTTCGCGTGCGAACAATCGACGACGATGTTCGGTGGCAGCTCGGCCCGCAGCAGCGACTGTTCGGCCAGCGTGACGCTGACCGAATCGTAATTCGGGCGCCCGGCACCGCCGCGCAGAACGAGGTGGCCATGCGGGTTGCCGCGTGTGCGGATGATGCTGGAGCGGCCGTAGCGGCTGATGCCGAGGAAGCTGTGCGGTCGCGACGCCGAAATGATGGCGTTGATCGCGGCGTCCACATCGCCGTCGGTCGCGTTCTTGAAGCCGACCGGTGTGGACAGGCCGCTGGCCATTTCGCGGTGCGTCTGCGATTCCGAGGTGCGTGCGCCGATCGCCGTCCACGACACCAGGTCGCCCAGGTACTGCGGCGAAATCGGATCGAGCGCTTCGGTGGCGGCCGGCAGGCCCAGTTCGGCGATGTCGAGCAGGAAGCGGCGTGCCCGGCGCATGCCTTCCTCGATGCGGAAACTGTCGTCCATGAAAGGGTCGTTGATGTAGCCCTTCCAGCCGGTCGTCGTGCGCGGCTTCTCGAAATAGACGCGCATCACGATCAGCAGGCTGCCGGACAGTTCCGAGACCAGCCCTTGCAGCCGCCGAGCGTAGTCCATGCAGGCGACCGGATCGTGCATCGAACACGGACCGACCACCACCAGCAGCCGCGGATCGCCGCGTTCGAGCACGCTGCGCACTGCGGCGCGCCCGTCATTGACACTGTGCGCGGCGGGGGCAGTCAGCGGCAGGTCGTTCTTGATGTCGACCGGCGCCGCCATCACGCCGAAACTTTCTATTCGCCCGTCTTCCAGTGAGCTGTCGCTGTCCATGTCCGTCCTCCTCGATCGCACCAGACAGTGAACGCCCGCGCGCGCATCAAGTCAATCGGCCATGCCGCCGCATCAGCGCAGTGCCGCGTCGCCGGCCGCGGTGCGGGTGCCGTTCCAGCGCACGCGGTAGATCGCGTTCGCATGGTCGTCGGACACCAGCAGGCTGCCGTCGGGCAGCTCCAGCACATCGGCCGGGCGGCCGAACACAGCGTCGTTGAGGCCGAGGAAACCTTCGATGAAGGGTGTGTAGCTCACCACCTTGTTGCCATCGAGGCGCGCCATCATCACCCGGTAGCCATCCGGCTTGCTGCGGTTCCACGAGCCGTGCTCGGCGATGAACAACGCGTTGCGGTACTCGTCCGGAAACTGCTGACCGCCATAGAAACGCATGCCGAGCGGTGCCACGTGGGCACCCAGGTTCAGCGCGGGCGCCGTGTAGTCGGCGCAGGATTTCCCCTGTCCGAACTCCGGATCGGCAACGCTGCCGCCGTGGCAGTATGGATAGCCGAAGTGCTGCCCCGCCTTCGCGACGCGGTTCAGTTCGCATGGTGGCGTGTCGTCACCCATCCAATCGCGGCCGTTGTCGGTGAACCACAGTTCGCCGCTTTTCGGGTGCCAGTCGAAGCCCACCGTGTTGCGCACGCCGCGCGCGAATACTTCGAGTGCGCTGCCATCCGGATTCATGCGCATGATGTTCGCGTAGCCGTCCTTATCCCGGTCGCAGATGTTGCAGGGCGCGCCAACCGGCACATAAAGCTTGTCGTCCGGTCCGAAGGCGATGAATTTCCAGCCGTGGGACCGGTCTGACGGAAAACGGTCGCTCACCAGTACCGGTGCCGGCGGCGCGTCGAGCCGCGTGTCGATCCCCGGCAGCTTGACGATGCGGTCGACAGCCGATACGTACAGGTCGCCCTTGCGCCAGGCCACGCCGACCGGCATGTTCAGGCCGCTGGCGACCTTCACCGGCGTGCCGGCAGACATGGTGCGGCTGTCGTACGGTACCGCGCTGACGTGGCCCTTGCGCGAACCGACATAGAGCCGACCCGCTTCACCCAGCGTCATCGCGCGCGGATTGTCGACCTTGGCCCACAGTTCGATGCCGAAGCCGGGTGGCACGCTGAGATGTTGCGGGGCTTGCTGCGCTTGGGCGACGATCGGACTCAGCGCGAAGGCGCAGGCGGTCAGCAGGGTTCGGATCATGGGGTTCTCCTGTAGCAGAATCGGCGGACTGAACCGGATCGACCGATGCGGTCGCCCGGCGTTCCGCACAATGATTCCGTCGCAAGCGGAAGAGGAAGGACCAACGATGAAGCTGGTGAGCTGGAACATCCAGTGGGCGCGCGGTTGCGACGGTCGCGTCAGCACCGCACGGATCGCTCGCGCGCTGAACGATTTCGGCGATGCCGACGTGATCTGCCTGCAGGAGGTCGCGCGCGGCTACGACGATCTGCCCGGTCTGACGGGCGATGACCAGGTGGCGCAGTTCGCCGCGCAGTTTCCCGGTCACTCGCCGATCTTCGCCCCCGGTGCCGACAGTCTGCGCCCGGATGGCACGCGCAGGCAGTTCGGCAACCTCACGCTGAGTCGCCTGCCGGTGCTTGCCGCCTGGCGACATCTGCTGCCGTGGCCGGCAGACGGTGCCGTCCCGAGCATGCAGCGCGCGTGCGTCGAAGTCGTGCTCGACGGCCCGTCTGGCGGCTTGCGCGTGCTCAACACTCACCTCGAGTACTACTCACGGTTGCAGCGCCTGGCGCAGATCGAGGCGCTGCGCGCCCTCGACGCCGAGGCGCAGTCCCATGCGAAGGCGCCGCCGACGGCGAAGGCATCGGGCGCTGCCTTCGCAGCCGTGCCGCGGCCGGCAGCCGCCCTTTTGTGCGGCGATTTCAATTGCGAGCCGGGCAGCGACGAATACATGCGTCTGGTTGCCCCAGGTGCGTCGCCCGAGGCGCGCTGGCAAGACTTGTGGCCGCACTGTCACGGCACGGTGGCGCATGCCGACACGGTCGGGCTGCATGGCTGCGAGTGGCCGGGACGTCGCTTCTGCTGTGATTTTGCGTTGGCCACAGCGCCACTGCTGCCGCGGGTGCAAGCGGTCGAAGTCGATCAATCCACCGCTGCGTCGGACCACCAGCCGGTCTGGATCACTCTCGCCGACTGATTCACTGTTCCGGCCTCAGGCCCGATCGTCCGGTTCCAGCATGCGTTCGATCTGGTCGATGCGGTCGCGCAACAAGAGTTTGCGTTTCTTCAGGCGGCGCAGCAGCAACTCGTCGCTGGCCTGGGCGGCGTGAAGATCGGCGATTGCCTGATCGAGGTCGCGGTGCTCGATGCGCAGCAGCTCAAGCGATGCGCGCAGTTCGTCTTCTTCCATGGGCGGGGCCGAATCATGACAACCGGCGCGCGGCCTGCGCCGTTAAGGGATTGTGGATGTTAGGAGCGTGTCGCAACCGGCGCAAGCTCCCTTCAGCGCCGGGCCCTGCGGCCGTTAAATCACTTGAAAGGCGGCAGGATTGCCCCACCTGCAATACAGGTGTCTTGCAGTGCCGTATCGAACAGCCGGACAACCGTCAGGCTGCAAGCTGGTGAGCCGCACAAGCCAAGGAGATACATCATGCACATCATGTTCAACAATCCGCTGGTTTACGTGGTCGAGTATGCAGGGCTGGAAGCGGTCGAAGTCATCGACAAGCGCGTCGGGCGTGGCGCCCTGATCCGTGACGATGCAGCGAAGCGCTTCCGCGAGGAACTGAAGGCCCTGGTCGACCACGAAGTCGATCATGAAGTCGGAGCGGAAGCGTTCGACGCCTTCATGGTGCCGTGGGAGGCATTGCTGACCCAACCGGCGATCTATCACTGATTCGGTAAGATGCGTGCTCGTCCAACGAGCACGCAATCACTGACATCCGGATGAACAAGGCCTTCACGAAGGAAACCGACACCGAGGAAGAAGACCCCGAAGTCGTCACCGCGCTGCCGCCCGGCAGCAAGAACTACATGACGCTCGCCGGCTACGGCCGTCTGCGGGCCGAGCTTGACCAACTGGTGCGCGACGAGCGCCCGCGCATCGTTGAAACCGTCGCCTGGGCCGCCTCGAATGGCGATCGCTCGGAAAATGGCGACTATATATATGGCAAGAAGCGGTTGCGCGAGATCGATCGCCGCATCCGTTTCCTGATCAAGCGCCTCGAATCCGCCACGGTGGTCGATCCGCAGGACCAGCAGAACGCCGACCAGGTGTTCTTCGGCGCCACCGTGCGCTACGAGGACGAAGATGGCAGCGAACAGACGGTGCAGATCGTCGGTGTCGATGAAGCCAACGCCTCGGAAGGTCGCATTTCCTGGATATCGCCGCTCGCCCGCGCCCTGTTGAAGGCGCGTGAAGGGGACACAGTCCGCGTGCAGAGCCCGGCCGGGTTGCGCGAGATCGAAGTCACGGGAATTTCCTACCGTTAGGCGTACTCCACGGAGGTCGTCGCGCCGTTCACTGCACACCCACACCCCGTTTTTCAACCACAGGAAACCACCATGCGTCGCTTGCTGACTGCTGCACTGCTCGCCTTGATTGCCGCACCCGCCATCGCTGACATCACCGTCAAGGACCCCTGGGTCCGCGCCACCGTGCCGCAGCAGAAGGCGACTGGCGCCTTCATGCAGATCACCGCGCCGAAAGCCGCCCGACTGGTCGAAGCCAGTTCGCCGGTGGCCGGCGTCACCGAAATCCATGAAATGACGATGGACAAGGACATCATGCGCATGCGCGCCATCCCGGGCATCGACCTGCCGGCCGGCAAGGCGGTGGAACTCAAGCCGGGCGGCTATCACGTCATGCTGATGGATCTGAAGGCACCGATCACCGAAGGTCAGGACGTACCGGTGACACTGGTCATCGAGGGCGCCGACAAGAAGCGCGAAACCATCGTCATCAAGGCGACCGCGCGCGCGCTCGGCGCCAGCGGTGCAATGGATCACAAGCACTGAGCCGGGCTTCGCCGATCGCGCGGCGGGCGCGCAGGGCCGGCTATAGTCCGGCTTTGCAAACCGGATTGCGCACCGCATGCCTGTCAGCCTGACCGACCCTGCCGTCCTGATCGCGCTTCTGGTGGCCGCGCTGCTGGGCGGTGCGCTGAGCGCCATCTGGCTGCGCAGCCGCACGGCACTGGTGGTCGAACGTGCGCAGACAGAACGCGCAGCCGAACTGCTGACCGCGCAGGAACGGCTGCGCGCCGCATCGCTCGACATCGATCGCCTGCGCGCCGAACTGAAGGTGAGCGGTGCCGACCGCGCCACGCTCGACCTTCACCTGCAGCAGGAGAAAGCGATGCGCGTGCGCGCTGAAACGCAGGCGCAGCGTCTGCCGGCGCTCGAACAGGCGCTCGCCGAGTCGCGGCTCGCGCTCGACCGTGCGCTGGCCGAAGGCGCGAAGCAACGCCAGTCGTTGGCCGAGGCAGTGGCCGAACTGCGCACCCAGCTCGACGCCGAACGCAGCCAGACGACCGAAAAGCTCGCGCTGCTGGACGCTGCGCGCGAACAGATGGGGTTGCAGTTCCAGGAGGTGGCGAACCGCATCCTGGAAGAAAAGAGCCAGCGCTTTACCCAGCAGAACCACGACAACCTCGGTCTGCTGCTCAATCCGCTGAACGAGAAGATCAAGGCCTTCCAGGACCAGGTCGCGCTGACCTACGACCGGGAATCGAAGGAGCGGCTGACGCTGAAGAACGAGATCGAGCGGCTTGCGCTGCTCAATACCCGGATCAGCGAAGACGCGGTCAATCTCACCCAGGCGCTCAAGGGCAGCAACAAGTCGCAGGGCATCTGGGGCGAAATGGTGCTGGAAAAGGTGCTCGAATCGTCCGGTCTGCGGCGCGGTCACGAGTATGTTGCAGAAGAGAGCTATTCCGCCGATGACGGCAACCGGCGCCGGCCGGACGTGGTCATCCAGCTGCCGGAAGGCCGCCACATGATCATCGACGCCAAGATGTCGCTGCTCGGCTACGAGCGCTACTGCAGTGCCGACAACGATGCCGCGCGCGCCGCGGCGCAGCGCGAGCATGTGCAGTCGATCCGCGCCCATATCAAGGGGTTGTCGGACAAGAACTATCCGACGCTCGACGGGCTGAAAGCGCCCGATTTCGTGCTGATGTTCGTGCCGGTCGAACCGGCGTTCATGCTGGCCGCCACCAGCGACAACACGCTGTTCGAGGACGCGTTTGCGCGCAACGTGCTGCTGGTCAGTCCGAGCACGCTGCTGGCGGTACTGCGCATGGTGGCCAACGTCTGGCGACAGGAAAGCCAGGGCCGCAACGCCCAGCAGATCGCCGACCAGGGGGCGCGGCTGTACGACAAGTTCGTCGGCTTCGTCGAAAGCCTCGAAGAGATCGGCAAGCGCATCGACCAGACGCAGAAGGCCTATCAGGACGCACACGGCAAGCTGTCATCGGGGCGCGGAAACCTGGTGCGACAGGTCGAGAACCTGCGCCAGCTGGGCGTCAAACCGGCGCGGCAACTGCGCGCCGGCCTGCTGCCCGACGAGTTGGCGATCGAGGGGTCACCGCCGGATCCCGAGCTGCCCGACTGAGGCGCACGCAGCGTCGGAGCGGCCTCCGCCTGAGTGTGAAGGCCGGGCGTGCGAGAACGGTCGCAAGGGCGCCTGCCGGCGTCAACATTTAGCGTGGTCCGCGGCAGTTTTCAGGATTATTTGCGCACTCAGGAAACCTGACGCGCCCTTCACCCCACAAAGCAGCAGTGGCTTGCCTTGACCGGTTCGCGCGGACAGCGTCGGCCGAACGGCATGGCCGAGGTCTGCAGCATGGCGGGCAGACCGCAGGACGCCGCCCCATCGACGCGTTCGCCATGCGCGACAGACCAGGAGATTCCGAATGAAACACCGGATGCTCGCCCTCATCTTTGCGACGGCTGCGCTCGCCGGATGCGCCGCCGTGCCCCCGCACGACACCCGCGCCGACACGCTGCCCGGCGTGGCCGAAGTCAGCCCCGGCAAAGCAGGTGTCTATGTTTTCCGCACCGGCTACAGCAGTCCCGCACTGCCGATCGACGTGCTGCTCGACGGCGAGCCGATCGGCTCGACCGTGTCGCAAACGCATCTGTTCAGGGAAATCGAACCGGGCCGGCACACACTGGGCTCACAGCTTCAGTTCACGTCGAAACTCGAGTTCGACGCCAAGCCGGGCCAGATCGTGTATGTGCGGCAGGACCTGTGGCTGGGTTACCTGCAGGTCCACACGCGGCTGCGCAAGGTCCATCCGGACGATGGCGCACGAGCGGTGCGCACCACGAGGCTCGCCGTCTCCCGCTGAGAGGCCGTGCGGCGCGGACGGTCGCCGCGTTCTTACAGCGTGTCGCCCGGACGGCATGGACAGGATCGGCCATGACGCGCGCCGGACCTGTCTATGCGGGCACCCCGGCCGATTCGCCCGCGCATTCCCCGTCGCGGGTCCTACAGGGTGTGGGAGCCCGACTACATCGAACCTCTCCGCAAGAACTAGGCTGAAGTCATGGGCATCCGTTCGATGCCTGCCACCCCATGGAGGTCCAGAATGACTTTAACCCGAACAGCCGTTGCACTTGCGATCGCCGCATTTTCCGTGTCGGTCAGCGCCCAGCCGTCGTATCCGAGCAAGCACCAGAAGGAGGTGGTGCCGGAGGCGCAGCAATCCGAAAGTCAGAAGAAGTACAAGCCGGAACAGGATCAGGCTCGTCAATCGAAGGAATACCCGAGCGAGCATGCCAACGACGTGGTGCGCGACCGGGACACCAAGCAGAAGGCGTCCGAGCGTGCGGATGAACGCGAACGCCGCCCGGAAGGCCAGACCACCCCCGAACCGCGCAACTGAAGATAGAAGGCCCACGCGGGCCGCCCACCGCCAAAAGCGGTGTGCGGCCAGATTCCGTTGTCGTTCGCAACGGGCACGGAGGGCAAGGACGGCCCGCGATTCTCCGTGAGTCGTGCCGCTTCGCCGCGAGGCTTTTCCGGACTCAAAATGCGCCGTGCGATCGACGTCAGTCGCTTTCAGGATCGCCAACGAAACCACATCGGGCTCGGTGCATCGACCTGCGATGGGTGCCGTCACCGGGTCCGTGCGACCTTCCGGTCCAGGAAGTCCAGGATTACCGGGCCGATCTCGTGCACGTGGGTCTCCAGCGCAAAGTGCCCGGTGTCGAAGAAGCGGACCTCCGCGTCAGGTACATCGCGCTTGAAGGCCTCGGCGCCTTCGTTCAGGAAGAACGGATCGTTCTTGCCCCAAACCGCGAGGACCGGCGGGCGGTGCTTGCGGAAGTAGGCCTGGAACTGCGGGTACTGGGCCACGTTGTCGGCGTAATCGAGGAACAGATCCAGCTGGATGTCTACATTTCCCGGGCGCGCTGTCAGCGCTGCATCCAGCAGGTAGCTGTCGGGCGCGACACGGCTCAGGTCCTTGACGCCGTGCGTGTACTGCCACTTGATCGCTTCCGGTGTCACGAACTGGCGCACCGCTTCACGGTTGGCGGGGGAGGGATCCTTCCAGTACCTCTGGATCGGGATCCATCCTTCGGCCAGGCCCACCTCATAGGCGTTGCCGTTCTGTGAAATCAGCGCGGTCACGCGTTCAGGACGGGCGGCGGCAAGACGCCAGCCGACCGGCGCGCCGTAGTCGAACACCTGGAGCGCATAGCGCTCGAGGCCGAGCACGTTGGTGAAACCTTCCATCGTCTTCGCGAGCTGGTCGAAGGTGTACGTGTACTTGCCTTGCTCGGGTGCCTGGGTGAGACCGAAGCCAGGCATGTCCGGCGCGATCACGTTGTAGCGCTTCGCCAGCATCGGGATCAGGTCGCGGTACATGAACGACGAGGTGGGGAAGCCGTGCAGCAGCAGCACAGTGGGCGCGGCCGGATTGCCAGCCTGGCGGTAGAACACCTTGACGTTGTCGACCTGGGCGTAGTGGAACGTGACCGGCGGTGTGGCGGCGGCGCGATAGTCAGCGGCCTGGACGGCGCCGGTCGCGATGGCGCCTGCGGCGCCCGCTGCGGCGATGAGATGGTTGAGCTGCATGGCAATGATCCTCAGAGTGGGGAAGAAGGGCGGGGTCAAAAGGCACGACCCTTTGTACTTACGTTGTAACCTTGAAAAAGGCAAATAAAGGTTACAACCTATGTTGTAACCTGTCAAATGTTTATTTGCAAGTTACAATCATCCTGAGTCCAAGCTGAGACCTGCCATGAGCGAACACAACATCGAAGAGACGGCACCGCGTCTGGTTGGCGATAACCTGGCGCTGGACTTCATCAACACGGAGTACGGGCTGGGGCCACTGCACCGTGAGGTGCTCTCAAGCGACCAGAGCGTGGTGGATTGGCTCAGGATCGTCGGGGCCTTGCCCGTAGAGCCGGAGCGGGTACCCCGGGGTCTGCTGGCGCTTGCGCGCGAGCTGCGTGCAAGCGCGCGGGCCCTGGTGGAGGCTCGCCGAGTCGGCCGGTGGGCTGACCCGGCCGTCGTGAACCAGGTGCTGGCGCGCGGCCAGCGGCCCGCGGAGTTGCGGTGGGATGCGAGCGCCAAGGACTTCCGGATCGAAAGGCAAGCTGGAGCGCTCGATGCGTCCGGCTTGCTGCTCCCGGTGGCGGAAGCGCTCGCCCGGCTGCTAGTGGATGTCGATCCCACCCTCGTGCGTCAGTGCGAGGGTCACAACTGCACGCTGCTGTTCCAGGACATCACGAAGTCGCACCGACGACGCTGGTGCAGCATGGCCGTGTGCGGAAACCGGATGAAGGTTGCCGCTTTCAGAACTCGTCGTCATGCCGGGTGACGCCTGGACGGTTGAAGCCTCGAGCGATTCGAGGGAGTGTTGACGACCATCCAGAATTGACCCATTTGTGGGGGTAAATTGCATCGAAATCTGACCCACCCTTGATTGACTATCCCGCTGCATTTTTAGGCAGGGAGATCGACGCAGGCATAAACCGGTGGGTCAGATTTAGATGAAACCGCCGGGTCAGTTTTACGTGGAAATCAACAGTGGGCATATAAATTCAGTGCTTGCGCCAGAGTGGCCTGCGTGGGGCCGCCCAGTTGAGGTTCGTGCGCCGAGTCGGCGTTGGCACGTAGCTCGGCGAGCCAGTGCACGGCGTCGTCGTGCTGGCCGAGCGGGAAATCGCGCGTGAGCCGCACGCCGTTTTCCAGCGTGAGCTGCGCGCGCCACTTACCGCGGTACCTGAAAGGTTTTGCTGTCTTAGCCACGGTGCCCTCCCGGTGCCTTTTGGGAGCGCGAGGCAGGGTGGATGCCTTGGAATTTTCGAAGGCAGGGTGCAGCGAAGGTGGGTGGTGCAGACACTGGCAGATTCCTCATCGTGGGTGGTTGATGAGGGGTCTAGCCACAGCAGTCATACCTTCCGTGAGGCAGGCGGATGAATTCCTGTCGCACGGGTCGTTTTGGGAACTTGGTTGGTGCGATTTCTGCGGGAGACGATCGCTAGCCGCTGCGCTACCAATATCGCTACCAAAGCGGGCCTGAAGCCGTAAACGACAAAGGCCTTCTTGCGAAGGCCTCTGTTTTCAGCTGTTTGTTCTGGCTCCCCGACCTGGGCTCGAACCAGGGACCTACGGATTAACAGTCCGGCGCTCTACCGACTGAGCTATCGGGGAACAAAGAGGGCGCGATTATAGGTGGTGATCCTGCGCACGTCAAGCGATTGATACGTGACTTTCTTTGCGCTGACTGGCCGCCACTTCAGTGCGCTATCGATTTATGATCGCGTCACCTGAAGGTCACAACAACCTTCGCCGAAGTTCCGACTTACCGCTCGCCCCAAGGCACGAGGCCAGCCTGCCAGCGCAGATCAATGAACGAAAACGCGGTATTCATCAAGACTGAAGCGGGCGAGGATGCGGTTTCGAAACGCACCATCGTTCAACGCAACCTGCGTTCGGTGCTCATCATGATCGACGGGCGCACGCCTGTCGGCAATCTGGCGCAGCAGTTCGGTGATCCGCTGATCGTTGAAGGCCTCGTCGGCGAGCTTGAACACCGGGGACTGGTGCGCCGGGTGGATAGCGCCAGCGTCGAAGAAGACGCCGACCGCTCGGAACTGTCTTCCATCATGGTCGATATCGAAGATCTGGTCAGTCAGCCGATCACACCTGTTGCCGATGACATCCGGCGGGCACACGACCGATCGTCCGCGAAGGAATCGCCGGTGCTGGACGAATTCGCGATGGCCATCCCGGAACTGACCGCTCCGGCAGCGGCTGTCGCGGTCGCGCCGCCGCCGCCGGCTGACAGCGATGACGTCCGCGGTGCGATAAGACGCGCGATGATGACCAGCTCAACGGACGCCGGCGTCGAAGACCGCACATCCGGGCCGCTGAGGCGGCTGTTCGACCTGTTTGCGGGACGCGTCAGCGGGGCCGACCGCAAGGGCCCGCCGAGCTCGCTCGCCAGGCGGCTTGCGGTCGGAAGCCTGCTGCTGGTCGTGCTGCTGGTCGGTCTGTTCTTCTTCTATCCATACAGCAGGCATCTGCCGCACATGGAACAACTGGCGAGCGAGTTGCTCGGTCAGCCAGTGCGCATCGCATCGGTATCGCCCAGCATCTTTCCCGAGCCGTCCATTGCACTCGAGGGCCTGCGCGTCGGTGACGGCGGACAGCTGGACGTCGCCACCGTCAAACTCATCCCCCGCGTCTTGACGCTGCTGTCGGAACGTACGGTCATGCGCGAAGTGCGCATCGAGCGCGCAGGGTTGAACATCGCCTTTCTGCCCGAGTTGTCGAAGCGGCAGGACATCAACTGGGCATCGCGCTGGCTCAAGGTCGAGCGCATCAGCGTCATCGATTCCAGCCTGCTGCTGCTCGACGGATCGATCGGCAACCTGAATGGCACGCTGGACATCAACGAGGACGGCGCGCTCACCCGGCTGTCGCTGGCCAGCACGGATGGCGGACTGAAGCTGCAGGGCAGCATCGAATCCGGTGTGTGGAATGTCGCACTCACGGCGCTGGGCTGGCGTACGCCCGGTCAGCCGTCGCTGCTGCTCGACGTTCTTGAAGCGACGGGAACGCTGAACAGCCAGCGCCTGCAATTCGACAAGGTGGACGTCAAGCTTTATGGCGGGTATGCGGTGGGCAGCCTGTCCATCGGGCTCGCCAGCCCGGCCAGCGTCGAGGGCGAAATGACGACGTCGCGTCTGGCGGTTGCGGATTTGCTCAAGGTGTTTGCGCCCACGCTGCTGCTGACCGGCGACCTGTCTGCGGCGATCGCCGTCCGCGGCGAGGGCGAGACGCTGGAAGGCCTGCGGCGCACGCTGCGTGCGTCGGGCAAACTGGGTGTACAGCGCGGGCAGATCGAGCGCGTCGATCTGGTGCAGGCCGTGCGCATTCCGCGTGCGGATGGCGTGCGCGGCGGCAGCACGCGATTCGATGATCTCGAAGGCGACGTCGTGGCGGATGCCTCCGGCCTCAGCCTGACCGGTGCGACGATGTCGTCCGGACTGGTCGGTGCCCAGGGGGATATCCGGCTGGCCGACGGCCTCATCAACGGTCGTCTGGACGTCAGCCTCCGCGGAAGTGCCACCACGGTACGCGCGCCGGTCAGCATCGAAGGCAAGTACGCCGATCCGGTCGTGCGTCTGACACGTTGAGATTTTCGCAGCCCTGCCTTGTCCCGCATCGCTGAAAACTGCGCTGCCGACACGGTTGCTTAGCGCCCGCTGCGCGGTTGGCAGGGTGCGTTCGATCAATCAACGCCGGCTCAGGTGCCACAAGCTTCGCTGCGGCTGCTATCGTGTGCAGGTGATGTCCCGTTTCAACAGATTCCTGCTGACCGCTCTGCTCGTGATCGCGCTGCCGCTGCAAGGCGGCGTCGCTGCGGCGATGATGTGCTGTGTGCCGGTGCAGCAGCATGCGGTGGCGACCGCGCACGACGTTGCGACCGATGCACACGAACTGCCGGCGCACTGTGCAGAATCGGCTGCGCCTGATGAGGGCGCATCGTTGTCTCCCCAGCCCTGTTCCAGTTGCGCCGCCTGCTGCATCGCCGGTGCGCTGACTCCGGCTGCGCTTCCCCTGTTTGCCGACATCGCGTTCCACGAGCGACCGCTGGCTGATCTCGGCGGCCCGCCGTCCTTCATCGCCGAAAGCGCGGAACACCCACCCAGATCCGCCTCCGCCTGACGAAACGCTGAAGCCCGCATCCCGTGCGGGCATCGATTCACGTCCTGCGCGAGGCCAATATGCTTCATTCCTTTCCTGCGGCGCTGCTCGTCTGCGCAGCGCTTGCCCCGACGGCCGCGTGGCCGTCCGATGCGGCCGATCCGGCCGCCCCTGTGCCGCCCGTCGGCTATCGCTCGATGATGGACGGCTATCGCAGTCATGCGGCAGAGCCCGTTGGTTCATGGCGTGACGCCAACGACCGGGTCGGCCGACAGGTCGGCGCACATGCACATGCGGCAAATGCCGATCAGCCGATGGGCCCGCCGGTCGATGACCCGCATGCGGGTCATCCAGCGCCTGCCGAAGGTGCGCCAGCGCACGATCACTGCATGTCGGCGGCCGACGGCGCCACGCAACCGCCGCCTGCCCGCCCGACGAAGAAGGAGGACGGTCATGCGCATCATTGATCCATCGCGCTGGCGTCTTATGCCTCTTGCGGCTGTGCTGACGCTGCTGGCCGGATGCGCCGGCTTCAGTCCCGACGGCGGCTTCGGCGCGGTCGAGCAGACTGCGCGCGAGCGGCTCGGCAAGGATGTGAAGTGGACGCGCAGCGATGCGGAGCGCGCCGAAGTTGCCGAACGTGTGGCCGGCTTGCTCAGCCAGCCGCTGACGGCCGACGACGCGGTGCAGCTTGCGTTGCTGAACAATCGTGGCCTGCAGGCGGGCTTCCACGATCTGGGCATCAGCGAAGCCGATCTGGTGCGTGCCGGCAACCTGCCGAACCCGCACTTCTCGATGTTCCACGCCAGCAGGAAGGAAAACGGCGTGCGCGACTACAAGATCGAACAGGCCATCACCTTCAACCTGTTTTCACTGCTCACGCTGCCGCAGGCGATCGAGGTCAACAGGCGGCAGTTCGCACAGACCCAGCGTGCGGTGTCGCTGCAGGTGCTGCGGCTGGCGGCCGATGTGCGGCGCGCCTGGACACAGGCGGTCGCCGCCGGCGAAACGCTGCGCTACATGCAACAGGTCATGGACGCGGCCGAAGCCGGTGCCGAACTGGCACGCCGCATGCAGGCCGCCGGCAATTTCAGCGCACTGGCGCGGGCGCGCGAGCAGGGTTTCTATGCCGATGCGGCGCTGAATCTCGCCCGCGCGCAGCAGGTGCATCAGGCAGCGCGCGAACGTCTGACCCGGCTGCTCGGGCTGTGGGGTGAGCAGACCGCGTTCAAGCTGCCTGAACGGCTGCCCGATCTGCCCGCCGCAGCGCTTGATGCGCCGGACATCGAACGTGAGGCGATGGCATCGCGCATTGACCTGCAGATTGCGAAACTCGACGCCGAAGCAACTGCGCGCAACCTCGGACTGACGAAAACCACGCGCTTCATCGACGTGCTCGAGATCGGACCGGCGCGGGTGCTCGAAGGCCGGCGCGGCGAGTCCTACAAGAAGGGCTATGAAATCAGCTTCGAGTTGCCGCTGTTCGACTGGGGCACGTCCCGCGTGGCACGCGCCGAGCATATCTACATGCAATCGGTCGAGCGGGTCGCCGACGCGGCCATCAACGCGCGCTCCGAGGTGCGCGAAGCCTATGGCGGCTATCGCTCCGCCTTCGACATCGCGCGCCACTATCGCGACGAAGTGGTGCCGCTCAGGAAGCGCATATCCGACGAAAACCTGCTGCGCTACAACGGCATGCTGATCGGCGTATTCGAACTGCTGGCCGATGCCCGTTCGCAGGTGGCCAGCGTCAATGGCTACATCGACGCCCTGCGCGACTTCTGGATCGCCCAGGCTGATCTCGACATGGCGCTGATCGGCAAGCCCGACCTTGCGGCGCCCGCATCACCCATCGCCGCCACCACTGCTGGGGCCGGACATTGAGCCCCGGGGCAGCGGCGGCCTGTGGGAGCGGCGGCCTCGCCGCGATGGATGCTGCGATGATCGTTGATCAACGCGCCGATCGCGGCGAGGCCGCCGCTTCCAAAGGACAGCTCCCACAGGACAGCTCACACAGGGTCCGTTTCACCGAGCCGCTTTCCGCTGCATCGAATTCGAAGGACATGACATGACTTCCCGCAGAGATTTCTTCATCAACGCAGGTATCGCGGGCGCCGCGGTGGCGGCCGCCTCGGTCAGCCGTGTGGCGCTGGCGGCCGTGCCGGAACCGGTGATCGAAACTTCGGCCGATACGCGCGGCCCGTTGATGCCTTCCACGGGGCGCCCTTACAACCCGGTCGTCACGCTCAATGGCTGGACGCTGCCCTGGCGCATGAACGCCGGCGTCAAGGAATTCCACCTGGTGGCCGAGCCGGTGGTGCGCGAAATGGCACCCGGTTTCAAAGCCCATCTGTGGGGCTACAACGGTCAGTCGCCGGGCCCGACGATAGAAGTGGTGGAGGGCGACAGGGTGCGCATCTACGTCACCAACCGCCTGCCCGAGCGCACCAGCGTGCATTGGCATGGCCAGCGCCTGCCAAATGGCATGGAT
Organism: Methyloversatilis sp. RAC08; assembly: GCF_001713355.1. Taxonomy (NCBI): domain Bacteria; kingdom Pseudomonadati; phylum Pseudomonadota; class Betaproteobacteria; order Nitrosomonadales; family Sterolibacteriaceae; genus Methyloversatilis; species Methyloversatilis sp. RAC08. The sequence goes on along the minus strand of NZ_CP016448.1, from coordinate 720,948 downwards.
GGCGTCAGCGGCCTGACCCAGCCGGCGATTCCGCCCGGCAAGACCTTCGTGTATGAATTCACCGCGCGCCGCCCCGGCACCTTCATGTACCACCCGCACGCCGACGAAATGACGCAGATGGCGATGGGCATGATGGGTTTCTGGGTGACGCATCCCAAAGGGCGGCATCCGCACATCGCCACGGTCGATCGCGACTACGTGTTCCTGCTCAATGCCTACGATGTCGATCCCGGCAGCTACACGCCGAAAACCATGACCATGCTGGATTTCAACCTGTGGTCTTGGAACAGCCGCATCTTCCCGGGCATCGCGCCGCTGGTGGCGCGGAAGAACGACCGCGTGCGCATCCGCATCGGCAACCTGACGATGACCAATCACCCGATCCACATCCATGGCCACGAATTCGAAGTCACCGGCACCGATGGCGGCCCGGTGCCGAAGTCGGCCCGTTGGCCGGAGGTGACCACCGATGTGGCGGTCGGGCAGATGCGGCAGATCGAATTCATCGCCGACGAGGAGGGCGACTGGGCGTTCCACTGCCACAAAAGTCATCACACGATGAATGCCATGGGCCACGACATCCCGAACCTGATCGGTGTCGATCATGAGGGGCTGGCGGACCGCATATCCAAGCTGGTACCCGGCTACATGGCCATGGGCGAGCGTGGCATGGCGGACATGGCCGACATGAAGATGCCGCTGCCGGAGAACACGGCGCCGATGATGACCGGCGACGGCCCTTTCGGATCGGTGGAGATGGGCGGCATGTTTTCGGTGTTCAAGGTGCGCCGCGACCAGAAGGCGGGCGATTACGGCGATCCGGGCTGGTACGTGCATCCCCCCGGCAGCGTTGCGCATGAGGTCGATGGCGCGGCAGTGCCCTCGACCAGACCTGCCGAAGGCCACAACCACGGTGAGTCATCGATGCCACGGCAGCAGCAGCCGGAGCAAGAGATCGAAGTGCAGGTGCGCAAACCGGCAGGCGGCGCGCACGATCACCATTGATGCGGGTGGTCGTTCAGTCCGGCGGGTAGTCGGCGTCGTCGAGTGCTTCGCGGAACAGCGCTTCGTCCTTGGCCGACTCGATGCGTACCCGCTTGCCGGCGATGTCGATGTCGACGGTCGCTTTCGCATCGACTTCGGCAACCGCGCTGCGGATGCGGCCGGCGCAATGACCGCAGGTCATGTCCGGTACGGTGAATTCGATCATTTCTAGCCTCGCGAACAAAATGAAAACCCCTGATGATGGACCTTTAAGCGATGCGCAGGTCAAGTCATGGCGATCCGCTCGAAAACAGCGGTCGTCGCACTCATCTGCGATACACAGTGATGCGGAAGGATGCAGGCGATGAAGCGAGGTCCGGCATGAACGCCAGAGAACCGGATGCGGGCACGACGGCTCGCCTGCAGTCGTGGACAGCCGTGATCGAAGGCATGACCTGCGCCTCGTGCGTGGCACGCGTCGAAAAGGCTGTCGCCCGGCTGCCGGGCGTGGCGCTGGCCAGCGTCAATCCGGCGACCGAGCGGCTGACCGTCAGCGGCGAGCGCGTGCCCGACGCAGCGGCTGTGCGCGCCGCGGTCGAAAAGGCCGGCTACGCCGTCGCGCAGCACACGCTGCGGCTGAACATCGCCGACATGACCTGCGCGTCCTGCGTGGCGCGGGTGGAAAAGGCGCTCGCCAGGGTGCCGGGCGTGCTGTCGGCCGCCGTCAATCTTGCGACCGAGTCGGCAGAAGTGGTCAGTCTGTCGCCGGACGTCGCACCGCTGCTGGTCGCCGTGGCACGGGCCGGCTACCGCGCGTCTTTGCCAGCCGACACGCCTGCCCCTTCGGATGGTTCCGCACGCGGCCTGCCCGAATGGTGGCCGGTCGCACTGGCCATCGTGCTGTCGGCACCGCTCGCCCTGCCGATGGTCGGCATGCTGTGGGGGGGGCACTGGATGCTGCCCGGCTGGCTGCAGTGGCTGCTCGCCACGCCGGTGCAGTTCTGGCTGGGTGCGCGCTTCTACATCGCAGGCGGCAAGGCGTTGCGCGCCGGCGCCGGGAACATGGACCTGCTGGTCGCGCTCGGTACTTCGGCCGCCTACGGCCTCAGCGTGTACCTGTGGCTGACGGCCGATGACGGCGCCATGCCGCATCTGTACTTCGAGGCGTCGGCTGTCGTGATCACGCTGGTGCTGCTCGGCAAATGGCTGGAAACGCGCGCCAAGCGGCAGACCACCGAAGCCATCCGCGCGCTCAATGCGCTGCGTCCGGACACGGCGCGCGTGCGTCGCGACGGGCAGGAGGTCGAGCTGCCGCTGTCGCAGGTCGGCGTCGACGACATCGTCGTCGTGCGCCCGGGCGAGCGGCTGCCGGTCGATGGAGTGGTGATCGAAGGCGCGGGCGAGGTCGACGAGTCGCTGATCACCGGCGAAAGCCTGCCGGTGGCGCGTCAGGCGGGCGATCACGTGACCGGTGGCGCCATCAATGGCTCCGGGCTGCTCATCGTGCGCACCACGGCGATCGGCGCCGAAACGGTACTGGCACGCATCGTCCGACTGGTCGAAAGCGCGCAGGCCGGCAAGGCGCCGATCCAGCGCCTGGTCGATCGCGTCAGCGCGGTGTTCGTGCCGGTCGTGATCGCGATTGCGGCACTCACCTTCGCCGGCTGGTTGTTCGCCGGCTCCGGCGTCGAGCGCGCGCTGCTCAATGCCGTGGCGGTGCTGGTGATCGCCTGCCCGTGCGCGCTCGGCCTCGCCACGCCGACCGCCATCATGGTCGGCACCGGCGCGGCAGCGCGGGCCGGCATCCTGATCAAGGACGCCGCAGCGCTCGAAATCGCGCATCGTGTATCGGTGGTGGCATTCGACAAGACCGGCACGCTGACCGAGGGGCGGCCGCAGCTGGTGGCGGCCGAACCCGTCGCGATCACCCGTGACGAACTGCTGTCACGGGCAGCCGCGCTGCAGGCGGGCAGCGAACATCCGCTGGCGCATGCGGTAGCCCGGGCCGCGCAGGCCGAAGGGCTGGCGGTCCCGCAGGCGACGGATTTGGCTGCGGTCGCCGGTCGCGGCATTGGAGGCCTGCTTGCCAATCGCACGCTGCGCCTGGGCAGCACGCGCTTCATGGACGAGCTTGCGGTCGATGTATCGCCGCTGGCCGCGCGCGCCGCGCAGCTGCAGTCGCAGGGCTGCACCGTGTCCTGGCTGGCCGAGCTGGGTGCTGCGCCGCGGCTGCTCGGCCTGCTCGCTTTCGGGGACTCGGTGAAGCCGTCGGCGAAAGCGGCGATCGCCCGCCTGCAAGCGGGCGGCGTGCGCACCGTGCTGGTCAGCGGCGACAATGCGGGCGCCGCGGCAAACGTTGCCGCGGCACTGGGCATCGACGATGTGCGGGCCGAGGTGTTGCCGGAACTCAAGGCCGACATCGTGGCCGCGCTGAAGCAGGGCGGGGCGGTGGTGGCCATGGTCGGCGACGGCATCAACGACGCACCGGCGCTGGCGGCGGCCGATGTCGGCATCGCGATGTCCACCGGAACCGATGTGGCCATGGCGGCAGCCGGCATCACGCTGATGCACGGCGACCCGGCGCGCGTGGCCGACGCCATCGATATCTCACGCCGCACGTGGGCGAAGATACGTCAGAACCTGTTCTGGGCCTTCGCCTACAACGTGGTCGGCATTCCGCTGGCGGCGTTCGGGCTGCTGAATCCGGTCATCGCCGGCGCCGCGATGGCGTTCAGCAGCGCAAGCGTAGTCGGCAATGCACTGCTGTTGCGGCGCTGGAGGACCGGTGGCCGATGAGGGTCGCGTACATCGGCATGCCGGTCACGCAGGATGGCGGCCCAGCGCACGCAGGGATGCGTCGACTGCCGGCATGGCCATGCGCTGCGTCAAGTCGCGTGGCCGCGCGCAGCGCATAATCCGTCTGCAGCACCCCCTCCGAATGACTTTCTGCAGCGGCCCACCACCATGTCCGACAGCCAGGCGCTTCTCGAATCACGCCATTTCCTGACCCGATCCGTTCCGCTGTTCAGCCCGGTGAACTGGCTGGTCGCCGGCTGGCGCGACTTCCAGCGCTGCCCGCTGCCCGGTCTGCTGCATGGCGTGCTGGTGGCCGTATTCGGTGCTTTCCTGTGCTGGTGGATACCGGATCGCTTCTGGCTGCTGGGCGGGGCCTTCACCGGCTTCCTGCTGGTGGCGCCGGTCATCGCGACCGGGCTGTATGCCATCAGCCGTGCGCTGGAGCGCGGCGAGTCGGCGGATCTGGCCACCGCGCTGACGGTGTGGAAGCCGCGTGACGGTCGCATGGTGACTTTCGGCTTGCTGCTGGCGCTGGCCGGCACCGGATGGGTGCTGACGTCGGCTGCGCTGATCTGGTCGTTCGCTGCCGCACCGGTGGTGACCCCGGAAGACTTTCTGCGCGTCGTCGTGCTGGCCGAACAGGGCTGGCTGTTCGAGGGCTGGCTGCTGCTGGGCGGCCTGCTCGCCGCACCGCTGTTCGCTTCCAGCGTGGTGGCGATCCCGCTGCTGCTCGACCGGCAGATCGGCGTACTGGGCGCGGTGCTGACCAGCTGGCGCGTGGTGATGGCCAATCCGGCGCCGCTTGCGCTGTGGGGCGCGGCGATCGCGTTCTTCACGCTGTTCGGCATGGCGACCGGCCTGCTGGCGATGCCGGTGGTCATCCCGCTGCTCGGGCACGCCAGCTGGCATGCCTATCGCGAGCTGGTGGGCAGCACGGTGCCCCCGGCGTACTGAAGGTCGATCATGTCCGGCATCACCGAAGAACAATTCGCGCAGTTCGGCCTGACCTTCGGTGTCACGGCCTTCATGCTGTACATGCTGTTCATCCTGCTGCAACTGGCGCGCGAATCGAAAGCGGGGCGTTTCGGCACCTTCGTCATCCTGCTCGGCCTTGGCCTGGGCATGATGGGATTCGTTGCCAAGTTCGTCATCAAGTGGATTCTCGACAGCTGATCACCGGTACCTGCCAGGCATGAGCGAAGCACCCGCATCGACCGGCCTGACCGAGGCGGAAGTGGCGGTGCGCCGCGCGCGCGACGGCTGGAACGAACTCGCGGCCGACCGCTCGCGCGGCGTCGCGGACATCGTGCTCGAAGTGGCCCGCGAACCGATGTTCCTGCTGATGCTCGGTGCCGGTGCGCTCTACCTGCTGATCGGCGACCCGCAGGAAGCATTCGTTCTGCTCGGCTTCGTGCTGGTCATCATCGCGGTGACCGTGGTGCAGCAGCGGCGCACCGAAACCGCACTGGCGGCCCTGCGCGACCTGTCGAGCCCGCGTGCGCTGGTGCTGCGCGACGGCAAGGTGATGCGGGTGGCCGGGCGCGAAGTGGTGGTCGGTGACCGCATGCTGCTGAACGAGGGCGACCGCGTGCCGGCCGATGGTGTCGTGCTGTCGGCGCACGACTTCGCGCTCGATGAATCGATGCTGACCGGCGAGTCGGTGGCAGTGGCGAGGCTGCCGGTCGCGGGCGGCCCTGCGCTGCAGGTGTTCGCCGGCACGCTGGTGGTCAGCGGTCAGGCGGCGGTCGAAGTGAGCGCCATCGGCAATGCCACCGAACTGGGCCGCATCGGCAAATCGCTCGGCGCGATCAGCAGCGGTACGTCGCCGCTGCAGATCGAACTGGCGAAGCTCGCGCGCCGGCTGGCGGCGATCGGCGCCGTGCTGTGCGTGCTGCTCGCGCTGCTCTACGCCCTGTTGCGCGGCGGCTGGCTCGATGGTCTGCTGGCTGGCATCACGCTCGCCATGGGCGTGCTGCCGCAGGAATTTCCGGTCATCCTCATCGTGTTCCTCGCCTTCGGTGCCCGACGCATCGCCGCGCACGGCGTGCTGACGCGACGTCTTGCGGCGATCGAAACCTTGGGCCAGACCACGGTGCTGTGCGTCGACAAGACCGGCACATTGACGCGCAACCGCATGGCGGTCGCTGCACTGGTCGCCGGTGACGACACGCTGCTTCTCGATGCCGGCCAGCCGCTGGCCGAACTGCCGGAAACGTTTCACCGGCTGCTCGAATACGCGGTGCTGGCAAGCGAAGCCGATCCGCACGACCCGATGGAAAAGGCCTTTCTGAGCCTTGCCGATGCGCATCTGTCGAATACCGAGCATCTGCACCCGGACTGGCGGCTGGCGCGCGAGTACGAGCTGTCTCCCGATCTGCTGGCGATGTCGCATCTGTGGCAGGTGCCGGACAGCGCTCGCAGCGAGGTGGCGTCGAAAGGCGCGCCCGAGGCGATCGCCGACCTTTGCCATCTGTCGCCCGAGGCGCGCGCGCACGTTGCTCGACAGGCCGGCGTGCTGGCCGACCGCGGCCTGCGCGTGCTGGCGGTGGCGCATGCGCTGCATCCGGGCAGCGAGGCGCCCGCCATCCAGCATGATTTCGAATTCCGCTTCATCGGCCTGATCGGCCTGGCCGATCCTCTGCGTGACGGCGTGCCCGCGGCGGTGGCCGATTGCCGCGCGGCAGGCGTGCGTGTCGTCATGATCACCGGCGACCATCCGCGCACCGCTCAGGCCATCGCCGCGCAGGCCGGCATAGAAGGCGCGCATGTGCTGACCGGCCCGGAACTGGCGGCCATGGACGACGCCGCTTTCGCCGCCGCGGCTGCTCAGGGCGGCGTGTTCGCGCGCGTCAGCCCACAGCAGAAACTGGCCCTGGTCGAGGCCCTGAAGGCGCGCGGCGACATCGTTGCAATGACCGGCGACGGCGTGAATGACGCGCCGGCGCTCAAGGCGGCCCACATCGGCATCGCGATGGGCCGGCGCGGTACCGACGTGGCGCGCGAGGCAGCCGACCTGGTGCTGGTCGACGACGACTTCGCCGCACTGGTGCACGCCATCCGGCTCGGCCGGCGCATCTTCCGCAACCTGCGCCACGCGATGACCTACACGCTGGCGGTGCACGTGCCCATCATCGTGCTGGCTACCGCGCCGGTGCTGTTCGGCTGGCCGCTCGTCCTGGCGCCGGCCCACATCGCCTTCCTCGAACTGGTGATCGACCCCTCGTGTTCGGTGGTGTTCGAGTCGGACGAAGCCGACGCCGGCGTGATGCGCGAGCCGCCGCGCCCAGGCAGTGATCCGCTGCTGCCGTCCGCCCGCATCTGGATCAGCCTGCTGCTCGGCGCCGTGACGTCAGCGGTCGTGCTGGCGGTGCACGCGTTCGCGCGCGCGCAGGGCTTCGACGCGTCGGTCGTCCGCACCTGGGTATTCATCGCGCTGGTGAGCAGCGGCATCGCGCTCATCTTCTGCGCCCGCACCCACGGTGGCGCCTGGCTGGATGCCCTGCGCGGCACCGCACCGGTGGCGCGCGGCATCATCGCCGCCACGGTGCTTGCGCTGCTCGCCGTGACCAGCGTGCCCTGGCTGGCGGCGCAGTTCGGCTTCACGCCGCTGTCGCCGGTCCACTGGCTGGCCGCCTGCGCATTGGGTCTGGCGAGCTTTGTGCCGCTCCAAGTCGTGAAGAGCGTGATGCCGGGCGAAAAAAAACCCGGCACAACGGCCGGGTTTTGAACAACGAGGGTCAGGCAGACGCTTATTACATGCGGCGGCGAGCAGCCATGCCGATCAGGCCCAGACCGGCCAGCAGCAGCGCGTAGGTTTCGGGTTCCGGCACCGGGGTGGCGACGGCCAGATTGTCGAGTACGACGGCATTGCCCTTGAACGAGATCGAGCGGATGTCGGCCGAGGCGCGCGTGATGCCGACGAACTGGCCTTCGTTGACGCCGAAGTCGTCGGTGTCGATGCTCAGCGTGTGCGATTCGATGATCTGGTTGTTGTCACCGTAGGCCGAAATCACCAGGCCGAACGGCAGTACGCCGTCGGCGTAGTGATTGACGAAGGCACCGGCGCCGGCGGTCAGGTCGGCGAAGGTGAAGCGCAGTTCGCCGATGAAGCCGCTGGCGGCGAACGTGCTGCCGGCACCCCAGAGGCCGTTGCTGCCGAGTTCGGCAATGAAGGCACCCAGCTGCGAACCGTCGTCACCGGTGAAGGTGACGCCCGGCGCAACCATTTCCGGACCGCTGGTCAGGAAGCCGTCATACATGTCGAAATCGGCGACGATCGGGGCGTACAGGTCAGCCACGTCATTGGTCAGTGCAGCGTGTGCCGGCAGCATGGCGAACGAGGCCAGCGCGGTGGCGATGAATTTCAGTTTCATGTTGAGTCCTCTCGAAGTCTTGGGGTCACGGAAACGATGCTGGTTCGCTTCCGTGACGTCCGTGTGAAGGTCGTGTGTCTAACGGTGACCGATCAGGTCCCGATCACGCCGCCGTCGTCCTTGGTGATGACCACCACCGCGGAACGCGGCTTGATCGCACCGTTGGCGCTTTGCGTCGTCGGGCCGTTGATGCCGCTGTCCGGCCAGGTGCTGCGCGACGTGAAGCTGCCCGACCAGCTTTCGCCCGGGTGCTGGATGTTGACGAACATGGTCTTGTTGTCCGGCGTGGTGACGACACCGGTCACCTCGCAGCGGATCGGGCTGGTCAGGAAGCGGGTGACCTGACGCGTGGTCGGATCGGCGCAGTACATCGCATTGCCGCCGATGTTGGCGTAGTTGCCGGTAGCGTCGCCCGCCTGGTCAGTCTGGATCCACAGGCGACCGTCGGAATCGAACCACAGGCCATCCGGCGAACCGAGGTCGTCACCGATGATGTTGCCCTGGCGTGCCGGGTTGCTCGACAGCTTGTCGCCGCACTCGGCGAAGATGTCCCACTGGAAGCCGGTGGCTGCGACATCGCCGCCGTTTTCGTTGAAGCGGATGATGTGACCATACACGTTGTTGGCGCGCGGGTTGGCGGCATCGGTGACGGTACGGCCGCTGTTGTTGGTCAGCGTGAAATACACCTCACGCGTGGTCGGATGCACGGCGACCCATTCCGGGCGGTCCATCTTGGTCGCGCCAAGAATGTCAGCTGCCTGACGACACATGATGACCACGTCGCCCTGGTTGTTGAAGCCGTTTGCGGACGTCAGACCGTTCTGACCGTAGACCAGCGGCAGCCAGACACCGGTGCCGTCGGCGTTGAACTTGGCGACATACAGCGTGCCGCTGTCGAGCAGGTCGCGGTTGGCAGCGCGGTTCTTCGTGTTCAGCTTCTTTGCGCAGACGAACTTGTAGATGTAGTCGTTGATTTCGTCGTCGCCCATGTAGAGGGCCACGCTGTTGTCGGCTCCGACCACGCTCCATGCGCCTTCGTGCTTGAAGCGACCCAGCGCGGTGCGCTTGACCGGCATCGAATTCGGGTTCCACGGGTCGATCTCGACCACCCAGCCATGACGGTTCAGTTCATTCGGGTTTTCGCGGAAGTCGAAGCGCGGATCGGCTTCGTGCCAGCGGTAGCCGAAGCCACCCTGGCTGACGCCATAGCGCGCTTCGTGCGGCGTGCGCGGCTGAGCGGCCAGCTTGGCGGCCGTGGTGCCGAAATAGCCATTGAAGTTTTCTTCGCAGGCGAGATAGGTGCCCCACGGGGTGTAGCCGTGCGCGCAATTGTTCAGCGTGCCGAGCACGGTCATGCCGGCCGGGTCGGCTGCGGTGCGCAGCATCGGGTGGCCGGCAGCCGGGCCCGACACCTTACAGGGGGTCGCGCCGGTGATGCGGCGGGCGAAGGCCGACGGACGCTGCACCTTCATTTCGCCGCCGATCTTGCGCACCTCGACCACGCCGACACCGTGCGCCGCGAGCTGCGCGTCGACCATGTCCTGCGTGATGACATCGGTACCGTAGGTCAGGGTGTTGTTCAGCAGACCCGGGTCGACGTATTCGAAATTGGATACGAGCAGGCCGCGGTCGTTGCTCAGGCCGCTGGCACCGACTGCCGGGAACGGGAACAGGTGCATGCCGTCATTGTGCGAGCCCCAGGTCGTCAGTTGACGAGCCTTGGTCATGGCGGTCGACGGGTTCCAGTGCGTGTTGGCCTCCGGGCCGGCCTTGCCGATGGCATCCCCCCAGGAGATGAACACCTTCGCGGTGTAGCCGTTCGGTACGGTGATGCCGTCGGTCATCGGAACGATGTTGGCCGGCACGCCGTTGAAGCCGATGCCGCCATTCGTCGGCGACGGGCTGGGCACGTAGCCGGCAGCGAGGGCTTCAAGGCTGAAGCCACCCATCGAAGCGAGCACTGCCGTGCCGATGGAGCCCTTCATGAAGTTGCGGCGGCCGGTGAATTCGGCCAGGACGTCGCGAATGGTTGCATTCTCGGACGGGTTGATCGTGACGTTGTTGTCGGGGTGCAGATGAGCAGACATGTGTTCTCCTCGGATGGATCGAGATGGTGGTTCGGGGCATCTTCCGGACGCACGGATCGGTGCGCTGCATGGTCGAGCAGAGGGAGTGTGTGCGGCGCGTTTGACAGGGATAAGACGAGGCCGGCGTCCGGCAATGATCCGAACGGACTATCCAGGCCAGAAAGGGTAACGTCGCCGTGCGTGGTGCGTGGTGCCGCGGTGCGGACGCCGGACCCGCAACAAAAAGGGCGGCACCCGTATCGGACGCCGCCCCTGACAGGCGAGACGAGGACAGAAAGCTTACTTGCCCGAACGCAGCCTGCGACGAGCCACGCCACCGACCGCAAACAGGCCGGCCAGCATCAGCGCCCAGCTTTCGGGCTCCGGCACGGCGGGGGTGATGGTCACGCGGTAGGCCAGGAACATGGTGTCGATGTCCTTGCCGTCGTTGTAGGCGGTGCCGACCTGGAAGCCGTCGGTGGTGGCGAAGTCATTGTCGTTGGCGACGAACAGGAAGTAGTCGTTCGGGCGGCCTTCCTCAAGCGTCGGCAGCAGCACCAGGCCTTCCCACTTTTCGGACAGGTTGTCCAGACCGGGCTGCACGCCATTCACCAGACCGAAGCGCGCCAGTTCGGCGTCGTCGTTGATGTCCAGGAAGGGCGTGTAGAGCGCCGGCGTGATCGCCGGGTTCAGCACGCCACCCGGCGCGATCTGACCCTCGTAGCTTTCGTTCAGGATGTTGGTCGCGTCGCTGATGTCGATCACGTCGACACGGCGCAGATTCGATTCCTGTGTGCCGACCAGAAAACCGTTGCTGTCGCGCGGCAGGATGAACAGCTGGGTGTCGGACACGGCCAGGATTTCGCTCTGTGCGGCCACCAGCGTGCTCGTGCCCTGCTGGAACTTGGGCAGTTGCACCGCGTATTCGCCGGTCAGCGTGATCTGGTCCAGATCGCTGACGTCGTAGGTGAACAGGCGTGTGTTGTTGCGCGTGGCGGCATTGGCGAGATCCTGACGTGCCGCGCTCTGCAGGGCGACGAACAGCGTCTTGCCATCGGGCGACAGCGACAGGCCTTCGAAGCCCTGGTTGTTCGCGCGGCCGGCGGTCGGGTTCGCCGGAGACGGGCCGGTCTGACCTTCCGTGGGATTGTTCGAACTGTAGTCGGTCACGCCGTTGCGAATCGGGCGCACCGATGGCGCCACCGGCAGTGCACCGATGAATTCGCCGGCGGCCGAAAAGCGATAGATCGACGGGCCGTATTCGTCGCTGATCAGGCGTGAGCCGTCGGCCAGGATGACGATGCCTTCGGCGTCGAGCGACAGCTTGCCGTTGTAGCCCTGGGGCAGTTCCGGCAGCAGCGAAGTGGCCGGACGCGCGCCACCCGTGAGGACGCCACCCGGTACCGGGTCGATGCCGCTCAGCGGGCGCGAGGCGCCGGTCAGCGTTTCGTACAGCAAGGTCGATTGCGTCAGCGCGAGGCCGATCTGGTTCTGGCCCAAACCGGTGCTGCCTGCAGCGGCGGGCGTGAAGTCAACGGCGATGCGGTTGATGCGCGCCGTATAGTCGATCGTGCCGGCGACGTTGTAGCCGCGGTCGGGTGAGGCGTAGAAGATGCCGGAGTAGCTGTTGCCGGTGCGCGTCCAGGTCGAGGCATCGGCCACCAGGCCGGAAATCGAGCCGAAGGTTTCACCGTGTTCGTCGCGCAGATTGGCCGCCAGCCGGCCGACGCCGACCAGTTCGTGCAGCGTGAAGGACGTGCCATTCACGAGTGTCTGCGCGAAGGAAACCTGTACGCCGCCGAGCAGCAGCGCGCTCGCCAGCGTCAGGCGGGACAGATGGATCAGGGATTTTTTCATATGACCTCTTGGCGGGCGGCGCCCGTTGCTGTTGTAGGTGGAAAAGGAGTTTGGTCAGGCTGCGTGACAATGAGGTGACGCAGGGATGACAGCGGGGCCGGCGCCTTGCGGCGACGGCCCCGGTACTCGTCATTCAACCGCGATTCAGGCGCGACGGCGCGCCGCGAAACCGACCAGCGCGAGACCGGCCAGCAGCATCGCGTACTCGGCCGGCTCCGGCACCGCAACCACCTGACCGGCGCCATTCAGATAGACGGTCACGACGTCGTCGTACACGCGCCGCTGCGTTTCGATCAGGTTGTATTCGCTGTCCAGCACCGGAAACAGATACACCGGCGTGAAGGTGACCTTGGCGTAAAGGCTTTCGGTGCCCAGATATTCGACTTCGACCTCGAGGTGCCCGTAGTGCTTGCCGCCATCGACCAGTTGCAGCACGCCATCGACCATGGCCCACTGTTCCGGTGCGGACTGATCGGCCGTCCATTGGCTGAATTCGTTGTAGTCGAGTGCCGGGTCGCTCAGCAGGCTGCCGTTCTTCTTGCCGCTGCGCAGGCCGTCGCCCGACACGCCGACGTCGTAGTACTGCACGCCGATGCCGTCACCGTTGCTGTCGACAAAGCTGCGTTCGAACATTTCGCTGTGACCGGACAGCACGGCGGCGACGCCGAACTGCTCGAACATCGGGTGGTATTGGCGCATCGGCGTGCCGCCCTGGCCGGTGGTCAGCGCGTGATCCATGCCGACACCATGTTCGCCGTTGCTGAACGGCACGTGGTGAAACTGCACGAACACCACCTGACCGTCGGCGCGCGCGTCGGCCAGTTGCTGCTCGGCCCAGTTCCACTGCGCACTGCCCGGGTTGAAATCGGACAGATCGGTGCCGCCGGCCGCTTCGTACTGTTCCTTCGTGTAGTTGTTCTGCGTGTCGGTACCCGGACCGTTGTACTGCGTGCCGGTGAGCTTGTTGGCGTAGTTCTGCGGGCGATCATCCGGCAGGCCGTTCGAGCTGTCGAGCGTGATGATGGTGATCGGGCCGTAATCGACGCGGTAGTAGTTGTCGCGGTGTTCCGGCGTACCGTTGTCCGGTGCGTCGAAATAGACGTGGTACTTGTCGCGGCCGAACTTCGGGCCGAAGCGGCCGTCGGCATCGTTGCCGTAGCCGCCGTTGAGCGCACCGAAGTTTTCCCAGTTGCCCAGCGCCGGCAGGATGGGGTGGCTTGACAGGCCGCTGGCTACGCTACCCGCGTTCTGGCGGAAGAATTCATCCCAGCCCGGCTGATAGCCGCCGCCCTGAACCAGGTCGCCCGGCATCATCAGGAAATCCGGCGTACGGCTGTTCACCATTTCAACGTTGCGGCGATAGCCCTCGTCTTCGGTCAGCACGTAGTTCAGCGTGCGCACGCCGGCCTGCACGCGGGTGCCGAACTTCTGGTCCCAGGTGCCACCTACGGCAGCCGACGGACGGTCAAGGCCGCCCGCGGCCAGCGCGCCCGGCTGCCATTCGCGACTCGATACCCGACCGGCCGGCTCGGTTTCGGAATCGGACATGGCGATGAAGCGGATCGACGACCAGGCATCACGCGTCGGCGCCGTCTTGAAGGATGACTGGAACACCGAGCCGCCCTGCGTCACCGTGTACTGATAGGTGGTGTTGGCCTGCAGCGAACGCACGTCGACGGTGTGCTTGTAGTTGTCGCCGGCGATCAGCCATGAGCCCTTGTCCAGCCCGCTGATGCTCTGATTCAGTTCTGCGTTGGTGTAGGCGAGCGTGCTTTCGAGCGTCGGCAGGCTGTTCAGCACGATGGGCGACGCAAGGCCGGGGCCGCTGATGGCCAGCGAACCCGCATCGGCCGACGTGGTGAACCACGTGAAGTACATGCCGTCGCTCGACGGGTTCTGCAGATACGGATTGATGCGGAAATCGGCTGCGGCGGGCAGTGCGATGAACGATGCACTGAGCGATGCAATGAGGGCGGCGATGGGGCGCATGCGCATGATTCGGGCTCCGGGTCGGGGCGAGGACATTCCTCGCGGCGAGCGAAAGGTAGCGCCCTCACGTTACGGAATAGATCACGCTGAAAGGCCGAAGTTAGGCCGAAAGGACTACGTCGCCCGGAACCGCCCGCAGCCGCGGTTGTCTGGCGTCAAGTCGAGTGACGCACGGGCGTGCAACACTTTCCTCTTCCACTCACCGGGTTTCCGATCAGAGTGCTGCCGATCGAACTGTTTGTCGCCGGTCTGGCATTGGCCGTCAGCCTGATGCTGCGCCCCTGGCGCATGTTGCGTGGCCCGCTCGGGGCGCCCTGGGTGGCGTCATGGGTGCTGCTGTCGCTGCTGTGGGTGCTGCCGCAGAACCTGCCGGCCGGCATTTCGATCCAGCTGTCCGGCGCCTGTCTGCTGGTGCTGATGTTCGGCTGGCCGCTGGCGGTGATCGAACTGCTGCTGATTGCGCTCGTGGTGTGGCTGTTCGGTCAGCTGGGCTGGGCCGCGGTGCTGTCGCAACTGGTGTGGATCGGTCTGGTGCCGGCGACGCTGGCACTGGGGCTGGGCGAGGTGTTGCGGCGCACGCTGCCGCCGCATCCCTTCATCTACGTGCTGGGCCGCGCCTTCATCGGCACTGCGGCATGTCTGTTCGTCGCCGGCGTGGCATACGAGTTTGCGCACCACCTGATCGGCGGCGTGGCGATGGAACATGCGCTGGTGGCGCGCTGGCTGATGGCCTGGGGCGATGCCTTCATCACCGGCATGCTGGTGTCGATCTTCGTCGCCTTCGTGCCCGAATGGCTGGCGACCTGGTCCGACCGGCGCTACCTCGGACCCGGCGGTACCTGATCGCGCGGACGACGCCGGACGGTCGTCATGCAGTGAGCGCTCCGCCCGCCTGCAGCGCGCGTTCGGCACGCAGTGCATCGGCCAGTGATTGCTGGCCGTCGCGTGCCGCCGCCTCGATCAGGGTCAGGTCGATCACGTCGCGCTGGGCGTGGCTGCCACCGAAGCGGTGCGCGATGTGGCGGATAGGACGCAGCAGCTCGACTGTCTGCGCGTAGTCGCCGTCGGCGAACGCCGCCATCGCGGCAGTCGCCGCGCGGCCGACCTCGGCGGTGAACCCTGCGTTGTCCGCACCGCTTTCACCCTTGTCCGCGATGAGCGCCTGCTGCGCATCGGCGACCGCCCGGATCAGGTCGGTGCGGCCTGCCGCCGCAAAGGCCATCGTCGCATGCATGTCGTTGAAGGCGTAGCGGCCAGTGGTGGCGATCGGTGCCCAGCGGTCGGCCAGCGCCTGCCAGCGCGACCCGACATCGACACCGCGCAGAACCCTTGTCCGCGATGAGCGCCTGCTGCGCATCGGCGACCGCCCGGATCAGGTCGGTGCGGCCTGCCGCCGCAAAGGCCATCGTCGCATGCATGTCGTTGAAGGCGTAGCGGCCAGTGGTGGCGATCGGTGCCCAGCGGTCGGCCAGCGCCTGCCAGCGCGACCCGACATCGACACCGCGCAGATGCAGCCGCCACAGCAGTGCGGACTGGTCCACCAGATCGAATACCAGGCCGGGCGCGTCGGCGCACACCGGCCCGTCGTACAGCGCCAGCACGGCGTCGATGTCGTCGAGTCCGAGATGGAACAGCGCCAGATGCCAGTGGTTGTGCACCGACAGGAAGCTGTCCTGCGCCCACGCCTTCGGTGCGGCGCGCATCCACTCGATGCCGTCATGCCGCCGATTCTGCATTTCCATCACGTGCGCGACGGCGTGCTGTGCCCAGCCGTCGCGCGGCTGGCGCTCGACCGCCCGCCGGCCATAGCGCTCGGCACGTGCGTAGTCGCCGGTTTCTTCGAGGCCGAATGCCAGCATGCCGGCCACCGCATGCCAGGCTGGCATGTCGGTGTGCCATGCGGGCAGTGCGCGCGCGATGCGGTCGCGCAGCATGCGCGAATCGCCGAGCAGGAAGTCGGTCTGGTGGCCGGCCTGCAACGCCAGCGTATCGAGCGGATGATCGATGGTGAGGTCTTCGAGCACGCGCGCGGCGGCGCGCAAGCGGCCGTCGACCAGCAGGCCGACCGCCCTGACGTGGCGTGCTTCGCGTTCATCGGCGGGCAGCGCCTCTGCGCTGCGCCAGGCGGCCGCAGCGACCGGAAGCCCTGCCGGTTCCGTACCGAGCAGCATCAGGTAGGCGAGCAGCACGTGACCCATGACCATGTCCGGGCTGTCTTCGAGTGCTGTATTCACGGTGGCGACCGGGTCGCCGATGAAGCAGCGGAACTGGTGTTCCGCCAGTTCGAGCAGTTCGAGGCCGCGAGGGCTGGCGCCGCTGACGGCCAGGCCTGTGGTGGTGCGCAAGGTCATGGGCAGACTCCCGTATGGTCGGGCGATACCGGACTCCGTCAGGGACCTGCGCGCCCGTCGCAGGTCACCATGGCTGTCGTTACCTGTTGATGGTAGGCAATTTCGATGTCGGTATCGAGCCCGGTCAATGGGACGATCGACTGGCGCGTCGAGCGACGTTTGATCGGCAGCACTGCCGGCACGCCCTTGCGCGGATATGGCAACCCGATGCTCAGCGCCTGCCCGCAGGCAGGCGCTGAGCGGGCAGGGGTCTCAGAGGTTGCCGCGTGCCCAGGGGCCGGTGATGGCGACCGTGATGCCGGGGCGGTAGATATTGACGAACAGCACGCGGCCGGTCGGATCGAAGCAGGCGCCGGCGAATTCGGTGCCGCGGTAGTCGCCGGCGGCGACCTGCTTGCCGGCCGCACCGATCTGCGCGGCATCGAGCACGACGTTGTGCTTGCCGAAGATGAAGGCTTCGCCGGCCTTGTTGAGGCCAAGCAGGCGTGCGCCGGTGCCGAAGGCATCGGTCGAGCCGCCGCCGTCCTCGCACAGCACGATGCCGCCGCGCGGGCTGACGGTGATGTTGTCCGGGTTGTTGCCGACGGTCTGGCCACCGCTGACGAAGATGGCGCGCAGGCGCATCGTCGAAAGGGTCAGTTCCCACACGCATCCTTCGCCCTGACCCGGACGACCCGAACCATCGACGCCGGCAGCCGTGTCGATCATGAACATCTTGCCGCCGGCATACCAGATGCCTTCGCCGCGGCTCATGCGGACGCAGCCCTGACTGCGGGCCTGGAAAGTCGGGCCCGCCATGAAGGCGAGGCTGACGCCGCCCGGCTGACCGACCACGACGACCGGGTCGGCGTCCGGGTCGGCGATGTCCACCCATTCCAGTTCGTATTCATCGCCGATGTCGGGATTCAGCAGCCCCACGTCATTGGCCTGTTCCAGCGTGGCGGCGGTGGCCTTGCGCACGATGGTCTTCACGCGAGCCGCCTGCAGCGTGCCGCCGTTGTGCAGGCTGCCCGGTTCGCCGCTGGTGTCGCTGGGTAGATAGCGGAAGAAGCCCGCCACATTGCGGTTGTCTTCGGTTTCATAGACGTAGCCGGTGGTCGGATCGACCGCCACGGCTTCGTGCACGAAGCGCCCCATGCCGACGATGGGGTCGGCGATCGTTTCGGCCGGTTCGGCGCCGACTTCGAATACATAGCCGTGCTTCTTGCCGCCGATCAGCGAAAAGTCGAACACCGTCTCTTCGCAGGTGAGCCAGGTTCCCCAGGGGGTCGGTCCGCCGGCACAGTTGCCGAGCGTGCCGCCGAGCGAAGAGGTGGCGCCGGCCCACTTGTTGTCGCGGAACAGCAGATTGGTGGTGCCGCCCGCGGCGAAGCCGTCGAACGGCAGTGGCGCAGGACCGGCCGGGTTGGTCTGCACGGCAAATCCGCCCGCGCCATTGCTGCCGATGCGGATGGGCACGCTGCCGTAATAGGCGGTGATGATGCCGTTCACGCGGGTCGTCGAGTAGTTGTGCGGCGCGTTGATGGCGTCGTCCAGCGAGAGGGCTACGCCGCGCTCGTGGTTGCGCACCAGCACCAGTTCTGTGCTGCGCCCGGTGCGGCGCGAGGTCACCACGGCCATGCCGTCGGGAAGGTCCGGTGTGCTGCGGCCATCGTCCATGGCGTCAGCCGCCCAGCCGAATGACCGGTAGGTGAAGCCCTTCGGCAGCTGCAGCAGGGGCAGGCCGGTGGTCAGATCATTGACCGGTGCAATCAGGCCGTAAGGCGACGGGGCCGAAACGGTCTGCTTGGCGGTGGCTGCCAGCGCGTTGCTGCTGTACAGCGCGGCCATGACCCCGGTGAACTGGGTTGCGGCGGCGACGCCTGAGCTCTTGAGCAGCAGGCGACGGGCGGGCGAAAATTCTCTGGACGACATCTGCGTTTCCTTCTTCCGGGCGCGCCGCACGGACCATCCGGGCGATCATGCATTCGGAAGCTTGTACGCAGGCTGTTGCAGCGCGTTGACGCGCCGGACCTTCAAAATACGCCGATCGGACTATGCAGGCCGAAGTGCGTCCCGCTCGATCATCGATGGCTGGCCGTGCACCGATGTACGAGCCGCACAGGCAAAAGGTGGCGGAAGGTCTGAGGGCGAAAAGTCGGCGCCACGAGGCGCCCTACACGCCTTACTGGTGGTAGGCGATCTCGATGTCGGTATCGAGTTCAGTGACGCAGTCGAGCACTTGGCTGGTCAAGGTCTGGTCATCATCGCTCCACAGCGCTTCCGGGTCGTCCTCGCGCGTGGACAGCGGCGTGATGTCGAAGTCGATGAACTGGTCGCCGACCTTGAGCACGGTGACGCCCGAGGCGTGGTCCACCAGGGTCCAGTCGTCGGGCACCTGCAGTTCGGCGGTGAGGTGTACGGTCAATGTCTTCATTGCATTCTCCAGTTGGGATGGCCGCACTGTAACGCGCCGGTCGGGTGGTGGGGCGATTGATCTGCAGCGGATCCATGCCGCCTGACCGGCCGGCGCGCAGGCGCGTTCGGTACGATGCGCATCCGGGGCGCGCTTTCGGTTCAGCGATTGCCCGGTCCTCGAAAACGATTTTCCGGAGCTGGAACATGGCGGTGAACCTGATCGAACTTGAATCCGGCCCTGCGCCGACCGCAACCCTCATCGTGCTGCACGGCCTGGGTGCCGACGGCAACGACTTCGTGCCGGTGTGCCGCGCACTGGATCTCGATGCCGTCGGTCCGGTGCGCTTCGTGCTGCCCGACGCGCCGGAACGCCCGGTCACGCGCAATGGCGGCTACATCATGCGCGCCTGGTTCGACGTGTTCGCGCCGGGCTCCGGTATTGATGACGAAGCGGGCATCCGCGCGTCGCAACAGATCGTCGAGGCGCTGATCGCACGCGAAACCGCACGCGGCATGCCGGCGTCGCGCATCGTGCTGATGGGGTTTTCGCAGGGCTGCGCGATGGCGTTGGTGGCCGGCCTGCGCCAGACCGAGCGTCTCGCCGGCATCGCCGGGCTGTCGGGCTATCTGCCGCTGGCCGGCAAGACCGCCGCCGAGCGCAGCGTCGCCAACCGCGATGTGCCGGTTTTTCTGGCGCACGGGCTGAACGACAGCGTGGTCGACATCGACCGCGCGCTGGCAGCGCGCGCCGTGCTCGACGATCTGTCGGTGTCGTACGACTGGCACACCTATGATATGGATCACGAGGTCAGCCCGGACGAAATCGCCGATCTGAACCGCTGGCTGCTGAGGGTGCTGGCCTGATGCCCGGATGACGCCTCACCCCGGCTTCGGCTGACGGGCGGCCAGCAGCTGCGCCAGCTCGACCGCCGAGCGCACGCCCATCTTGTCGAAGATGCGCGCCCGATGCACTTCGACCGTGCGCATCGTCACCCCGAGATCCATCGCGATCACCTTGTTCATCTGGCCGGCCAGCACGCGCTCCATCACTTCCAGCTCGCGGCTGGTGAGCTGGGCGAGGCGCTCATCGATCTCGCGCGCCGCCGCCTGGCGGCTCGACCGCTGATGGTGAATGTCGAGTGCGGCCAGCGCACGGTCGACCAGTTCGTTGTCGTTGAACGGCTTTTCGACGAAATCGAAGGCACCTTTTTTCAGTGCGGCGACCGCCATCGGCACGTCGCCGTGCCCGGTCAGGAAGATGACCGGGATGTCGTGGCCGTTTTCGCGCAGCCATCCGAACAATTCGAGCCCGCTCATGCCGTCCATCCGTATGTCGAGCAGCAGGCAGCCGCAGCGCCCGATCTCGCCACCGGCGATCAGCGCCTCGGCCGATGACCACAGCCGCGCGACATGGCCACGCGAGCGGAACAGCCAGCCGAGCGCATCGCGGATGGCGTCGTCGTCGTCGACGATGAATATCTGGCTCGTGCTCATGTCGACAGTGCCTCGGCGTCGGCCGCCGGCAACTTGAGGATGAACACCGTGCCGCCGCCATCGGCCGCTTCGAACCACAGCCGGCCGTGATGCAGCTCGACGATGGAGCGGCAGATGTTCAGTCCCATGCCCATGCCGTCCGGCTTGGTGGTGAAGAAGGGTGCGAAAAGTTTCTCCGCGATGTCGGGCGGAATGCCGGCGCCGCTGTCGCGCACCGCCACCTGCACGTCCTCGCCGTCGGCCCGGGTATCGATCTGCAGCCGCCGCTTCTCCGCCGAACTGCCGGCCATGGCGTCCATGCCGTTGCGGATCAGGTTCAGCAGTACCTGTTCGATCATCACGCGGTCGGCCAGCACGTCGGCCAGATCCGGTGCCCGAGACGTGGTGATGTGGATGTTGCGCTTGCGGGCATCGGCTTCGATCAGCGCCACCGCGTCATCGACGATGTCGTTCAGCGTGCAGCGCACGCGCTGCGGTTCGGACCGGCGCACGAATTCGTGCACGCGGCGGATGATGGTGCCGGCGCGGCGCGCCTGCGTATTCATCTTCGACAGCGGTTCCCTGAAGTCGGACAGA
Organism: Methyloversatilis sp. RAC08; assembly: GCF_001713355.1. Lineage (NCBI taxonomy): Bacteria > Pseudomonadati > Pseudomonadota > Betaproteobacteria > Nitrosomonadales > Sterolibacteriaceae > Methyloversatilis > Methyloversatilis sp. RAC08. The sequence continues at coordinate 700,065 of NZ_CP016448.1, read as the reverse complement.
TGTCCGTGGCCGGTTTCGATCATGTTCAGGCAGGCCGTGCTGTAGCTGGAGATGGCCGACAGCGGCTGGTTCAGCTCATGCGCCAGCGTGGACGCCATTTCACCCATCGTGATGAGGCGGCCGGTGAATTGCAGCTGCTCCTGCTGCTGCCGGTACAGCGCCTCGGCCTGCTTGCTTTCGGTGACGTCGAGCACCGAACTCATCCAGCCGACGTGCCGACCCTCGGCATCGACCAGCGGTGCTTCGGAAATCAGTACATCGAAGCGTTCGCCGTCGCGCCGCATGAAGGTCAGTTCGATCGCATCGCGCTTTTCCGCATTGCCGGCGAGGATGCCGTCGTGCAGCGCCCGTATGTGTTCGGCGTGTTCGGGGGCCCAGTAGGGCATCGGAGGGCGCATCGCCATCAATTCCTCGGCGCTCCAGCCCACCATGCGGCAGAACGCCGGATTCACGTGCGTGATGCGGCCTTCGAGGTCGCGCGCGCGCAGGCCGATGATCAGCGAGTTTTCCATCGCGGTGCGAAAGGCGTGTTCTTCGCGCAAGGCGTGTTCGGCGGCGAGCCGGCGATTGAGGTGGCGACGCAGCGCCCACAGGCTCCACAGCATGGTCAGTGCCAGGCCGACCAGGGTGACCACCAGCAAAGCCGGCAGCAGGCGGGTTTCGCTGCGATAGGCGGCGACGCGCAGGCGCAGCCCGTGGCCGGGCGGGTCGAAAGCCACCGAATAGCCCAGGTCGCTGTTGCCGGACGACACCTTCGACTTGCTGGCCAGTACGCGCTCGGTGTTGTCGATCACCTCGACCGCATAGCGCTCGGCAAACCACCAGGGCACCGAGCGCACGAGCATCTGCGACAGCGAGTAGCGGCCGCGCATCCAGCCTCTGCTGGCGCCGAGCGGCACCAGCACGTCGAACTGCACCTCGCCGTCCTGCAATGCCCGCGGCGGCAGATAGACCGCCTGTCCGATCCGGTCCGCCAGTCGGGCCGGTGCGGCGAGTGCGTCATCGGCCGGGTCGATCGCGAGCAGACGTTCGACGCTCAACAAGCCCTGGCCGTTGCTGACGAGGCTGCGCGCGCGCAGTTCGAGGGCCGCCGCGTCAAAACTCTTCTCGGCGGCCTCGCGACCCAGTTGCCCGATCAGTTCCGCGTTGCGATCGAGGTGGAAACGCAAATCCTGTTCCATCCACAGCACGTCGCTGATCAGCGCGGCGCGCTGGTCCTCCTGATCCGTGCTGTGCAGCAGCCAGACCAGCGCCGCGATGGCGGCGAGGAACAGCAGCAGCGCCACGCGCGGCACGACCCAGTACCAGCCCGGCGCCGCGACAGGCGTGGCGCGAGTGCGGAATGCGGATGGAAACGAACGGCTGGTCATTTCTGCAGGGTCCGGAACGGTCCTGGCCGGGAGGAGATCGGCTTTCAATGATACGTCCGACAAAGGTTTCAGCGGCTTCGGATATCCACAGTAAGGTTGTTTCCGAGGTATTCATAAGGCATTGAACGGCGTCTTCCGTGCGACGCCGAAGTCGCATCGGAAATGTAAAAAAAATCACGCTCGGCTCAAGGTACCGGGCCGTTTTCCGTTAAGCCACACAAGTGGCAGGCTTACCTGTCGCGACCTGAATTCAGTGCAGCACACTCCGGGAGAGTGAAGTGACAAGAACAACGGTCTGTGCCCTGCACACGGTATCTGCGGTATTGCTTGGTGCGTGGAGTCTTGCACCGATCGATGTGCCGCTGTGGGTTCGTATGGTGGTTGGCGGTCTTGCCGTGTGCGCCATCGGGTGGACGGCCGTCGTGCTGTGCCGGCGCGAAGCCGTCGCACTGCAACCCACCGAACTTGACACTGCATCACCCGATCCGCTCACACACGCGATGCACGGCAGCCTGGTGCTGGTGTCGTCCGAAGCGGCGCCGATCTGGAAGAGGCAGATCAACAGCGTGCGCAAGCAGGCGGAGGTGGCCATCGGCGAATTGATTCAGCGCTTCTCGGGGCTGGTGGACAAGCTCGACGCCGCCGTGGCGGCTTCGTCGGGCAGCGGACTGTCGGCGGCCAAGGGTGGCGTCGATGGCGTGCTCAAGTCTTCCCAGCTGCAGCTCACCCAGGTACTCGACGGCATGTCGGGCGCGCTGAAGGACAAGAATCTCATGCTGGTGCAGATACGCGAACTGGCCAGTTACGCCGACGATCTGCGCGGCATGGCGAAGTCGGTGCAGCAGGTTGCCGATCAGACCAATCTGCTGGCACTCAACGCCGCCATCGAAGCAGCCCGCGCGGGTGAGGCGGGTCGGGGCTTCGCGGTGGTGGCCGACGAAGTACGCAAACTGTCCACCGCGTCGGGCGATACCGGCAAGAAGATTGCCGAAAAGGCCAAGCTGGTCAGCGACGCCATCCTCACCTCGGCACGGCTGGTCGAAACGTCGACCAGCCGCGACATCGACTCCTTCAAGGTTTCGGAAGCGAGCATCCAGGGTGTGCTTGGCGACTTTTCCCATCTGCTCGACGAATTGGCGCGATCGAACGAAGAACTCCGTCATCAGGCGGAAGGCATCCAGCAGGAAATTTCGGCATCCCTGCCGCACCTGCAGTTTCAGGACCGCATCGACCAGGTGCTCGCCCACGTCTGCGAAAGCTTCGATGAGCTCACGCAGTACGTGTCGGCCAGCCCGGCCGACCAGGCGCCCGACCTGCGTCCGCTGGTCGAGCACCTCGAGCGCCGCTACACGACGCAGGAAGAGCGCGACAACCACGGCGGCTCAGGCCGTGTGGCCAGCAAGTCCAGCGACGATCTCGTTTTCTTTTAGGAGCAGTGACACATGGCAAAGACAATCATGGTGGTGGACGATTCGTCGTCACTGCGCCAGGTGGTCAGCATCGCGCTGAAGAGCGCCGGCTATGACGTATTCGAAGCCTGCGATGGCAAGGACGCACTCGCCAAGCTCACCGGCCAGAAGGTGCACCTCGTGGTGAGCGACGTGAATATGCCGAACATGGATGGCATCACCTTCGTCAAGGAAATGCGCAAGCTGCCGGCCTACAAGTTCACGCCGGTCATCATGCTGACGACCGAAAACCAGGAGTCGAAGAAGGCCGAAGGCCAGGCAGCGGGTGCCAAGGCGTGGATGGTGAAACCGTTCAAGCCTGACCAGATGCTGATGGCCGTATCCAAGCTCTGCCTGCCCTGAACCGAGGCGGAGCGACGACATGGAAATCGAACGCACGGACGACGGTGACGTGACGGAACTGCAGGTGGTGGGTGAGCTCACCATCTTCGGCGCCGCAGACGCCTATGGGTTTCTGACGCGCGTGCTGTCGGAACGACGCGATCTGCGCGTCAACCTTGCCCGGGCCACCGAGGTCGACAGCAGTGGCGTGCAGCTGCTGCTGGCCGCCAAGCGCGCGGCCGAGACGCATGGCCACAGCTTCGAACTGGTGGCGCACAGCGCAGCCATGCTCGAAGTGATGGAACTGCTGCAGCTGAGCCAGATGTTCGGCGATCCGGTCGTCATGCCGGCGCTGGCAGCCTGAACAGAACCAGGACTTCAATCATGAATCTCGAACCCGCCCTTGAGGCCTTCTTCGCCGAAGCGGACGAACTGCTGACCCGGATGGAGGAATCGCTGCTGCAACTGGAAAGCGAGCCGGACAACACCGAACTGATCAACGACATCTTCCGCGCGGCGCACACCATCAAGGGCACCGCCGGCGTGTTCGGATTCGATGATGTCGTCCATTTCACGCACGAAGTCGAAAGTGTGCTGGACCGCGTGCGTGACGGTCAGATGATGGTCAGCAACGATGTGATCGGACTGCTACTTCGCAACAAGGACCATATCGGCGTGCTGGTGCACGCGGTGGCCGACAAGCGCGTGCTCGACGCCGCCCAGCGCGCAGAGGGGAACGCCCAGATGGCGGCATTGCTCGCCTTGCTGGGCAAACAGTCCGGCCAGCCCGCCGCAGGCGTGGTGTTGTCAGCGCCTGCCGACGTGAGCCGCAGCGAGCCGGTCATCGAAGACAGTTGCGAGAACGGAAACTGGCACCTGTCGATCCGGTTTGGTGCCGACGTGCTGCGCAGTGGCATGGATCCGACGTCCTTCCTGCGCTATCTGCGCACGCTGGGCGATATTGTCCATCTCGACACCCTGGTCGACGCCCTGCCTTCCTGGCTGGAGTTCGATCCGGAGTCCTGCTACCTCGGATTCGAAATCGATTTCCGCAGCGACGCCTCGAAGGCGGACATCGAGGGTGTGTTCGAATTCGTGCGCGAAGATTGCGTGCTTCACATCATTCCCCCCTATTCACAGGTTTCCGAGTACATCCGCGTGCTGCGTGCGTTGCCCGAGGACGATCTGAAACTGGGCGAAATGCTCGTGCTGAGCGGTGCGCTGACCCGTTCCGAACTCGAGCGCGGCCTGTCGCTGCAGTCGGAGGCCGCGGCGATGCACGCCGAGGTGCAGGCGACACCGCAGCCGATCGGCGAAATACTCATCGAAGGTGGTGCGGTCAGCGCAGGCGTGGTCGATGCCGCGCTGGCGAAGCAGAAGCAGGTCAAGGACACGAAGGCGCAGGAGGCTCGCTCGCTGCGCATCGACGCCGACAAGCTGGATCAGCTGATCGAACTGGTGGGCGAGCTTGTGGTGGCGAGCGCCGGCGTGCAGAACGTGGCGCAGATGCTTGCGCAGGGTCAGCTGACCGAAGCGAGCGAAGTGCTCACGCGTCTGGTCGAGGAAGTGCGCGACCAGGCACTGTCGCTGCGCATGGTGCAGATCGGCGCCACCTTCCAGCGCTTTCAGCGCGTGGTGCGCGACGTCAGTCGCGAACTGGGCAAGGACATCGAACTGCAGATCAGCGGCGGCGAGACCGATCTCGACAAGACGGTGGTGGAACGCATCGGCGATCCATTGATGCACCTGATCCGCAACTCGATGGACCACGGCATCGAAACAATCGATGACCGGCTGGCCGCAGGCAAGCCGGCGCGCGCGAAGGTGATGCTGAATGCCTACCACGAAGCCGGTGGTGTCGTGATCGACGTGGCCGATGATGGTGGTGGCCTGAACCGCGCCAAGATTCTGCGCAAGGCGGTCGAGCGTGGGCTGGTGTCCGGGGACGCCCAGTTGTCCGAGCGTGAAATCGACCGCCTGATCTTTGCGCCGGGCTTTTCGACCGCCGACCAGGTGAGCAATCTGTCCGGCCGTGGTGTCGGCATGGACGTGGTCCGGCGCGACATCGAAGCGCTGCGCGGCACGGTAGATATCGATACCGAGCCGGGCAAGGGCACGCGCATCCGGATTCGCCTGCCGCTGACGCTGGCCATCATCGACGGCTTCCGGGTCGGCATCGACAAGGCCAGCTTCGTGCTGCCGGTCGACATGATCGTCGAATGCGTCGAACTGGCCGGCGCCATCCGTGACGCTGCGCGCACGCGCGGCTACCTCGACATGCGCGGAGAAGTGCTGCCGCTGCTCTGGTTGCGCGAAGCTTTCGATATGGACAGCGCTGCACCTGAGCGGCGCGAGAACGTGGTGGTCGTGCAGTTCGGCCAGACCAAGGCCGGCATCGTCGTCGATCAGCTGATGGGTGAGCACCAGACCGTCATCCGGCCGCTGGGCAAGCTGTTCAGTGCGCTGCGCGGCGTCAGTGGATCGACCATCCTGGGCAGCGGCGAGATCGCCCTGATTCTGGACGTGCCGGGATTGATGAAGCTGGCCGGCAGCGCGGGTACAGCGGCGGCAGGCATTACTGAAATGCAGGGGCAGACACCGCGCCAGGTGGCGACGCCTGCCTGATGGTGTCACGCACGCCGTATTGACACGACGCGTGCGGGTTGAGGCCGGCCGGTTGGCGGGTGGAAAACAGGGATGCGGAAGAGCTTGGACCCGATTTCAGTGATGCATTGACGCTCGGGGTCGATTCGGAATGTTGTCAATTTAAGGAGTACTTGTCGTGTTTTCCAATATAAAGATCGGTGTACGGTTGATTGTCGCCTTCATGGCGCTCGCGATCATCACTGCGGTTGTCGGATGGGTGGGCATATCGAATTCGGGCAGGATCAATTCGATGGCGGATGATCTCTACAACAAGGAATTGCTCGGTCTGTCTTACATCAAGGAGGCGAACATCAACCTCATCTACATCGGCCGGGCGCGCGGCAACGCGCTGCTTGCCGAGACCGCGGAGGACCGCGAGCAGCGTCTGGCTTCGATCGAAAAGTACTCGGCTTCGATCCAGGACTACATCCAGAAGGCGAGGCCGTTGTTCTACACCGACGAAGCGAAGCGGCTGTTTTCCGTGTTCGACACCTCGTGGGCGACCTACCAGCAGGAAATGCAGCGCATGGCGGTCATGATCCGCAAGCAGCCCCTGGCGACCAAGGACGCCGAATTGACGGCCATGCTGGAAAGCGGGCGCCAGAATGCGAACGTGCTCGACGAGACGCTGACCGCGCTGACCAAGGTCAAGGAGGGCCGTGCCCTCGACGCGTCGAACGAAACGACGCGTATCTATGAAAGCGGTCGCATGAACATGATCATATTGATCGTGGGCGGCATGCTTGCCGGGCTGGCTTTGGGCTTTCTGATCAGTCGCAGCGTGACCAAGCCTCTGGGCGTTGCGGTCGATGTTGCAAATCGTCTGGCGGGTGGTGATTTGACGGTGTCCATCGACGTGACATCGAAGGATGAGACCGGGCAGCTGCTGCAGGCGCTGAAGAGCATGGTGGTCAAGCTCGAGTCGGTCGTGTCGGAAGTGAATGGCAGTGCGGACAGTCTGGCGAGCGCCTCGGAAGAGGTGTCGGCGACCGCGCAGTCGCTGAGCCAGGGGGCGAGCGAACAGTCGGCAGGTGTCGAGGAAACGTCTGCGTCGGTCGAACAGATGTCTGCGTCGGTCAACCAGAACAGTGAAAACGCCCGGGTGACCGATGGCATCGCGACGCAGGCTTCACGCGAAGCGGCCGAAGGCGGCGAAGCGGTGAAGCTTACGGTCGAAGCAATGCGCAAGATTGCCGAGCGCATTTCCATCATCGACGACATCGCCTACCAGACGAATCTGCTGGCGCTGAATGCGGCGATCGAGGCCGCGCGCGCCGGCAGCCATGGCCGCGGCTTCGCGGTGGTGGCGACCGAAGTGCGCAAGCTGGCCGAGCGCTCGCAGATCGCGGCGCAGGAAATCGGCAGCGTGGCGAACGAATCGCTGAAGGTTGCAGCGCGCGCCGGTGACGTGCTGGAACAGCTCGTTCCGTCGATCCAGCGCACGTCGGATCTGGTGCAGGAGATTTCGGCCGCTTCGGGCGAACAGGCCAGTGGCGTGTCGCAGATCAACAGCGCGATGAGCCAGTTGAGCCAGACGGTGCAGCAGACGGCGTCGGCGTCGGAAGAACTGGCCGCCACGGCAGAAGAAATGAGCGGCCAGGCGCAGCAACTGCAACAGGCGATGAGCTTCTTCCGCCTGAACAACAGCTCGCCGGCCCAGTCGCAGTCGTCAAATCGCTCACCTGTCAGGTCGTCGCGGGCACGTCCGGCGACGAACGCGTCCGAGGCGCCTTCAGAGACCGACTTCTCACGCTTCTGAGGACTTTCCGCTGACGGTCGCACATCAGTTGCGACCGCGAATGGTCCGGCTCGTGCTCCGACTTCGGCCGCTGCGACAGACCACGACGGTGTCTGGCGGCAACGCCCGCATGTGCGGGCAGGAGCGCGCGGATCGAGCGCAGCGGTGATGACGATTTCACACGTTTCTAGGGAGTGGGCGACATGAATTCACGCCATGCATTGGCACTGGCAGTCGTAGATGAAGACGACTCTGCGGCGGAGCAGCAGCAGCAGTACCTGACCTTCAGGCTGGGCGACGAAAGCTATGCGCTGGGCTTGTTGTCGGTGAAGGAAATCATCGAATACGGCGGTGTGACGCAGGTGCCGATGATGCCGGGCTTCGTACGCGGGGTGATCAATCTGCGCGGGCGGGTGGTGCCGGTGATCGATCTGGCGAACCGGCTGCGCAGCGACAGCGCTGCGGTGACGCGACGGACCTGCATCGTCATCGTGGAGGTGACGAACGACGGTGAGGCGCAGGACATGGGGATCATCGTGGATGCGGTGAGTCAGGTGGTCGACATTCCGCCGCAGTCGGTGGAGCCCGGGCCGTCCTTCGGTGCGAAGGTGAGGGCGGACTTCATCGCCGGCATGGGCAAGCTGGATGACGGCTTCGTGATCATGCTGGACATCGACCGCGTGCTCGCCGGCGAAGACATGGTGGCGGTCAATGACATGAAAGCCGCTGGCTGACCACGGGAGCCCTTGCATGAGCGCTGCAGTCCCGGCTTTTGCCGGCAGCCCGCCCGGGAGACCGGCGGCTGCATCCTTCCCGCCGCCGATCAGCGATGCCGATTTCCGTTGCTTCCAGCGCTGGTTGCATGAGGTGGCGGGCATTGCGCTCGCCGACCACAAGAAGACGCTGCTCATGGGACGCCTGGCCAAACGGCTGGCACCGTGTGGCGCAGGTGGCTGGAGTGCCTACTTCGAACTGCTGATGGAAGGAAGCCGACCGGGTGAATTGCAGGTCGCGATCGATCTTCTGACCACGAACGAAACCTATTTCTTCCGCGAACCGGCCCATTTCAGCTTCCTCCGCGATCACCTGCTGAACGGCTTCGAGGGCAGCGAGCCGCTGCGGATATGGAGCGCGGCGAGTTCGTCCGGCGAGGAGATCTACACGCTGGCGATGGTGCTGGCCGATACGCTGGGCATGGGACGTCGCTGGGAAATATTCGGCTCGGACCTGAGTACGCGGGTGCTCGAAACGGCCCGCCGTGCTCACTATCCGATGGCGCGTGCAGAGAAGATTCCGCCCGCTTTCCTGAAGCGCTTCTGCCTCAAGGGCACCGGTCCGCAGGAAGGGACCTTCCTCATCGACCGGTCCCTGCGCGAAAGGGTGTCGTTTGCCCAGATCAACCTGAACGAGAACTTGCCCGACATCGGCATGTTCGACATCGTGTTCATACGCAATGTGATGATCTACTTCGACCCGGAGACAAAGCGTCAGGTCATGGCACGCGTGCTGTCGAGGCTGAAACCGCACGGCCATGTTTTCGTGAGCCATTCTGAAAACCTGCACGGCGTGACTGGCCGCGTGGAGATCGTCAAGCCCTCGATCTACAGGCTCAAATGATGATATGTGCATGACGCGGCTGACGCCGATCGAGATTTATCTGAAGCCCGGAGAGCTGTTCTTTGGTGATGAAACGACACGCCTGCGCACCATACTGGGTTCGTGCGTCGCGATCACGATGTGGCATCCAGGCCGCCGGATGGGTGGCATGTGTCATTTCATGCTGCCCGGCGGCGGCCATCCGGATCGGGCTGGCGATGGACTGAGTCCGCGATTCGCCGAAGGCGCCTTGAATTCCATGATCCGGGAGGCAAGACGCTTGGGCACGCGCGAGCTTGACTACACTTTCAAGCTGTTCGGCGGGGGCAACATGTTTCCTGGCATTGCCGGGCGCCAGCAGGTTCCGATAGGCGAAGCCAATGTGCAGCGCGCGCGGACATTGCTTGGTGAATTGGGCGTGCGGCCGGTGGCCGAACACACGGGCGGATACGGCCAGCGTGTGCTGGTGATGGACGTGAGCAACGGGGTGGTATGGATGCGTCATGACGACACCCGCTCCGGCGCTGGCGTGAACACCCATGGAGAACTTGCATGCTGAGCCAGACTGCCGCCAAGACGCCGGCACCGGTCGGCGCCCGTATTCGCGTTCTGATCGTCGATGATTCGGCAGTGGTACGCCAGGTGCTGTCGGAACTGCTGTCCGCCGACCCTCAGATACGCGTCATCGCGACCGCGTCCGACCCGCTGGTGGCCTTCGAACGATTGAAGGTCGAGTGGCCGGATGTCATCGTGACGGACGTCGAAATGCCCCGCATGGATGGCGTCACCTTCGTGCGCCGCATCATGTCGGAACGCCCGACGCCCATCGTCGTCTGTTCGTCGCTGACCGAGAAGGGCGCGGAAACGACGATGGAAGTGCTGGCCGCAGGCGCCATCAGCGTGGTGACAAAGCCGAAGATCGGGATCAAGCAGTTCCTGCACGAATCGGCCCATGCATTGACCGATGCCGTGAAGGCCGCAGCGCGCGCGCGCGTCGGCAGGCCGCGTGTCGCACCGGTACCCGGCCCGAAGGCCGGTCCCAAGCTGACGGCCGACGCCATGTTGCCGCCGGTCATGGGCGAAGCCATGCGCATGACGACCGACAAGCTGATCGCACTGGGTACCTCGACCGGCGGCACGCAGGCGCTGGAAGCCGTGCTGACGCAGCTGCCGCGCGTGTCGCCCGGCATTGTGGTCGTGCAGCATATGCCCGAACGCTTTACCGCAGCGTTCGCGGCGCGTCTCGACAGCATCTGCGAAATCCACGTCAAGGAGGCCGTGAACGGCGATCGCGTGATCCCGGGTGTGGCGCTGATTGCGCCCGGCGGGCGCCACATGATGCTCAGGCGCAATGGCGCGCAGTATGTTGTCGAGGTCAGCGACGGCCCGCTGGTGAATCGCCACAAGCCGTCGGTCGACGTGCTGTTCCGATCGGTTGCCAAGTACGCGGGCAAGAACGCGCTGGGCATCATCATGACCGGCATGGGCGACGACGGTGCCCGCGGACTGAAGGAAATGCGCGACGCCGGCGCCACCACCTGCGCCCAGGATGAGGCCAGTTGCGTGGTGTTCGGCATGCCCAAGGAGGCGATCAAGCTCGGCGCAGCCGAGCACGTGATCGCGCTTGAGCAGATTCCCGGAATGATCAATCGCTACGGCAAGTGAGGCGGATCGCCGGCGCGCCCGTGTCCGGCGCTTTCCGATCGGTTGCGCAGATCCGCAACGCGGTTGCGGATATCCACAATGGCCTTCGTGCAGTGACGCGCCCAGAATTTGGGCATCACACGGGCGGTTCGCGTCCGGTGCATCCATAAAGGAGGAGACCTCATGAAACTTCATTCGATGTTGTTCGGCCTGATTGCGCTCGGCCTGACCCCGTTTGCCGCTGCACAACAGCCCATCGTGATCAAGTTCAGCCACGTCGTGGCGACCGAAACACCGAAGGGCAAGGCGGCCGACTTTTTCAAGAAGCGCGCCGAGGAACTGACCGGCGGCAAGGTGAAGGTCGAGGTCTATCCGAACAGCCAGCTGTACAAGGACAAGGAAGAGATGGAGGCGTTGCAGCTGGGTGCCGTGCAGATGCTGGCACCGTCGCTGGCCAAGTTCGGCCCGCTGGGCGTCAAGGAATTCGAGGTGTTCGACCTGCCGTTCATCTTCGACGGCTACGCCGACCTGCACAAGGTGACCAAGGGCCCGATCGGCGCCGGCATCCTGAAGAAGCTCGATTCCAAGGGCATCATCGGTCTGGCGTTCTGGGACAACGGCTTCAAGTCCTTCTCGGCCAATACGCCGATCAGGACGCCGGCCGACCTGAAGGCGAAGAAGTTGCGCATCCAGTCGTCCAAGGTGCTTGAAGAGCAGATGCGCAGCATCGGTGCGCTGCCGCAGGTGATGGCGTTCTCCGAGGCCTATCAGGCGCTGCAGACCGGCGTGGTCGATGGTACCGAAAACCCGCACTCCAACATGTACACGCAGAAGATGCACGAGGTGCAGAAGCACATGGCGGTGACCGACCATGGCTATCTCGGCTACGCGGTCATCGTGAACAAGAAGTTCTGGGACGGTCTGCCGGCCGACGTGCGCGGCCAGCTTGATGTGGCGATGAAGGAATCGACCGAGTACGCGAACAAGATCGCCAAGGAAGAGAACGACGCCTCGCTCGAAGGCATCCGCAAGAGCGGCAAGACGCAGGTCTATGTGCCGACGGCCGACGAGCGCCTGGCGTTCAAGCGCGCCATGGTACCGGTGCACAAGAAGATGGAAGGCCGCATCGGTCGCGAACTGATCGATGCCATCTACAAGGAAACGGCATTCGATCCGTCGAAGCTGTAAGCCGCTCGATCCGGTTGCTGCCCGGTCGGGTGGCAACCGCCTGATTCGCCGGGCGCAGGGCTCTCTGCGCGCCTTTCAAACTTTCGGGGAGACCGCCGTGCTCCGCTTGCTCGACCATATCGAGGAGTGGCTGATCACGCTGCTGATTGGCGTCGCCACCATCGTCATTTTCGTTGCGGTTGTCCATCGCTACGCCAGCGGATACAGCATCCCCGGCCTGCAGGACTGGCTGCTTTCACTGAACCTCAGCTGGGCGCAGGAACTGTGCATCATCCTGTTCGTCTGGATGGCCAAGTTCGGCGCCGCCTACGGCGTACGCACCGGCATCCACGTCGGTGTCGATGTGCTGATCAACCAGCTGCAGCCTGCGCTGCGCAACAAGTTCGTCATTTTCGGGCTGGCGGCCGGCGCGCTGTTCACCGGCATCGTCTGCGTGCTGGGCAGCCACTTCGTGTGGGAGAACGGCGCCGCCTACGCCGTACGCAGCACGATCGGCCTGGACATCGGCGATCTGTATGAAGGACCGACCACGCCCGACCTGGAGTGGCCGACCTGGATGGTCTACATGGCGATCCCGCTCGGTTCCGGCCTGATGTGCTTCCGCTTCCTGCAGGTGATGACGACCTTCATCCGCACCGGTGAATTGCCGCATCACGATCATGCGCACGTCGAGGGCATGGACGAGGTCAAGCCCATCCTGGTGGGCGAGGCGGTCGAGAACGCTGAAGAAGCCGAACATGCGAAGGGAGGCCGCAAATGAGCGCCGCCATCATCTTCGTCATGCTGCTGGTGCTGATGCTGACCGGCATGCCGGTATCGATCTCGCTCGGTCTGACGGTACTGACCTTCCTGTTCACGATGACCGACGTGCCGGTCGAGTCGGTGGCGCTGAAGCTGTTCACGGGTATCGAGAAGTTCGAAATCATGGCGATTCCGTTCTTCATCCTGGCCGGCAACTTCCTGACCCATGGCGGCGTGGCGAAACGCATGATCAATTTCGCCACCTCGCTGGTCGGTCACTTTCACGGTGGTCTGGGCATGGGCGGCGTCGTGGCCTGCGGGCTGTTTGCCGCGGTGTCGGGTTCCAGCCCGGCGACCGTGGCGGCGATCGGTGCCATCCTGCTGCCGGCCATGGTGAAGCAGGGCTTCCCGATGAAGTTCGGCGCCGGCATCGTCGCCAGTTCGGGCGCGCTGGGCATCCTGATTCCGCCGTCGATCGTCATGGTGATGTACGCGGTATCGACCAATTCGTCGATCGGCGCGCTGTTCATGGCGGGCGTGATTCCAGGCGCGGTGCTGCTGTTCATGCTCGGCTTCACGACCTGGTGGTTCGCGAAGAAGAACAACTATCCGCGCATGGCGAAGGCACCGGTGGCCGACCGCATCAAGGCCTTCCGCGAGTCCTTCTGGGGCCTGATGCTGATCTTCGTCGTGATGGGCGGCATCTATACCGGCATCTTCACGCCGACCGAAGCGGCGGCGATGAGTGCGGTGTACGCCTTCATCGTGGCGGTATTCGTCTATCGCGATCTGCCGCTGAAGCGCATCCCCAAGGTGCTGCTCGACTCGGCCAACATGAGCGCGATGCTGCTCTACATCATCACCAACGCCATCCTGTTCTCCTTCCTGCTCACGTCGGAACAGATTCCGCAGGCGGTGGCGGCCTGGCTGGTGGACAGTGGTCTGGGTGCACTGGGCTTCCTGCTGGTGGTGAATATCCTGCTGCTGCTGGCCGGCAACATCATGGAGCCGTCGTCCATCATCCTGATCACCGCGCCCATCCTGTTTCCGGTGGCGATGGCGCTGGGCATCGACCCGGTGCACTTCGGCATCATCATCACGGTGAACATGGAGATCGGCATGATCACGCCGCCTGTGGGACTGAACCTGTATGTGGGCAGCGGCATCGCGAAACTCGGCATGACCGACATGACCAAGGCGGTCACGCCGTGGCTGATCACCATGCTCATCTTCCTGATGATCGTCACCTACTGGCCGTCGATGTCGCTGTGGCTGCCGCGCACGCTGGGCATGATGAGCTAGCAGGCATCGAGCTGTTCGATGCTGCGCCCTGAGAAAAATGCCGCACCACTCTGGTGCGGCATTTTGCTTTCTCATTATTGATTCAAGCCAGGCTCGCCACCGGTCGTTATCTGCTGAACGAGTCGGACGGCGCATCGCAAACGAAGTCAAAACTACACAAGCGTCGCTCCATTTCTGGCCATCAATCTTGCTTCCGAGGAGGAATACATGAGAAATCAGCTCAGCGTGCGAAAGGCGTTCATATTTCATTCATTGCTGGCGAGTGTCGTCAGCGTGACCACACTCGGCGTACAGCAAACCTTCTTTCCGGGCACGGCCGGCCTGCTGGCGGCAGGTGCGATCAGCTTCGCGGCAATCCTCGGCGTCGGTTTCTGGTTCGGCAACGGCTTCGGCCGGCGTGCCGAAATGGTCGTCAATGCGCTGCACAGCCTCGCCGAGGGGAAGCTTAACCACAAGCTCAGCCTGTCCGGCAAGGATGATTTCGCCTGGCTGGGCTATGAGTACAACCAGGCCTGCAAGTCCTTCCGCAAGCTGATCGAGAAGATGACGGTGCTGTCGTCGACGCTCACGCAGTCGGCCGAAGAACTGTCGCAACTGACCATCACGGCGAACCAGAATGGAACCAAGCAGGCGGACCGCATTCGCACGGTCGCCGAGGCGATGGAGGAAATGACGGCGTCGGCGCGTCAGGTCGCTGCCCTGTCGGCGGACATGGACAGCATCGTGCGCAGCACGGGTGACAGCACGCGCAGTGGCAAGACCGACCTCGAGCACTCGATGGACGGCGTCAGCCGCATCGCGGTCGAGATGGAAGAGTCGCTGACCGTGATCGAACGTCTGGTCAAGGATTCCGAAGAGATCGCCAAGATCAACGACGTGGTAAAAGAAATTTCGGACCAGACCAACCTGCTGGCACTGAACGCCGCGATCGAAGCCGCACGTGCCGGTGAACAGGGCCGTGGCTTCGCCGTGGTGGCCGACGAGGTGCGCAAGCTGGCACAGCGCACCCAGGGCTCGACTGCCGACATCGAACACATCGTCGCCAAGATCCGTCACGACGCGAAGGAAACGGTTGAGCGTGTCGGCCAGGCGAGCGAGCGGGTCAGCGGCGCGGTCAAGACCTCGCGCGGCGCGGTCGACACCTTCACCAACATCCTGCAGCGCATGGACGAACTGGTCAGCAAGTCCGGCGAAGTCGCACTGAGCATGCAGGAACAGGACACCACGGCGCACGCCATCCTGCGCAATGCGGGCGAACTGTCGGCGCTGTCGGAAGACAATGCACGCGGTGTGTCGATGACCGCCACGCAGGGCGAATCGCTGGCCGCGTCGGCACGCGAACTCGAAGGCAGCCTGCGTACCTTCCAGATCTGATCCGCTCCCGCCCGACACAAAGGCCCGCCGGCATGCACCGACGGGCCTTTTTGCTTGCCGCGGCCTCTTTGTCGGGGCCGCTCAGCGGCTACGCGAATCGACGTAGGTCTTGATGGCCCACACGGCTTCCTGCTTCAGGATGCCGTCCCATGCAGGCATGTGTTCCACACCCAGGATGTATTTGCCCTTCAGCACCGTGGTCACGAAATAGTGGTCCACGTCGGCCAGACAGCGCGCTTTCAACGCGGCGTCCTGCACCTTCCTGCAGTAGCGCTGCAGCCGGCGCAGCGGCGGAGCAGGGTGGCCCTTCGCATTCATTTCCGGGCCGTGGCACTTCGAACAGGTTTCGTTGTACAGCGTGCGCCCGACCGCGGCGATCGCCGCGTCATCGCGATAGGGATTGGCGTCGCGCCAGGCAGCGCCCAGCATGGGCAGGGACGATGTGTCGGTCAGCGGTGCCGCAGGCCGCTCGGCGAATGCGGGGTCCGCCAGCAGGAACAGCGCACTGGCGAGCAGCGGGGCGAGCAGTCGTTGTGTCATGTCGGATCTCGGCATCATTGATCGGGCTTACCAGTCGACCGGACAGCCGTCGCAGCCTTCGAAGCTCACGTCCAGGAATACGGCAAAGCGGGTGAAGCAGTTCTTCATGACGGCGTTGCGGAAGTCGGCTTCCTGGAACTTGGTTTCCTGCATGTTCACGTCGATCAGGCGCGCGCCATTCAGTCGCACATGGGTGGCGCGGGCGGCTTCCATGTTCGCCATCGACAGGTCGGCATTGCTGAGGTCGGCGCGGAACATGCGAGCGAATTCCAGATTCGTGGCGATGAGCCTGGCGCCACGCAGCGACGCGGCGGGAATGTTCGCCTTCTGCACATTTGCTGCGCTCAGATCGGCACCGTCCAGCATGGCGCCGGCCAGATTGGCGCTGCGCAGGTCGGCGCGGACCAGTCTTGCACCGGTCAGGTCGGCACCCGCAAGATCGCGCAGCGACAGGTCGGCGTGACTGAGATCAACGCCGGGACAGCGGGTGTAGGGCCAGATGGGGCAGCCATTGATGACCAGCACTTCTTCGTGCGCCTCCTCGACGGAAGAAGCATCGACGGCATGGGCCGGGGCAGTCAGGCGTCCAAGCAGCACACAGAAGGCGACGATGCGCGAAAGCTTCATGGGCAGATCCGAAAAATGACCTGATCGCCACGGCCTCCGGGCGCGGGAAGTGGCACCCGTATGCTTCCGACGGGTAGGCGAGCGGAGGAGTGGCCGCTGTCTTCCCCCGGCTCGGGCGTGTCGACCAGGAATAAAGGAGCGGACCGCCGACCGAGGCGGCCCGCCTGAGGAGGAAACGTCGGGGTACATGGGCCCCGCTGAATCAGCGCTTCGGCAGCTTGAAGGCCCAGAATGAGCCGCCCTGATTCACCTGTTTGGTCAGCTCCGCCATGTCACCCCCCCACAGCGGCACGGCGCCGCCGTAACCGGAGGCGATACCGACGTACTGTTCGCCGTCCTGTTCCCACGTGATGGGTACCGATACGACGCCGGAACCGGTCTGGAATTTCCACATTTCCTTGCCGGTCTTTGCGTCGAAGGCCTTCACATAGCCGTCGGACGTACCCGTGAACAAAAGGCCGCCGGCGGTGGTCAGCGTACCGGCCCACAGCGGGAACTGCTCCTTGTGTTCCCAGGCGATCTTGCCGGTCTTCGGATCGATCGCGCGCAGGATGCCCACATGGTCGTCGAACAGCTTCTTGATGCGGAAGCCCTGGCCGAGGTAGGCCGCACCCGCCTTGTAGGTGACGTTTTCCGCCCAGTAGTCCATCGCCCAGTGGTTGCCTGGAATGTAGAACAACTCGGTCGCAGGGCTGTAGGACATGGGCATCCAGTTGGTGCCGCCGAGGAAGGGCGGTGACACGAAAATGCTTTCGCCCTTTTCTTCACCGGCCTTCGGCTTCGGCGGGTACTGGCTTTCGACCACATTGGGCATGCCGGTCTTCAGGTCGAATCCCTTGGTCCAGGTGATGCCATCTACGAACGGCCAGGCGCCGATCAGCGCCGTCTGCTTCCACGGGTAGCCGGCACCGGTCGCGAGCTTTTCGCGGTCGGTCACGAAGAAGTAGCCGTTGCGGTCGGCGTGTGCCGATGCCTTGATCTGCTTGCCGGTCTTCGGATCCTTGTATTCGAACAGCAGCACGGAATTGTTGCCGGAGAAGTCCCAGGCATCATTCGGCGTGTGCGAGAAGAAGCCCTTCAGCTCGCCGCTCGAGGCATCGACATAGGCCTGACCGGACGTGAACAGGCTGGGCCACTTGCTCGGGCTGTCGCCTTCCTTGGTGCGCTTCCAGGTGTTCCACGGCGCCGGGTTGCCGGTACCGATCACGACCATGTTCTGCTCGACGTCGAACGAGGCGGTCTGCCAGGGGGCACCGCCGCCATGACTCCAGGCTTCGACCTTGCCGGTCGGCGAGCTCGGGTCATCCGGCCAGCTCGGCGCCTTGGCGTCGCCGGTCGGTGTGCTGTCCTTGCCGTTGAGCCGGCCCATGTGGCCTTCGACCATGGGGCGCGCCCAGATTTCTTCGCCGGTGTCGACATCGCGTGCGAACAGATAGCCGATCACGCCGAATTCGTCACCCGACGAGCCGTGCACCAGCATGACGCGGCCGCTCTTCTGGTCCTTCACGACAAACGGTGCGCCGGTCATCGTGTAGCCGATCTTGTGGTCACCCCACTTCTTCGACCAGACGACCTTGCCGGTATCCTTGTTCAGCGCGACCATGCCGGCGTCCAGCGTGCCGAAGTACACCTTGTCGCCGTAGATGGCGGCGCCCCGGTTGACCACGTCGCAGCAGGGGCGGATATCGTCGGGCAGGCGGTGCTCGTAGGTCCACAGCCGCTTGCCGGTTCTGGCTTCGACGGCATACATGCGCGAGTACGAAGCGGTGATGTAGATGACGCCGTCGTGCACCAGCGCCTGCCCCTGCTGGCCGCGCTGCTTTTCGCCACCGAAGGAATAGGACCAGGCGGGGGAGAGCGCCGATACGGTTTTCGTATTGATCTGCTTGAGCGGGCTGTGACGCTGGGCCTTCATGCCCAGGCCGTAGGTCAGCACGTCGCCGGTTGTCTTGTCGTCATTGACGATGTCTTCCCAGCTCACCGTCTTCGCGGCGTGGGCCGGGCTGGCCAGCAGCGCGCCGAGCGCGATGCAAAGTGCCGGGTTCTTCAGTGAAAACGTTTTCATCCTGACTCCTCTTTCAGTGTGATGTGTCGTGTCGGCATCGCTGCTCGCCATGGCATCCGGGTGACGGGCTGCGACACGCACTGCAGCGTAGGCAGGCAGGCCGCAAGCTGTTGGTAGAAAATGCCCGCTGAAGCAGGGAGTCGGTCCCGGTGTTGCCGGGTGTTCCACGGTTGAACACCTTGATGTCGCGCCCTGAGACAGCCGCATGGCGTTAAGCTCGCGCTTCGCCTACCGGTGGCCGCAGCGTCGGACAACAAGCGCAGCCGATGGCCCTCGTCTTGCTTCGTGGAGCGGGACAGTGCAGTGATCCAAAGATCGATAACGAGGAGTAGATCCCGATGAAGCAGTTACTGATGGCCCTCTGGCTGGCGCTGGGGCTTGGCGCAGCCGCGGGCGCAGCCGACCCCCTCGGGTCGTCGCGCTGGCCCGACCTGCAGCGCGAATACGCCGGCGACGCGCCGGTTACCTTCGATTCCCGTGTCGAGGTACTGGCGCCCAAGGTGGCCGAGGATTCGATGAACGTGCCGGTCACGATCAAGTTCCGGGACCTGCCCGATGTGAAGCGCGTGCTGGTGGTCGCGGACTTCAACCCCATCGTCAAGGTGCTGGACTATCAGCCGCTGCTGGCGCAACCCGGGTTGTCCTTCCGCATCAAGCTGCAGCAGGCCAGTCCGATCCGCGCGCTGGTGCAGACCGGTGACGGAAAATGGTATGCGGGCGGCGTGTGGGTCGATGCTGCGGGTGGCGGCTGCACGGCGCCCAGCACGGGTCGCAGCGCGCCTGACTGGGCCAGCACGCTGAACCAGGTGCAGGCGCGCGTATTCCACGACGGGCAGAACCAGCGTGTGCGGCTGCGCATCATGCATCCGATGGATACCGGCCTCGCGCCGGGCATTCCGGCCTTCTACATAGAGCAACTGGCGGTCGAGGACGCCAGTGGCGAGGCGATGCTGCGTATGGAAACCTTCGAGCCGCTGAGCGAAAACCCGGTGTTTTCGTTTGATCTGCCCGATACAGGCAAGGCGGCGCTGCGTGTGGTCGGCCGCGACAACAACGGCAACCGCATCGACGCGATGGTGCAGCCATGATCCGGCGGTTCCTGCTCGCACTCGTGCTGGCCGGTGGAACGTTGCTGGCGCAGGCGGCCGACAAGACGGGCTCCGACCGTTTCGACTACGGCCTCGTGCCGCAGAAGATCGCCGACAACAGCTGGGTTTTCGTCGGTCGGACCGAAGACATCACTCGGGAGAACGGCGGCAACATCGTCAATACTGCTTTTGTCGTGACGGCCGAGGGCGTTGTGGTGATCGACACCGGTCCGTCGCGTCGCTACGGCGAACAGATGCGGGCGGCCATCGCCCGCGTGACCGACCGTCCGGTCATCCGCGTGTTCAACACCCACCAGCACCCCGACCATTTCCTCGGCAATCAGGTGTTTGCCGGCATACCCACTGCAGCGTTGCCGGCTGCGCAGGCGGGCATGCGGGAGCAGGGCGGGGCGTTCGCCGACAACATGTACCGCATGGCCGGTGACTGGCTGGCCGGCACCGAGGTCACGGTAGCGGATCAGGCTGCGCAGGCGGGCCGGCTGACGATAGGCGGCCACGAATTCGAGCTGATCGCGCTGGAAGGTCATACCGGCGGCGATCTGGCGATTTTTGACCGCACCACCGGCGTGCTGTACGCCGGTGACCTGATCTTCCTCGACCGGGCACCGACCACGCCGCACGCCTCGCTCACCCACTGGCGCGCCGCGCTCGACACGCTGGCCGCACTCCCGGTGAAGCGCACGCTGCCGGGTCATGGCCCGGTGCATGACGACCGACGTGGCGTCCTGCAGACACGCGACTGGCTCGACTGGCTCGACGACACGCTGAATCGCGCTGCGGCGAGCGGCATGGACATGGCCGAAGTGATGGTGCTGCCACTGCCTGAACGTTTCGCGCAGATGCCACTTGCGCGCAGCGAGTTCGAACGGTCGGTCACGCATCTGTATAGCCGCTATGAACAGCAGACGCTGAACACTGCTGCGCCGTCCCGATTGAAACAAAAATGAACACCTGACCTGTTTCGCGCCGTTCGCAAGGCGGCGCGACCGTATTTCCCCCTCGTTTGTACTTGGCCCGCTTCTTGCGACCGCTTCTTGCCGATCAAGGGAAAGCATCCCGGCAATCAAGAGACAAACTCACCACTGAGGAGGAAGTATGAAAGGTTTGCGTACCACGACGCTGTCCGGCGTCCTGCTGTCTGCATTCGCTGCGCTGGCTGCACCGCAGGTCATGGCCGGCGTCACCGACAAGGACATCGAAGCCGACGGCAAAACCACGACCAGCGTCCTGTCGTGGGGCATGGGCACGGAAGGCCAGCGCTACAGCCCGCTCGACAAGATCAACGTCGGCAACGTCAAGAACCTGGTTCCGGCCTGGTCCTTCTCCTTCGGTGGGGAAAAGCAGCGCGGTCAGGAATCGCAGCCGCTTATCGTCGACGGCAAAATGTTCGTGACCGGTTCGTACTCGCGCCTGTACGCGCTGGACGCCAAGACCGGCGCCAAGCTGTGGCAGTACGAACATCGCCTGCCGGACGGCATCATGCCGTGTTGCGACGTGGTGAATCGCGGTGCAGCGGTGTACGACAATCTGGTCATTTTCAGCACGCTGGACGCGCAGCTCGTTGCGCTTGACCAGAACACCGGCAAGGTCGTGTGGAAGGAAAAGATCGACGACTATCAGGCCGGCTACTCGAGTACGGCTGCTCCGATCATTGCCAAGGGCCTGCTGCTGACGGGCATGTCCGGCGGTGAATTCGGCGTCGTCGGCCGCGTGGAAGCTCGCGATCCGAAGACCGGCAAGATGGTGTGGTCGCGCCCGACCGTAGAAGGTCACATGGGCTACAAGTACGACGCGGCAGGCAAGAAGATCGAAAACGGTATCAGCGGAACGACCAACGCAACCTGGCCTGGTGACCTTTGGAAGACCGGCGGTGCCTCGACCTGGATGGGCGGCAGCTACGATGCCAGGACGGGTCTGGCCTACTTCGGGACCGGCAATCCGGCACCGTGGAACAGCCATCTGCGCCCCGGCGACAATCTTTATTCGTGTTCGACGGTTGCGATTGATGTGGCTACCGGACAGATCAAATGGCACTTCCAGAATACGCCCAACGACGGCTGGGACTACGACGGTTCGAACGAATTCGTCACCTTCGACATGGGCGGCAAGCGCATGGGCGGCAAGGCTGACCGCAATGGCTTCTTCTACGTGCTGGACGCCAACACCGGCAAGTTCGAGCGCGGCTTCCCGTTCGTGAACAAGATCACCTGGGCCAAGGGTCTTGACGCCAACGGCAGGCCGATCTTCGATCCGGCCAACCGCCCCGGCGACCCGGCCAAGGGCGCCGACGGCAAGAAGGGCGAATCCGTTTTCTCGGCACCTTCCTTCCTCGGCGGCAAGAACCAGATGCCGATGGCCTATAGCCCGGATACCGGTCTGTTCTACGTGCCGGCCAACGAGTGGGGCATGGAAATCTGGAACGAACCGATCACCTACAAGAAGGGTGCGGCCTATCTGGGTGCCGGCTTCACGATCAAGACCATCGAGGACAAGTACATCGGCGCACTGCGCGCCGTGGATCCGAAGACCGGCAAGATCGTGTGGGAAGTCACCAACAACGCGCCGCTGTGGGGCGGTGCGATGACCACCAAGGGCGGCCTGGTGTTCTGGGGTACCCCGGAAGGCTTCCTGAAGGCGGCCGATGCAAAGACGGGCAAGGAAGTGTGGTCCTTCCAGACCGGAACCGGCATCGTCGCTCCCCCGATCACGTGGGAACAGGACGGCGAGCAGTACGTTGCGGTCGCTACCGGCTGGGGCGGCGCCGTGCCGCTGTGGGGTGGCGACGTCGCCAAGAAGGTGAACTACCTGAATCAGGGTGGTTCGATGTGGGTGTTCAAGCTGCACAAGTAATTCGCAGAATGGACCAATGCAGGCACGACGCTTGCATTGGTTCCTGTGCCGTGTCTGTTTCAGTGTTTTCAGGCACGGCAGCTCTTCAGCAGGACATGGCTCTTCAGCCGGCTCGCAAGGCCGGCTTTTTTTGCCCGTCTTTACCAGCCTGACCCGCCGATCAACCTTCCTTGAGCTTGCGGTAGAGGGTGGTGCGGCTGATGCCGAGTTCGCGTGCCGTCGCCGCGACGTTGCCGTCGTTGCGCGACAGCGATTCGCGGATTGCGCGCAGTGTCAGGCTGTCCAGATCGCATGCTGCCACGATGCCGACCGTGCCTTCGGGTGCCAGCGCACTGTCTGCAGGCTGATGATCCATCTCGTCGATGAAGTCGTCCGGCAGATGAGGCCGGCCGATCACGCCATCATCCGCCGCCATGACCCCTGCCGTGCGCAGCAGGTTGGCCAGTTGGCGCATGTTGCCCGGCCACGGATGGCGTTCGAACAGTTCAAGCACCTCGTCGTCGATGCTCAGGCCGCGCGGAATCGACGATTCGCTGTCGAGAATGCGCTGCACCAGCGCGCGCAGGTCACTGCGTTCGCGCAGCGGCGGCAACATGACGGTCAGACCGTTGAGCCGGTAGTAAAGGTCAGCGCGGAACATGCCCTGGGCGACCAGATCGCGCAGCTTGCGGTGGGTGGCGCAGATGATGGACAGGTCGACCGGTGTGGCGCGGCCACTGCCCAGCGGCACCACATTGCGTTCCTGCAGCACACGCAGCAGGCGCGCCTGCAGCGCGAGTGGCATGTCGCCGATTTCGTCCAGGAACAATGTGCCACCATCGGCCTGCATGATGCGTCCGGCGTAGCCCTTGCGCCGGGCGCCGGTGAACGCACCGTCTTCGTAGCCGAACAGTTCCGATTCGATCAGTCCATCCGGAATCGCCGCGCAATTGACCGCCACGAAGTTGTGGTCGCGGCGCGGGCCTTCGTCGTGGATGGCGCGCGCCAGCAGTTCCTTGCCGGTACCGGTCTCGCCCTGGATCAGCACCGGAATGTCACGGCCGAGCACACGCTTCACCTTGTCGACGACGGCGTTCATCTGCGCGTCACCGGTGCTCAGTCGCTCCAGGCCGCGATCGGCGTCGGCTGGCGGCCGCGGCGAAGTCCCTGCCGATGCGTCAGGGCGCGAAACATCCATGCTGAACACACGAGCCGGCGGGCGTGCCAGCACGCCCGGCCGCGGCCGGCCGAAAAGTGTTCGGCCACCGAACAGGCGCAGTTCGATGATGTCCGTGCCGCGCATCAGCGGGTCGTACAGCGCGCTCAGCGATTTGTCGAACATCGACGAAAAGCTGTGGTTCATCAGTTCGGCATGGCTGCGGCCGATCAGCCGGCAGGCGCTGCGGTTGGCTGACAGCACGCGGCCTTCCTGGTCGAACGCAAGCAGCGCCTCGAATACGGTGCCGATCAGTTCGTGCTGGACATGGCACTGCAGCAGAAAGCCTTCCGGAAAGGCGTGCGCAAACAGCTGGTTTTCGATCGTCTGAACAGCCAGATTGATCAGCGCCAGACTGTGATGAGACGGCGTACGCGAATCGCCGGTCACGTCGAGCACGCCCAGCATGCGGCTGCACGGATCGAAGATCGGCGACGCCGAGCAGCTCAGGAAGTGGTTGGCGGAAAAGAAGTGCTGCGAGCCATGCACCGATACCGGCGCCTGTTCGACCAGCGCAGTGCCGATGGCGTTGGTGCCCTTGCTTTCTTCCGACCACTCGACGCCGGGCGACAGCGCTACTTTCGACGCGCGGTCCAGAAAGCTCTGGTCACCGACCGAATGGATGATGAAGCCGGAGGCATTGGTCAGCACGATCATGCTGCCGGAGCGGGCGATCTGCGCGTACAGGCCGTTCATGACCGGTGCTGCGTGCTTGAGCAGGGATTCGTTGCGCTCACGCTCGGTCAGCAGGACGTCGCGGCGCGCACGCTCCACTTCCTTGCTGCAACTGTCGGCGTCGAGGCCGCGGCTGATGCAGCGACTCCACGACGTTTCGATCAGGGTAGGCAGCACACCAGCGGGCACTTCGCCCGCGCTGCGCATGATTTCGTGGGCCTGCGCACTGCGCACGCCTTCAGGCGTTGTCAAATCCATGCTCTCCTCCGAACCTTGAACCACGCGCGATGGCCGGTGATGCCGGCTCTGGCATGTGACGCGACGGGCAACGGATAGTGCCCTGCAAGCTGTTCATCCAAGATAGTAAGGCCTGAGCCGCCGCCGCACCTAGGGTCTGTTCGCATTTGATTCGTGAGTTACGCTGCCAGGGGCAAGCCGCAGGGTACGCAGTGCGTCTTGCTTCGCGATGCGCTGGCCGTACGCGTGATGTACGAATCAAATGCGAACAGACCCAGTGCGTACGCGCACCCATACTCCTGGGGCATCATGGTGACCGGCTGTATGCGCACCTGCCGCGCCACGCGTTGACTTCGGTGCGGCACGAGGAGGATATCGCCGCTCGGCAAGTACTCGAGTTTAACGTGGCACGCATCCTGCTCACTCGCTCGGGTCGCATATTGTGTTGCAGTAACGGATATTTACGGAGGAGTGATGAAAGCAGGTAACCGGATTTTGAAGGCAACGCTGGCCTGTACCGCGTTGATCACGTTGGGCGCGGCGACCACCATGCGCGTCGAGGCACACGGTGACGTGGTGCCGCAGTCGGTCGACGTCAGCGCGCTGAAGCCGCTCGGCGCGGAGTGGATGAAGGAAAACCCCTATCGGGGCGACAAGGAAGCCATCCGCATCGGTACCTCGGCCTACAACCAGAACTGCGCGCGTTGCCACGGACTGGAAGCCATCAGCGGCGGTATCGCACCGGATCTGCGGATGCTGCCGCTCGATGCCGAAAGCGACGACTACTACATCAATACGGTCCGCCGCGGACGCGTGCGCAACGGCGCCGTCTATATGCCGCCGTTCGAAGGCACGATGGCGCAGGAAGCCATGTGGGCCATCCGCAGCTATCTGGATACACGCTACGAACCATAGGCGCCAACGCAGCGCTTTCTGCGCCGCAACTGTCCAGTTGTCCAGAATCTGGACAACTGGACGCCTTGAACGCACCCGCCGCACTCAATCCCCACGCTGACCCACCGAAAGGCCTCCCGCGGGGAAAATCCGGGCGCTAAAATATGAAGCGGTTTTCATAGCCGGCGCACCCGTGCGTCGAACCACACAAAGATTCGCCCAGAATGTGGAGGAGCGACTGAACATGCAGAAATCACTACATATTGACCCGTTGAAATGCACCAGCTGCCTGCAGTGCGAAATGGCCTGTTCGTTCGAGAACTACGGGGTCTTCAACAACTCGCTGTCGCGCATCAAGGTGTTCGAGTTTCACCACACCGGCGCCAAGGTGCCCTACACCTGTACGCAGTGCGATGAAGCCTGGTGCATGCACGCCTGTCCGGTCGAGGCGATCAAGCTCGACAAGACCAATGGCGCCAAGGTCGTGCTCGAAGATGTCTGTGTAGGTTGCAAGGTATGCACGATTGCCTGTCCGTTCGGCACCGTGAATTACGTCGCAGAGACTGGCAAAGTGCAGAAGTGCGACCTGTGCGGTGGTGACCCGGCCTGTGCCGAAGCCTGTCCGACCGGTGCCATCACGTATGTCGATGCCAACTGGACAGGACTTGAGCGCATGCGCCAGTGGGCCGACAAGCTCGGCAACCCGTCTGCCTGACCACCGAAAGGGATACTGACATGGCATGGACACGTAAGATTCTCCGCGTAAATCTCACCGACCGCACCTGTACGAGCGAGCCGCTCAACATGGAGTGGGCACACGACTATCTCGGTCAGCGCGGTCTGGCGACGAAGTACCTGGCGTCGGAAATCGATCCGAAGGTCGATCCGCTGTCGCCGGACAACAAGATCATCTGGGCGACCGGCCCGCTGACCGGCACGATGGCATCCACCGGTGGCCGCTATTCGGTGGTCACCAAGGGCCCGCTGACCGGTGCCATTGCCTGTTCGAACTCCGGCGGCTACTTCGGCGCCGAATTGAAGTTCGCCGGCTGGGACATGGTCATCATCGAGGGCCGGGCGTCGAGCCCGGTCTATCTGTCGATCGAGAACGACAAGGTCGAACTGCGCGATGCCGCCCATCTGTGGGGCAAGACCGTGTGGGAAACCGAAGGCCAGATCAAGTCGGAACATCAGGACCCGCAGATCCGCGTGTCGTGCATCGGCCGCACCGGCGAGAACGGCGTGCTGTACGCCGCCATCGTCAATGACCTGCACCGCGCCGCCGGACGTTCCGGTGTCGGTGCCGTCGCCGGCTCGAAGAACCTGAAGGCGATCGCGGTACGCGGTACGCTCGGCGTCGGCAATATCGCCAACCCGAAGGAATTCATGAAGGTCACCTTCGAGAAGAAGAAGATCCTCAAGGAGAACGCGGTCACCGGTCAGGGTCTGCCGACCTACGGCACGCAGGTGCTGATGAACGTGATCAACGAAATCGGCGCGATGCCGACGCGCAACCACAAGGATGTGCAGTTCGAAGGCGCCCGCAAGATTTCGGCCGAAGCGATGCACGAGCCGCGCGAAAGCGACGGCAAGGCGCAACTGGTGAACAATCAGGCCTGTTTCGGCTGCACCATCGCCTGCGGTCGCATCTCGAAGATCGATGCCACGCATTACACCGTGGTCAACAGCCCGAAGTACTGGGGTGCATCCGGCGGTCTGGAATACGAAGCCGCCTGGGCACTCGGCTGTGCCAACGGCGTCGATGACCTCGATGCGCTGCAGTACGCGACCATGCTGTGCAACGAAGACGGCTTCGACCCGATCTCGTTCGGCGCCACCATCGGTGCAGTGATGGAGCTGTACGAAATGGGCGTGCTGACGAAGGAAGAAATCGGGATCGAAGCGCCTTTCGGCTCAGGCAAGGCATTGACCTATCTGACCGAAATCACTGCGCGTGGCGAAGGCTTCGGCAAGATCATCGGTCTCGGCTCGAAGCGCCTGTGCGAGAAGTACGGTCATCCGGAACTGTCGATGTCGGTCAAGGGCCAGGAGTTTCCGGCCTACGACGCGCGCGCGGTGCAGGGCATGGGCCTGACCTACGCGACCTCGAACCGCGGTGCCTGCCACCTGCGTTCGTACACGATTTCGTCCGAAGTGCTGGGCATTCCGGTCAAGACCGACCCGCTGACGACCGAAGGCAAGCCGGCGCTGGTCAAGGCTTTCCAGGACGCCACCGCGGTGGTCGATTCGACCGGTCTGTGCGTGTTCACGACCTTTGCGTGGGCGTTGTCGGACATCCAGCCGCAGTTGCAGGCGGCGTGCGAGGGCGACTGGTCGATGGAAAAGCTGGACCTGATGGGCGAGCGCATCTGGAATATGGAGCGTCAGTTCAACAACGCGGCCGGTTTCACGCGCAAGGACGACGATCTGCCGGCCCGTCTGAAGACGGAAGCGGCCAAGGTCGGTCCGGCCAAGGGCCTGGTGTCGGGCATCGACAAGATGATTCCCGAGTACTACGACCTGCGCGGCTGGGACACGGAAGGTCGTCCGACCGCGGAAACAGTCGCCCGCCTGGGTCTGTGATCGGGTTTTATCCCTGACCTCGCCGCGCCCTTCGGGGCGCGGCGCATTTCGACAGGAACAAACATGAAACACGTGATCATCGGCAACGGCCCGGCCGGAGTGGTGGCCGCCGAGGCCTTGCGCCGCGCGGATGCCTCGGCCGACATCGTCATGATCGGCGATGAGCCGGAGCGGCCGTATTCGCGCATGGCCATTCCCTATCTGCTGGTCGGCAACATCGAAGAGAAGGGCACCTGGCTGCGCAAGACCGACGGCCACTTCGAGTCGCTGCGCATTCGGGAAGTGCTCGGGCGCGCGAAGTCCGTCGACACCACCGTCCGCACCGTCCATCTCGAAGACGGCACGGCGCTGCCGTACGACAGGCTGCTGATCTGCACCGGCTCACATCCACTGCGCCTGCCGGTACCGGGCATCGATTCGCCCAATGTACACAGCTGCTGGACGCTCGAAGACGCGCGCCACATCGCCGCCAAGGCAAAGAAGGGCGCCCGCGTTCTGCAGATCGGCGCCGGCTTCATCGGCTGCATCATCATGGAAGCGCTCGCCTCGCGCGGCGTGAAGCTCGACATCGTCGAAATGGGCGACCGCATGGTGCCGCGCATGATGACGTCCAAAGCGGGCAGCATGATCGCGCGCTGGGTCGAACAGAAGGGTGTGACCGTCCACACGAAGGCGCGAGTCACGGCGATCCGTCAGGACGGCGATGCCCTGGTTGCCACGCTCGGGGACGGCAAGGAAGTGGTGGCCGATCTGATCATCGCGGCCGCCGGCGTCAAGCCAAACATCGCCTTTCTCGAAGGCAGCGGCATCGCATGCGCGACCGGCATCCTGGTCGACGAACGCTGCGAAACCAATGTGCCGGGCGTGTTCGCGGCGGGTGACGTGGCCGAAGCGATCGATTTCTCGACCGGCGAACGCCTGGTCAACGCCATCCAGCCGAATGCGGTCGATCAGGGCCGTGTCGCCGCCATGAACATGGCCGGCCGCAGCTCGCGTTCGCAGGGCACCATGGCGATCAACGTACTCGACACGCTGGGCCTCATTTCCGCGTCCTTTGGCCAGTGGTGGGGCGCCGACGGTGGCGATGCGGTCGAAATGATCGACGACAAGCGCTTCCGCTACATCAGCCTGCAGTTCAAGGAAGATGTGCTGGTCGGTGCAACCTCGATCGGCCTGACCGACCATGTGGGTGTGCTGCGCGGCCTGATACAGACGCGCACACCGCTGGGCACGTGGAAGGAGCGCCTGATGCAGGATCCGCTGCGTGTCATGGAGGCCTATCTGTCGAGCGCGCAGGCGCAGAGCGCTGCGCCGATCGCCGGGGCTGCGCACTGACGATGCGGGTGACGCTGAAGCTGTATGCCTCGCTGTCGGATCATCTGCCGGATGAGGCGAAGCGGACCAACGAGTGGCCGATGGAAGTCGCCGACGGCACCACCGTCGGCGACCTGATCGATCGCCATCAGTTGCCCAAGCGTCTGGTGCATCTGGTGCTGGTGAATGGTCACTACATTCCGCCAGCCAGCCGTGACGCGCATCCGCTGGTCGAAAACGACGTGCTGGCAATCTGGCCACCGGTGGCCGGCGGGTGAGCATGGCGTTTCCGCTGAAGCCGGCCGAACTTGAATCGGGGCGCGTCGAGCGCGTCATGAGCATCGGTCGCGCCGAATTCTTCGACATGCTGCCCGGCGCGGTCGGCCTGCCGCTGGTGCATCGTGGCGAGCAGGTCAGCGGCAAGACCTGGCAGCTGATCGCCGAGGAACTTCCTGCGCTGAACATCGGCCTGCTGAGTCTTCCCAGACTGCGCGTGCAGATCGACTTTCCATCCCGTGACGGCGCCGTGATGCAGGATTTCATGGCGCGCTTCGACCGCCACTTCCAGCGCGGCGGCGGCTAATTTGCCGCCGGTGTCGCCCAAGCCGGGCGGCTCGGGTTATCATTCGGCGTGGCGGGTCTCCCCGCATCGTGGCGCGGTGAATCTGGTCAGGTCCGGAAGGAAGCAGCCACAGCTGCTCACCATGAGTGCCGGGGGTCAGGCTCGCCACCCCTCCCTTTTTTTGCTGGATCCGTCTCACGGGTTTCCACCCTTCCCTCCCGCCAGCGTTCCGATGAGTTATCAGGTTCTAGCGCGCAAGTGGCGTCCCCGCAGCTTCGACACGCTGATCGGTCAGGACCATGTCGTGCGCGCGCTGACCCATGCGCTGGAGCAGCAACGCCTGCATCACGCCTATCTGTTCACCGGCACGCGTGGCGTCGGCAAGACGACGATCGCCCGAATTCTCGCCAAGAGCCTGAACTGCGATACCGGCATTACGGCGAAGCCCTGCGGCATCTGTGCGGCCTGTACCGAAATAGATGCCGGGCGCTTTGTTGATTATGTCGAGATGGACGCCGCGTCCAACCGCAGCGTGGATGACATGGCGGCCCTGCTCGAAAAGGCGGCTTACGCCCCGGCGCGCGGCCGTTACAAGGTCTACATGATCGACGAAGTCCACATGCTGACCGGCCACGCCTTCAACGCGATGCTCAAGACGCTTGAAGAACCGCCCGAGCACGTAAAGTTCATCCTTGCGACGACTGATCCGCAGAAGATTCCGGTCACGGTGCTGAGCCGCTGCCTGCAGTTCAACCTCAAGCAGATGCAGCCGGATGCCATCGTGCGCCACCTGTCTGCCGTGCTCGATGCCGAACAGGTCGAGTACGAGTCGGCGGCGTTGCGGCCGATTTCCAAGGGGGCTGCGGGATCGATGCGCGACGCGCTGTCGTTGCTCGACCAGGCGATCGCCCACGGTGCGGGCCGGCTCACCGAGCAGGACGTGCTCGACATGCTGGGCACCGTCGGCGACGAACACCTCGACCTCGTGCTCGACGCGCTCATCGCCGGCGACGGCGCCGCATTGATGGCGCTGACCGAACAGATGCGCGCGCGCAGCGTCGATTTCGATCAGGCGTTGCGCGAACTGGCCGTGCTGCTGCACCGCATCGCCATTGCGCAGCGCGTACCCGACGCCATCACCGACGAAGTCGAACGCCTGCGTCTGGCGCCCTATGTCGCGGCGATGGATGCCGAATCGGTGCAGCTGGCTTACCAGATCGTCGTGCAGGGCTGCAATGATCTGCCGATGGCGCCCGACGAGGTGACCGGCTTTTCGATGACCTTGCTGCGCCTGCTGGCGTTTCGTCCGGACACTCCGCCGCCGCTCGCCTCCACGCCGCGCGGGCACAGCGCCGCGCTGCAGGCGCCGGCGCGCGTGGCCCGCTCCAGCGCGCCCCTGCCGCCGGTTGTCGCGCCCACGCCAGCCATTGCGCCCGCACCAGCCGAAGGCGAACCGCTCGCGCAGGTATCCGCTCCGCCGCACAACGAGGCACCTTCAGCGTTTGTGGCCGACGGGGCGCCGTCGCTCGTTCCCGCCGAACCCCGGGCCGAGGCCGAGGCCCAGGCCGACGCTGCGGTGCTGCGCTCGAATGAAGACTGGCATGCGCTGGTCGACCGGCTCGACATCGTCGCGCTGACGCGCCAGCTGGCCCATCAGTGCGAATGGCTGGGCAGCGACGGCGGACGCATCCGCCTGCGCCTGCCGCGCGAGATGGCACATCTGGTCAGCAGCGCGCAGGACAAGTTGCGCGCCGCCGTGCAGGCTGCGCTCGGCGTGCCGGTGCAACTGCAGTTCGAACACGGCGCCCCGGTGTCGCAGACCGTGGCGCAGCGACTGACTTCCGAGCAGCAGGCGCGCGAGCAGCAGGCGCGCGAGGCGATGCGCAACGACCCCTTCGTGCAGCAGGTCATTGAACAGTTCGATGCCCGGCTGATCGAAGATTCGATAAAACCACTTTGAGGATCGCACCATGATGAAAGGTGGCATCGGTGGCCTGATGAAACAGGCCCAGCAGATGCAGGAAAACATGAAGAAGATGCAGGACCAGCTGGCGACCGTCGAGGTCGAAGGCCAGTCCGGTGCCGGCATGGTGAAGGTCGTCATGACGTGCAAGCACGACGTGCGTCGCGTCAGCATCGATCCCTCGGTCATGGATGATCGCGAAATGCTCGAAGACCTGCTGGCCGCCGCGGTGAACGATGCAGTGCGTCGGGTTGAGGCGACCACGGCAGAGAAGATGGCCGGCTTCACGTCCGGCCTGAACCTGCCGCCCGGCTTCAAGCTGCCGTTCTGATACCCGTACTGCGCGGATGACGCCGGGTGTCCTGGACGAGTTGGTGAACGCGCTGCGCTGCCTGCCATCGGTCGGCCCGAAAAGTGCGCAGCGCATGGCGTTTCACCTGCTGCAGCGCGATCGGCAGGGCGCCGAAAAGCTGGCCCGCGCACTCGGCCAGGCGCTGACCCGGCTGCACAACTGTGTGCGCTGCAATACGTTTACCGAACTCGAGGTGTGCGAGCGCTGTGCCTCGCCGCGCCGCGATGCGTCGCTGCTGTGCGTCGTCGAAAGCCCGGCCGACATGCTGATGATGGAGCAGACGCAGAGTTACGCCGGCCTGTATTACTGCCTGATGGGGCGCATCGCGCCGCTGGAAGGCGTCGGCCCGCGCGAACTGCGTCTCGAGCGTCTGCTGGAACGCGCGGCCGACCCGCAGGTGACTGAAGTCATCCTGGCCACCAATTTCACCAACGAAGGCGAAGCCACCGCACACTACCTCGGCGAAATGCTGCGGGCGCGCGGCCTTGCGGTCAGCCGCATCGCGCGTGGCCTGCCGGTCGGCGGCGAGCTCGAACACACCGATATCGGCACCATCGCCCAGGCGCTTTCGGAGCGTCGGCCCACATGAGTGACCCTGCCGTCAGACCGCTGTCCGGCCTGAAGGTGGTCGAGCTGGGCACCTTGATCGCCGGCCCGTTCGCATCCCGCATCCTGGCCGAATTCGGGGCCGAAGTGATCAAGATCGAGTCACCCGATGGGGGTGATCCGCTGCGCAAATGGCGTCTGCTGTACGAAGGTACGTCGCTGTGGTGGTTCGTGCAGGCGCGCAACAAGAAGTCGGTAACGCTCAACCTCAAGCATCCGGACGGCCTCGACGTGCTGCGCCGCCTGCTGGCTGACGCCGATGTACTGGTCGAAAACTTCCGCCCCGGCGTGCTGGACAAGCTCGGCCTGCCTGAAGCGACGCTGCGCGAACTCAATCCGTCGCTGGTCATCGTCCGTCTGTCCGGCTTTGGCCAGACCGGCCCGATGGCCGAACAGCCCGGTTTCGGCGCCATCGGCGAATCGATGGGCGGTCTGCGCTACATCACCGGCTTTCCGGACCGACCGCCGGTCAAGGTCGGCATTTCAATCGGTGATTCGATTGCCGCGTTGTGGGGTGTCATCGGCGCGCTGATGGCACTGCGCCACCGCGACGCCACCGGTGGACGCGGCGCAGGGCAGGGGCAGACCGTCGATGTCGCGTTGTATGAAGCCGTGTTCGCGATGATGGAAAGCATGTTGCCGGAGTTCGACGTATTCGGTTTCATCCGCGGCCGTACCGGCAACATCATGCCCGGCATCACGCCGTCGAACACCCATACCGCTCGTGACGGCCGCCACATCATCATCGGCGGCAACGGCGACGCGATCTTCAAGCGCCTGATGCTGGCCGTCGGTCGCGCCGATCTCGCCGCCGACCCTTCTCTCGCCGACAACGCCGGTCGCGACGTGCGACGCGACGAAATCTATGCACTGATCGACGCCTGGGTGGCTGATCGCGATGGCGACGAGGTGCTGCGCGTGCTGGGCGAGGCCGACGTACCGGTCAGCCGCGTGTATTCGATCGAGGACATCGTCGCCGATCCGCAGTATCTCGCGCGCGCAATGTTCGAAACGCTGGAACTGCCGGACGGACGACCATTCAAAGCGCCAGCGGTGGTGCCGCGACTGTCGGAAACTCCTGGGGGTACCGACTGGATCGGTCCGGAGCTCGGCGCGCATACCGACGAGGTGCTCGCCGGACTTGGAATAGGACCGGAGCGCATTGCATGCATGCGCGAACAGGGTACGTTGTGAGCCAGTTCGCCGCACGGCAGGCTTGCATCGCATGGTTCCGCGGCACGGAAAGGTAGTCAGGGCTTTAAAGCGGTAGTCGCTTGGGGGTATAATCGCAGGTTGCGCAGAATCAATTGTTTCGACGGGGTGAAGCATGAGTGGCAATGAGAAAAAAATGGATTGCGGGCGCCGCAATCTGCTCGTGGCAACCGCCTGTGCGGGTGGCGTTGCAGGACTTGCAGTCGCAGTTCCCTTTCTGACCAGTCTGGCTCCTTCGGAACGCGCGAAAGCTGCTGGCGCGCCGGTCGAGGTGGATGTGTCCAAACTCGCTCCGGGCGAAATGACCACCGTCGAGTGGCAGGGCAAACCGGTGTGGATCCTGCGTCGCACGCCGGAACAGCTCGAAGCCCTCACGAAGATCGAGGAAAAGCTGGCGGATCCCAAATCGGAACGCAACCCGTCCGAATTCACTCCTGAATACGCCCGCAACGTGCAGCGCGCTCGCGAAGATCGCGCCGAGTTCGCGGTGCTAGTGGCGATCTGTACCCATCTCGGCTGTTCGCCTTCGGGCCCGTTCGCATCGGGTTCGAACGCACAGCTTGGCGACGTCGCCGGATTCGTGTGCCCCTGCCACGGCTCCAGCTTCGACCTCGCAGGTCGCGTATTCAAGGCAATGCCGGCGCCGGACAACCTCCCGGTGCCGCCGTACATGTTCCTGTCCGACAGCCGAATCCTGGTCGGCCAGGACACCAAGGAGGGCTGAGCGATGGCAGGCGAAAAGGTTGTAACGACTACCGGCCTGCTGGGCTGGATCGACCAGCGTTTCCCGCTGACGTCGATGTACAAGGAACATCTGGCGGAGTACTACGCGCCGAAAAACTTCAACTTCTGGTACTTCTTCGGTTCGCTCGCACTGCTCGTGCTGGTGATCCAGGTCGTTACAGGCATCTTCCTGGTGATGCACTTCAAACCGGACGCGTCGCTGAATGCGTCGGGTGTTCCGGTGGCCTTCGCCAGTGTCGAATACATCATGCGCGACGTGCCGTGGGGCTGGATGATCCGCTACATGCACTCGACCGGTGCTTCGGCGTTCTTCGTCGTGGTCTATCTGCACATGTTCCGCGGTCTGATGTACGGCTCATATCGCAAGCCGCGCGAACTGGTGTGGATCTTCGGTTGCGCCATCTTCCTGCTGCTGATGGCAGAGGCCTTCATGGGCTACCTGCTGCCTTGGGGACAGATGTCGTACTGGGGCGCCCAGGTCATCATCAACCTGTTCTCGGCCATCCCGGTCATCGGCAACGATCTGTCGATCTGGCTGCGTGGCGACTACGTGATCGGTGATGCGACGCTGAACCGCTTCTTCTCGTTCCACGTGATCGCCGTGCCGCTCGTGCTGATCGGTCTGGTTGCCGCGCACATCATCGCGCTGCACGAAGTCGGTTCGAACAACCCGGATGGCGTGGATATCAAGAAGCACAAGGACCCCAAGACAGGCATTCCGCTCGACGGCATTCCGTTCCATCCGTACTACACGGTGAAGGACATCGTCGGTGTCGTGGTCTTCCTGATCTGCTTCTCTGCGGTGGTGTTCTTCGCGCCCGAGTTCGGCGGCTACTTCCTGGAATACAACAACTTCATTCCGGCCGACCCGCTGAAGACGCCGTCGCACATCGCGCCGGTGTGGTACTTCACGCCGTTCTATTCGATCCTGCGCGCCAACACGGTGAATTTCTTCTGGATCGATGCGAAGCTGTGGGGCGTGATCTTCATGGGGCTGTCCGTGATGATCTTCTTCCTGCTGCCCTGGCTCGATCGTTCGCCGGTGAAGTCGATCCGTTATCGCGGCCCGATCTACAAGGCAGCGCTGACCATCTTCATCATTGCCTTCCTGATCCTGGGTTATCTGGGCGTGCAGGCACCGACGCCGATGGGCACGCTGGTGTCGCAGATCTGCACGATCATCTACTTCCTTTTCTTCATCGCGATGCCCTGGTACACCGCGATCGACAAGACGAAGCCCGTACCTGATCGCGTGACCGGACACTGAAAGCCAGACAGATCATGAAACAACTCAAAAACCTGTTTCTGGGCGTCCTGTTCGCCCCCTTGGTTGCAATGGCCGCAGGCGGTCACGTTCAACTCGATCGCGCCCCGACCGAGAAATTCCGTGACGCACTGGCGATCCAGCGCGGCGCGCAGATGTTCGTCAATTACTGCCTGAACTGCCACTCGGCGTCGTACATGCGTTACAACCGCCTGAACGATGTCGGCCTGACAGACGAGCAGATCAAGGACAACCTGCTGTTCGCAGCCGACAAGGTCGGTGAAACGATGCGCGTCGGCATGACGCGCGCCGACGGCATCAAGTGGTTCGGCGCGGCGCCGCCTGACCTGAGCGTGGTGGCGCGTTCGCGCGCATCGGGCGACGGCAGTGGCGCAGACTGGCTGTACACCTATCTGCGCGGCTTCTACCGCGACGACGCGCGCCCGACCGGCTGGAACAACACGGCCTTTGCCAACGTAGGCATGCCGCACGTCCTGTACGAACTTCAGGGCGAGCAGACTGCGAAGCACGTGAAGGTTTCCGATGGTCACGGCGGCGAAGTCGATTCGCTGAAGATCGAACTGACGAAGCCGGGCAAGCTCAGCAAGTCCGAGTACGATTCAGCGATCGGTGATCTGGTTGCCTACCTCGTTTTCATGGCCGAACCCGGCGCCGAAAAGCGTCGCCAGACCGGCCTGCTCGTCATCCTAGGTCTTTCCGTCCTGCTCACGCTGGCATACCTGCTCAAGCGCGAGTACTGGAAAGACGTCCATTAATCAAATACGCCCGAAAGTCATGCAAGCTCTCGGTCATCGCGAAGCGACCCCATCACGCGTACGTCGCGTGGTGCGGGATGCCGAGTACTCCTGGGGTGTCAACACGATGATGAATCTGTACTCGGGGACCACCGATCCCTTCTCCCATCGCTGCCGTATTGTCCTCTACGAAAAAGGCATGGATTTCCAGGTCATTGATGTCGACCTGTACAACAAGCCGGAAGACATTGCGGTCATCAATCCATACAACCGCGTGCCGGTGCTGGTTGATCGCGATCTCATCCTGTACGACTCCAACATCATCAATGAGTACATTGATGAGCGCTTTCCACACCCGCAACTGATGCCGCCGGACCCGATCATGCGGGCCCGCGCGCGCCAGCTGCTGCACACGGTCGAGAACGAACTGTTCTCACACATCGAGCCGCTGGAAAAGAATGCGCGTACGGCTGACAAGTCGCGCGTGCACCTGCGTGATCGTCTGACCGAGCTCACGGCGATCTTCGCCAAGCAGAAGTACATGCTGGGCGAGGAATTTTCCATGCTGGACGTTGCCATTGCTCCATTACTATGGCGACTTGACCACTACGGTATCGAACTTCCCAAGTCTGCAGCGCCTCTGATGAAGTACGCTGAACGTATCTTTTCCCGCCAAGGGT
Source organism: Methyloversatilis sp. RAC08 (assembly GCF_001713355.1). Classification (NCBI taxonomy): domain Bacteria; kingdom Pseudomonadati; phylum Pseudomonadota; class Betaproteobacteria; order Nitrosomonadales; family Sterolibacteriaceae; genus Methyloversatilis; species Methyloversatilis sp. RAC08. The sequence continues at coordinate 662,449 of NZ_CP016448.1, read as the reverse complement.
TCATTGATGCGCTCACGCCGTCCGAAAAAGTGATGCGTCGCTAGGCTGTCAGGAGACTTCGTTCAAACTGCATGGATGTGATGAGTTCCGTTTCGACCAAGCCCTATCTGCTCCGTGCGCTGTTTGACTGGTGTGCGGACCAGGGGCTCACGCCTTACATCGCGGTCGTCGTCGACGAGCGCGCGGGCGTCCCACGCCAGTACGTGAAGGATGGCCAGATCATCCTGAACATCGGGCGCGAAGCGGTTCACCAACTGGTCATGGGCAACGAACTGATCACCTGCTCGGCCCGTTTCGGCGGCGTCGCCCAGGAATTGACCATACCGATTGATTGTGTCGCTGCAATCTATGCGCGCGAGAATGGTCACGGCATGGCATTCGAAGTCACACCCGGTCAGACCGTTCGCGCCGATGTGGCGCCCGCCGCGGCATCCGAGCGCAGCGAACAGCCCGTGCTCACCACGCCGGACAAGCCGGCCGGCCGGTCGCACCTTCGCCGCATCAAGTAGCACGCCTTTCCGCGCCGCGGCTGCGTGGCGCGCGCTCTGCCCTCTGAAATTCCCCTTGTCGAGCACCCGGACTCAGGAAAACGCATTGCCGACCGAACAGCCGGCGTACGCGGTAAAATCCCGTTCCTTTCCGTTTCAGTCCACTCCGCCGATGAAAACCACCTTTCTCGATTTTGAACAGCCGATCGCCGAACTTGAGGCGAAAATCGAGGAGTTGCGTTTCGTGCAGGACGATTCGGCGGTCGACATTTCGGAAGAGATCGCGCGGCTTGAGGGAAAGAGCCAGTCGCTGACCAAGGACATCTACGCCAAGCTCACGCCCTGGCAGATCGCCCAGGTGGCGCGCCATCCGCAGCGCCCTTATTCGCTCGATTATTTCCGCCTGATGTTCACCGAGTTCCAGGAACTGCATGGTGACCGCTCGTTCGCCGATGATCACGCCATCGTCGGTGGCATCGCCCGCTTCAACGGCCACGCCTGCATGGTGATCGGTCATCAGAAGGGGCGCGACACGAAGGAAAAGATCCATCGCAATTTCGGCATGCCGCGACCGGAGGGCTACCGCAAGGCGCTGCGCCTGATGAAGCTGGCCGAAAAATTCGGCATGCCGGTGTTCACCTTCATCGACACGCCGGGCGCCTATCCGGGCATCGACGCCGAAGAGCGCGGCCAGTCCGAAGCCATCGGCCACAACCTCTACGCCATGGCCGAACTGCGCGTGCCCATCATCGCCACCATCATCGGAGAGGGTGGTTCCGGCGGCGCACTGGCGATCGCCGTGGCCGACACCTTGATGATGCTGCAGTACTCGACCTATTCGGTCATTTCGCCGGAAGGCTGTGCGTCCATCCTTTGGAAGAGCGCCGACAAGGCGGCCGACGCCGCGGAAATCATGGGCATCACAGCGTCGCGCCTGAAAACCCTCGGTCTGATCGACAAGGTGGTGAACGAACCTGCCGGTGGCGGTCACCGCGACCACGCCACGGTTGCCGCGTCGCTCAAGCGCGCGCTGGCCGAAGCGCAGCGCCAGCTTGCCGATCTCACCCCGACCCAGCTGGTGGAGCGCCGCATCGAGCGACTGATGTCCTATGGCAAATTCAAGGAGCAGGCCGTCGCCTGACCTGTCCAGTCAGTTAGCCGTCGCGCTCGCGGCGCACTGCACCGACGGCAGCCGCCTGTTGCTCGGCTACAGCGGCGGACTCGATTCAACCCTATTGCTGCATGCCCTGGCGGCACTGCGTGCGGAGCAGGGCTGGCAGCTCGAATGTGCCCACGTCCACCATGCCCTCAGTCCGAACGCCGATCGCTGGGCGGATTTCTGCGCAGCGCAGTGCCGCTCGCTAGACCTGCCGTTCAGCCTGCTGCGCGTCGAGGTGTCGCGTACCTCGCCCGACGGTCTCGAATGTGCCGCACGCGACGCGCGCTACGCGGCGCTGCATGCACATGCGCGTGAGCGCGGTCTCGACACGCTGTTGACCGCCCACCACGCCGACGATCAGGCAGAAACGCTGTTGCACAACATGGTGCGCGGCGCCGGCCTGCTCGGGCTGGCCGGCATGCCCGCCTGGCGTGCCGCCGAGGGCGATCGCGTCGCCACGCTGCGGCCGCTGCTCGGCGTACCGCGCAGCGCGCTCGAAGCCCATGCGCAGGCGCACGGCCTGAGCTGGATCGACGACGAATCCAATGCCGACACCCGCTATGCACGTAATTACCTGCGCCGCGATGTGCTGCCGGTGCTGACCGCGCGCTGGCCGCGGGCGGCCGAAGCCATGGCGGGCGTCGCGCGACGTCTGGCCGAAGCGCAGACCCTGCTCGACGGGCTCGCCGCGCGCGACGCCGAAGCCATCGCCGAAGCCACGCAGTGGGGCCGCTGTTACCGGATCGATGGCCTGATCGCGCTCGATGCCGCGCGCCAGCGCAATCTGCTGCGCTGGCTGCTCCGGCAGCATGGTGCGCGCACGTTGCCCAATGAATCCTGGCTGGACGAGTGGCGGCGCCAGCTCGCGGTCGCGCAGGCGACCTCCGCCTGTCCGGTTGCGCACGCCGGTGTGGCCGGCGTCAGCCACCGTGGCGCGCTGTGGCTGATGCCGGATTTCGATCCACCTGCCGAGCAGAGGTGGTCAGGCGAACCGGTGCGTGCCTGGGGTGCCGGGCAGATCCGGTTCGAACCGGTCAGCGGGCAGGGGCTTGCAGCGTCGGTCGTGGCGCTGGGGCGCGTCTCCCTGCGCGCCCGAGCGCCCGGCGACCGTCTGCCGCGCGGCCCGGGCCGACCGCGCGCCGGCGTCAAGCAGATCGCGCAGGAATGCGGCCTGCCGCCCTGGTTGCGCGATCGCGTACCCATCGTGTGCGTCGACGGGCATCCGGTCTGGATGCCCGGTTGCGACATCGCGCCGCCGTTCGTTGCGGCCGCCGACGAAGCCGGCTGGTTGCCGTGCTGGCAGCCGGCTGTCTGACCCACGGCCCGAAATCCGCGGACTGTGCAGCGCTGCCATGTGTCTGTCGCACGGTGGCCTTATCATGCGCTGTCCCGAAACCGGCCTGTCGCGTCACCCTCCCGACATGAGTTCCACCCCCACCCCGCGCCGTGCTGCGCTGGCGCGCATCCTTCCGTTCGCGCTCTACATCCTGTTCCTCATCATCGCCGCACCGCTCGCCGGAGCGCTTGGTGTCGACCCGCGCTGGATGTATGCGCTGCAGATCGCCTGCGTGATTGCTGCACTGGCGGTGTTCAGCCGCGACTACATCGAGCTGCGTCCCGCCGCGCCGGCTGTGCCATCACCGCTGTCCGGTGTGTCCGCGTGGCTGGTCTCCGTGGCGCTGGGCGTCGCCGTCTGGGCGCTGTGGATCTGGCTCGATTTCCCACCCTTCGCATTCAAGCCGGGCGAGGGCTACAAACCGCTCGACGAGGCCGGTGCGCTGATCATGACGCTTGTCATCATCCGCATTGTCGGTGCCGCGGTCGTCGTACCCATCATGGAAGAGCTGTTCTGGCGCTCCTTCATCATGCGCTGGCTCGACAGCCCGAACTTCCTGACCGTCGCCGCACAATCGGTCACGCTGCGCAGCGTGCTGTTCAGTTCGATCGCGTTCGGCTTCGAACACGGCCAGTGGGCGGCCGGCATCGTCGCCGGCCTGGCCTATGGCGGGCTGTATCGCGCCACCGGACGCCTCTGGTTGCCCATCGTTTCGCACGGCGTGACCAACCTGCTGCTCGGTCTGTGGGTCATCCATTCCGGTCAGTGGCAATTCTGGTGACACGCGCCGGGTCAAGCCGGGCAGCCTTGCGACCGTTAAAGGAGAACTGTCCCTGGATGTTCCCGGATGCCGGCCACCTCACACCCGCCCACACTGCCGTCGCGCCGCCTGCCTCGCGCACGGCGCTGGATTGCGTGCACGCTCTTGATCATCACGGCGGCTGCAGCGGCACAGGCCACGGCCTTCACCTATCAGGGCTACCTGCTCGCCGTGCGCGCTGAACTGCAGCAGCGCATGGACGCTCGATTTGGCAGCAAGGCGGGGCCGCGCATGGCCGAACTGGCCGAGTCGCTGAATGCGGCCGGCCACATTGCCGACGAGCCACTGCGCGTCGAACGCATCAACCAGATAGCCAACCGGGCGCGTTACGTGACCGACCCGGTGCTGTGGAAATCGGAAGACTACTGGGCCACGCCGGTCGAATTCGCCTCCGTCGCCGCTGGCGATTGCGAAGACTACGCGCTGGCCAAATACTTCGCGCTGCGCGAACTGGGCATGCCAGCCGACAAGCTGCGCATCACTTATGTACGTCTGCTGCGCGAAGGCCGTCTGGAAAACCACATGGTGCTCGCCTACTACCCTGAACCCGGCGCCGAGCCGTGGGTGCTGGACAACCTCGAAAAGCGCTTCATGCCGGCGGCCGAGCGGCCCGACCTGACGCCCGTGTACAGCTTCAACGACGACCGCGTCTGGAAGGTGCAGGGCGGTGGCGACCGCGAACTCGGCTCGCCGCAGCAACTGCGCAAGTGGCGCGAACTGCTCGACCGCGTCCGTGCGGAGGTGAAATGATGAACAGCCTGCGCGTCCGACTGCTGGCCGCGTTGCTCGGTGTCGGTGTGGCGGCTTTCGTCGCGGCACTGCTGACTGCGCTGTGGGTGTCGCGCGACCGCGTCGAAGCGCAGATGGCCAGTCAGGCGCAGTCGATCGCACTGTCGCTGACCGTCGCGCTGACTGCCGGTGGTCAGCCGGCGCTGCAGAACGCCGAAAGTCTGGTCGAGCCGGTTTTCGACCAGAGCTATCTGCGGCGCATCGCCGTGCGCGATGCACAGCAGCGCATCGTTGCCAGTCGCGAAGCGCCGGCCCGGCTCGCCGGTGGCGCACCGCAGTGGTTCGTCGACCTGCTGCCGCTGGCGTCCGGTGCCCAGACGGCCGACATCATGTCCGGCTGGCGCATCGCCGGCAGCGTTCTGGTCGAACCGCATCCGCACTGGGCCTACCTTCAGTTGTGGACGGTCGCGCAGACCCTGCTGGTCTGGATGGGCGGCGGGCTGGCTGTGGCCGGCGCGCTCGGTCTGGCCGCGTTGCGCTGGGGACTGAGGCCGCTGCGCCGCGTTCAGCGCTCGGCCGTGGCGGCCGCGTCGCGCAAATTCATGCCGATCGATGAAGCCCGCGTGCCGACCGAACTGCAGCCTCTGGTCGGCGCCTTCAACCGCATGCTGGGTGCGCTGGCGCTGGCGCTCGATGCCGAATCAACGCGCGCCGAACGCTTCCGCGACCAGGCGCTGGTCGATGAACTGACCGGGCTGGCAAACCGCCGCGGCTTCCGTGCGGCCCTCGAAGCGCGCATCGAAGCCGGTCAGCGCAGCGGCTGGCTTGCGCTGTTGCGCATCGACGGGCTGGAAGACCTGAACAACCGTTACGGTCGGCAGACGGTCGATGATCTGCTGACCGAATCCGCCCAGTACATCCGCGATGCGGCGAAGGGTGGCCTGTGCGGTCGGATCGAAGGCGCCTGCTTCGCGCTGCTCGTCGATGCGGCCGAAGCGCCGGCGCGACAGCTGCTCGGCGCACTGCGCGCACGCCTCAATGGCCTGGCGCGCGCCGCCGGCACCGATGATCCAGACGCCTGGCGAGGCGGTGCCGCCGACTGTGGCAGCGACGGTGACGCCGCACACTGGCTGGCCGCGGCCGACCGCGCGCTGCACCTGTGGCTGCCGGCCGACACGCAGGAATTCCCGCTTGCGCACGCGCAGGACATCGAATCGGCAGGCGCTGCGGTGCGCGGCACCGTGCGCGACCTGATCGGGCAGGGGCGCATCGCTTTCGCGTCGCAGGCCACCCGCGTGCTCGATGCCGGTGGCGCTGCCGGCGCGCTGCATGTCGAGTTGCGCGCTGCACTCGACGCGGGTGACCGGTTCATCCGCGCCGCCGAATACATGACCTACGCCGGCGAAGCACGCGTATCGGCCGCGCTAGACAGCGCCTGTCTGATGCGCGCGCTGGAACATGCGCAGGTGCGACGCGACGGTCTGGCGACGGTGGTGAATGTCAGCGCCGCGGCGCTCATCGATCCCGACATCCTGCGCTGGGTCGGTGGCTACCGGCACGACGCGCGTCGTGCCGGTTTCATCCTCGAATTCTCCGAAGTCGCCCTGCTGGGTGACCCGGACGCGGCCGAGGCGTTTGCCCAGCTGGCGCAGTCGCGCGGGCTGGCGATCGGCATCAAGCACTTCGGCCTGCATGCCAACGCGCTCAGCCTGTTGCGTCGACTGCGGCCGCAGCACGTCAAGTTTTCGGTCACGCTGACGCGCGAAGCCCTGCTCAATCCGGATTCGGGCGCCTATGTGTCATCGCTGACCGGCATCGCGTCTGCGCTGTCCATCCTGCCGGTCGCGGTCGCGGTGGAACACGTCGAAACCCTGGCCGCCCTTCACGCCCTCGGCTTCCGGGGCGTTCAGGGCGAAGCGGTGGCGGCGGAAATCCTGCCTGTGCGCTGAGCGCGGGTTTCCCTCGTGCGGTCAGCTGCGCGCCTTCAGTGCAGTGCCAGTCGGGGACGGTTGGCGGAATCGGTCGCCACCAGGTTCAGATGCAGCAGCCGCGCCGGCGCGCCGACGCGTTCGCACCGGCGTTCGGCTCCGAATGTACGGAAGCCGAACGCACGCTGGTAATAGCGCACATGACGCGGATTCACCTCGATCACGGCATCGGTTGCCGCGAGCGACACGCGGCCCAGCTGCAGCGCACGGCGTATCAGTTCGAATGCGAGATCGGTGTCCTGCCCGGCGCGTGACAGCACATCGCGATCGATCGCAAAGCGTGTGTATTCGATCAGCCGGCAGCCCTGCTCGCGCAAGGCCCCGACGTGTTCCGCGAAGCCGGTTTCGGCGTGCAGGCGCTGCGTGACACCGCAGCGCACCGTTACCGTACCGACCAGGCGGCCGGCCCAGCGCGCCAGCAAGGTTGTTTCACCGGTCGTCGATTCGGGCCGCTGCGCCGGATAACCGCGCCGGCCGTAGCAGCGCTCGACCAGCGCCGCTGCGGCGGCCAGATCAACCTCGCTGCGGGCGATCGGGAATTCAAAATCTGCGAAGGGCGCGCGGTGCGCGTGCTGTGCGCACGGCGTCTGCGCCGCGACCTGGATCAGGGTCAGCCGCGGCGTCGGGCGGGCGAACGGAAACGCATGGAAGCGGGTGTCGTTGGCAGCGTTCTGCGGAACTCGGGTTGTCATCCTGGGGCCTTGTGCGGTGCGACCCGCGCTGTCGCGGGACTGTGTCATTCGGCAAACCGGTCCGCATCCGTGATGCGTGACCTTGCCGAGCCGCAAAGCTAGAGGATCCCCGTTGCAATGGCTTGATCGTCAGGTGACGGTTTTCTTGCCGTTCCGAGTGGTCCTGCAGTAATCCTGTGCCGCAGCGCCTGTAGCCCTGGCGCTCGCCTAATGCAGCGTCGCCGCCACATCCATCCACACGGCGCCGTCGTCTCCCGCGCGGGCATGCAGGCCCATGCTGCCGAGCACGGCGATGATGCGCGTCGCCAGCATGTTCATCTGCAGCGCGCGCGCTTCGCGCTCGACTGCGGCAGCACCCGCAAGCAGGGCGGCGATGCGCGGCCATTCGCGGCCGATCAGCGACGCGTCGAGCCCGGCTTTCAGCTCGGGTGCGATGTCGGCGGCGCTGCGCTGCAGTCCGGCGAGATAGCCGAGGCTGAACGCCAGCGTCTGCATCAGATGCGTCAGCCGTGTCATTGCAAGGCCGGTCAGCGTGTCCAGATCGCCGTCGGCACGGAAGTCGGCGAGGGCGCGCTGGCTGGCGTCGGGCAGTTCGTCGAGCAGGTGCAGCAGATGCGGCAGCAGCAGATCGGCACCCGCCGGCAGTGACCAGGCACTGGCGCGGTTGGCGCGGTATTCGTCCAGCATCAGCTGGGCGATCGGCGCGAACTGCGCAGCGAGTGCATCCCCCGCGGCCTCAACGGGGGGCGCAAGCGCCAGCTCGCCACGCCACAGTTCGCGATGTAGCGCATGCACCAGTTGCAGCAATTGCTCGGGCTCGCCCGCCAGCGACTGTTCGACGAATGGAGCCGACAACGTGATCGTGAAGCCGCCCGCGCCGTCCTCGCGCGACAGCGGTGGCGCGCTACCGGCCGAACCGCCCGCGTCGTCGCGCAGCACCAGCACCCGCAAATGCGCCGAATCGAGACCGCGGTCGCGTTCGTACAGACGGGCGAGCAGCACCGACAGGCTGGTGCGCAACGTTTCTGCACTCGTTTCCGGGCGTGGGCACTGCAATTCGATCAGGGGCATGGCTGAAAGCAGTTGATTTGCGGGCGAAAATGATAGCTGCAGGTCACGCGGGCGTCCAATCGGACGTGCGCCCCGGATGCGCCCCTGTGGGAGCGGCGGCCCCGCCGCGATCGTGCCGCGACCGTCGTTGTGCGAAGTGCATATCGCGGCGAGGGCAGAGCGGGGGTTTCGGCGAGCACTGCTCGCCGCCCGCAGAGCCGGCCGGCCATGCAGGGCCGGCAGTGGATCGCCGCTCCCACAGGGACAGCTCCCACAGCGACAGCTCCAACAGGGACAGCTCCCACAGGAACACCTCCCAAGTTCCGCACCCACACATTCGCATGTTCATCGTACGGATCGCGGATAATCGCGGCGGGTGATGACAGACGGAACGGGCACGGTCATGAAGGCAGGCGGCGGCAAGCTTTGGGCGGGAGTGTTCGTGCTGGCGGCTGCGGTCGCGGCGGGGCTGTGGTGGCAGACGACGCGCAGCCCGGACGCGCCGATCGCCGCCATCGGCGATGACCCCGACACGCCATTCGCGGTACTGCGCTGCGACGCGCGCAGCCGTGACGCCGGGCCAGCGCTGGCGGTCACCTTCAGCCGGCCGCTGGCGCGCAAGCTGCCGCTGGGCGAATTGATGACGGTCACCGATCTGGGTGACAGCGAATCTGGACAAGCCGGCGGCAAGGTGGTCGGCAACTGGTACCTGGGCGACAACCCGCGCATCGCCTATTTCTCTGGTGTGCTGCCGAAGCGGCGTTACCGCATCGACGTGGCTGTCGGCGTCGCGTCGCGCGCCGGCGATCAGCTCGCCGGCACCCACCAGTGCGAAACCCTGGTCGAAGACATGCCGCCGGCGTTCTTCTTCGCCAGCCGCGGCACGGTGCTGCCGGCCGGGCAGAACGGCGGCCTGCCGGTCGTCACCATCAACACGCCCGAAGTCGACGTGCAGTTCCTGCGCGTCGAGCCGGCGCAGCTGCCGGCCTTTCTCGACAAGGTGTACGGCATCCGCCGCAGTGCCGGCGAGGAGGGCGCGCAGGGCGAGGGCGAGTACGAGGGCGAATACTACGACGGCGGCACCGTCGACCTGCGCGGCCGCACCTCCGGCTGGTACATCGACCAGCTTAAGGACCTGTCGTCCAGCGTGTATCTGGGCCGCTTCCAGACCGACGACAAGCGCGACCGCCGGCACGTGAGCTTCCTGCCGGTCGAGCACATCAAGGAGCTGCGCGAGCCGGGCGTATATGTCGCCGTGATGAATGTACCGGGCAGTTTTTCCGGCGACTACCAGACCACCTATTTCTACGTCAGCGACATCGGCCTGCACCTGCATCGCAACGGCAGCCGGGTCGATGCCTTCGCCACGTCGCTGCGTTCGGGTGCGGCGCTCGACGGCGTCGAGTTCGAGGTGCTGGACGGCGACGGCAAGCGCGTCGCGTCGGTCAAGGCCGAAGGCGACGGCCGCGCGACTTTCGACGCCGTACCGGCCGACGCCCGGCTGGTGATCGCGCGGCGCGGGCGCGAGCTGTCGGTCGTGTCGCTGGGCGAAGCCGCACTCGACCTGTCCGAATTCGATACCGCCGGCCTGCTGCCGACGAACAACAAGCTGTTCGTGTGGAGCGGGCGCGATCTGTACCGGCCGGGCGAGAGCTTCGACGTGTCGGTGCTGGCGCGCGATGCCGACGGCAAACCGGTGGCCGCGCAGCCGGTCAGCGCGCTGCTCAAGCGCCCCGACGGGCGCACCGTGAGCCAGCGCGTGTGGCAGCCTTCGGGCGAACAACCCGGTTACTTCCGGCACACGCTGGCGATACCCGGTGATGCCCAGACCGGCGCCTGGACGCTGGAACTGCGAGCCGATCCGGGTGCCAGGCGGCCGGACGCGATCATGCGTTTCAAGGTCGAAGAATTCCTGCCCGAACGCATGAAGCTCGCGCTGACCAGTGCCGAGGGCGTGCTGACCGACGGCGCGCCGTTCGACATCGTGGTGCAGGGCGACTACCTGTTCGGCGCGCCGGCCGCCGGCAACCGCCTGCTCGGCGCGCTCGCGACCGAACGCCTGCGCTTTGCGCTGCCGCAGAAGCCCGGCTTCATCTTCGGCGACTTCGCCGACGACGCGCTCAAGGGTCGACGCGAACTGGAAGAAACCGCACTCGACGACAGCGGCGCCGCACAGTTGGCGGTGCCGTACGATCCGGGCAGCGCGCGCTCACCGCTGCGCCTGCGCACCAGCCTGAGCCTGCTCGAATCCGGCGGTCGCCCGGTGGTGCGTTCGATCGAACGCGCCTGGTGGCCGGCGCCCGCGCTGATCGGTGTGCGACCGCTGTTCGAGGCCGACGTGGCGCGCGAATCGTCGCTGGCCGAATTCGAGGTCGGCCGCTTCCTGCCCGACGGCGCACCGGCCGCGCTCGACAAGGCCAACGTGCGGCTGTTCAAGGAAGAGCGGCAGTACTACTGGCGCTTCGACGACCAGCGCGGCTGGCACTCCGGCTTCAGCGATGCCGACGAACTGGTCGACAGCCGCACCATTGCCCTGAAGACGCAGGGCAAGCTCAGTTTCCCGGTCACCTGGGGCAGTTACCGGCTGGAAATCGACGACCCGCAGCACGGCCTCGCGATGCGCTACCGCTTCTACGCCGGCTGGGGTGCGCAGGGCGATGAGGCGCTCGGCAACCGGCCCGACCGAGTGCAGGTGCGCCTCGAAGGCGCGCCCTTCCGCGCCGGCGACACGGTGAAGGCGCATCTCACACCGCCGCACGACGGCGAAGCGCTGGTGCTGATCGAGGGCGACCGCGTGCTGTGGGCGAAACGCGTCAAGGTGAGCGCCGCCGGTACCGCCATCAATCTGCCGCTCGATGCGAGCTGGAACCGGCACGACCTCTATGTATCCGTGCTGGCGTTCCGGCCGGGCAGCGAAGGCAGCCGCGTGACACCGGCGCGCGCGCTCGGGCTCGCCCACATTCCGCTGGCGCGCGAAGACCGCAAGCTGAAGGTGGCGCTGGATGCGCCGGCCAAGGTCGAGCCGGAAACGAAGACGACGGTGAAGGTGAAGGTCGAAGGCGCGACCGGCCAGCAGGCCTGGGTGACGCTGTCGGCGGTCGATCAGGGCATCCTGAACATCACGCAGTTCGCCACGCCCGACCCGCACGGCTATTTCTTCGGCAAGCAGCGCTACGCCCCGGATCTGCTCGACATCTATGGCCGGCTGATCGAAAAGATGGATGGCACGCGTGGCAAGCTCAAGTGGGGCGGCGACGCCGGCATGCGCGATTCGCAGAGCATGCCGAAGAAGGTGAAGCTGGTCGATCTGTTCTCCGGCCCGGTGAAGCTCGACGACAAGGGCGAAGCGAGCATCGCGCTCATGCTGCCCGACTTCAACGGCAGCCTGCGCCTGATGGCCGTCGCCTCCACGCCGGATCGCTTCGGCCGCGGCGAACGCGAGATGGTCGTTGCCGCACCCATCGTGGCCGAACTGTCCACGCCGCGCTTCATCGCGCCGGGTGACCGCGCCACCGTGGCGCTCGACGTCACCAATCTGACCGACGCGTCGCAGCAGATCCGCCTTACGCTGGCAGCCGAGTCGCCCGCGCGTATCGCCGACGGCGCCCGCACGCTGACGCTTGCGCCCAAGCAGCGCGAAACCCTGCGTTTCGCCGCCGAGGCGGTCGAAGCGGAGGGGCTCGCGCGACTGACGCTGACGCTCGATGCCACCGGCGGTCTCAAACCCCTCCACATCGAGCGCGAAGCTGCGCTGCAGGTCACGCCACCGGTCGCCCTGCAGCGTCAGGTACGGCGCGTGAAGATCGACGCTGGTGGACGCCACGTCGTCGACGCATCGGTGCTCGACACCTTCTGGCCGGCGTCCGCGTCGCTCAACGTGACCGCCGCATCGAGCCCGCCGCTGAACATCCGCGAACAGGTGCGCGGCCTGCTGCGCTATCCGTACGGCTGCGCCGAACAGACGGTCAGTGCCGCCTGGCCGCACGTCATCATCGACGAAGCCTATGCCGCCGAACTGGGCCTGAAGCCGCATACCCGCGCCGAGCGCGCCGCGCTGGTCGAGGCGGCGATCGGCCGGCTGGCCGGCATGCAGGGCACGCAGGGCGGCATGACGATGTGGGGCAGTGGCGGCGAATACGAGTACTGGATCACCGCCTATGTCGCCGGCTTCCTGATCGACGCGCGCGAAGGCGGCTTCACCGTGCCCGAGAATTTCGCCCGGCGCATGCAGGACTGGATGCTGAAGGAATTCCAGCTCGCCCCGTCGCAGATGCCGCGCCTGCCGGTGCGCCCGCTGGCCCAGCCCGCCCAGCCCGCTCAGCCAGGTGAAGCCGATCTGGTGCGCGGCGCGCACACGCGCTTCGCCAACGCCGCCCATCTGGGCTATGTGCTGGCGCGCGAACAGCGTGCGCCACTCGCGACGCTGCGCCTGTTGCACGACGAACACCGCCAGCTGGCGAAGTCGCCGCTCGCGCTGGCCCACCTGGGTCTGGCGCTGAAGCTCATGGGCGACGAGGCGCGTTCGCGCGTCGCGCTCGACGAGGCGCTCGGCAAGCCGTATGGCCTGACCGGCAATGACAACGAGTACGAATGGCTGGGCGACTACGGTAGTCCGCTGCGCGACCGCGCAATGCTTTACGCGCTGCTGTCACGTCACGACGTGAAGCTCGATCGCGCCGCCAACCTGCTGTTCGAGCTGTCGGCCGACAGCGCGCAGCGGCGCTGGCTGTCCACGCAGGAACAGGTCGCGCTCGTCATGGCCGGCCGCGCCGCGGGGCTGGGCGCCGGCAAGCCCTGGGCGCTGCAGGTCGAAGGCGGGGAGCGCTACGGCGGCGCCAGGCCGATGATGCTGCCGGTCGATGCCCCGGCTGCGCGGCGCGGCGTCACGCTGGTCAACACCGGTGACGCCCCGCTGTACGTCGAAATCGAATCCAGCGGCTACCCGAAGGTCACGCCGCCTCCCGAAAACCGGCTCGGCAGCGTGCAGCGCAGCTGGTTCGACGCCGACGGCCGGCCGTGGGACGGCCGCGCGCTGAAGGTGGGCGACCTCATGCTGGTGCGCGTGGAAGTGAAGCCGACGCGCCGCGCCGACGACGCCCTGCTGGTCGACCGCCTGCCCGCCGGGCTCGAAATCGAGAACCAGAACCTGTCGCAGGGCCCGCAGGCATCGGAGTTTTCGCTGCAGCTGCCGAACGGCCAGTCGCTGCGCATCGCCGACACGATGACCGACAACCGCGTGAAGCACCGCGAGTTCCGCGACGATCGCTTCGTCGCCGCCCTCAAGCTCGACAGCGCGCCGATCAACCTCATCTATATGGTGAGAGTCGTCACCCCGGGCCGCTACACCGTGCCGGGCACTTTCCTGGAAGACATGTACCGGCCCGAACTGCGCACGGTGGGCGAACCGGGGCAGGCGGTGGAGGTGGTGGACGCGGTGCCGGTCGCCGGGCGCCGGAGCGAATGAACATGACCGGCGCGCACGGCGCGCCGGTCACCCGGCCGGGTCAATCGAGCGACTTCAGCGCGAGATCGTAGTTGTCGCGCAGTTCTTCCTCGTTGCCCGCTTCCATGCGCAGGTCGCGCACCAGGCCGTCCTTGAGGCCGTAGATCCAGCCATGTACCCGCACTTCCTGGCCGCGCGCCCAGGCGTCGCGGATCACCGTGGTTTCGCACACGTTCACCGCCTGCTCGATCACGTTCAGTTCGCACAGGCGGTTTTCCTGCAGTTCGCCTTCGGCCACGGCGTCGAGCAAGGCACGGTGGTGGTTGCGCACGTCCTGCACATTGCGCAGCCAGTTGTCGATCAGGCCGAAACGCATGTCGTGCAGCGCGGCGCGCACGCCGCCGCAGCCGTAGTGGCCGACCACCAGGATGTCCTTCACCTTCAGCACGTCGACCGCGTACTGCATGACCGACAGGCAGTTCAGGTCGGTCTGCACGACCAGGTTGGCAACATTGCGATGCACGAACACTTCGCCCGGGATCAGCCCGACGATCTGGTTCGCCGGCACGCGGCTGTCGGAACAGCCGATCCACAGATATTCAGGGCTTTGCAGCGTGGCCAGATGCTCGAAGAACTGCGGATCTTCGGCCTGCATCTTGGCCGCCCACTTGCGGTTGGCGGCGAACAATTGATCAGTTTTCTTCATGGTGTGCGCTCCCGGGTATCAGCGCGAATTATATCGTCGGCCCCGACAGCGCATGGATTCGGCGGTGACTGGCCGCCCTTGGGGGGCTGTCGACGCCGTTTGCGAAGCAGAGTGTCACGCGCCGACCGCGTGGCGTCGCAGGACGATGACGCTGCCCGCACGCGCGCCCCGGCGCTCGCGTGAGCGCCATCGTCGGTCATCCCGGGTTTTCGGGATCAAGCGTCGATTCAGTCGTGCATGCCGGCCAGAAGGACTTCCCGCCCGCCCAGTCCGGCCTTGTAGCGCCTGAGCAGCGGCGAACGCAGCGCATCGTGGCCCCCCAGATCCAGATGCGCGATGCCGCGCTCGCGCAACTGATCGAGTGCCGACCACAGCAGCGCATTGTTCGCGTGCAGACGACGACCGGCGTCGCTGTTCCAGGCGATCTGGTACGTGGCTGTCGTGCCGTGGCACAGCAGCGCAATCATCGAACACGGCGCGTCGCTGCCGGCTTCGCGTGCCTCGCCGATCAACAGCTGGTCAGCCCGGGCGTAATCGACCAGCAGCCGCTGCAGTTCGGCCACCGTCGGACCGCGATAGCCCACTGCCTGGCGCTGCGCCAGATGCCGGCGCAGCAGATCGGCGGCGCGCGAGCGCGCGGGCGGCCAATGCACGACGAGCCGACTGTCGGCGATCGCGTCTTCGGCCTTCTCCAGCGCGTGCCGCCAGCGCGGCAGCAGCCGCTTGCGACAGGTTGCCGGCGCATCGGCCGCCACGATGAAAGTGGCGTAGCCGGCCGCCGGCGTGTCGGTCAGCGCGCGGCAACCCGCGGCGCGCAGCAGCGCCATGCTGTGCGCGCTGGCAGGCAGTTCGGGAATGAGGCGGCGGCGTCGTCCGATGCGGCGCGGCCAGATGCGCGAAAACGCGCGGAAGAAGTCGCCGACGTGCGCAACGCCATCGGTTCCCGGCAGCCACAGCGGACCGCGATCGAGCACGACCGCGCCGAGCAGGCCGGACAGCGCATGCCGCTCAAGCACCTGCACCACGCCCAATTCGTCGTTGCCATCGCGAATCAGGCCCCAGCGCGGCCGCAGTCCCTGCACGCGCGCCATGGCGCGCCCGTACAGATCGTCCTGCAGCAGGTTTGATTCGGGTATGCGTGCGAAACGCCGACGAAACCCGTCGGCATCAAGGTCGAAGTCGATCTTCACAACCATGAAAAGGAAAGGTCACCCGAGAAGGCGACCACTTTACGCGCGAGCCCGGCCTGCGGTCACCCGGTCGCAACCGGGTAATCAACCGGGAAGGCAAGGCACGGCAAAGTCAGGCTCAATTCCTGCGTTCGAGAACGCAGGCCGATGTGCGCGCAGGCCGCGCTTCAAGACGGCGTCGTCAGTGCCTCTCCATGAACCTGACGATGTGCTGCGCCGCCAGCCCGGCGTGATGAAACAGCGCCATGTGGCTGCCGGGCAGCGACTCCACGCCGGCATCCGGCTTGAGCGCGACAAGATCGTCGAGGTTGTGCGGCAGCACCACGGTGTCGTCGGCCGCGACCAGACACAGCACCGGTATGCCGAGCGCGCGCAGATGTGCGCTGGCGTCCTCGCGCATGACGGTGCGGATGCGCGCCGCCAATTCGTGTGAGGACACGTGGCGCCAGGTTTCCGCTTTGGCGATGCGGAACGGATCTGACCGACGGCGCCCCAACCACACCGGCAGCCGGCGCGCGGTGCGCAGCGCGCCGATCACGGTCGAACTGACAAAGGGCGCCCATTTCGCCCGCCTCGGCTGCGGCATGCGTACGAACGAAGTGGACAGCACCAGACCGCGCACCCGCGCCGCATCGGCCGATGCCATCCGCAGCGCCAATGGCCCGCCGAACGAACTGCCGAGCAGCCAGTAGGCGTCGAGGTCGGTGGTCTGCGCGAGCGCGTGGCGCAGCAGGGTGTCGTAGTCCTGGGCGCCGTCGCGGGGGTAACTGATGACGCGCGGCGTGATCCACGCCGGCAGCGCGTCGATCAGCGGGCGCAGAAAGGCCGCACTGCCATCGAGTCCGGGCAGCAGCACGAATGTGACGTGGGTGCGCATCGCGAAAGCGTGGCGCGCTCATGCGTCAGCCTGGTAACGACAGGGTTACAGGCACGTGTCGGTGCATGGGCCGCATCGATCGGGCAGTGCATTTGCATCAGCCGTGCCCCCGGTCGAACGGCGGCCCGCCGGTCAGCGCTTGCGTTTGCCCTGCGCCTTCGCCGGTTTTCCGCGCAGTGCCTGCAGCCGCGCCATCAGCGGGCGGTCCGGTACGCGCTCGCTGCGCACCGTGCCGGCGTGAATGCCGCCGGAGTTGCCGTCCAGCGTGATGGCATCGCCTTCGACGAAGCGCTGTTCGCCGATGTGCAGACGGCGCTTCTCAAGGTCGATGCGCAGCGCATCGCAGCCGACCAGGCACACCTTGCCGAGCTGGCGCGCCACCACTGCGGCATGAGAGGTGCGGGCACCGTTGCGGGTGAGCAGACCGGCCGCGTGTTCGAGCGCGCCGATATCGGCGGTTTCCGCGTCGCTGCGCACCAGGATGACGCGCGCCCCGTCCTTCACGCGGGCGGCAACGCGCTCGCCATCGAAGGCGATCTCTCCGCTCGCGATACCGGCGCTCGCACTCATGCCACAGGCCAGCGGCTCGGGTGGTTCGCTGTGACCCTTGAACACCAGCCGCATCGTCTGCAGGTCGCTGTCATCCAGTTCGGCAGTGCGATGGCGCGCGGTGTCCGCGTCGATCACGCCTTCGTCCAGCAGGTCCAGTGCGATGCGCGCGGCGGCACGGGGCGTACGCTTGCCGGTGCGCGACTGCAGCAGGTGCAGCACGCCATCCTGCACCGTGAATTCGAAATCCTGCATGTCGCCGAACAGCGATTCCAGCGCACCGGCGGCATGCTGCAGATCGGCCCACGCGGCCGGCAGGCTTTGCGCCAGCGCTTCGTGTCCGTGCGCACTGCGCCGACCCGACACCACATCTTCGCCCTGGGCGTTGGACAGGAAATCCACCCACAGTCCCGGCTCGCCGGTGGCCGGGTTGCGCGTGAAGCCGACGCCGGCACCCGAGCCGTGACCGCAGTTGCCGAACACCATGGCCTGTACGGTCACCGCGGTGCCCATGTCGGCGGCGATGTTGTTGAGCCGGCGATAGGTCGCCGCCTTGTCGGCGTTCCACGATGCGAATACCGCGCGCACTGCCTCGGCCAACTGCTCATTCGGGTCTTGCGGGAAGGGCCTGCCGGCACCCGCGGCATAAAGATCGAGGAAGCGGTGGGTCAGGTCGCGCAGTTCGCTGAAGTCGAGGCTGCGTTCGTCGCGCTCCTGGGTCATCCGCTCCAGTTCGCCTTCGAACAGCCCAGCCGGCAGGCCGGCCACCACTTCGCCATAGCTCGCCACCAGTCGGCGGTAGGCGTCCCATACCAGGCGCGGGTTGCCGGTCTGGCGCAGGAAGCCGGACAGCGTGCGGTCTGACAGGCCGATGTTGAGCAGCGTTTCCATCATGCCCGGCATGGACACCGCAGCCCCCGAGCGTACCGACACGATGAGCGGGTCGGCGGCATTGCCGAGGCGGCGGCCGACTGCCTGTTCGAGCGCAGGCAGGCCGCTGGCGAAGGCGTGTTCGATGCCGGTGTCGGGGTGGTCGGTCCACTGCGTGCCGAGCACGAAGGCCGGCGGCACGCGCAGCCCGGTGTTGGCCATGCGCAGCAGGTTCCAGGCCTTGGAACCCATGCTGGCGGCGCTGGCGTCGGCGTGCTCTGCTTCGCCGCAACCGATCAGAAAGCCTTGTCTGGCGCTTGTCTTCATGCGGCATCTCCGTTGCGCGAAAACACCAGACTGCGCAGCGAATAACCTGCTGCGAGCAGGGCGTCGGACGCCTTTTCCAGCGTGGCGGCGAGATCGCTGGCCAGCGCATAGGCGGCTGGCGAGGCATGCAGCGTGCGCACGATGGCGCGCCGGGCCTGCCGCGCCTGTTCGTCGCACAGGCGCTCGGCGCGCAGCATGCGCCACAGCGTCTGCAGGAAGCTTTCGCCCTCGCCCGCGTCACCGGCACCGCCGACATGGCGCGCGATTTCGATCGCGCGCACCCAGTCCTGGATGGCCGCGGTGGTCGTGTTGCACAGCAGACGCAGTGCGTCGCGCACCTCGCCCGGCATGCCGTCGATCGGCGGCGCATCCAGCATCGAATGGATGAACAGACACTCTTCCAGTGCGTCGGCCACGTCGTCGGCCTGCGACAGCAGTGCCACCACCGCGGCCTAGCGCGGCTGCCGCTCGGCGCGCTGGCGTGCCTCGGTGAGCAGGCGGTCGGCGCGCCGCTCCCAGTCCTTCGCGCGTGCGCTCAGCGCTGCAGCGTCGCCGGCGCCGTCGAGCGCATCGCCCAGCGCCTGCGCCAGCGCGTGACACCAGGCGGCGTGTTCGGCGATCAGGTCCAGTTCGATCGTGCGCCGGGCCAGCAGCTGCGCGAGCAGCAGGCGCGCCTCGTCGGCCACCTGATTGACCGGCTGATGCGCCAGCAGCGCCTGGCTGGAGGTGCGCAGCAGGGCCGCCAGATAGTCGCGCGCGGCTTCGCGGCCGAGCACGGCATCCAGACGGTCGCCAACGCGGAAGACATCGGCGCCGGCCGCGCGCATCGCGCTGTACACCAACTCCTCGCCGCCGGCCAGCAGCCAGGCCATGTGGCCCCATTCCTCGCGCGCCGCCTGCCACAGCAGGTCGCGCGCGCCGGCCTTGTCGATGAAAATCTGCAGCCGTCGCCGGGCGCGATTCCAGTCGATCACGAACACGATGCGCGAAGCCATCCGCTCCAGCGCGTCGCACTGGGCGCGAACGCCGCGTGTGCGCAGTTCGGCGCGGCCGAGCTGATAGGGCTTGCCGGCGTTCAGTTCGCTGCTGACGCGCGGCGCCGACACCGTCCATTCGAAGCCGATGTCGGCCAGCATGCGGCGGAAGAAGTCGAAGCGGCCGGCATGCAGGTCGGAATAGGTGAGCGCGATGCGGCCGTGTTCGACCTCGATCACCAGCACATGCACGTCATTGGTGCCGATGTCGTTCTGGATCAGCAACCGGCTGTGGTCGCGCGTGACCGCGGTATCGAGGCCGGGATGCGAGAATTTGAGCGGCGCGGTGCGCGCGATGCCGCGCATGAAGGCCTGGATCAGCGGCCTGTCCTCCGGCTTGATCTGCCAGGCGTGCGCGCCGTCGATGTTCTCGGTCGCGATCTGCGCCGACAGTGCATTGAGCCGGCGATGCAGGTCCATCACCAGCAGGTGCAGGCTGTCGCCGCCGCGGCGGTCGCCGTGGGTGAGCGCGCGCAGTCCGTCGCCATCCAGACCTTCGCGCTCGGCCAGCGTACCGAGCCGGGCCAGCCATTCGTCGCGCCGCTGCTGCAGTTCGGCGTCGACCGGGGCACCGCCATCGCACACCGGGCGCGCCATCAGCGTGAGATCGGTCTGCAGCAGTTCGGCCAGCGGGGCGATCTTCGGCAGCACCAGCGTGTGATCGTCGAAGTAGGCAGTGCTGACCAGTTCGCGCAGCCAGGTGGCGTCACGCAGGCCGGCCTGGCGCATGTCCGGTGCCCAGTCGGCGACCGGCGCTTCGCGGTCGGAGGCGTGCGCGGCCGCCGCCTGCAGCATGGTCAGGCTGAGCTTGAGTCGGTCATTGGCGGCCAGCGCGGCCTTGATGCGGGCCGGCATCAGCAGCGACTGCTGGCCGAGTGCTTCGACGGCGGATTCCTTGCGCATGCGGCGTATTGGTGCGGGATCGAACGGGTCAGTGTCGAGCGCACAGATGGCGGATTGATGACAGCGCGGCACCGGTGTTGGCGCCGCTTGACGCAGGTCAATCGTGCGCGACTGGGGCGGCATGGCCCGCCTGCGGGGATACGTGCGAGCGGGTTTTTTTACGCACCGTCGACGGTTGGCGCGGAGGCCGAGCACCATCCTGCTTGCTGCCGCCGGATCGGCGTCGCCCGCAGGTGAGTGTGCTTGATTGTGATCTATCGAAACATATATTGTTTGATTAACAACGTCTGGGTGCTATCCTGACATTTCCATCCCGATCCGACAGGAGCCGCCCATGGGCGCCATTGCAGACAAGGGTGTCAGCGCTTCCGAAGACCGCGGCGCGCTGGCCCGCATGGTCATGACCTTGCTTGATCACTGGAAACTATCCACCGAAGACCAGGCCGCGCTGCTCGGCATTGCCGCCAGCAACCGCGCAGCACTGGCGCGCTACCGGCGCGGCGAGCCGATCGGCACCAGCCGCGACCAGTACGAGCGGGTCGGTCATCTGCTGGGCATTCACAAGAATCTTCGTCTGCTGTTTCCGCAGAACCGCGACCTCGTCTATCGCTGGATCAGCACCCGCAACCGCGCCTTCGACAATCTGAGTCCGGTCGAAGTGATCCGGGAATGGGGCTTCGCAGGCCTGCTCATGGTGCGTGCCTATCTCGACCGGGCACGCGGTCAGTGACGCAGTCATTGAGTTTCGGCGACCTGTTCGCCCGCCTGGCGCTGGCCGAGGTGCAGCGCGACGTGTTCCGCAACATCGTGTCGCTGCGCACCTCGCAGGATCTGTTCGACGACCTCTCCGACGACCCGGCCGAATGGGCGCTGGCGCAGAAGGTGGAAGGCGACGCCAAGCCGCCGACCTACCGCTCGGCCACACCGGTGCTGCACCGCCCGTTCGAGGATGCCGAGTGGTTCAACGCTATCGCCTGGCCGTTCCAGAACTGGCAGGCGAGCCGCTATTCCGACGGGCGCCACGGTGTGTGGTACGGCTCGGAGTCGGTCGACACGACGGTGTACGAATCGGCCTGGCACTGGCGCCAGGGCCTGCTGGCCGATGCCGGCTTCGAGCGCGAATCGGTGGTGGCCGAGCGCAAGGTGTATGTCGTGGGCTGTGCCGCCGCACTGCTCGATTTCCGGCCGCTCACCGGCGACTGGCCGGCGCTGCTGCATCCGGCCGACTACAGCTTTCCGCAGTTGGTAGGCGCGCGCATCCACCGCGAAGGTCATCCGGGCCTGCTGGTGCAGTCGGTGCGCCGGCCCGAGGGCGAGAACTTCGCCGTATTCAATCCGGCCGTGCTGTCCGCTCCGCGCCACCACCTGCAACTGAGCTACCGGCTCGACGGCGACTGCATCGTCGTCGAAAAGACGCCGGGCCTGGCCTGGTTCGGCATCGAAGCGGGGGATTTCGGGCGGTGCGCCTGACGCTGTCGCGGCCGGATTGCTACTTGCCGACCACGGCGAGCAAAGCTTTCGGATTGGTGCGAGCAATCGTCAGCAGCGTGCGCGCAGCGCCACTCGGCTGCTTGCGACCCTGTTCCCATCCTTGAAGCGTCCGCACTGAGACGCCGAGCAACGCGGCAAACTGACTTTGCGACAGGCCCGTCTTCTCGCGTGCCTCGGCAGCCGGGCTATGGACCAACTGAGTTTGTCCCGCTTTCATTTCACGGATGGACTGCAGCAGCTCTGCGCCCAGATCACGGCTCGCCTCAAGAACGGCGAGTTCCCTGGCAGCGAGAGGCTTAACTTTCGAGGGCATGACGAATCTCCTTGAGTACAGCACCGGTCAGATTGTCGGTCTTGGACTTCGCGTACAGAGTCAGGAGCACCAGCTCCTCCGCCTCATTCCGGGTGAAGTAGATGACTCGTACTCCCCCCGACTTGCCTGTTCCTTGACGCTTCCAGCGAATCTTGCGAATGCCGCCCGACGCTGGCACGACACTTCCTGAATCCGGGTTCGCGGAGAGGAAGGACGCAAACTCACCGCGCTCATCTTCCGTCCAGTACATGGGCCACTGCTTCTGAAAAAGCGCGGTCTCGACGACTGTGAACATTTCAGGAATGTACTCCGGAGGCGCATAGCTGTCGAGTGTGCGGGCGCTGGCATGCCAGAGGATACGCGGTGGCTCGGACGTCGCGGGCGAGACGTCCAAACCAATCATGACGTCGACACCAAAAGTGAATTCGGTTGCGTTTCCCATTTTAGAACGCGGCCACGATGCTGCACCCCCCGCACCTGAATGCCGTCTGCTTGATCCTCGTCAACGTCGCGGCCCGGCGGCGGCACGCTTCCTGCGGTTCGAGGGTTCCACCCCTCAAACAGGAGTACTCACGTGGCAAACGTTACATTCACCTCGCCGGCCATGCCGCGCGACATCACCGTCTATGCCGTCGCGGGCGACCGCGGCACGCTGCTTGGCCTCGCCAAGGCGCACAGGATTCCGATCCCGTTCGACTGTCAGGACGGCGACTGCGCGTCCTGCATCGTCGAGGTCAGCCACGTCGACAAGCGCGTGCGCTATGGCGTTGCGCTGACCGAGAAGGAAAAGGAAGTGCTGCGCCAGATGGGCAAGATTTCGAAGGAAGAAATCATGGACGCCGAAGTCAACGACATGCCGCCGCAGCATCGGCTGGCCTGCCAGTGCTTCGTCCGCAACGAAGACATCATTGTGTCGTTTGAAGGAGATACGACGATTCCTGGCAAGGGCCCAGCGCTCTCGATTGCCGCCGCGATCTACAAGGGCGGCGTGCAGATCGGCTCGCTGGACGAGTTCCTGAGCTATTCGGTGAAGGTCGAAGAAGATGCGGCGGTGCATTACGACCAGCTGGCCGAATCGATGGCGGCCTGCGGCAACGCCGATGTCGCCTCGCTGTTCACCCAGCTGGCCAGGTACTCGCGCATGCATCTCGACGAAGCCAAGGCCAAGTGCGCCCGCTACGACGTCACCGTGCAACTGCCCGCCAGCTCGTCCTGGCCGGACAACTCGTCGCCGGAAATGACTGCGCTGTGGGCCGGCGACCCCGCACTGACGCGGCTGGACGGACTGAAGGCCGCGCTGCAGGGCGAACGTCGCGGCTTCGAGTTCTACTACGCCGTCGCGAACACCACCGAAGACCCGGACATCCGCAAGGTCGCCAAGGAGTTCGTGCGCGAAGAAACCGAACACGTCGAAACGCTCAAGCTGTGGATCGAAAAGGAAGAAGCCGCGATGCGTGCGAAGGCCAGATAAGCGGCGAGGTCATGCCGCGAACCCGAAGCGGGGCGCTCCGGCACAGGCCGGGGCGCCCCGTTTTGCATCGGGCAGGGTGTCGCATATTGCATCGCCGCCCACCCATCGCAGCCGGCGCCCTTGTGCGCCAGCCGACAGACAGTCGGTCGGCCTACGCCCAGCATTCGGACAGCGCCTCATCGACGCGACGAACCGCGCCCGTCAGACAGTGCACTCACGATGCCGCGGGATGCAGGTCGGGCGATGTGCGGGGTCCGGCCGCGGGCTGTCCTGCATGGATGACACGCGGTGCCGGTGAGGAAGCCCATCAACCAGCGAAGGAAACATGCGATGACCGACCCACGCGATATTGCGCACGACAAGAAGGTGCGCCAGGAAAAGAAGAAGCACGGCGAAGACATCGCCCCCGACGCCGACAAGACGCCGCAGCCGGGGAAGAAGACGCACAAGGTGCATCACAACTCGGACACGCCGAAGGCGCCGGACGAAGCGGCTCCGGTGCCGACAGGGGAAAAGTCGCTGGAGTGACGACAGCGCCGGACGCGCGCGTTCGAGCCGCGCTCTGCGGATCGAGATGCCGCTGAAGACACGCATCGGCAGCTTCGTTGTCTAGAGTTGGGGCGTCCGCGAAACCCGGGGCGGTTCACAGCGGCGAGAAAAGCGAAGCATTTTTTCGGTACGCTGCAGCGGTGGGTTAGGGCTGAAGTTGCCATTGCTTGAATACCCACAAGACAACGGTACCTAGCGCAAGAAAGATTGCAACAGCGACCAGTTCCGCGACAGGAAATGACCTCGTTGAAGTGATCGAAGGGTTCGGCGCTTCCAGGAAGTAAGACCCAACGCCCGGTCCGATGAACACCGCTATGCCTGCGATGACGGCAAGCAGCAGGTATAGACAGAGGGCCCCAGCAACGGCGAAGAGCCATGGCCGAGGTAGTGTGGACCACCACGCTGCCGCCAGAAATGCCACAAGCGCGAGTGGCAGGCTTGCCACGATGTAGAGCGTGATCCGCATAGGCTTAGTTCGCCTTAGTGAGCCCTACGCCGAAGTTGTGGGGCGGCGCAGTCGTCCCACACAAACGCCCAGTTAGGCATCAGTTCCTCCGACCATGGCGATCTCCGAATGGCCGTTGGTACATCTGCGAGCGAACCGCCAGCAAAAGCGACACACTGGCAAGGGCAAAGGGAATGGCAGCGGCACAATGATTCCCAAGAATCGCACAGGCTGGCACGACTGCGAGCGCAAGCTTGGAGCCGAAGAACTCGCAATCCAGTGCGGTGAACACCCTGAAACTTAGCCAATAGAACATGACGGAGACGGCGAGGAAAAGCACCAGGCGCCCCAAGCGCTTCTGCTCGATCTGCGACTTTCTCCTTTCACCAGTTCGTTTGTCCACGCCAATTCTGATGTCCAACGTGCAAGCTCAGCGGTCGCCGAAGGCAATCCGATGGAGCGAAATGCTCTGCATCATTTGGGCGCCGAGCTGCTGAGCTTTTCTGCCATCCGCGTCTGCCATCCTGGCCCAGTAGCCCGCCAGCGTTGAATCACGTCTTCGGTCAGCCGAATGGAAATCAGCCGTTTCGGATTCGCGGCCCTTGGCCGACCTCCCTTGTTCACGACACCACGCGCGAGCATCTCGTCGGTGAGTTCGGGGAGATCATCGTACTCGGCCGGTTGAATAACGTGCCGGTCCACGCGGTTGAGATCAGAGCCCAAGGATGGGGCCGATGCGCGTTTGCTCGCGGTCATTTGCTTTCCTCATGCTGAAAACGTGGCGATCCGCGCCACGCGGAGTGTAGCCAACCACGACGAGCCGGTCGTCAAGCAGGCCGAAGCAGATGATCCGCCTCTCACCGTAGTCTCGGCGCAGGTCTTCTGTCTCGAACGTCGGCCCAGCGAACAAGTGCTTGGCATCCTCGAAGTCGAGGCCTCTCTCTGCCAATGTGACCTCGCGCTTGGCTGTGTCGTAAGTTATCCGCACAACCTTAATGTAGCTACAAAAACATGGGTCAGCAAGCGATGGTCGCTATGACGCAGAACGTGCAAGGTGAGGGGCGCGGAGCCGGCTTTTCGGCGGCACATCCTTGTTGACCGCAGGGTTGGGCGTCACTAGATAAACCGCACCAGGCTTTCCGTGCCCACAAACGCTTTGGCCCCGAGCTCCAGCAGCCAACGCTTCCATAGCCCATAGGACTCACGTGGTTCTAGCGAGCAATCGGCGAATGGCTCAACCACGATGTCTTGAACCCACGGACTGGAAGACGAAAAGGTTGCGGTTCGCTCGGGTCCTTTCACCGATAAACGCCCAACTTCCACGGGTTCGGACACGCCGTCATCCCAACCGGAAGCGAAAACGAGAAGCTCCAATTCGCGGTCTGAACGAGATACCGGTTTCAGCTGCATGAAGAAGCCGCGGCTCATTGGTGTGGCACCCAAACGTTTGCGTTCAGCCGCCGCCGAAGGCGGTCGGCTGGAACAGCGGGTTAGGTAGCTCACGAGCGCCTACCTTCCCAAATGGCGCCCACAAGAGCACCCGCACCTAAGCATGCGGCTACAACGACTGCGCCAACGACCATCGACAGCGACGGAAAAGCCGTGCGCAAAGCGAATGCGGCCGCGAAGCCAACCACCGAACCCACCGCTGCGCCGAGTGCAAGCCGCGGCTGAGACACGAGCAAATCGAGCATGGCGGTTCAGATACCTAACTTTGATATCTACAGCAGTTTTGATGGGTGAATAGACTTCCCACCTTCATCCGACTTTCAAGCATCCGCAGATTTCTCATTCGTTCTCAATTGCTTGATTTCAACACTGCTGCTGGACGGCCGCATCAAATCCGGCGACAAGAACCTCACCCCGGTTACCCGTCTCGCAGCACTTGCTACTCACTTTACCTTTTCATGCCCATGTCCTCTACCCCGGGGGCTTGAGGCGTTCTCTGTGTGGTGACGCGCGCACAGCGCCGTGATCGAAAGGTCGTGCGAAACGGCTCG
This sequence comes from Methyloversatilis sp. RAC08, assembly GCF_001713355.1. Lineage (NCBI taxonomy): Bacteria > Pseudomonadati > Pseudomonadota > Betaproteobacteria > Nitrosomonadales > Sterolibacteriaceae > Methyloversatilis > Methyloversatilis sp. RAC08. The sequence goes on along the minus strand of NZ_CP016448.1, from coordinate 636,019 downwards.
TGCGAGTTCGCTTCTGCCGCCCGAACGCGAAAAGGCCCGCACGGGGCGGGCCTTCTTTTGACGTTCGGTTTTTGGGTGCGACGAGCTGTTCGGTGCGTCGCGCCGCTGCGTCAGGCCGGTTTCACGATGACCTGATTCAGGATTCCGATGACGCCGTCTATCGTCACGGCCAGTTCGGCGGCGCGGGCACGCAGGGCTTCGGAGGGGGCGGTGCCGCTGAGGATGACCTTGCCGTCCAGGGTTGCGACGTCGATGTCGAGCGCAGCCAGTTCGGCGTCTTTTTCGATCAATGCTTCGATCTGTGCGGTGATGACGGCGTCGTCGACCGGCGGGGCGGCGTCGGCGGGTTGTCCGGCGGCGGTGGGCGGCAGGTCGTTGGCGGCCATCGGGGCCGATTGCGGGTCGGGCGGCAATTCGGGCGCCGAGTCTGGCTGCGACTGAGGCGACGATTCGCTCTCGGCCGCTTCGCGCGCCGCTTCGGCACGGGCAAGTTGCGCATCGCGCCTGATGGCGGCGCGGCGTTCTGCTGCGGCGTCGATGTCGGCTTCGTATGCAACGCGTCCGGCTTGTGCCTTGATGTCTTCAGCGACCTGTTCGGTCTGATTCAGCACGATCGCCAGTTCCTTGTCGACCGTGGGTTCGCTGAGGGTGACTGCCTCTTCCTTCGGCCCGCAGGCGCTGAGCATCAGACCCAACAGCACGGCGCCGGCTCCGCGCGCGATCGGCAAACGCGATGGGCGGATTCGAGTGGCGGCCGCCTGGCCGCGGGTCTGAAAGTTCGGCATGTCATCTCTCCTCGCGAAAGAAAGTGGGTCAGGACGTCGTTTCGGCCGCGACCGTGTCGGGACCACCCGGTCGGCGCGCGGCGGGCGGGTGGCGCGTCAGCTCGATGTGACGACCAGTTGGTTGTCGATGCCGAGCACGCCCTTGACCGAAATGGCCAGTTCGGCGGCGCGGGCGCGGGCGGCTTCGCTTGGGGCGGGGCCGCTCAGCGTGACCTTGCCGTCGCGGGTGTCGACGTCGATCTTGATGGCGCTCAGGTCCGGGTCGCCGGCGAGGCGGGCCGACACGGCGGCCGTGATGGCGGCGTCGTCGATGAAGTCGCCCATCTGGGCAGTGGTTTCTCCGGCTGATACGCGCGCGTCGCGCGTCGCTTCTGCGGCATTGGCCTGCGCCCGGTCGGCGGTGGCCTCGGCGCGTTCGCCCAGCTCGTCAGCCTTCTTTTCGGTGGCGGCGATGGCGGTGTCGAGCTTCTGGCCGATGGTCGCGTCCTGTTCGGGCTGACCGCAGGCGGCGAGCGTCAGCGCGAGGGCGGCGGCGGTGGCGATGCGAAAGGCCGGCGTCATCAGGGTGCGGCGCTGCGCTTGTTCGGGCAGTTGGTCAATATCGTTGTTCATGAACATTCTCCTTGCAGTGAATCGGGTGGCATGTGGCGTGTGCTTCAACCGTGGTGTCACTGTAGGCGGGGTGCGCGGCGTTGAATGTCGGTGCAGCCGACACCCCGTGTAGGACGATGCGGACCTGATCCGGTCGCAGCGCGGTGACGCGGAAGGCCGGCGCTGTGGTCAAATCGCAGCTGTTTCCACGTCAGCCATCCGACATGAGCGCCGTCCGCTACCGCATTACGCCCAGCCATCCCGAAGCCCACCTGTTCGAGGTCGAGATCGATATCGCCGATCCGGCGCCCGACGGCCAGCGATTGTCGCTGCCGGCCTGGATTCCCGGCAGTTACATGATTCGCGAATTCGCGCGCCACATCGTGCGCATCGAAGCGCGCGACGGCATCCGCGCGGTGCCGCTGACCAAGATCGACAAGCACACCTGGCAGGCCGCGCCGTGCGAAGGCGTGCTGCGCGTGCGCTACGAGGTGTATGCGTGGGATCTGTCGGTGCGCGCCGCGCATCTCGACACGACGCACGGCTTCTTCAACGGCTCAAGCGTGTTCCTGATGGTGCACGGCGCCGAGCAGCAGCCGTGCGAGGTGGACATCCGTCCGCCGGCCGGGCGCACCTACAAGGAATGGCGGGTGGCGACGACGCTGCCCGAGGCGGGCGGTCGGGCCGGTGCCAGGCGGCACGGCTTCGGGCTGTACCGCGCGGCGAGTTACGACGAGCTGATCGATCACCCGGTCGAAATGGGCAGCTTCGCACTGCACACCTTCAAGGCCTGCGGCGTGCCGCATGAGGTGGTGATCACCGGCCACCACGACATCGACGCCGCTCGCCTGTGCGAAGACCTGCGCCGCATCTGCGAGTGGCAAATCCGGCTGTTCGGCGAGCCGGCGCCGTTCGAGCGCTATGTGTTTCTGGTCATGGCGGTCGGCGACGGCTACGGCGGGCTGGAGCACCGTTCGAGCACCGCGCTGCTGTGTTCGCGCAACGACCTGCCGGCGCCGGGTGCGGCCGCGATGTCGGACGCCTATCGCGGCTTTCTCGGCCTGTGCAGCCACGAGTACTTCCACGCGTGGAACATCAAGCGCATCAAGCCGGCCGCATTCGAGCCGTACGACCTCACGCACGAAAACTACACTCGCCTGCTGTGGGCCTTCGAAGGCTTCACTTCGTACTACGACGATCTGGCGCTGGTGCGCTCAGGCGTCATCACGCAGGACGACTACTTCAAGCTGCTGGCCAAGACGGTCACCCAGGTGATGCGCGGCGGCGGCCGGCTCAAGCAGAGCCTGGCCGATTCGTCGTTCGACGCCTGGGTGAAGTACTACCGTCAGGACGAAAACGCGCCCAATGCCATCGTCAGCTACTACACCAAGGGCGCGCTGGTCGCACTGGCGCTCGACCTCACGCTGCGCAGCAAGACGCGCGGCGCGGTGTCGCTCGACGACGTGATGCGCCACCTGTGGCAGGCGCACGGCCAGACCGGCGTCGGCGTGCCGGAAGACGGCGTGCGCCGCGCCGCCGAGGCGGTCAGCGGGCTGAAGCTGAAGAAGTTCTTCGCCGAGGCGACCGAAGGCACCGAAGACCTGCCGCTGGATGACCTGCTGCGCGCGGTCGGCGTCGAGCTCGGCTATGAGGCCGCCGGCAGCACGCCGGTGCTGGGCGCGAAGACCGCCAACGAGGGCGACACCGTGAAGCTCACCCAGGTGCTAGATCACGGCGCCGCTCAGCGCGCCGGGTTGTCCGCCGGCGATGTGCTGGTCGCGCTCGACAACCTGCGCATCACGGCCAGTTCGCTCGACGCCCTGCTCAAGCGCCGCCAGCCGGGCGACGAGGTGAAGATCAACGCCTTCCGCCGCGACGAACTGATGAAATTCCGCGTCCGCCTCGACGCCGCCCCGGCCGATCAGGCGAAGATCGTCATCGCCCCCCGCGTCAGCGCCCCGGCCAGGGCCCTGTTGAAACAGTGGCTCGGCCGGGGTTGAGGGCGGGGTAGGGGCGGCCCGGGACAGCGGCGGCCTGTGCGAGGGGCGACCTGTGCGAGGGGCGACCTGTGGGAGCGGCGGCCCCGCCGCGATCGTGCCGTGACCATCGTTGTGCGGAGTGCCTATCGCGGCGAGGGCGGAGCGGGGGTTTCGGCGAGCATTGCTCGCCGCCCGAAGAGCCGGCCGGCCATGCAGCGCCGGCAGTGGATCGCCGTTCCCACAGGGGACAGCTCCCACAGGGGCCCCGCTCCCGCAGGCGCAGCGCCCCGATGTATTCAGCGGCCCAGCTTGCGCGCGGCGCTGACGCCGATCAGACCGATGCCGGCGAGCATGAGCATCCACTCGCTAGGTTCGGGCACGGCCGGGGTGGTGGCGAGGTCGAGGGTGAAGCGGTCGCCGGCGGACAGGCCGGAAAACCCGATGCGCCAGTCGACAAGCCCGTCTTCGAGGAAGGGATTGCCGAAGTAGAACTCGGCCACCGGTGCGCCGGCGAAGTAGTCGCTGGAAAGCAGGTCGCCGTTCACCGTGGTGGCCAGCAGCGACCCGGTCACCACCGAGATCGGCGCGCCGCCGGTGGTCAGCGTGAATGACCCGATACCGAAGCCGCTGACATCGCGCAGGATGGCGTTCACATCGACGCCGCCGGCAGTGATGTCGTCTGCGTCGAGCACGAAGCTGAAGCTCAGCGGCGAGTTGTTCAGCAGCGAAATGTCGAGCGCGATGAGCGCAGGCGTGCTGAACGACGAATCGAGCAGGTTGCCGTTCAGCGTGGCGCTCTCGAGCGTGACGGCGTGGGCGGGCAGGGCGATCGAGAAAGCAGCGCAGAGGGCAAGCAGGACTTTGTTCATCGGGCGTATTCCGGAAGGTGACGACATTGAACCGAAAGATAGAGCGCACGTGTGACAGCGGCGTGTCGCCTGGCTGAAGCTGTCGTCAACAATCCGTCATCGGTGTGTCACTCGCGCTCACCACACTCCCGGCCATTCATCGCCCGGAGTGTTCCCCATGCCCAGCAACATGTTTTCCCGCCGCGACTTCATGCGCGGCGTCGGTGCCGGCGCGCTCGCCGGTTCGGCCGTCGTCCGCTCGGCGAGTGCGCTGGCCGCACCGGGCAGCCTGTTCCAGCACGGTGTGGCAAGCGGTGATCCGCTGACCGACCGCGTCATCATCTGGACCCGCGTCACGCCGACCCGCCCGGGTACGGTCGCCGTGCTGTGGGAAGTGGCGCTCGACGCCGCCTTCTCGCGCATCATCCGTCGCGGCCGTGTGTTGACCGGCGCCGACATCGACTACACGGTGAAGGCCGACGTGCTCGGCCTGCCGGCGAATGCCCGCCTGCACTACCGCTTCCGCGCCGACGGCCAGCTGTCACCGGCCGGGCGCACGCGCACGCTGCCGGCCGGTGCAGTCGACCAGATCAAGCTGGCCGTGCTGTCCTGTTCCAACTTCCCGGCCGGCTACTTCAACGTATATGCCGAAGTGGCGAAGCTGAACGATCTGCACGCCGCCGTGCATCTGGGCGACTACATCTACGAATACTCGCGCAGCGGTTACGCCTCGCAGGACGCCGCAGCGCTGGGCCGCGTGTCCGAACCGGCCGACGAAATCATCACGCTGGACGACTACCGCATCCGTCATGCGCAGTACCGTACCGACGTCGATCTGCAGGCCATGCATGCCGCGCTGCCGGTCATCGCGGTGTGGGACGACCACGAAATCACCAACGACACCTGGCGTGAAGGCGCGGAAAACCACACCGAAGGCGTCGAGGGTGTGTTTGCCGAGCGTCGTGCCGCGGCCATCCGCGCCTATCACGAGTGGATGCCGACCCGCCTGCCGGATCCGGCGCGCCCGGACCGCATCTACCGCAGCTTCCGCTTCGGCAACCTGCTGTCGCTGCACATGCTGGACACGCGCGTCATCGGCCGTGATGAACAGATGGACTACGCAAACTATCTCGGCGCCAGCGGGTTCGATACCGCACGTTTCACCGCCGACCTGACTGACCCGAATCGCTCCCTGCTTGGTGTGGATCAGATGAACTGGCTGGGACTCCAGCTGGCTCAGTCGGACACCACGTGGGACATGCTCGGCCAGCAGGTGCTGATGGGCCGCATGAACATTCCGGCGCCGCTGGTGCTCGGCCAGGTCAGCTTCACGCAATACAGCGCGCTCCTGTTCAAGGCGCAGACCGCGCCCGCCACGCTGACGCCGCAGGAGCAATTCGTGCTCGCGCAGCCGGCGATTCCGTACAACCTCGACGCCTGGGACGGTTACGCCGTCGCGCGCGAAACCCTGCTCGGCACCGCGCGCGCGCTGGACAAGAATCTGGTCGTGCTGGCCGGCGACACGCACAACGCCTGGGCCAGCGATCTGACCGATTTCGCCGGTAATCGCGTCGGGGTCGAATTCGCCACGTCGTCGGTCACGTCGCCCGGCTTCGAAGAATACTTCCCGGCCGAAAACCCGCTCGCCGTGGCCGCCGGTCTGACCCAGATCATCGGCCCGCTGCAGTACGCCGACACCGCGCGCCGCGGCTTCATGCTGGTTACCGCCACCGCGCAGTCCTGCCGCGCCGAATGGCGCTATGTCAGCACCGTGAAAAGCCGCACCTACACCGTGGCAAACGGCCCCGCGCTGCGCATGCTGCCCGGCGCCGCCAACCGGAAGCTGGTACCGGGCTGAACCGGTTCCATCTGCTGCGAGGGCGGCACCTGTGGGAGTGGCGCCGCCCTGTGGGAGTAGCAGCTCCTGCTGGAGTGTGGCGCAGACGCTGTGGGAGCGGCAGCCTCGCCGCGATCCGGTCGTCGATCAATGGTCCCTTTGCACTGATCGCTCACTTTGCACGGCGGCCATCGCTGCACTGATCGCGGCGAGGCCGCCGCTCCCACAGCCAGAGCCAGCACCCCACAGCCAGAGCCAGCACCCCACAGCCAGAGCCAGCACCCCACAGCCAGAGCCAGCACCCCACAGCCAGAGCCAGCACCCCACAGCCAGAGCCAGCACCCCACAGCCAGAGCCAGCACCCCACAGCCCGCGTCACCCCGGCAGCGGAATCCACTCCTGATTGTCGTGCGGCGGCAACGCGATGCGCCCGGCCTGCCAGTCGGCCTTGGCCTGTTCGAGGCGTTCCTTGCGCGACGACACGAAGTTCCACCAGATGTGGCGTGGGCCGACCGGTTCGCCGCCGAGCAGCATGACGGTCGATGGCTCGATGGCCTGCAGTGTGCTGGCGGCGTCGTGCGCGAACACGGCCATCTGTCCGGTGGTGAAGCGGTCCCCGGCGATGTCGACGCAGCCCGACGCGACATAGAGGGCCCGCTCGGCGTGCGCGTCGGGCAGCGCCAGACGCGCGCCCGGCTGCAGCGCGGCATGCACGTAGAACAGCGGTGAATGCGTCCTGACCGGGCTGCGCAGCCCGTATGCCTCGCCGGCGATGACGCGCAGCCAGACACCATTTTCGTCGGCCACCGGCAGCGCGTCGGCCGGACAGGTGTCGAACGCCGGATCGCATTCTTCGTCGGCTTCGGGCAGCGCCACCCAGGACTGCAGCAGTTCCAGACCGCCGCCGGTGAACGACGCCGGATGCTCGAAGCGCTCCGAATGCGAAATGCCGCGCCCGGCCGTCATCCAGTTCACCTCACCCGGACGGATCACCTGCGTGACGCCCAGGCTGTCGCGATGCGTCATCTGTCCGCCGAGCAGATAGCTCACCGTCGACAGGCCGATGTGCGGATGCGGCCGCACGTCGGCGGCCCGCACGGCGTCGGCGGCGATGGTCAGCGGCCCTGCGTGGTCGAGGAAGATGAAGGGCCCGACCATGCGCCGCTTCGAAAACGGCAGCACGCGGCGCACCACGAGGCCATTGCCAAGGTCGGCGTGGCGCGCGGCGATGACGAGTTCGATCGGGCTGTCGTTCATGGGATGTTCCGCAAGCAGTATCAATGGCCGATGGTAGGTCGGTCAGCCGGCAACGTGTTACATCCGGACATGCTTCAGCGTGAAATCCATCGCGGTATTCCGGGTCCATCTGCAGCATGCCGACAATAAAGGGAGGACTCCGGATGAACACATGGACAAAGGGCGCGCTGGTCGTCGCGGTACTGGCGGGCGCCGCTGCGCTGTATACATATATGCAGAAGGAATCGCCGCCTGCCGATGCACCGTCGGTGGCGGTCGCGCCGCCTGCGGAACCGGCGCCGGCCGAAACGCCGGTCGAGGTGCCGAATTACCCGATCACACCGCCGCCCGACGCGGCGCCTGCGTCGCCCACTGCCGCCCCGGTCGACAGCGATGCCGTGATGCGCGACGGACTGGCCGGCCTGTTCGGCGCCGCGTTCGACAAATACTTCAGCTCGACCGACATCGTGCGCCGCATCGTCGTGACCGTCGACAACCTGCCGCGCGAACGGGTGACGCGGCGGCTGATGCCGGTCAAGCCGGTGCCCGGCGCGCCGGTGACCGCCGGCAGCGGCGACACGCTGACGCTCGACGCCGCCAACAGCGCGCGCTACGACGTATATGTGCAGCTGGCCGAGATGGTGCCCACCGCGCAACTGGTTGATCTGTACGTGCGCCATTACCCGCTGTTCCAGCAGCAGTACGTCGAGCTGGGCTATCCGAATGGCTACTTCAACAACCGCCTGGTCGAAGTGATCGACCACCTGCTCGCCACGCCGGTCGTGCCCAGGCCGATCCGGTTGAAGCAGCCCAAGGTGCTGTACACCTTCGCGGACCCGGAACTGGAAAAGCTGTCGGAGGGGCAGAAAATGATGCTGCGCATGGGCGACGCCAACGCGGAACGCGTCCGCGCCAAGCTCGCCGACATCCGCGCCGCCGTGACGCGCCAGCCCTGAGCGGTTCGTAAGGGAAAGTAGCCCCTGCTGGAGTGGCACTCTGTGAAGCGGCGGCCTGTGGGAGCGGCGCCCTGTGGGAGATTCTATGTCTGAGCACAAGTGTTTTTGTGCTCCCTGGGTTGGTATTGCGAGCCGGTTTTCATGAGAGAGAACGCAACGCGAGCGATCTTTCTCGCGAGTGCGACGAGGGCCTGAGTGCAGGAGAATCCGCGAGCGATGCAGGCCTGATAGAAGGGTTTCCAGGTGGCTGAGCGGCTGGCTGCCATGGCGGCGTTGTGCAGGAGTCGGCGCACCTCCGGGTCGCCCTTTTTGCTCAGGGTGCCGCGGGCGTTCTGGTTTCCCGATTGGCGCACGCACACATCGAGCCCGAGATAGGCGATGAAGGCGTCTGCGCTTTTGAAGGCGCCCCGATGGAAGGTCGCGCACAAGGCGGCGGCGCTCAGCGGACCGACGCCTTCGATACCCTGGCAGCGGCGGTGATCGTCGATCCAGTCGCTGGCTTTGAGCTTTTCCACGATCTGGGCCTGAATCTGCTGGGCGAGCCGGTCGGCCTTGGCCAGCAAGGCGCGCACCTCGCGCTTGAAGCCGGGCAGATCGAACAGGCTCTGGCGCAAGATGACGGCGGTCCGGACCAGGGTGGCGCGACGACGCAGCAGTTGCTGCACGCGTTGCGTGGCCTCGGGCGGCAGCGTGTAGGGGCGCAGGTGCGAGCCCTCTTTGGCGACGTAGCGGGCGATGAGCCGGGCGTCGATCGGGTCGGTCTTGGCCCGCACGCTGGTGGCGCCGCGGTAGCGCGAGAGGCGGTAGCCGTCGATCAGGTAGAGCGGGTGCCCGGCCTTGATCACGGCGTCGCGCAGCGCGAGGTGGTAGGTGCCGGTGGCCTCGCAGCCGATGTGCAGCGGGCCGCTGGGCAAGGTGCGCAGCCAGGCCCGGATGGCTAGAGGGGTGTTGTCGATGCGCTGCACCGGGCCGTGCTCGCCCAGTGCGATATCGAGGCTGGCTTTGGATACGTCGATGCCGATGTGAATCGGCGAAGGCTGACTTGTCATGAACAGGCGCTCCCGACTAAGGTTTAGGGACTTGTCGGGACTCACCAGGCAATCGCTTGCAGGATATGGTCGATCAGGGCCGGCGAGGGCCGCGTCGATGGATTCCTCATGGGTGCTCGATGGTGAGGGGCGGGACGATATCTCCCACGGTCTGTGCAAAAGCCAGAAGCGGCGTTAGTCCCTCCACCCCGACAAGTTCTCACTACAACTTGCCGAGACAGAACATACAAGCGGCGGCCTCGCCGCGATCGGCGCAGCGATGATCGATGATCAACGTGCGTATCGCGGCGAGGCCGCCGCTCCCACAGCCAGAGCCAGCTCCCACAGCCAGAGCCAGCTCCCACAGCCAGAGCCAGCTCCCACAGCCAGAGCCAGCTCCCACAGCCAGAGCCAGCTCCCACAGCCAGAGCCAGCTCCCACGCGATAGCCAGCCCCCGCAGCCCCACCCACACCAGCCGATTGCCATGAAGACAACGCCGTCGGCACTTCGTTAAGCTGCACCTTTCGAATCTGGCTGGAGATGGCGATGCATGACGTGAAGGCGCTGGTGTTCGATGTGTTCGGCACGCTGGTCGACTGGCGCACCGCCATCGCGCGCGAGGCGGAGACGCTGCTCGGGGGCGTCGGCATCGTCATCGATGGCCTGGCGCTGGCGGACGCATGGCGCGCGGAATACCAGCCAGCGATGGAAGAAGTCAGGGCGGGCCGGTTGCCCTTCATGAAGCTTGACGCACTGCATCGGCGCAACCTCGACATCGTGCTGACCGCCTTCGACGCCGAACGCGCCGACGAGGCCACGCGACATGCGCTCACGCTTGCCTGGCACCGGCTCGACGCCTGGCCCGACGTGGCCGCCGGGCTCGCCGCACTGCGCCCGCACTACCGGCTCGCACCATGTTCCAACGGGCACATCGCGCTGATGGTCGATCTGGCGCGACGCAACGACTTCCCGTGGGACGCCATCACCGGCGCCGAACTGGCGCGCGACTACAAGCCCAAGGCCATCGTCTACCAATCGGCCGCCGACGCCTTCGACCTTGCCCCCGGACTGACGATGATGGTCGCCGCCCATTCGTCCGACCTGGCCGGTGCCGCAGCCGCCGGGCTGCGCACCGCCTTCATCGCCCGCCCGGACGAGCACGGCCCGGGACGCGGCGAATCGAAGCCCACCGTGCCGGTGGATATCGCGGTCGATAGCGTCATCGAGCTGGCGCACGCGCTGCACGGCGCCATCAGGTCGCGCTGACCGCGGCCGCTGCATCGTCCCGACGCATGCCGAGCCGCTGACGGCAGCGCGGATAGCCGGTGCAGCCCCAGAAATCAGGACGCCCTTCGCGCCCCGCGACCGCCTTCATCTTCAGCCCGCATTTCGGGCAGGTCGGCGTGCTGTAGTCGCCGGCGGTGGCAAAGCGCAGCAGTGCTTCGGCAGAGGCGGCGGGCAGACGATTGATCATCATCAGGAACATGTCGCCATCGATCAGCGTGATGCGGTTGCTGCGCGCGAACGCCTTTGCGTCGTCGGAAAACCGGCTGCTGGTCATGAAGAAGGCCTTGGCGACCTTTTCGTGCGTCATGACGCCGAGCAGTTCGCGCACCGGCTTCACGCCCACGAAACGTTCGCCCCAGGCCTTGCACTGCACGATCGAGGTGGCACGGCCGGAATCGTCCTGGAACAGGCGGACGTCGATGCCCCCGTCCGGGCCGAGCGGCGTGGTGAGGCTCCGGATGCCCTTGATTTCGTAAAACTTCTGGCACAGGTCTTCGAAGCGCTTCCATTCGATGGCGCGCATCAGTTCGATCGACCACGCCGAGGGCGCGGGCGCGGGTGAGGGCGCTGTGCGTGGCGCGGCAGCGCGGATGCTTTCAGGGCCGATGTCGTCCGGCACCCGTTCGGATCCGGATCGGCTCGATGCATGGCCATCGGGCGCGGGTCGCTGCCGAGATGCGCGGGCCGCCCGGTCTGCCGGTTGCGGTGCCGGCGCCGAACCGGCGCGCATCACGACCGTCTTCACGAACACGAGCGCGCCCAGCAGGAAGCAGATGCCGGCAAGCAGCCAGGCCATGTTCGACAGGGCCGTCGCAACAGTCATGAGGATGGGATTGTCTGCCCACATCGAAGGCAATATCTGCTTGAAGCCTACGAGGATGGCGACGCCGAGGATCACGCTGACATACCACGGTGAGTCGAGCAGCAGCGCGACCAGCCCTGTGTCCTTGGTTCCGCGGCGGCGTTGGCTGGCCATGAGTGTCCTTTCGTAGGCAATTGAGAAAACCGGATGGAATACTACATCGTCAAGTCGATGCGGCCGGGGGGTGACATGCCTGCATGCGGTCAGGCGGTGGCCGGTACCGCGCAACGGCCGACCGTTGCACAACGGCGCGCACCGGCCCGCGGCGCTGCAGCATGCGGGGCTTTTTCGCTGCGCTACACTGCGCCGGGCAGTCAATTCGAGCGGAGCGCGGCACGCATGAGGCGATTCGGAGGTTTGCACCTGAAGGCGGCGCGATGACGACGGCACCGCTGTCCCACCACGACATCCTCGCGCTGGTCGAGCCATTCGTCCGGCGCGGGCGTCCGGTCGATCTGCCGGCGAGCGACCGGCTCAGGCGGCAGCTGGTGTTCCGGCCGGTGTCGCACGGTGCCGATTCATCAGGCAATGCGGCACTGGTCGAGGTATTGCAGCTCGACCAGCCGGCGGCCGATCGCTACCGGCTGACCCGTACGCTGACGCATGCGTCGGGCGTCGCGGCGCGTCTGGTCGCTGAGGGCGCGCCGCCGGGCGAGCTGCTGGCGCGCGTCGAGGCAATCGACGTGCAGCGGCAGTTCCGCAAGATCGGGCGTTTCGTCATCGGGTTGTCGTACCGGCTCGGTGGCGGTGACGGACTTTGGCGCGACGACACGACCGTCGATGCGCCGGTGCTGACCGACGCCGATGCGCGCGGTGCAGGCATCTTGCTGACGATGGAGGTGTCGTCGGTCAAGGGCGTGCCGGCGGAACTGAAACTGGTCGAGGGTGGCGAGGGCACGGTCGAGCTGCCGGATGATCTGCTGGCAGTGCTCGGCCGCGACTGGGACTGCTTTCGCCGCAGCCTGGCCGACCAGGGCGGCTGGCGCGGCACCGTGCGGCTGCGCGGACGGGGGGTGGCGCGCAGCGCCGATGCCGAACGCAAGCTCGAACAGACGGTTGCCCATCTCGACCGCACGCTGTCGCGATCGCCCGATGCCTTCCATGCCGACTGGCGCGCCGCACGCTGGGGCGTGTTCCTGCGCCGCACGATTCCGGTGGCGACCTGCATCGGCCTGATCCTCGCGGCGGCGGCGGTACCGTATTTCGGCATTTCGGAAGATTCGGTCATCCACATGCTGCTGTTCAATTCGCCGCCGCTGCTGCTGGTGCTGTTTTTCAGCATGCGCGAAATGCCGCGCATCGAACTGCCGCCGCGGCCACGCCGTCTGAGTGCTGCGGCGTGGCGTGCGCCGTCATCCGTGCAAGCGGTGCCGACCCACTGAGGTTTTCCGGTTCAAGCGAGGTTCGATGTCTGCCAATCCGATGAACATTCCGCCGGTATCGGTGGCGGCCGCCAAGGCGGCGCTGATCGAACAGTTCGCCGACCCGGTGCTGCGCCGGCGCGCAACCATGCTGTGGGGCTCGCGCGGCGTCGGCAAGTCGTCGGTGGTGCGTCAGGTGGCGGCGCACTACGGCGTGCCGCTGGTCGATCTGCGCCTGACCACGATCGAGCCGGTGGACATCCGCGGCGCCATCTATGCCGACGAGGTGCAGGGCAAGACGGTTTGGTTTCCGCCCGAATTCCTGCCCGCCGCCGACGCGCCCGACGGCATCCTGTTTCTCGACGAACTGACCGCAGCCGACCAGCGGCTGCAGATTTCCGCCTATTCGCTGATTCTCGACCGACGCGTCGGCAACTACCGGCTGCCCGACGGCTGGCAGGTGATCGCCGCCGGCAATGCGAGCTTTCACGGCGCCGTGTGTCATGACATGGGCACCGCGCTGGCCGACCGCATGTTCCACTTCAACGTGCAGACGGTGATCGACGCCTTTCTGTCGCACGCGCTGGCCATGGGTTTCGCATCCGAGGTGATGGCCTATCTGAAGGTGCGGCCGGACAAGCTCGACGACACCCAGGCCCAGCTTGCGAATGATTACCTGATCGGCGCCAGCCCGCGCGGCTGGGAAGACATTTCGAATGTGCTGAAGTCGGGCGTGTCGGAAGCGGCGCAGCGGCTGTTCGTTCAGGGCCGCATCGGCGCGGCGAATGCGGCCGAGTTCTTCGGCGTGCTGCGCGAACTGCGCGCCGGTGCCGACGTGATGCGCCTGCTCGACACGCCGCGCGGTCCGGCCACTGCCGCCTTGCTGCCGCAGACGCTCGACGGCCTGTACGGCCTGATCTACGGTCTGCTCGCCGCCTGTACCGATGCGCCGCGCATGACGCGCGGGCTGGACATCATCGACCAGCTGCCGGACATCCGGGGCAGCGTGCCGCTGCCGATCCGCGAGGCGCAGACGCTGGCGATGGAACTGCTGATGCAGAAGGCGCTGGAAGGCGATCTGGCGGCGGCCATTCTCGACAGCCCGGCCTACCGGCGCTATGTCGAGCAGCGTCGCGATGCCTGAAGGCACTCCGTCGGCGGGCCACTCGCTGTACATCCATCGCGGCACGCGCGCGGTGCAGCGCATGGTCGAGTTCGCGCCAGCCACCGGCGGGCTGGCGCTGTGGGTGCGCCATCGCGACCTGCCGGCCGACGCCGACACCACGCCGGCGCCGCTCACCACAGACGGCCACACCATCTTCTACGGTGCCGCCTTCGAGCGGCTGCCGATCGAGGAACAGGCCGCTCGCGTGGCGCACGAGGTGCTGCACATCGCGCTGCGCCACCCGCAGCGCTTCGTCGAACTGCAGCAGGTGCTCGGCGACGTCGACCTGCAGCTGTTCAATCTGTGTGCCGACGCGCTGATCAACAGCGCGCTGTCTCACCTCGAATGGCTGCGTCAGCCGGCCACCGCCGTACAGCTCGACCGCCTGCTGACGACCGTGCTGGGCATCGACCAGCCGGTCGAGAAATCGCTGCTGGAATGGGATGTCGAGCGCCTGTACCGGGCCATCGACGACCGCCGGCCGCCGCCGTCGGGCGGGCGCAGCCGCACGCCGCGCCAGCACGGTGGCCAGGACGCCGACACGGCGGGCGGTGCGACCACGCCTGCACCGCAGGCGGACGGCACGCAAGCCGCCGCGCAACCCGATGGACCGAAGTCGGGCCGGGTCAGGGCGTTCGGCTGCGAATCGGAACGCGACCTGGTGCCCGCCCCCGGCACGCGCGGCCCGCCGGAGGCGGAAGCGGAGCAGGCGCGCGAGTGGAGCGAGCGTCTGATCCGCGGCCACGCGAACGATGGTGCGCATTCGATGCTGCGCACGCTGATCGCCGATCTGCCGCGCAGCCGCACGCCGTGGGAACAGGTGTTGCGCACCCAGCTCGCGCGCAGCCTGTCGCCGAAGCGCGATGTGTCGTGGTCGCGGCCGTCGCGTTCGTACATCGCCAACCAGGGCCGCGCCGGCCCGCGCCACCGCATGCCGTGGGAACCGGGCTTCAGCGCGGCGAAGACCGTACCGCGGCTGGCGCTGATCGTCGATGTGTCGGGCTCGATCGACGATGCGCTGATGGCCCGCTTCACGCGCGAGATCGAAGCCATCAGCCGCCGGCTCGAGGCCGGGCTGGTACTCATCATCGGTGACGACCGGGTGCAGCGCGTCGAACAGTTCGCCGCCGGGCGCGCCGATCTGGGGGGGCTCACCTTCACCGGCGGTGGCGGCACCGACTTCACGCCGCTGCTCGAAGAAGCCGACCGTCATCGGCCGGACATCGCCGTCGTGCTGACCGACCTCGACGGCCCGGCGCGCTTCCGACCGCGCTGGCCCGTGCTGTGGGCGGTGCCGGAATCGGCCCGGCGCGCGCACGTGCCGTTCGGCCGCCTGCTGCCATTCGACTGATCGCTGATCGGCGGTCACGCGGACCGGGGGCGCTGCCCGAAACAGTCGCAGACGAGCGCTCTGCGCGCGTTACGCGAGCTGGTTCGGCGGGGTGCTTTCGGCCGCCGGGTCCGCGGCGCCGGCGCGCGCAGCCGGCTGACGGGCCGCTTCAGCCTGCGATGCGCGCAGCATGCCGTTCATGCGGCTCCACATCGACAGCAGATACAGCGACAGGAACAGCGCGATGTAGTACTCGCGTGTTTCCGGGTCGTAGGTCCAGTAAGGAATGACTTCTTCGGTCGCGTTCTGGTACCAGTAGCCGCAGCGCAGCGCGAGATAGAGCACGGCGGTCGGCACCACGATGTGGGTCGGCCAGAACCAGTGACTGAATGAGGTCGTGTCGGGCGTCGATCGGCGGATCGCACGCCACAGCGGCAGGATGATGCCGCCGAGCAGCAGCCACCATTCGACGATCATGCGCGGCTTCTGGTTGAACCAGGTGCTCACGTTGTGCAGATTGGTCTCTTTCTGCTTGTTGATTTCGCTCATCCGCTCACCGGCTTCCCAGCCGAAGTAGTGCTGGCCCCAGCTCGCTTCTTCACCCGCGAAATAGATGCAGGCCAGGGCACAGCCCAGCGCGACCCAGCCGGTCGTCCAGTGCGGCAAGGCGCGGCGGCGCGAGAACACGATGAAGCCGGCGACGATGGCCGGCAACATGACGAGGATGGTGCCGTTTTCGATGATGCCGTAAGGATTGACTTCGTCGCGTACCGTCATCAGTTCGTACAGCGGCGGCGCAAAATAGTTGCCAACGACTACCGCGATCATGACCAGCGGAGGAAACACGCCCCACCACAAGACCGACAGTTCACTGCTTTCCCGATTCATCCCCTTGCTCCCACGCTCGCCGCACGGCAGGCGTGCGGTCTGGTCCCGGCCTTGGCGGCAGGTGTTTTTCCCCTGCGTGAATTACAGCACAGAATTAATGAATTCTTAATGTGCTGTTAATGATTAATTAATTTTTCAGACGAACCGACAAGGGTGCAGGGAAACGCCGTTGCGAGCAGACGTGGCTGTCCAGACGCTGGCCTGGCGGCGCGCCATGCGGGTCAGGCGGGTGCGGTGCGGAAGGGGTGTGATCAGCCCGTCGCGTCGGGCTTTTTCAGGCAGGGAATGTGCGACCAGTCGAAGCCGGGCAGGAAGCCGAGCAGCTGGTCGACGGCACCGGAGTGCGGGCGGTCGCCCAACACCATGGCACGTACTTCGCGCGCGAAGCGGGCGTCCGGTACCCGGCTGAAGGACAGGCCACCCGATAGCGCGGTCGATTCGGCCATGAAGGCGACGCCGACGCCGGCCCTGACCATGGTCTGCACCCAGTCTTCGCGCGGGGTCTGCTGCACGACTTTCACGTCGACGCCGCGTTCGGCCATCACGCGCTCGATGTAGAGGCTGAACTCGCACAGGCTGCGCTGGCAGTAGGCCTCGCCCTGCAGATCGGTGAGCGACAGGGCAGCCCGCTGGCCGAAGCGGTGCGCCGGCCCGTGCGCCACCACGAAATCCTCCGTGTACAGCACCGGTCCGCTGAAGCGCCGGGCGATGGCAAACGGTGACGCGAGCAGCGCGACATCGATGTCGCCCTTGTCGAGCGCGTCGATCAGCGCCTCCATCGAACCTTCGCGGAACTGGATATCGGCCTTGGGGAAGGCGTGCTGAAAGGCGAGGAAGGCCGGGAAGATGGCGTTCAGGTCTATCGTGCAGATGATGCCGACGCGTACGGATTCCGCGCGGTCCCTTTGCAGGCGGCGTGCCAGTTCGCGCGTCTGGCTGGTCGCGGCATAGATCTGCTGCAGGCTGGGCAGCATCGAGCGGCCGAAATCTGTCAGGCTGACCGCCACCTTGCTGCGGTCGAACAGCAGCCCGCCGAGCGCGTCTTCCAGCTTCTGTATCGCCTTGGTCAGTGCCGGTTGCGACACGAAGCAGCGTTCGGCTGCGCGCGTGAAGTTCAAGGTTTCGGCCACGGCGAGGCAGTAGCGGATCTGATAAAGCTCCACGTTTCACTCCTGATGACGGCGCCCGGGCGATAAGCACGGTTTATCGCTCGATGAAAACTTGTGATTTCCGGCACGTCCTTCCGCTGACGACAATATCCGGTGTCTTGTCGCGGAATGCTCACGTTCCACTCAGGTTCCAGTATGCCCACCCACCTTGACAGTCTGACGGCGCGCACCGCGGCGCGGCAAGCCGCCGAGCGCAAGACAGCAGGCGGCGCGCGATGACGCGCGCCGCAGAGGACGAACTGGACGGACTGCGGCGGGCCGTGGCGGCGCGGTCGCTGGGCATCGAAGCGGACGTCGGGCTGACCGACGCATTGCTGCAGCGCTACCGGCGTGCGCTCGAGCGTCGGGTTGCCGATGCGCTGCGCCGCCGCTATCCGTGCAGTGCCGCCATGATCGGCCGCCGGTGTTTCCTTGCGCTGGTGCGGCGGCTGGTCATCGAACGTCGTGATGTCGTCACTTTTCGGCAGGCCGAGCAGATCGTGGCCGGCGGGTGGTTCGGGCAGCAGCAGACACTGCAGGCGCTGCCCTGGCTGGGCGAACTGATCCGGCTGGAATCGATGCTCGCCGACATGACGGTCGCACCGCTCGCGCGACGCCGTTCGCTGTTGCAGGTGCTGCATTTCCATTCGGACTAGGATGTGGTGCGAATTTACGACTGGTGGCGCAGCGGCGCCCGGGTTGCTGCACCGTCGCCCGGCCATCGCGTTGCGGTGCTCATCGTGGGTCGATCGGGGCACTTGCGCATCATCAGGTTGCCGTGCGTACCGTCTGCACGCCCATGGGCGAACCACACACCGCTCGCGACCACGCCGCCCGGCGGATAGCCGGGCGGCGTGACGCGCGCAGCTCGGGCCTGCCGATCAGCCGTTGCCGCCGCCGTAATGCTTCTCGCCCATCCATTCCTTGGCGTCGAGCATGCCGTCGCCGTTCTTGTCCATCTTGCCGAAACTCATTTCCATCGTTTTCATGAATTCGGCCTTGCTGATCATCTTGTCGCCGTCGCTGTCCATCTTCTTCATGACTTCCATCGTGCGCATCTTTCCGGAAAAGTCCATGAAATACACGGACGTCTCGTCGGGGCCGGCCTGGGCGGCGCTGGCGGCGATCGACAGCAGCAGGGTGAGCGACGCGGTGCGCAGCGACTCTTTGAGCGTAATCATCGGGTGACTCCTTGGTTGACGGGCGGTGACGACCCGGACAGGGAGACTGCGCGAGTCATCCGCACGAGTATCCGAAGTGCCATGAAGGCTGTGAAATACCGAGTTTCGATGACCCGATAACCGGCACCTATCACGCTGCCCGACGAGGGGGGCACCCCGGTGTGGCGACGGTCAGGCAGCCCACAGCGCCCACACCAGCGCGATCAGGATGATCACGTTCAGCCCGACGCTCAGCCCGTGCAGCAGGCCGAAGCGGCGGCGGTCGCCGCGGTCGGTGGCGGCATTCACGGCCGGCGTGACACCCCACAGTGAAATGGCGAACAGCACGCTGCTGACGGCCGCCGCCATGCGCACCGCCTGCGGTGCATCGATCACGGCCGCGACCAGGCAGGCGGCGCCCAGTACGGCGTAGTACTTGGGAAAGAAGTTGCGCACATACACACTGGCCCACTGCTGCGGCAACACCTTGAAGATGCCGGGCGCGACCGCCACGGTGAAAAACAGCATCACGCCCACCACACCTGCCACGATCAGTTCGCTCAGCATCGCCCTGCCTCCGGTGTGCACCTCAGGGCAACAGACCCTGCGTGCCTGCGGCACAGACAGGCCGCCGCGCCGCAGGTTCTGCCGATCCGGGACTTGCGCACAACGGGCGGGCAGTGAATTCTGTGATCCGCTGCGGAGCAGGGACCGCCCTGGATCGCGCGAACCATGAGGGCTGGACATGTCATCCGGAACGCCCGCAAGGGCCGCTGAACGCGCGGCTGGAATGACGAGCGCCGTGCGGCTGATCGCCGCGCTGCTGCTGACCGTGGTGACCGGCGCTTTCGTGCTGGCCACCAACCGCGACCTCCAGATGTCGTGCACGCCGCACGGCATGCTGAACCTGCAGTTTGCGGGCTCGGCCGACTGTGCCCGGCTGGTGCTGCAGAGCTGGGGCGGTCAGTGTGCGGACACCGAAGCGCAGCGCGTGCTGCACGGGTGCGCAGCGCCGGCGCGCCCGCCGGACGCGGCGCAGCAGCGCGTCGAAGCGCGCGCACCGGATGCTCGGCTGCACACGGCGCGGCAGACGCTCTTTGCCGATTTCGCCTTCATGACGGCGTACTCGATCTTCCTGTGGATGCTGTGCGCGCGCGCTGCGGCCACGCTCGGCGGCGCGCCGCGCCGCGTCGGGCAGGCGGCGACATTCGCGGCGCCGCTGGCCGGTCTTGCCGACGTCAGCGAAAACATTGCGCACCTGATGTTTCTGGCCGCCGGCGCCGACGGCCCGGGCGAGGCGCTGTTTGCCTGGGGGCATTACAGCGTGATGCTGAAGTGGGGGGTGATCGGCCTGATCGTGGCGTTTCTGGCTGCGGCAGGGCTGCGCATGCTGTTCAGGCGGGCGCAGCCGGCCGAAGCGCGGCGTTGATCAGCCGCGCAGCAGTTGCAGCGCGAGATTCGGGAAGGCGTTGGCCTGCGCCAGCATGGCCGTACCGGCCTGCTGCAGGATCTGCTTGCGCGTCAGTTCGGCGGTTTCCTGCGCGAAGTCGGCGTCCATGACGCGCGAGCGCGCCGCACTGGTGTTTTCTTCCGACAGGCGCGCGGCCTGGGTGGCCATGTCGAAGCGCGACATGACGCCGCCGAGCTTGGCGCGTTCGGCGGCGAGGTGTTCGATCGCCTGATCGACATGCACGATGGCGCGCGTGGCCTGGTTCGTCAGATCGACGCCATCCACGCCGAGATTGATGGCGCTGACGCCGCCCACCGACACATTGATGGTCTGTTTCGACGCCGCGCCGACCTGGAAAGCCATCTGCTGGGCGCCGGTGCCGCCGGTGATGCCGCCCGGCCAGGTGAGCTGGAAGCTGGTCAGCGGCTGTTCGCTGTACTGCGTGCCGCGATCGGTCAGCACGCTGATGGCCGATTTCACGGCGCCTCCGTCGGCATCGAGACCACCGATGGCGCCGGTGTCGGCATTCGTCAGATTCAGGCCGGCGATGTAGCCGGCAGCAGCGGCGTTGAATTGGGTGCCGAAGTCAGCCAGACCGGCGAAGGCGCCGCCGCTGGCGTTGGCGAGCGCCTGGTCGAGCGTGCTGCCGGCGTTGGCGCTCAGATAGGTCATGATGTCCTTGACGCCCTTGCCGCCGGTCGCCTTGATTTCGTCATGCATGTAGCGCAGTGCGGCGTAGCCGGCCGAGTAGCCGGCGCTCGCGGCGACACTGTCGGCGTTGAATGCGGCCAGCATGCCGGCCAGTCCGGCGCCGCCGTTGTAGTCGATCGACAGCCGCTCGTCGGCGCCATGGATGAATTCGGCCGCGCCCTCCTTGAACCAGTTGGGCAGCGCGGTGAAGTTCATCGAACGCCCCATCACTGCATGCACCATTTCGTGCGCGATGATGCGATCGTTGTAGAAGGGTGCGTTGCCGCCATTGGGCAGGTTCGGCGGCGAGAAATCCGCCATGTCGATGTTCAGGAACTGATCGGTCACCTTGCCGCCGGGCGCGCCGACACCGGACACCGATGCCGCCACGCCGCCGGCGCCGTCGGTGAAGGTGACATTCACGGTCAGTGACGCACCGTCACCATAGATGCCGAAACTGTCGCCGATCAGGGTTTCCGCCTCTTCGAGCCAGCCCAGACGCAGCCCGTCGACCACGGCGCGGATGTTCGGGTCATCGCCGCCGATGCTGCCGGTGGTCTGCGCGAATACCTGTTTGCCGTTGAACTGGGTGTGCTGCGATACCTGGGTAATGCCCTGCAGCAGCGCGCCGGCTTCTTCCTGCAGCGCTGCCCGGTCGGATGTCGACAGGCTGTCGCTGGCCGCCTGGACCGCCAGTTCGCGCACCCGCTGCAGCGACTCGGCGATCGAACCCATGGCGCCTTCGGTCACCTGCACCATCGAAATGGCGTCGTTGATGTTGCGCACCGACTGGCGTTCGCCGCGGATCAGCGCCTCCATGCGCGAACCGATCGCCAGGCCGGCGGCGTCGTCGGCCGCGTTGTTGACCCGCAACCCCGACGACAGACGCTGCAGCGTGCGTGCCATGCCCTGACTCGTCTGGTCAAGGTGGCGCTGCGTATTCAGCGAATAGGGGTTGGATGCGATCCGCACGATCCGTTTTCTGTCGCGATGTCTGCGGGGAAAATTCCCGTCAGGCGAGTTTGCGGCAGGCGTGCAGCATTACTTGAGCGCCACAGAGGTGGCTGAATGCTGAAAAATGTGGCGGGGCTGCTGCTGCTGCCCCGCCTGCGATCAGGCGCCTTCCGGTCGCACGTTCGCGACGCTGCCGTCAGATCGCCCTTTCAGATAGGCGTACAGGTCGTCGATCTTGTCGGCCAGGAAGGGGTGGCCGGGCATGCCGAGTGCGATGCGCCCTTCGAGCACGGCCTTCTTGAAGTCGTCCTTCGACAGCGTCTTCAGCGACGTGATCAGCGACGGGCCGACCATGCCCTCTTGCGCCGGACCGTGGCAGCGCTCGCACGCAGCCGCCCGCCAGGCCTTCCAGCCCTTCACGACATCGCCGCCGGCAGCCGCTGCCGCGACGTCGGTTGCTGCGGCCGTCGGTGCCTCGGCCGGCGCGGGTGTGGCTGCGGGCGCCGGTTCAGGGGCTGGCGCGGCGGCGGCCGGCGCCGGCGTCGCCGTGACCTCGGCGATGGGCGCCGGGCTGACTTCAATGACCGGAGCGGTTGCCGCGGCGGGCGGCGGGGCGACAGGTTCGGGTTCGGCCGGCTGACCGCACGCGCCCAGCAACAGCGCGAGCAGGCTTGCAGAAATGAGTTGAGCGGTTTTCAAGGCGTTTCTCCCGGTGGTTCGAGACGAGCAGGGTACTGCGATCCTTGACGGCGTGGCGCCCCGCGTCGGCGACGTCTGACGGCGCGGTCAGGGCGCCGCGTCCGGCTTCCCGCGGTTCGACGACATGTAGGCGATCAGTGCCATGCGCATGGCCTCTTCGACCGACATGTCCACCTGCGTCACCCAGCTGCGCGGCACGAACACGGTGTAGCCGCCGATCATGTAGCCCATGGGCAGATACACCGCCACCTGGTCCTCCAGTTCGGCCAGGCCGGCAGGCAGTCCGGCCATCGACTGCCGGGTGACCAGACCGGCGATGCCCATCTCATTGCCGGGCATCCGCAGCAGCACCACCTGCTGCGCCGATTCCGCATGCGGGGCGAAGTAGTCGGCGAAATTCTTCAGCGAGGAATAGATGCTCTTCACCACCGGCAGATTGGTGAACGGCAGTTCCACCCATGACAGCAGACGCCCCGTGAACCGCTGTGACACCAGGGCGCCGAGGGCGAGAATCATCAGCGCGCCGATGGCGATGCCCAGCCCCGGCAGATAGAAGTCGCCGATGATCGGCCGGATCATCGACATCGCGAGCCGCTCGGTCCAGGTGACGAACAGCACCAGCACGTAAACGGTCAGCGCCACCGGCAGGAACGTGATCAGGCCACGGAAGAAATACTGGTAGAGGCGATTCATGGCGGGCAGTCAGGACGGGTTGCGGCGCAGCATACCGCGTGCCGGGAAACCGGGGGCAGGCCGCTGTGCGAGGGGCGCCGAGCTGCAGGTCCATCACGGGCCCGGCGCGTCCGTTGCAGGTGTCCGAAAGTCGCGCAGCCCGGTACTCGGCAGCGGGAGTCAGAAAAATTCAAGAAAATCCCGAGTCGCATCGGGGCGAACTGCTCTGGAAATGCCACGCGGGTCAGGTCTAGCCTGTGTGCCGTCCTGTTCCGGAAGCGCACGCAATGTCCCGATTCCCCCAGACCGCGCTGGTTGCTTTCGCGATCGTTCTGTTCAGCGCCCAGACGTCGGCCGCATCGCCGTTTGCAGGAGATCTGGCCCCGATCGGTCCGTCCGACTGGAGCCGTGCGCGTGCCGCTCACCTGCTCGAACGCGCCGGCTTCGGCGGCACGCCGGACGAGATCGACGCATTCGCCCGCCTGACCCCCGCCGAGGCGGTGTGCCGCCTCGTGTACTTCGAAGGCGCGCCCGCCGCCGAACTGCCGCCGTTCGATCATTCCGGCGTGTTCGAAGAGGGGCTGGACCCGTTCCCGGCCAGCCGGCCGGCCACCACCGATGCCGCCCGCGACAAGGGCGAGGTGATCGGTGTCCGCGTGAAGGACGGCGGCAACCGTCGCATGCAGCCGGTGGTGAACAAGTTCTTCTACTGGCTGCGCGCCAGCAAGCTCGAAACCGACCGCGTCGCCTACTGGTGGGCGAACCGCATGCTCACCTCGCCGCGCCCGCTGCAGGAGAAGATGGCGCTGTTCTGGCACGGCCACTTCGCCACCAACGAAGACAAGGTGCGCGACTACCGCAAGATGCTGAATCAGCTTGAGCTGTTCCAGAGCCAGGGCCTGGGCAACTTCCGCACCTTGCTGATCGGGGTCGCACAGGACCCGGCCATGCTCGCCTTCCTCGATGCCGGCGTGAACGTGAAGGGCGCTCCGAACGAGAACTTCGCCCGCGAAATCATGGAGCTGTTCACCATGGGCGTCGGGCACTACAGCGAGCACGACATCCGCGAGGCGGCCCGCGCCTTCACCGGCTGGAACTTCGAGGGTGTCGCCTTCCACATCGATGCCGCGAAGCACGATGACGCCGCCAAGGAGGTGCTCGGCCGGCGCGGCAACTTCGATGGCGTGCAGGTGATCGACATCATTCTCGACCAGCCGGTCACGCCGCGGTT
The DNA here is from genome assembly GCF_001713355.1 of Methyloversatilis sp. RAC08. Taxonomy (NCBI): domain Bacteria; kingdom Pseudomonadati; phylum Pseudomonadota; class Betaproteobacteria; order Nitrosomonadales; family Sterolibacteriaceae; genus Methyloversatilis; species Methyloversatilis sp. RAC08. Next base: position 611,861 of record NZ_CP016448.1, on the reverse strand, counting down.
TCTGGCAAGCAAGCTGTACCGCCACTTCGTGCGCGAAGACGTCGATCCGGCGCTGGCCGACGAACTGGGCCGCAGGCTGAAGGCGGTCAATTACGACATCGCGGCCTTCCTCGAAATGCTGCTGATGTCGCGCGATTTCCATGCGCCCGAGTCGGTGGCGACGCACATCAAGGGGCCGGTCGAACTGGTGGTGTCCACCTATCGCAAGCTCGGCCTCACCGAAGTGCCCGGCGTGCCCGACTTCAACGAAACCACGGCCGCCCTCGGTCAGCGCCTGATGCATCCGCCGACGGTGGCCGGCTGGGCGCAGGGGCGCAGCTGGATCACGCCGGGGCTGCTGCTGGAGCGCGGAAATTTCGTGCTCGACGTGGCGCTGCCGGACATCAACTACATTCCCGGCGATCGCTATCCGGCCGCGCAGGCCGGCTATGAAATCCGCTACGTGCATGAGCGCATCCGCAGCGGCCTCGATCTGACCACCGCCACCAAACCCGGCGGTGCCGATGGCGGCATGGAAATGATGGCGATGTCGACCCTGAGCGGCGACCGCGACGAAGACTTCAATACGCGCTATGGCAGCTATCGCGGCTGGCAGATGGCGGTCGAGCGCGTGAAGCCTATCTCGCGCACAGTGGCCCGGCTGGATCTGACCGGCATGGTGCTGAACGCCGGCTGCAGCACGCCGGAAGAGGTGGTCACCTATCTGGAACGCCGCTTCCTGTCGGTGCAGCTCGACGCGGCAACGCGGCACAAGCTGTCAGCCTTCCTGGAAAGGGAACTGGGCACGCGCGACATGAAGGCCACTTCAACCTACGCCGAAGATTCTCTGCGCCTGCTGCTGCATGTGCTGCTGAGCCGGCCCGAATACCAACTCGGCTGAACCGAAAGCACCGCAGCCCGCGCTGCAGGAGTCCGCATCATGAGCACAGACCACAATCGCCGCCGCATCCTGAAGGCCTCTGCCGGGCTGATGATTCCCGGCGTCTTCGGCACCATCGCGCGCGCCGCCGCGGCGGCCGAAGCGGAGGACCGCATCCTGGTGGTGTTCGAAATGTCCGGCGGCAACGACGGCCTGAACACCGTCGTGCCTTATGCCGACGACCGCTACTACCGCCTGCGGCCGACGATCGGCATCCGTCCGGACAAGGTGCGCAAGCTCGACGACCGCTTCGGCCTCAACCCGGGCATGGCCGGTTTCGAGCGGCTGTGGAAAGACGGCCGGCTCGCCATCGTGCACGGCTGCGGCTACGACAATCCGTCGTTCTCGCATTTCACGTCGATGGCCTATCTGCACACCGCCACGCCCAACAGCGGTGACGACTACGGCTGGGTTGGCCGTCTGGCCGACGCCATGTCGCCGGCGCCGGTGCCGAACTACCTGCTCAACATCGACACCGCGCAGTCGCTCGCGGTGCGCAGCCGCGTGCATACGCCTGTGGTGTTCGACGAACCGGACCGCTTCGTGCGCAGCGGCTTTCACCAGGCGCGTGCGCTGCTCGACGATGTGGCGGTGGCCAGCGCGGACAACCCGTCACGCCGCTACCTCGAACAGGTGGCGGTGAGCGCGCGCGAATCGTCGCTGGCGGTGCGCGATGCGTGGTCGAAATACAAGACCAATCAGGACTACGGCATCGTCCCGCTCGGTCTGCCCAAGGTCGCGGCCTGCATCGCGGCCGGACTGCCGACGCGGCTGTACTACGTGGGCTACCGCAACAACGCGTTCGACACCCACGTGCAGCAAGCCGACCTGCACCAGCGCCTCCTGTCCTACACCTCGGATTCGATCCACGGCTTCCTGCGCGACATGGAGCGCATCGGCCAGGCCGACCGCGTCAGCCTGCTGATCTTTTCCGAATTCGGGCGCCGGGTGCCGGAGAACACCAGTCTGGGCACCGACCACGGTACCGCCAACGTCATGTTCTTCGCCGGCAAGCAGGTCAAGGGCGGCCACTACGGCACACCGTCCGACCTGGGCGCGCTGGACGCGGGCGACAATCTTGTCCACACCACCGACTTCCGCTCGGTCTACGCCAGCGCCATCGACGGCTGGCTCAAGGTCGGCGCCGCCGACACGATACTCAAGGGCCGTTTTGCGCCGGTGCCGGTGTTCGGCTGAAGCGGGGGAGGAGCCTCGTCGTCTTGCTCAGTGGTCCTTTTGGCGATGTCGCGCCGATAAGTGCGTCCGGCCGGGGCAACGTGGGGCAAGGGGGTCACGGCAGGCGGATCGAGTTTTCTTGTGGGAGCGGCGGCCTCGCCGCGATCATCGCTGTGCGAAGTGCGCATCGCGGCGAGGCCGCCGCTCCCACAGAGGTTCCTCCCACGGAGGCGGCTTCCACCGGGGCTGCTGTCACGGGTTCTGCTCGCGCGGCAGTGGGCGCTGCTTTGAGGACGATGTCAGTCACTACCGAACAGTCGGGGCGGATGCCGTCGTGCATTCGCGGGACGCCACGGCGGTGGCGGACTGCGCGCGCCGGGCGTGCTCCGTGGTCCGTCTCACGTGCGCATTCCGTCAGGCCCGGGTGATCACGACCTCAAGGTATTCGCCAGGCACCACCAGCGCATCCGGACCGCCGACATTGAGTTCGTCCAGCAGGGCCAGGATGTCGCGCTCCAGTGCCGGGCGGACGTCCGGCGTCACGGCACCGAAGGCCTTGTGGATCGGACCGTAGAAGGTGCGGAAAACCTCCAGCCAGTGGGCGGCCGAGCGGTAGCGGAAGACGAAGTGCCGGCGCTCGCAACGCAGTTCTGCTGCGCGGGGGCCGAACAGCTCGACGATGTGCGGCTCGGTTCCCCACAGCGAGGGTGGCTTCACGCCTTGCGGCGGCGGCACGTAGGCGCCGATGATCTTGAACAGTCGTCCGATGAAGCCAGCGGGCGTCCAGTTGGCGAGCGCGATGCGGCCGCCGGAGCGCACCACGCGCAGCATTTCGCCGGCCGCCGCCGTATGGTCGGGCGTGAACATCACGCCGAAGGTCGACATCACGACGTCGAAGCGGGCGTCGTCGAAGGGCAGGCGCTCCGCGTCGGCGACACGGAACTGCACCGGCAGGCCTTCTGCAGCGGCACGTACGCGCGCGTTGTCGAGCAGCGCCTCGACATAGTCGGTGGAGGTGACTTCGGCGAACCGGCGTGCCGCGGCGAGGGTTGCGTTGCCGTTGCCGGCGGCGACATCGAGCACCTTTTCGCCGGCGCGCAGGTCGGCGGCCTCGGCGAGGGTTTCGCCGACGATTTGCAGCGTCGTGCCAATGACGGCATAGTCTCCACTCGCCCAGGTGGCATTCTGCCGTTGCTTGATGGCGTTGAAATCGGGCGCGGTGTTGTGGGTTTCGATTACGGCTGACATGTCGATCTCCTTCACGGGTTGAGGGGCGCGCCGCGCACGCCGTGGTGCGATGGGTGAGTCCGTTTGGCGGTGTGCGACGACGGGGCCATTCTTCATGTCCGGGCCGGTGGGCGATTCACCGCATGTCGTTGAAACTTGCTCGCGGCTCCGCGATTGCGCGATCACCTGACCCCGTGTCCGCGCAATTGATCAGGACGCCGCCGGGGAGGGATCATGCAGGGCGATCCGTTGTCGGATGTTCTGACGAGTGTGCGTCTGCGCGGCGCCATCTTCTATTACGTGAGCTGTGACGATCAGTGGGTGGCGGAAACGCCACCGTCGCCGGAACTGGCCGACGCGCTCAGTCCCGGCGCCGAGCATGTGATCGCCTATCACATGATCCTTCGTGGCGGCGGCTGGGCAGGAATGAATGGCGAGGCGCCGACACCGCTGCAGGCGGGGGACATCGTCATGTTCCCGCGTGGCGATGCCCACGTGCTCTCCAGCGCGCCCGGCATGCGCGCGGCCGGGGGCGATCAATCCTGGCGCGCGACGACGCGGGACGATCCCAAACCCATCCTGATCGCGTTCCACGACGGCGTGTGCGACTTGGGTGCGGAAGTGCCCTCCAGTCGGGCCAGCATCACGCTGGTGTGCGGTTTCATCAGTTGCGACCTGAGGCCGTTCAATCCGCTGATACAGGCCTTGCCGCCGATGCTGCACATTCCGTCGACCGGTGTCGGCGCCTGGGTCGCGCCCATGCTCGAACAGGCAGTCGTGGAGTCGCGTCACAGGCGGGCCGGAAGTGCGGCGGTGCTGGAGCGCGTCAGCGAAATGGTGTTTGTCGATGCCGCGCGCCGCTATCTTGAATCCTTGCCCGAGAACGGTGGCAGCGGCTGGCTCGCGGCGCTGCGCGATCGCTACATCGGCAAGGCGATTGCGCTGATGCACGCGCACCCGGCAGAGGACTGGACGGTGGATGAACTGGGCCGACGGGTCGGCCTCTCGCGCTCCGCGCTGCATGAGCGCTTCGTTGAATGCGTCGGCATGCCACCCATGCACTACCTGACCCATTGGCGCATGCAGCTCGGTGCCAATCTGATGCGCGAAGGCCAGGCGTCGGTCGCCACGGTCGCTCAGGAGATCGGTTACGAATCCGAGGCGGCGTTCTCGCGGGCGTTCAAGCGCCTGACCGGGCAACCCCCCGCGAAATGGCGGCGTGCGCAGCGCATGGCGGGCTAGCGCAGGAAACAGGCTTGGGAGCTGGCGACAGAAAACCGGGGGCGACGTAACACGCGGTCCATCCCCTGTTTTCACTCCGCAATGCGGCCATCGCAGCACAGATCGGAGCGGGGGTTTCGGCGAGCACTGCTCGCCGCCCGCAAAGCCGGCTGGCCATACAGGGCCAGCCGTGGATCGCCGCTCCCTCTGAGACTGCTGCTACAAAGGCTGCTCCCACAGAAACAGCTTCCGCAGTAGCCAGCGGCGCAGCGTTGGCCGGCTGCGGCAGGTCATAGATATCCTCAGGTCAGCGTCAGGTCAGCGTCTTGCACGCCTTGATGCAGTCCTGGCACGCATCGTGACAGGCCTTGCATTCGGCGTGATGATCGACGTGCGGCTTGCATGCGTCGGCGCAGCGGTTGCAGCCTCCGAGCGCCACCTTGGCGGTAATGCGTTCGTCGCGAGCCGGAGGTTGGCGCTCGTGCGGCCGTGGTGACCAGCGGCCACATCCGCGCGCCGCTTGCCCTTCTACGGGACCGACCCCTTACACGAGGCTGCCGCGTACATGCGGTGCCACCGTGTAGAGGACCGATCCCCTGAACGTGCCTGCGAGAATCAGTGCTTCGTCGCCCTCCTGCGCCGGCGACCTGCGAAGCCGGTCATGACCGCCAGGCCTCCGAGCATCATCGCCCAGGTGCCCGGCTCGGGTACCGCCACGACATTGATGTTGACCAGCGCCGAACTCGTGCGGCCGAGCTCGTCGATTGAAAAGTACTGGAAGGTTGCCAGCCCGGCAAAGCCCGGATCGGCGAGGTAGCGGAAGCTGCCATCGGTGAAGACGCTGGCCAGCGTACCGCTGCTCGGATCGAAGAAACTCGAAACCATGACTTCTCCGATGCCGCCGCGATCGTTCGCCAGCAGGCCGGGTGCAAGGATGTCGAGCGTTCCGCCGCTGAGTACCGAGAACGTGTCGTCGAACGCCACCGGAATCGACGCCGCCGCATCGATGAACACGGTCGCGGTGGCGTTGCGGCCAAGCTCGTCGAGGCTGCTGTAGGTGAAGCTTGCTACACCGGCGAAGCCGTACTCCGGGGTGTAGCTGAAGCTGCCGTTGGTGATCACGCTGTCGAGCGTGCCCGAGGTCGGATCGAAGAAACTGGCCACGACGACCTCGCCAATGCCACCGCGATCATTGGCCAGCAGGCCCGGCGCCGAAACGTTGAGGGTCAGGCCGCTCAAGGTGTAATAGTCGTCGCGTGCCTGCGGCAGCGTGGTGCTGGCATCGATCGTCACCGTGGCGCTCGATGAGCGGCTGTACGCGTCGAGGATGGAGTAGTCGAACGTCGTGATGCCGGAAAAGCCCCGCTCGGGCGTGTACAGGAAGGCGCCGCTGGTGAGCAGGTTGTTCAGCGTGCCCGACCCCGGATCGAAGAAGCTGCTGACGATCACGCCGGTGCCGCTGTCGTTGGCCAGAATGCCGGGCGCCGAAATGCTGAGCGTGAGGCCGGTCAGTTCGAACAGGTCGTCGCGCGCCACCGGTTCAGGGGGCAGCGTGACGGCGAATGCATTGAAGGTGCTGCACGCGAGCAGGCTCGCAAGTACGGTGGTCGCTTTCATCAGTGGGATCCCGGTGGCGGAAGAAATCAGGGTGACCTCTGCCGTGTTCCATGATCATCGGTTGCCACGCGGTGGGCAAGCCGGGCGCATTGGGCGGCCGTGCGAGATTTCGCTCAGTCGAACGGACGATGGCGCCGGCGAGAGAAACTTCAGTTCAGAAGCTGCACCACTGCTCCTGGCACGGCACGCCGTCGCGGTCACCGTCTGTCTTCGTGTCCGGACAGTTCTTGATGAAGAAGGTCGCCTCGTCGCACGACGTCATCTGACTGCAGTGCTGGCGGCCGTCGCAGCGACGCTTCAACGATGTGTCTGAACCGAAGCCGTGCCGCCAGGGCGGCGCTTCGCGCTGGTTTTCGTGGGAGCCGCCTGTGGGAGCGGCGGCCTCGCCGCGATCAGTGCCGCGATGGTCGCATTGCAGAGTGCATATCGCGGCGAGGCCGCCGCTCCCACAGGTCTCTGCTCCCACAGGTACAGCTCCCGCAGCGCTTGCAGACCGAATGCGCAAACATGCCTGCAAATCGTTTGAACCCCGGGGTCTGCCGCCGTTACCATTCCACGCGGCGGCCGCGCACGTCAGCATTGCGCGCTAGAAAAGAACGATGAACCGAAGTCCCGCCTTGGCAACTCGAAGGCGCAATTTCCCGAGGTTTTCATGAGCAAAAGTGCGTCGACCGAAGTGGTGGCTTTGCGCGACAAGCGTCAGAAGCTGTTCAGCCTTTCCCTTCTTTTCATCGTCGGGTTCCTCATTCTGCTGCTGGCGCACTTCGTACCCGATTCGTTCGTCCAGAAAGTACTCACGTCGGTCGGCAGTGTGACGCTGGCGTTCGGGCTCACGTCCGTCATCACCCAGGTTTTTTCGCCGGCGCCCTTCGAGGGGGTGCTGCGCATGATCAACGAGCTTCTGGTCGTGCCCTGGCGTTCCAAGGAAGAGGAGCTGATGCCGCTGCGGAAGAAGTTCTATGGCTATCTGCTGACCGTGCGGGATGGCAAGTCGATCTGGGTGTATCGGGATTTCGATTTCGGAAACCTGGAGTTGCCGGGTTACCTGCACGCAGCCTTTCAGTACAGGACCAGCGCCGGCCGGACGATGAAATACAAGTACTACGGATTTCCGGTCCAGTCGCGGCTGCTGTTGATCGGTCGCAACGTCGACACCAGCAACGAGCCGGCGGTGATCCAGGTGGTCCCGCACTGCGGCCAGAGCGGCATCTACGCGGGCCTGGCATTTTTCGAGGTGCTCTCGGGTGCGCAGATCGTGTCGCCGACCATCATCTCGGCGGAACGGCTGGTCGATTCCGAGGTGTTCGGGGAGCTGGATGAGAACCAGAGCGCCACCCTGAATACCTTGTGGAACGCGAATTTCAAGAGCAGCTTCCACCTTCCCCCGGGCAGCGAACACCTGCTGCAGGGAAGCGCAGTCGTGCCGAAGGCAGGGTGAAGCGTAGAGCTCGAACACCCGCCCATGCATCCATTGCTGATCGTCCTAGCCGTCGCCCTCCTGGGCGTGGCGCTGGTGTTCCGCTTCCGCTATGTCGCGCTGCGCCGCGAAGCGCATATCCGCCATGCCGAACTGCCCAAGGGACTGTTCGAAAAGCTGCGTGCGCGTCACCCGCAACTGTCGCTGAAGGACTGTCAGCTGGTGGCGAACGGGCTGCGGCAGTTCTTCCTCGCGCACCTGAAGAGCGGCCGCAAATTCGTGGCCATGCCCAGTCAGGTGGTGGATGACCTGTGGCACGAATTCATTCTGTGCACGAAGAATTACGACAGCTTCTGCCGCCAGGGCTTCGGCCGCTTCCTGCACCACACGCCAGCGGTGGTGCTGACCGACGACCGGCTGAAGAACGCGGGCCTGCGCCGCTGCTGGTGGTTCGCCTGCCGCGAGGAGAACATCGACCCGCGCGCACCGAGCCGTCTGCCGCTGCTGTTCGCGCTGGACGCCAAGCTGAATATCGCCGGCGGCTTCAGTTACGTGCCGGACTGCGGCGTCGTGCGCCGGGCGGGCGCGGACAACAGCGGCAGCACGCCCTACTGCGGCAGCGATTTCTGCAGCGACGGCGTCGACGGCAGCACCGACGGCTTCGGCGACGGTGGGTCGGACGGGGGCGGTGACGGAGGCGGTTGCGGCGGCGACTGAGCGCTGCCACTTTGCTGCGGATGGGGTGCGCATGAAGCAGGGCTGCCGGCAGTGTTGACTGTGGTGCTGACAGTGGCCGCGGCGCCGGATCGCTTGCGGGCGTCGAGGACGTCATGTTGCGACGCTTCCCATTGGCCCGTCGCGACCGGACGCCCGCCTTGCGCTGGCTTCTGATGGCCAGCATGAAAACCGTGTCGATCCCGCTGACTTAGCGAGTCGGGCCGGCGATGGCCTCGTCGGTCGTTGAGGTGCGGGCGATGGACGAACCTGCAACGTGCGCCATCAGATGGCGGCGCATGTCCGTCCAGCTCGCGAGGGCTTACTTCCCCTTCGCCTGTCCGATGAAACTGGTTTCGGGGATTTCCTTCTCGCACGTTTCAGGTGTCGCCATCTCGGGATAGACGCGATACACCACTACGCCAAGTCCAACCGAAAGCCGCACGCACTTCTCTTCGTTCGCGCCAAGCGCAAAAGTGAGCTTTTTGTCGACTTCGGTCGACAGCACGACCTCGTAATTGTCGGCCGGCACGTCCATGTAAAAGAATCCGCCCGGCTGAGCGCTGCCGACAACCTTTCCGTTGAGTTTCACATCAGGCTGTATGCCGGAGCCGAAAACATTGCCTGTCCGATAGAACAGGATGCGCCCCTGGCCATCTGCCAGTGTTGGCATCGAGGGCCTGACCTCCGCATAACGCGGACCGGACGCGCAACCGGCCAGCACTGCGGTGGCAACGACAATCATTTGAAACGTACTGCGCATTACTCGTACTCCTTCCAGAGCGTTGGGTTTTGATCGGGAGACAGGGGCGAAAATGCGCGCTCCACAGGAAGATAGAATCCGACGAGTCGTCCGGATTTCACGACGAGATAGGCTTCGTGGACATGCGCACCTTCGACGGAAAATGTGCTTCCGTTCGACGCATATACGCCCCCCTCGGAAATTGCGCCGACCTGTCGCCAGCGCGAACCTGATGCAAGTACGCGCGTGTAGCCGGTACTCAGGCGAACTTCGATTTCGCGATCGACGCTGCGCATCGACACAACCTCAATCGCAGGTTCGAAACGGGCGGGATGACGAGGTACTTCAGATGCGCACGCAGCAAGCGTGAGCAGCGAAATGGCCAGGCAGCCGTGCATGCGCATGCCGTATCCGGTGTGACGGGGAAAAACCATAAGATGCTGTATGGGTCGATCGGAACAGGGCGCGGAGATTAGCACGTGCAGCTAAGAATATTGCTTTCAGCGAGTGAGTGCCAACCCACTGAATCGAACGTGCGCAGAGGGCGCGCCCTCTCCGTGTTCGGTAAGGATCCGCAGGTCGGGGCGACGGCGGAAAGCGCACTTCGGGCAGTTCGTCGATCAGCACCAGAGCCAGTACAGCAAGCCTTCCGGGATGCGAGCCACGCACGTCTCCGTGGGCGTGGAATCCAAGGCTGATGCTGCCTGGCCAGCCATCCCGGCGAGCGGCGCGCAGGGAAAAGGTGGCCCGAACGTGAAGTTGCCACTGAGGTTGCCCAGACTGCAGGCGACAGTCCGAATTTTTCAATCGTCAACGTTCAAGATCGAAAAACGGTCTGCCACCCGCTGTCACGCGGCGGATCTCAGCGCTGCCTGTCGGTACGGGAAAATCTTGTCCTGGCAGACCAGCCAATCAAAGCGATGCCGGCACACAATAACGCGGCGGAGGTCGGCTCAGGAACGGCTGCGATCGGACTTGCCAGCACAAAGGCTTGTCCATTGCTGGCCTTTCCCCATGACGTCTCCCTGACTTGCAGATATTTCGGCGTGAAATTCGCGGCTGATATCTCTTCAGGCAGATTGCGGAAATGGACGGTCAAACTGTCTCCAAACGCGTTGCCGTAGGAGAACCCAAGGATGGTCGAGATTGGCGTCCAGGCGGAAATGTCATAGGCCGTACCGAGCGAATCGATGCCATCCGGGACGGAATAGAAGTACGGCTCACTCGGTGGAACGGAGGACGAAGAGGCCGGCCGATAATGCACGGCAGTGCCGAAGCCCAGCCCTGGCATATGGTCGAGAAACATGGAATCCAGCCATCCTGAGAAGGATTCGTTGATCCTGATGCTCACATCAATGCCGTTGGTGGTGTCCGTAACCGTCATATTCAGGAAGGGCGCACTCAACCGCTCCGTAATGTTCTGACTCATATCCGTCGATGAGAACGGAAATACGACAACGTTATCCTGAAATACGTATTCGTATACCGCTGCATTTGCCTGGCCGGCAAATATCAGACCTGCGGCGAGAGCCTGCGTCAGGACGGTGATTTTCTTCATAACTGGCGATGCCTTTTCTGGAAGTTTGGTAGTGACAGGCAAGGGACGGTGACACACATGAAATGCGGCAGATTCAAACGGGGTTTTTCGACACGAACGGCGCAGTACCTTGATGAATCAACTCAAGCTCTCGCCGTGAGGGCAGCGGGAGCTGCTCAACCAGGCGGCGTGCAGCGCTGGACGCAATGTGCACCGCCCGCGAAGCCATATTTCCATTACGAGTGGGTAGTCTCATGCAGAGTTGATTCAATCAGAAACAAGCGGACGGCGCCTGCAGTAGCCAGCCGTCATCGACATGCCGAAACACTAGCATAAAGATATGGCGCCAGACGTTATCTGCACCAACCGGGGAAACGCCCAACTGTTAATTTAAGTCAATAGCATCGTTTCAAACTGGTTTGTACGCACGAAGGCGAGCGGGTTTGACGGGTTGCCTGTTCCTTGGAAAGGATCGATCCGGCCGCGGCGCTTCAAGCGCACTGGAAATGAGCTTGAGCAATTGGCGCAAGGTGGCGCCAGGTCTGGCGAGGCATCGCAGCAGGCGCGGCAATGCGGCACCAACGGTGGTCATGGCGTAGCTCAGGTTCGGGGTGAAGCGCTCGCGTGCTGGCTCGGGTTGGCACGAACGAGCCAGATAGGCGAAGCTTGCAACCAGATTGCTCAACCAGACCTTAGCGCTGAAGTCCTGACGGATGGCATCGCGTAGTTCTCCCGAGAAGTGCTCGACCGCAAGACGAAACCTGAGCACCTTGAAGCACTCCTCGATGCGCCAGCGACGGTGATAGCGTCAAAAGGGGACAGACCCTATGCCGTTAAGTTAAGCCCAAGAGGGTCGTGGTCTGCGTACAGGGACCGTCGGTTGTCATTTCCTTTCAGTACCTAACAGAACGTCTGAAATCGCTAACTTAACAGGCTGGTGAGAAACCCTTGAATCCTTCCGGATCACGGCCTTCCGTTCATTTTTTCCGGCACCGGAAGTGCGCCGTGGCTCTTGATTCAGGGTTCTTTCACCCCTGCATTCCGCCGCTCGCCAAGCGGCGGACGTACTTGTCCTTACGCGGCCACCTGCCGCATCAGATTCAGCAGTCTGGTCAGGTTGTAGGCCGCGAACGCAAACAGCGCCTGCCCCGACAGCTTCTCCAGTCCCTTGTGCCGCGTCTTGCGCAGACCGCCCACCGTCTTGATCCAGCCGAAGGCTTCTTCGATCATCTTCCGACGCCTCAGGCTCATCGCATAACCCTTGCCGCGCGCGGTACGTCCGTCGACCGCGCTGCCGGTGACCTTTCGAGCCACATGCGCGCGGATCCCGCGACGCTCAAGTTCGCCGACGAATTCGGCGGTGTCGTAGCCCTTGTCGGCACCGACCGTGGCGCCCGGTTTGCGCACGCTGCGATCCACCATCCGGATCGCCGCTTCCCACTCCGCGCGACCGGTGGCCTGCGTGCTCTCGACATCGACGACGAGTCCGTTGCGGTTCTCCGACAGCGCGTGCGTCATGTAGCGCAACTTCGCCTCGGTGAATTCACCTTTCTTGTACAGCCGCGCCTGCGGGTCGGTTGTGCTGTGGTGCGTGGCGTTGCTGCGCTTCTCACCCTTGAAATTCGTCTCGGGGTTGCGCCCCGCTGGTTTGTCCGGGCCGCTGCCGTCCTTGGGCACGAAGCTCTTGTGGCTGGCCCAGGCCTCGATCATCGTGCCGTCGACGCTGAAGTGCTCATCCGACACAAAACCCTGCCACTGCGCCAGATGCAGCACGCGGCGGAAGAACGGGCGGGCAATGTCGTCGTCGAGCAGCCGGTCGCGGTTGATGCTGAACACCGTGCGATCCCACACCACATCGTCCATGCCCAGGCCGACGAACCAGCGAAACAGCAGGTTGTAGTCGAGTTGTTCGACGAGCTGGCGCTCGCTGCGAATGGTGAAAAGGATCTGCAGGAGCAAAGCGCGCAGCAACTGCTCGGGCGGGATAGACGGGCGGCCGGTATGCGAATAGCGTTCGTCGAACAACGCACTCATGTTCGCGAGGATGCCGTCGACCAGCGCACGCAGGGCGCGCAGCGGATGGTCCTTCGGAACACGTTGCTCAAGACTCACGTAGCTGAACATCGACGTCTGGGGATTCTCTTGGCCGCGCATAGAAAATCTGGAAAAGTAGAAGGACGATTCGAGGGGGAAGTCTGCCGCAAAACCCGCGCCTGGAAAAAAGGGGCGGGGTTTCTCACCAGCCTGCTAAGGGCATCGGGTCTGTCCTCTATTGTTCCCGTCTATTTTTCTGTTTCTTTGTTTAATTTTTTCAAAGCTGCCACTGCGACTTCTGCTTCTTTAACTCCGAAAAATACGGATTCATAAGCAAAGCCATATTATTTACTGAGAGGACCATCCCTATGATGACAATGAGAAGTCCGAAAAAATCTTGTAAGGAATGGCTTAAGAAAGCTTCTCCAAGTTTTTCCAAAACTGCAAGCGTGCAAAATCCTTCACCGCAAAGAAGACTCAACGGATAAACGGTGGAAAAAAAATTTGATACAATATAAATCAATGGGGTAATTAAAGTGGCTAAAGCCCCGGTTATATAGACCACCATTCTAGCATTGCTCTCTAGAAACAATACTACGAGTCTGTCGAGCTTGGTGACTGATCCGCTGGTATTTTTGTGAATTTTCGATAGTGGTGCAACACCTGCAAGCAAATTAAATCTAGCCAATCTGCCAAAGTTCAAGCCAAGTACTAGCGAGATGACTGAAAAGGCAAGAATTGAATTTGAATAACCTAGGTTGCTGTTTGCGACTGGAGCGCGAATATTGCTCTTTTTTTCTGACAATAGTTGAAGTCCTAATTGTGAATGGGTCGGGTCGGAGAACTTCATGTGAGATCGTGCTCTGAGATCACTTGCTGAGTGAGCTGACAAAAAAACGCCCGTGCTTGAGGTTGCTTTAAGAGTGATTTGCTCCTCGCAGGGGAGGTTGGTGTCGAGATTTTGATAGTTAGAATATTGAGATTCTATTGTCCAATCGAAGAAGCGAATATTTACACTGCGATTTTCGAAGGCAGGTTTGTTCGATTTTTCACGACTGGTATCATTGGTAAGATACTTCGTGGGTGATGGGAGCAAAGCCGTGCGTTCTGCAAATGGCTGCCACGTTACATTAAATCCTGCTCGAATTGGAAAGTAGGGGATTCTTTCTGGGCGAATAATTTCTGGCTTTTTTTGTTGATTAATTGGATTTATTAGAACTGAAGGGCGTATGGGGAAGGATTTTATGATTTCAGATTCTATAATATTTATTCTTTTAGACAAAGCGATGGGTATCAACTCATCCGAGCATTTATCGTCTATTTCGCCAGTGGATGGTCCTAGAGTAAAGAAGGGGGAATCGTACATGGGTGGCGGAAGAAAAATTGTTGCGTAAACCTTCCCTGGCAATGATGACGACTCTAATTCGAATCGCGCCCATGATCTTTGAGCCAAGCTAGGTTGATCCCTGCTCCAGTAAGTAAGTGCATGGGCTGTTGCTTCGAGTTTAGATAATTCTCGTGGTTTGTGTATCGGTGCTAGTTCTACAGTATCTGAAATCAGATTAACCTCCGTCCCATGATCAAAACTGACTCCAAGTAGGACGTTGAACTTTGATTTGGCTGGTTCATCTAGTGCCGCCCCTATTGTTTCTGAAATAAAGTAAAGAAATTTATCTTCTTTTTCGCGGTATTCTTCAAAGGCCAAGAATAGCGTCAATATGATAATTGATGCTTGAATATATGAAATTTGTTTGAGTTTTTTATTTCTCTCGAATGAGCTCGACCTCTCTTTCTCTTTGTCCACTTGTAGTCCTTTGTTTATCTTAAATGCTTCAGAAGAGTGGGGGTGGCGAATATCGGCGCGCTCTTAATCGATTGTACTAATATAAGCATATGGGCTCTGGCCAGGATATTGACCTGTTCCGATTCTACATATATTGAATTACTTGAGGGAGTCGTCTCTGTGGTCCTTACCTGACATAGGTCGACGAATTGCGCTTGGGTTAGGTGGCTCAGTGCAGAGCGTGGTCGTACGAAGTTGTAATGGCGCCGCGACTGTTCGATTACGACCCGCACTCCCGTGCGGTTTGGGAGGCGGGGAAATGTTTCTGCATCCCCAATTGCTTTTCTTGTTCCATGGCGCCGTCGAATTCGATGATCACTCGAAACTTTTGCCGCTAACGTGAGTTGAGGTGCCGGCACAGCTTTTCGCTGGGGCTGCCTCGAACGCAGAGTTAGAACTTTGACGGGATTTCAGCCTGTGACTCGCTATCGCCACGGACATCGATGCAATGACTATGCGCATTGTGGCCAGACACGAAACCACCGTAGTTAAACCTCAACGGGCAAGCGCGGGGTAAGTAGATGGTGTGCTTATTCCACTAAAATGAAGCGTGAAAAGTGGAACGTTCGAATTCGACCTTTCGCTATCTCATGGCAGAAGAAATTCTTATCACCGCTTTTGGGCGATAGCTATATGGCTATACTTCTCTTATTTCAACGCTTCCATCATCGTCGCGTGTGGTAATGATGATGGTGTGCAGATTGTACAAAGAGAACGAATTTTTCTTTGATTTCCATGTTGCCTCCTAACGCCATTGGGGAGAGCCCACGTGTTAAAAACCAATACTTTGGTCGTGGTACATCGCCATCGTCCCCTATTTTTTACGGCTGCGGATGTCGGTCAGCTCCCTGAGTCCTTGTCGCGGAAAATCCTCACGATATGTCCTCCATTGTTCTCTTCGTGGTATGTCCCTCTAGATGTCGGAGAGAACGTCTCTTAGAACTGCTTCGTACTGACCCAATAGCTTTCGTAGTAATCGATACTGATTGGTCGACCAGCTAGGCGCGCTAAAGCTCTTCATCGATATAGCGTTGGCCGTCATGTCTGCATGCGCATATTCGCAGCGGATTTTCCATAACCCTCCAAGAAGGCTTTTCATCTGCGATAAGGAGCCTGGATATCGATCCTCCATTTCTATTTCGATGCGGCGAGCGAAACATTCCCCGACTATTTGTACCAACATTTTTCTCCAATGTTGGTCGTACAAGAAACCGTTTGTACTGTCTAGAATATTCTGCTTCACCCAATCGGATGCGCCTAAAGAAATCTCGTCGACAACTAGCGCAAGGCGATCAAACTCCCCCTCCAGCCATCCGCATAATTCGAGAACGGAGAGCTTCGATAAAAGCTTAGGGCGATCACCCCCCTGTGTGGGTTCGTTGTACCACGCGTCTAGCAATTTAAGTGTTGCTTCTACGGCAGCCATTTAAGCCGAAAACGCCTTCACCGCGACTATTAGGCGAGTGCGAACATTGTCGACGCTGGTTACCGCATAGCGCGCACTCTCAGAAAAAGATGCATCTCCCACCATCTTGGCATACCCGGCTTGTAATGCCCCCGGTGAAGATGAATTGGTGATTGAACTAAGATTCGAGTAGAGGCCAACCATTAATGCCTCGACGAGAACCAACGGCAGCTTTCGTCGCCCTTCTTTGCCGAGAGCTTGCCGGGTGTAAAAAACTGTTTTTTTCAATTGATCCAAAAGGGCGTCGGATTCGTCATTTGACTTTCCCGTAGAGCGGTGCATAAAGTCGTTCAAAAATCTAGCTAGATTTCCGTCGTATTTTGCCCTCTCTTCTGAAAGTGCGAGTACCCTTAGCAAGACTTCAATTGAACGGAATCGATCTAGCGAACCCCATATTCGCTTCTTTACGGCTATCCAATCCGCGTTGCTCTTATCGAAGCTCTTGAGTAGGTTATTAAAATAGCCGCTATATATACAATTTCGAATTTCTTGGTTTGTAAGACGAACGCCCCCAGAGTTTAGGCGATGAAATATGGTAAATAAATATAACATGTGACTGGGTTGCGAGTAATCACATCGTATGACAGTTACTGGAATCGATACGTCCTCAACAAGTGCATAAAGTTTCTTTTGTTCCTCATCGCCGTCCCTGAGGCTATTATTTGTTGCGCTACGCAAGCGAGGATGGATATCCGACAGGTCACTTAGTTTCCAAGGAGCGTCCCCAAGAAAGCGAATGATTGAACTCATTCTCTGAAGGCCATCAATAACCTTCCATTGCTGAGTTTTGTAGTCAAGGCTGAAGCACATGCTGGGAATTGGAAGTTGCTTTACTAGTGAATCAATAAATCTTGACTGATCATCCTGTTTCCAAACAACGTCGCGTTGGAAGTCGGGTTGTATCTCTAGCTTCTTGTTTCTGTACATGCGAAAGAGATCTGCGCATGACCTGAGTTCGTTATACGCAACTACATCTTGCGGCGGAACTGGCGGTTCAGAGTCTTCCTGTACAAAAGTGGCCTCTTGAACAGCGATTTCCTTTTCTTGAGACATACGTGCCCTTATCTAGTGATCACAACAATCAACGCGGCAAAGCTCATAGCGTTCGATTTCGATGATGTGCACTCAACTGATTGAGCTGCACGAGAATGCGACTTATCGGCCCACGTTGCGCGATCGAATAAGTTTGGTGAAGAAAAAGCCGCATGCCCTCCTCGGGTCATGCGGCCTCAATATGACCCGCGCCTGCGGCGCCGGTCAAGCACTTCGCATCAGTACGATCAGTACGTCTTGTACGGCAAGAACTTCCCGCTCATCGTAATGCTGACCCGATCCCCCGCCGGGTTGGCTTCCCTTGCCAGGTCCATCTTGAAGTCGATGGCGCTCATGATGCCGTCACCGAATTCTTCGTGGATGAGGGCCTTGAAGGTGGTGCCGTACACGCTGATCAGTTCGTAGAAGCGGTAGATCAGCGGGTCGGTGGGTACCGAGGTCGGCAGCGAGCCCTTGTAGGGCACGACCTGCAGTTGCGTGACGGCGTCGGCCGGCAGGTCGAGCATCTTGCCGATGATGGCGGCCTGTTCGGCGGTGAAGGTCATCTGGCCGAGCAGGCCGGCGGTGACCCATTCCTTGCTGAGGCCGATGGCGCTGGCGATGTCGGCCCACTTCAGGCCCTTGGCAACCTTGGCTTCGACGATGAGGTCGGTGACGTCTTCGCGTTTCATGTGCTTCTCCTTCGGATGGTTGAGGGTGGGTCAGGCGGCCGCGCGGGCGGGCGCGCCGGGGTACACGAGGGGCGGGTTCTTCGGATCCCAGTCGGCGCCGGGCGCGAAGGCGCGCGAGCGCTTCACGAGGAAGTCGACCAGGTGGTTGCGCAGCGGGTAGAACTCGGGCTGCTGGTGCAGGGTTTCGCGGTCGCGCGGCCGGGGCATCGGATTGACGACGATTTCGGCGATCTTGGCGCGCGGGCCGTTGGTCATCAGCACGATGCGGTCGGCCAGCAGGATGGCTTCGTCCACGTCGTGGGTGATCATGAACACGGTTTGCTTGGTGGCTTCGACGATGCCGATCAGTTCGCTCTGGATGCTGCCGCGCGTGAGTGCGTCGAGGGCGCCGAACGGTTCGTCGAGCAGCAGCATCTTGGGTTCGATCGAAAACGCCCGCGCGATGCCGACGCGCTGCTTCATGCCGCCGGACAGTTCGGCCGGCTTCTTGTCGAGCGCCTGGCCCAGGTGCACCAGTTCGAGGTATTTCACCGCGTGCTCGCGCACCTGTTCGCGCTTCCATTCCGGGTGACGGCTGCGCACGGCGAATTCGACGTTCTTCAGCGCGGACAGCCACGGCATCAGCGCATGGCCCTGGAATACCACGCCACGGTCGAGCGACGGGCCGCGCACTTCGCGACCGTCCATGATGACGTGGCCGGCGGTGGCTTCATCCAGACCGGCGAGGATGTTCAGGATGGTGGTCTTGCCGCAGCCGGAGTGGCCGAGCACGCAGACGAACTGGCCCCGCTCGATGCCGAAATGCACGTCTTCGAACACCGGGTCGGGGTTCGGGTTGCCCGGCTGCGGAAACTGGCGCTTCAGGCCTTCGATCTTCAGGAAGGGCTGGGTCATTTCACTCTCTCCACGAAATGGCGCGCGCGACCCAGGCCAGCAGGTGGTCGAGCAGCATGCCGACCAGCCCGATCAGCAGGATGGCGGTGATGATGTTGGTGATGGAGAGGTTGTTCCACTCGTTCCACACGAAGTAGCCGATGCCGGTGCCG
Source organism: Methyloversatilis sp. RAC08 (assembly GCF_001713355.1). Classification (NCBI taxonomy): domain Bacteria; kingdom Pseudomonadati; phylum Pseudomonadota; class Betaproteobacteria; order Nitrosomonadales; family Sterolibacteriaceae; genus Methyloversatilis; species Methyloversatilis sp. RAC08. The sequence continues at coordinate 593,179 of NZ_CP016448.1, read as the reverse complement.
CCGACCAGCATTTCGGCCGCGACGATGACCAGCCAGGCGATGCCGATGGAAATGCGCATGCCGGTCAGGATGGTCGGCGCGGCCGCCGGCAGGATCACCAGGAAGGCGCGGCGGATCGGTTTCACTTCCAGCGTGCGCGCGACGTTGAGCCACTCGCGCCGGACCGACGCGACGCCGAACGCGGTATTCACCAGCATCGGCCACAGCGAACAGATGAAGATGACGAAGATGGCGGAAATGCCCGAGTCCTTGATGGTGTAGAGCGCGAGCGGCATCCAGGCCAGCGGCGAGATCGGCTTCAGGATCTGGATGAAGGGGTCGAGCGCCTTGTATACAAGCGGCGACATGCCGATCAGGAAGCCGAGCGGAATCGCCACCAGCGCGGCCAGCAGGTAGCCGCCGAGCACGCGGGCGATCGAGTAGCCGATCTGGATGCCCAGCCCCTTGTCGTTGGTGCCGCGATCGTAGAACGGGTCTTTCACGTGTTCCCAGATCTTGGCCGCCACCTCGCCCGGGCCGGGCATGGCCGACTGGCCGCCGGTCGCCGCCTGCGCGCCGAGCAGCGCGGCGTACTCGGGGTCGACCGCCGGCCCGGCGACCGGGGCCGCCGTGGTCGAGGTCGCGAGGTACCACACGCCGACGAACAGCGCGAAGAAGAGGGCCGACAGCAGCGGTGCCAGCCAGGGTTTGTTGCGTGTCATGCATTCGCCTTCGAAATCTTGAAGCTCTTCAGGTATTCCTCCGGCTTGGCCGGGTCGAATTCCTTTTTCATGACCGAGAACTTCTTGGTCGTGCTGGTCGGCACCGGCAGGCCCACTTCCTTCATCAGCGCCGCGGCGTCGGTGGCGAGGAACACTTCCTTGGCGATCTTCTGGTAGTCGATGTCGCCCTTGATCTGGCCCCATCGCTTCATCTGGGTCAGGATCCACACGGCGAAGGATTCCCACGGGAAGGGCTCGAAGCCGATGCGGCCCGGTACCTTCTGGATGCCGCCGAGACCGTCGGCGTAGGTGCCGGTGAGCACCTGTTCGACCACGGTGACCGGCTGGTTCAGGTAGTTGGCCGGCGCGATCGCTTCGGCGATCTGCTTGCGGTTGGCCGGGTTGCTGGCCGTGGCGGTAGCGCTGATGACGGCGCGCAGCAGTGCCTTGTAGGTGTTGGGCATCGTGGTGACGAATTCCTTGCTGGCGGCGAAGGCGCAGCATGGGTGACCTTCCCAGATGTCTTTCGTCAGCGTGTGGATGAAGCCCACACCGTCATACACCGCGCGCTGGTTCACCGGGTCGGGTGCGAGGAAGCCATCGATGTTGCCGGCGCGCAGGTTGGCCACCATTTCGGGCGGCGGCACCGAGCGGATCTGCACGTCGGCGTCCGGGTCGATGCCGTGCTCGGCCAGGTAGTAGCGCAGCAGGTAGTTGTGCATCGAATAGTCGAAGGGCACGGCGAACTTGAAGCCCTTCCACATCTTCGGGTCGCGCTTGTCCTTGTGCTTCACCGACAGCGTGATCGCCTGGCCGTTGATGTTTTCGACCGCTGGCATCGTCCACGGGATGGGGTTCGAGCCGGCGCCGACCGAAATCGCCAGCGGCATCGGCGACAGCATGTGGGCGGCGTCGTATTCCTTCGCCAGCGACTTGTCGCGGATCACCGCCCAGCCGGCGGTCTTGACGACTTCCACGTCCAAACCCTGCTTCGAGTAGTAGCCCAGCGGGTGCGCCATGATGATGGGCGTGGCGCAGGTGATGGGGATGAAGCCCACCTTGAGCTTGGTCTTTTCGAGAGGACCGGGGGAGGCGAAGGCGTCCTTCACGGTGCCCAGCGGCAGGAAGGTGGAGATCGCCGCCATCGCCGTGCTGGTGCCGACGGCGCGGATGAAGTTGCGGCGAGTTTCGTCGTGCGGGAACAGCGCGCGCATCACCGCGCCTTCGACCACGCGGTCGAGCATGGCTTCTTCCGACAGCAGCTCCGCCTGTTCGTGTTCGGCCTGGCTGTGGTGACGCCCGCACGAACAGCCGCTGAGTTTCACGTTGGCGTCGAACGGGTTTCTGAATGTGCTCATGGACGATCTCCTCGGAGGGGGCTTACTGGGAAAAAGGGGCGGGTTGGGAAAGCGGTGCGGCCGGAGAAAGGCAGGGGACGGGATTGGGTGCGTATTCGATGTCGTGCGCGTAGGTGTCGTAGGCGGCGGCGTATTCCATGCAGCGCGCCACGTCGCGGATGAAGCTTTCGTCGTAGCCGGCGCGGCGCAGCAGGTGAAAGCCCAGTTCCATGCCCGAGGCGATGCCGCCGGCGGTCACGATGCGGCCGGCATCCACCACCCGGGCGCGCGAAATGCGGCAGGCGGGCGCGATTTCGGCCAGGCGGTCGATCGGCACCTTGCCCAGGTGCGACGCTTCGAGCCGGTCGGGTTCCTTGCGGTTGGTGGCCGGAATGCCGTCGAGCAGGCCCATGTGGCCGTAGATCCACGAACCGGTGCACACGCTGGTCAGGAGGCAGGTGCGCGGCAGCGCATCGATATAGTCGTGCAGCCGGGTGTTCCAGGTTTCCTGCCGCGTGCCGGCGCCGCCGGGAATCAGGAAGGCATCCATCGCCGGCTGGTCGGCGAAGCTGTAGTTGGGCAGCACGGTGAAACCTGCCTGCGCCTGCACCGGGCGCATCGCATCGGCGATCAGGAACACGTCCAGTTCCGGGTCGAACCGCCGTGCCACCGAAAACACGCCGTGCGGCGCGGTGAAGTCGACTATTTCGACGTCCTTGAACACATAGATGCCAAGCCGGAAGCCGCGCTTGCGTTGCGACATCATCGGGAGGTCTCCAGGCCGGTTCATGGTGTCCATGCTAGGCAGCCACGACCCGACCCGGTATCACGACAGATGTGATTGTCGTGTAGTGCGTGCACTACAGTGCATGCAGAAGGCGTGTCGCCCGACTTTACAGCACGCGCGCAACAGGGTGGGCGAACCGTAATTATTTCAATCACTTGCGGGCTGCGGCCTGCTTTTTGCTGGCGTGTCACACCTTCAGGCCAACAAGGAGTGCTTCATGACGTGTCACCGGATTCCGACCCTGCTTGCCAGGCTCGGACTGACCGCGCTGCTGGCATCCGCACCGGCTGCGGCCGCAACCAATGTGCTGCTCGATTTTTCCGGCAACATCTGCGGCAACGACGGTAACCAGGTCTGCACGAGCGGCCTGGTCATCGGCCAGAGCTACGGCGATATCGCCGGCGTGCTCGACGTGTCGCATCGAACAGTGCTGGCGAGCACCGGTCAAACGTCTGCACCGAGCCTGAATTTCTGGGCGGAGGGCTACAGCGGTCTGGTGAATGTTGCCTGGGGTGGTTTGAATTCTTCGCAGTACAGCGCTGAATTCACCTTCACGCCCGGGGGCGGTCAAATCGTCACGCTGAACTCGATGGATTTCGGAGATTACCTGAACCGCAATGACGGCTCATCGGCTGTCGTGCTCGATCTGCTCACCGGCGCCACGCTGTGGAGCTCCGGCGCCTTCGACGCCGGCCTGACGCCGCTCAGCTTCATGCCCGGCGTGTCTAGCGCCAATGGACTCGTGCTGCGTTTCGGCCCGGACAGCTTCAATACCGGCATCGACAACATTTCGCTGACCGTCACCGCAGTGCCCGAACCGGGCGCCTGGGCCCTGTTCGCAGCCGGGCTCGCCCTGGTCGGCGGTCTGGGCCGTCGGCGTTCTCGCGCGTAACCGCCCCGGGCGACGAGCGGATCGCGACCAGGCGGTCGCACCCACAGGAAGGACGCGGTTTTTTTGTGGGAGCGAGCGCCGCTCGCGATTCCGCGCATCAAACGTGCGCCGTCACCCGTGCGAAGTGCGGATCGCGACCGGGCGGTCGCTCCCACAGTTAGGTCTCTGCCAGAGTGGGTCGCCTCAGTGCAACTCGGGACGATGCACGGTGCAGAAGCGTTCGATCGCGGCCTTGGTGCGTTTGCGCTGATCAAGGTCCAGGTGCTCGGACGCCTGCTTATCGGCGTCCTGCAGGATGCGCAGCATCAGGTCGGCGCCGCCTTCGCTTTGCAGCATTGCGCCCGCCAGCGTGGCGGCGAGCATGGTCGGCAGACCGGTGTAGTCGGCGAGCACACCGACTTCCAGTTCGCTCAGATTGCTGTGATCGAGACAGTCTCGAAGTGAAAGCATGACGATTGCGTGAGAAGGGAAAGGCTTCCTTACTATACCGTTGCGGGCGGTGGTCGCTGTTAGAATTTTGTGTTGCAACGTGTGCACGATGATCGTGCCGGGACGCCCTGCGCACGACGTAAGTGGCGGTTCGGCCCACGTGCTCGCGCCCTGACTCCACCTCTACACAGGTCCTTATTCATGCTAGACGCACAACTGCTGCGCAGCCAGCTCGCTTTCGTTCAGGAACGCCTCGCCACGCGCGGCTACACGCTGGACGCCGCACGCTTCCAGTCGCTTGAAGAAGAGCGCAAGCGCATCCAGACCGACACCCAGGACCTGCAGGCCCGACGCAATGCCGCGTCGAAGCAGATCGGCCAGCTGAAGGCGAAGGGCGACGACACATCCGCGGTGATGACCGAAGTGGCCGGGCTGGGCGATGCGCTGAAGGCCGGCGAAGAGCGCCTGGCCGCGGTGCTGGCCGACATGCTGGCTTTCGTGGCCTCGCTGCCCAATCTGCCGCACGAGTCGGTACCGATCGGCAAGTCCGAGGCGGACAACGTCGAGGTTTTGCGCTGGGGCACGCCGCGCAGCTTCGATTTCGAGGTGAAGGACCATGTCGACGTCGGTACCGCGCTCGGCGGCCTCGACTTCGAAACCGCGACCAAGATCAGCGGCGCGCGCTTCACGCTGCTGCGCGGCGGCATCGCCCGCATGCACCGCGCGCTCGCCCAGTTCATGCTCGACACGCACACGCTGGAACACGGCTACACCGAGTTGTACGCGCCCTATATGGTCAACGCCGAGAGCATGTTCGGAACCGGACAGCTGCCCAAATTCGAGGAAGACCTGTTCGCCGTGCCGCGGGGCGACGGTAGCAAGTTCTACCTGATTCCGACCGCCGAAGTGCCGGTGACCAACATCGTGCGCGACACGGTGCAGTCGGCTGCCAGCCTGCCTCTGAAGTTCGTCTGCCACACGCCGTGCTTCCGCTCCGAAGCGGGCTCGTACGGGCGCGACACGCGCGGCATGATCCGCCAGCATCAGTTCGACAAGGTGGAGCTCGTACAGATCGTCACGCCGGACCAGTCGTGGGCGGCGCTCGAAGCGCTGACCGGCCACGCGGAAACCATCCTGCAGCGGCTCGAACTTCCATACCGCAAGATCGCGCTGTGCACCGGCGACATGGGGTTCGGCGCCGCCAAGACCTACGACCTCGAAGTGTGGCTGCCGGCGCAGAACACCTACCGCGAAATCTCGTCCTGCTCCAATTTCGAAACCTTCCAGGCCCGCCGCATGCAGGCGCGCTTCAAGAACGAACAGGGCAAGAACGAAATCCTGCACACGCTCAATGGCTCCGGCCTGGCGGTCGGCCGCACGCTGGTGGCGATCCTGGAGAATTATCAGCAGGTCGACGGCTCGGTCGTCGTTCCGGCAGCGCTGCGCCCGTGGATGGGCGGTGTCGAACGCATCGGTGCCTGAACGCCCGCCCGGCGCGAAAACGCGCCCTCTTTTCCGGCGCCGCGCGCCCTGTGCTACACTGCGCGCCGCTTCACGACCATGAAGTGCCGCAGTACCCCGGAGAGGTGGCAGAGTGGTCGAATGTACCTGACTCGAAATCAGGCGTAGGCGCAAGTCTACCGTGGGTTCGAATCCCACCCTCTCCGCCAGACAGCAAGCAATCAAGCGCCTTTCGGGGCGCTTTTTTGTTGTCCCAGCAGTTTCCCCGACGCTTTTCCCCGAACAAGGCCGCGCGCCTTGCGCGCTCGGCTGGTCATCGACTTTTGTTCCACGTACCGGGCACGCGGCGCCGACACGGCCGCCGCAGCTGGCACGGTTGCTGCAATGGAGACTTCGTCACCGGCTGCAGCGGCCACCGGTGACGGCGCTCCGGTCTTCGGCGACCGGTTTCCGGCAGATGTTGCCGGCAAGCCTGACCCGACGGCTGCCTCTACCGGCAAAGGCGCGCCGATCCAGGCCGAACCAACGACTTCGTGAAGGGGCTCGACATGTCTTTGATGGAACCCGCAGTCCGATTCCTGCGCCCGCAGGCCGATTCCTCGTCCGAGGCCGTACTGCGCGAGGAGATTGCCGAGCCGCATTACCTGGGCCAGTTCATTCCCCTGCATTACCACCACAACATGCTGATGGACGCCAATCGCATGGCCAACTTCAAGGCGGCCATCGACCACGTGGTGTTCCCGGGCGCGCGCGTGCTCGAACTGGGCGGCGGCACCGGCGTGCTGTCGTGCTTCGCCGCGGCGCACGCGAGCAAGGTGTGGTGTGTGGAATACAACCCGGACATGGTGACCGAGGCGCGCCGACTGCTGGCGTACAACGCCAACGGCCACAAGGTCGAGGTGGTGCATGGCGACGCCTTCGAGTACCTGCCGCCGGAACCGGTCGATGTCGTGATCTGCGAAATGATCCACGTCGGCATGCTGCGCGAGAAGCAGGTCGAGGTGATCAATGCGTTCAAGGCGCGCTACCGCGCGCGCTTCGGCGACCGTCTGCCGGTGTTCATTCCGACCGCAGCCGTCATGGCGGTACAGCCGCTGCAGCAGACCTATGATTTCTTCGGCTTCCAGGCACCGATCATGCAGTTCCAGCGCGTCGGCGCAGTGCATGAAGGATCGCTGGAACTGGCCGCGCCGCAGGTCTACAGCGTGCTCGACTTCGATGACGGCGTGTCGCCGGACATCCGCTGGGCCGGCAGTTTCACGATGGAGCAGGAAGGCACGGTGAATGCGCTGCGCTTCGTCACCAAGAACATTCTCGCGATCCGCGCTGCCGAAGGCGACACGGTGGACTGGCTCAATGACTATCTCGTGCTGCCGCTCGATGCGCCGATCAGCCTGAAGGCGGGCGAGGGGCTCGACGTGAGTTTCAGCTATCAGGCGGGCGGCTCGCTGCAGTCGCTGGCGCGCACGCTGCGCGCTGGTGTGGCCTGCCGCGCGACCCGGCAGGTGGCTTAAGCGACTGCCCGCGGCAGCTGTTCCCGGCCGGTCGTGGCTCAGCCGCCGGCCGGCGGGCTGCGATCTTGCGCAGTCAGTACTTCGTAGCGATTGCGGCCATTGTGCTTGGCGCGGTACAGCGCATCGTCGGCACAGCGCAGCAGGGCAGAAAAATCCTTGCTGCCGGCATCGATTTCGCTGATGCCCATGCTCACTGTGTAGGGCGCCAGGGCGCCGTCGATATCGGGTGGCGTGGCAGCGATGCATTCCATCAGTCGTTCGGCAAAAGCCTGTGCGCCGTCCAGCGAGGTATGCGGCAGCAGTACGGCAAACTCCTCGCCGCCGACGCGCCCGGCCGAGTCGGAATCGCGCAGCAGGCTGGACAGGGTGATCGCGAAATGGCGCAGCACGGTGTCGCCGCCGGCGTGACCGTAGCGGTCATTGATCGCCTTGAAGAAGTCGAGGTCGGCCATCAGCACCGCGAGCGGTGTGTTGTAGCGCTGCGCACGCGCGAATTCCTCTTCGGCGATTTCGAGAAAGTGGCGCCGGTTTGCGAGGCCGGTCAATGCATCGGTGTTGGCCAGGATGCGGATCGCTTCTTCGGCCAGCTTGATGCTGGTGATGTTCTCGTGACTGACCAGCACGCGCTCGCGCTGCGCGTCCATCGGCGTCACCTTCATCGCGAACCACTGCCGCTCAGTCGGGCAGTGGCAGGGGTAGTCCATCTGGAACAACGGGCTGCGCCCGGCCATGACGGCTTCGATGCCGTCGCTTGCCGCTTTGGCATATGCCTCGTCCGGACCGGTCACATGCGCCAGCACGTCGAGGTAATTCACACCGTTGAATGACTTGCCGCGGCCGTAGCCGCCCCGCTCGGCAAACCGCCCCCAGCTGGCGTTGGTTTCGACGATGACGCCCTGCCGGTCGAGCACCGCGACATGCGAGGTCATCGCATCGAGGGCAGCCGCCTTCATCTGCCGGTCGGCCAGCAGTTCCGCTTCGAGTCGCTTGCGATCCGTGATGTCGATGAACATCAGCACGATGCGCGAGAAGCGGCGTGAGGTGTCGAATTCGGGATAGGCATGCACCAGCGCCCAGACCGGCGGGACGTCGTCCGAACGATGGATGCTCAGCACCAGATCGGTCAGCTCCCGGCCGGAATGTCGCACCCGTTGCAACAGGTCGTTCTCCAGTGACAGCGGGCTGCCGTGCTCGTCGCGGAAGGTACAGCCCAGCTCCGGCACGGACTTTCCGATCACGGCCCTGGGGTCGGCGTGCAGCATGCGCGAGACTTCCGGGTTGCCGTAGGTGATGCGTGCGTCGGGTGCGCAGATCAGCAGACCGGCGTGCAGGTTGTGCATCAGCAGGCGATGGCGCAATTCGCTGTCGGCCAGCGCGGCCTGCGCCATGCGCTGGTCGTGGATGTCCTCGACCACGGAAATGAAGTGCGAGGGTGTGCCATCCGCCTCACGCATCAGCGAAACGGTCAACCTCGCCCAGCGCGCACTTCCGTCGCTACGCAGGTAGCGCTTTTCCAGCGTGTAGGTGGCGTGGTCGCCACGCAGCACGCCCTGCATCAGCTCGACATCAGCGTCAAGGTCGTCCGGATGCGTGATCTGCTGGAAGGTGAGCGCGTGCAGCGCAGTGGCCGGATAACCGAGGATGGCGCACAGCTTGGGATTCACGCTGAGGAAGTGGCCGTCGAGATCCACCATCGCCATGCCGACCGCGGCCTGTTCGAAACTGCCGCGAAAGCGATCCTCGCTTTCACGCAGGGCCTCCAGGGTGCGCTTGCGGTTCGAAATGTCGCGCACGATGCCCAGTACGCTGCGCTGACCGCCGAACATCAGGCGGTTGGCATTCAGTTCGATCGGCAGCTTGCGCTGGCCACCCTTGCACAGGAAGCGGACTTCGTAGGTGTTCGGCGGCTCGTCGCCCTCACCGATGCGAGCGCGGAAGCGTTCGTTCCAGAGGTCGAGTATCTCGGGCGGGATCACCGCCGAGAAGGGCAGGCCGACGAATTCGTCGTAGGTATAGCCCAGCATGCGCGGAAGGGCGGCGTTGGCAAAGACGAAGCGGTAGTCCTGCGCGACGAATACGCCGTCGGGCATCTTGTCGAGCAGGGCGCGGAACAGTGAGCCGTCCTGATCCGGATCGTTCGAGCCGACCGGGGGGTTGTCTACTGTGCCCTTGCGAAGCTTCGTAGCCACGGCGTCCGGTGTCCTCTGGTCGTCGTGCAGCGGCCGCGTTCAAGTTGCTGCGGACACCACATGTGTCAGGTGGCATGCGTACCGGGACAGTGCATCCATCGATACGGCACCACGTTGCAACGCCATGGTGCATCCGTAACCGTTACAAACACAAGGGCCGCAAAGGCGGGCGGGCGATGCAGTCAGCGGGATCGAAGGCAATCGCGTGCGCCAGCGTGCCGCGCAGAACACACGCGCGGGCGATTCGCGCTACGCTTGCAGCATTGCGCAATTCCCGGGAGTCGAACCATGTCGAAACACCAGAAGTCGTTCCAGCTGACGATTCAACAGATCGATCTGATCGAAGAGGCCGTGCGTGAGCGGATCGGTATCCTGGCCCATGTCGTGCTGGCCAGCGGTGATGCCAACAGCGAAGAAAGCCGCGCCAACGATGGTCAGATCCGCGATTTGAACGAGCTGCTCGGCAGCCTGCACAACCAGAAGATTTTCTACAGCCAGGTCAATCGCACCGGCGTGCCCGGCGGCTGACCCGTCAGTGGCGGCCCGGCCCGGGGGCGTCGCCCGGGTGGTCGCCATGCCCACCTTCATCGTGATCTTCGTGCCACGCGGGCAGCGGATCAGTCAGGTTGGCCCAGGCGCTTTCGCCAAAGCCCATTTCTTCATCGGTCAGCAGGCACTCGTCGAAGCGGCGCTTCAGCGCGGCCTCATCCATGCCCATGCCGATGAATACGAGTTCCTGCCGGCGATCGCCCCAGGTTTCGTCCCAGCGTGACCGGATGTGGGCCAGGTGGCCCGCCTCCTGCGGCCACTCCTCCTCGCGCGTGAAACACCACCAGTGGCCGCCGGAGCGCAGGCGGCTGATCGCGCCGCCCTGTTCCCACTCGCCGATGTGACCGTTGCGGCTTGCGAGCCAGAAATAGCCCTTGCTGCGCAGCACGCCGCGCCACTTTTCGTGGATCAGCTGTGCAAAGCGCATCGGATGGAAGGGCCGGCGCGCCTGCCAGGTGAAGCTGCGGATGCCGAAGGCTGGCGTTTCGGGAACCGGAGAGCCGCGCATCAGTTGCATCCAGCCGGCGGAACGAGCCGTGGCGTCGGGGTCGAAACGTCCGGTGCCGAGCACGCTTGCCGCAGCGACCCGGCCGTGCGTGGCCTCGATCAGGTCCGCCCGCGGATTGAGTGCGCGCAGCATGCCCAGCAGGATGCCGCGCTGCTGATCGTTCACCAGATCGCATTTGTTCAGCACGATCACGTCGGCGAATTCGACCTGGTCGAGCAGCACGTCGATCACCGTACGCTGATCGTTTCCGGCCGGCACCCCCAGGCTTGCCATGCGCTGTGCAACGGTGTCGCGGCTGAAATAGTCGCGGTAGAAGTTCCATGCGTCGAGCACCGTGACCAGCGTGTCGAAGCGGGCGTGCTGGCCCAGTCCTGTACGGAAGGTTTCAACCATGCCGGTCGGTTCCGAAAAACCCGAGGGCTCGACGACCAGCGCGTCGAAGTCGGCTTGCGCGAAGTGCGCCGCGGCGGCCTGCATGTCGTGCGGCGACAGGCAGACAAGTACGTCGTCTGGCGCCGCGCCGGTTGCAGCGTCGATGTCGACGCTGCGCAGTTCATTGACGATGAGGCCGATGCGCTGTCCGTCGGACTGATTGCGCAGGTGCCTCAGCAACGTGGTTTTTCCGGCGCCGGGCAGGCCGGAAAGCAGGGTGACGGGAAGGATGGCGGGCATGTCGGTTGTCCGGGCAGAAGGTCGGGTGACGGCCCCGGCCTTGTCCGGACTTCGGGGTCTGTCGGGCAGACCGCTGTGCGATGTCAGGGCATGGGGAAGAGCGCGTCGAGCGCCGCGATGATACGCAGCGGTTGCGCCGGTGTCAGCGCCGGCGACCGGTGGATCACGCCATGGCCGGCATTGCCCGGCCAGCCTTCGCCCTTCAGGACGAGGATGTCGCCGGCGTCGGCACGGCGCAGTGCCGACGGATCAGGCATCACGTCATCGGTGCCGAGCCGGCTGCGGTCGGCGTCGGCATCGGCCAGCCATTCGGTGGCCGGTCCGATCCAGGTGCACAGCAGGCGCAGGCCCACGTGATCGATATGCAGGCGCGGGCACATGGCGCGTTCGAGTACTTCGATGCGAACGGCCACTTTCGGACAATCGGTGAGATCGGCCAGCAGTGATGCGAGCTGTCGCACCTCTTCGCGCAGGGCGTCGCGTCCTGACAGATCGGGCAGGGCATCGGCGGCCAGGGTTTCGCCGGGCTCAAGTTCGGTACGCAGTCCGCTGCGCAGCGCACCCGTTGCGCAGGCAGCCTGCAGATAGTCGGTCAGCCCGGCCGACAGTGGCCGTGCAAGACGGACCAGATTGCAGTCCGGATCGAGAACAAGCGCCAGATCCGCCGGTTCGCTGACGTCGCGCGTGACGGGACAGGGCGGCGCGATGGCGATGTATACACGTTTGTTCATGGTGGGCGTGCAGGCCAGAGCATGTTGTTCAGAGAGCCCTGACCCGGCGGGTGGCGCAGGCCTGCCCGCCGGTCAGGTTCAGCGGGCGCGGCGAGCGGCGGTCAGACCGATCATGAAAAGGCCGCCGAGCAGCATGGCCCAGGTGCCGGGTTCGGGCACCGGTGCCGCGACGGCAAAGTCGAAATGGAAGGTGCCGCTGTCGCGTACGGCCAGATTGCTGCCCAGGTTGACCAGCGAGAACTGTGCGCTGTAGGTGCCGGGGGCGGCACCGGCAGCGGTCCAGAACACCGGAAGGAAGTCGAAGCTGTTGCCGGCGCCGAGCAGGTAAAGATTGCCTGTGTCGAACAGGTCGGTGTCGCCGTTGGCAGCCACCTTCAGGCCCGGCGTGATCGATTCGAGCTTGAGCGCAACGCTCACGTTGTCGAGCGTGCCGTTCCAGCGGCCTCCACTGCTGTTGAACAGCACATCACGTTCGCTGCCTGCCGGGTTGCCCGCCAGCGACTGGATGGATGACATGCCGAGATAGCTGTATTCATGCTGCAGGGCCGATTCGGGCAATACACCGCTGACCAGCAGACCGGCGTAGCTGCCGCTGCCCGCCGTCAGCGGCAGGGGGGCGGCCAGCGTGTAGGTTTCCGGGATGCGGTTGTTCGCGTTGGTGCCATTGACCACCGGTGCGCTGCCCGGGCCGGTGTAGCTGTAGGCGCCAATGCCGTGGAAGTGATTGCCGTGGTCGAACAGGAAGGTCAGGCGCCCGTAATTCGGGTTGGCCTGTCCGGCATAGGTGCCCGATGCGATGGTCGCCAGCGAATCCACGGCAACGTAGTAACCGATGCCTTCGTCGCCGCGCAGCGGCTCGCTGGCCTGGGCGCCCAGCGACAGCACGCCGGCCAGCACCAGCAGACTTGATCTGATCATGAAACAGCTCCTTCAGGGGTGGGGTGGGATGCGCATTCACTAACGATAACGTATTATCAAGATAAGCCGCTTGCGCACTGTTGTAAATAGCAATGCGTTATCATCAGCTATCGTCTCGCTCGGAGTTCCCGCCATGTCCGTCCTGCCCCGACTTGCCTTCGGCCTGCTGATGCTGCATGCCGTGTCGGCCCACGCCATCCATTTCGATGTGTCGATCAGCCTCGACAACGGCCCGGTGGCCGGCAGTCAGCTGATCACCGGTGCCTATGGCGACCTGCCCTTCGATACCCAGCCCTTCGACTACCTGACCGGCCATGCGCTGTTTCCGGGCGATTTCGGCGATTTCGAGGGCGGGCCGAAAAGCACCGACGATCCGGGTTTTCAGGCCTTTGCGGGTGCGCTGTCCGGCAGCGCAAGCGCGCGCGACTTCATCGGCTTCCGTGCGCTGGGTACGCTGCAGCAATGGACTCCAGCGACCGGCGAATGGACGACCGCCTACAGCGGCGTCGGCGTGCGCCTGTTCGGTGCCGTGCCGCCTGCGGTGGCCAACGCCTACATTCAATCGCTGGTGAATCCGCGTCTCGCACCGCCGGGCGCAGCCGCCGCGTTCAATCTCTATTCCGCGGGCACCTTGTTCACCGGCACTGGCATCGCCGGTCCGGTGACGGCCACGATTGATGATGCCGGCAGCAACGGCGCTTTCCACGCCCATCTCGACTGGTACATCGAAGGCGCTGCAGCAAGCGGTGCCTACATGGTCACGCTGCAGCTGACCGATGAGGCGTCGGTCGGCGGTCGCGGCCTGTACGTCGATTCCGACCCTTTTCATGTGGTGTTCAACTACGGGCTTAGCGCGGCGCAGTACGAAACAGCCTTTCTCGCGCGGGCGCTGGCACCGGTGCCCGAGCCGGCTGCCTGGATGGCCATGCTGGCCGGCTTGTGTCTGTGCGCCGCGGCGGCGCGGCGCGCCCGAGGCTGAACGTCGGCTTCAGAAGGTCAGGCTGAGACCGACTTCGATGCTGCGCCCGGGTTCGGGCGAAAAATTGCGCAGGAAGGACGTGGCGTTGCGCGCCTCGCGGTCGAGCAGGTTGCGGCCGCGCGCGAACAGCGTCAGCGTGCGGCCGTCGCCGAGCGCACGGACGTGGTTCAGATTGGCGCTGACCAGTGTGTAGGCGCCAGTCGTGGTTTCGTTCGCGCCCGGCCGATCCTGCGCCGCGTGGTGGGTCACCCGCACGCGCCCTGACCAGGCGCCCTGGCGCAACGCGAGCTGGCTGCCCACCCGGAACGCGGGCAGTCGCGGTACATCTTCGCCCAGTTCGGTCAGGCGCCCGCGTGTGCGGTCGCCGAACACCGACCACTCGATGTCGCCCAGTTTCGTGGCCGTCCATTTGAGCGCGGCTTCCGCTTCGAAGCCGCGAAAGCGCGCGCGGCTCTGCGTGTATTGCACGACAGTCAGGCACTCCTCCAGCCGCACGCAGGCGAAGCGGAACTGCTCCTCGTCGGTGTCGTAGAACACCGGCAGCGTGCGCTGGAACATGTAGTCGTCGATGTCGTTGGCGAACAGGTTCGCCGACAGCCTGAGCCTGCCCGACTCGTACAGCCCGCCCAGTTCGACCGAACGCGCGGTTTCCGGCTTGAGGTCGGGGTCGCCGATGTCGTAGGTGCGGGTCGCGAAGTGCGGCCCGAGCGAATACAGCTCGTGGATGTCGGGCGCGCGGCGCGCGTTCGACCCGGTCAGCGTCAGCGACATCGGTTCGCTGAGCTGCCAGCTCAGCGCGGCCGAAGTGCTCTGCGTGTTGAAGCGGCGCGCCGGAAAGCTCACCGTGAAGCCGCCAGCCAGCTCTCGATCACCGGCCTGCACGCGGGTGATTTCGCCGCGCCAGCCCAGATCCAGCGTCCAGTCCGACACACGCACGCGCTGCACCGCGTAGACCGCGGAGCTGCGCAGCCCGGTCTGCGGGATGAACGCTTCCGCGCCGAGCGCCGAAAAATCGCGCCGCAGGTGATGCACGCCCAGCGTGCCGCTCAGATGTTCGCCGAAAGCATGTTCCAGTTCCAGCCGCTGTTCGATCGCCTTGTTGCGGAAGGTGGTGGCCACCACCCCTTCGTCGACTTCGTCGTGCCGGTAGTCGATATGGCCACCTGTGTAGCGCAAGGCCTGCAGCCAGCCATCGCCCAACCACTCGGCGCGGGTATCCACCCGGCGGTTGTCCATGCGGATGCGCACCCGGTCGTCGCCACCGTGGCTGTGCCCGGGCGCAGGCGGAATGCCGTATTCGTTCGATGCGTTGTTGACCGCGGCGCCGAACAGTGCGTTGCCCAGGAACACGCTGCCGCCCAGCGTGCCGGATGCCGACCGCGCATCGCTGTTGTACAGCCGGCCGCAGCTGTTGCGCGTGTTGATCAGCCCGAACTGCTGTTCGACCGCCGCATCGTCGATGGCGCAACCGGCAATGCGGCTGTCGCCGCGGTCGCGACTCAGCGCGCTGCCGTGCAGCGCGAACAGCGCATTTCCGCCATCCAGCCGCAGGGCATGCACGCGTTCGGCGCCATTGCGGTTGAAGCTGGTGTCGAGCGAGCCGCTGATCGCGCGCGCCGGCACCCGGGTCGGGATGCGCTCGTCGCTGACGTCGACCACACCGCCTATGGCACCGCCGCCATACCGGATGGTGGCCGGGCCGCGCAGGATGCGGATGCTGTCGGCCAGCGTGGCATCGGCGGTCGAGGCGTGGTCCGGGCTGAAGGTGGTGGCGTCGTGCGTGCCGCCCCCGTTGTTCAGCACCTTCACCCGTGCGCCGCCCAGTCCGCGGATTACCGGCAGGCCGACGCCGGTGCCGAAGGATGCATTGTGGACGCCGGCTTCTTCGCTCAGCGTTTCGCCCAGCGTGCCCGCCTTGCGATCGCGCAGCGCCTCGCCGCGCAGCGTGCTGGCGCGGCCAGCCGGCTCGGTCGGGGTGTCAGGCAGGCGCTCTGCTTCGATCTTCACCTCCGGCAGTTCGGCCTGGGCTGCGGCCGGCTGGCATGGCAGGCCGAGCAGTGGCAGGTGGGCGACCAGCAGCCAGCGCAGGCGCACCCTGCGCGATGGGATGGTGTTTCGGGACATGGGGGTGCGGAAGGAGATGCGCGGCGACGAAAATATGATAATAATAACGCGGTATCAACAAACAGCGGCCGCGAACTGTGGTCGAGCGCTGCGTCCGTCTGCTCTTGCGCCCCGTTTCCCTTTCACCCTTGTCGGGAGTTCTCATCATGAATCTGTTGTCCGTTGCCCCATTTTTTCGTGCCATCGGCCTGTCGGCCGCGCTGTTCCTGACCGCCGGTGCCGCGCAGGCGCAGCATCTGCACGCCGGTGATGTCGAACTGGGCGTGGCTGGCGGCGTCATCGTCGTCGATCCGGAAGGCCTGGCCGAGCGCGCCGCCAACGGCTATGCGTTGTTCGAAGGTGACTTCCGCGACTTTGCCGGCGGCCTGTTCTCGACCGACGACCCGGGATTCATTTCGGAAGACGACGCATTGCCCGTCGGCGCCATCATTCGCTACCGGGGTATCGGCGTGCTGCAGTCGTGGAACGGTTCAACGTGGTCGACCGCCGCGTCGGGCGTGACGCTCGGCATCCTCGACGTGCTGGGCCTGAATACCCTTTTCAGTTCGACCGGGGTGAGCAATCCGGTCGGCGCGATCGCCCAGGTCTCGGGTGCGGGCGACATTCACGCCCACCTCGATTTCACGATTTCCGGCGACGGCGCCGCCACGGCAGCCGCTTATCTGATCACGCTGGAAATCGGCGCGCCGGACGACTGGGGCTTTTCGACACCGTTCTATCTGGCGTTCAACAGCGGGCTGGATGAAGAGGTGTTCGAAGGTGCGGTGGGAACGCTGCTGGCTCCGGTGCCGGAACCGGGCACCTGGGCGATGCTGGCCGCCGGCCTGGGGCTGATCGGCGTGATGCGCCGTCGCCGCCAGGGCTGATCCTGCCGACCCGTCAGTCGTGCGTATGACCGGGGTGATGCACGTGCGCGGGCACGGCTTCACCCTCATTTCGTTCGCCTCCGCACTGGTCGCAGCGGCCGAACAGCGTCACGTCATGCGATTCGACCGAAAAACCGGCCGGAGCGAGGCGGTTCCAGTCGGTGGCGCATTCCACGATGTCGAACACGCGGTCGCACTGACGACACTTGAAGTGGTGGTGGTGGCCCAGATTGGCGAGTTCATAGCGCGGCGGCTCGCCGGGCAGGTCGACCTCGCGGATGCGGCCGTCGTCGATCAGCATGCGGATGTTGCGATAGACGGTCGCCAGCCCGAGCGCCGGAATGTCGGTCCGCGCCAGCTCGTGGATTTCCGCCGGCGACAACGGCCGGGCGGCGGTTTCGATTGATCCCAGTATGGCGCTGCGCTGGCGCGTGTTGCGTTCCATGGCAATGATCCGGTCGTGGGTGCTGAAGTATAGCGTCCGCGTCCGCAGCCGACCGGCGGTCGCCGGTTGGTTGCTCAATCGTCGCTCGGTGGTCGATCAGTGGTCACTCAAAGGTCATTTTCGGTGCTGCCGTCCGTGGCGCCCGCCGTATGCAGATGCATGATCTGCCAGCCTTTCGCGCGCGCGTGGGCTTCCAGCGTCGGGTCCGGATCAACCGCGACCGGGTGGTCAACGCGGCTCAGCAGCGGCAGGTCGTTCAGCGAATCGCTGTAGAAGGCGGTGCGGCGGAAACTGCCCAGGTAGAGTCCCAGTTCTTCCAGCCAGCGCTCGACGCGTTCGACCTTGCCTTCGCGAAAGGCCGGCGTGCCGCGTGGCTGACCGGTGAATTCACCATTCATCTGCGCCGGCACGGTGGCGATCAGGTGCGGAATGTCGAGCTCGCGTGCGATCGGCCCGGTGATGAAGCTGTTCGTCGCGGTGACGATGGCGCACAGCGCACCGGTTTCGAGGTGCCCGTTGACCAGGCCGCGCGCGCCGTCGGTCAGGCGCGGGCGAATCTGCTGCGCCATGAATTCCGCGTGCCATGCGTCGAGTTCCTCGCGCCGGTGGCGTGCCAGCGGGGCCAACTGGAAGTTCAGGAATTCGTGGATGTCCAGCGTGCCGGCCTTGTACTGTTCGAAGAAGGTGGCATTGCGCGCTTCGTACAGCTCGCGGTCGAGCACGCCTCTCGAGATCAGGAATTGCGCCCACTCGAAGTCGGAATCTCCGGCGAGCAGTGTGTTGTCGAGGTCGAAAAGCACCAGTTCCATGGCGGTATGTCCGGTTCAGAGTAGTCGGGTCTGCATGATTTCGCGCAGCAGCGGCAAGGTCACCGGCCGCTGGCGGGTCAGCGAATGTTCGTCCAGCAGGTCAAGGATGCCCAGCAGCGAGCGGATGTCGCGTCGGCCGTGGCGCATCAGGTAGTCAAATACGTCGACATCGACTTTCATGCCGCGTGCCGCGGCATGTGCCTGCAGCAGCTCCAGGCGTTCCTCATCCTGCAGCGGCTGGATGCGGAAGGCCAGCATCTGCCCGATGCGTGTGCGCAGATCCTCGCGCAGCGGCAAATCGCGCGGTGCGCCATCGGCTGCGGCCACCACCGTGATGCCGCGCGCTGCGGCCAGATTGATCGCCCGGAACAGCGCGCCCTGGGCCAGCGGCTCCAGTAGCCGGATGTCGTCGAACAGCCACACGCCGGCGCGGGTCGCCTGCAGTGCGGCGATCAGGGTGTCGGCCGCAGTGTTGTTCACCTGGTCGGCGTCGAGGTACAGACCACGCGCCGTGGCTTCGGCAGCCAGAGCGCGCAGCAGATGCGTACGGCCGCTGCCGGTTTCGCCCCACAGATAGATCGACGGCCCCGGTTCGCCGGCGGCCGTGCTGCGCAGCCGGGCCAGCAGTTCGCGATTGGCCCCGGCGACGAAGTTGTTCAGGCTGGGCGCGGCGATCGGACGGATGTCGAGCAGAAGCTGGCGCATCACTCGATGATTTTCGGCGAATCGCCCTGGTAGAGCTGGCTGGCCAGATAGTGCCGCCGCACCTCGCGCAGACCGACCAGCAGCGCGGCCGATGCCGGCAACGCGACCAGCACGCCGACGAAGCCGAACAACTGGCCGAAGGCCATCAGCGCGAAGATGACGGCCAGCGGATGCAGGCCGATGCGTTCGCCGACCAGCCAGGGCGTCAGCAGGAAGCTTTCCAGCACCTGACCGACGCCGTAGACGATGGCCACACCGATCACCGGCGGCCAGCCCTGGAACTGCAAGGTGGCCACCATCAGCGACAGCAGCAGTCCGGCCGAGAAACCGACATAGGGAATGAAGCCGAGCAGGCCCGACAGCAGGCCGAGCGGCAGCGCATAGTCGACGCCGGCCAGCCACAGACCGATGCAGTAAAAGGCGGCCAGCGCGGCCATCACCGACAGCTGACCGCGCAGGAATTCGGCCAGCACGACATCGATTTCGTCGGCCATCCGCAACGTGCGAGCGAGCCACGGCCGCGGGATGAAGCTGCTGACACGCTCGCGCAGGCTGTACCAGTCGCGCATCAGGTAGAACATGACGACCGGTGTCAGCAGCACGTTGGCGAGTACGCCGACGATGACGACGCCCTGGCTGGTCACGTATTCGAGCGCCACCATCGCGAAGTCCTGTGCGCTCGTCCAGTTCTTCGTAATGAAGCTGCGCAGGCTGTTCACATCGAGCTGAAGCGTGATGCCCAGATGCTCCTTCACCCACGGCACCAGCTGGTCATGCGCCGCCGTCAGGTAGCTGGGCAGACGCTCAACCAGCATGCGCACTTCCTGCTGGATGACCGGCACGAGGATGAGGATGAGCCCGATCACCAGACCGATCACGAACAGGATGACCAGCACCACGGCCAGCGTGCGCGGCATGCCGCGCCGGCACAGCCGCTCGACCAGCGGCTCGAAGATGTAGGCCAGCACCAGGCCCAGCATGAAGGGCGACAGTACCGGGCCGAGCAGCCACAGCAGCGCGACGATGGACAGGCCCACGCCGGCCCACAGCAGGGTTTGTTTGCGGTCGATGCCAGGAGAGGTCATGAGGTGGTGCGGTCAGGGGTAGAATGCGCACCCTTGAAGAGCGTGCGCCGACGCAGAACGAGCGCTGTCGAAAAAACTTTCGATTCGCGACGAAATCGGCCATGAGTGTAGCAAGTTTCGCTTTACGACCCGTCCCGTCCTCATCTTTTCCGGCGCTGTGCGCCCCGCATGTCATGACAGCTTCCAAGGATTCCCGCCCCCCTCTGAGCTACGCCGCCGCCGGTGTGGATATCGACGCCGGTGATGCGCTGGTCGAGCGCATCAAGCCGCTGGCCAAACGCACGATGCGGCCCGAGGTGCTGGGCGGCATCGGTGGCTTCGGCGCGCTGTTCGAAGTATCGAAAAGCTATCGCGAACCGGTGCTGGTATCGGGCACGGATGGCGTCGGCACCAAGCTCAGGCTGGCCTTCCAGCTCGACGGTCACGATACGGTGGGCCAGGATCTGGTGGCGATGAGCGTGAACGACATCCTGGTGCAGGGCGCCGAACCGGTGTTCTTCCTCGACTACTTTGCCTGCGGCAAGCTCGACGTCGATACCGCGGCGCGTGTCGTCGGCGGCATCGCGCGCGGCTGCGAACTGGCCGGCTGCGCCTTGATCGGCGGTGAAACCGCCGAAATGCCGGGCATGTATCCGGCCGGCGAATACGATCTGGCGGGTTTCGCGGTCGGCATCGCCGAAAAGTCGGCGCTGATCACCGGCGAAACCATTGCCGAGGGCGACGTGGTGCTCGGGCTGGCATCCAGCGGCGCGCATTCGAATGGCTATTCGCTGCTGCGCAAGATACTCGAACGCGACGCGCCGGACCTGGACGCCGACTTCCACGGCCGCAGCCTGCGCGATACCGTGCTCGAACCGACCCGCATCTACGTGAAGCCGCTGCTGGCGCTGATGAAGGAGGCGCCCGGCCTGGTGAAGGGCATGGCGCACATCACCGGCGGCGGCCTGCTCGACAACGTGCCGCGCGTGCTGCCGGCCGGACTGTCTGCGCACATCGATGCGTCGTCCTGGACGCTGCCGCCGCTGTTCGCCTGGCTGCGCGAGGCCGGCAACGTCGCCGAACAGGAAATGTACCGCGTGTTCAACTGCGGCATCGGCATGGTGGTCATCGTGGCCGCGGCGGATGCGGATCATGCCGTGGCATCGCTGTCCGGCGCCGGTGAAACCGTGCATCGCATCGGCCACATCGTGCGCTGCGGCGACGGCGAAGCGCAGACCGTCGTGAGCTGATCGCGACCGTCGGCGGTTTCCGTGCTCAGTGCATCGAGCTGACTGATGCTCCGCCAGCGGATCGCACGCAATAAAAAAACCCGCTTCGAGCGGGTTTTTTTATTGCGTCGAAGGTGGTGCGGGCTGCATCAGCCGCGCGCCTTCTCAAGCCTTACTTCAGCTTGGTTTCCTTGTAGATCACGTGCTTGCGCGCCTTCGGATCGAACTTCATGATTTCCATCTTTTCCGGCTTGGTGCGCTTGTTCTTCGTGGTCGTGTAGAAATGACCGGTGCCGGCAGTGGATTCCAGCTTGATCTTGTCGCGTCCGCCCTTGGCCATGACGTATTCCCTTCGTGTCGAGTCCGGCGCGGCCGGAACTGAATGCGTGGTTAGATTTTCTCGCCGCGTGCGCGGATTTCGGCGAGTACTGTTTCAATGCCCTTCTTGTCGATCGTCCGGAGCCCTTTGGTGCTTACGCGCAGGCTGACGAAACGACCTTCGGACTCCAGCCAGAAACGGCGTTGCTGGAGATTGGGCAGGAAGCGGCGCTTGGTTCTGTTGTTGGCATGGGAAACGTGGTTACCCACCATCGGCGACTTCCCGGTAACTTGGCAAACGCGGGACATGTTCTGGCTCCAGAAGCGGAAAAGCTCGCGATTATAGCGGACTGTTCAATTCCTGCTCAAGTATTTCACAGCAGCCCGCGTTCCGCGAACGAGCAGGTTGCCCCGCCGCCGATGATCACATGGTCCAGTACACGCACGTCTACGAGTGCCAGCGCCTGCTTGAGCGACTGCGTCAGGAAGTCGTCGGCACGCGACGGTTCGGCAACGCCGGACGGGTGGTTGTGCGCCAGGATGACGCCGGCCGCGTTGTGCGCCAGAGCCAGTTTCACGACCTCGCGCGGATACACGCTGGTCTGCGTCAGGGTGCCGCGGAACAGTTCGACCGCTTGCACCAGACGGTTCTGTGCGTCGAGCAGTAGCACCATGAACACTTCGTGGCCAAGTCCGCCGAGGCGCAGCTTCAGCCAGTTGCGAACGGCGTCGGGCGAACTCAGCGCATCTCGCGCCTTCATCTGTTCGGACAGCGCGCGGCGCGCCAGTTCGAGTGTGGCCTTGAGTTGCGCCGATTTCGCTGTGCCCATGCCCTTGACGCGGCACAGCTCTTCAATCGGAGCGGTGCTCAGCGCGAGCACACTGTTGTCGAAGTGATCGAGCAGATCGCGCGCCAGATCGACCGCCGACTTGCCGGTCACACCGACGCGCAGGAAGATGGCCAGCAGTTCGGCCGGCGACAGTGATTCCGCACCGTGCGCCAGCAGGCGCTCGCGCGGACGCTGGTCCTCGCTCCAGTCCTTGATCGCCATCGCGTTACAATCCTCCAGTTCAACCGGATCAGGATACTACATCGTCATGAAACCCGTCTCCGAACTGTCCGGGCGTACCGTGGTGCTCGGTGTCAGCGGTGGTGTGGCGGCCTACAAGTCGGCCGAGCTGGCGCGGCTGCTGGTGAAAGCCGGTGCGGACGTGCGTGTCGTGATGACCGAGTCCGCCATGCATTTCGTCGGGCCGGCCACCTTCCAGGCCATCACCGGCCAGGCCGTATGGTCCGATCCGTGGGACGCGCGCATGCCCAACGGCATGGCGCACATCGACCTGACGCGCGACGCGCAACTGATACTGATTGCGCCTGCGACGGCCGACTGCATCGCACGACTGGCGCAGGGCAGGGCGGACGATCTGCTGAGCACCTTGTGCCTCGCCCGTGACCAAGGCTGCGCGCTGATGGTTGCACCCGCAATGAACCGCCAGATGTGGGAACACCCGGCGACCCGCCGCAATGTTGCAACGCTGGTGGGCGACGGTACATATATGGAAGGCCCGGCCGCCGGCGAACAGGCCTGTGGCGAAGTCGGTGCCGGGCGCATGGTCGAGCCGGCGGATTTGCTGGAGGCCGTGCTGTCGCATTTCACGCCGAAGTCACTCGCCGGCAGGCAGGTGCTGATCACTGCGGGTCCGACGTCCGAGGCGATTGACCCGGTGCGTGTCATCACCAACCTGAGTTCCGGGCGCATGGGGTATGCGCTGGCGCAGGCGGCTGTGCGGGCGGGGGCCCGTGTCACGCTGGTCAGCGGCCCGACGGCGCTCGCGCTGCCCCGCGGCGTTCGACGCATCGATGTGGCGAGTGCCCGTGACATGCGAGATGCGGTGCTGAACAACCTGTCCGGTACGGACGTGTTCGTTGCCGTGGCTGCGGTGGCCGATTACCGGCCGGCCAGCCCGAGCGCACGCAAGATCAAGAAGTCGGCCGATTCGATGTCACTGGAACTGGTGCGCAATCCCGACATCCTCGCCGAAGTGGCGGCGCGCGCCGATGCGCCGTTCTGCGTGGGTTTTGCCGCCGAGAGCCACGATCTTGATACCTATGCGCAGGACAAGCGGCGCAACAAGCGGCTGCCGCTGGTCGTCGGCAATCTGGTGTCGGACGGTCTCGGTAGCGAAGACAATCTGGTCGTGCTGTATGACGACGCAGGTCGCCACCCGCTGGAACGTGCGTCCAAGCCCGTTGTGGCGCGCGCCATTCTCGAACATGTTTCCCGACTGCTGAAGGACTGAACCCGCAATGTCCGTGCTCGACTACAAGATTCTTGACCCACGCCTGAACGATGCCCTGCCGGCTTATGCGACGGCCGGCTCGGCCGGCCTCGATCTGCGTGCCTGCATCGAGGCGACGACCACCGTCAATCCGGGCGACACGCTGCTCGTGCCGAGCGGCATCGCCATTCATCTGGCCGATCCCGGCCTGGCGGCAATCGTGCTGCCGCGTTCCGGTCTGGGCCACAAGCACGGCATCGTGCTGGGCAATCTGGTCGGGCTGATCGATTCCGACTACCAGGGACAGATTTTCGTGTCGCTGTGGAACCGGGGTGACACGGCGTTTGTCCTTCAACCGATGGAACGTATTGCACAGCTCGTGGTTGTACCGGTCGTACAGGTGGAGCTGCGCCGTGTCGACACGTTCGATGCGTCATCGCGCGGTGAAGGTGGCTTCGGTTCGACCGGAAGCCTTTGATTATTTGAAAGTTTGTGCCATCCCTTTTTTTAACGGGAGTCACGCGATAACATTATAAGTTCGATGGGTTAAAGCCATAAGCAGATACTTATCTCTTGTTTATCGCAGGTCATGTAATCCTTTTGGCCTGAGCATTCGTTTTTCCAACTGCACCATCACCCATTATTCGAGGAGAGTTGATCGTGATTCGCAAACAATTGGTAGGCATCGTGCTCGCTGCAATGGCGGCTACAGCCATGGCGCAGGACGCAGCCCCCTATACCGTTGCCGAAGGCAACAAGGTTGACGCCAAGACGATGACCGGCTGGCGTACCTGGCGTGCCGCGGCGTGTGAGCGCTGTCACGGTGCCAACCAGGAAGGCATGGTCGGTCCGTCGCTGATCGAAAGCCTGAAGAAGGTCCCGAAGGAAGAGTTTCTCCAGATTGTGGTTGAAGGTTCGCATGCTGATCGCGGCATGCCGCCGCACCCCTTCCTGAAGGGCGAGAAGGCCGACAGCCTGTACGCCTACCTCAAGGGTCGTTCCGATGGCAAGATCGCCCCGGGCAAGGTTTTCCCGATGGAGTAAGTGCGCACAGACGCACTGAACGAATGCAAAAAGGCCCGGTTTCCGGGCCTTTTCTGTTTCCGCTCCCGGCGAGAGTCGGGCGAAAAGAAAAACGGCACCCTTGTGGGGTGCCGTCAGTGATGCTGCGGTGGGTAAGGCTTACTCCATGCGTTCGTAAGCCGGCAGCGTCAGAAAGTCGGCCAGTTCGGTGGCCACGCACATGTCGCCAAACAGGTTGGCGGCGCGCATGTAGGTGTCCTTGTAGCCGGCGCCAAGCAGCGCCTTGATCTTGTCCAGTTCCTGCGGGATCAGCGCCCGCACCATGTCTGCCGTGACCTTGCGACCGTCGTCCAGAATGCCCTTGGGGCTGCGGATCCAGGACCACACTTGAGCCCGGCTGATTTCGGCCGTTGCGGCATCTTCCATCAGACCGTGGATGGGCACGCACCCGTTGCCATCCATCCAGGCGCCCAGATAGTGAATGCCGACATTGATGTTGGTACGCAGGCCGGTTTCCGTGATCGGGCCTTCGGGACGGAAGTCGAGCAGGTCGGCGGCGCCGTAATTGACGTCCGGAAGCTGCTTGTCGAACTGGTTCGGGCGGTCGCCCAGCACGGCGACGAATTCCGCCAGCGCCGGTGCGACCAGACCCGGGTGTGCCACCCAGCCGCCGTCGTAGCCATCGGTCACATCGCGATGCTTGTCGGCGCGGATGCCGGCAAGCGCCTTTTCGTTCGCGTCCGGATCCTTCTTGTTCGGGATCAGCGCGCTCATGCCGCCGATCGCCGGTGCGCCGCGCCTGTGGCAGGTCTTGATCAGCGACAGCGCGTACGCGCGCATGAACGGCACTGTCATCAGGATCTTGCTGCGGTCAGCCAGACAGAAGTCGCGGTTGTTGCGCATGGCCTTGATGCAGGAAAAGATGTAATCCCAGCGGCCGGCATTCAGGCCTGCACTGTGATCGCGCAGTTCGTAAAGGATTTCGTCCATTTCGAACGCGGCATGCAGCGTTTCGATCAGCACCGTGGCCTTGATCGTGCCGCGCGGGATGCCGAGGGCCTCCTGGGCAGCGACGAACACGTCGTTCCACAGCCGCGCCTCGCGGTGGCTCTGCAGCTTCGGCAGATAGAAGAAGGGGCCAGCGCCACGAGCGATCAATTCCTTCGCGTTGTGGAAGAAGTAGAGCGTGAAATCGAACAGGCCGCCGGACACGCGCTGACCATCGATCAGCACATGTTTCTCGTCGAGGTGCCAGCCGCGCGGACGCACCTGGAGCACGGCCACTTCATCGTTCAGCGCGTAGGTCTTGCCGTCCTTCTCGACGCTGATGGTGCGGCGGATGGCGTCGCGCAGATTGATCTGTCCGGTGATCTGGTTGTCCCACGACGGCGAATTCGAATCTTCGAAATCGCTCATGTAGCTGTCGGCGCCGGCATTCAGCGCGTTGATCACCATCTTGCGCTCGGTCGGCCCGGTGATCTCAATGCGTCGGCGCTGGAGCGCCGGGGGCAGCGGTGCAATCTTCCAGTTGCCTTCGCGGATATGCAGCGTGTCGGGCAGGAAGTCCATCGGCATGCCGGCGTCGAGTTCGGCAGCGCGCTTGACACGCGCGGCGAGCGCTTCGCGACGACGAGGCTCGAACTGACGGTGCAGCTTCGCGAGCAGCGCGAGGGCTTCGTGCGTCAGGATTTCGCGGTACTCGGCGCTGACCGGCGCGGTGATGATCACGCCTTCCGGCAGTTCCGCTGTGCGGTCGAGCTTCTGGGTCGATTCAGCAATAGTCATAAGCGTGCGCTCCGATGGCAGTTCGCGAGCCGGTGTGACGTGAGCGGAAGTGCTACGTGCTCCGGACCAGAGGTGGCCGTCCCTCACATCCAGCCGATCAGCGGTGGTGCCGTCGCCGGAAGGATGTGCCGCAGAAGTCGGGTTGCGCCATCTGCAGACGGGAGGACCGAGGTCTAACGTCCGATGCATCAGACCGGCTTGTGCCCGGTGTGAATTGCTGCATCTGCACAAATACTAGACTTTCCTTATGCAATAGTTAAGCTCCGCTTAAGTACATTTATCTTTTACTAAAAGTACAAAATGGACCGCTTCAAAGAGATTGAATCCTTCGTTTCGGTTGCTGCCCAGGGCAGCCTGTCTGCAGTAGCCAAGCTTGAAGGGGTGCAGCCGGCCGTGATCGGAAGGCGAATCGACTCGCTGGAAGAGCGGCTGGGCGTGAAATTGATGCTGCGCACGACCCGCAAGCTCACGCTGACCCATGAGGGCACGGCCTACCTCGAAGATTGCCAGCGCATCCTGAACGAGATGGCCAGCGCCGATGCTGCTGTCGGCGCCGGTGGGGCGCGTGCCACGGGACTGCTGCGCGTCAGCGCACCTGCCGGCTTCGGTCGCCGTCATGTCGCGCCGCTGGTGAAGCGCTTCATGGGCCTCAATCCGGAGGTCAAGATTTCGCTGGATCTGACCGATCGGATGGTCGACCTGGTGAACGAGAACGTGGACTGCGCAGTCCGGATCGGCAGCCTTCCGGATTCCAGCATGATCAGTATCAAATTGGGCGAGACGCGTCGCGTCGTTGTCGCGAGCCCGGAATACCTGCAGCGGTTTGGCAAGCCCGGTCATCCTTACGACCTTCTGCAGCACCGCTGCCTGGGGCTCGGACCGAACCGTGCGCAGTCGCGTGGCTGGAATTTCATGGCTCATGGCGAGCCGCTGACATTGCGCATCACGCATCTGGTCGAATGCAATGACGGGGCCGTGCTGCGCGACTGGGCGGTGAGCGGACTCGGACTGGCCTGGCGTTCGTACTGGGAGGTGCGCGAGGATCTGGCTTCCGGTGCGCTGATGGAGGTGCTGCACGACTTCGCGGCACCGCCGATGGGCATCTTTGCGCTGTTTCCGCAGCGCCGTCATCTGCCGCTGCGTGTCCGGCTGTTCGTGGATCTGCTGAAGCTGACGTATGGCGATCTGGCTTACTGGGAATCCGGCGGGACTCACATGCCCGAATTGCCTCAGTCGGGTGACGAAGAGTAGTCGCGGGTAATCTTCGGTGAAAGCATGCGAAAAAAAAGCCGCCGGATGCAAATCCGGCGGCTTTTTCATTCCGCTTGCGCGGGGGACTAACTCAGTGGAACTGTTCTTCTTCGGTCGAGCCGGTCAGCGCGGTCACCGACGAAGCGCCACCCTGGATCGTGGTGGTCACATCGTCAAAGTAGCCGGTGCCGACTTCCTGCTGGTGCGACACGAAGGTGTAGCCGCGGTCGCGGGCCGCGAATTCCGGCTCCTGCACCTTTTCGACGTAGGCAGACATGCCGCGGGCGACGTAGTCCTGCGCCAGATCGAACATGTGGTACCACATGTTGTGGATGCCGGCGAGCGTGATGAACTGGTACTTGTAGCCCATGGCGCCCAGTTCGCGCTGGAACTTGGCGATGGTCGCATCGTCCAGGTTCTTCTTCCAGTTGAACGACGGCGAGCAGTTGTACGCCAGCAGCTTGCCCGGGAACTTGGCGTGGATCGCATCGGCAAAAGCCTTGGCGAATGCCAGGTCCGGCGTGCCGGTTTCGCACCAGATCAGATCGGCGTAGGGCGCATAGGCCAGACCGCGCGAGATGGCCTGATCCAGACCCTTGTTGGTCTTGTAGAAGCCTTCGGCCGTGCGCTCGCCGGTGACGAAGGGCTTGTCGTTGGCGTCGCAGTCGCTGGTCAGCAGGTCAGCCGCTTCCGCGTCGGTACGGGCCAGAATCAGGGTCGGTACGCCGTAGACGTCGGCAGCCAGACGGGCCGCAATCAGCTTCTGAACGGCTTCCTGCGTCGGCACGAGCACCTTGCCACCCATGTGGCCGCACTTCTTCACGGACGCCAGCTGGTCTTCGAAATGCACGCCACCGGCGCCGGCGCGGATCATCGCCTTCATCAGTTCGTGTGCATTGAGCACGCCGCCGAAACCGGCTTCTGCGTCTGCCACGATGGGCGCGAAGTAGTCGATGTAGCCCTTGTCGCCTTCGTAGATGCCCTTGGCGTGCTGGATTTCATCAGCGCGCTTGAAGCTGTTGTTGATGCGGCTGACGACCGTCGGCACCGAATCAACCGGGTACAGCGACTGGTCCGGGTACATCGCTTCGTACGAATTGTTGTCCGCGGCAACTTGCCAGCCCGACAGGTAGATCGCCTTCACGCCGGCCTTCACCTGCTGCATGGCCTGACCGCCGGTCAGTGCGCCGAGGCAGTTGACGAACGGCTCGTTGTGAACCAGATCCCACAGCTTTTCAGCGCCGCGGCGGGCCAGCGAGTACTCGACCGGGAACGAACCGCGCAGGCGGTAGACGTCGGCTGCGGTGTAGCCGCGCTTGATGCCCTTCCAGCGGGGGTTCTCGTCCCAATCCTTCTGAATCTTGGCGATTTCCTGATCTTTCGTGCTCATTGCTCATCCTCGGAGAAAAAACAAAAAACGGTCGCTCAGCGTGTGCGCGCTGCGCGGCCTGCATCTGAATCTGAAGCGGCTTGACGCCCCTGTCCGGTTGCGTTGTCCGGACATCCTTTCGGCCATCGAGTGCTGGTGCGGGCCGAACCACGAAATCGGCGTTGGCATGAAGTCATGGGTGGTGACATGCAGGCCGGGCATCCGGAAACCGACTGACAGCAGTATCAGGCGACGATCGTGACAAGCGAAGTATAAAGATCCTTGGGCAAAGCAACAAGAGGTCTTCTATAAGATATAAGAAATATTTTTCTTTTTAAAAACAGTTGCTTGGTATTTTAATCGACAACAAGGTGTGAAATAAACCCGGAAAGCGCTCGAATTTTGGTGCGCTGCGATACACGGATTTACTTCAGATCAGTGCGCGCGCACTCACGATGATGCCGTCTCCGTCCGCATACAGATAATGTCCGGGGACGAAGTCGATGCCGCCGAAGCTGACCGTGATGTCGCTCTGGCCTTCATTGCGTTTCACGGTTTTGAGCGGATGGGTGCCGAGCGCCATCACCCCGATGGTCATCTGCGAAATGGCGGCCGAGTCGCGGATGCAGCCATAGACGACGATACCTGCCCAACCGTTTTTCACTGCCAGCGCAGCGATCTGGTCGCCGACCAGCGCCCGGCGCATCGATCCGCCGCCATCGACCACAAGCACCTTGCCGTTGCCAGGTGTCTCGAGTGCCTTGCGCACCAGCCCGTTGTCTTCGAACAGCTTCAAGGTGCTGATCGGACCACCGAAGGCGCTGTGCCCGCCGAAGCTGCGGAACATGGGCGCGCAGATGCGCAGGTCGGCTTCGAATTGGTCGCACAGATCTGCTGTCTGAATCGTCATGCTGTGTCCTTTCCCATTGGAAACACGGTTGAAGTCGGTGCAAGAAAAATGGAGCAAGAAAGCCGGGGCAAAAAAAGAGGCGGCCCGCGGGCCGCCTCTGCTGTAACTCCCGGCACTACGCCGGTGCTACGGCTTCCTCTTCGTCGAATACCAGCTTTACCTTCTTGTCGGCATCGATGTCGATGGTCACCTTGCCGCCATTGGTCAGGCGGCCAAACAGCAACTCGTCGGCCAGTGCCGAGCGGATCGTGTCCTGAATCAGGCGTGCCATCGGGCGCGCACCCATCAGCGGGTCGAATCCGGACTCGGCGAGCCAGGAACGCAGCGTGTCCGAGAAAACCACCTCGACCTTCTTCTCCTGCAGCTGACCTTCCAGTTGCATCAGGAACTTGTCGACCACGCGCAGGATGATTTCGTGATCGAGTGGCTTGAAGGAAATGATGGCATCAAGACGGTTGCGGAACTCTGGCGTAAACAGGCGCTTGATATCGACCATTTCGTCGCCCGGCTTGCGGTCGTCGGTAAAGCCGATCACCGATTTCTGCAGTGTTTCCTGGCCGGCGTTGGTCGTCATGATGATGACCACATTGCGGAAGTCAGCCTGGCGCCCGTTGTTGTCGGTCAGCGTACCGTGGTCCATCACCTGCAGCAGGATGTTGTAGATGTCCGGGTGCGCCTTCTCGATCTCGTCGAGCAGCAGTACGCAATGCGGCTTCTTGGTCACCGCCTCGGTCAGCAGGCCGCCCTGGTCGAAGCCGACATAGCCCGGGGGAGCACCGATCAGCCGGCTGACTGCGTGGCGTTCCATGTATTCGGACATGTCGAAACGCACCAGTTCGATGCCCATGCAGTAGGCCAGCTGACGCGCAACTTCCGTCTTGCCGACGCCGGTCGGGCCGCTGAACAGGAAACTGCCGATCGGCTTCTGCGGATTGCCCAGACCGGATCTCGACATCTTGATCGCGGTCGCCAGTGCGTCGATGGCCTTCTCCTGACCGAACACCACATTCCGCAGATCGCGGTCGAGGTTGCGCAGCGCGGAGCGATCGTCGTTGGACACGTGCTGCGAAGGAACGCGCGCAATCTTCGCGACGATTTCTTCGATCTCGGTCTTGCCGATGACCTTCTTCTGCTTCGACTTGGGCAGCACGCGCTGGGCGGCACCTGCTTCATCGATCACGTCGATCGCCTTGTCGGGCAGGTGACGGTCGTTGATGTACCGGGCCGACAGTTCTGCCGCCGACGACAGTGCCGTCGACGAATACTTGACGCCGTGATGCTGTTCGAAGCGTGATTTCAGGCCCTTCAGGATCGACACGGTTTCCTGGACGCTCGGTTCATTGACGTCGATCTTCTGGAACCGGCGCGATAGGGCGTGATCCTTTTCGAACACGCCGCGGTACTCGGTGTAGGTCGTCGCACCGATGCACTTCAGCTGCCCGGAAGACAGTGCCGGCTTCAACAGGTTGGACGCATCAAGCGTACCGCCGGAGGCTGCGCCTGCACCGATCAGCGTGTGGATCTCGTCGATGAACAGGATCGCGTTCGCGTTGTCGAGCAGCTGCTTCAGCACCGACTTCAGACGCTGTTCGAAGTCGCCGCGGTACTTGGTTCCGGCGAGCAGCGCACCCATGTCGAGCGCATAGATCGTTGCGTCGGCAAGAATGTCGGGAACTCGGCCTTCGATGATGCGGCGCGCGAGACCCTCCGCGATGGCGGTCTTGCCGACGCCGGCTTCGCCCACCAGCAGCGGGTTGTTCTTGCGTCGGCGGCACAGCGTCTGAATGACGCGTTCGAGTTCGTCATCGCGACCGATCAGAGGGTCGATCTTGCCCATCAGCGCCTGTGCGTTCAGGTTCTGCGTGAAGCTGTCGAGCGCACCGCCTGCCTGGCTGCCTTCCGGCTCCTGCTCGGACTGCTCGGCCTCGGGTTTGTTCGCGGCAGCGGGCTGTGCCGACTTGGTGATGCCATGCGAAATGAAATTGACGATATCGAGCCGCGTGACGCCCTGACGCTGCAGGAAGTACACCGCGTGCGAATCCTTCTCGCCGAAGATCGCGACGAGCACGTTGGCGCCGGTGACTTCCTTCTTGCCCGACGACTGTACGTGCAGGATGGCGCGCTGGATCACGCGCTGGAATCCTAGCGTCGGCTGCGTGTCGATTTCTTCGCTGCCATCGACCACGGGCGTGTGCTCGTTGATGAAAGCAGACAACTCCTTGCGCAGGTCGTCAATATTGACGGCACACGCACGTAGCACCTCTGCGGCTGAAGGATTGTCGAGCAGCGCGAGCAGCAGGTGCTCGACCGTGATGAATTCATGGCGCTTCTGCCGTGCTTCGACGAATGCCATGTGAAGACTGACTTCCAACTCCTGCGCGATCATTTCAATTTTCCTCCATGACACACGCCAGCGGATGTTGATGCTGGCGGGCAAAGGTACACACCTGTTCGACCTTGGACGCTGCTACGTCCCTGGGGTAAATGCCGCAAACTCCGGCGCCCTCCGTATGTACCTTGAGCATCACGCGGGTAGCCTGTTCCCTGCTCATGGCAAAAAACCTCTGGAGCACTCCAACCACGAAGTCCATCGGGGTGTAATCGTCATTCAACACCATGACCTTGAAGAGAGGTGGGGGCTCCGCCCTGTTCTTTTCAAGCTCAAGAAGTGTTTCTTCCTGCTTGCGTGTAACCATGGCCTCATTCTAATCACAATCAACCGCTCTGCAACACGGGAATTCTACGGCTTTCAGGGGTCTTTTCCGGGCCGTCGACATCCACCCGATCCGCCCGGCAGGCGCTCATTCCGGACTGAACATGTGACAGGCCTTCATCGCGTAACGGGCTCGTATAGTGGCCATGGTGATGTGCCGTACTGCACAATGGAAACGTCTTGACCGTTCAGGACATCTGGGCTAAATGCCGATTTGTACTTGGTTCAAGCTCTTGCGTGATCGGATTCTCAGTCCGTTGCGGAGTTCCCGCAGGGTCGGTAGTTCCCGGAGTCAGAGCATCAGAACTTGAAGTGCACACACAACGGGGATTTCGGGTCATTCGAGCAGCGGAGAGGAAGACAGCAATGGCAACTGGCACTGTGAAGTGGTTCAACGATTCCAAAGGTTACGGCTTCATCACGCCCGACGACGGCAGCGAAGATCTGTTCGCGCATTTTTCCGCGATTCAGATGGGAGGCTTCAAGACGCTCAAGGAAGGTCAGAAAGTGAGTTTTGAAGTGACGCAAGGCCCGAAAGGCAAACAGGCGGCGAACATCCAGGCGGCTTGATCGCCCGACAGGCAGTACAAAACAAAAAACCCGGTCCAGGACCGGGTTTTTTGTTTTGTACTGCCGCGCACCCGATGCTTCGTTTCGGGCGCGCGGTATGTGCCGGATTACATGCGCGCGATCATTGCACGGCCGAATTCCGAGCAGGACACTTCGTTTGCGCCGTCCATCAGACGGGCAAAGTCGTAAGTCACCTGCCGGTCGCCGATGGCGCGCTCCATTGAAGAGATGATCAGATCAGCCGCTTCGAGCCAGCCCATGTGGCGCAGCATCATCTCTGCGGACAGGATCAGCGAACCCGGATTCACCTTGTCCAGACCCGCGTACTTCGGAGCCGTGCCGTGCGTGGCTTCGAACACGGCGTACTGATCCGAAATGTTGGCGCCCGGCGCAATGCCGATGCCGCCGACCTGTGCTGCCAGCGCGTCGGAAATGTAGTCGCCGTTCAGATTCAGCGTCGCGATCACGTCGTAATCGGCCGGGCGCAGCAGGATCTGCTGCAGGAAGGCGTCGGCGATCGCATCCTTGACGATGATGTCGCGACCGGTCTTCGGGTTCTTGAACTTGCACCACGGGCCGCCATCGATCGGCTCGGCACCGAACTCGTTCTGCGCCAGCCCATAGCCGAAGTCGCGGAAGCCGCCTTCCGTGAACTTCATGATGTTGCCCTTGTGCACGAAGGTGACTGACTTGCGATCGTTGTCCACCGCGTACTGCAACGCCTTGCGGATCAGGCGTTCCGAGCCCTCGCGCGACACCGGCTTGATGCCGATGGCCGATGTTTCCGGGAAGCGGATCTTCTTGACGCCCATTTCGTCGCGCAGGAACTTGATCACCTTACGCGCCCCGTCCGACTCGGCCTGCCACTCGATGCCGGCATAGATGTCTTCAGTATTTTCGCGGAAGATCACCATGTTGATCTGCTCCGGGTGCTTGACCGGGCTCGGCACGCCCTGGAAGTAGCACACCGGGCGCAGGCAGACGTAGAGGTCAAGCTCCTGACGCAGCGCAACGTTCAGCGAGCGGATGCCGCCACCGACCGGCGTCGTCATCGGGCCCTTGATCGACACCACGTATTCCTTCAGCGCTGCCAGCGTGTCTTCGGGCAGCCATACGTCAGGGCCGTACATCCGGGTGGCCTTCTCGCCTGCATACACCTCCATCCAGGTGATCTTGCGCTTGCCGCCGTAGGCCTTCGCCACCGCTGCATCCACGACGTCCTTCATGACCGGCGTGATGTCCACGCCGATGCCGTCGCCTTCGATGAACGGGATGATGGGGTTGTCCGGGACCGGTTTGCCCGCGACGATCTTTGTCCCCTCGGCGGGAATCTTGATGTGAGTTGTACTCATGCCATCCAGCTCCTTGGTGTGTTGTCTGGTTATAGTCCCTGCGGCGGGGTTGCCGCCAGCGGGCCAGCGCGATTATCCCCCAATCGCGATTTGATGCGACACCTGCTGCGACTGCCGGGCGCGATTGTGCGGCGCGGGTGCCCGTCAGGCGGCCTCCCGCAATAGAATCCAGACCTTCACAGACAGGGCGGACAGCACATGAATCTTCCGGCAGGCCAGAACCGGGTCGCCCAGGCCATTGCGCAGGCGCTGATCGACGGCTTCGACAAGCACTATCGCCTTTTCCGCATGGTCAGCGGCAATGCCAAGGAGCGCTTCGAACAGGCGGACTGGCAGGGTCAGCACCGCTGCATCCGCGAGCGCATCCAGTATTACGACGACCGTGTGCGCGAGTGCGTCGATCGGCTGCATAACGAGTTTCATGCCGATTCGCTGGACGACAACACCTGGCAGCAGGCCAAGCTGCTGTACATCGGGCTGCTCGTGAATCACCAGCAGCCCGAACTGGCCGAAACCTTCTTCAATTCGGTCACGACCAAAATCCTGCACCGACAGTATTTCCACAACGACTTCATCTTCGTCCGGCCGGCCATTTCGACCGAACTGATCGAAAGCTCGCCGCCGACCTGGCGCAGTTACTACCCGAACCAGTCAGGCCTGCGGGTGGCGATGAAAACCATCTTCTGCGACTTCGGCTGGAAGCGGCCCTTCACCGACCTCGACCGCGACGTCGATTACGTGATGCGCGCCGTGCAGTCGCATCTGGGCGGCGAATGGCCGCAACGGGAAGCCAACTTCCAGTTGCAGGTGCTCAGTTCGGCCTTCTACCGCAACAAGGCGGCCTATGTGATCGGCAAGGCGATCAACGGCCACCAGGAGTATCCGTTCATGGTGTCGGTGCTGCATGACCGCAAGGGCGGGCTGTTTCTCGACGCCATCCTGCTCGAACCCTGGCGGGTCAGCGTCATGTTCTCGCTGTCGCGTGCCTACTTCATGGCCGACATGCAGGTGCCGTCGGCCAACGTGCATTTCCTGCGCGCGCTGATGCCGAAGAAGCCGCGCTCCGAGATCTACACGATGCTCGGGCTGGGCAAGCAGGGGAAGACGATGTTCTTCCGCGACCTGATCAATCACCTGCGCCACTCGAACGACAACTTCGTCGAGGCACCCGGTATCCGCGGACTGGTCATGCTGGTGTTCATGCTTCCGTCCTACCCTTACGTATTCAAGATCATCAAGGACAAGTTCGGCAGCTCGAAGGACACCGACCGGGCAACGGTGAAGCGCAAGTTCCTGATGGTGAAGCAGGTGGACCGCGTCGGCCGCATGGCTGACACGATCGAGTTTTCCGACATCGCGCTGCCGGCGCATCGCTTCACGCCCGAGTTGCTGGAGCAGCTCGAAGAGCTGGCGCCGTCGATGATCGAACGCGACGGCGACACGCTGGTGATCCGCCACTGCTACATCGAGCGGCGCATGATTCCGCTGAACATCTACCTCGAAACGGCCAGCGAGGAACAGATCGATCATGCGGTGTACGAGTACGGCAATGCAATCCGCGAACTGGCGGTCGCCAACATCTTCCCGGGCGACCTGCTGTGGAAGAACTTCGGCGTCACGCGTTACGGGCGGGTCGTGTTCTACGACTACGACGAAATCGAATTCCTGACCGACTGCAACTTCCGCCGCATACCGCCGCCGCCCAGCTTCGAGCATGAAATGTCGGGCGAGGTCTGGTATTCGGTGGCGCGCAACGACATCTTTCCCGAAGAGTTCGCCACCTTCCTGCTGTCGACGCCCAAGGTGCGCGCCGCTTTCCTGAAGTATCACCGCGACCTGCTCGACGTGAAGTTCTGGCAGGAAACGCAGCAGCGCATCCGCGAAGGTCACATACAGGATTTCTTTCCGTATCCGGAGCAGCTGCGTTTCTCGCGCCGTTTCGGACATGCCGATGTGCCGTCCGGCGTGCCTGCGTGAGCCGTCTGCTGCTGCTGAACAAGCCGTTCGGCGTGATCTGCCAGTTTTCCGCCGACGGTCTGCACCCGACGCTGGCCGACTGGGTTGCCGTACCGGGCGTCTATCCGGCCGGACGGCTGGACACCGACAGCGAAGGCCTGCTGCTGCTGACCGACGACGGCGCGCTACAGCATCGCATCACCGATCCGAAGCACAAGATGGTCAAGCGCTACCGGGTGCAGGTCGAACGGGTGCCGGACGAGGCTGCGCTGGATCGCCTGCGTGCCGGCGTGACGCTGAAGGACGGTCCGACGCGCCCGTGCGCGGTGCGCCGCATCGACGAACCGGCCGGTTTGTGGCCGCGCGACCCGCCGGTGCGCCACCGTGTAGCGGTGCCCACCTGCTGGCTCGAACTCGACATCAGCGAGGGGCGCAACCGCCAGGTTCGCCGGATGACGGCCGCGATCGGCCATCCGACGCTGCGTCTGATCCGTATCGCCATCGGTCCGTGGCAACTTGGCGGCCTGCAACCGGGTCAATGGCAGGAAGCGGAGCACGACAGCCCTGTACCGTCCGCCCTGCGCAAGCCCGTGCGATCAAGCGCAGACTGATGTCGATCAATACTCACCGCATCGATTCCGTCACCATCCATGCCACCTGACCGCCTGCCATGATCCGAAGACTGTTCTGCCTGCTGTGGATTGCACTGAGCGCCGGCACCCAGGCCGCGCCGCCTGCAGTGGATCTGGCGGTCGGCATGTATCGTGTAAAGGTTGAAGTCGCGCGCACGCAGTCGGCGCGCATGACTGGTCTGATGCACCGCACCGAAATGCCGGCCGATGCGGGCATGCTGTTCGTGTTCCCGCAGGTGCAGACGCACTGCATGTGGATGCGCAACACGCTGATTCCGCTCAGCGTCGCCTTCATCGACGCGCAGGGCGTGGTCATCAATATCGCCGACATGACGCCGCACGACGAAACATCGCACTGCGCGACCCGGCCGGCGCGCTACGCGCTGGAAACCAATGCGGGCTGGTTTGCGTCACGCAAGCTGACTGCTGGCGCAAAGGTCGCCGGGCTCGAACGCATTCCCGCACCCGAATGAAGGAGACTTTGATGGATCCGACCCAGCACCGCATCGACTACACCCTCGACAGTCTTGACGAGACGGCCGCATCCGATGATCCGATCGTGCAGTTCCGCAGCTGGTTCGAAGACGCCGGTCGCGTGGTCGAGCGCGATCCGAATGCGATGACGCTGGCCACTGTCGGGGCCGACGGTCGCCCGAGTGCCCGCATCGTGCTGCTGCGCGGCTATGGCGACGACGGCTTCGTCTTCTTCACGAACTACGACAGTCGCAAGGGCGATGAGCTTGCCGGTAATCCGCACGCCAGCCTGCTGCTGTTCTGGGCGGCGCTGGAGCGGCAGATCCGTATCGAAGGCACGGTGAGCCGGGTCAGCGCGGAGGAATCGGACGCCTACTTCTCGCTGCGCCCGCTCGGCAACCGGCTCGGCGCATGGGCGTCACCACAGAGCCGCGAGATACCCAGTCGCGAGTCGCTGGCCGAGCGGGTCCGGCAGTTCGAGGCAAAGTTCGGTGCGGCGCCGCCGCGCCCTGAGAACTGGGGTGGTTACCGCCTGCAGCCCGATGCGATCGAGTTCTGGCAGGGCCGGTCGGATCGTCTGCATGACCGCCTGCTGTACCGGCGCAGCCAGCCTGGAATGGCGTGGTCGCGCGTCAGGCTCGCGCCGTAAGGATATTCCGCGGACAAACCGGCCGTCGTGAAATCTCAGCCCGACTTGCCGAGCGCGGCATGCAGACCGCGGGTGGATGCGTCGGCATCCGCCGGGAGGTTGCCGCCGGCAAGGGCGCGCGCCATCTGCTTGCCGTACTCCACGCCGTACTGATCGAAGCTGTTGATGCCCAGCAGCCAGCCCTGCACGAACACCTTGTGTTCATACATCGCAAGCAGCTGGCCGAGCGTGCGCGGGTTGAATGGCGGCATCAGCAGTGTGGTGCTGGGTTGGTTGCCCGGGCAGGCGACATGCGGTGACAGCCGGGTGGCTTCCTGCTCCGACAGCCCGCTGCGCCGCAGTTCATCAAGCGCCTCGTCGCGCGTCTTGCCGCGCATCAGTGCTGCACTTTGCGCGAGCGCGTTCAGCTGCACCATGCGGGTACGCTCGTCGGGTGCGTGGCGCGGCACGATGAAGTGCATGGGCATCATGCGCGTGCCCTGATAGAACTGCTGGTGATAGGCGTGCTGACCGACTATGCCCGAGCCACCCCACACGATCGGCGCACTCGGCGCCCGGCTCAGCTCCCCGGTCGATGTGCAACGCTTGCCATTGCTTTCCATCTCCAGTTGCTGCAGGTAGGTCGGCAGGCTGCGCAGCAGATGGCTGTAGGGCAGCACGGCAAGTGTTTCCAGCCCCATTCCGCTGGCGTTCCAGAAATCGATCAGGCCCATCATGACAGGCAGGTTGCTGCTCATCGGCGCCTGGGTGAAGTGCTCGTCCATGGAGCGCGCGCCATCAAGCATTTCGCGGAAGGCCGGCATGCCGATCGCGCAGGCCAGCGGCAGCGCGATCGACGACCATACCGAGTAGCGGCCGCCGACCCATTCCGGCAGAAACAGGCAGCGTTCGGCCGGTACCCCGAGTTCCTGCGCCGCCGCAGGACGGTTGGTCACGGCAAACAGATGCTGGCCTACCCCCGCGCTCCCGAGCCCGTCGGCCAGCCACTTCATTGCAACCTTCGCGTTGGCCAGCGTTTCCTGCGTGGTGAAGCTTTTCGACGACAGCACAAACGCGGTGTGCGCCGGTTTGCACTCGCGCAATGCCATGTCGAGCGCCACCGGATCGAGGTTGGCCACCAGCTTGACCACCGGGCCGTCGCACTGCGGTTCGAGTGCTTCCATCGCGAGCCGCGGACCGAGGTCCGAGCCGCCGATGCCCAGATTGATCACGTGAGTGATGGTCTGGCCGGTTGCGCCGAGCAATTCCCGCCGACGGATCAGACCCACCCAGTGTTCGAGCGCGCCGAGGCAGTCGCGCACCAGTTCGGCGTGAGCGCCGTCGCGCGCGCGCAGCGCCATGTGCAGCGCGGCGCGGCGCTCGGTGAAATTCACCTGGTCTCCGGCGGCCAGCGCGCGGATGCCGCGCGGAAGGTCGAGCGCATGCACCAGTTCCATCAGCAGCGACAGGGTTTCGTCGTCGACGCGCTGCTTCGAGTAATCCATCAGCCAGCCGTCGTGCGCCAGCGAATAGCGCGCGAAGCGCTCACTGTCCTGTTCGAAGAAATTCCGCAGGTGCACGCGCGACAGCTGGATCGCCTTGGACCTCAGCGCAGGCCATGCGGATGTCTGCATCAGCAGGTTCATGTGTTCCGCTTTCTTCTCTTCTATCGGTGAATGCGTCGGTTCAGCTTCGCCTGTACAGCATGAATCGCTCGTGCCGGTCGCCCGGTCGCCGGCCTTCCCACACGATCGACCAGCTTGCGTCGAGCACGGGGCGCAGGCCGCCCCGGCCATGGTACGCAAGCAGGGTGTCACATTGTCGGCCGGCTTTGCTCATCGCATTGACCGGCTTCAGACCGGCGAAATAATAGAACGCAGCCCGGTGGCTGTCCTGCAGACCGCTGAACGCAATGCACCCGCCGTTTGCCGGCAACGCCCTTGCGATCTGGCCGGCGACGTCGCGATAGCTGCGACCGTAGTCGATCCACGGCAACCACAGGCTGCTCAGCAGGAACCATATCAGCAATACGCCGCATCCCCAGGTGACCGCTCCGCGCGTCGGCGTTCTGGGGGAGCGCCACAGCATCCACAGCCAGGCCAGCGACACGATGGTGGCGAGAATGAACGGCCCCCACGACAGCGCCATGACGAAACCCGGTTCGAGCTTCGAAAAGGTACGCGCGAAACGTTCAGGCCAGCCGGTCAGCATGGCGACCCAGCCCAGCCAGATGACGAAGCCGAGCAGCGAAAAGGTCATCACGCCGAACCAGTCCAGTGCGTTCGCCGCGCCGCGGCGCAGGGCCGGCAGGCCCGCACTGCCCAGAACGACCAGCGGTGCCAGCAGTGGCAGTGCGCGCTGGTTGCGCACGATGCCATCGCCGCTGACCTGCACGAACAGCAGCACGAACAGCAGCAGCGGCAGCGAGAACACCGGCGACCGCCACTGATGCCGTCGCTTCCACAGCGCCCAGCCGGCCAGCGGCAGTGCCGGCCAGGCAAACCAGGCGAGCACCTTGATCCATTCCGCGGCATCGGCGGCGATCCGGGGGCCGTCGGGAATCAGGCGGTCGACATCGTGCTGCCAGACGCGGGCTGCATGAGCCGGGTCGAGCAGCAGCACCCAACTGGCCGCGAGCAGCGCACCGATCGCCATCGCCAGCGGCAGCGCGACCATGCGTGACGGGGAGCCGGCGACACTGCGCCACACGGGCAGCAGCGGCATCGCCGCTGCTGCAATCAGCAGGATGGCGGCCAGCCACAGCCCGGTACCCAGTCCGGCGATGGCAAGGGCGAGCACCAGTGCGGCACCGCCATGCCAGGGTTTGCGCGCCACCAGCGCCAGCGCCCACATGCCGATGCCGAGCGCTGCCAGCATGGTGGTGGCCGGTTGCGCATCGTGCAGATGCACCACGACGCCGATGTTGGCGAGCGCCAGAAGGGGTGCGATGCGTGCCGCCGGCGGCCCGTAAAGTTCGCGTGCAGCTCCGGCGCTGCCCCAGACCCAAAGCGCAGCGAAGAAGGCGCTGGCCACGCGCGCGCTGTCTGCGAAGCTCGAGCCGAGCCAGCTGCCGATCTGCCCGGTGATGGCCGCCACCCAGTGGAACAGCGGCGGGCTGTCCAGCCAGACCTGTCCGGCCAGCCGCGGCAGCAGCCAGTGGCCTTCGCGCGCGAAGGCCAGCGCGATGCCGATGTGCAATGCGTCGTCGCCCTTCCACGGGTCGCGGCCGAACAGTCCGGTGAACAGGTAGACCAGCACGACAGCCAGGACGAAGGCGGTTTGCGGCGGATCACCGATCAGGAAGTTTCGCGGGGTCTGGCGCAGCAACGGCGGGAGCGTCATCGGAACGATCAGTCAGGGTGGCGGGCGGATTTTAGGGGCAGTCGGGCCGGCCGTGTTTGCCACCATGCGGTGTGCGGGCGCTTGACTGGATCCGGCGTGCGGATCGGGAGGCCTGCTCGAAAAGCGCACCCGGAAATGAAAAAAGGCAGCCATTGGCTGCCTTTCAGCATACGTGCGGCCTGATCAGCTGCGCGGCACGTTGGCGTATTTCTGGCGGAAGCGCTCGACGCGACCTGCGGTGTCGATGATCTTCTGCTTGCCGGTGTAGAACGGGTGGCACTGCGAACACACTTCAACGTGCAGCGGCTTGCCGAGCGTCGAGCGCGTTTCGAAGGTATTGCCGCACGAGCAGGTGACGGCAACGGCAACGTAATTCGGGTGGATATCTTGTTTCATGCCTGTACTTTCACTGATGCAGTGCCGCCGGTCGGCCGCAACTGCTGGACATCGAACCCCGGGTCGGCTGCGCCATGTTCGGCCAATGCAGACGGTGCCCAAGGAGGAAAAACCAGCATTATGGATGGGAATTCATTCCGGTTCAAGCGCTCGAGCACTGGTTGTCCGATCGGCCGGTGCCTCGGGCGTGACGGTGACGCACACCTCGATGGTGTGCTCGCCACCGCCGAGGATGACACCGCGCATCGGTGTGACGTCGCTGAAGTCACGACCCCAGCCGACGGTGATGTGCTGATCGTCAGGCTGCACGCAGTTGGTCGGGTCGAAGTCGATCCAGCCGGTGCCCGGACAGAACACGGACACCCAGGCGTGCGATGCGTCGGCACCGATGAGCCGCGGCTTGCCCGGTGGCGGGCGGGTCAGCAGATAGCCGCTGACATAGCGCGCCGGCAGACCGAGTGCGCGCAGGCAACCGATCATGAAATGCGCAAAGTCCTGACACACGCCGCGCCTTTCCTTCAGCAGCGTTTCCAGCGGCGTGCTGACCGTCGTCGCTTCCGGATCGAATTCGAAGTCGCGGTGAATCCGTTGCATCAGCGCGCTGGCCGCCTCGAACAGCGGCCGGCCCCGATGAAAATCGAGCCTCCCATAGCGGGCGAGGACGGCCAGAGGTTCGATGTGCGGGCTGGCATACAGGAACTGGCAAGGTTCGAGCAGCGGTGCCGGACCGACCTGATGCAGGCGATCCCGCACTCGTTCCCACGAAGGTGACGCCGGACTGTCGGCCGCTTCGCGACCGGTCACTTCGACGGTTGAATCGGCCACCACGACCAGTTCGTCGTGTGCGGCGCTGACCGTGAAACTGTCCACCAGATTGCCGAAGTAGTCCCGCCGGGCGCGCCTCTCGGTGGGCACCGGATCAATGTCGACGGCGTGCTCGAGCGTGATCTGGCGTGGTGTCTCGCGCGGCGTCAGATGCAGCATCTGGCGCGACAGCGACACCGGACGCGCGTAGGCGTAGCGCGTTTCGTGCAGCACGTTGTAGCGGAGGCGCGCCATGATCAGCTGTTGCTGCCCGGCCACGGCGTCGCCGCGTGGCTGAAGAAGCGGCGCCCGAGCTGTTCCGACAGGGTGTAGGCCGCCGTACCCAGCGCTTCGAGGACCGCGAGCAGGCGTGGCGAGCCGGCGCGGAAATCGGTGTCGGCACGCAGCGCGAGCATGTCGGCCAC
Source organism: Methyloversatilis sp. RAC08 (assembly GCF_001713355.1). Lineage (NCBI taxonomy): Bacteria > Pseudomonadati > Pseudomonadota > Betaproteobacteria > Nitrosomonadales > Sterolibacteriaceae > Methyloversatilis > Methyloversatilis sp. RAC08. The sequence continues at coordinate 550,042 of NZ_CP016448.1, read as the reverse complement.
GGCATCCGACAGCGCCGCCGATTCGATGGTGCCGAAATGCGCGGCCAGGCGCGCCAGATAGTCGGTCAGCCCGAGTGCCTGATAGGCGATGGAACGCGGATTGGTTTCGTCGGCGACCAGCAGGTCGATGACCGGCAGCCACTGCGGCCGCGTCATGTAGCGCGAGCGATAGGTGATCGTGCTGTCGGCCAGTTCGAGCAACCAGTCGGGCGTGTCTCCGCCATCGGCAAGCGCCTCGCGCAGCACCCGGCTCATGAACTGCAGACGTTCGATGCGCCGGCCGACCGACAGGAAGCGCCAGCCCTGGTCGCGCGTCATCCCGTCGAGCGCAAAGCCGGACAACGTCATCATCGCCAGCACGCTGCGGTCCAGTCGCTCGAGCACTTCGCCCAGTTCGGTCGGTACGTCGGTCAGGTCATCGGCCAGCCGGCTGATGATGCGCCAGTTGTCGATCGACAGCCGTTCGCGCAGGCTGAAGGCCACATTCGACAGCTGATGCAGGCCGGATGCCAGCGATCCGGGCTGCGCGGCATCGAGTGCTGCCGCGCGCAGCGCCGCCTCGAGCTCGCCGATCGACGCGTCTTCGAGTTCTTTCGGCAGGATGCCCATCTGCTGGCACAGCCGGGTCAGCGCATGGTCCGCGATGTCGCCATGTTCGATGTGCTGTGCAATCAGTGCGCGCAACAGGCGCGCCGTGTTGTCGCAGCGTTCGCAGTAGCGGCCGAACCAGAACAGATTCTCGACCACGCGACTGGACAGCTTGGTGCCCGCACGCACCAGCTCCGACGGACCGACCGACCGGCGCAGCAGGCTGAAGGTATTCACCGTGCCGTGGGTCAGCACCCAGGTGTCCTTGCTCGACCCGCCGCGCTGCATCGCGATCACGCGTGCGTCGCGTTCCGAGGCGACGCGGGTCAGGCCGCCCGGCATCACGACGTAGCCGTCCGGCGACGCACAGGCAAACACGCGCAGACCGACCGCACGTGCGGCGAGCCGGCGCGGATGCTGGGTGTCCCAGACCGGGGCCTGCGACAGCTGCACCAGCTCCTGCGCAACGTAGTGGTGCGGTCGCGCGCGCATGCGGGCGATCAGCGCGGCGCGTTCGCGCTTGTCCAGATCCTGGCCGAAAACCGACTGGATGCGCAACTGCGGAAAGGCGGGCTTGATCACCAGCTTGTCCAGCTTTTCGATCGCGTCCTCGAGCGCCGCTTCCTCACCGCACCACCAGGTGGCGAGCGACGGCATGGCCAGCTCCTCGCCCAGCAGGCGCCGGCACAGACGTGGCAGAAAACCGAGCAGGGCGCCCGATTCGAGCAGGTTGGAGCCGAGCGAATTGGCAATCAGCACATTGCCCTGACGGGCCGCTTCGACCAGACCCGGTACGCCGATCGCCGATTCGCCATCAAGCTCCAGCGGGTCGCAGAAGTCATCGTCGAGCCGTCGCAGGATCACGTGCACCCGACGCAGGCCGGACAGGTTCTTCAGCCAGACGCAGCCGTCGCGCACCATCAGGTCGGAGCCCTCGACCAGCGGAAAACCCAGGTAGCGCGCCAGGTAGGCGTGCTCGAAATAGGTTTCGTTGTACGGCCCCGGCGTCAGCAGCACGATCAGCGGCGGACCATCGCTCTGCGGCGCGTGCTGTGCCAGCGTGTCGCGCAGCGTGGCGAAGAAGCTCGCCAGGTGCTCGACGCGCAGGTCGCGGAACTGTTCCGAAAAGATGCGTGAAATGACGAGGCGGTTTTCCAGCGAATAGCCGGCGCCCGACGGCGCCTGCGTGCGGTCGTTCAGCACCCACCAGCGGCCATCCGGCGAGCGCGCCAGATCGGCGGCGTACAGGTGCAGGTGGATGTTACCCGGCACCGCCATGCCGTGACACGGCCGCAGGAATCCCGAGTGGCCGTAGATCAGCGCCGGCGGCAGCAGCCCTTCTTCCAGCATCTGCTGCGGACCGTACACGTCGAGCAGGATGCGGTTCAGCAATTCGGCGCGCTGCGCGATGGCGCCGGATATCTGCTCCCACTCGTCCGGCGGGATGATCAGCGGCAGGGCGTCAAGCTCCCACGGCCGTTCGACGCCGCGCGGGTCGGCATACACGTTGTACGTGACGCCGTTCTCGCGGATCTGCCGGCGCATGGAGCTGAGCCGTTCCTGCATCTGTTCCGGACGGGCGCGCACGAGTGTGTCGAACAGGCTGCGCCAGTGCGGACGAAGGGCCCACGGTCCGGACAGCAGTTCGTCGTAGCGCGTCTCGGTTTGCGGGTAGTGGGCGAGCAGTTGGCGGGGCATGGGCAGAGCGCGTGTGCGTGCGCGGCAGTCATCACTCGCCGTCGCACTTATTCTGTTTCAATCGCACCCTAGCACAGAGCGTGTGCGCACCGCCTTCGGTGAAGGCCGGCAGGATCGGCGCATCGCCTTTCGCGTCCGGTGCCGGTGCGCCGCAAACGCCGGTCACGATTCGATGTCGACACCAGAGAAAGACCGGATATCACAGGAACGGGAGATTGCAAAAGTGCGTGACATTGCAGTGGTGGGCGCCGGCATGGCCGGTTGCACGCTGGCGCGCCGGCTGGTCGACGCCGGCCTGAACGTGCAGGTGTTCGACAAGGGACGCGCAGCCGGCGGACGCATGGCAACGCGGCGTGCCGACCGGCTTCAGTTCGACCACGGTGTGCAGTACATGACGGTGCGCGGCGAGGCCATGGCGGCGCAGCTTGCCGACTGGCGGCGAGCCGGCGTCGCGGCTGCGTGGGCGCCGGTCGGCCTGGACACATCTCCGCGCTGGGTCGGCGTGCCCGGCATGAATGCCATTGCGCCTCGCATGTTGTGGGGCGCCGAGGTGCATATGGAAACCGCGATCACCGGCTTCGGTCGCGATCATCTTGGCTGGTGGCTGGAAACCGCGCAAGGCCGCCTGCCGGCGTGCTTCGATGCAGTGCTGGTGACGCTGCCCGCACCGCAGGCCGCGGTGCTGTTCGGGCGTTGTACAGACGTCGACGTCGCAGCCTTTGCCGACGCAATGCCATGCATTCGGTATGCACCGTGCTGGGCCCTGATGCTTTCGTTCGACACGCGACTCGATGCGGCCGATTGCCTGCGCCCGGCAGCGGGTGGCGTGCTCGGCTGGGCGGCGCGCGACAGCAGCAAACCCCAGCGCGACGGTGCGCCCGACTGCTGGGTGATCCACGCGGCTCCGACATGGTCGCAACAGCACCTTGAACTGACCGTCGAGCAGATCCAGCCACTGCTGCTCGAAGCCTTCCTGTCGGCGGTCGGGGCGACCACGGCACCATCACTGTGCCGTGCGCATCGATGGCGTTTTGCAAGGGTGGTGGAGGCGTTGGGACGTGAATGCGTGTGGGACGCGGACAGCAAGTTAGGCTATGCGTCCGACGGTTGCCTCGGTGAACGGGTCGAGGACGCCTTCGACAGTGCCAATGCGCTGGCCGACCGGGTGTTGCAGGGCGGTGGTCCAGCCCCCAAGGCTGAAGGCGGATAAAGTGTCCTATGCAAGTCCATGTGTTTAAAGAAAAAACAGGATGTCCAGATTCTGGACAACGGGGCAAATGTTTCCTCCGCGCGCTCTAAAGTGCGCTGACGTCCTCCCGTAAGTCCGCTTCGTACCTGGCAACAGCGCCTCGTACCGGGACTTACAGGGAGACAGAAAATGAAGCTTTTCGGACGCAGGTCAGTTGCCGGGCAGGGCGGCGTCAACACCATGCAGACTCGGGTCGCGGAGCTTGAGTCCCGGCTTGCCGCGGTCGTCGGTTCGCCATCCTTCATCAGCGGTTACGTGGCGCCCGATGTCGATATCGAGCAGGTGGCGCGCAGCGTGCGCGCGCGTTTCCCGGGCGTCGCGCTGACCTTGAGCACGACGGCGGGCGAACTGTGCAGCACGGGCAACGGATCGCTCTACTGCGATGCGACCGATGGTCGAGACCGTGTCGTGCTGCAGTGCTTCGATCGCAGCGTGATCGGCGAAGCGCGGGTGGTCGCCATTCCGCTGTCCAGCGAAGACCTTCGAAGGAGCGTTCAGGTGATGGATTACCGCGAGCGCATCGATCGTCTGGTGCGCAGCATCCAGGCCACGCAGGTCGATCTCGACATCGACCACCGCGACACCTTCGCCTACGTGCTGTTCGACGGACTGTCGAATTCCGAATCCTTCTTCATGGAGGCGCTGTACGAGTCCGGGCGCTTTCCCTGCCTGTTCGTCGGCGGCTCGGCCGGCGGCAAACTGGATTTCCGCGATACCTGGCTGCACGACGGCTCGCGCCGGCTCAACAACCATGTGCTGGTCGCTTTCCTGAAGATGGCGCCGCAAGTGCGGTTCGGCGTGTTCAAGAGCCAGAATTTCGAGCCGGCCGGCACCCGCTTCCAGATCTTCAGTGCCTCGGTCGAGCGCCGCCAGGTCAACCTGGTGATCAATGACGAAGGGCGCGTGGTGTCTCTGATCGAGGCGCTGTGCAAGACCTTCGGCTGCGACCGCCAACTGCTGTCGGCCAGGCTCGACAGCCATTCGTTCGCCATCCGGGTCAATAACGAGCTGTTCGTGCGCTCGGTGGCACGGCTCGATTTCGACAATGACCGTGTCGATTTCTATTGCGACGTGGCGCCTGGCGAAGAACTGGTGCTGGTGCGCCGCACCCCCTTCGCCAGCACGACCGAACGCGATTACCGCGCCTTCATGGCGAACAAGCCGGGCGAACCGCTGGCCGGCATGTTCAACGACTGCGTGCTGCGCCGCCTCTACAACAGCGCAGAGCTGGCAGGGCTGGCGCGAATCTTCGGCGGCGGCAACATCGCCGGCTTTTCGACCTTCGGCGAAATCCTCGGCCTGAACCTGAACCAGACGCTGACCGCCGTGTTCTTCTTCCGCACGCAGCCGGCCGACACCTTCCGCGACGAATACGTGGACAACTTCGTCTCCCACTACGGCGAGTTCAAGGCCTTCTTCCTGCGCCGGCACAACGCCAAGCTGGCCGGCATGTCGCGCGTGATGGTGCAGCAGATTTCCGACTACCGTTCCGGCAACTTCGGCAGCCGGCTCGATCCGGCAAATGTCGATGTCAGCATGGTGCCGGTGGTGCGCGACCTCAACCAACTGGGCGAAATCATGCTCGCCGCCGAACAGACACGCGACGCAACGGCCCGGCAGCTCGAATCCTGTTCGACCGATCTGTATGCGTCGGTCGGCGATCTGACCACCCGGCTGTCGGATCAGCAGGGGGTGATCAGGCAGGCGGTGGAAACGGTGGACACCCTGGCCGGACAGGCGAGCGAAGTCGGCAGCAGCGCGCGCGACCTGTCGCAGGCCAGCGAGCGCATCCAGCGCGTGGTCGAAATGATCCAGCAGATCGCCGACCAGACCAACCTGCTGGCGCTCAACGCGGCGATCGAGGCGGCACGAGCCGGCGAAGCCGGCCGCGGCTTCGCGGTGGTGGCCGACGAGGTGCGCATGCTGGCCGAGAAGTCGCGCAACAGCGCGGGCGACATCGGCAAGGACATTTCCGCGCTGGCGCTCGAGATCGTGCGGGTGGCGCAGATGATCGAAAACCAGTCGAAGGCGGTGTCGAGCCTGACCGGAGTGCTGGAAACGATAGAGTCCTACAGCACCGGAACCGCGACCGTGGCCGGACACACGCGGGGCGTGGCCGATGTGCTGCAGGGGCTGACCGGTGCGCAGACGTCGATCCGTGCGTGAGCGGCGCGACGCGGAACGCCGGCCCCACGAATGAACCTGAAAACCTCAGTGGGTTCGTCCGTCCCGACCTGCGGTGTGGTGGCGGGGCTTCGTAGGTTGGGGTGAGCGCAGCGATGCCCAACATCGTCTGTTGCGCCCGCACGGTGCCTTCTTTTTGGGGTGTCGTTGGGCATCGCTGCGCTCACCCCAACCTACCGGCAGTGCGGTCCTCTCGCCTTGCCGGACACCCTGCAACTCTGCACGCAATGCCGATCGACCGAGGTTTTCAGGATCAAGAAAGCGACCGCCCTACGTTGTGCGGGACGGTCGCCTTGGGGGTGAATGCCGGAAGGTGCGCGACCGTTTCGGGGCCGGCACGTCGACTCAGTGGGGTGCCATCAGTGCAGCGCCTGTTCCAGGTGTTTCACCAGTTCGCGCAATTCCTTCGACGTCAAATGCAGCCTGCTTGCGGCATCGCCGACCGACTGCACGCTGGCGGTGGTCTGTTCGACAGAACCCGAAATGCGCTCCATGCTGGATGCCACCTCGTGCGACGCGAGCGACTGCTGGCGCAGCATCTGCGTGATTTCTTCCGAGTAATTGGCCGCTTCGCGGCTGGCGTCCCAGATGGCCTGCAGGCCGGTGCTGCTGGCTTCGATGTCGCCGGTCGAGCGGGCGACCTCACCGGCCGTCGCGCTCATGGTGTCGACGGCGGAACTGGCCAGCTGGATGATGTCGGTCACGGCCAGTGCGATGTCCTTGGTGCTGGTACGCGTGCGTTCAGCCAGTTTGCGCACCTCGTCGGCGACCACCGCAAAGCCGCGGCCCTGTTCGCCGGCGCGTGCCGCCTCGATCGCGGCATTGAGCGCCAGCAGATTGGTCTGTTCGGCAATGTCGTTGATCACCTGCGACACGGCGCTGATCTTCTCGACCGAGGCATTCACTTCGGAAATGCGCGTCTGCGACTGGGTCACCACGCCGACGACGCGATGGCTGCTGGCAATGCCCGCCTCCATCGTCTGCATGGCGTCGTGGGCGCTGGCTTCGGTACGCCGCACGGCTTCGAGGCTGCGGTCGGTATTGCTCGACACCTCGTTGATCGACACGCTCATTTCTTCCATCGCCGCGGCGACCTGCATGACGTTTTCGCCCTGGGCGCCGGTCGAGGTGACGAGTGCGCGCATCGCGTTGTCGAGTTCCTGCGACCGTTCATCGACCTCGCGTGCGCTGATCAGCACGTCGGCGAACATCGCGCGCAGATGGATGCGCATCACTTCCATGCCGACGAACAGTTCGCGCAACGGTCCTTTCGGTGCATCGATCCGGGTTGCCAGCTTGCCTTCGTCGAGTGCAACGATGGTCGCCTGCAAGGTGTTCAGCCGTGACACGACGCCACTGCTCAGATACCACGCGCCGCCCAGTGCGGTCACCGCCGCAAGCGCCGCCATCAGCATGCCCCACAGGCCGCCCAGTGCAGCGCCACCGATAGCCAGCAGACTGCTGATGCCGGCGCTGAGCCAGATGCGGGCGGCGAGACCGAGCTTTTCCTTGTGACGGGGGGTGGTCGGGAATTTCGCGCTCTTTTCGCGCACCGCGCGGTACAGCGCTTCCGCGCTGGCCACCTCTTCGCGCTTCGGAATGTTGCGCACCGACTGGTAGCCGACGGTACGGCCGTCCAGCGTCATCGGCGTGACGAAAGCCTCGACCCAGTAGTGATCGCCATTCCTTGCGCGGTTCTTCACCAGGCCGCGCCATGGCTGGCCGGCCTTGACCGTGGCCCACATATCCTCGAACGCTTCCGGCGGCATGTCAGGATGACGCACCACATTGTGGCTCTCGCCGATCAGCTCTTCCCGGGTGAAGCCGCTGATGGCGACAAATGATTCATTGGCGTAGGTGATGCGGCCCTTCAGATCGGTCTTGGTGACGATCGGCTTTCCGGGTTCAAGGAAAACTTCTTTCTGACTGACCGGCATATTTATCTTCACGACTTCTCTCCTTAGTGTGAACCTCGGCTGTGCCGGAACCCCGGATGCTGACTCTCCGTGTCGTTGCTCCGCACATTTTTTGCCGCTGTGTGAATTACGGCTCGCACGAAGCAATCTGCAGAAAACCTTTCCGGCCCACATGAAAGGTTGATCCAGATCACCCCGGAGCGAAGAACCGTGCGGGTGCGATTGCGGATGCGAGTTCATTCTCGACAGGCATCGGGTCGCCGCACAGTCGAGCCGTGAGAACTTCGGCGCCCAGTGGCGACCACACCAGTCCGCGCGAACCCAGCCCGGTGAAGGCGTACAGACCGGGCTGGCCGGGCAGGGCGCCGATCAGCGGCATGCGGTCGGGCGTGGCGGTGCGGAAAGCGACCCGACCGGTGAGCTTGCGCACGTCGGGCATCAGCACCGTGTCCGGCAGCAGCCGCTCTAGCCGTGCCAGATTGCCGGCATGGCTGTCGCCGCGCACGCTGACGTCTTCGTCGCCGACGTCGAAGCTGGCGCCCAGGTTCAGGTCGCCATCCGGTGTCGGGCACAGATAACCGTCGCAGCACAACGTGACATGCAGCTGCGGCAGCAGCGCGCGCGGCAGGCGGGTGACCTGGCCGCGGATGCGGATCAGCGGCAGCGCCAGCGGCGACAGCGCAGCCGCGTCCGACGCATTGGCCAGCACCACCGCGTCGGCGCTGACCAGCGTGCGATCGCCGGCGCTGACCTGCCAGGTGGCACCGTCGTGTGCAAGACCGATGGCCTCGCTCGAAAACAGCCGGGTCAGCGCGTCGCCGGCGCGTTCCAGATTGGCTTCGCACAGGCTGGGCGGATTGACCCACGCGCCGCGCGGAAACCACCAGCCGCCGCGCGGAACCGTGTAGCCGACGCGCCGCGTCATTTCCCAGTCGGACAGGTGACGGACGAGCGCATCCGGAAGGGCGTGCGACGCCCACAGCGCGTGCTGCATCTGTTCCTGTTCGGCATCCTGCGCGATCTGCATGACGCCGGTCGGGCCCCATTTCAGCGGGCGCCCCTCGCCGTCGAGCCGCCGCAGATGGTTGGACGCATGCAGGAAGGCGGCACGCGAAAAGCGCGCGGCGAAGCTGTCGTCGCGCGCCACCATGGGTCGCAGCACGCCGGCCGAATTGCCCGAGGCCTCCTGCGCCGGTTCGGCGTGGCGCTCGATCAGCACCACTTCGATGCCGCGCGCTGCCAGCCGCTCGGCCAGCGCGCAGCCGGCCAGCCCGGCGCCGATCACCGCCACGCGCCGGGGCGTGCCGGCTTGCGGTCGGTGGCGCAGCGCGGCCGCCTGCGCCTGCGGATGCAGCGCGCCGGTCAGCATGTCCCGCTTGGGCTTCAGTCCGAGCCGCTTTTCGGTGACGAAACTGTGCTCGGCCAGCGCCCGCCGCAGCGCCGCCGATACGGTCCAGGTCGCCAGCGTCACGTCGTCCGCGCTCAAACGCTTCAGGTGCCGACAGATGCGCTCGGACCACATGTCCGGGTTGCGCGCCGGCGAAAAACCGTCGAGATACAGGGCGTTGGCACGCAGCGCAAGTTGCGGCAGCAGTGCGTCGGCCTCGCCGAAAGCCAGCGTCAGCACGACGCGTCCGCCGTCGAACTCGATGCGATGCACGCCTGCCACCGCCAGCGGCCAGCGTTCGACCAGGCGCTGCGCCATGTCGCTCATGTCCTGCGGCAGCGCGCGCTGGTAGTAGGTCGCGAGATCGTACTGGGCGACCGGATGCTTCTCGATCGATACGAAGTGCAGCCGGGTGCAGCGTGACGGGTCGTCGCGCCAGGCGCGCCAGGTGGCGAGAAAATTGAGCCCGAGGCCGAATCCCGTCTCCAGCACGACGAAGCGTTCGCGTCCTGCCCAGCGCTCCGGAAGACCGTTGCCGCCCAGGAACACGAACTGTGCCTGGGCCAGCGGCCCTTCGCAGGAGTGATAGCGGTCGTCGAACAGCGACGAGCGCGGCGTGCCTTCATCGTCGAAGGTCAGCGTGGCGGGCTGCAGCGGTTCAAGCGGGCGGGACATTCAGGACCTTTTTTGCCGAATGCGGCAGCGGCACATGTGATGAATGCAGATGCGCCGGAGTTCCGGTGGCGGCCTGTGGGAGCTGCGATCCACTGCTGGCCCTGCATGGCCAGCCGGCTCCGCGGGCGGCGAGCAGTGCTCGCCGAAACCCCCGCTCCGTTCCACGGCTGGCCTTGCATGGCCAGCCGGCTCCGCGGGCGGCGAGCAGTGCTCGCCGAAACCCCCGCTCCGCCCTCGCTGCGATCCGCACGCTGCAATTCGAACATCGCTGCACTGATCGCGGCGAGGCCGCCGCTCCCACAAGGGTCACTCCCACAGGGTCCGCATACCGCCGCAGCCCATGCAGCTATTCCCTGCGCATCTGCGGGAACAGGATGACATCGCGGATATTGGATGAATCGGTCAGCAGCATGACCAGACGATCGATGCCGATGCCGCAGCCACCGGTCGGCGGCAGGCCGTGCTCGAGTGCGCGGATGTAGTCGGCGTCGAAAAACATCGCCTCCTCGTCACCGGCGTCCTTGGCTTTCGCCTGGTCGAGAAAGCGCGCCGCCTGGTCTTCCGGGTCGTTCAGCTCGGAAAAACCGTTGGCGATTTCGCGGCCGACGATGAACAGTTCGAAGCGCTCGGTGATGTCAGGCTGGGTATCTGAGCGGCGCGCCAGCGGGCTCACTTCGGCCGGGTAATCGATGATGTAGGTCGGCTCCCACAGCTGCGCCTCGGCGCAGGCTTCGAACAGCTGCAGTTGCAGCGAACCGAGGCCGCCCGGCTTGACCGATTCGCCGTGCGTGTTGATCGCCTTCTTCACGAAGGCTTCGTCGGCCAGATCGGCGTCGGAATACTGCGGGTTGTACTTCTGGATCGCCTGCACGATGGTCAAGCGGTGGAAGGGCTGGCCGAGATCGAGTTCGCGGCCCTGGTACATGAACTTCGTTGTACCCAGCGCCTGTTCGGCGCAATGGCGCAGCAGGTATTCGGTGAAATCCATCAGATGCCGGTAATCGGCATAGGCCTGATAGAACTCCATCATCGTGAATTCGGGGTTGTGGCGCGGGCTGATGCCTTCGTTGCGGAAGTTGCGGTTCACCTCGAACACCTTCTCGAAACCGCCGACCACCAGGCGCTTCAGGTACAGCTCGGGCGCGATGCGCAGGAACAGCTCCATGTCGAGCGCGTTGTGGTGGGTCTTGAACGGCTTGGCCGCCGCGCCGCCGGGGATCGGATGCATCATCGGCGTTTCGACTTCGAGAAAACCCTGGCGCGTCATTTCGGCGCGCAGCGAACTCATCAGGCGGCTGCGCGCTATGAAGGTGTTGCGCGACGCGTCGTTGGTGATCAGGTCGAGATAGCGGAAGCGGTACTTGGTTTCCTGATCGGCCAGCCCGTGGAATTTCTCCGGCAGCGGGCGCAGCGCCTTCGACAGCAGGCGCACGCTGTCGCACTTGATCGTCAGCTCACCCGTGCGGGTGCGGAACAGTACGCCGGAACAGCCGACGATGTCGCCCAGATCCCAGTGCTTGAACGCGCCATGCACCTCTTCGCCGACGCCGTCATTCGTGATGTACAGCTGGATGCGACCCGACATGTCCTGCAAGGTCGCGAAACTGGCCTTGCCCATGACCCGCTTGAGCATCATGCGGCCGGCCAGCTGCACGTGTTCCGGCGCCGCTTCGAGCGCTTCGCCGCTGGTCGAGGCGTGCTGCGCGGTGAGCTCGCCCGCGTAGTGGGTGCGGCTGAAATCGTTCGGATAGGCCGCGCCGCCTTCGCGCCACTGGCGCAGTTTTTCGCGCCGCTCCGCGATGATGTGGTTTTCTTCGTCGGGCGGCAGTGCAGCGGAATCGGTCATGGCGGGCTCGGATGGATGAAGCCTGCACGCATTCGCGCGCAAGCCAAAACCGCGGATTTTCGCCGATTGCAGGTGGCCGGCACAAGTGCGGTCTTCAGCGGACGGCCCGGGTCGCCTGATCAGGAGCAGTGTCCCTGTGGGAATGGCTGCTGGTGATAGCGACGACCTGTGGGAGCGGCGGCCTCGCCGCGATCGAGCAGCGATGGTCGATGATCAGCGTGCGTATCGCGGCGAGGCCGCCGCTCCCACAGCCTGCTCCCACAGCCTGCTCCCACAGCCTGCTCCCACAGCCTGCTCCCACAGCCCGCTCCCGCGCCGCAGTCAGGCCGACGTGAGCTTGAGCCCCAGAATGCCGGCGACGATGAGTGCGACGCAGGCCAGACGCGCTGCATTGGCCGGATCACCGAACAGCACGATGCCCAGGATGACGGTGCCGACTGCGCCGATGCCGGTCCACACCGCATAGGCGGTGCCGACCGGCAGCGTGCGCATGGCCAGCCCGAGCAGTACCACGCTGATCAGCATGGCAGCCGCCGTGCCGACCGATGGCCACAGCTTGCTGAAACCGTCGGTGTATTTCAGACCGATCGCCCAGGCGACCTCGAACAGACCTGCGATGAACAGGATGACCCACGACATGATGACTGCTCCGGACATCCGGGGCCGTCCCCGGAAGAATGAAGGCGACCGGGTCGTCCCGGCGCTTTGTTGCATGGGGTGAATAATGGTTTCATTCGATGCGCGGGTCAAGCCGCGTCGTCCGCGCCCACCCGCTGTATCGAATGCAGTGATCCCCGGGTGGTGTCAGCGTCTGTCCAGCCAGACCGGCGCACCTGACTTGAACCGGCCTTCGAGCCGGGTCGGCGACACCCGGGTGAGCTGCAGCCGCAGGTCCTTGCACAGCGGCAAGGCCTGGCTCGCCTTGACCCACAGCGACAACGCACCCGCCGCATCGCCCTCGATCAGCACCGGAAAGGCGCGGTTGAAGCAGGGGTTCTGCCGGCCGGCGCTGCCCTTGGGCTTGCCGGTCCAGGTCGCACCACCTTCGGTCACGACGAATTCCGCTTCGCGGTCGATGCCTTCGTCGGTCTTGTAGTCACCCGTCCAGCGGCCGGTCAGCGAGGCGTCGTCGGCGCTGGCGTGCGAACAGAGCACGGCGCCCAGCGCGGCGGCGAGCAGAAGGCGGGTCATGGTCAGGTTCCGGTTCGGGTGGGGGCTGGCTGCAATGTCATGTGCACGGTTCAGCCACGCGTGAGTGCCTCGCTCAGCTGATGCACGGCCATCGCGTAGAAGCTCGACTTGTTGTAGCGGGTGATGACGTAGAAATTCCTGAAGCCCAGCCAGTATTCGGTCGGCGCATCCGGCGTGATCAGATCGACCACGGCCGCCGGCTTGGCAATCAGTTCGCGGCCGAGCGGTCGGATGCCGCTGGCCAGCAGGCGGTCGGTGTCGATTACCGGCTCGATGCCCGATTCGATCAGCGGCGCAACCGTGCTGCTATCGACCAGGATGCGCTGCACCACCGGTTCGCCCGGCTCCCAGCCATGTTCCTTCAGGTAGGCGGCGACGCTGCCGATGGCGTCGATCGGGCTGTCGATCAGGTCGACCCGGCCGTCGTTGTCGAAATCGACCGCATAACGTCGCCAGCTGCTGGGCAGGAACTGCGGGTAGCCGAGTGCGCCGGCGTAGGAGCCGCGATAGCTGGCCACGTCGCGCTGCTGGTCGCGCGCCAGCAGGAACAGTTCGCCCAGTTCGCGCCGGAACAGTTCGGCGCGCGGCGGATAGTCGAAGGCCAGCGTGGCCAGTGCGCCGATGACCGGGAAGTTGCCGGTATGGCGGCCATAGATCGTTTCGACCCCGATGATGGCGGTGACCACGTGCGGCGGCACACCGTACTGCTGTTCCGCACGTGCCAGCGTTGCGGCGTATTCGTCCATGAAGGCACGCCCTTCGCGGATGCGCAGCGGTTCGACAAAGCGACCGCGATAGCGCTGCCAGGAGCGCACGCCCGGCTTCGTCGGCGGGCGGATCAGTTCGATCACCTTCGGTTGTGGCTGCACCGGCGCGAACTGGGTCAGCAGCCAGCCTTCGTCGAAGCCATGGGCGCCGGCCAGTTCGGCGCAGAAGGTGCGCACGTCGTCACGGCCGGCAAAGCCGGCCGTGACCGGTGCCTGCGCCGGCAAACGGCCGGCGGCAATCAGTGCGGCGCTGCCAAGGACGAAATGGCGGCGTGAGAAGGCGTCTGGAATGAAACGTGAAGTCATCGGCGGGGCGGTGTGCATTGGCGGCGCAGCGCGCTGGCGCAGGCCTTGAGTTCGCGGGCCGCAGCGGCGGGCGGGGCCGCGCCGTAGCGGGCATCGGCATAAAGTCTACACGCTTGGGCGAGCGTGGGTGCCAGATCGGGTCGCAGCCGGCCGACGCGTGCCGCGTAGTCGAGCGGCCCTTCCCACGTGTCGCGGCCCAGGCCGGCCGGACGCAATGCACGGTCGACCGCGTTCCAGGCGCGCGCCAGCGCATCGGCCGACACACTGCGCCGCATCGCCCACAGTGTGAGCGCCAGGGCAAACAGCGCGCACAGCGACGCGAGCCATATCGTCATCAGCCGCCAGTCAGGCTGCGCCATGCCGAGCCGGCTCAGCAGCTCGCGCTGCTTCTGCTGGTCATACGACAGCACCCACTGGTTCCATGCATTGTTGGCGGCCTCCCACTGGTGGCGCAGCGAGCGCAACCAGCCGAGGTCGACGCGCGCGACGAAGGGCACCGGTTCTCCGGCCGGCAGGTCGGCCAGACCGCGTTCGACGCGCGACGGCAGGATGGCCGCGGTCGGATCGACGCGGCGCCAGCCTTCGCCCTTGAGCCATACTTCGGCCCATGCGTGGGCATCGGACTGGCGCACCACGACATAGTCGTCGACCTCATTGCGCTCGCCGCCTTGATAGCCGGTCACCACGCGCGCCGGCAGCCCGGCAGCGCGCATCAGGAACACGAAGGCACCGGCGTAGTGTTCGCAGAAACCGCGCCGGGTGTCGAACAGGAAGGCATCGATGCCGTCCTCGCCGAGCAGCGGCGGCGTCAGCGTATAGACGAAGGCTTCGCGCCGGAACAGCCGCAGGCCGGCCTCCACCGTGTCGGCCGGCGAGGCGGCGCGCAGCGTCTGCGCCAGTTGCCGCGCGCGCGGGTTGCCGTCGCGCGGCAACTGGCGGGCCGCGTCGAGATGACCGCTCCATTCCTCGATGCCCGGCCGCGCGCCGAGCACCGATTCGAAGCGGTCGCGCCGCCGGGTGCGCACCCCGTCGCGACCGAGCACCTGCCAATCGTCGCTCACCCGCACTCCGGCCGGCAGGGTGGTGACGGTTTCGAGTGCGAACAGCCAGTTCCGGTTGTGTGGCTCCAGCGTGACTTCATAGCCCAGCGGACGCCCGGGTACCGGATGCGGTACCCCGTCGCCGATGCGCTGCGCGCTACTGCCCTGCCGCCAGGTGCGCCCGTCGAAGGCGCTCAGCACCGGGCCGCGCCAGTAAAGATCGCGTGCCGGCGGCGCATCGCCTTCGAAGCGCACGCGAAAAGCGATGGCGCCGGACAGGCTCAGCTGTGAAATCGAGCCGGGCGCCATGGAGTCGGACAGGCCGGACGTTCCGCTGTACGCGTCGAGTGGCAGACCCCACAGCGGGCCCGGCACGCGCGGGAACAGCACGAACAGCACCAGCATGAAGGGCAGCGCCTGCGCCAGCAGCCATACGGCGTGGCGCAGCAATGCGCGTGGCGCGGCAGGCGGGCCGGTCAGTGCGATCAGCGCCGCGGTGATGACAGTCATCGACACGCCGAGCGCGGCTGCCATGGCCGGTGTCTGCGAATACAGGAAGGCGGTCAGCAGCATGAAATAGCCGAGCAGCACGACAGTGTGGCCGTCGCGCGTGCTGCGCAGTTCGTGCAGCTTGAGCACCAGCATCAGCGTCAGCAGCGCCACGCCGGGTTCGCGACCGAACAGGCGGCCGAACGTGAGTGACACGCCGGCGCAGCAGGCGACCACTACCAGCAGCTTGACCAGGCCGCTGGCGCCCGGCCAGCCGAGCTTCCACTGCGCCAGCCGCCAGGTGAACAGCAGGGCAGCGACCGCGATCAGCCAGCCCGGCAGGTGCGAGCCGTGCGGCACCAGTGCGCAGGCGGCGACCGCCATCAGCCAGGCGACGCGTGACTGATCGAGGGGTTCGACCACCACCTTGGGCGGGGTCGTGCGACGCCACTTCATGTAGGCAGTCCGTGCAGTGCCAGCGCACGCAGCGCGCGCGCGCGATGTGCCGGCCCGCTGGCCGGCGCGATGCGCGTACCCGGCAGCGCCAGACCGTAGTGCAGGCCGGCGGCGTCGGCGTCGATCACCCAGCCGGTCAGCCGCGACAGCTGCTGTTCGAGCGACAACGTGGCGGGCAACTGCGCGAGGTCCAGCCAGAGGTCGCCGCCGTCGCTGCCTTCGAACTGTTTGGTCAGCAGCGGCGCATCAGGCGTGCGCGCCGAAGTTTTCCACGCCACGTGGCGCGGCGAATCGGCGGCGCGGTGGTCGCGCAGGCTGGCAAATTCCTCGCTGCCGTCGCCGCTCGGGCGCAGACCCGCCTCACCGGCCGCCGTCGCGGGCAGCGGCGGCCGGCCGCTTTCCGGCTGCGGCAGCACCAGACAACGCTGTGCCGGCTTGGCGTAAGACCAGGCGCGGATCAGGCCCAGCGGGTAGCGGGTGTTCAGCGTGACGCGACCCGGCGACAGCCAGCCGCGCCGTGTCGTCGGCACGTGCAGCAGCACGGCGCGGCTCTGCTTCGGTGCCAGATCTATCGTCACCGGATCGGCACCGGGCATGGCCAGCTGCAGTGCCGGCCGTGGCCGGCTGGCATCGTTGTCCAGCCACAGCGGGAAGCCCGCGTGCTGGCCGGCGAACACCGGCTCGGGCACGGTTTCGCGCAGCTTCAGCGCGTACAGGTTGCGGAAGGCGTGCAGCAGCGCGACCTGGCCCAGGCCGGCCAGCATGAACACCAGTGCGAAGCCCAGACTGAGCGTGTAGTTGATTGCGGTCAGCAGCATGGCGAGCAGCGCGCAGCCGAAGGCCAGACCGGGCCCTGTCGGCAGTACGAAGATGCGGCGCCGGTCCAGGGTCAGCGGCAGCGCGGGCGAGCCGCCCAGGGTGGCCAGCCAGCGGCGGATCGCTTCCCGCATCAGATCGGCAGCGCGACCGCCTGCAGCAGATGGCGGGCGGCATCGTCGTGACTGGCTGGCTGTTCTAGCATCGGCAGGCGATGCAGCGCGACCGCCGGCAGCACCGCCTGCACGTCTTCCGGCAGCACATGACTGCGTGCATCGAGCAGCGCGCGGGCGCGCGCCGCGGCCAGCAGCGCCAGCCCGGCGCGCGGACTCAGACCGAGCCGGTAGGCGCCGCCGGTGCGCGTGTAGGCGATCAGCGCCTGCACGTAATCGATCAGTGCATCGCTGACATGAATGGCCTCGGCCTGCGTGCGCCAGGCCGTCAGCGTTGCCGCGTCGGCCACCGGCGCCAAATCGGCCAGCAGGCTGCGCCGGTCGCGGCCGGTCAGCAGGGCGCGTTCGGCCGCCGGGTCCGGATAGCCCATGGTGATGCGCATCATGAAGCGGTCGAGCTGCGATTCGGGCAGCGGATAGGTGCCGATCTGGCTGGCCGGGTTCTGCGTGGCGATGACGAAGAACGGTTCGGGCAACGGGCGCGTCTCGCCTTCGACGCTGACCTGGTGCTCTTCCATCGCCTCGAGCAGTGCGCTCTGGGTGCGCGGTGTCGCGCGATTCACCTCGTCGGCGAGCAGCACCTGGGTGAATACCGGGCCGGGGTGGAAGCGGAAGGCGCCGGTTTCGCGTTCGAATACCGATACGCCGAGAATGTCGGCCGGCAGCAGGTCGCTGGTGAATTGCACGCGGCGGAAGTCCAGCCCGAGCAGACGCGCCATCACGTGGGCGAGTGTCGTCTTGCCGGTGCCGGGTACATCCTCGATCAGCAGGTGACCGCCGGCGATCAGGCAGGTCAGCGCCAGCTCGAGCCGGCTGCGCTTGCCGAGAATGAGGGTGGACGCGGCGACGACGACGGCTCGGGGATCGGACATGGCTTGAGGTGGGTTAAGGTGTGGCGGGATAATGCAGGGCAAGATTGAATTCACGCGGTGTGACACGGCACGCAGAGGCACGGTTGCATTGCACGCTGCAATAATGGAGGAGGCGCGGTGACCACCGCATACATTACACATCCCGAGTGCGCGCTGCATGACATGGGTTCGCACCATCCCGAATGCCCGGACCGGCTGTGCGCGATACAGGACCGCCTGATCGCCAGCGGGCTCGACATCTGTCTGGCCCACCACGACGCGCCGCTGGCCGGCGTCGAAGCGCTCGAACGGGCGCATTCGGCGGCCCACGTGCGACAGGTGTTCGATCAGGCACCGACCAGCGGCATCGTGCATCTCGACCCGGACACCGCCATGTGCCCCGGTACGCTGCGTGCCGCGTTGCGTGCCGCCGGCGCCGGCATCCATGCGACCGATCTGGTGCTGTCGGGTCAGGCCAGCAATGCCTTCTGCGCCGTGCGCCCGCCCGGTCACCACGCCGAATTCGGACGCGCGATGGGCTTCTGCTTCTTCAACAACATCGCCGTCGCCGCCCGCCATGCGCTTGAAGTGCACGGGCTGGAGCGGGTCGCCATCATCGATTTCGACGTGCATCACGGCAACGGCACCGAAAACATCGTTGCCGGCGACGAACGCATGCTGATGGTGAGCATCTTCCAGCACCCGTTCTACCCCTATTCGGGCGACAAACCACTCGCCGGCAATCTGTGCAATGTGCCGCTGCCCGCCGGTACCCGGGGTGAGGGCTTCCGCGAGGCGGTCAGCACGCGCTGGCTGCCGCGGCTGCAGGAATTCGCACCGCAGATGCTGTTCATTTCGGCCGGCTTCGATGCCCACTACGAGGACGACATGGCCTCGCTCGGTCTGGTCGAGGCGGATTACGCGTGGGTGACCACGCAACTGCTTAAATTCGCGCAGGCGCACTGCCAGGGTCGCGTCGTGTCGATGCTCGAAGGCGGCTACGCGCTGTCGGCGCTGGGCCGCAGCGTGACCGAGCACTTGAGGGCGCTGGCGGAGCTCGGGTGAATGCAGAGGCAGGATTCAAGATGCAAGATGAAA
Organism: Methyloversatilis sp. RAC08; assembly: GCF_001713355.1. NCBI lineage: Bacteria > Pseudomonadati > Pseudomonadota > Betaproteobacteria > Nitrosomonadales > Sterolibacteriaceae > Methyloversatilis > Methyloversatilis sp. RAC08. The sequence continues at coordinate 531,312 of NZ_CP016448.1, read as the reverse complement.
GTCGCGCCGGCCTTGCATCTTGAAACTTGACTCTGCCTTGTTACAGACTGACGCACCGCGCGTGTTGGGCTTGCCGGCGGCCTCCGGTAGAATGCCGCGTTTCCTGCTGAAGCTGCTTCACTCATGATTACCGGATCGCTCGTCGCCATCGTCACGCCCATGCATGAAGATGGCAGCCTGGACTACCCGCGATTGCGCGGCCTGATCGACTTCCACATCGCAGAAGGCACCGACGGCATCGTGATCGTCGGCACCAGCGGCGAATCGCCGACGGTGGATGTCGACGAACACTGCGAACTGATCCGCGTCACCGTCGAACAGGCTGCCGGCCGTATCCCGGTGATCGCCGGTACCGGGGCCAACTCGACCGCCGAGGCGATCGAACTGGCGCAGCGCGCGAAGGCAGTGGGCGTGGATGCCTGCCTGACCGTCGTGCCCTACTACAACAAGCCGACGCAGGAAGGGCTGTACCGCCACTTCCGCGCGCAGGCCGAAGCGGTCGATGTGCCCTTCATCCTGTACAACGTGCCCGGTCGCACCGTGGCCGATCTGGCGAACGACACCACACTGCGGCTGGCCGAAATCCCGAACATCGTCGGCATCAAGGACGCCACCGGCAACCTCGACCGCGGCGTCGAACTGATCAACCGCGCACCGCAGGGTTTTGCGCTGTACAGCGGCGACGATGCCTCCACCTGCGCCTTCATCCTGATGGGCGGTCACGGCTGCATTTCGGTCACCGCCAACGTGGCGCCGCGTCTGATGCATGAAATGAACGCCGCAGCCCTGGCGGCCGACGCCGTCAAGGCGCGCGCACTCAACGCAAAGCTCACCGGTCTGCATCGCCAGCTGTTCTGCGAAGCCAATCCGATCCCGGTGAAGTGGGCCGTCCACCAATTGGGTCTGATCGGCCCGTCGCTTCGCCTGCCGCTGACCGAACTGGCACCGCAATTCCACCAGCAGGTTCGCGCCGCGATGCAGCAGGCCGGCGTGCTGAACTGAGGCTTTACCGATGATTCACATGAAGTCCGGTGCCTTGCGCACCCTGCTGGTCCTCGTGCTGGCCTTGTTTGCGGCTTCGTGCTCGATGGTCCGCGAATACACCGAATCGACCAAGGTCGACTACAAGGCGGCCGCCAAGAAGCGCGGTCCGCGCCTCGACCTGCCGCCCGACCTCACGCTGCCGGCCTCCAGTGATCGCTATGCCGTGCCCGATTCAGCGGGCCGCGACGTGGCCACTTTGTCCGCCTATAACGCAGATCGCGCCGGGCCGGCGGCGCAGGCCCAGCAGCAGGGCGGTGCCGTGCTGCCGCAGGTCGACAAGATGCGTATCGAGCGCTCGGGCAATCAGCGCTGGCTGGTCGTCGCCGGGAGCCCTGAACAGATGTGGCCGCAGGTGAAGGAGTTCTGGCAGGAAACCGGTTTCCTGATCGACATCGAACAGCCCGAAGCGGGCGTCATGGAAACCGACTGGAACGAGAACCGCGCCAAGCTTCCGAACGACATCATCCGCAACACCATCGGCAGGGTGTTCGACAACCTGTATTCGACGCCGGAACGCGACAAGTACCGCACCCGTCTCGAACCCGGTGCGGAACCGGGTACCACCGAAATCTACGTCAGCCATCGCGGTGTGATGGAGGTGTACATCAACGAGCGCGGCGACAGCACCGTGTGGCAACCGCGCCCGGCCGACCCGGAACTGGAAGCGGAAATGCTGCGCCGTTTGATGGTGCGTCTGGGCGCCGACACCGAACGGGCCAAGACGCTGGTGGCGGCCCCGCCGGTGGCTGAGCGTGCGCAGCTGGTGACGGCGGACAAGGGCGGCACGCTGCAGATCTACGAAGGTTTCGACCGCGCCTGGCGCCGGGTCGGCCTCGCACTCGATCGTGTCGGCTTCACCGTCGAGGACCGCGACCGTTCGCAGGGCGTGTATTTCGTGCGCTACGTCGATCCTGAAGTCGACGCGACGGCCGGCGAGAAGAAGGGGGGCGTGCTGTCCAAGCTGCTGTTCTTCATGCCGGACGACAAGCCGGATCCGAAAGCCGGCCAAAACCAGTACCGCATTCACATCAAGGGCGAAGGCAAGCAGAGCAACGTCCAGGTGTTGACGCCGGAAGGCGGCGTGGACGAAAGCAAGACCGCAAAGCGCATCCTGTCGTTGCTGCACGAGCAACTCAAGTAGGCGGCGGGCCCCGAACCGCCCCTGTGGAAGCGGCGGCGGTTTTGTGGGAGCGGTGACGGTTTTGTGGGAGCGACGATCCACTGCTGGCCCTGCATGGCCAGCCGGCTCTGCGGGCGGCGAGCAGTGCTCGCCGAAACCCCCGCGCCGCCCTCGCCGCGATCGGCGCGTTGATCAACGATCATCGCGGCATCAATCGCGGCGAGGCCGCCGCTCCCACAAGGCCGCCGCTCCCACAAGGCCGCCGCTCCCACAAGGCTGCCGACTCCCACAGGCAGCCCTCGGGCTCAGCCCGCCATCTGCGTGCTTTCATGCGGCAGATCAAACCGCGCAGCGGCGTCAGCAAGGCTGACCACTTCACCGATCACCACGATGGCGGGGCTGCCGAGACCGGCGGCTGAAACCTCGGCCGCCAGCGTCGCGACGGTCGCCACCACGCTGCGCTGATCACCGCGGGTGCCGTTCTGGATGGCGCAGGCGGGCGTGCCGGTCGGCAGACCGCCATCGATCAGCGCCCGCGTGATGCTGTCCAGCGTGCGCATACCCATATAGATCACCAGCGTGGTGCCGCAGCGCGCCAGCGCCGCCCAGTCCGGTTCGCGTCCGGGCTGGCCGTCGGCCCGGGCATGGCCGGTCACGAAGGTGACGCCGCAGGCGAGGTCGCGATGCGTGACCGGTACGCCGAGCGAAGCGGGTACCGCGATGCCTGACGACAGACCGCTGACGACTTCGCAGGCGATGCCGGCGCGCGCCATGGCCTGCTTTTCCTCGCCGCCGCGGCCGAACACGAAGGGGTCGCCACCCTTGACCCGGCCGACCGTCAGGCCGGCGCGCGCGCAGCGCCGCATCAAACGCTCGATGAAGGCCTGCGGCGTGCTGCGGCAGCCGCCACGCTTGCCGACGCGCACGATGCGCGCATCCGCCCGTGCATGCGCGAGCACCGCCGGATCGACCAGGTCATCGACCAGCAGCACGTCGCACAGGCTGAGCACGCGCACGGCTTTCAGCGTGAGCAACTCCGGGTCGCCCGGTCCGGCGCCGATCAGATACACCTTGCCGGTCGCACGCGATGAAAGATCAGGGTGTGGGTTCATGGCTCGACATAAGCAAACGCGGGGCCATGTGGGTCCGGGCAGACGCCGCCGCGCGCAGCGTGGGCGCCGTTGCGTGCAGGGTTGGTGAATGCACCGCCGCTGTGCGCGCAGTGCTACATTCCGGGGCGGAAAAAAGAGGCGTACGCATGCAATCCGACGACGACATCGAGAAAGATGGACGACCTGCAGGCCGACCGCGCGGAGACGCGAAGGAACGTATTTTCGAAGCGGCGGAGAAACTGTTCACCGAGCAGGGCTATGCCGCGACATCCATGCGCATGATTGCGCAGGCCGCCAGCGTGCCGCTGGCATCCATCAATTACCATTTCAATTCCAAGCGCGATCTGATGGAGGCGATCTATCGGCGCGTGCTCGGTGCCGACGGCCGACGCTCGGACTATCTCGACAAACTGGAGCGCGAAGCGGGCGGCACGCCGCTGACCGTGCTGCAGATCGTGCAGACATTCATCGAATCCATCCTGCGCCTGTCGCGCAAGGACACGGTGTCAGGCGCCGTATTCAAGCAACTGATCGGCCGCGCCTATTTCGAGCCCGGCGATGACTGCATTCCGGCCGAGTACGTGCAGATCATGGACCGCTATCGGGTCGCGCTGCAGCGCGCGCTGCCCGATCTGCCGGAAGACGAGGTGATCCGGCGCATGTACTTCTTCGTCGGCATCGTGGCCTACGTGATGGCCGGTCGCGATGTGATGCAACTGTTGGGTCACTGCGCGCCCGCCACCCCGCAAGACCCCGAATCGCTGCTGCGTTCGCTGCTGCCCTTCATCGTCGGCGGCATGCAGGCACCTGCGCAGGGCATCTGAGTCCAGCGGGTTCGCGAAAATTCGATCGGTCTGCAGCCTCGTCCTGGCTGATCGGCGCGGGCCGGCCTTCGGCGTGCGGCCATTTGCAAGGTCGACGCGCGGACATTCGCCGGGAGCGTTGGAAAACCCTCCAGTCCTGTCTGAGCAGCAGCAACCGATAAAGGGCTTCGGCCCCCCTGTCTGATCGCGCACGTGCCGTTCGTCGAGATCGGAATGAAAATTTTTTTCATTCATCCATTTAAACATACAAGGATGTATGTTTATAATTCCCGCCATAACAGGGCTGCCGCACGCATGGCCCGATATTTTTTGCGCGGCAATGCCGCGTCAGCTTCCGGGATGGATCATGAATAAAGCGATGGATGTCGTTCAGCGCGCGGGCGCGCTGTCCGTGATGGTGCTTGCGTTCACACTGTCGGCTTGCAGCAGCGAGGATGGCAAGCCGGCAAATGGCGGCATGCCGCCGCCCGCCGTCAAGGTCATCGAGGTGGCGCCGCGCGAGGTGCCGGTCCGTTTCGAGTATGTCGGCCAGGTGGCCGGCTCGCGCGAGATCGAGGTGCGGGCGCGCGTCACCGGCATCGTCGAAAAGCGTCTGTACGAGGAAGGTCAGCGCATCAAGGAAGGGCAGGTGATGTACCGGCTCGACGCCGCGCCCTACCGCGCCCGGGTCGCCGCCGCCGAAGCGCAGCTCGATCAGGCGAAGGCTCAGCTGGCGCAGGCCGATCGCGAGTACGCGCGCATCAAGCCGCTGGCCGATGCGGAAGCGGCCAGCCGCAAGGAATCGGACGACGCGCTGTCGCAGCGCGATCTGGCACGCGCCGCGGTCAAGTCGGCCGAGGCGCAGGTGCAGACTGCGCGCATCGATCTGGGGTACACCGACGTGCGCGCGCCGCTGGGCGGTCTGGCTGGCCGTGCGCTGAAGGTCGAAGGCAGTCTGGCGGTCGCCGGTTCCGACAGCCTGATGACCACGCTCGCCCAGATCGATCCGGCCTATGTCAACTTCGGCGTCGGCGAAGCGGAATACCTGCGCACGCGCGACGAGATCGCGCGCGGCCTGCTGCGCCTCGACAACGCCGGCTTCGTCGTGAAGATCCGTACCTCAGACGGCGTGGAATTCCCGCGCACCGGGCGGCTCGGCTTCGAGGACTACAAGGCCGACACCAGCACCGGCGCCTTTGCCCTGCGCGCCACCTTCGAAAACCGCGACGGCAAGCTGTCTCCGGGCCAGTTCGTGCGCGTTGCGCTGTCCGGCGCCACCCGCCCGGACGCGCTGGCCGTGCCGCAGCGTGCGGTGCTCGACAGCCCGAACGGGAAGTTCGTCTATGTCATCGAGGACGCCGACGGCAAGCTGCTGGCGCAGCCGCGACCGGTCAAACTCGGTGAATGGGCGCAACTCGACGGTGAGCTCGAGAACGCGTGGGTGATCCGCGAAGGTCTGAAATCGGGCGAGCGCATCATCGTCGACGGCATGGCGCGCATCTTCGTGCCCGGCTCGCCGGTGCAGATCGACAACGGTCAGGCGCCCGCAGCAGCCCCTGCCGCGCCGCAATAAGGAGCGCGCACATGTTTTCGCGCTTCTTCATCGACCGGCCGATCTTCGCCTTCGTCATTTCCATCCTGCTGGTGCTGGCGGGCCTGGCCGCCATGCGCGCCTTGCCGATCGCGCAGTATCCGGAAATCGCGCCGCCGGTGGTCACCGTGCGCGCCATCTATCCGGGTGCGTCGGCGGAAACCATCGCGCAGACGGTTGCCGCGCCGCTGGAAAACGTCATCACCGGCGTGGAAGGCATGATGTACATGCAGTCCACTTCGACCTCGAATGGCGTGGTCGAGATACAGGTCACCTTCGAAATCGGCGCCGACCCGGACAAGGCGGCGGTGAACGTGAACAACCGGGTCAAGCAGGCCGACGCCCGGTTGCCGGAAGAGGTGCGCCGGCAGGGCGTGACGGTGGAGAAGGGCTCGTCCGCCTTCCTGCTGGTGCTGGCCTTCTACTCGCCGGACGACAAGTACGACGACCTGTATACGTCCAATTACGTGACGCTGAACGTGCTGGACAACATCAAGAAGATCCCCGGCACGACCAATGTGCAGATCTTCGGCGCCAAGGACTACGCGATGCGCATCTGGGTGCGCCCGGACCGCATGACCCAGCTCGGCGTCACGGTGACCGAAATCGCCGCCGCGCTGCGCGACCAGAACGCGCAGTTCGCGGCCGGCAAGATCGGCCAGTCGCCGACCGGCGGCGGCCAGGACATGGTTTACACGATTACCACCAAGGGCCGGCTGTCCACGGTCGAGGAATTCGAGAACATCATCCTGCGCTCGAATGCCGACGGCTCGAAGCTGCGCCTGCGCGACGTTGCGCGGATCGAACTCGGTTCGAAGGACAACGACTTCAACGGCACCTACAACGGCAAGGCTGCGGTGCTGATGGGTGTATTCCTGCAGCCGGGCGCGAATGCGCTCGACGTCGCCAAGGTGACCAAGGCGGCCATCACCGAAATGGCCGAGCGCTTTCCGCAGGGCATGACCTACGCCATTCCGTACGACACGACGCGCTTCGTCGAGGTGTCGATCACCGAAGTGGTGAAGACGCTGGGCGAGGCGATGATCCTGGTGTTCGTCGTGGTGTTCGTGTTCCTGCAGAACTGGCGCGCCACGCTGATTCCGCTGCTGGCGGTGCCGGTGTCGCTGCTCGGCACCTTCGCCGGTCTGCACCTGCTCGGCTATTCGATCAACACGCTGACCCTGTTCGGCATGGTGCTGGCCATCGGCATCGTCGTGGACGACGCCATCGTGGTGCTGGAAAACGTCGAACGCATCATGCACGAGCAGCAGATGGTGGCGCGCGACGCCGCCATCCAGGCGATGCAGGAAGTGACCGGACCGGTGGTGGCCATCGTGCTGGTGTTGACCGCCGTATTCGTGCCGATCGCCTTCCTCGGCGGCCTGACCGGCGAGCTGTACCGGCAGTTCGCGGTGACCATTTCGATTGCGGTCGTGCTGTCCGGCATCGTCGCGCTGACCATGACGCCCGCGCTGTGCGTGGCGCTGCTGAAGAACGAGCACAAGAACCAGGCGCGTATCTTCCTGTGGTTCAACGACTGGTTCACCCGCGTGACGCACCGCTACACCGGTGCCGTCACCTGGATGATCAAGCGCTCGGCGGTCGGCGTGCTGCTGTTCGCCGGAATGGTCGTCATCACCATCGGGCTGTGGAGCAAGACGCCCGGCTCGCTGGTGCCGGACGAAGACCAGGGCTATTTCATCGTGGCCGTGTTCCTGCCCGATGGCGCCACGCTGGAGCGCACCGACAAGGTGGTGGCCGAAGTGATGAAGGCGGTCCAGTCGAATGACGCGAACGAACACGTGATGGCGTTCTCCGGCATGGACTTCATCGGCGGCGGCTTCAAGAACAGCGCGGCGACCATCTTCGTCAGCCAGAAGCACTGGAACGAACGCAAGATGAGCACGCAGCAGCTGGTCGGCGAGGTGTTCGCCAAGACCGGCGGCATCAAGGAGGCGCTGGTGCTGGCCTTCAATCCGCCGGCCATCTTCGGCCTGGGCAATACCGGGGGCTTCGAGTTCTACCTGCAGAACCGCGGCGATGGCGGCACCAAACGGCTGGTCGAGAACATGAATGCGCTGATAGGTTCGTCACACCAGACGCCGGTGCTGGCCGGCGGACTGCAGACGCTGTGGCGGCCGAATGCGCCGCAGCTGTTCGTGGACGTCGACCGCGAGCGCGCCAAGGCGCTGGGCATTCCGCTGACCGAAGCCTTCAACACGCTGGCCGGCACGCTGGGTACCTTCTACGTGAACGACTTCAACAAGTTCGGCCGCGTGTGGCAGGTGCTGATGTCGGCCGAAAGCCAGTACCGTCGTTCGCCGGAAGACATCGGCCGGCTGTACGTGAAGAACGCCGCGGGCGACATGGTGCCGGTATCCGCCTTTGCCAAGGTCGAATACAGCTCGGGCCCGGACACGGTGAATCGCTACAACAACCTGCCTGCGGTGCGGCTGATGGGGCAGGCGGCACCCGGCTATTCGTCCGGTCAGGCGATCGCCGAGGTCGAACGGCTGGCGCGTTCGCTGCCGGGCGACACCAGCTTCGAATGGACCGGCGCCGCCTTCCAGGAGAAGCGCGTATCGAGCGCGGCATCGATCGCGCTCATCATGGCCGCCGTCATGGTGTTCCTCATCCTGGCCGCGCTGTACGAGAAGTGGTCGCTGCCGTTTTCGGTGCTGCTGGCCATGCCGTTCGGCATCTTCGGCGCGCTGACCGCGGTGTGGCTGCGCGGCATGACCAATGACGTGTATTTCCAGATCGGTCTGGTGACGCTGCTCGGCCTGTCGGCCAAGAACGCCATCCTGATCGTCGAATACGCGGTGCTCAAGCACCAGGAAGGCTATGCGGTGGCCGCGGCAGCGATCGAGGCGGCGCGCCTGCGTCTTCGCCCCATCATCATGACCTCGCTCGCTTTCATCCTCGGCGTGCTGCCGCTGGCCATTTCGACCGGGGCCGGCGCGGGCGCGCGGGTGTCGGTCGGCACCGGCGTCATCGGCGGCATGATCGCCGCCACCTTCCTCGCGATCTTCTTCGTGCCGCTGTTCTACAAGATCATCGTCGACCGCCGGCTGTCCACACCGCCGGAAGAAGTCGAACCCCCGAAGCCGGAGAATCCCTATGCGCCTCATTGAACCCGTGCGTCGCGGCGCGCTGGGCGCGCTGCTTGCGGCGAGCCTGCTGTCCGCCTGCTCGCTGATGCCCAAACCGGCGCCCGAACTGGACCTGCCGTCGGTCAGCGCCACGACGCCGGTCGAGCTCGACCGCTGGTGGGAAAGCTTTCGTGACCCGGTGCTCGACGGTCTGATCGCCGAAGCTCTGGCGCGCAATGACGACATGGTGATCGCCGCCCAGCGCGTGCAGGCTTCGCAGGCCACGCTCGATCTGGTGCGAATCAACCGCCTGCCCGATGCAAACCTGTCGCTGTCCGGCTCGCGCCAGCAGTTCAGCAACGAGCGGCCGATCCCGAACCGGCCGCGCCAGTACAACACGGTCATCGGCGGCTTCAACGCGTCGTACGAACTCGACCTGTTCGGCCGACTGTCCGGCCAGCGCGACGTGGCGCGCCAGCAACTCGCATCGAGTCGCTATGCGCTGGAAGCGCTGCGCGCCTCGATCAGCGCCCAGGTGGCACGCGCCTACTTCAGTCTGCGCGCACTCGATGCCGACGAGGCACTGCTGACGCAGACGCTGACCACCCGCGAATCCGCGCTGTCGCTGCGCGACAAGCAGTTCGCCGGTGGGGCGATCAGCCGCTATGACCTGGAACTGGCGCGCTCCGAACGGGCCGGTGTGGCCGCGTCGCTGGCGACCACGCGCAGCGCGCGCGAACAGGCGGAAACCGCGCTGTCGGTGCTGCTCGGTCGCTCACCGCGCGAACTGGTCGAGAAGATGCCGGATCGCGGCCTCGCGCTGTCGACGCTCGCCGTGCAGCCGGAGATTCCGTCGGGCCTGACGTCCGATCTGCTGGCACGTCGTGCCGACGTCCGCGCTGCCGAAGCCAATCTCGCCGCCGCTAGCCTGAGCGTCGAAGTGGCGCGCACGCAGTGGATGCCCACCATTTCGCTGACCGCTGCACTGGGTGGCGAAAGCGCCACGCTGGGCAACCTCGTGTCGGCGTCCGCCCGCACCTGGAGTGTCGGCGCCGCGATCGCACAGCCGCTGGTCGGCCTGTTGAGCACGCGCGCGCTGGTTGCGCAGTCGGAAGCCGAACGTGCGCAGATCGCGCAGACCTATCAGCAGGCCGCGCGTCAGGCCTATGCCGATGCGCTCGGCGCGCTGTCCGCGGCACGCGGCGCGCGCGAGGCGATGGACGAGACGGTGAAACTGGCCGACGCCACGCGTGGCGCGCGCGATCTGGCCGAACTGTCATTCAACGCCGGCAACGCCAGCCGCCTCGTGCTGCTCGACGCCGAACGCGAACGCCTGTCGGCCGAGCGTCAGCTGATCGCCAGCCGCCTCGACCGCGTCACCGCGCTGGTCAATACCTATCAGGCACTCGGTGGCGGCTGGAGCGGCCGCATCGAAACCGGCGGCCCGGCCGAAACACTCGAGAACACGCCGACCGCAGCGCGCTGAAAGCGGCGGTCTGTGGGAGCGGTTCCGGTGGGCGTGGCGCCCATGCGGCGCCGCCTGCAGGTGCAGCGACGGTTTCCCCGGAGCTGCATCGGTTTGTGCGAGCTGCGGCGGTTTTGTGCGAGCTACGGCGGTTTTGTGTAAGCGGCGGTGGTTTTGTGGGAGCGGCGGCCTCGCCGCGATCAGTGCCGCAATGGTCGTAGCGCGAAGTGCGATGGTCGCTGCGCGTCGTGCGTATCGCGGCGAGGCCGCCGCTCCCACAGGGACAGCTCCCACAGGGACAGCTCCCACAGGGACAGCTCCCACAGGGACAGCTCCCACAGGGACAGCTCCCACAGGGACAGCTCCCACAGGGACAGCTCCCACAGGGACAGCTCCCACAGGGACAGCTCCCACAGGGACAGCTCCCACAGGGACAGCTCCCACAGGGACAGCTCCCACAGGGACAGCTCCCGCAGGGCAGATGCCGCTGCGGCGTTTCTGCCCGACCTGCGGAATCCTTCGCTCACGCCCTCTGCGATACCGGCGCAGGCGCGCCCACGGTCGCATCGACGGCCGCCAGAAACTCCTGCCCCCAGCGATGCACATCGTTGTACTGCACGATGGCCAGCAGTTCGCGCAGACGTGATTCGGCTTCGGCGCGGTGCATGTTCAGCGCGTAGTAGCACTTCTCGCGCAGATCGTTGATGTCGTGCGGATTGGTCAGCACAGCGCCGTGCAGTTCGGCGGCGGCGCCGGCGAATTCGGACAGCACCAGCACGCCGCCGCCCTGCATCAGTCCCTGCACCGCGACGAATTCCTTGGCAACCAGATTGAGGCCATCGCGCAGCGGCGTGATCCACATGACATCGGCCACCGCGTAGTAGGCGATCAGTTCCTCGAACGGAATGGCGCGGAAGAAGAACTGCACCGGTGTCCAGCCCACCCTCGAATAGCGGCCGTTGATGCGGCCGACCGCCTGCTCGATCTGTGTCTGCAGCGCGCGGTAGATGGTCATTTCGCTCGCGGCCGGCACGCACACGGTGATCAGCGTGACCTTCTGGCGCATTTCCGGATAGCGCTCCAGCAGCTGTTCGAAGGCGAGCAGTTTTTCCAGCGTGCCCTTCGTGTAGTCGAGCCGTTCGACCGACAGGATGGCCCGGCGACCGTCCAGTTCGTGACGCAGGCTGTCCACGCGCCGGGCGGTTGCCGGGTCGGCGAGCAGGCGTCCGACACGCTGCACGTCCAGTCCGACCGGATGGGCGCCGATGCCGATCCGGCGGCCATGCACCTCGATTGCCGTCGTCATTTCGTCCAGCCCGACTGCGCAGCCATAGGTCAGGAAGCGCGGTGCGCAATTGCGCGACTCGAGCACTTTCAGCGGCGCCACGCCACGCGCCACGTCGACGAAATTCTCGGCCTGACGTGGAATGTGGAAGCCGATGTAGTCGCATTGCAGCAGGCTGCCGACGATGTCGCGCCGCCACGGCATAACGTTGAACACGTCGGCCGACGGAAAGTAGGTGTGGTGGAAGAAGGCAATCTTCAGGTCGGGCCGCATCTCGCGCAGCGCCGCCGGCACCATCCACAGGTTGTAGTCGTGCAGCCAGACGGTCGCACCGGGTGCCGCCTCGGCTGCGCTGCGTTCGGCGAACAGCCGGTTCACCTTCAGGAACACCTGCCAGTGGTCTTCGCGGAATTGCGCGCGCTCCCAGAAGGTGTGCAGCGTCGGCCAGAACGCCTCCTTCGAAAAGCGCTTGTAGAAGATGTCGACGTCGGTCTTGTCCAGCGCGACGCGGGCGCAGGTCAGATTGGGATAGCGCTGGCGATCGACCGTGGTGTGCACTTCGAAATCGGTCGATTCCGCATTGAGTGTTGACCAGGCGACCCACGAGCCCTGCCGGCCTTCCGCAAAGAAGCTGAGCAGCGTCGGGATGATGCCGTTGGGCGAACTCGGGCGGCGCTGCTTCACGCTGTCCGCTTCGACGTATTCCTCGTACGGCAGCCGGTGATAGACGATGACCAGCTCGGCGTCGCCGGCGCCGGTGACCGGACCGACCGGATCGAAGCGCATCATGCGGAAGCTGCGCAGTGCGTCGATGATGCCGCCGCAGCCGATGCGCGATGCATGCAGGATGCGCGAGCGGTCGGTCGTCGCCGCCAGCAGCGCCGGTTCCGATTCACCGACGCACACGCCGCGGAAGCCCTGCTCGAACATCGACAGGTCGTTCAGCGTATCGCCGGCCACCAGCACGTGTTCGGGGTCGATGCCCAGATGGCGCACCAGCTTGCGCAGTGTGCTGCCCTTGTTCACGCCGGGCGGCAGGATGTCGAGATAGCGGTCGGCCGAATACAGCACGTCGCAGCCGAGTGCCGCCGCCGCGGCGTGGATGTCTTCGGTCACCGCATCGCCATCACAGAAATAGGAGCAGCGCCGCTGCTGCGGGACTTCCTGCCGCTGCAGCCGCTCGAAGCCGGCCAGCGCTTCGGTCACGGCGAGCTCACCCGGCCATACGACATCGATCGTCGACTGCAGCGGCTGCACCGCCTGCCGTGTGCCGCCGTCGACTACGGTCGCGCCGACGTCGGCGATGATGTAGTGCGGCACCGGTATCGTCGGGTCGGACAGGATGGGCAGCACGGCTTCGAGGCCGCGTCCGGTCACGAACACGAGTGTCACTTCGGGGTCGGTTGCGATGCGCTGGTACAGGCGCAGGCGCGCTTCGGGGTCGCCGGCGAGGAAGGTGCCGTCCAGATCGGTGGCGAGGAGCATGATGAAGTCCTTTCAGGGCAGGTTGCGGGTTCGGGTCAGCGGGTCTCCGTGCTGGGTCGAGTGGAAGGAAGGTCGTCGGGGTGTGCGCCCTCGACCATGTCGAAGGCGGTCGATGCGGTGCGCACCATGGGCTGGAAGCGGGTCTGATGGGCAATGTCCGGCGTGAGTCGGCGCAACAGCGACGAGGCGGCGATCGCCAGCGCGCCCTGGGTCGCGGCAAACCACAGCGGCAGCGCCGCGTCGCCGGCCAGTGCCATGGCGAACCCGGCGAGCAGCGGGCCGGCGGCTGCACCGGCGCCGTGTATCAGCAGCAGGCTGCTGCTGCCCGAAAGCACTTCGTGCGGCTGCAGCCGGTCGATCATTCGGGCGACCGCCATCGGATAGAGCGAGAAGGCGAAGCCGCCATAGACGAAGCCGGCGAGGCTGAGCGCCAGCGTCCCCCGACTGCCCGCGAGCATCAGGCCGATGGCGCACAGCGTGGCGCCCAGCGACACCAGTGCGATCGCGCGTCCGCGGTCCATGCGGTCGGACATCAGACCGATAGGCCACTGGAACAGCGCACCCCCCAGGATGGTGGCGGTCATGAAGGCCGCGATGCCCTGATGCCCGATGCCGTGGCCGTCCGCCCACACCGCGCCCAGACCCCAGAAGGCACCCATCGCGAGGCCTGACGCAAAGGCCGCAGAAAGCGCGATCGGCGCCTTGGCGTACAGGCTTTTCAGGTCGACCGAAGCGCTGTGGTCGAGCAACGGCTGGTTCAGCCGGGTCGCGGCCACCGGCATCACGGCCGCCGACACCAGCAGCGCCGCCAGGCCGAACAGAACGTGACCGCTGGCCGGCCCCAGATGCAGCAATTGCTGCGACAGTGCCAGTGCGCCCAGATTGACGCCCATGTAGACCGAAAACACGCGCGCGCGCTGCGCCGGCGCTGACTGGCTGTTCAGCCAGCTTTCGACGATGGTGTACAGCCCGACCATGGAAATACCGGTCAGCAGCCGGACCAGCGCCCACACCCAGGGCACGACCAGCATTTCGTGCAGCAGCACGGCGCAGGCCACCGCCGACGTGAAGAAGGCGAACGCGCGGACGTGCCCTACACGACGGATCATGCGCGGCGCGACATGGGTGCCGATCAGGAAGCCGGCAAAGAACATCGACCCGAGCAGTCCCATGAAGGGGCTGCCGAAGCCTTCGATGCCGCCGCGCACGGCAAGCAGGGTGGTCAGCAGGCCGCTGCCCAGCAACAGCAGGGCAACGCCGGACAGAAGTGCCGCAAGTGGCAGCAGATGGACAAGCAAGGCTTCGCTCTCCCGAAAGACGGAGTGGAAGCGACCTGACGCAGGGTGTGAAACCGGACAGCGGGACGGGGTGTCCCGCGGAAAAACGCAGGGCCGCGCGGTGGAACTGCTGGCTGAGCCTGTGAACGACTCGCCTAGTTTACCAGACGCAATTTCGTCGCCTGCGGAACCCCATGTGCCGGGCGCCGCTCAACACCGCGTCGCGGCATCGACACATGGCGCTATCGGGCGACCCGGTGACGAGCGCTCATCGCCGTTCACAGTCCATTCACAAGTCCGCCCGGCGCGCCGCGACGTGATTAACATGCGCAGCCGACAATGGCATCGCGTCGAGCCCGGGGCATTCGATTTCCCGCGGCTTGCGCCCTGCGCCACCGATTTCACTTCGACCGATATTCCATGACGACTACGCCCCCCGTTATTCGCAAGCCACGCTGGCCCTGGATCCTGATGTTGCTGGTACTGGCCGGTCTGACGGCCGGCTGGTTTCTTGCGCGGGAGCGCACCGGTGCGCCTGCCGAAGGCGGCGGACCGCCGGGCGCCCGGCCGGCCGGTCCGGCATCCGGCGCACCCGGTGCTGCAGGTCGTCGCTTCGGTGGCGAATCAAGGGTCGGTACCGCACTGGCCACGCTGGCGGATCTGCCGGTGACGGTGAGTGCGCTCGGTACGGTGACGCCGATCGAAAGTGTCGTGGTGCGCAGCCGGGTCGAAGGCGAGCTGCGCTCGCTCCATTTCACCGAAGGCCAGCGGGTGAAGAAAGGTGATCTGCTGGCCTTGATCGATCCGCGTGCCTTCGAAGTCGAACTGGCGCAGACGCAGGCAGCGAAGCTGCGCAACCAGGCGCTGCTGACCAATGCGCGGGAAGACCTGAACCGCTACGAAACGCTGCTGAAGCAGGATTCGATCGCGACCCAGCAGGTGACCAACCAGCAGGCGCTGGTGCGCGAGTACGAAGCCGCGATCAAGGCAGACGACGCAAGCATCGCGGCGGCGCAGCTGTCGCTGAGCTATGCGCGCATCACGGCGCCGATCAGCGGGCGCGTCGGATTGCGCCAGGCGACGCCGGGCAACATCGTGCGCGCGTCGGATACCGAAGGCCTGCTGACCATCACGCAGGAAGCGCCGATTTCGGTCGTGTTTTCGCTGCCGGCGCCGGAACTGCCGGCGGTGCGCGCCGCCATTGCGCAGCGCGGCGGTCTGGCGGTCGAAGCGTGGGACCGCGAGAACCGCAAGGTGCTCACCACCGGCACGCTGCGCATCCTCGACAACCAGATCGATGTCGCCACCGGCACCGTCAAGGCGAAGGCGATGTTCGAAAACCGGGACGACGTGCTGTTTCCGAACCAGTTCGTCAATGTGCGCGTACGCGTCGACACGGTGTCCGCTGCCGTCGTGGTACCCGTCACCGCGATTCAGCGCAGCGCCAGCGGCACCTTCGTGTACGTCGTCGGTGACGACCTGACGGTGGCGATGCGGCCGGTGAAGACCGGCACGCTGGCCGGCGAACTGCAGCAGGTGACCGAAGGCGTGCAGCCCGGTGAGCGCGTCGTCACCGATGGCGTCGATCGCCTGCGCGAAGGCGACAAGGTGAAGATCGACGACGCGCCGGCCGCCGGCGCCCGTGCCGGCAAGCCGGACGCGGCGCAGCCGGGGCGTCGCGACGCCGCGCCGGCGCGCTGACCGGTCACGTCCATGAATCCGTCCAGACTGTTCATCCTGCGTCCGGTGGCGACCTCGCTGCTGATGATCGCGCTGCTGGTGACCGGCTTCATCGCCTACCGGCTGCTGCCGGTGTCGGCACTGCCGCAGGTCGACTACCCGACGATGCAGGTGGTCACCTTCTACCCGGGGGCCAGCCCCGAGCTCACCACTTCGCTGATCACCTCGCCGCTGGAGCGCCAGTTCGGCCAGATGCCGGGGCTGGTGCAGATGAATTCCGTCAGTTCGGCCGGCGCATCGGTGGTGACGCTGCGCTTCGGTCTGAACATTTCGCTGGATACCGCGCAGCAGGAGGTGCAGGCGGCGATCAATGCCGCGGCGACGCTGCTGCCGCAGGAACTGCCGGCACCACCGGTCTACAGCAAGGTCAATCCGGCCGATGCGCCGGTGATGACGCTGGCCATCAGTTCCAATGCGCTGCCGCTCCATCTGCTCGAAGAGGCCGTCAGCACGCGCCTGGCGCAGAAGATTTCGCAGCAGTCGGGCGTCGGGCTGGTCAGCATTTCAGGCGGCCAGCGGCGCGCCGTTCGGGTCCGCGTGAATCCGTCGGCGGTCGCTTCATACGGCCTCAGTCTTGAGCAACTGCGCGCCGCCGTCGTCAGCACCAGTTCCAGCCAGGCCAAGGGCAGTTTCGACGGGCCGACCCGCGCCACCACGCTGGATGCCAACGACCAGCTGCGGTCGGCGGCCGAATACCGGAAGAGTGTGATTGCGTGGAAGAACGGCGCGCCGATCCGGCTCGAGGACGTCGCCGAGGTGGTCGATGGACCGGAAAACCGGCTGCTGGCCGCCTGGGCCAACCAGACGCCGTCGCTCATCCTGAACATCCAGCGCCAGCCGGGGGCCAACGTGATCGACGTGGTGTCGCGCATCCAGGCGCTGCTGCCGGAGCTGCAGGCCTCGCTGCCCGACGCGGTCGATGTGGCCGTGCTGACCGACCGCACCGAATCGATCCGCACCTCGGTGCGCGACGTGCAGATCGAACTGGTGATGGCCGTCGCACTCGTCGTGCTGGTCATCTTCCTGTTCCTGCGCAATGTGCGCGCCACGGTCATTCCGGCAGTGGCGGTGCCGCTGTCGCTGGTCGGCACCTTCGCCTTCATGTACATGGCCGGCTTTTCGGTGAACAACCTCACACTGATGGCGCTGACCATCGCCGCCGGCTTCGTCGTCGACGACGCCATCGTGATGACAGAGAACATCGCGCGTCACCTCGAACAGGGCAAGACGCCGATGCAGGCTGCACTCGACGGCGCGAAGCAGATCGGCTTCACCATCATTTCGCTCACCGTGTCGCTGGTGGCGGTGCTGATTCCGCTGCTGTTCATGCAGGACGTGGTCGGCCGGCTGTTCCGCGAATTCGCGCTCACGCTGACCATCGCCATCCTGCTGTCGGCCGTGGTGTCGCTGACGCTGACGCCGATGATGGCGGCGCGCCTTCTGAAGCCCGAACCGGCGCAGCAAGCCGATGAGGGCTGGTATGCGCGCCTGCTGGCCGGCTATTCGCGCACGCTGCGCTGGGTGCTTGATCATCAGCCGCTGACGCTGGCCGTCACCGTGGCCACCTTCGTGCTGACAGCGCTGCTCTACCTCGCGGTGCCGAAGGGCTTTTTCCCGGTGCAGGACACCGGATTGATCCAGGGCATATCGGAAGCCGAACCGACGGTGTCGTTCTCGGCCATGAGCGCGCGCCAGCAGGCGCTGGCCGAAGTGCTGCTGCGCGACCCGAATGTGGAGAACCTCAGTTCCTTCATCGGCGTCGATGGTCAGAACCCGACGCTGAACACCGGCCGCATGCAGATCCGTCTCAAACCGCTGGCTGACCGCGAGGCACGCGCGCCCGAAATCGCCCGCCGTCTGGAAGAGCGGGCGCGCGAAGTGCCCGGCATCACGCTGCACCTGCAGCCGGTGCAGGATCTGACGATCGAGGACCGGGTCAGTCGCGCGCAGTATCCGTTCGTCGTGCAGGCCACCAATCAGGACGACCTGCTCGAATGGGTGCCGAAGCTGGTCGCCGCGCTGCAGCAGTCGGACAAGCTGTCTGCCGTCACCACCGATCTGACGACCGGCGGCCTGCAGGCCTATGTGAACATCGACCGCGCTGCCGCCGCCCGTGTCGGCGTGACCGTGGCCGACATCGATGCCGCGCTGTACAACGCCTTCGGCCAGCGCCTGATTTCGACCATCTTCACGCAGTCGAGCCAGTACCGCGTGGTGCTGGAAGTGCAGCCGCAGTTCCAGCAGGGCCCGGAAGCGATATCGCAGATCCATGTGATGTCGGCCACCGGCGAGCAGATTCCGCTGGGCAGTCTGGTGCGCGTCGAAGAGCGGCCAGCCCGCCTGTCGATCGGTCGACAGGGCCAGTTTCCGGCCGCCACGGTGTCATTCAACCTGCCCGACGGCGTGTCGCTGGGGGAGGCGGTCGACGCCATCGACGCCACGCGCCGTACGCTCGCGATGCCGGCCACATTGAGCGTGACCTACGAGGGCTCGGCCGAAGCCTTCCGCGCTTCGCTCAGCGATACGCTGTGGCTCATCCTCGCCGCGGTGGCCACCATGTACATCGTGCTCGGCGTGCTGTACGAAAGCTTCATCCACCCGCTGACCATCCTGAGCACGCTGCCGTCGGCCGCCATCGGCGCGCTGCTGGCGCTGCTCGGCACCGGCCACGCGCTCGACATGATTGCGGTGATCGGCATCATCCTGCTGATCGGCATCGTCAAGAAGAACGCCATCATGATGATCGATTTCGCGCTCGACGCCGAACGCACGCAGGGCATGGCGCCGCGCGACGCGATCTACCAAGCCTGCCTGCTGCGCCTGCGCCCCATCCTGATGACCACGATGGCGGCTCTGCTCGGTGCGCTGCCCCTGATGCTCGGCGGCGGCATGGGTTCCGAACTGCGCCACCCGCTGGGTCTGACCATGGTCGGCGGACTGCTGGTGAGTCAGGTGCTGACGCTGTACACCACGCCGGTCATCTATCTTGCATTCGGCCGGCTGTTCGCGACACGCGGCCCTGCGGCGCAGGAGCATCGGGCGTGAGTGGCTGGGCCTGGTCGGTCTATCGGCCGGTGGCGACCACGCTGCTGACGGCGGCGATCGCGCTGTCCGGCGCGCTGGCCTTCGTGCTGCTGCCGGTGGCCGCACTGCCGCAGGTCGACTTCCCGACCATATCGGTCAGTGCGTCGCTGCCCGGCGCCAGTCCGGAAGTGATGGCGGCGACCGTGGCGACACCGCTGGAACGCACCATGGGCCGCATTGCCGGCGTCACCGAAATGACGTCGAGCAGTTCGCAGGGCAACACCCGGGTGACGCTGCAGTTCGAACTTGAGCGCGATGTCGAGGGCGCAGCGCGCGACGTGCAGGCGGCGATCAATGCTGCGCGCGCCAGCCTGCCGACCAGCCTGCCGTCCAATCCGAGCTATCGCAAGGTCAATCCGGCCGACGCGCCGATCATGATTCTCGCGATCACCTCCGACACGGTGCCGATTCCGCGTCTGTACGACATTGCCTCGACCGTGCTGGCGCAGAAGATGGCGCAGATTCCGGGTGTCGGTGAAGTGACCGTGGGTGGCGGTGCGCCACCGGCGGTGCGTGTGCAGGTCAATCCCGATGCGCTGCATCAGCACGGCCTGACGCTGGAAGACGTGCGCGCGCGCATCAACGAAAGCAATGTCTATCGTCCCAAGGGTTTTGTCGAATCAGGCGACCGCTACTGGCAGATCGACGCCAATGACCAGGTGCGTCGCGCAGCCGATTATGTGCCGCTGATCCTGCGTCACACCTCGGGCGCCACGCTGCGCCTGGGCGATGTCGCGACGGTGACCGAATCGGTGCAGGACGTGCGCAACCTCGGCCTGACCAATGGCAAGCCCACGGTACTGCTGGTCGTCACCAAGCGGCCGGGCAGCAATGTGATCGAGACGGTCGAGCGGGTGCATGCGCTGATGCCTGAACTGGCGGCCAGCCTGCCGGCCTCGGCCCGTCTCGAAATCGTGTCGGACAGTTCGACCACGATACGCAGCGCCTTGCGCGAGGTCGAGATCGCGCTGGCGATCGCGGTCGGCATGGTCATCCTGGTGGTGTTCCTGTTCCTGCGCAACGCACGCGCCACGCTGATCCCGGCCATCGTCGTGCCGGTGTCGCTGGCCGGCAGTCTGGCGGTGATGTACCTGCTCGGCTTCAGCCTGAACAACCTGTCGCTGATGGCGCTGACCATCGCCACCGGCTTCGTGGTGGACGATGCGGTGGTGGTGATCGAGAACATTGCGCGCCACATCGAGCGTGGCATGAAACCCTTCGAAGCGGCGGTGAAGGGCGTGCGCGAGGTCGGCTTCACGGTGGTCGCGATCAGCCTGTCGCTGGTGGCGGTATTCATCCCCATCCTGCTGATGGGCGGCATCGTCGGCCGGCTGTTCCGCGAATTCGCGCTCACGCTGTCGGTCGCCGTGCTGGTGTCCATGGTGGTGTCGCTGACCGCGGCGCCGATGCTGGCGGCGCGCCTGCTGCGCCACCGGCCGGTCGAACAGGAAGCACGCTGGCAGCGCGCGCTGGCGCGCGTGTTCGACGACATCCAGCTTGCCTATTCGCACAGTCTCGACTGGGCGCTGCGCCACACGCGCATCGTCATGCTGATCTTCGCCGGCGCGATCGCGCTCAACCTGTGGCTGTTCGTCATCGTGCCCAAGGGCTTCTTTCCGAATCAGGACACCGGCCGCCTGTTCGGCAGCCTGCGCGGCGACCAGACCACGTCCTTCCAGGTGATGGCGAAGAAGATGGAGCAGGCGGTCGAGGTGGTGCGCGCCGATCCGGCGGTGGCCAATGTCAGCGCTTTCACCGGCGGCGGGCGCGGTGGCGGTGCGAACAACGCCAGTTTCTTCGTCAATCTGAAGCCGCTGTCCGAGCGCGATGCAACGGCCGATCAGGTGATCGGCCGGCTGCGCGGCAAGCTGGGGCGCATCGAAGGTGTGTCGCTGTTTCTCGTCGCGGCGCAGGATCTGCGCATCGGCGGCCTGCGCTCGTCCTCGCAATACCAGTTCACGTTGACCGCCGACAGCCTGCGCGTGCTGCGCGAATGGGAGCCGAAGGTGCGCTTTGCCATGCGCGACCTGCCTCAGCTGGTCGATGTATCGACCGACCAGGAGGACCGCGCCTCGCAAACCCTGCTGGTGTACGACCGCGACACGCTGGCGCGGCTGGGCATCACGCCGGGCGGCGTGAACCAGGTGCTCAACGACGCCTTTGCGCAGCGCCAGATCAGCACGCTGTACGAACCGTTGAATCAGTACAAGGTGGTGCTCGAGGTCGATCCGGCGCGCGCGCAGGACATTTCGGCGCTCGATGCGGTGCGCGTCGCCGGCGCCGACGGCCAGCTGGTGCCGCTGGACAGTTTCGCGCGGGTGACCCAGGGCACCATGCCGCTGTCGATTTCGCATCTGGGCGGCAAGGTGTCGACGACCATCTCCTTCGGTACCGCCGAGGGCGTGACGCTGGCGCAGGGCATGGAAGCCATCCGCACCGCAATGCGGAAGATCGGCGTGCCAGCCAGCGTCAACGCGGGTTTCCAGGGTTCGGCGCGCGCCTTCCAGCAGTCGCTGTCGAACCAGCCGCTGCTGGTGCTGGGTGCCATCATCGCGGTCTATCTGGTGCTCGGCATCCTGTACGAAAGCCTGATTCATCCGCTGACCATCCTGAGCACGCTGCCGTCGGCCGGCATTGGCGCCATCCTTGCGCTGATGGCGTTCAACATCGAATTCGGGCTGATCGCCATCATCGGCCTGCTGCTGCTGATCGGCGTCGTCATGAAGAACGCCATCATGATGATCGACTTCGCGCTCGATGCCGAACGCAACCGCGGTTGCGCGCCGCACGAGGCGATCCGCGAGGCCTGCCTGATGCGGCTGCGGCCCATCCTGATGACCACGCTGGCCGCCATGGTCGGTGCGCTGCCGCTGGCCATCGGCTTCGGCGAAGGCTCCGAACTGCGCCAGCCGCTGGGCATTGCGGTAGTCGGCGGCCTGGTGGTGAGCCAGTTGCTGACGCTCTACACGACGCCGGTCACCTATCTTTATCTCGAACGTTTCAGCCGCTACAGCCGCCGGTGGTTTGCCGGCCGCGGCCGCACGGTGACGCCATGAATACGCTGCTCCCCCGTTCTTCTCCTGTCCTGTGCGCACTCCTGCTGGCATTGTTTGCCGCCGGGTGCACCTCGATCGGTCCCGATCACCAGCGACCGGCCTTCGACATGCCGGCCGATTTCCGTGCCGCCGAAGGCTGGAAGCCGGCCGAGCCGGCCGACCATCTGCCGCGCGGCGAATGGTGGCGCGCCTATGGCGACCGGGTGCTCGATGACCTGATCGTCCGGCTCGACGCGGCCAACCCCGACCTGCAGTCCGCGCTCGGCAGCTTCCGCCAGGCGCGCGCGGCCGCACAGCTCGCGCGCGCCGGTTACACACCTGAAATCGGGCTGACGGCGGCGGCCCGGCGCAGCCGCGGTGCGGCGATCGAAGGCCGCTCGGCAAACCAGTCCAACACCACCCAGCTCGGACTGGACGCCAGCTGGGAAGCGGATCTGTGGGGGCGCATCGGTCGCGAGGTCGAAGCCGCCGGCGCCGAACTCGATGGCAGTGCCGGCGACCTGGCGTCGGTGCGACTGAGCCTGCATGCCGAGCTGGTGCAGAACTACTTCCAGCTGCGTGCGACCGACCATCAGCGCGACCTGTACCGACGCACCGTCGCATCCTTCGAGCGCGCGCTCGAACTGGCGCGCAACCGCGTCGCGGCCGGCGTGTCGACGCGCGGTGACGAGGTGCAGGCACTGGCGCAGCTGCGCGCTGCGCAGGCGCAGGCGGTCGATCTCGATCTGACGCGGACCCAGCTGCAGAACGCGATCGCGGTGCTGATCGGCGCGCCGCCATCGGCCTTCGCGCTGGAATCGGCCGACTGGCCAACGGCACCCCCGGCCACGCCGGTCGGTCTGCCGTCAACGCTGCTCGAGCGGCGTCCCGATGTCGCAGCGGCCGAACGCCGCGTCGCGGCAGCCAATGCGCGCATCGGCGTGGCGCAGGCGGCGTGGTTCCCGTCACTGACACTGAATGCCTCGACCGGCTATGCCGGCAACCAGTTCGCGCAGTGGTTTTCGGCATCCAACCTGGTGTGGTCGTTCGGCCTGAGCGTGGCGCAGGCGGTCTATGACGGCGGCCGGCGCGATGCGCAGATCGAATCGGCGCGTGCCGCACATGACATAACGGTCGCCCAGTACCGGCAGACCGTGCTCGGTGCGCTGCAGGAAGTGGAAGACAATCTGAGCGCGCTGCGTCTGCTGGAAGACGAAGCGGCGCTGCGCGCGCAGGCGCTCGAAGCGTCGCGCGAGGCGGAAGCGCTGGCGCTGAACCGCTACCGCGCGGGCATCGCCAACTACACCGAAGTGATCACCGCCCAGACCACCGCACTCGACAACGAGCGCGGTCTGGCCCAGCTGCGCGGCCGGCAATTCTCGGCCAGCGCGCTGCTGAACAAGGCGGTCGGCGGTGGCTGGCAGGGGTTGGCCGCGGCACCCTGAGCTAGGCCGGACGACGGATGGCGAGCGTGGTTCGATGCGACTAGGATTCAGGCATATGTCCTTCGCCGCTGCGCGCTCGAGGTTCCGATGCCCGTCCCACCGCTGCCCGCCGGTTTCCTGTTCATTCTGCTAGCGCTGTCGCTGGTGCCGACGCTGGTCATTCCTGCGTCGTCGGCACAGGCGGCCGATTTCGCCTATGTCGTCCGCGAGGGTGACAACCCGTGGAACCTCACCCAGCGCTATCTGAAGGATCTTTCCTACTGGCCGCGCATCCAGCGCTACAACCGCATCACCGAACCGCGCCGCATGCAGCCCGGTACCCGGCTGCTGATTCCCGAAGGCTGGCTGAAACTGCGCACGCGCGAGGTGAAGCTCGACGCGGTGCAGGGCGACGTGGTCGTGATCGGTGCAGACGGGCAGCGCAGCGCAGCGGTGGCTGGCCAGTTGCTGGCCGTTGGCGCGCGCGTGCTGACTGGCGAAGCCGGCAGTGCGGCGCTGGCGTTCAGTGACGGCAGCCGCGTACAACTGCGTCCGGGCAGCGAACTGGGCGTGCGCCAATCGGCCGACTTTGCGGTTGGTGCCGGATCCTGGGTGCGGCTCGACCTGCTGCGCGGTTCGCTGGAAAGTCTGGTGGTGCCGCGCAGCGGCACGGCGAGCCGGTTCGAAATCGACACGCCGGCCGCGATCGCCGCCGTGCGCGGTACGCGCTTTCGCGTGCATGCCGGTGACGCCGATACGCGCAACGAGGTGATCGAAGGTCGCGTCGCCTTCGGCAATGCGGCGGGCGAACAGCAGGTGGCTGCCGGCCAGGGTGCGTCGGCCGTGCGCGGTGCGCCCATTGCGCCACCGCGTACGTTGCTGCCCGCGCCCGCGGCGCAGATCCTGTTCACCGACCGTCTGCCGCTCAATCTGCCCTTTCCGCCGCTCGCCGACGCCACCGCCTACCGTGTGCAGGTCGCGCCGGATGACCGCTTCGACATCGTGCTGTCCGACCGTACCGCATCTCAGGCCGCCGTTGCAGTCGCCACGCTGCCCGACGGCGAGTACCGCGTTCGTGTCCGCGGCATCGATGCGACCGGCCTCGAAGGGCGCGATGTGGAATGGCCGCTGACGCTGGACGCACGACCGGAACCGCCGGTGCTGGTCAGCCCGGCGCCGAATGCCCGCATCAGCGACGACCGGCCGGCGATGAGCTGGAGCCGGTCGCGTGCAGACGAACGCTGGCGTCTGCAGGTGTCGGCGAGCGAACGCTTCGACAGCCTGATCGTCGACCAGCGTGATCTCACCGAGCCGGCGTATGCGTCCGATGCCGCATTGCCACCCGGCAGCTACTTCTGGCGCGTGGCGAGCAGCAACCCCGACGAGGGGGCCGGGCCATTCAGTGACCCGCAGCCGTTCCGGCGCCCCGAACCCGGCCCGGCGATGGAAGCACCGGAGGCGTCGCCCGACGGGCTGGCGCTGCGCTGGCGCAGTGCCGGAGAGGGCGTGAGTTACCAGCTGCAGATTGCGACGCGCGATGACTTCGCTCAGCCGCTGGTCGATACCCGGCTCGAACGCGCCGGCTACCTGCTGCGCGATGCCGCGCCCGGACGCTACCTGCTGCGCGTGCGCAGCTTCGCCGCTGATGGCGTCGAAGGTGACTGGGCGCCGGTGCAGGCCATTACCGTGCCCGAGCCGCCGCCGTCGTTTCAACCGTGGTGGCTGCTGCCGCTGCTTTTGTTGCTCTGACAGGAGCCTGCATGAAGCTTGTTGAGCCGAAAGACTGCTGCGGCGGGTTTGCGGAAAGGTCGGGCCACCGGTCTGCCACCGGATCCGTCAAATGAAAGCAGCTCAGCGCATCGCCGCCGTGCTGCTCGACCATGGGCGCATGCCCTGGTTGGCTGCGATCGCCCTTCTGCTGGTGCTGCATGCCCTGTCGCCGCGTGCGCTGGAACGCGCTGACCTGCTGGTGCACGATCTGCTGGTGACGCAGGGCGTATCGGCCGACGCGCCGGCCAGCGCAGTCAGTGCGCCGCTGGTGATTGCCATCGATGAGGCCAGCCTGAAGGCACTGGGCGCATGGCCCTGGCCACGCTCGCGCCATGCCGAATTGATCGATGCGCTGAACCGTGCCGGTGTGGCCGGCATCGGGTATCCGGTCATGTTCGCCGAGCCGTCGCCGGACCCGCGCGAAGACGAGCGCCTGGCCGAAGCGATTGCGCACGCCGGCAATGTGGTGCTGCCGGTTGCACCGGTGGCGCGGCGGGGTGGCGGCATCGACACGCTGCTGCCGCTGCCGGCGCTGGCTGCAGCGGCAGCGCGGCTTGGCCATGTCGATGTCGAACTCGACGCCGATGCGCTGGCGCGACGCCTCTTTCTGGAAGCCGGCGAACACCGCCCGCAATGGCCGGCATTCGCGTGGGCGCTGCTGGATGTGTCACAGCCGCCGCGCCCGCTGGCCGGTCTGGGTCGGCAGCATGATGGCGGGGCCACCGCCGCAAGGCGGTGGGTGCGCGACCATGAAGTCATCGTGCTGCCGTCGTCGCATGACTGGCCGCTGCGACACATACCAGCGGTCGACCTGCTGGTCGGGCGGGTGCCGCCGGAAACCCTGCGCGGTCGCACCGTGCTGGTCGGGGTCACGGCGGCGGGGCTGGGCGTGCCGCTGGCGACGCCGATGTCCGGCCACGGCGCACCGATGACATCAGTGGATTTTCATGCGCGTGCCTACAGGGCACTGAGCGATGGCGCAGTCGTGACACCGCTTTCGCCGCGCTGGAGCCTGTTCGCCGGTCTGCTCCTGCTTGGCGCCGTCACCTGGGTGGGGCCGAAACGCCGCATGCGCGATGTCGCGCTGGTGGTAGCGGCCGTGCTGCTGCCCTGGCTGGGCACATTCGTGCTGCTCGATGGCCTGTCCCGCTGGCTGGGAACCAGCAGCGTTGCGATCGCCGTCACACTGGGTGCGCTCGGCTGGCTGGCCATCCAGTCGCTGCGCCTCGGATTGCGCCTCAACCGTGCCAATGCCCGCGCCGATGCCACGCTGCAGGCGATTTCAGATGCGGTGTTCCGGCTCGACATGCAGTTGCACGTCCGCTATCTGAACCGGCAGGCGCTGGCGCTGGTCGGTTCGACCATCGATCACGTGCAGGGGCGGGCGCTCGGCGACCTGGTCGTACTTGGCCGCGATCTGCTGATCGAAACGACGGCGCTGGCGGAGCGCTGTCGCGACAGCGCCAGATCGGTGACACGGCCGGGTCACGTCAACATGCCGGCGGGCCGCGACGGCCCGGCGCGTGCGCTGCGCCTTTCGGCCAGCCCGCTGTTCGATGCATCGGGTCGCATCGAAGGCGTCGTGCTGGTGCTCAATGATGTCAGCGATACCGTGGATGCGGCTGAACGTCTGGCACATCAGGCAACGCACGACGCGCTGACCGGCCTGCCGAACCGCCTCCTGCTGCGCGACCGGCTGCGCCAGGTGCTCGCGCAGCGCGACGCGGGCGTGGTGGCCGTGATGTTCGTCGACCTCGATCGCTTCAAGCGCATCAACGACAGTCTGGGTCACCAACAGGGTGACGCCGTGCTGACCACGCTGGCCAGCCGGCTGCGCACAGTATGTCGCGCGAGCGACACGGTGGCGCGCTGGGGTGGCGACGAATTCATGATCATCCTGCAGGGATTGGGCGATCGCGACGCCGTGTCGCGCGTGGCGTCCAAGGTGATGCATGCGGTCGGCCAGACGATCACGCTCGACGGCGTCGACTTCCGCTTCTCGTGCAGCATCGGCGTCGCCATCGCGCACGAAGACAGCAGCGATCCTGACGTGCTCTTTGCCATGGCCGATACCGCGATGTATCGCAGCAAGTCACAGGCCGGTGCGGCCATTCACTTCTACGCGCATGACATGAGTGCCGGCACGCGCGACTGGATCGAGCTCGAGTCGGACCTGCGCCACGGGCTCGAGCAGAATCGCTTCGAAGTGCATTACCAGCCACAGTACGAACTGGCGACCGGTCGTCTGTCGGCGCTTGAAGCTCTGCTTCGTTTCCGGCGTGAAGGCGGCACAACGGGGGCGGGAAGCGAATTGCTGCAACCGGTCGATTTCATCGCGGTCGCCGAAGAGTCCGGCCTGATCGAGGAAATCGGCGACTGGGTGCTGCAGGCCGTCACCCGGCAGATCGCCGAATGGTCGCGTCAGGGGCTGAACGTCGTACCGGTCGCCGTGAATGTGTCGGCGCGCCAGTGCCTCGGGCGTTCGCTGGTGCGTCGCGTGTCGGAAGCGCTGACCCGCTCCGGCATCGAACCGTCGCTGCTCCGACTGGAGCTGACGGAAACCACTGCGATGAGCGACGTCGATCATGTCGCGGCGCTGCTGGCGGACATTCACGCACTTGGTGTGTCGCTGTCGGTCGACGACTTCGGTACCGGTTATTCGTCCTTGTCCTATCTGAAGCGCTTTCCGATCGACGAACTGAAGGTGGATCGCTCCTTTGTGCGCGATCTGGTGCGCGACGCCGACGACGAGGCCATCGTGCGCGCCACGATCGCGCTGGCACATGGTCTGGGCATGCGGGTCGTGGCGGAAGGTGTCGAAAACGACGAACAGCTGTCGCGGCTGTCGGCGCAGGGCTGCGATGTCGTCCAGGGCTATCTGTTCTCGCGGCCGCTCAGTGCGGCCGACCTGCTCGCAAACAATATCCTGGGCAGCAAGCAGCGCAGCGAGCCGCGCGCACTGAGGCTGATCAAGTCCTGAACGGAACGGCGAAGGGAGGCTGAAGTGACAGAATCAGAAAGTGATTGACATCCGGACCGGAAGGGGTAATCTGTGTATATTGTTGCACTGCAACATAACCAAAGGAGACACACCATGACGACAAAACCCGATTTTCAGAAGCCGATGGAAGCCGTTCAGACATTGATGGCAATTCAGGCCCAGACCATTGCCAAGTCGATCGAACTGCAGAAGAAGTCCGGCGAAGAGCTGATGGCTTTCTTCCAGTCCGAAGCGCAGAAGGCCGCCAGCCTGAAGACCCCGGAAGAGCTGATCCGCTTCAACGTGGAAGCCAACACCGCGCTGTTCAAGCTGCTGCAGGCGCAGGGCCAGACATTCACCGCGTTCGCGACCGAAGCCGGTCAGGCCGCAATGGCATCGTTCAAGGGCTTGGGCAAGTAAATTTGCCGGACCGGTTCTCCGGTCAGCAGCCTGCGAAAAAAAAGACCCGGGTGGCTCAAGCCACCCGGGTCTTTTTGCATTCCGCCGGCGTCGCGGCAGCGCCGATCAGCTGGCTTTCTTGGTGCGTGTCGCGGCGGGCTTGGATGTTGCGGCCCTGGTCGCTGCTGACTTGGCTGGCGCAACCGGTTTGGCGGCAGTTTTCACTGCAGGCTTAGCAGCCTTGGCGGCGGGTTTGACGACCGGGCTGGCGGCAGGTTTTTCAGCAGCCGGCTTTGCGGCGGGTTTGCGCACCGCTTTCGCGGCCGGCCGCGCTGCCTGTCTTGCGGCAGGTGAGACCGGCGCAGCGGCAACCGTCGGTGCCGTGGTCGGCTTCGGTGTCGCAACCCTGTTCGGCGCAGCGGGCTTCGCAGCGGCTTCCGCGGCCATCCTGGGGCGCGCCGGTGCAGCCGTCGCGCCGCCGGCAAACTGCTCGAACGCACTGCGCGTCAGCGCGCTGATCTGTTCGAACGCGCCGCGTGCCTTGTCGATGGCTTCCTGCATCGAACCCATCGATTGCGTGCTGGTGATCGGCATGCCGGCCAGCAGCTTGCGCAGGCTGTCCATCAGGTCGGAGCCGCCGCTGTTCAGCTGTTCTCCGACCAGCCGGCCGAATTCCGCCTGCGTCTCAGATGTGATTTCCGCAATTTGTCGCGCGCAGCCGAGCATCTTTTCGGTGGTCGAGCGAGCCAGTTGCGACCGCAGTTCCACCTGATTCGCCGGTTCGCGCACATCGGCCAGCGCACGAGCGTTGGCAACGCTTTCTTCGAACAGTGCGCGGGCGGTCGCGACCTGCAGCTGCATGATGCGCTGCGAATTTTCCATCGACAGCTGCGCCAGACGCATCGCCGCCTCGATGTTCTTCTTCTGCAGCTCCGACATCTGCTCGGGATTGCTCATGGCACGACTCCTTGTGAGGTGAATGTCAGCGATTCTGCCGCCACTGCGCGTCAAGCGCCATGACGGTATCGGCAAAGATGCCCGGATCCATCGTCCGCAGCGACGATGAAATGACGGGCACAAAGGCCATGCGGGCCAGCACGTCGCGCTCGAGGTCGATGCCCGGTGCGATCTCGATCAGTTCGAGCCCGCTGTCGGTCAGACGGAACACGCAGCGCTCGGTGACGTAAAGCACCTGCTGACCGCGGCGGCGTGCCTCGCGACCACTGAACGTACGGTGCTCGACCGCCTGCACGAACTTCATCCGGTCGCCATCGCGCCGGATGCGCAGCGCGCCCCGTTCGACCGCGATGTTGCTGTCGCCGGTCGTGAAGCTGCCGGCAAAGACAAGTCTGCGGGCGTTCTGCGAAATGTTGATGAAACCACCAGCGCCGGCCAGGCGCGATCCGAAGCGGGACACGTTCAGATTGCCCTCGGCGTCCGCCTGCGCCAGACCCAGCACTGCGATGTCCAGGCCGCCACCGTCGTAGAAATCGAACTGATAGGGTTGGTCGATCACCGCCTGGGTGTTCACCGCCGCCCCGAAGTCGAGCCCGCCAGCAGGAATGCCGCCGATGACGCCCGGTTCGGCGGTCAGCGTCACGGCATCGCTCAGGCCTTCTTCGGCCACCACTGCGGCCACGCCTTCAGGCATGCCGATGCCCAGATTCGCGACGTCGCCGGGTCGCAGTTCAAGTGCGGCGCGGCGCGCGATCACCTTGCGGGTATCCAGTGGCATCGCCGCATGTGAGCCCGGCGGCAGCCGCACTTCGCCCGAATACGCGGGGTTGTAGTGCGAGGCAAAGGTCTGCATGTGATGTTCGGGTGGTGCCACGACGACGCAATCGACCAGCACGCCGGGAATCTTCACCTGGCGTGGATGCAGCGAGCCGCGCGCAGCGACGCGTTCCACCTGCACGATGACCAGACCGCCCGAGTTGTGCGCCGCCATCGCGACCGCCAGCGCCTCCTGTGTCAGTGCCTCGCGCTCCATCGTCACGTTGCCGTCGGTGTCCGCGGTGGTGCCGCGCACCAGTGCGACCGTCACCGGAAAGGCCTTGTAGAAGAGGAAGTCCTCCTCGCCGATGCGCATGCGGGTGACCAGGTCTTCGGTCGTGATCGCGTTGATCCGGCCACCGCCATGGATCGGGTCGACGAAGGTATCGAGGCCGACGCGCGTCAGCTGGCCCGGTCGATGCGCCGCGATGTCGCGGAACAGCTGCGAAATCACACCTTGCGGCAGGTTCCAGGCTTCGATGCGGTTGGCCACGGCGAGCGCCTGCAGCCGCGGTACCAGTCCCCAGTGGCCGCCGATCACCCGCTTCACCAGACCTTCGTGGCCGAAATGGTTCAAACCGCGCGAGTGGCCATCGCCCTGACCTGCCGCATAGACCAGCGTGAGGTCGCGTGGATGCTGCTCGGCGATGAAGCGCTGTTCGATTGCGATCGCCACATGTTCGGCGAAGCCGATGCCGACGAAACCGGTGGTGGCCACGCTCGCGCCGTCGGGAATGCGGGCAACCGCCTCGGCGGCACTCATGATCTTGCTGGCAGTCTTGGGCGTTGCAGTCATCGTGAAGGACATGTGTCGGACCGGCTCACTGTACCGGAGCCATCGCGGCCTGTGCGTCGCGAATTGATCCGCATCAAGCGCCGCCCGATTGAAAAGCGCAGTGTCTGCCCCAGATAGCGTGCAGACCATGATTAGGGAGACTCCCAATGCGTTTCGACAAACTGACCACCAAATTCCAGCAGGCCATCGCCGACGCCCAGAGCGTTGCAGTCGGTCGTGATCACCAGTACATCGAGCCGGCCCACCTGCTGCTCGCACTGCTCAACCAGGACGACGGTGCCACCAGTTCGCTGCTGCAGCGCGCTGGCGCCAATGTCGCACCGCTGAAGAAGTCGGTCGACGAGGCGCTGTCGCGCATCGCGACCGTCGAGGGGCACGGCGGCGAGGTGCAGATCGGGCGCGACCTGACCAATCTGCTGAACCTCGCCGACCGCGAGGCGCAGAAGCGCGGTGACCAGTTCATCGCGTCCGAAATGTTCCTGCTTGCTGCGGCCAGCGACAAGGGCGATATCGGCCGTCTGCTGAAGCAGTCGGGGCTGGACCGCGCGACGCTGGAAAAGGCGATCGAACAGGTGCGCGGCGGCTCGTCGGTCGGCAGCGCGGAAGCCGAAGGCTCGCGTGAGGCGCTGAAGAAGTACTGCGTCGACCTGACCGAGCGCGCGGCCGCCGGCAAGCTCGACCCGGTGATCGGCCGCGACGATGAAATCCGCCGTGCGATCCAGATCCTGCAGCGGCGCACCAAGAACAATCCGGTGCTGATCGGCGAGCCGGGCGTCGGCAAGACCGCCATCGTCGAAGGTCTGGCGCAGCGCATCGTCAATGACGAAGTGCCGGAAACGCTCAAGGGCAAGCGCGTGCTGGTGCTCGACATGGCTGGCCTGCTGGCCGGTGCCAAGTACCGCGGCGAATTCGAGGAACGGCTCAAGAACGTGCTCAATGAAGTGGCCAAGGATGAAGGCCGCATCATCATGTTCATCGACGAACTGCACACCATGGTCGGCGCCGGCAAGGGCGAGGGCGCGATGGATGCCGGCAACATGCTCAAGCCGGCGCTGGCGCGCGGCGAGCTGCACTGCATCGGCGCCACCACGCTGGACGAATACCGCAAGTACATCGAAAAGGACGCCGCGCTCGAACGCCGCTTCCAGAAGGTACTGGTCGACGAGCCGAGCGTGGAAGCGACCATCGCCATCCTGCGCGGCCTGCAGGAAAAATACGAATTGCATCACGGCGTCGAAATCACAGACCCGGCCATCGTCGCCGCGGCCGAGCTGAGCCACCGCTACATCACCGACCGCTTCCTGCCGGACAAGGCGATCGACCTGATCGATGAGGCGGCCGCGCGCATCAAGATGGAAATCGATTCCAAGCCCGAGGTGATGGACAAGCTCGACCGCCGGCTGATCCAGCTGAAGATCGAGCGCGAAGCCATGCGGCGCGAAACCGACGAGGCGTCACAGCGCCGCTTCGGCCTGATCGAGGAAGAAATCGCCCGGCTGGCGCGCGAATACAACGACCTCGAAGAAATCTGGAAAAGCGAGAAGGCGCAGGTTGCCGGCAGCAGCCACATCCGCGAAGAGATCGAAAGGGTGCGAGCTCAGATGGCCGATCTGCAGCGCAAGGGCCAGTTCGACAAGCTGGCCGAACTGCAGTACGGCACCTTGCCCCAGCTCGAAGCGCAGCTGAAGCAGGCCGAAAAGACCGGTTCGGCGAAGCCCGCCAACAAGCTGCTGCGCACCGAAGTCGGCGCCGAGGAAATCGCCGAGGTGGTGTCGCGCGCGACCGGCATTCCGGTCAGCAAGATGATGCAGGGCGAACGCGAAAAGCTGCTGATGATGGAAGACAGGCTGCACCGGCGCGTGATCGGTCAGGACGAGGCGGTGCGCCTCGTGTCCGACGCGATCCGCCGTTCGCGCGCCGGGCTGTCGGACGAGAACCGCCCGTACGGCAGCTTCCTGTTCCTCGGCCCGACCGGTGTCGGCAAGACCGAACTGTGCAAGACGCTGGCCGAATTCCTTTTCGATTCGGAAGACCACCTGATCCGCATCGACATGAGCGAATTCATGGAGAAGCATTCGGTGAGCCGCCTGATCGGCGCGCCGCCGGGCTATGTCGGCTATGACGAAGGCGGCTACCTGACCGAGGCGGTGCGGCGCAAGCCTTACAGCGTCATCCTGTTCGACGAGGTCGAAAAGGCGCATCCGGACGTGTTCAACGTGCTGCTTCAGGTGCTCGACGACGGTCGCATGACCGACGGCCAGGGCCGCACCGTGGATTTCAAGAACACGGTCATCGTGATGACCTCCAACCTCGGCAGCCAGATGATCCAGCAGATGTCGGGCTCGGATTACGCGGTGGTGAAGCTGGCGGTGATGGGCGAGGTGAAAACATTCTTCCGCCCGGAATTCATCAACCGGATCGATGAAGTGGTGGTGTTCCACGCGCTGGATGAAAGCAACATCCAGAGCATCGCGAAGATCCAGCTCGGCTATCTGGAAAAGCGCCTGGCCAAGCTCGACATGGGGCTGCAGGTGTCGGATGCCGCACTGGCCGAGCTGGGCAAGGCCGGCTTCGATCCGGTGTTCGGCGCACGGCCGCTCAAGCGCGCGATCCAGGAGCACATCGAGAACCCGCTGTCGAAGCGCATTCTGGAGGGCAGCTTCGGCCCGAAGGATGTGATCGTCGTCGATCTGGACGCCGGCGGTCACTTCAGTTTCCGCAAGCCGAACTGAGCGCGATCGGCGCCGCCCCTGTGGGCGGCTGTGGGAGATTCTATGTCTGAGCACAAGTGTTTTTGTGCTCCCTGGGTTGGTATTGCGAGCCGGTTTTCATGAGAGAGAACGCAACGCGAGCGATCTTTCTCGCGAGTGCGACGAGGGCCTGAGTGCAGGAGAATCCGCGAGCGATGCAGGCCTGATAGAAGGGTTTCCAGGTGGCTGAGCGGCTGGCTGCCATGGCGGCGTTGTGCAGGAGTCGGCGCACCTCCGGGTCGCCCTTTTTGCTCAGGGTGCCGCGGGCGTTCTGGTTTCCCGATTGGCGCACGCACACATCGAGCCCGAGATAGGCGATGAAGGCGTCTGCGCTTTTGAAGGCGCCCCGATGGAAGGTCGCGCACAAGGCGGCGGCGCTCAGCGGACCGACGCCTTCGATACCCTGGCAGCGGCGGTGATCGTCGATCCAGTCGCTGGCTTTGAGCTTTTCCACGATCTGGGCCTGAATCTGCTGGGCGAGCCGGTCGGCCTTGGCCAGCAAGGCGCGCACCTCGCGCTTGAAGCCGGGCAGATCGAACAGGCTCTGGCGCAAGATGACGGCGGTCCGGACCAGGGTGGCGCGACGACGCAGCAGTTGCTGCACGCGTTGCGTGGCCTCGGGCGGCAGCGTGTAGGGGCGCAGGTGCGAGCCCTCTTTGGCGACGTAGCGGGCGATGAGCCGGGCGTCGATCGGGTCGGTCTTGGCCCGCACGCTGGTGGCGCCGCGGTAGCGCGAGAGGCGGTAGCCGTCGATCAGGTAGAGCGGGTGCCCGGCCTTGATCACGGCGTCGCGCAGCGCGAGGTGGTAGGTGCCGGTGGCCTCGCAGCCGATGTGCAGCGGGCCGCTGGGCAAGGTGCGCAGCCAGGCCCGGATGGCTAGAGGGGTGTTGTCGATGCGCTGCACCGGGCCGTGCTCGCCCAGTGCGATATCGAGGCTGGCTTTGGATACGTCGATGCCGATGTGAATCGGCGAAGGCTGACTTGTCATGAACAGGCGCTCCCGACTAAGGTTTAGGGACTTGTCGGGACTCACCAGGCAATCGCTTGCAGGATATGGTCGATCAGGGCCGGCGAGGGCCGCGTCGATGGATTCCTCATGGGTGCTCGATGGTGAGGGGCGGGACGATATCTCCCACGGTCTGTGCAAAAGCCAGAAGCGGCGTTAGTCCCTCCACCCCGACAAGTTCTCACTACAACTTGCCGAGACAGAACATACAAGCGGCGATCCACTGCTGGCCCTGCATGGCCAGCCGGCTCTGCGGGCGGCGAGCAGTGCTCGCCGAAACCCCCGCGCCGCCCTCGCCGCGATACGCACTTTGCACGGCGATGGTCGCGGCACGATCGCGGCGAGGCCGCCGCTCCCACAGGGGTACTTCACTCCCACAGGGGTACTTCACTCCCACAGGGGTACTTCACTCCCAAAGGGGTACTTCACTCTCACAGGGAGGGGTACTTCACTCCCACACGCCGCTCCTCCCACGAAGGAATCGAGGCCTCGTTGTGTCCGATGCCTCCCTGCGTGTCGGACGGCGCTGACACGTGGCTGCGCTGCCCGCCGACACCCGGGTCCCTGCCGCTTTTCTAGACTCGTTTCGAAGCCCTGTGCCGCATCGGCATGACGGGGCGGACATACACGAACCTGGAGACTTGCGATGACGACCCCGACCCCTTCCCTGAAAACCCTGGCCATCGTGTCTGCGATGGCGGTGCTGATGACCGGCTGTGCCGGCATGAGCAAGAGCGAAAGCAATGCGCTGATCGGCGCGGCTGCCGGCGGTGTCGCCGGATCGGTGCTGACCGGCGGCAGCACGATCGGTACCGTCGGCGGCGCGATTGCCGGTGGCGCCATCGGCAACGAAATGGGCAAGAAGAAGCGCTGATCGCCGCACCGCCGGCGGTCAGCCGGCGGTACATCGGGGGCGCAGGCCGCTATGCTTGTGCCCATGCTGATCGATACGCACTGCCATCTTGACGCATTCGAATTCGACGCTGACCGCGCGGGCGTCATCGAACGCGCCCGCGCGGCCGGCGTCGGCGCCATCGTGCTGCCGGCGGTCGATCGTGCCGGTTTCGGTCGCGTCAGGGCGGTGTGCGCCGGCCAGTCCGACCTGCGCTTTGCGCTGGGCATCCATCCGCTTTATGTCCCCGCTGCACAGCTGCCCGACATCGACGCGCTGGCGTTTGAACTCGATGATCCGGAGGTGATCGCAGTCGGCGAAATCGGCCTCGACTTCTTCGTCACCGATATCGATCCGGTTCTGCAGGAAGACTATTTCGTTCGCCAGCTAAGGCTGGCGCGCGATTTCGGCCTGCCGGTGCTGCTGCACGTGCGGCGCAGTCAGGACCGCATCCTGAAGCATCTGCGCGCGGTGTTCGGCCGCACCGGTCCCGGCGGCATCGCGCATGCCTTCAACGGCAGTCGCCAGCAGGCGGACGAATTCATCAAGCTGGGTTTCGCACTGGGCTTCGGCGGCGCTGTGACCTGGGCACGTGCACTGAACCTGCGCCGGCTGGTAACCGAACTGCCGCTCGACACGCTGGTGCTCGAAACCGACTCGCCCGACATTCCGCCCGAATTTGCCGCCGGTGAACGTAACGAGCCGGCCAACCTCCCGCGCATCGCGCAGGTGATTGCCGGCATCCGTGGTGTCAGCGAAGAGACGCTGGTGCAGGCCACCGGGGCGAACGCGCTGCGCGTGCTGCCCCGGCTCGCCGCGAAGGCTTACAGCGCGTAGCTGGCTGACACGCCGATCAGCCAGGTGCGTTCCGACGCCGGCGCGTAGTAGCGACCGGTCAGCGCATTGCCGGCGTTGATGTACACCGAACCGACATATTCCTTGTCGAACAGGTTGTCGATCCGAGCGAATTCGTTCAGCTTCCAGCCGCCCACGTTCTGCGTGAAGCCGCCTCGAATCGATGCCACACCATAGCCACCGACCCGCACCAGATTGGTGTCGTCGCCGAACATGCGGCCGCTGGCGCGGTACTCCACGCCGCCGCTGAAACCCCACGGATCGTGCTTGTAGGTGACTTCGCCGAAGAACGACTTGTTGGCTACGCCGGCGATCTTGTTGCCCGAATCGACGGTGGTCGCCTGATTGACCGCGCAGGGGGTGGTCAGGCAGGTGGCAAAGGCATCTTCGAATTCGGCCTTGATCAGCGTCAGCGACGCGTAGGCGCCGATGTCGCGCGTCAGTCTGGAGTCGATTGCGAGTTCGAGACCGCGGCGCGACGTGTCGCCGGCATTCTGGTACACCGCCCGCCCGTTCTCGTTGCTGCGGATGACCACCTCATCGGACGAATCGATGTAGAAGGCCGCGATGTCGAGCCGGGTCGAATTGTTCAGGAAAGTCTTGAAGCCGATTTCGTAGTGGTCGCTGACCGACGGCTTCAGATTGAAATTCAGGCCCGCTCCGCCATCCGGGCGGTAGGCGAGTTCGATCAGTGTCGGTGCTTCGAAGCTGCGCCCCGCGTTCGCATAGAAGTTGCTGGTTTCGGTCACTTTCCAGATGGCGCCGAGGGCCGACGTCCAGTCGCTGAACGAGGCCGAACCGCTGTCGTCCGGATTCACACCTGCGACGTTCGTCGTGCCAGAGCAGCCGCCGTTGCAGATGAAGTTGTCCTTCGACTTGAAATCCATCTTCGTGTAGCGCAGGCCACCTGACAGCGACACGTCCTTCGTGACCGCCCACTCGCCCTGGACGAAAGTGCCCGTCTGTTCCGCCACATTGCGCTCGTCGCGCTTGAGGTCGCCCCGGAAGCCGAAGACCGCAGCCAGCGCCTGCGCGCCGCTGGAGGTCGTGCCGTTGCGGTAGCCCTTGCGCGCTTCGTCGGCGCGCTCGTATTCGGCGCCGACGCTGAACGTGACGGTTTCGAGCTTGCGCGTCCAGCGCAGGCTGGTGCCCCAGTAGTCGCGATCGAACACCGATACGCCACCGGACGCGGTGACGTTGTCCTGCGTGCCGGCGTTCAGCGCGAGGTACTGTTCATTGTTGCGGTTGCCCAGATAGAACATGGCGCGCAGGCTGTCGCGGTCGGACAGGGCGGTGTCGAACACCACGCCGCCCTGCGAATTTTCGAGCGTGCGACGTGTGCCGAAGAACTCGGCGGTTCCAGGGTTGCCGGCGAGGTTGCGATTGGAGGTGCCCTGCTGCCGGCGATCGCTGTTCAACTGGGTGAAGGTGAGACCGAGCGGATCCTGACCCTGCTGATGCATGTAGTTGCCGACGAAGGTCAGCGA
Source organism: Methyloversatilis sp. RAC08 (assembly GCF_001713355.1). Lineage (NCBI taxonomy): Bacteria > Pseudomonadati > Pseudomonadota > Betaproteobacteria > Nitrosomonadales > Sterolibacteriaceae > Methyloversatilis > Methyloversatilis sp. RAC08. The sequence goes on along the minus strand of NZ_CP016448.1, from coordinate 493,047 downwards.
AGCCTTGTCGCCGAGCATCCAGCGCGCCTTGAAATTGGCCTGCTGCTTGTCCGAGCGGCTGTAGTCGCGGTAGCCGTCGGTACGGAAGTCCGACACGCTGGCCGTGTAGTTGAAGTTGCCGACGGTGTCGCCGAACTTAACGCCCGAGCGCTGCGTGCCGTAGCTGCCGAACTGGAAGCTGGGGGTGATCGTGAAGCGGTCCGGGCCGTCTTCGGTGAAGATCTGGACGACGCCGCCCGAATGGTTGCCATACAGCGCCGAGAACGGGCCGCGCAGCACTTCGATGCGACTGGCCGATGCCAGATCGAACAGGCCGGTGCCGCCCTGGCCGTCCGGCGTGCTGGCCGGGATGCCATCGGCGATGAGCTTGACGCCCCGCACGCCGAACGCCGAACGCGCGCCGAAGCCGCGGATGGTCAGCGACTGTTCCTGCGTGTAGTTTTCCTTGCCGGCCGAAGCCACGCCGGGTACGCGGTTGATCACTTCCGACAGGTTCACCGTGCCGCGCTGTTCCTGGATCGTGGCCTTGTCGATCGAATCGATGGCCATCGGCAGATCGAAGGAATTCTGCTCGACCCGGGTACCGGTGATGACCACGGTCGGGGCAATCTTCAGTTCTTCGGCACTGGCGCACTGGCCAATCAGCGCAAGGGCGAGCGCAAGCGGGGTGTGACGGAGCGCGGGGGTCATGCGGGGCCTCTCTCTGGGTGTCTGCAGGCAAGGCGCGCGGGGCTGCGCGTTGCGAAGTGGGTTGGGCGACGTGTCTGCGCACGTCTGTCGAAGCGGCCGGAGTATAGGCAGGGCCGACTTACAAAACCTCACGAAAAGCTTGAATCTGCGACCCGGGACCGAAGCCGGGAATTACTCACCGCCTGCTGCGGCGAACAAGGTCTGGATGGCGGGCGGGGCGAGGACGCGCAAGGTCGGCGGGCGCAGACGATGTCGGCCGAGCCGCAGCAGCGCGCGGTCGCGCGTCACCAGCAGGTCGGCGCCGGCGCGCACTGCGAGGTCGAAGAACTTCTGGTCTTCGCGGTCGCGGCAGCGCGGTTGGAGGGTGTCGGGGCTTTCCGGCAGCGGCGACAGTTCGAGCTTCAGGAAATAGGCTTCGTAGAGCGCCGCCGCCTGTACCTCGTCCAGCCCGAACTTCGGGTAGCGCAGCACGGTGCGCAGTTCGCGCAGGCAGGCGTCGTCGCACACCAGCTGCGCACGGCCGGCCGCCAGCGCCTGCGCGACGCAGTCGAGTTCGGCGTTGTGCCACAGCAGCAGGTCGAGCACGGCATTGGTGTCGAGCACGATGCGCATCGGGCAGGGCAGGGCGAGTAAGTGCACGTGAATGGAGGCAAGTGAAGGGCGGCAAGTGTAGCCGGCGAACGAACCGGTGCGAGCCGCTGTCTTTCGCTGCGGGCGCGTGACGACCCGACCAACGACCGACCGGAGCGCGTACTCATGGTGAGCCAGGAACTGCTGTCCTTTCTGCTGACGCTGGCGGCCAAACTGTCGGGCTATCCGGAAATTCCGCTCGCCGACCTGCCACCGATCCAGATCATGAGCGAACAGGCGCTGGCGGATGCCGTCTGTCCCGAGACCGGCAACGGCTGCACCAATATCGTGGCCACCTTCGAAACAGAGCGTTACGTGATCTACGTGCGCGACACGCTCGATCTGGAGAACGCCGCTGACAATTCCTTCCTGCTGCACGAACTGGTGCATGTGCTGCAGCACAAGGCGCGTGGCGACGCCATATTCGCCGACTGCCCGACCACGCTGAAGACCGAAACCGAGGCCTATCAGGCGCAGAACGCCTACCTGAAACGCGAAGGCCAGTTCCTGCGCTTCGGCGAGGCGCTCGGCTTCATGAGCTGCGCCGGCGAGCAGAACACCTTTTTCACGCGCGACATCATGATCGACCCGCTGATCATGAAGTGAGCGCGTCCGGCCGGGTCAATCCAGCCACTGAGTCCAGCCACTCAGTCCAGCCACTGCGGACGCGGCTCGAAGCTGAACGGCGGCGTCGCGGCCGGATCGACCTTCACCAGCGTCCAGCCCAGCCAGGGCGAACCGTGGGTTTCCAGCCGCGTCACGTTGTCGAGCACGGCGCCGCTGCGCGGATCATGCAGCGGCTGATCGACCCGGTAACGGTGCGTGTCACCGTGGATCAGCAGTACCGGGCGCGCGTAGCGGGCAGCGCCAAGGGCCAGGCGGTCGAGCAGCGAGCGGTAACGCGGGCGCGGCGTGCCCTTCGCGTGATCGGCAAACGCCGGGTTGGCATGGAAGGCGATCACCAGCGCCTGCGCGCCGTCCGTCTGCGCCTGTGCGAAGGTGTCGTCCAGCCAGTGCAGCGTTGCATCGTCCAGCTGCGCACTGCGCGGGCCCGGTGGCAGCGCGCTGCCGGACACATTCAGCGTGGCGAACAGCACGCCCTGATGCGACCAGCGCACGTTTTCCGCGCAGCAGTCCTGCCGCGTCAGCGCGAGACGGCGCTGGCCGAGCGATTCACCGGTCGCGAAGAAGCGCGCCCGCAGCGCGTCCAGCCGCTCGTGCGGCGCATAGCGGCCGGCCGATTCGCGTGCGCAGTCGGTCCATTCGTTGTCGCCGGGAAGCAGGATCAGCGGGTGGGTCGAGCCGTCGAGCAATGCCTGCCGGTCGGCGAACGTGGCGTCGTCGCACACGCTGCCGCCGCTCTTGATGTCGCCGATGTGGATCGAAAAGGCCAGTGGCAGTGCGGCCTGTTCGGCCAGCATGTCGCGCGCCTTGTCGCGCTCGACCCGGCTGTAGGGCACATCGCCCCAGGCGGCAAAGCTGAATGAAGCGGGGTTCGCGGGCTGCCCGCTCGCCGGGCCGGCCATCGTCAGCGCCATCAGCAGGGCGATGACGCCGTCGCGCATCGGCACGCCCCGCTTCAGCCGGCCACGCGCCGCGCGGCGGCGATGCCGCTGCGCACCGCCGATTCCAGCGTTGCCGGATAAAGCGGCAGCAGGTAGTCGCCGGCCAGCGCCAGTCGCGGGTCGGCCGGCTGCGCGATCGCCGCACGACCCGGCGTGCAGCGGAAGGTCGCGCGCCGGTCGGTCAGCGTGCGCACGCGGCGCGGTTCGGGCAGCGACGGAAAGGCGCGCCGCACTGCATCGATGACGGCGCGCTCGGTGTCGTCGCGTGCCGCGTCGGCGGCCGACACCACGCAGGCCATCAGTCCGGGCGGCCCGCCGAGCGCGCCGCGGTCGAATATCCAGTGCGGCACGCCGTCGGCGAACCCCATCATCGACTGCGGCAGGCGCGCGCCTTCGCCGAAATCGGCGAACACGGTGGTGACCTGTTCGTACCCGAGCAAGGCGATCTCGGCCGCGATGCGCTCGGTGCCCGGCAGGGCGCCGATCAGCGCGGGCACGTGGTGCGGGCTGGTGGCGATGACGACCTGTGCAAACACTTCCGGGCCGCTGGCGACATCGAGCGCAAAACCGTCCGCATGCGGCGAAATGCTGCGCACCCGCTCGCCTGCGCGCACCTGGCCGCCCTGCCGCGTCAGCCAGGCGGCGGCCGGTGCGGGAAACAGCTGGCCCAGATCGGTGCGCGGCAGCAGGACGTCGGACGCGCCGGCGCGCCCGAGCAGCGTGTCGCGCAGCACCTGGGCGAACACGCGGGCACTCGCGTCGTCGAGCCCGGTATTCAGCGCGGCGATGCACAGCGGCGCCCACAGGTAGCGCACATTGGTGTCGGTCTGGCGGGTACGCGCAAACATCTGCGTCACGGTTTCGTCGTCGCGAGGTGCGCGGCGGATTGCCGCCATCAGTCGCATGGCCGCCAGCCGGTCGCCCCAGGTCAGACCCGGGCAGGTCATGAAGGCCATCGCCTGCGCCCACGGCGAGCCGGAGCGGGCGCGCAGTTCGAAGCCGTCGGTGAAGCGCAGCGACAGCGGCAGGCGGTCGAACAGCCGGTCCGGGTCGGCGCCGACGGTGCGCATCATCGCCAGCGTGTCGACATAGCCGCCGATCAGGATGTGCTGGCCGTTGTCCAGCGCCAGACCGTCGAGCTCGACCGCGCGCGCGCGGCCGCCGATCTGCGGCGCCGCCTCGAACACCACCGGGCGCACACCGCGCGCCACGCACTCGACCGCGCAGGCCAGCCCGGCCCAGCCGGCGCCGACGATGGCGACCGATGGCCGGTCGGTGTTCAACTGCGCAGCCACGTCTTCCAGGCCAGCCAGAGCTTGCGCACCGGCGTCAGCGCGATGCGCCGGTCCAGTACGCGGCAGCCGTCGCGCTCGATCTCGTCGAGCAATGTGCGATAGATCGCCGCCATCACCAGACCGGGGCGCTGCGATGCACGGTCAACCGCCGGCAGTGCGGCCATCGCCTGTTCGTAGTAGTGCCGGGCGCGCTCGATCTGGAATTCCATCAGCTGACGGAATTCGTCGCTGTAGCGCGCGTTCAGGATGTCGGCGGCGCGCACGTTGAAGCGCTGCAGCTCATCGACCGGCAGGTAGATGCGGCCGCGCCGCGCGTCTTCGCCGACGTCGCGGATGATGTTGGTGAGCTGGAAGGCGATGCCCAGATCGTGTGCGTACTTCTGCGTTTCGCGCTGCGTGCTGCCGAAGATCTGCGCCGCCAGCAGCCCCACCACCGACGCGACCCGGTAGCAGTAGAGCTGCAGTCCCTTGAAGTCGAGATAGCGCGACTGGTCGAGATCCATTTCCATGCCGTCGATGATTTCGAGCAGCTGCTCGCGCGGCAGACTGAATTCGCGGATGGCCGGGATCAGCGCGAGGCAGACCGGATGTTCCGGCGTGCCGTCGAAACAGGCGGCGACCTGGGTGCGCCACCAGGCGAGCTGGGTGCGCGCGAGGCTGATGTCGGTGGTTTCGTCGACCACGTCGTCGATCTCGCGGCAGAAGGCGTATAGCGCGGTGATCGCGCGGCGGCGCGGCGGCGGCAGGAACAGGAAGCTGTAGTAGAAGGACGAGCCGCTCTTTGCGGCACGGTCCTGACAGTATTCGTCGGGAGTCATGGGTAAGTCAGGGCTTTCCACCCGATCACGGGCCAGTCGGCACGGCCCAGTTTCGGGCGGTGGCGGAATACATCGTAGTCGACCTGCTCGATGCGCTGCAAAATGCGCAGCCCGCCCTGCACGACCAGGCGCAGTTCCCAGCCGGTGCGACCCGGCAGCGTGCGGGCCAGCGGCATGCCCGAATGCATCAATGCGCGGGCGTCATCGACCAGGTGTTTCATCAGTGCGCGGAAGGCGGTGTCGCAGGTCGACAGCGCCAGATGCGTTTCGGTCACATCGAAGCGCGCCAGCGCATCCTGCGGAATGTAGACGCGGCCCGGCGGAATGCCGTCCGGGTTCTTGCGCCAGTCGATGGCCACGTCCTGCCAGTGGTTGATCAGTTGCAGCGCGCTGCAGATGGCATCCGACTGCGCCAGGCTGGCGGCGTCGTCCACCTTGTACAGGCACAGCAGCAGGCGGCCGATCGGGTTGGCCGAGCGGCGGCAGTAGTCGAGCAGTTCGGCATTGCTGGCGTAGCGTGTCTGCACCACGTCCTGTGCGAAGGCGTCGAGCAGGTCGTGGAACAGCGGCAGCGGCAGCGACCACTGGCGCACCGCGCGCGCAAGGCGGCGGTGGATGGGGTCGTCCGGTTCGCCACCTCGCTCGATGATGCGCAACTGTTCGCGGCACAGTTCGAGCGCAGCCAGCCGCGCCTCGGGCGCGGCATCGCCTTCATCCGCCAGATCGTCGGCATGGCGGGCGAACCAGTAGATTGCGGCGACCGGCTCGCGCAGCGCGGGCGGCATCAGCTTCGACGCGACCGGAAAGTTTTCGTAGTGTTCGACCGACATGGGAGCCGGAGTATACCGGGCACGTGCCGCCGCCCCTGCCTGATAGAATCCGTGCCGCCTGCCCAGGTGGCGAAATTGGTAGACGCACCAGATTTAGGTTCTGGCGCCGCAAGGCGTGGGGGTTCGAGTCCCTTCCTGGGCACCAGCCGGCCGGTCAGGCCGGCCGAACGGTCACACTTTCTTCGCCACCATCCCGATCAGTGCCGAATGCCCGCGATGCGCGAGGCCTTCGTCCAGCACCGATTCATATTCCTGCAGGCACTCCAGTTCGAAATCGCCGAAGGCCTCGCGCAGCAGCGCGGCGGTATACAGGTTCTCGACCGCAGACGGGCCGCCCGTGCCGTAGTCGAGCTGCTTCGGCGTGTAGCCCTGCAGCACGATGTGCCCGCCCGGCCTGAGCGTGCGCTTCATGCTGTCGAACAGCGCACGGCGCTCGTCCGGCGCAGCGAACTGGATGAAGATGCCGACCACCAGATCGAAGGCCTCGTCCGGGTAGGTCCAGCTCAACGCGTCGGCCAGCGCGAAGTCGACACTGACGCCGCGCGCCGCGGCGAGCGTCGCCGCCTTGTCGAGCGCGACCGGCGAAAGTTCGGTCGCGGTCACGTCCAGTCCGCGTTCCGCCAGCCAGACCGCGTTGCGGCCTTCGCCGTCGGCGATGCTCAGTGCGCGCTGTCCGGGTACCAGCAATGCGGACTGCGATTGCAGGAAGCGGTTCGGCGCGGTGCCGAACAGATAAGCCTCACCGGCCGCACTGTACTTGGCGGACCAGAAATCCTGTGCATCGTCATGGCTCATGAGGGCGGGTCGGTATCCTTCAATCCTGCAGGTGACCCATGCGATGGGCCTTGGTCGACAGATAGCGGTGATTCAGCGGATTGGCGCCCGCGTGCAGCGGAATGCGCTCGACCACTTCGACCTGCTGCGCTTCGAGCGCGCGCACCTTCAGCGGGTTGTTGGTCAGCAGGCGGGCCTGGCGGATGCCCAGACTCTGCACGATGTGCGCCGCGAAACGATAGTCGCGCGCGTCGTCGGCGAAACCCAGCATGCGGTTGGCGTCCACGGTGTCGGCGCCGGTGTCCTGCAGTGCGTAGGCGCGAATCTTGTTGATCAGGCCGATGCCGCGGCCTTCCTGGCGCAGATACACGAGCGCGCCGCGCCCTTCGGCGGCGATGGCGCGCAGCGACGCTTCGAGCTGCGGGCCGCAGTCGCAGCGCAGGCTGAACAGCGTGTCGCCGGTCAGGCACTCGGAGTGCAGTCGCAGCAGCACCGGTGCGCCGTCGGAAAAGTCGCCCAGCGTCAGCGCGACATGTTCCAGCCCGGTGGCCGGGTCGGCGTAGCCATGCAGCGCGAAGTCGGCAAAGCGCGTCGGCAGGCGGCAAATGGCGCCGGACATGGCGGCTGGCCCGGCGCCAGCGGGCGCATCGACCGCGTTCTGGCCGGCCGCGTCGCCCTGCGGCAACTGGCCGATGGCGCGGTATTTCTTTTCACTGGATTGCGAGGTCATCTGCTGCTTTGCTGAAGGTGGCCGGATCAACGCCGGGAGCGGACGGATGTCGCCCGTCCGCGGGGCCATAAGTATGGCGCAAGTCGAGGGCGGTCAGGCAGACCTGCGTCAGGCTAGCGCATGCACGAGCACGGGCACCACAATCGATGTGACGACACCGTTCAATCCCATTGCGAGCGCCGAGAAAGCGCCTGCGGTTTCGCTGATCTGGAAGGCGCGCGCCGTGCCGATGCCGTGCGCGCTCATGCCGATCGCAAAGCCGCGGATCGCGTCGTCCTGCGTGCCGGTCGCCCTCAGCAGCGCCGGGCCGATGACCGCGCCGACGATGCCGGTCAGCATGATCAGCACCGCCGTCAGCGATGGCAGCCCGCCGATCTTTTCCGCAATGCCCATGCCGATCGGCGAGGTGACCGACTTCGGCGCCAGCGAACGCAGCACCTGATCGCTGGCCCCGAGTGCTTCGGCGATCAGCCACACCGACACGACCGACACCACCGATCCGGTGACCAGCGCCAGCATCGATGCGCCGAACAGCTTCTTCAGCCGTGGCCACTGCGCGTAAAGCGGCACCGCCAGCGCCACGGTGGCCGGACCGAGCAGGAAATGCACGAACTGCGCGCCCTCGAAATAGACCGCATAGGGCGTGCCGGTGAAGCTCAGGATGGCCACGATGAGCGCCACTGCAATCGCGACCGGATTGGCCAGCGGATGCGAGCCCAGCTTCACGTAGATCGCGTACGCCAGCTGGTAGGCGAGCAGGGTGAGCGTCAGCCCGAGCAGCGGCGAGGTCGATAGATAGACCCACAGTTCGCGCAGCTCGGGGTTCATCGCTGGCGGGCGGTGGCGCGCATGACGAAGGCGGTGACCAGCAGCGTGACGGCCGTACTGAGCAGGATGGCGACGGTGATCGGCAGCCAGGCGGTGGCCAGCAGACCCAGATGCGTCATGACCCCGGCGCCGGCAGGCACGAACAGCAGCGACAGGTGCTGCAGCAGGCCGTTGGCCGTGTCGCGCAGTTCGGTCGGCACGCCGCCGCGAATCACCAGCGCGGCAAACAGCAGCAGCATGCCGAGCACCGGTCCGGGCACCGGCAGGCGCAGCCACTGCACGACGGTTTCGCCGATCAGCTGGAACACGAGCAGGAGCGTGAGCGAGGCGAGCATGGGAGGCAGGGGAGGGTGAGCGCCCCGATTCTATCGATGTGCGCGCCGCGCATACGAAAAAGCCCCGCCACGGGCGGGGCCTCTCTAGTCGAACGCGCGCCGCTCAGCGATAGCCGGCGCGGTCGAACACCTTCTGTGCCTGGGCGGTCGTCTTCGCCAGTTCGCCGACGTTCAGCGTGTCGGCCTTGAAGCTGCCGAGCGACTTCAGTTCGGCGTTCGACACCTGCACCGACGGCACCACCGGCCATTCGTTGTTGCCGTCGGCGAAGTAGGCCTGCGCTTCGTCCGAGGCCAGATATTCGAGGAATTTCACCGCGGCGTCCTTGTTCGGTGCGGTCTTGAGCATGCCGCCGCCGGACACGTTGATGTGCGTGCCGAACGACGACTGGTTCGGCCACACCACGCCGACCTTTTCCATCAGCGCCTGGTCTTCGCGCTTGGTCGAGCGCAGCAGCCGCACGAGGTAATAGGTGTTGGACACCGCCACATCGCATTCGCCGGCCGCCACCGCCTTGATCTGGTCGGTGTCGCCGCCCTTGGGCGAGCGGGCGAAATTGGCCACGACGCCGCGCGCCCATTCTTCGGTCTTCGCCTCGCCGATGTGCTGGATAAGCGCGGCGCCGAGCGAAATGTTGTACGGGTGCGCACCCGACCGCGAACACACCTTGCCCTTGAGTGCCGGCTTGGCCAGATCTTCGTAATTGGCCACGTCGGCCGCCTTCAACTTCATCTTGTTGTAGACGATGACGCGCGCCCGCGTCGAAAAGGCGAACCAGTTCGACTCCGGGTCGCGCAGATGCGCCGGAATGCGGCTTTCGAGCACGGCCGACTTCACCGGTGCGAACAGGCCGAAGCCGTCGGCCTGGGCGAGACGCGATGCATCGACCGTGATGAACACATCGGCCGGGCTGTTGGCACCCTCGTTGCGGATGCGCTCCAGCAATTCTTCTTCCTTGCCTTCGATGCGGTTGATCTTGATGCCGGTCTGGCGCGTGAAGTTCGCGTACAGCGCCTCGTCGGTCTGGTAGTGGCGGGCGGAGTAAAGGTTGAGCACCTTTTCCTGCGCGCCGGCGGGTGCAATCAGCAGGCTGATGCCCAGTGCAGCGGCCAGCCGGATCAGACGGGAAGTCATCTAAAGCTCCAGTGAATACGGGTCATGCACACACGGAGGGCGTCGGGGAATCCGTCCCGTCCGATGGCGGCGAAAACTTAACAGAAGTGATTCGCAATTGCAAAGTGTTCGCAATTGCACTATCTTGAATGAGAATTGTTCTCATAAAGGATGTGCGCATGGATGCCGTACTCGTGGGCGCCGACCGGCTCGGAAACATTCCGGACGTACTGGCTGAATTCGGATTGAAGATCGGTCATCACATCACCGGGCGAGAGCCGAAACACCAGCGCTCGGCGCCGCGCCTGCCGGGCGGCACCGAACTGGTCATTCTGTTCACCGACTTTCTCGGTCACAACGTGATGAAGGCCTTCCGCGAAGCGGCGCGCGAGCAGGGGGTGCCTGTCGTGGCATGCCGGCGGTCGGTGTGCGCGCTGAAGCAGGCGCTGGAAGGGTGCGGGGCCGTGCGCTGCGCGCAGTGCCCGAAGGCTCAGCGGAGTGCGGTCGCGCCCTGACTGTCGACGTCGATGCGCCGGGCGCCATTGAATCGGCGCGCCCAGTAGCGGCCGGTCATGTCGTCGATGCGCACGCCGCCGCCGCGCGAATTGGCATGCAGGAACTTGTCGTCACCCATGTAGATGCCGACGTGGGAAAAGGTGCGGCTCAGCGTGTTGAAGAACACCAGATCGCCCGGCTGCAGGTCTTCGCGCCCGACGCGGGCACCGACGCGCGCCATTTCAACGGCCGTTCGCGGCAGCAGCACGCCCAGTGCGTCGGAAAACACATGACGCACGAAGCCGCTGCAATCGAAACCGGTTTGCGGGTTGTTGCCGCCGAAGCGGTAGCGGATGCCGAGCAGCGCGAAACCGCTGTCGAGCAGATCGGTGACCGCACCTGCGGCAGCGGCGGCATGTTCCGCCACCCGATCGCCGGACAGGTCATCCAGCGAAAAGCCTGTCGGCGCCTGTTCTACCGGTTCGGCACGTGCGGCGAGGGGAAGTGCGGCAGCCAGAGCCAGTGCGGCACAAAGGCATATCCGGTTCAGGGGTATTCGACGCATGGGTCGCGAATATACGCATGCATGCTCACCCTGCCAAGTTTTCGGGTCTGCCGGCATCCGGTCGCGCAGTGTCCGCGACCGGATGCCGGCAGATTCCGGTACGACGCAAAACCTCGCCGCCGCGGCGCCGGCTTCCCCTACAATCACGCGTTCGACCCCCTTGCAAGCCGGTTTCTGGGCCCATGAGTGACCGCAATACGAATGCTGACGTGATGCCGCCGGTGAAGGTGCTGGTCATCGATGACTCACGCATGGTGCGTGCGTCCATCATCAAGCGCATCCGCGACCGCTTCGATTTCCGCGAAGAAGCCGATGGCGAAGCCGGCTGGCAGACGCTGCTGGTGGACGATTCGATCCAGGTCGTGCTGTCCGACCTGACGATGCCCAAGCTCGATGGCTACGGCCTGCTCGAACGCGTGCGCTCGTCGCGCGTCCAGCGCATCGCCGACATTCCGGTGATCATGATTTCCGGCGACGAAGACGACGCCGCCCGCGAGCGGGCGCGCGAGCTGGGTGCGACCGACTTCATCACCAAGGGCATCGGCACGGTCGAGCTTATTGCGCGCATCGAATCGGCAAGTCGCCTCAACAGCACGCGACGCCAGCTCGCCGACAGCCGCGAAGCACTGGCCGCCGCGTCGCCGATAGACCCCGATTCCGGCATGGCGAGCCCGCAGTACATGGAAATCCACGGCGCCCAGCTGCTGTCCGCAGCGGTTCGCCAGCGCGGCGAGGTCAGCGTGCTGATCGTCGGCATCGACAATTTCGGCGACATCGTGCGCAGCTTCGGCCGCCATGTAACCGACCTCATCATGCGCAAGCTGGCCAAGGTGCTGGCGACCAAGGTACGGCGGGAAGACACCTTTTCGCAGATCGGCGAAGGCCAGTTCGCCATCATCACGCCGGACATCAGTCTGGCCAGTGCCGAACAGTTCGCCAATCGCATGCGTACCGTGATTGCCGCGACCGCCATGCAGTACCGCGGCCAGACGCTGCGCATCAGCCTTAACATCGGCGTGGCGAACAGCCTGTCCGACAACGCCGACTCGGTGTCGCAGATGCTCGGGCTGGCGGTGGCGCGTGCCGACATGGCGCAGCGCGAGGGCGGCAACGCCGTGCGCAGCAGCGGCGGCGAGCCGCAGAAATTCGCGTGGACAGCCGGCATCGTGAGCATCGAGCGCGCGCTGCTGCTGATCAAGTCCGGGGCGTCCGACGAGATCGATGCCCAGCTGCCTGCGCTGATCTACCGGCTGTTGCCGCTGCTCGAATTGATTAGTGTCAAATACGATTGCGACATTCCGCTCGGCTGCTTGCGCGGGTACGCAAGCGAAGCTGATACTTCGATCGTTGATAAAAAATAATATCCGCAAGACGGCGCAGGTCAGAGGAGGAAGCATGTCAGCAAGCACCGATTTTCACGCGCGTTCGATTTCCCAACGCGATACGTTCTGGGCCGAACAGGCCCGCCTGATCGACTGGCAGGAGGCCCCGCAGCAAACCTGCGACTTTTCCCGGCCACCCTTCGCCAAGTGGTTCGTCGGTGGCACCACCAATCTCTGTCACAACGCGGTCGACCGGCATGCCGCGACGCGACCGGATGCGGCGGCACTGATTTTCGTATCGACCGAAACCGGCATCGAAAAGACCTATTCGTTCGCCGAACTGAAGCGCGAAGTCGAGCGCATGGCGGCGATGCTGCTGTCGCTCGGCGTCGAGCGCGGCGACCGCGTGCTGATCTACATGCCGATGATTGCCGAAGCGGCCTTCGCCATGCTCGCCTGCGCACGCATCGGCGCCATCCACTCGGTGGTGTTCGGCGGCTTCGCATCCGGTTCGCTGGCCACCCGCATCGATGACGCCAAGCCGAAAGTCATCGTGTCGGCCGAAGCCGGCATGCGCGGCGGCAAGGTCGTGCCCTACAAGCACCTGCTCGACGAAGCCTGTTCGCTGGCCGAATTCCCGCCGGCGCGCGTGCTGATGGTGAACCGCGGGCTGGACAAGGAATGTCCCGTGGTGGTCGGACGCGACGTCGATTACGCGACGCTGCGCACCCACCACATGAATGCGAGCGTGCCGTGCGTGTGGCTCGAATCGAGCGAGCCGTCATACATCCTGTACACCTCCGGCACCACCGGCAAGCCCAAGGGCGTGCAGCGCGATACCGGCGGCTACGCGGTCGCGCTGGCGGCGTCGATGCAGCACATCTACTGCGGCCACCCCGGCGAAACGATGTTCACGACATCGGACATCGGCTGGGTGGTCGGTCATTCCTACATCATCTACGGCCCGCTGATCGCCGGCATGGCGACGCTGATGTACGAAGGCACGCCGCTGCGTCCCGACCCGGGCATCTGGTGGAGCCTGGTCGAAAAGTACAAGGTGTCGGTGATGTTCTCGGCACCGACCGCCGCCCGCGTGCTGAAGAAGCAGGATCCGGCCTACCTGAAGAAGCACGACATTTCATCGCTGCGCCACATCTTCCTGGCCGGCGAGCCGCTGGACGAGCCGACCCACGAGTGGCTGATGAGCGCGCTCGACAAGCCGGTCATCGACAACTACTGGCAGACCGAAACCGGCTGGCCCATCCTGTGCGAACTGCCGGGTGTCGAGCAGACGCCGATCCAGCTCGGTTCGCCCGGCCATCCTGTGTATGGCTACGACCTGCGCATCTTCCGCGAGGACGGTACCGAGTGCGGGCCGAACGAGAAGGGCATCGTCGGCATCGTGCCGCCGCTGCCGCCGGGCTGCCTGTCGACGATCTGGGGCGATGACGAGCGCTTCGTGCGCACCTACTTCTCGCTGTTCAAGTCGCCGCTGGTGTATTCGTCGTTCGACTGGGGCATCCGCGACGACGCCGGCTATCACAAGATCCTCGGCCGCACCGACGACGTGATCAACGTCGCCGGCCACCGTCTGGGTACGCGCGAAATCGAGGAAGCCATCCAGGCGCATGCCGGCGTGGCCGAAGTGGCCGTGGTCGGCGTGGCGGACAACCTGAAAGGCCAGTTGCCGATGGCGTTCGCCGTGGTCAAGGACGCCAGCCGGGTCGCGACGCCGGAAGGTCGCGCCTCGATGGAAAAGGAAGTGATGCAGACGGTCGACAACCTGCTCGGCGCCATCGCGCGCCCGGGCCGGGTGCTGTTCGTCAATGGCCTGCCGAAGACGCGCTCGGGCAAGATGCTGCGCCGCTCGATCCAGGCCATCGCCGAGGGGCGCGATCCGGGTGACCTGACCACGCTGGACGACCCGACCACGCTCGACCAGATCCGCCAGTCGCTCGGCTGAACAACCGCCGGCTGACGCGTACGCGTCAGCCCGGCATGCCGCTGATGCGGCTCATCAGCGCGGCGGCGTTATGCACGTCGTAGCGCTGCATCAGCTGGGCGCGGATCTTTTCCACGGTGCGCGGACTGATGCCCAGTTCGCGCGCGCATTCCTTCGATGTCAGACCGCGTGTCATCGCCGACAGCACTTCGCGCTGGCGCAGGCTCAGCGTATCCACGGTGCCGCTGACGCGCAGCGGTTCGAACAGCCAGCTGGCGCGCCGGTACGGGTCGCTGCGGTCGAGCGCATTGCCGAGCACGCGGAACCAGCGCAGCCCGCCGTCGCGCAGCCGCATCAGCCGCTCGTCCTCGTACGTTCCCGATTCGAACAGCGCCTGCCAGCCGCGCTCGCCGACGCGTTCGAACTCGGTGGTCGTCGGATACAGCACGGCCATGCTCTGGCCGATCAGCGCCGAGCGCGGATAGCCGAAACTGGCAGCGAAGCGGTCGTTGCACCACTCGATGCGGCGCTGCGAGGTCAGCACCAGCCCCAGCGGACAGAGGTCGGCCGCCTGGTCGGCGGCGGTGGAATCGGGCATCAAGGAAGACATATCTGGCTCGGCAGGGCGTAGTTCTGCGACTGGCGGAGGTGTTCGGGCGCGCCTAATGTATACCCGATCCGCCGGCCGCCCAATGGGGCCGGCTTTCGCCACAGAATTTCGCCACAGCAGGCCGCCGTGCGCGGCCGCGGGAGACAGTCCATGATCGATCTGACCGGTTTCGCCCACACGCCCTTCGCCCGGCGCCCCGACGCAGATGTCGAAACCCTGATGGCGGAAGTCGCCGCCGAGGCGATTGCCGATGCCGGCCTCGAACCGACCGACATCGACGCCGTGGTGGTCGGCCACTTCGGCGTCGGCATGGTGAAGCAGGGCTTCGTGGCCGGACTGTCGGCCAACCTGCTGCCCGGTCTGCGCATGACGCCTGCGGTGCGGGTCGAGAACGCCTGCGCCAGCGGCAGCGCCGCAGTGCATCAGGGCGCGCTCGCCATCCGCGCCGGCACCGCCCGGCGCGTGCTGGTGATCGGTGTCGAGGTGATGTCGCAGCTGTCCACCCGCGACGTCGGCAACGCGCTGCTGCGCGCGTCCTACTTCAAGGACGAAGCCGAAACGCCAGCCGGTTTTGCCGGCATGTTCGGCGTCATCGCCGACCGCTACGCCGAGCGCTTCGGCGACCCGCGCGACGCGATGGCGCGCATCGCGTCGAAGAACCACGACAACGCGGCGCACAACCCGCTGGCGCAGTACCGCAATCCGCTCAGCATCGAATTCTGCGCGACCGAATCGGAAAAGAATCCACGCGTCGTCGGCCGCCTGCTGCGCACCGACTGTTCGCCGATTTCCGATGGCGCCGCCGCCATCGTGCTGTGCGACAGCGACGCGCATGATGGCAACCGGCCTTTCGTGCGGCTGCGCGCCACGGCGCAGGCCAACGACATCATGCCGACGTCGCAGCGCGACATGAGCGAACTGGCCGGCGCGCGCGTCGCCTGGCAGCGTCTGCTCGATTCGGCAAAACTCACGCTGGATGACCTCGACAGCGTCGAGGTGCACGACTGCTTCACCATCGCCGAACTGATGATGTACGAAGCCATCGGCCTGACGCCTCCCGGCGGCGGCCACCGCGCGCTGGAAGAGGGCTGGGTGCATGCCGGCGGCAAGCTGCCGGTCAATCTGTCCGGCGGCCTCAAGACCAAGGGTCACCCGATCGGCGCCACCGGCGTATCGATGCATGTCATCAGCGCCTGGATGCTGCTCGGCCGCTTCCGCGCCGACGTGTTGCCCGACGCGCGCTTCGCCGGCATCCTGAACATGGGTGGCGCCAGCGTGGCCAACTACGGTTCCATTCTCGAACGCGTGCAGTAAGCGGTCCGGTCGGGCCACCCATAAAAGATCAAGATCAACGGAGACAGAAAACAATGAACATCGCCCTGTGGCTGCAGCGTACCGCGCAGCAATACCCCGATCGCCCGGCCATCGCCCTCGGTCGCGAGGTGCTGTGGAATTACCGCGGATTCGCCGAAAGCGCGGCGCGCTTCGCAACCTGGATGCGCGCGCAGGGGCTGGCACCGGGCGACCGGGTGGCGCTGTTCATGTACAACACGCCCGACTACCTGCCGCTGATGTGGGGCGCCTGGTGGGCCGGCGTCGCGGTGGTGCCGATCAATGCCAAGCTGCACGCCAAGGAAGCCGCCTTCATCTGCAGCCACAGCGGGTCGAAGATCGTGTTCTGCGGCGCCGAGGCGCGCGACGAGCTCGAAGCCGTGCTGCGCGACGGCGGCAATGCGGTGCCGGTGCTGTCGTCATTCGCATTCCTACGCGATGCGTCGATCGCGCCGTCGGCCATCGAGCCGCGCGGCGACACTGATCCGGTGTGGCTGTTCTACACCAGCGGCACGACCGGCCGGCCCAAGGGCGTGAACCTGTCGCTGCGCCAGCTGCGCTGGACCTGCATGGGCTATCTGTCCAGCGTGCAGGCGCTGGCACCGGGCGACGTGGCGCTGCATCCGGCGCCGATGTCGCACGGCGGCGGCCTGTTCCACCTGCCGTACGTCATGCAGGCCGGCATCAACGTGGTGCCCGAATCCGGCGGCTTCGACGCCCAGGAATGCTTCGACCTCGCCGCACACTGGACCGAAGCGTCCTTCTTCGCCGCGCCGACCATGGTGCGCCGCCTGATCGACGTGGTGAAGAAGACCGGCCAGCGTCCGACCGGGCTGGCCACCATCTGCTACGGCGGCGGCCCGATGTATCTGGCCGACCTCGAAGAGGCGCTGGAACTGATCGGCCCGCATTTCGCGCAGATCTACGGCCAGGGCGAGTGTCCGATGATGATCACCGTGATGCCGCGCGCGCTGATCAACGACCCGACGCAGCCGCGCTACCGCGAGCGTCTGGCGTCGGTCGGCTTCGCGCAGTCCATGGTCGAAGTGGCGGTGGTCGATGCGCAGGGCAAGGACGTGCCGACCGGCGAAACCGGCGAAATCCGGGTACGCGGCGAAGCGGTGATGAATGGCTACTGGGACAACCCGGAAGCGACGGCCGCATCCATCGTCGACGGCTGGCTGTACACCGGCGACGTCGGCCGGCTCGACGAAGACGGCTTCCTGACGCTACTCGACCGCAGCAAGGACCTGATCATCAGCGGCGGCAGCAACATCTATCCGCGCGAAGTCGAAGAGGCGCTGCTGACCCACGAATCGGTCGCCGAAGTGGCGGTGATCGGCCGTCCCGACCCGGAATGGGGCGAAGTGGTGATTGCCTTCGTCGTCACGCGCCAGCCGATGACCGCGGCCGAACTGGATGCGCACTGCCTGACCGAAATCGCGCGCTTCAAGCGGCCCAAGCACTATCGCTTCGTCGATGAACTGCCGAAGAACAACTACGGCAAGGTGCTGAAGACGGCGCTGCGCGAGATGGATGCGAAGTCTTAGCGACGAGTCGTAGAGACAGGTCGCACGGCAGTCGGGCCGGTCGCCTGACGTCCTGACGCGCCGTCCGCAGGGCGGTCCGCGTCAGCGCAGCGACCGGTAGTGGTCGAGTACCTTCGGCACGTAGCGCAGGGTTTCCGCGAACGGCGGTATCCGGCGCCCGTGCCGCTCGACTGCACCTTCGCCGGCGTTGTAGGCAGCCAGTGCCAGTTCGAGCTGGTTGTCGAAGCGCGCCATCAGGTCGCGCAGGTAGAGTGCGCCGCCGAGCAGGTTCTGGTCCGGATCGAAGCGGTCGGTCACGCCGTAGCGGCGCGCCGTGTCCGGCATCAGCTGCATCAACCCGGCTGCACCCTTGGGCGACAGCGCCTTCGGGTTGTAGGCCGATTCGACCGCAATCACCGCATTGAGCAGACCGGCTTCGACGCCGGTGCGGCCCGCCACGCGCGCAATGCGTTGTTGGTGCGCTGCAGCAGCAGCCGGCCGGGTGACGGCCCGGACAGCGCTTGCCGGGGCGCCCGCCGCATGCGATTCCAGCAGCAGTTCATAGCCGTCGCCGACCGGCGCGTCGGTCAGATGCAGCGTGCCCTCACCATCCTCGCGCGCGTAAATGTCCGCCTGTGCCGGCGCGGCACACAGCAGGCAGCACAGCGACAGCATCAGTTTGGTGGGTCGATTCATCTGAAGGAAACACATGCCCGGTAAAGTGTCGAGTATTGCAATCTTGCTGCCGCAAGGTTTCGCTCATGTTGCACTGCCCGCAAACGCTTGCTGCCGCATGGCCGGCACAGCTAGACTGAGTCAATGATGACACGTAACGAATTCCCGGACAGAACCGTTCCCGGCCACCTTCCAGCAGCCACGCGAGGCGCCGTTGTGCAGCGCGGCTTCACGCTGCTCGAACTGCTGGTCGTCATGGTCATCATCGGTCTGCTGGCCGGTTACGTCGGTCCGCGCTACTTCAGCCAGATCGGCAAATCCGAGGTGAAGGCGGCGCGCGCCCAGATGGACGCGCTGGAAAAGTCGCTCGACCAGTACAGACTGGATAACGGCCGCTACCCGACGACGGAAGAGGGCCTGAAGGCGCTGGTCGAACGCCCGGCCACCGCGCCCAAATGGGGCGGCCCCTATCTGAAGAAGGCGGTGCCGCCGGATCCGTGGGACCGCCCCTACATCTATCGCGCGCCGGGCGAACACGGCGAATACGATCTCAGCTCGCTGGGCAAGGACGGTCAACCAGGCGGCAGCGACGAAGCCGCCGACATCACGAACTGGTGACATGCTTTTCCGCATCCGGGCCCTCGACGTCACCAATCGCATCACCCAGCTTCAGATCGAGGCGTCGGACGAAATGTCCGCCCGCGCCCAGGTTCAGGCCGACGGCCTGACCGTTCTGTCGGCTGCGCGTGCGCGCACGCTCAGCTTCACGCGCCAGCGTTTTCCGGTGCTGCTGTTCTGCCAGGAACTGCTGGCGCTGCTGCGCGCCGGCCTGTCGCTGGTCGAAGGGCTGGAAGTGATGGCCGACAAGGAAGGGCGCACGCTGTCGCGCACCGTGCTCACGGCACTGATCGACGCGCTGCGCCAGGGCAAGACGCTGTCGATGGCGATGGCGGCGCAGACCTCGGTGTTTCCCGACCTGCTGGTGGCGATGATCCGCGCCTCGGAACGCACCAGCGACCTCGATCAGGCACTTGAACGCTACGTCGCCTACAGCGAACAGCTGGAAAGCGTGCGCGGCAAGCTGGTCGCAGCGGCGACCTACCCGGTCATCCTGCTGGTGGTCGGTCTGCTGGTGGTGATGTTCCTGCTGGCTTTCGTCGTGCCGCAGTTTTCCAAGGTGTATGAAGACATTTCGACCGAACTGCCGCTGGCGTCTCAGTGGCTGCTCGCCTGGGGTCATTTCGTGAAGGCGAATTCCGGCGCGCTCGGCATCGCGGTGGTCGCCATCGTCGTCGGCCTCGGCTGGACGCTGCGCCAGCCGGCATTCCGGCAGGGCTTCATGGCGCAGCTCGAACGCCTGCCCGGCATCGGCGACCGCATGCGGATTTTCCGGCTGGCGCGCTTCTTCCGCACCGTCGGCATGCTGCTGCGCGGCGGCATTCCGGTCGTGCAGTCGCTCGAACTGGTGCGCGAGCTGCTGCCGCTGCCGATGCAGCAGAGCCTGTCGCGCGCGCTGCTGTCGATCCGCGAAGGCCGTTCGGCGTCCGACGCCTTCACCGAGGTCGGCCTGAGCACCGCCGTGGCGTCACGCATGCTGCGCGTCGGCGAACGGGCCGGCAATCTGGGCGACATGATGGAACGCATCGCTGCCTTCCACGACGAGGAAATGACGCGCTGGCTCGACCGCGCCACCCGTCTGTTCGGTCCGCTGCTGATGCTGGGCATCGGTCTGGCGATCGGCGGCGTCGTGGTGCTGATGTACATGCCCATCTTCCAGCTCGCGGAAAGCCTGCAATGAACGCCCCCCTGCCTGCCGGTGCGCCGCAGGGCGTGCCCGCCGACCTGATCGCCCGTGCCCGGCTGCGCGCCGGACGCGGCTCGATCATGCAGGCGCTGATCGACCTGTCGGGCGATACGCCGGACGCCATGTGCGCCCGCGTGGCGGCCCAGCTCGGCCTGCCGGCGATGAACAGCGCCGCGCTCAACGCGCTCACGCCATCGCTCGAACGCATCCGCTTTTCCGAGGCACTGGCGCGCGCCGTGCTGGTGGCCGTCGACGCATCCGGCCACCTGATCGCCGTGGTGGCCGACCCCTACGACGGCGCGCTGCAGGACTGGCTGGCCGCCACACTGCCCGCCAGTTTCGAGTTGCGGGTCGCCACGCGCGACGACATCACCGCCGCGCTGGCGCGCTACGAAGACAGCCAGCGCGCGTCCACCGGCCTGCTCGACGACAGCGACCGGGTCAGCGCCAGTTCGGCCGAAATTCTGTCGCTGGCGCGCATCGCCGACGACGCCAGCCCGGTCGTGCGGGTGGTCAATTCCACGCTGTACGACGCGCTCAAGCAGGCGGCCTCCGACATCCACCTCGAATCGGTGCCGGCCGGCATGCAGGTGAAGTACCGCATCGACGGCGTGATGGTGCGGATCGGCCAGATCGCCGGCGCCGACACCGCCGAGCAGGTGGTGTCGCGCATCAAGGTGCTGGCCGAACTCGACATCGCCGAGCGGCGCGTGCCGCAGGACGGACGCTTCAAGGTGGCCTATGCCGGTCGCGACATCGACCTGCGTGTATCTATCATGCCCAGCGTGCATGGCGAAGACGCGGTGCTGCGCGTGCTCGACAAGGACCACCTGACGCAGGAACTGCAGGCGCTGTCGCTGGAAAGCCTGGGCTTCGACGACATCGCGCGCGCCGCCATGCGCAAGCTGGCGGCCGAACCCTACGGCATGCTGCTGGTGACCGGCCCGACCGGCTCCGGCAAGACGACCTCGCTGTACGCGACCATCGGCGAAATCAACCACGGTCTCGACAAGATCATCACGATCGAAGATCCGGTCGAGTACCAGCTGCCCGGCGTGCTGCAGATTCCGGTCAACGAAAAGAAGGGCCTCACCTTCGCGCGTGGCCTGCGCTCGGTGCTGCGGCACGACCCGGACAAGATCATGGTGGGCGAAATCCGCGACGGCGAAACCGCCGAGATCGCGGTGCAGGCCGCGCTGACCGGTCACCTGGTGCTGACCACGGTGCACGCCAACAATGTGTTCGACGTGATCGGCCGCTTCCTGCACATGGGCGTCGATCCGTACAACCTGGTGTCGGCGCTCAATGGCATCGTCGCGCAGCGCCTGCTGCGCCTGAACTGCCGCCACTGTTCGGTCGCCCAGCAGCCCGATGCCGCGCTGCTCGCCGAATCCGGTCTGGCCGACGCGGTCGGCTACGACTATCGCGCCGGCACCGGCTGCGGCCATTGCCGCGGCACCGGCTACAAGGGCCGGCGCGCCATTGCGGAGTTGCTGGTGCTCGACGACGAACTGCGCGAACTGATCGTGACGCGCGCGCCGATGCGGCAATTGAAAGAGGCCGCGCGGGCGCGCGGCACGCGCACGCTGCGCGAAGCGGGTCTGGTGCTGGTGGCCAGTGGTGAAACCAGTCTGACGGAATTGAACCGTGTCACTTTTGTCGTCTAGGTCACTGCTGCTCGAAGTCGGGCCGCATGGCCTGTCGCTGGCGCGCGCGGGCGAGCGTCTGCATGCCGACGTGCAGCCGCTGGCGCACGACACGCTGGCCGCTGCGCTGGCCCGCATTCCGGCGGCCGCCACGCCGCGCCGCGCCGCGGTCGAGGTGTCGATCGACAACGCCTGGACGCGCTGGCAGGTGATCGAGCTGCCGCCCGGCGTGGCCGGACGCGATGAGGTGCAGGCGCTGGTGCGCGCCCGCATGATGGAAGTGTTCGGTACCGCCGCTCAGGGCTGGACCTTTGCCTGGGACGCCCGGCCCGCCGAGCGCGTGCTGGCCTGCGGCATGGACACCGCACTGGTGCAGGCACTGGTGGCCTGGGCGGCGGCCATCGGCGTACGGCTCGCCAGCGTGCAGCCGGCTTGGTTGCGCGCCTATGCGGCCTTCGGCGGCAGCGCCGCACTGGGCGGTTTTGCGCAGCTTCAGCACGGCTGGCTGTGCATGGGCCTGTGGTCGGGCGGGCGCTGGCTGCACATGCGCGGCGAAGCGCTCGATGATCCGGCCGCGCTGCCGGCGCTGCTCGAACGTCGCCTGAGCCTGTTCGACGGTGCGCTCGATGGCGGCCAGCTGTTCGTCCAGGGCGCGCCGTCGATGAACCTGCCGCGCGGCTGGCGCTGCGTCGCCGGCGGGGTGGTCGCATGAAGCTGCCATCGATGGCCCGGCCGGGCGCACGACCCGCGACACCCGAGCTCGATTTCGTAGCGCGCCGCCAGGCACCCGGCTGGATGGGCTGGCTGCTGCTGGCCGTCGGCGCCGTTGCCGCCTTTGCGTCGTTCGACCGCTGGCAGACCACCGAAGATGAAGTCGCCGCTCTGCGCGACGACAACCGGCGCGAGGCGCGCAAGGCCGAACAGGCGCGCGTGCTGGCGCGCCGCGAACAGGACGATCCGGCGCTGCGCGCGCGCATCGACGTCGCACGCAAGCTGTCGCTGCAGCGCGCGCGCGAATGGCAGCCGCTGTTCGCCGAGCTCGAAGCGCGCGGCAAGGAGGATGTGGCGCTGCTGTCGGTCGAGCCTGACGCGGCACGCGGCGTGCTGCGCGTGACCGGCGAGGCGCGCGACCTCAATGCGCTGTTCGCCTATGCCGAATCCTTCGCCGATGCGCAGGCGGTCGGTGCGCCGCGCATCGAGGTGTTCGAACTGAAGGAGCGCGACGGCCTGCAGGTGGTCGCGTTTTCGCTGCGTCTGCAGTGGAGGGGTGCATGAACATGCTGCGCGCCCGTCTGCTGTATGCCGCGTCGCGTGCCGGCTGGGCTGGTGCGCTCGGCGTGGCGCTGCTCGCGTTTGCGCTGGCCATCCATCTGGGTGCCACGGCGCCGCTCGAAACCGAACTGGGCGTGCTCGAAGGCGAACGCAGCGCGCTGGCCGAACGGCTGTCGCTGGGGCGCACGGTCGAATCGCCACGCGAACAGCTCGACCGCTTCGACGCCTCGCTGGTGCCGCGCGCGCGCATGCCGTCGATTCTCGAAGCGCTGTCGAAGGCGGCCGGGCGCAACAAGCTCGTGCTGGCGCGCGTCGAAAGCCGCGAGTCGCAGCCGGTCGGCGCCGGCTATGCGCGGCAGGAATATCTCTTTCCGCTGCGCGGCAGCTACCCCGCGCTGCGCACCTGGCTGGCCGAAATCCAGCAGGTATCGCCGGCCGTGCTGGTGGAAGAAGTCGTGCTGCGCCGTGAAGACATCGCGCGCGGCACTGTCGATGCCAGCGTGCGCGTGTCCATCCTGATGAAGGACGCGCCATGAACCGCGGCCTG
Organism: Methyloversatilis sp. RAC08; assembly: GCF_001713355.1. Lineage (NCBI taxonomy): Bacteria > Pseudomonadati > Pseudomonadota > Betaproteobacteria > Nitrosomonadales > Sterolibacteriaceae > Methyloversatilis > Methyloversatilis sp. RAC08. The sequence goes on along the minus strand of NZ_CP016448.1, from coordinate 469,702 downwards.
ATTGCGGCTCTGGCCGCCACGCTGGCGGCCGTGTGGTACGTCGCCGGCCTGGGCGACGAAAGCGATGCCGAGCCGTCTGCGGCCGACACCCGTCGCCCGTCCAGTGCCGCGCGCGCCGTGGCGGCAGCGGGCGAGGCGCCCGGCGTGCTGATCGCCGCTGCACCGGAACGCGCCGCGGCCGAAGTCGGGCGCGACCTGTTCGCCACGCACAGCTTCCTGCCGCCCGCGCCGTCGCCGGCTGCACTGGCTGCGATCGCGGCGCGCAAGGGACCGCCGCCGGCGCCGGTTGCGCCGCCGCTGCCGTTCCGCTATCAGGGCAAGCTGATGGAGGAGGGCGGCATCACCGTGTTCCTCGCCCAGGGCGAACGCATCCTGCCGGCGCGCGCCGGCGACCTGCTGAACAACCAGTACCGCGTTGAATCGGTGACGGCTACGGCCATCACCTTCATGTTCGAACCGCTCAAGCAGCGGCAGACCCTGACCATCGGAAGCGCCCCATGACTGCATTCCAGCCAGCCCGCCTGCGCGCGCTAACTTTTGCGTTCCTCGCCGTCACCCTGGCCGGGTGCGCCACCAATCAGGCGTTCGAAGACGGCAAGAAGGCGCTCATCAGCGGCGAACAGGAACGTGCGCTCAGCCTGTTCGAACAGGCGACCAAGGAAGCGCCGGACAACCCCGAATTCCGCGCCACCTTCTTCCGCCAGCGCGAAGTCGCCGTGTCAAAATTGCTGGCACAGGCGGAAAACGCCCGTCTGGCCGGCCGGCGCGACGAAGCCACCGCGGCACTCGACAAGGCGCAGACGCTCGACCCGCGCAACCAGCGCGCCCAGTTCATCCGCGACCAGATGACGCGCGGCGTGCGTCACGACGCGATGGTGCGCGAAGCGCGCACGCTGCTCGAACGCAAGGACATGGGCGGCGCCGAAGCGCGTCTGCGCAACGTGCTCGAACAGGACAACACGCACACCGCCGCGCGCGAAATGCTGCGCGAGGTCGAACAGGCCCGTCCGAAGCAGACCGCGCCGGCGGAACTGGGCGGCCTGTTCCAGAAGCCGGTCACGCTCGAGTTCCGCGACACCTCGCTGCGCAATGTGTTCGAGGCGATCGCCCGCTCGACCGGCATCAACTTCGTGTTCGACAAGGACGTGCGGCCCGATCTGAAGGTGACGCTGTTCGTGCGCAACACGACCGTGGCCGAGGTGTTGCGGCTCATCCTGATCACCAACCAGCTCGAGCGCAGCGTGCTGTCGGACAACACCGTGCTGATCTACCCGAACACCGCGGCCAAGCAGCGCGAGTACAAGGAAATGGTCACGCGCACCTTCTTCCTCGTCAATGCCGAGGCCAAGCAGGTGCAGAACCTGATCAAGACGGTGGTGAAGACCAAGGACATCTATATAGATGAGCGCATCAACCTCATCGTGATGAAGGACACCGCAGACGCGGTCCGCTTGGCCGAACAGCTGGTGGAATCGGTCGATGTGGCCGAACCCGAAGTGATGCTGGAAGTCGAGGTGCTCGAAGTCAGCAGCAACAAGCTGAAGGAACTGGGGCTGGATTTCCCGGACCAGATCGGCTTCGGCGCGCTGCGTTCGCAGCAGCAGGTGATCCAGCAGTCGACCGCCGCCGGCGTGACCAGCAACGTCGTGCAGCTGCCGGGCCAGGAAATCGCACCCGGCGTCGTGCCGCTGAGCGACATCAGCGACCTCACCGGCTACATTTCCAACCCGGGTCTGATCCTGAACCTGCGCAAGCAGGACGGCTCGGCCAACCTGCTGGCCAATCCGCGCATCCGCGTGAAGAACAAGGAAAAGGCCAAGGTGCACATCGGCGAAAAGCTGCCGGTGTTCACCACCACCTCGACCGCCAACGTCGGCGTGTCGGCGTCGGTCACCTATCTCGATGTCGGTCTGAAGCTCGACGTCGAGCCGCTGATCCACCTCGAAGATGATGTTGACATCAAGATGACGCTCGAAGTGTCGAGCGTGGTGCGCGAAGTGCAGGGCCCGCAGAGCTCGCTCGCCTACCAGATCGGCACCCGGTCGACCGCGACCGCACTGCGTCTGAAGGACGGCGAAACGCAGATTCTCGCCGGCCTGATTTCCGATGAAGAACGTTCAAGCGCGTCGCGCCTGCCCGGGCTGGGCGATCTGCCCATCATCGGCAAACTGTTTTCGAGCGAGCGCAACAGCACCAACAAGACCGAAATCGTTCTGCTGATCACGCCGCGCATCGTGCGCAACCTGAACCGCCCGGCGCACATCATGCCGGCGCTGGCCGCCGGCACCGAGGCCGCCGTCGGTGCGCCGTCGCTGTCGGTGCGCAAGACCGGCAAGGATCAGGGTGTAAGGCTGTCGAGTTCGGGTGGCGGCGGCGGTGCCGCTGTGGCCGCGCCGGTCGCACGTCCGCTGGTGCCGGAACCGCCCGAACCAGGTCCGGGCGAAGAACCGGCAGACGCCCCCGGACAGGTCGAGCTGCGCATGCAATCGACCGGCGAGGCGGCCATCGGCGGCGAAGCGGGCGTGACCGTGTCGATGACGGTACCGGCCGGCGCCCAGCCGGCGACGGTCGAACTGGTGTATGACCCGAACGTGCTGACCGCGCAGGGCAATGTCACCGCGCCGGGCCGCACATCGGTCAGCATCGCCGGCGGTGACGGTCAGGAGGCGCGCAGCGAGGTGCGCTTCCGGGTCAGCCCGACGGCACCGATCGGCAGCACCAGCGTGCAGGTCGGCAGCGTCACCCTGCTCGGTGGCGACGGCAACCCGCTGCCCGTGTCGCCGCCGTCACCGGCCGATATCACGATCAAGCCATGATGGTCGCAGCAGGGATCGCCGCGCCCTGAGGGAGCGGCGGCCTGTGGGATAGGCGACCTGTGGGAGATTCTATGTCTGAGCACAAGTGTTTTTGTGCTCCCTGGGTTGGTATTGCGAGCCGGTTTTCATGAGAGAGAACGCAACGCGAGCGATCTTTCTCGCGAGTGCGACGAGGGCCTGAGTGCAGGAGAATCCGCGAGCGATGCAGGCCTGATAGAAGGGTTTCCAGGTGGCTGAGCGGCTGGCTGCCATGGCGGCGTTGTGCAGGAGTCGGCGCACCTCCGGGTCGCCCTTTTTGCTCAGGGTGCCGCGGGCGTTCTGGTTTCCCGATTGGCGCACGCACACATCGAGCCCGAGATAGGCGATGAAGGCGTCTGCGCTTTTGAAGGCGCCCCGATGGAAGGTCGCGCACAAGGCGGCGGCGCTCAGCGGACCGACGCCTTCGATACCCTGGCAGCGGCGGTGATCGTCGATCCAGTCGCTGGCTTTGAGCTTTTCCACGATCTGGGCCTGAATCTGCTGGGCGAGCCGGTCGGCCTTGGCCAGCAAGGCGCGCACCTCGCGCTTGAAGCCGGGCAGATCGAACAGGCTCTGGCGCAAGATGACGGCGGTCCGGACCAGGGTGGCGCGACGACGCAGCAGTTGCTGCACGCGTTGCGTGGCCTCGGGCGGCAGCGTGTAGGGGCGCAGGTGCGAGCCCTCTTTGGCGACGTAGCGGGCGATGAGCCGGGCGTCGATCGGGTCGGTCTTGGCCCGCACGCTGGTGGCGCCGCGGTAGCGCGAGAGGCGGTAGCCGTCGATCAGGTAGAGCGGGTGCCCGGCCTTGATCACGGCGTCGCGCAGCGCGAGGTGGTAGGTGCCGGTGGCCTCGCAGCCGATGTGCAGCGGGCCGCTGGGCAAGGTGCGCAGCCAGGCCCGGATGGCTAGAGGGGTGTTGTCGATGCGCTGCACCGGGCCGTGCTCGCCCAGTGCGATATCGAGGCTGGCTTTGGATACGTCGATGCCGATGTGAATCGGCGAAGGCTGACTTGTCATGAACAGGCGCTCCCGACTAAGGTTTAGGGACTTGTCGGGACTCACCAGGCAATCGCTTGCAGGATATGGTCGATCAGGGCCGGCGAGGGCCGCGTCGATGGATTCCTCATGGGTGCTCGATGGTGAGGGGCGGGACGATATCTCCCACGGTCTGTGCAAAAGCCAGAAGCGGCGTTAGTCCCTCCACCCCGACAAGTTCTCACTACAACTTGCCGAGACAGAACATACAAGCGGCGCCTGTGGGAGCGGCGGCCTCGCCGCGATGCGCACGTCGCACAGCGCTGGTCATGGCACTGATCGCGACGAGGCCGTCGCTCCCACAGATACATCACCTTCGCTTGAGGCCTCGCCGCGATGCGCACTTTGCACAGCGCTGGTCATGGCACTGATCGCGACGGGGCCGTCGCTCCCACAGATACATCGCCTTCGCTTGAGGCCTTGCCGCGATGCGCACTTTGCACAGCGATGGTCATGGCACCGATCGCGACGAGGTCGTCGCTCCCACAGATACATCGCCTTCGCTTGAAGTCTCGCCGTGATCTTCGGAGGCGCGCCACTCCTGATGCACAGGCGGCCGCTGTGGGATCGGCAGCCTGTGGGATCGGCGGCCTCGCCGCGATGCGCACTTTGCACAGCGATGATCATGGCACTGATCGCGACGAGGCCGTCGCTCCCACAGATACATCGCCTTCGCTTGAGGCCTCGCCGCGATGCGCACTTTGCACAGCGATGGTCATGGCACTGATCGCGACGAGGCCGTCGCTCCCACAGTCCCTGCGCTTGAAGCCTCACCGTGAACGAAGAAAAGGAAGGCAGAGCCTTCCTTTTCTTGTCTTCAGCTGCTTGAGAATCAGCCGGCCTTGCGATAGGCCTTGGCTTCCTTCTTCAGACGCTTGAAGGTTTCCGGATCGGTCGCGCGCAGGTACTCGACGACATCCATGTCTTCGCGACGGATCTTGCTGATGTCGATCTGTTCGACATGAACCAGGCGCAGCAGAGCCTGAACAGGCTTGGGCATGTTGCGGCCGCTTTCGTAGCGGGATCCGCCGCTCTGCGTCACGCCGAGACGCGACCAGAACTGCGACTGGTTCATGCCCAGCTTCTTGCGAATCTCTCGTGCATCGATGGTGTCAGTGGATTTCATGCTCGTTGTCCTTGAAGAAATGAATGACGACCCAGCCGTGCCTGCCTTGAAAGTCCGGTCCGGGCAACTTGCCGAATCGCATAAATATGCTGCGTTTCTCCTATCACTAAAGGCATAAGAGAAATTCAGTATAAATGATCGCATCGTCCTGTATCAAACAGATTTGCATATTTTTGCAACTCGATTGCTGCGCGAAAAGCCGGTGCGCCGAGCGGTCCGCGAACATGCCAGCCGGTCATCGGTTGCGAGCGCGGCGCGGCGTGCTGCCGGGCGGATCGGTTACAATCGCCGGTTTTCGTATAACGCTGCGGAAGTACAGATGGCCCTCATAGTCCAGAAATACGGCGGTACGTCGGTCGGCAAGCCCGACCGCATCAAGAGCGTGGCGCGCCGCGTCGCGCGCTACGTTGCCCGCGGCGATCAGGTGATCGTCGTGGTGTCGGCGATGAGCGGCGAAACCAACCGCCTGCTCGGTCTCGCGAAAGAGGTGTCGCCGGCACCCGATCCGCGCGAACTCGACGTGCTCGCGTCGACCGGCGAGCAGGTCACCATCGGCCTGCTGTCGATGGCGCTGAAGGATCTCGGGCTGAAGGCGCGCAGCTACACCGGCGGTCAGGTGCGCATCCTGACTGACAGCGCGTTCACCAAGGCGCGCATCCTGTCCATCGACGAACGCAACATCCGGCGCGATCTCGACGACGGCAATGTGGTCGTGGTGGCGGGTTTCCAGGGGGTGGATGCCGACGGCAACATCACCACGCTCGGCCGCGGCGGCTCCGACACCACCGGCGTCGCGCTGGCCGCGGCACTGAAAGCAGACGAGTGCCAGATCTTCACCGATGTCGACGGGGTGTACACCACCGACCCGCGCATCGTCCCCGAAGCGCGCCGGCTCGACCGCATCACCTTCGAGGAAATGCTCGAAATGGCCAGCCTCGGCTCCAAGGTGCTGCAGATCCGCTCGGTCGAGTTCGCAGGCAAGTACAAGGTCAAGCTGCGCGTGCTGTCCAGTTTCGAGGACGAGGGCCACGAAGGTCCGGGCACGCTGATTACTGTCGAGGAAGAAGCCAATATGGAACAACCCATCATTTCCGGCATCGCGTTCAACCGCGACGAAGCCAAGATCACCGTACTGGGCGTGCCTGACCGCCCGGGCATCGCCTACCAGATCCTCGGCCCGATCGCCGACGCCAACATCGACGTCGACATGATCATCCAGAACGTCGGCCACGACGGCTCGACCGACTTCTCGTTCACGGTCAACCGCGGCGAGTTCGCCAAGGCGATGGAAATCGTCGAAGGCGTGCGCCAGCACATCGGCGCGCGCGAGATCAAGGGCGACAACAAGATCTGCAAGGTGTCGGCGGTCGGCGTCGGCATGCGTTCGCACCCGGGCGTCGCCAGCAAGATGTTCCGCACGCTGGCCGAAGAGGGCATCAACATCCAGATGATTTCGACATCCGAAATCAAGGTGTCGGTGGTACTCGACGAGAAGTACCTCGAACTCGCCGTGCGCGTGCTGCACCGCGCGTTCGAACTCGACCAGCCGGCGGCTTGATCCGCTCGGCAGGCGCGATGCGCGTTTGACCCGGGCAGGGTCAGGCGGTATGATTCGCGCGCTTTTGGAAGGACCGGAGGGGTGGCCGAGTGGTCGAAGGCACTCCCCTGCTAAGGGAGCATACGGGCCAAAACCTGTATCGAGGGTTCGAATCCCTCCTCCTCCGCCAGTTTCAGAGCTTGAACGGCAGTATATTTGTGCTAATATCTTGCCTCTTTGCAGCGCGCCCGTAGCTCAGCTGGATAGAGTACTTGGCTACGAACCAAGGGGTCGGGCGTTCGAATCGCTCCGGGCGCGCCAACAACGCAAAGACAGTCGGAAAGAAAAGCCAGTCGTCAGACTGGCTTTTTTCTTTTGTGCGGTCGGGGATGGGTGATGGGCTGCGGGGCGGGGGCAGCACCCTGGTTTGAATGTCGATGATCCTCAGGCTGCCTTGCGAGCCGGCGCCTTTTTCACTTTCATCTCAACGCGCATTCCGGCCTTTGCGAGCATGCTTACCAGCGCATCCAGGCTGAATTCGTTGATCTTTCCCTTCAGCAGCATGTTCAGCCGCGGCTGCGTCACCCCCATCAGGCGGGCAGCCCGCTGCTGCGTCTGGTCGCTGTCCGCGACATACTTACGGATCGCATGCATCAGTTCTGATCGCAGTGCCAGGTGTTGTGCCTCTTCCGGATCGAAGCCCAAGTCGGCAAAGACGTTACCGCTGCCCCTTTCGATGGTCGTGTCAGGTGTGCTCATTTCGTTTCAATCGTTGCCAGCAGATCTCGGTAACGGCGCGCCGCCAGATCGATATCGGCCTTCGACGTGCGCTGTGTCTTCTTGATGAAGGCGTGCAACATAGACGGCTTCTTCGAACTTCGCCACGTACACCACGCGATAGGCGCTTTCGGTGCGGATGCGAATCTCCCGCACGCCTGCGCCGATTCCCGACATGGGCTTCCAGTCGCTTGGGTCGCCGCCTTGCTGAACGGCCCACAACTGATACCCGGCTTCGCGCTTCGCATCAGGCGGGAATGCAGACATGGCCTTCAGGCTGTCGCCCATCCAAAGAATCGACTTCATCGTCAATTTATACGTTTTCCAATATAACAAGCAAGCGCGGAATGTTCCGGAAAACCGGGGGGTGAAGAGCCGGGCGCGGCAATAACGCAAAGGCAGTCGGAAAGAAAAGCCCGTCGTCAGACTTGCTTTTCTCCTTTGTGCGGGCTGCGCTGGCTATCCGGGATTGGACGGGCCGCTCATCATGCCGCGCTGTGCGCAACCGGCGCGGGGTCGTGCTTGTCCATCGTCCATGCCTCCGTGACGGTCGCGCCAGATCATCCGCACCGGCTGCCGCGCTCAGCGCCGCAAGCGCCACTATATTTGGTCCATTGGTGATTCTAACTATGCAAATGTCTTTTGCGGACATGTGCGGTCGATGAACGCCGCCACATTGATCAAACGCAAGGCAGATTCCCACGCGGCATCCATGCTTGAAGTGTCGAAGGCACCCGCCTTTGCGTCACATGGAGATGTGTCATGCCGAAGATCAGCGATCTCATCAATCCGGGACTTCATCGCCCCACCGGACCGGTTGTGCGCCCGCCGCTGGAGTTTGCCAAGGCGACCGTGATCCTGTTCGACGATGTGCCCGAGGGCACTGTGATCGACACCCAGTACGCAGCCAAGGGCGTGACCTTCGCGTCGATCACGACCCAACCGGCCAAGCGCTGGCACGCATACGCGCGTTCGGCCTGGGGCATGGAATCGGCACCGAACGGCATTTCCGTGGTCGCGCCGCCGCAGCTCTGCATGTTCGACGCACGTCAGGGCGGCATCGAAGCCGTCTTCGCGAAACCGCAGCGCTGGGTTTCGATCGACGCCAAGCCGATGGAAGCGCCGGAAGGCATGACCGCGGCGACCGCGCAGCCCTTCCTCGAAGCCTATGACGCCGCCGGAAAGCTGCTCGGACGCGCCGAGTACCCGGTGGCTCACAGCGATGCGGCGTGGGGTAGCTGGCAGATCGTGCTTTACTCGTCCACCACCGCCAACATCGCGAAGGTCATTTTCTCGTGCTCGCGCGACGGCAACACGCCGGTGTATTCACTGTTCGACCGCTTTGCCTTCGCGCCCGAACGGTCGCTGATCGCTCGCCCGCTGGGCGGCTGAAGCGGTTTTGTCATCCGGGCCCGGATCCGACACCACACAAAGGGCTGCCAATGGCCCACGGAGGAAATCGTCATGAATCTGCCCCTGACCTCGGAACAACGTCAGCGCCTCGAACTCATCCTGCGTCAGGAACACGAAGAACTGAGCGCGCGGCGCAAGGCGTATCTCGGTGGCCTCACGCGTGCCGAGCACGCCCGCGAAGTGCTGCTGCAGGACGGTGACGACGCGCCGCAGCGCGCGTCCGACCGCGAGATCGATCTGCAGCGTGTCGAAGAAGACGTCGTGCGCCTCGCCGACATCGACGCCGCGCTGCAGCGGATCGCCGAAGGCAACTACGGCATCTGCCGCGAGTGCGGCGCAGACATCCCGGCCAAACGGCTGGAAGTCGCGCCCCAGGCCAGGTACTGCGTCGCCTGCGAAGCGCAACGCGAACGCGGCCACAAACCCGCAGCAAGCCTCTGAAGCCGCCCGTGCGCAGGGGCCGCGCCCGCGGAGACCGCGTCGAAGTCTCAAGCGCAGGGACTGTGGGAGCGACGGCCCCGTCGCGATCAGTGCCATGACCATCACGGTTCAACGTGCGTTTCGCGGCGAGGCCGCCGCTCCCACAGGGATTGGCGCCGCTGCAGATACCACGGCGAGGCCTCAAGCGCAGGGACTTGTGGGAGCGACGGCCCCGTCGCGATCAGTGCCATGACCATCGCCGTGCAAAGTGCCTATCGCGGCGAGGCCGCCGCTCCCACAGGGGTGGCGCCGCTCCGGATACCGCGGCGAGGCCTCAAGCGCAGGGACTTGTGGGAGCGACGGCCCCGTCGCGATCAGTGCCATGACCATCACAGTTCAGCGTGCCTATCGCGGCGAAGCCGCCGCTCCCACAGGGGGTGGTGCCGCTCCGGATACCACGGCGAGGCCTCAAGCGCAGGGACTTGTGGGAGCGACGGCCCCGTCGCGATCAGTGCCATGACCATCACAGTTCAGCGTGCCTATCGCGGCGAAGCCGCCGCTTGTATGTTCTGTCTCGGCAAGTTGTAGTGAGAACTTGTCGGGGTGGAGGGACTAACGCCGCTTCTGGCTTTTGCACAGACCGTGGGAGATATCGTCCCGCCCCTCACCATCGAGCACCCATGAGGAATCCATCGACGCGGCCCTCGCCGGCCCTGATCGACCATATCCTGCAAGCGATTGCCTGGTGAGTCCCGACAAGTCCCTAAACCTTAGTCGGGAGCGCCTGTTCATGACAAGTCAGCCTTCGCCGATTCACATCGGCATCGACGTATCCAAAGCCAGCCTCGATATCGCACTGGGCGAGCACGGCCCGGTGCAGCGCATCGACAACACCCCTCTAGCCATCCGGGCCTGGCTGCGCACCTTGCCCAGCGGCCCGCTGCACATCGGCTGCGAGGCCACCGGCACCTACCACCTCGCGCTGCGCGACGCCGTGATCAAGGCCGGGCACCCGCTCTACCTGATCGACGGCTACCGCCTCTCGCGCTACCGCGGCGCCACCAGCGTGCGGGCCAAGACCGACCCGATCGACGCCCGGCTCATCGCCCGCTACGTCGCCAAAGAGGGCTCGCACCTGCGCCCCTACACGCTGCCGCCCGAGGCCACGCAACGCGTGCAGCAACTGCTGCGTCGTCGCGCCACCCTGGTCCGGACCGCCGTCATCTTGCGCCAGAGCCTGTTCGATCTGCCCGGCTTCAAGCGCGAGGTGCGCGCCTTGCTGGCCAAGGCCGACCGGCTCGCCCAGCAGATTCAGGCCCAGATCGTGGAAAAGCTCAAAGCCAGCGACTGGATCGACGATCACCGCCGCTGCCAGGGTATCGAAGGCGTCGGTCCGCTGAGCGCCGCCGCCTTGTGCGCGACCTTCCATCGGGGCGCCTTCAAAAGCGCAGACGCCTTCATCGCCTATCTCGGGCTCGATGTGTGCGTGCGCCAATCGGGAAACCAGAACGCCCGCGGCACCCTGAGCAAAAAGGGCGACCCGGAGGTGCGCCGACTCCTGCACAACGCCGCCATGGCAGCCAGCCGCTCAGCCACCTGGAAACCCTTCTATCAGGCCTGCATCGCTCGCGGATTCTCCTGCACTCAGGCCCTCGTCGCACTCGCGAGAAAGATCGCTCGCGTTGCGTTCTCTCTCATGAAAACCGGCTCGCAATACCAACCCAGGGAGCACAAAAACACTTGTGCTCAGACATAGAATCTCCCACAGGGGGCAGTGCCGCTCCGGATACCGCGGCGTAGCCTCAAGCGCAGGGACTTGTGGGAGCGACGGCCCCGTCGCGATCAGTGCAGCGGCCATCGCCGTGCGAAGTGCGTATCGCGGCGAGGCCGCCGCTCCCACAACAAACAGCACTGCTCCCACAACAAACAGCACTGCTCCCACAGGAACCTCGCCGCTCCCACCAGACCTTCACTGATTTCAAGGTGCGTCGCGTCGGCCAGACGGCCGGGTTGAGGCATCGATCGATGCCGAAGGGTGCGTGGTCATCCTTCTGATTGATGCAGGTCGCGCCTCGGTGAACCTTCTCTCCTCATTTCAGCAGCCTTGATGCAGCGCAAGCCGTATTGGCGCGCTGCGCCCATGCTTGGTACATCGAAGGCAACAGCTTTCGCCCCGCGCGGAAACGTCCGATCAGGATTTGAAACTACACAGCGGGCCACCACAGCATTGCAACGGAGGCCTTCATGCATATCTTCATGACTGCAACACAGCAGAAGCATTTCGAAAGCGTCCTGCGTCGGCAACAGGCGGAACTGGCTGCCCGACGCAGAGCGTATCTCGCGGGGATGACCCGATCCGAGCCTGCGCCCGAGGTGCTGCTGCAAGATGGCGACGACGCTGCGCAGCGCGCGTCCGATCGCGCGATCGATCTGCAGCGCGTGGAAGAGGACGTTGCGTGCCTCAGTTCGATCAACGCCGCGCTGGTGAGGATCGCCGCAGGCACGTACGGCATCTGCCGCGAGTGCTGCAACGACATCCCGGTCGAGCGACTCGAAATCGCCGCGCAAACGCCCTATTGCGTCGTCTGCGAAGCGCGATGCGAGTGTGTCCGCAAGCCTTCGCACAAGCTTTAAAGCACTCTCTGCCGCTCGGAATGCCGCACCGCCTGGTGTGAGCCCGGTGGGAGCGGCCACTGTGTGAGCCAGTCACTTTGGGGCAGCCCCTGTGAGCTTGCCGCTGTGGGATCCAGATCCTGTGTGGGATGCAGCTCCTGAGGGATCCAGCCACTGTGGGATGCAGCCACTGAGGGAGCAGCCACTGTGGGAGCAGCCACTGTGGGAGCGGCGGCCTCGCCGCGATCAGTGCAGCGATGATCGATGATCAACGTGCGTATCGCGGCGAGGCCGCCGCTCCCACAGAAAGCCTCGCTGCTCCCACAGAAAGCCTCGCTGCTCCCACAGAAAGCCTCGCTGCTCCCACAGAAAGCCTCGCTGCTCCCACAGAAAGCCTCGCTGCTCCCACAGAAAGCCTCGCCGCTCCCACAGAAAGCCTCGCTGCTCCCACAGAAAGCCTCGCTGCTCCCACAGAAAGCCTCGCTGCTCCTACAGAGCGCCTCACCACCCCCACAGAAGCCTTGCCCTTCCTCAAATCCCCGCAGCGCCGTGAAGTCCTGCCAAAAGAAGCCGCCCTACACGAAAGCGTCGCTCCGCCGAAACACGGCTGAGCTCGCTGCCTGCGCCGGTCCGCAGCACCATGCCGAGGGGGGGCTGGTGCACTGCAGGTTCGCCGTTCGGCCCGGGTGAGGTAGGGTGCGCGGTGCGGTGATTGCACGGAACCAACCGAACTGAGGCGGAGCGTGTTGCATGAGGAAGACGTACTCACCCCGGGGCTTCATCGAGGCGCTTTCGGCCTTTCTCATTCGCGGCTCGCTGAAGCTGGTGTTGAAGCCGGCGTTTTCGCCGCGTTGGTCGATTGATGCGCAGCGGCGCTGGCTGGCGCGGCTCGCCAGAACCACGCTGGTGCCGGCCGGGGTGTCGATCGAGCCGGCCACGGTCGGCGGGGTGCCGGGCGAATGGCTGCGCCGGCACGACACGCCGCCGGTGCGACCGGGCGTCATCCTGTATCTGCACGGCGGCGCCTACTGCGTGGGCTCGGCACATGGCCATCGGGCGCTGACATCGCGCATCGCGCTGGCCAGCGGCCTGTCGGTGTTTTCGCTGGAATACCGGCTCGCTCCCGAACACCGCTTTCCGGCCGCCATCGACGACGCCGTGGCAGCTTTCCGCGCGCTGAACGAGCAGGGCCCGGTCGTCATCGCCGGCGATTCGGCGGGTGGCGGTCTGGCACTGGCGGCGGCCCTCGCGCTGCGCGACGCCGATGCGCCGCGCCCTGCCGCCCTCGTGCTGCTGTCGCCCTGGGTGGACATGACACCCGCCGGCATGCCCGACACGATTCCCGCCGGCGAAGCCATGCTCAGTACCGACTGGGCCTCAGCCTGCGCCGCGCACTACCTGGGCGACGCGCCGCCCGAATCGCCGCTCGCCTCGCCGCTGCACACCGATCTGCGCAGCCTGCCGCCGACGCTGATCCAGGCCGGCACCGACGAGCTGCTGCACGACCAGGCGGTGGCGCTGCACGACGCGCTCGAGGCCGCGGGCGTCGAAGTCGAGTGCGACATCACCGAGCGGCGCTGGCATGTGTTCCAGATGCATGGCGGCGCGCTGCCCAGCGCCGACGCGGCCATCGCCCGCATCGCCCGTTTCACGCACGCATCGCTCGCGCACGCCACGCCGCCCATCACCACGCGGCACGAGGTGGTCATCCTCGGCGCCGGCATGTCCGGCCTGTGCATGGCGGTGCAGCTCAAGCGCGCCGGCATCCACGATTTCGTCATCCTCGAAAAGCAGCCGGGGCTCGGCGGCACCTGGTGGGACAACACCTACCCGGGCGCCCATGTCGACGTGCCCGCACCGGCCTATTCGTTCTCGTTCGCGCCCAACCCCGGCTGGTCGCGCCGCTTCGCCTCGGCGCCGGAAATCCAGGCCTACATGCAGCAGGTGGCCGAAAAGCACGGCCTGATCGGCCACATGCGGCTCGGTACGCGGCTCACCGAAGCCACGTTCGACGAATCCAGCGGCCGCTGGCAATTCGCCACCGAGCGCGGCGACGCGCTGAGCGCGCGCTTTTTCGTGTGCAGCACCGGCCCGCTGAGCCAGCTGCGCTGGCCCGACATCCCCGGGCTGGCCGATTTCCGCGGCAAGACCCTCCATTCCGCCCGCTGGGACCACGGCTATGCCATGGCCGGCAAGCGCGTCGCCGTCATTGGTACCGGCTCCACCGCGTCGCAACTGGTGCCGCCGGTCGCCGCCGAAGCAGGGCAACTGCACGTGTTCCAGCGCACCGCCAACTGGGTCATGCCGCGGCTCGACCGTCGCTACACCGTGTTCGACCGCGTGCTTGCCCACCTGCCGCCGTACGCCGCCGCGGTGCGGGCTGCCTGGGTGCAGGCGCTCGAACTGGGCCGACGCGGCTTCGATGAAGGCACGCTGGCACGCAAGTCCATGCTGATGACCGCCGCCCGCCACCGCGACAGGCAGGTGCCCGACGCCGCACTGCGCGAGCGGCTCACGCCGCCGTACCCGCTGGGCTGCAAGCGCATCATCTATTCCAACGATTTCTACCCCGCGCTGTGCCGACCCAATGTCGAACTGGTGACCGACGCCATCACCCGCATCACGGCGACCGGCGTGGTCACGGCTGACGGCCGTGAGCGCGAGATCGACACCCTGGTGTGCGCCACCGGCTTCGACGCGGTGCAGCTGCTGTCGTCGCTGCGCGTCACCGGTTGCGGCGGGCGCACGCTGGCCGACGCCTGGGCCGACGGCCCGGCCGCCTACCAGGGCATCACCGTGGCGGGTTTTCCCAATATGTTCCTGATGCTCGGCCCCAACACCGCCACCGGCCACACCTCGACGCTGCTCTATATAGAACCCGAAGTGCAGCACGCCATCGCCTGCATGCAGGCCGTGCGCACCGGCGGCCGGCGCTGGATCGACGTGCGCCCCGAAGTCGCCGACGCCTGGAACCGCGACCTGCAGCAGCGCCTTGGCACCTCGGTCTGGAGCCAGTGCCGCAGCTGGTACCGCATGGAAAACGGCCGCGTAATCGCCATCTTCCCCGGCTTCACCCGCGAATACGTGAAAGCCGTGAAGAAACCCGATCTGGCGGATTACACGCTGGCGTAAATGGAACGGACTTGCGGGCTGTGGTCTGTGGGATTGTGGGAGCGACGGCCCCGTCGCGATACGCGCTCCGCACAACGACGGTCGCTGCACGATCGCGGCGGGGGGCGCTGCTCCCAAAGTGCACGTGCGTGACTTCTTCGATCACCTCACGCGGCAACAGTGATCGATTCCCTTTGTCAGCCGGATCAATGGCATCAATCTTTTTGTACGCGTTTCTCTCGGTTCGCGTAATCATGACGTCGCTGGCGTGTGTTTACAGTTGCTTCATGCCAATGCACTGCGATTCCCTGCCGGCTATTCAGGTTGGACTCTGGGTTCGTCGTTCAGTCTTCGGGGCGGGCGCCGACGCGAAATCTTGGCGACAGCGCAAGCAACAGCAGCATTTTTCCACCCGCACGGACCTTGTCGATTCACCGTGTGATCTTCTTCTCCGAAACATCTGCTGCCGGAGGTTGCCATGCGTGTCGCGAAAGTTTTCAAGGGTTACATGACGAGTGCTGTCCTTTGGATCGGGCTGTTCTGCTCAGTGTCCGGGTCGGTATCTGCGAACACTGTTCATGTCGACTTCACCGATCAAGGTTCATTTCAGGCCGACGTATGGCAGCAAGGTGCGCTCACCATCACCGGCTCTGACAAGCTCAATTTTCTTCAGCTCAACGGGATCGGTATCGTTGGGCAGATCGACCACGCGATAGACCCCGGTGAAACAGTCATTTTCTCGTTTGCCGGCCCAGCGAACTACGTGAAGCTGTTCAACGGTTCGATTGGCAACCTCAGTGGCGTCAAATACAACACCGCGACGATCAATGCTTTTGGCGTCAACGGCACTTTTCTCGGCACTGCTGCAGGCGTTGAACCCACGCCGTGGATCGTCGTTTCCGAGCTTTTCGGTGACGAACTCATTACGTCTTTCTCCGTGCGGGCCACAGAAGACATCTATCGGTTCAGTGCGCTTGAGTACGCCCTCGCCGCACCGGTGCCCGAGCCCGGATCTGGCTGGATGATGATCGGCGGCCTGTGCTTGCTGATCTATGCGGGTAGATCAGCCCGTCAAAACTGAGCAACCGCAAGTTACGCAACGCGCGTGCTCGTAACAAAGCAGTGGCACCGCACAAACGTTACGCCGCGTCGGTTTTCGTAGGAGCCTCCACGGCAGTCAAGCCCTTACCACCATGCAAACGACCCGTTTTGCGATGGTTTTACCCTCATCAAGAGAAATCGCCCCCGTCGTCGGTAAAGCGGGCGGCGACGAACCCTCGTCATGTCAGCGTCCGCCGACACCGCGCCGTCACTTGACCGCAACCGTGACGTAGTACTCTGCGGAAGGTTGCACTGCAACATGCATCCGGCTACTTTCGGGACTGTCACACATCGTGAGATGGTCGCCTTCAGACCTTGAAGGTCAAGGGGCATACTTCGTAGCCCGGTTTCTCACATTGCAACGGTTCCCGCGTCACTGATGAAAAAATCGCGTACCCCTGCGCTGGCACCCGCCGTATTCAAGAAATCTGCCTTGCCGATCGATGCTGTCGCGGTGCCCTTAGAGGCGGCCCTCCCGTGGCGTTCTGGCGCTTCGTACGTCGTTGCTTCTGGCGCAAGGGTTCCACATGATTTGCAGCCCCAAGGCGACTCTGGACACGCTCTTGGGAGACACAGCGATTCACAGCATCACCAGCCGACAATTTCCGCCGACTGGCGGCGCACATCTGTGAATAAACTCCAATCAATTTGCATGCAAGATATTCGAATTTCATGAGAAAAAATCTGATTATGGCGGTAGTCGCAACTGCCCTGATGAGTTCCGCCGCCGCTCTTGCGTACGTTCTTAAACCTGATCTTCGCGCAGCAACGACAGTCCGCCTCGAAAAACTTGAAGATATTGTTCCTAAGCAGTTTGGAGATTGGAAACTCAACGAACGTGCGTCCGGAGGTTTGGTGAATCCTCAAACAGAGGAGATCCTCAATAGTCTCTATGACGAAATTCTCACGAGAACCTATGTTAATCAAAAAGGGCAGTATGTGATGCTGTCGCTTGCATTTGGTGCTGATCAATCAAAAGCGACGCAGATCCATCGCCCGGAAGTGTGTTACCCAGCTCAGGGATTTCAAATCAAGAAGGCGGAGAAAAGCGAATTACTGTTGAATGAGAAAAGTATTCCAGTGATGAAACTCGTAGCGGTCGCTGGTAGTCGAGTCGAGCCGATAATCTACTGGATCGTTGTTGGCGATCAGGTCGTACGAGGCTGGTTCGAACAGAAGATGGCGGCAATCGATTATGGTGTTCGCGGACTGATCCCGTATGGTCTTTTGTTCAGAGTATCGACCATCGGACCTGATTCGGATAAACAATTTGAAGTTCAGCAGGAATTTCTCACGTCACTGCAATCAGCTGTAGACGAAGAAAATCAGACTCGTCTTTTTGGCAACAAGAACGGTTTATGATCAGATTTACTTTGAAAATCTGATCGGTGAAGAAAAATTTCATTTTCACAGGCGTCTCGGTGGCGAGTCGTCTGCTTACCAGTCTTTTCCTGTTCGTACTGCTTGCGAGGCTTTGGGGGCCTGAGGAGTTCGGACTATTCAGTTTTTTCTTCAGTGTCGCGACAATGGTTGCTCTGCTGGTCGATTTTGGCTTTCAGGGCTACCTCCTAAGAGAGATAGGCGCGCACTCAGAGCGGGCGGCTGGATTGGTTTCTGAGGTTTTTTCGACAAAACTGGTTCTACTTGGATTCTGTTCGCTGATTGCATTGCTTGTTGTTTTTATTTTTCGAGACTCGCCGAGTGTCTCACTGGTCGTGCCGTTGTTTCTGGCAGCTTTTGCGGTGTCGTTTTCGGAGTTTTTTATTTCACCACTTCGAGCACTTGGGCGCTATGAACTCGAAACGGGATTGATTACCGCAGCGAATATCATGCTTTTTTGTGTTGTCGGACTGGCTGCCTATCGTGGCGATAACCCCGCGATGGTGGCATGGTTGATTGCGGGGGTACGATTTCTTCAACTTGCAATGTCAGCCCTTCTCTGTCGGAAAGTGGTATCTGGCATTGTGCTCGGGTTTTCGTCGATACGCTCCTCCTGGGCGGTAGGCAAAAGGGCGTTCCCCTATGGTTTCGATACTGCACTGGTCGTCGGCTGGAACCACGTTGACATCATTGCCGTGCGAATTCTTTACGGAGACCACATCGTAGGTATTTACGCTGCAGGCCAGAAAATTGTTCAAGGCGCGTGTGCTCTTGCACCTGTCATAGGGAATGTGATGATTCCGCGATTGGCACGAGAGTCGCGGGCTCAAAATCCGAAGCTGACGAGAACTTCGATCATCACGACTCGTCTTTTGTTCGGGATGGGTGTGTTTTTCGCGATCCCGATCATCGTTTTTTCTGGCCAGATTGCACCTTTAGCGTTTGGGCCGGCGTTTGCTTCCCTCTCCGACTACCTCTGGTTTTTCGGTCTGGTGATCATTTTTCGATATCTCGCCGCCGGGTATGGGGTATTGGTGACAGCCGTCGGATTGCAGGCAAAACGTGTAGTGTCACAGGTTGTCGCATTCTTGATATTTCTACTCATGATTGTCTGCATATGGATTTTCTCTCTGCAAATTGAGTTTGTGTTGGGCGCGTTGGTTTTTTGTGCAATAACCTTGGCGGTACTTTATCGATCTCTCTGGTTGGGATTCAGGCGCGGTTTTTTGGCTGCAGATAATGGCGGTAGTGCAAATTGAAAAAGAAAATCCGTGTTGGCCTGCTGTGGCACAGTGCAGACTCTGCAAACCTGGGTGTTGGCGCATTGACGTTTTCGCAGATCACGCTTGCGGAGCGCGCTGCAACCACTGCTGGCGTCGAATTGGAGTTTCTTCTGATTGGATGGGGTCGCGATCAGATCGCTTACTCGAAGCCCATCGTCGGTTCATGTCAGATTAATTTCAAGCGATTCTCATTGCGAGACAGAAAACTCGTCGACGCATTCCGCTCTTGCGACCTCGTACTCGATATTGGGGAAGGGGACAGTTTTTCGGATATTTACGGAGCGAAGCGGCTTACTTACTTGATCGGCTCCAAGCTATACGCTCTGGTTTTGAAGAAGCCTCTCGTAATGAGCCCTCAGACACTTGGGCCATTCAAGGGCAAAATCGCCGCGTGGTGTGCTGATTTCGTAATGAATCGTTCGCGCGTCGTCTGCTCCCGTGACGTGCTGTCGACCGAGTATTTCCGCAGCAGATCTTTGAAGGCCCGTTTTCATGAGGCAATAGACGTCGCTTTTGCCTTGCCTTTCAAAATGCTTGAGAAGTCTGCCGGGCGCGTATCCGTAGGCTTGAATGTTTCTGGTCTTCTATGGGCTGGCGGCTACAGCGGGAAAAACCAGTTCGGTTTGACCTTCGACTATCGCGCCATGATTGAACGACTTGTCGAGTTCTTCATTGCTCAGCCTGATGTTGACTTGTATCTGGTTTCACATGTTGTTCCCGACAATCGAGTCGAGGAAGATGACCTTCATGCTGCGCGTGAAATCGCTGGCAAGTTTCCGTCGGTGAGAGTGGTCGATAAGTTTGAAAACCCGTCTTCCGCCAAATCGTTCATTTCTGGCCTGGATTACTTCGTGGGCGCGCGTATGCACGCCTGCATCGCTGCATTTTCTTCTGGGGTAGCGGTCGTGCCGATGGCATACAGCCGCAAGTTCAGAGGTTTATTCTCGACACTGGACTATCCGTACGTGGCGGATTGCTTCAGCGATGACGCCGAGCATGTTTATGGGCTGATCACGCGGTCGTTCCATGAGCGGGCGGAAATCGCGACAAAGGTTGCGGAAGGAAACGTCAAAGCCCAGCAGCGGCTGGATGGTTACGTGGCATTGCTTGCTGAAGTGTTCGAAGAGGCTGCCAATGCTTGATCATCCTGAAGACATCGCGCGCGCCGGCCTCTGCTCGGGTTGCGGAGGGTGCGTTGTTGCAGCGCCCGACAAGATCAGGATGGAAATTGACCGCACCGGTTTCTTTCGCCCCGTTGTGTCCTCGGACCTCTCCGACGCGGAGCGCCTTGTGGTGGGTAGCCTATGCCCGGGCATATCGCTGGAACATCAGCCCAGCCAGGACTACCTTCCGGCGTGGGGTCCGGTTAAGTCATGCTGGGTAGGCCATGCTTCCGCTGAAGATGTTCGTTATGTCGGGTCCTCGGGTGGGGTTGTGACCGGGACCGCGCTTTATCTGCTTGAAACGGGGCAGATCGATTTCGTGGTGCATGTGCGCGGCTCGACTACGCACGCTCTCGAGAACGAGGTGGTATTCAGTCGCAATCGTGAATCCTTGCTGGGCGGCGCCGGTTCAAGATACAGCCCCGCTGCTCCGGCTGCCGCGATCCCTCGTGCCCTTGCAGAGCCCGGTCGTTTTGCGTTCATCGGCAAACCCTGTGATGTTGCGGCTGTGCGCAAGATGCTTGATGCACGCCCTGAACTGAACGCGCGGATTCCTTATTTGCTTTCATTCATGTGCGCCGGCACGCCGAGCGCACATGGAACGATAGAAATCATCAAGAAGTTTTCACTCGATCCCGCACAGGTGGTCGAATTCCGCTATCGAGGCCGAGGTTGGCCAGGAACGACGGCTGCCCGGACGAAAGATGGCGCTGAAGCGCAGATGGACTACAACACCGCCTGGGGAAAAATCCTGAATCGTCACCTTCAGCCGCGCTGCAAGATATGCGCAGACGGAACGGGCGAGTTCGCCGATCTGGTCGGTGCGGATGCGTGGTACGGCAAGGACGGTTATCCTGATTTTGCCGAGCGGGATGGTCGCAGCCTTGTCATCGCCCGCACGCTCAAAGGCGAAGGCCTGCTGGGCAATGCGGCAGCAAGCGGCCATCTGGTGGTCGAGACCTTTGAACCGTCGCAGATCACCCCGATACAGCCCTATCAGGTGAAACGTAAGCGAAGTCTGCTCGCCCGCCTTCTTGCATTGAAAGTCATGCAGCGGCGGACGCCGCGATACAAGGGCATGCATCTGTGGCGCCTGGCTGTCTCAGCGGGACCGGTCGAGAACCTGAAAGTGTTCCTCGGATCGGTGAAACGCATCGCCGGCAACAGGCTTTGATTGCAGTGCCTGCAATCCATTTCAAGGCGACACCCATGTCGCAAGGGGATCAGTAGTGTTCGGTTACAGCCTGAAGCAGGGATCTTTCGTGCTGTTCGCAGTCTTCTTCGGGGCCTTTCTCGCACTGGCCCTCGTGCTGACGGGACCAATACCACCTTTCATTCTGCTGTTGCCTGTCCTCGCACTTAGCGTCTTCGCGATCCCCCGCCAGGAAGGCGTGAACTACAACCGATTGTTTTTGCTCACGATCGGGTGGTTGGTCTTCACTTTGCTGTGGCCGCGCTATGTGAGCTTCAGGTTGCCAGGGGTCCCCGACATCCTGCCTGGCCGTGTGCTCTTTGGCCTGTTGCTTGTCATGTGGATTTTCCTGTTGGTCAACAGCAAGACGCTCTGGGCAGATTTTGCAGCCGTGGTGCGCCGGCACCGATTTGTTTTCGGAATCTTCTTTGCCTATGTGGCATTGCGTTTGCTGAGCGCGGTGTTCTCGCGCTACTTCGTCAACTCGGCCTACGTTCTGCTGAACGAACTGCTGACCTATTTCCCGCTGATTGCGATTGGTGCCATCGTGTTTTCAACCGCTGAGCGGCTACGCTACTTGATGATGGCGTTTGCCGGCACCGCGATTGCCTTGGGGGCGCTGGGTGTGATGGAAGCTGCACTTGGTAAAAATATCTTTGCAGCCTATCTGCCAGGCTTCTTTTCGCTTTCTTCAGAATATCTTGAGCAAATCGTCCAGGAAAAGATACGTGGCGGTTCGTATCGAGTACAGGGCACCTTCGGCCATCCTTTGCTATACGCACAGTTTCTGCTCTTCGCTACGCCATTCGTGGCTTTGTTTTTGAATCCCGAAAGAAAATTCAGAAGCTTTCTTATTTTGCTTGCGCTGGCCGTGATTGGCGTGGCCGTCGTCCGCTCTGGTTCGCGCTCCGCAGTAATCGGCGCTGTGATTGTGGGTATGTTATGGCTGGCGCTTGCGTTGTTTGGTCAGATCATTGCCAAGACCACGTCGCGAATGTCCTGGCTGGCTTTATTCGCCGTGCCACTTGTACTTACATCCGCAGTACTGATCGCCTTGCAATCGACCGACTATGTGATTGGCCGTGATCGAGCCGAGTACAACAGTTCTAACGCACGCGTTGAAATGTACCTGAAGGGCTTCGAGGTCACGTCGGAGTCTCCGGCCGTCGGCCACGGGCCAGGTCTAGCCATTGAGTTAATGGGTTTCGTTGGAACTGGCGGTGTGAGAACTCTCGACAGCTATTATGTTTCAGTAATGGTTGAATCCGGGTTTCTCGCTATAAGCGCGTTCCTTCTTTTTGGTATTTCCGGTGCCCTTGTGGCCGCAAAGGTTGGGCTTACGTCGAGAAGCGCATTCAACAGAGCTGTCGGTCGCTCGATAGCGTGCGCAATCGTGGGCGTGATGCTGATGTGTTCGATTCTGTCCACCCCACATAATCTGCCGTTTTATTTTCTTCTGATCGGGGTCTCGCTCGCGCTGAAGCAAGTCGATGAAAACGACGCGCGTGAGAGCGCTTAGTTGCTGACCATGTTCTTGAGATATCTCCGCGGGCTTGCGTGGCTGATGGCAGGGCTAGCCTCACAGCCCCTGCACGCCGCCAGCCTACCGCCAGATTGCCGTGCCTTTGGTGTCAATTACTTTGATGTTTTTTCATCGTTGCTTGCTAATTCGACCAGTACGCGCACGGAGGATGGCTTTGTAGAATTGGCTGCTGCAAGAGTGCCTTTCGCACGCTTCATGGCTACCGGTTTCTGGCCTGATGAGCTAAAGCTCTACTCGGAAGATCGTGACGGCTACTTCAGGTTAATGGACCGCGTTTTCCGAGCGGCGGAGAATAACGGTGTCGGTCTGATTCCCAGCCTGTTCTGGAATTATTCGACAGTGCCCGATCTGGTCGGGGAACCCGTGGCGAAGTGGGGCGACCCGAGCAGCCGCACGACCGCTTTTGCGCGGCAGTACATTTCCGATTTCGTGCAGCGCTACAAGGACTCACCAGTCTTGTGGGCGTACGAATTCGGAAATGAAATGAATCTGTACGTGGATCTGCCCAACGCTGCAAAGCTGCGCCCGAAAACGCTTCCTCATAAGGGCACGCCCGAATTCAGAACGGCTGGCGACGAGATTACCAACGAGGATCTGTCCGTCGCTTATCGGATTTTCGTTGAGACGGTGCGGAAGTACGACACTCGCACACTGCTGTCCACCGGTGCAGGCTTGCCGCGCAAGTACGCATTCAACAACGCTAAGAGTCGATCCTGGAAGGTGGATAGCGAAGGCGAATTCCGCACGATGCTCGGGCGGCACAATCCCGACGACTTCGGACTGCTATCGTTTCATGTCTATCCTCATCACGAGCATCAGTACTTCGGGAAGGCATCTTTCGGTCAACTGTTCGATGCGATCGTTTCCGCCGCGAAGCATTCTGGCCAACTCGTTTTTGCTGGTGAATTCGGGGCTTCACGTGAAGTGCCTGCGCAGCGGGATGCATTCGAAAAGCTGATACATGCTCTCGATGAGAGCGGCGTGAATCTTGCCGCGCTGTGGGTCTATCGATTCGACTATCAGTCGGCCACGTTCGATGTGCGTCCCGGAGGCGATACGGCCTGGATGCTGGACCGTATCTCGGCATTCAATGCTCAGTACGCGGCCAAAGGGCGTCTTTGCGGTCTTAGAAATTGAGTTCAGGCATTGAGGTGGTATGTGCGAGTCGGTCTTGCTTACGTCAATTACAACTCCAGCCGGTTCGTCATTGAAAGCCTGCGATCGCTTGATCGCAGCATGTTTGATGCGATCGTCGTCGTCGACAACTGTTCGCCGAAGGATGATGTTGCGATCATCTGTTCGACGTATCCGGAAGTCCACCTGCTGCAACTGCGGGAGAACGTAGGTTTCGGCGAGGGCTGCAATGCCGGGGCACGCTGGCTGATCGATGAACGCGGCGTAGATGTGGTGTTCTTTCTCAACCCGGATACCCGGGTTGATCCACGTGCTGTCGCCGAAATGCTGAAGGGATTCGAGGATCCGTGTGTCGGTGTTGTTGCACCACGGATCACCACCGACGAGACGCGCCCTCGCATCTGGTATGGCGGCGGCGAAATGAAATGGTGGAAGGGTTCGGTTTCGATCGACCATTTCGGCGAGCTCGATGAATCCGTCAGCATGCACGCTCGCGACGTCGGTTTCGCATCGGGATGCGCATTCATGGTGACGCGAGCGGTGTACCTCGAAGTCGGCGGCTTCCATCCGGCCTATTTCATGTACGAGGAGGATGTCGAATTCTCGCTCGCGGTGCTGCAGGCCGGCAAGCGCATTCGCTTGATACCGTCGGCGGTCGTACGCCATGTTGGCCAAGGCAGCATTCTCGGTGACGAGCAGGAAGAAACTCGCAAGGTGCGCGGCATCCTCAATCCGCGCAATCCGAAGCTGCCCTTCTACGTTCGGCTGCTGAGCCGAAATCGCTGGCTCACGGTGCGCCGTCATGGCGGCGTGCGCGGGTTTGCCATCTATGCCTTCGCAGGCAGTGCGTGGTGGATGTTGAAATTGTTCCGATTCCTGATGGCCGGCCGCCTGGACGCTGTGCGGGCCGCCCTGAAGGGTTCGATGGAAGGTCTTCTTTACCGTTTTTGAGGTCACCATGGTTGCGCAGATCGACAAGCAGTATTTGAAGTTCCGGCCGACCAAGGCTGTGTCACGCCTCGTCAGCTACGGACTGTTCGAGGGGCGTCCGCTGACGACCAAGGGCCGCTGGATCAATCCGCTGGTGTTCATGCATTTCGCGCTCGAGAAGGCGTTACCTGCCGTGCGCGAGGTCAAGGCGCCCATATTCATCATTGGAACCGGGCGCAGCGGCACCACGATTCTTGGTGTGGTGATGTCCATGCACAAGGATGTGGGGTTTCTGAACGAGCCCAAGGCGCTATGGCATGCCGGTGTGGGCTTCGAGGATGTCATCGGCAGCTACACGCGCAAACCGGCCCGTTATCGGCTCGATGCATCCGACTGTACCGAACCGATCCGCAGCAATATCAGGAAGATGTTCGGCGCCTATCTCGCTTCGGTGATGTCGAAGCGTCTGGTCGACAAATACCCCGAACTGGTGTTCCGGGTTCCATTCGTGAAGAGCATCTTTCCCGATGCCAGGTTCGTTTTTCTCGTCCGCAACGGGTGGGACACGTGTGCGTCGATCAACAAGTGGTCCCGGCGCCTGGGGGTCACCGAGTCTGGCGAGGTGCACGACTGGTGGGGTGCCGACAATCGGAAATGGGCGCTCATGCTGGACGAACTGATTGCAACGGACGAACTGCTCGCGCCGGTCATCGATGAGATCCGGGGTTTCAGCAAGCACACCGACATGGCGGCCGTCGAATGGATCGTCACCATGCGCGAGGGCATGAGGCGCAAGCGCGAGTATCCCGACGATGTGCATATGGTTCGCTATGAGGACATGGTGCAGCAGCCCCGTCAGGTCTTGGACGAGGTACTGCGCTTCTGTGGCCTTCCCGACGACTCGGTGTTTTTCGAGTATGCCGAGACCGTGCTTTCTCCGGCACCGATGCACGAACCGTTCGAACTGCCGGAAGTCATCCGGTCACAGTTCAAGCAGACGATGTGCGAACTGGGATACGGAGAGCCGACTTGACGGCGCTTTCGGTCGCGCTGATCGAACCGGTCGGCAGTCATGGCGGGATGGATTACTACGATTGCGGTTTCGCAGCAGGTCTGGCCGACAACGGCGTGCGTTGCATCTGGTATTCCTGCGACATCTCCGAAGTGCGGGGGGCACGCCCTGTCACGCTGAAGCGCACCTTCCAGGGCATCTGGGGGAAGTCCAGTCCGGTGCTGCGCGGGATGCGATACGTGCGTGGCCTGATTGCCACCCTTCAGGATGCCGGCCGTGAGCGGCTGAACCTTGTGCACCTTCATTTTTTTCATGTGGGCGCGCTTGAGTTTCTGTCGGTGCTCTTCGCTCGCATGGGCCGTTTCGGGGTTTTCGTCACCGTTCATGACGTCGAGGCATTCAAAGCCGGTGCCCGGGCCATGTGGCTGCAGAAGATCACTTACGGCATGGTGTCCGGCATCGTTGTCCACAACGAGGTGAGCCGGACAGAGTTGTTGAATCACTTTCCGATACTTGCGCCGAGGGTGTCCGTAGTGCCGCATGGGAGCTATCTCGGATTGGTGCCCCCACTCGTACCCATGCAGGACGCGCGCCGTTCGCTGAATCTTGGTGCAAGTGATCGAGTGATCCTGTTTTTCGGGCAGATCAAGTCGGTCAAGGGGCTGGACGTTCTGATCAATGCGTTTTCGCGGATCGCATCTTCCGATCATCGTTATCGTCTGGTGATTGCCGGGAAGGTCTGGAAGGACGATTTCTCCCTCTACCAGCGGCTGATCGAGGAAGGCGGCGCGGCCGAGCGCATCTCGCTGAACATCCGCTATATACCCGATGCCGAGATTCCGGCCTTCTACGGAGCGGCGGACGTGGTGGTGCTGCCCTATCGAAAGATCTATCAGAGCGGTGTGCTTCTGATGGCCATGAGTCTTGGTACGCCTGTCGTGGTCAGCGATCTTCCGGGAATGACGGCCATTGTCGAAGACAGGCGGAACGGGCTCGTCTTCAGCTCGGAGGATGAAAGCCATCTCGCGCAGGTGCTTGAGGGATTCTTCGCCGAGCCAGCACTGCGCGACACCGTCGTGCACAACGCACGTCAGGACATGCAGGATAAATTCGGCTGGACGTCGGTTGCCGGACAGTTGCGCACCTTTTACGAAAACAAATCTGCAGGACGACATCAAGCATGACAGCTTCTGCCGGCAAACCTTGTCTGCGCATTCTCGGCACTCGCGGTGTACCTGCCGCCCACGGCGGGTTCGAAACCTTCGCTGAATATCTGGCGCGCCATCTGGTCAGCAAGGGCTGGCGAGTCATCGTCTACTGCCAGGAGGACGGCGAAGGCCCGATCTTCACGGATGTCTGGGAAGGCATCGAGCGTGTGCGCATTCCGGTGTCCGCAGGCGGGCCGCGCGGAACCATCATCTTCGACTGGAAGGCCACCGTGCATGCCGCGCGATCGAAGGAGCTCTGCCTGACGCTTGGCTACAACACCGCGGTGTTCTGCACTCTGTTGCGAGTGAAGGGCATCCCGAACGTCATCAATATGGATGGCATCGAGTGGAAGCGTCAAAAGTGGGGAACGGTGGCCAAATTCTGGTTCTGGGCTAACGACTGGGCCGGATGCTGGCTGGGCAATCACCTCGTAGCTGATAACCCTGGAATCAAGGACCATCTTCTGACACGCGTTGGCGAGAAGAAGATCACCATGATTCCCTACGGTGCAGACCGACTGTCGTCAATGCCCGAGGAACCCGTGCTGGCCCTCGGCTTGGAACCGGGCCGATACTGGACGGTGATCGCGCGTCCCGAACCGGAAAATTCAATCCTCGAGATCGTGTCCGCGTTCTCGCGTCATCCGCGCGGCGCAAAACTGGCAGTTCTCGGCAAATATGAGCCGGAACGAAATGCCTACCACAGGGCAATCATGGATGCGGCTTCAGATGAAGTCGTTTTCTTGGGGGCCATCTACGATGCCCCGATCGTAAAGGCACTGCGGTTTCATTCAGAAGGCTATATACATGGCCATCAGGTTGGTGGGACGAATCCATCGCTCGTAGAAGCGATGGGTGCAGGAAATGCAATCGTCGCGCATGGGAACAAATTTAATCAATGGGTTGCTGGCGAAAGTGTCGCCTACTTCAACTGCGAAGAGGATTTGGATCACATTCTTGGTGGTCTGATTGGAAGTGTAGAGTCAATAGAAAAAATTAAGTCTGTTGTCGCTTGCCGATACAATAAAGAATTTACTTGGGGGGTGGTGCTGGGCGAATACGAGATCATGCTTCAGCGGTTTTCGTAAATTAGCGAGGGTGTTGCTTGGTCTCGTGAATTTTTGGTACGGAATGGTTTTGATAATTCAAGGTCGAAAATGGCGAATTTTTTTGCGGTAAATCGAACTATTTCGGAAAGAGTTCAAGAGACTGGTGGTCGAGCTACGGGTTTCGATTACATGCGACTAATTCTTGCTGTGTTAATTATTGTTTGGCATAGCTTGGCAACTGCATATGGAACGTCGGTTCCAAAGGGGATAATGGAATCGCCGGTGCGCGCTTTTATAGCACTCATACTTCCTATGTTTTTCGCACTTAGTGGCTTTCTGGTAGCAGGAAGCTTGGAGCGCTCTAAAACGTTGTTCGTTTTCCTTGGCCTTCGAGTGATTCGAATATTTCCGGCGTTAAGTGTCGAGGTATTGATTTCTGCGTTCATTATTGGGCCTTTTTTTACAACGTACAGCCTTGGTGAATATTTTTCAAGCGAGATTTTTCTTAAGTATTTCTTTAATATCGTCGGTCATATACAGTACGCCTTGCCTGGTGTTTTTGAAAGCAATCCGCTTCCAAATATCGTCAACGGGCAGCTTTGGACCGTTCCTTATGAACTTCAGTGTTATGTGGCGTTGGCTTTAATTGCCGGAGTTGGGGCGGTAAAGCGTCACTACGCATTTTTGTGCATACTGTTGCTTCTCACTGTACTGGCGATAGTGAAATATTTGCTGGCGAATACAGGTGAGATTTCTGTTGCTAATGGAGCAGTGCCTGGTACTGTCCTTGTTTTGAGTTTTTTGGCAGGGGTTGCGATCTATATATTTAAGGAATCGATTCCTTGGGACGGACGCTTGGCGTTTGCGTCGGCTATAGTGTCCTTGGTTCTCCTTTCTGTTCCGCTTGGAGATTTCTTTTCACCTTTGATTATTGGTTACCTTACTGTTTATCTAGGCTTGATGAACCCGGCAAAGTTTTTTCTACTCCGAGGGGCGGACTACTCCTATGGGATATTTTTGTACGGGTTCGCGATCCAGCAAGCGGTATCGGCAATCGGTGCCTGGACGCATCATTGGTGGGTGAATGTCGCGATAGTTCTGCCATGTTCTCTCCTAATTGCTGCCTTGTCTTGGCATTTTATCGAGAAGCCTGCTCTTGGTTGGCGAAAGTACTTGTATGCAGCAGAGCCGACCTGGTTGAGAGTCTTCTCCAGAGCCAAGAATGCTTGAGGCTTATTTTTTGTCTCGCGCAGCGTTTCGACGAGCGTAAATACATGGTGGCGCGGGATATCAAAGGGTGATTGTTCGCAATGAGATGACAGGCGCTTCAAACACGGGTTTTATGGCGCGCCGCCACCATTTTTCTCTTATATGTTTTCATCGCATGTGATTCAACGAGGGCTGGTGGCCGGTTGGTCCATATCATGTCATTGACAAAAAATACATATTTCCCGGCAGTGGATGGCCTGAGAGCCGTCGCTGTACTTTCTGTCCTTTTATTTCACGTAGACGCGATAGTTCCGGCTGGTTTCATCGGGGTCGATATATTTTTCGTGATCTCGGGCTTTGTCGTGGCATCAGCGGCGATGAGCTTGCCCGTGGATTCATTCCGGGAGTTTCTGAACGCCTTCTACGCGCGGCGTGTCCTCAGAATCGTTCCGGCGCTGGCGGTCGTTGTTCTGGTGACTTTCGTCGTGGATGCCCTGATCGTGCCCGACGCGTGGCTTAGCGATGCGAATCCGAAGTCGGGCCTGGCTGCGCTTTTCGGTCTGAGCAACGTATTCTTTGCCTTGACTTCGAATGATTACTGGTCGCCGCGGACCGAGTTCAACCCGTTCACCCATACATGGTCACTTGGCGTCGAAGAACAGTTCTATCTGATCTTTCCGATTTTATTTTTCGGGTGGATGCAGGGTAGACGTCGATTTGTGACATTTCTTCTGGTGAGCCTTATCGGGCTCTCTCTCCTCGCCTTGTATGTCGTTCAGGAAAGTTATTCGAGAACGATTGCGTTTTACAGTCTGCCAACGCGCTTCTGGGAACTTGGACTGGGTGTGCTGCTGTTCATGTCCCGTGACGTCTGGCGTCCGGCATTTTCGGGCATGAACCGATCCAGCGCTGAAGCGGTAGGCGCAGTCGCATTGGCTGCGATGGTCGGTTGCCTGCTATGGATTGATGCATCTCGCTTTCCATGGCCGTCAGGGCTTATACCTGTGCTGCTGACGCTACTCCTGATCATGCTGGGGACGACCCGGGACGACTGCGGAGTTGTACGGCTGCTTTCGAAGCCTGCGGCAGTGTTCGTCGGAAAGCTGTCGTACTCGCTTTACCTGTGGCACTGGCCTGTGATCGTATTCATGAAATGGACCACTGGCCTTGCCGACTGGCCACATCAGCTAGCGGCATGTGTCATTTCGTTCGCACTTGCCTGGGCTTCATGGCGGTATGTCGAGAATCCGGTTCGTTACTCGCAGAAATTGAAGTCTCTGCCAAAGGGGCGATTGGTACTGTCAGGCATCGGCGCGATGGCGGCATTTGCAGCCGTTGCGGTGCTAGTGGTATTTGCGAAACCCCACATTTCAATGAGTGTGACCAGCGATGAAGCCGTCTGGCATCCCGATGCGGTGCTTCCGGTCACCGCCGCGGATCGAACCTGTGCGGTGAAGGACGGGAAGGACAGTTTCGGCTCGGGAAGGCGGTTCGACTTCTCCCCTGTGGATTGCGAGAACGTCGATGCCCCGAGAGTGTTTGTCGCCGGTGATTCCCACGCATGGGCTTATTCTTCGATGCTTCGTTTCTACGCGGCGACAACTGGATCCAGCGTCTCGATGTTCACGTCTCCGGGGTGCAGCGTATTCAATATGCGCAACTCCTCAGCTACGATCGGACGAGGCTGTGAGGAATTCGTCGCAAGCCTGTTCGCCACACTCCAGAAGGAGGCACGGCCAGGTGATGTGTTGTTTTTGCCATCACTGCGTTTGCCGCGATTCGGTGACCAGTGGGGGGGGGCGAAAATTTCGCCAGTGGCGTCGATTGATAGGCAAGCCGCGGTTACCGAGGCAATCGGCCGACTCGAAACGCTTTCGGTAATTGGCGTGAAGGTGTTTTTCGAAGCGCCCAAGCCTGTCTTTCGAGTGCCGCTGTTCCGGTGTTCCGATTTCTTCAACAAGGACAATCCCGATTGTGACGGCGGGCTGGAGGTTTCTCGCAAGGAACTCGATGAACTTCGAACGCCTGTTCTTTCGGCGATGAGGCAGGTCAAGGATCAGGTGACCGGCGTAGAGATCTGGGATCCATACGTTCTTCTGTGCCCGGACGATGTCTGTTCGCCCGTTCGCGCTGGCAAGCCATTGTTCTTTGACGGTGATCACCTTACTGCTTATGGAAATTCCATCGTTGCCGAAAGCTTCCACCAAGCACTTCGTGCACATTGACCTGTCCTGGGTTGTGCTTCGTC
The DNA here is from genome assembly GCF_001713355.1 of Methyloversatilis sp. RAC08. Taxonomy (NCBI): domain Bacteria; kingdom Pseudomonadati; phylum Pseudomonadota; class Betaproteobacteria; order Nitrosomonadales; family Sterolibacteriaceae; genus Methyloversatilis; species Methyloversatilis sp. RAC08. The sequence goes on along the minus strand of NZ_CP016448.1, from coordinate 438,384 downwards.
GATGCTGCATCGTCTTATTTTGTTGTCTGTTGCCATCCGTGGGAGCCGTCAGGGCCAATGAGCTCCGGTTGGCCGGCATATTCAATGATTACGGCGTACTGCAGCGGGACACACCTGTTCCGGTATGGGGCTGGGCTGCTCCTGGTGCAACGGTAAGTGTCCGTTTTGGGGCGCAGACCCGGGAGGCCACCGCGTCCATAACTGACGGATACTGGCATGTGACGCTCGAGTCCATGCCGGCTGATGGAAAAGGGCGGGAACTGGACGTCTCGGCGGGCAAGACATCGGTTCGGAAGCGAAACCTCGTAGTAGGGGACGTGTGGCTGGTGTCCGGCCAGTCGAACATGGTCATCACGATGCAGGCACCACAGACAACGGTCCTGCAGGAAAAGATTGGGGCTGCGAGCAACGGCAAGATTCGGCTCTTCCAACTGCCCAATGCATCGTCCGACGTTCCGCTCAAGGATACGTCGGGGCTTTGGCGTCCTGCGGTATCGCCGAAAGCCGTGCAGTCGATGCCTGCGATCGGCTATTTGTTCGGCGAACGTATCCAGACCGAACTCACCATACCGGTTGGTATCGTCGTGGCCGCGACGCCTTCGACCGTCATACAGAACTGGATCCCGGCGGATGTCCTTCGGGCCAACCCGCTGAGTCGCCGGTTTGTCTTGCAGTACGAGTCGGCACGTGCCCGGTTATCCGCCGGATCGGCGCGCGCTGGAGGCAGCAGGATTCCGGCGGGAGCGCCTGATTCACCCTGGAATCCTTCGGCATCGTTCAACTCGAAAATCCTGCCCCTGGCACCTTTCGCGTTCAAAGGGGTGCTCTGGTATCAGGGCGAAGGCAATGTCGAGGACTCGGAGATCTATCCGTCGCTGTTGAACGACTTGGTCGACTCATGGAGGGAAGTCTTTCAGAGAGCTGATCTTCCATTCATCGTCGCAGAATTGGCACCGTATCAACGCCCCGCATCGAGCGTCAAGGACAGCGCTCGTGCAAGGTTTGGTGAAGGGTTACACGCGTTCGCTGCGCGTAAGAGCAAGGTTTGGGTGGTCACTCTGGTGGATGCAGGCAGCCGCGATGACATTCATCCCGCACGCAAGGAGATCCCTGCCGATCGCTTTGCGCGTATGGCGCTTGCAAAGGTTTATCAGCTGAAGATCGATGCCGAAGGCCCGCGATACGTCGGTATCGAGATCAGGAGCGGTGACGTCATGGTGAAGTTCGATAGTGCTGCTGCACATCTCGCTATCCGGAGTACTGACAGTGCAGGCGTGATGAGTGACGCCGATCGCGCCGTCGGTTTCGAGCTGGCGGGTGAGGACCAGGTGTTCCATCCAGCGGACGCAGAGATCACGGGCATTAATGTTGTCACCGTACGCTCTTCGAAGGTCATGAATCCTGTCGCCGTGCGCTACGCGTGGCGGGATTATCCGGAGTGCAATTTGGTCGGCGCCAACCAGATACCGGTCGCTCCGTTCAGAACGGATGACTGGCCCATGAAGGCGTTCTGACAGCGCGGACGTCGGTATCTCGGTTGCCGTGCTGTCCCACTCGCACCCCAAGCCTGTCAGTTTTCGCAGCGCATTCAGGCTGGAGATCCTTCGTGCCGTTCTAGGCCCGATCAGGCGCTCGGCCAGGTAGCTTGTCAGCGAAGCTGCGCGAGATTCAGGAATGAATCCTGAGCCATGTAGTGTCGCAGCAGAATCACGCAAAGCCACAGCACGTCACACTCTCCTGACATCTTGGGGTGGTACCGTCTGTGCGGTTGCCGACTTAACAGATGTTTCCATTTGTTAGTTTTGCTTAATCCTGTCGTGGCGTACCCGTGTACCCCCCATGAGCTGACGCGACCTGCCGTGTGACTGGGTAACAGCGCGCCACCTTTCTGCGGAGCCTGCCATCACGTCGGCAAGTTGCCTGGTTGTCCCTTTCAGCTGGTGAATTTCGAGTGTTCCTTCTGCGCTTTTCTGTTGGCCTGGCCTTGGTGTTCCTGTCGTCGTTGGCGGGTGCTGCCGGGCTTGTGGTCAGATTGGTCGACCATGTGACGGACGTTGGGATGTCCAACCATGAACTCCACGCATTCGAACGCACCGCCACGGGCGACTTGTGGCGTGCAAAACGCAGCACGGACAGCTCAGGTACGGCCAGCTTCGAGCTGGATGGGTTAGGCGCAGGCAGGAACTACATTCTGAAAGCGCAGCCTTTCGGACCGTGGGTGGAAGGTAGTTTGATCACAGCTGGCGGTACGCAAGAGTTGCGTGTGGGCAAGCTGCAGGTACAGGTGTTTGACGGGATGACGGGCCTGCCCCGGAGCGGTCAGACCCTCGCACTAAAGCGGTGGTCAGCGGACGGCGCCCATACGTGGGTCATGAGCGGAATCAGCGATGCGCAGGGCTGGGTGAAGATTGATCCGCCAGGTGTGGGTACGGAGCGCTACATCGTAACGGCGACCAGTCCGACGGTTGGCTATGAAAAGGTCAGCGAGATCCTTTTGACCAAAGGGCCGCACAGGTTTGTGCTTGGCAATGATCCGGTCGTGATTGAAATGGCGGATTCGCTCAGCGGTTCGGCGCTGACAGGAAAAGTAGTTGAGGTATGGGATCGATCGACGTCCGAATTCGTCATCAGGCGCACGACCGACGGCAGCGGCCATGTAAGGCTTGATCTCGATGGGCTTCTGTCCGGTCGGCGCTATGTCGCCAAGTCCCAACCCTATCTTCAGCAGGTGCAAGCGGAAATCGCGTCCGCCGGGGTGAAAAAGCTCGTTGCAGGCGCCTTGCAGGTTCAGGTGGTTGATGCACGAAACAATTTGCCCTTTGCCTGGAAGGACGTATCGCTGCAGGAGCGTTTGCCGGACGGAAGCCATCAGGGTGCAGGTGTCTTCCGCACCGACGGCGAAGGACGGGTAAGGCTGGATCCTGCCGGTTTCGGTAGCCGCAGTTATGCGATTCGCGCGGTGAGCCCGGTTGACGGCGTCAGCAAGACGAGCGAAGCCTACAGTTCCCCCGGCAGCTATCGATTCATGGTCGCTCAGGGTGCCGTTACCGTGCGCCTTATCGATCATGTAACCGACGCGGGGCTTGCAGGGCTCGAATTGCACGCCTACGAGCGTTCTGCCACTGGCGATACATGGCGCGCAAAAAAAACGACCGACGCTCAGGGAAATGCCAGCTTCGATCTTGACGGGCTAGGCGGCGGTCGCAACTATGTTCTGAAGGTGCAACCCTTCGGCTTCTGGGTCGAGAGCGAGTTGCTCACGGCGCCGCGAAATTTCGGCTTTCGGGTCGGGACACTGCAGGCACAGGTGGTGGACGGCGTGACCGGGCAGGGCAGGGCGGGGCAGCAGGTCGGCCTCAAGAAATGGTCGCCCGACGGCGCCCACACCTGGGTCATGGGGGGCAAGACCGACGCGTCGGGCTGGATCAAGCTCGACCCACCCAATGTCGGAACCGTGCCCTATGTCTTTACAGCGACCAGCCCCACCGATGGCGTGGAGAAGATCAGCGATGTCTATCGGAGCAAGGGCCCGCATCGATTCGTGATGGGCAATGCACCGATCGTTGCGCAACTTCGCGATGCGGTGACCGGTGCGGGCATTGCAGGGAAGCTTGTCGAGATTTGGGAAGTGACAGACAACGCACCAGTCCTCCGGCTGAAGCGTACGACCAGTGAATCAGGTCAGGCCAGCTTTGATGTGGATGGCCTTGCGTCAGGCCGTAAGTATTTTCTGAGGACGCAGCCCTATCTTCAGACGGTTCAGAGCGCAGTGATCAATGCTGCCGGAGCGCAACTGCTGAATGCCGGCACCCTGCAGGTGCAGTTGATCGACGCAAGGAGTGGCAAAGGCCTTTCGCTGCGATCGGTGTCACTGCTTGAGGTAGTGAGCGATGGCGCCCTCAGGTCGGCAGGTACGTTCTCCGCTGACGTGGAGGGGCGCGTCCGGCTGAATCCGGAAGGGCTGGGCAGTCGCAGATATGTCCTTCGCACCACAAGTCCGATAGACGGGACGACGAAGACCAGTCAAACCTACAGCGCTGTGGGAAGCCATCAGTTCAGGCTGGCTGCGAGTGCGCTCACGGTCAAACTGATCAATCACGTAACCGATGCGGGCATGCCGAATGTCGAACTGAATGTGTTTGAGCGGACTCCTGCGGGTGATGTCTGGCGTGTCAAGCGCGCGACCGAAGGCGAAGGCACGGCTAGTTTCGATCTCGATGGGCTCGGTGAAGGACGCAACTATGTAGTCAAGACGCAACCCTTCGGCGCCTGGGTCGAAAGCGAACTGATCACGGAACCGCGCGGTCTCGGTTTCCGGGTGGGCGCACTGCAGGTCCAGGTAATCGATGGACAGACCGGGCAAGGACGCGCGGATCAGGCGGTGACGCTCAAACGCTGGTCGCCGGACGGTGCGCATGTATGGGTGATGGCAGGACGCACTGATGCTCAGGGCTGGGCGAAGCTCGACCCACCCAACGTTGGAACGGTGCCTTATGTCTTGACGGCAACCAGCCCGACGGATGGTCGCGAAAAAATCAGCGACATCTATCGTGGCAAGGGGCCGTATCGCTTTGTACTCGGTAACGATTCGGTGGTTGTGCGCGTTCAGGATTCGGTCAGTGGAGCAGCGATTTCCGGCAAGAATGTTGAGGTTTGGGAAAAGACAGGCGCTACTCAAGTCCTTCGCCTGACGCGAACTACGGATACCGCTGGCGAGGTGAAATTCGATCTCGATGGCCTTGCCGAGGGCCGCCGTTACGTCTTGACGACAAAGCCGTATCTGCAGGCCGTTCAGAGCGCAGAGATCTCATCGGCCGGATCGAAGGTGATCAAGGTCGGGGCGCTGCAGGTTCAGTTGATCGACGCCCGTAACGGGCTGCCGCTTGCTTGGAAGGATGTGTCGCTGCAGGAGGTGCTGGCAGACGGAAGCTTCAAGGGAGAAGGGGCGTTCCGGACGGACGGTGAAGGACGGGTGCGTCTGGACCCCGATCGGCTCGGCAGCCGGAAATTCGCACTCAGGGCGGTCAGTCCGCTCGATGGCGCGACCAAGACAAGTGCGACCTACAGCGCCGCTGGGAGTTATCAGTTCAAGCTCGCTCAAGGGGCGCTCACGGTCAAGCTTATCGATCACATGACCGAGGCTGGCGTCGCGAACGTCGAGCTTCACGCTTACGAAAGGACTGCTGGGGGCGACGTCTGGCGGGCCAAGCGTCTGACAGATGCCCAGGGCGGCGCCAGCTTCGATCTCGACGGTCTTGGCAGCGGGCGAAACTATGTCCTCAAGACTCAGCCCTTTGGCGTGTGGGTCGAAAGTGATCTGCTGACTGAACCACGTGGCTATGGCTTCCGCGTGGGTTCGGTTCCGGTCACTCTCATCGATGGTGCAAGGGGTACCGTGCTGTCGTCGGTCACCGTTATTGCATTCGAGAAATTGCCGGATGGCGCGCTGAAGGTTGCGAAACAGGGCATTTCCGATGGTACTGGCTTGATACGTTTCGATTTCGAGGGTTTGGGACAGGGGCGCGAATATGTGATGCGTGCCACCAATCCATTCGCCGACGGGCAGGATCATTTCAGCGATGTGCTGGCGTCACGGGGCGCGTATCGTTTCGCGATGATTCAGGGCGAAGACGAAGATCTGGACCGTACGCTACCGAGTATCGAGATCATGGATCCGGTGACCGATTCGCGCATTGCCTTCAACGGATTCCGCATCAGTGGTGTAGCCGATGACAACGTGTCGATTCGGGAAGTCCGACTCAAGCTTTCCCTCCCATCCGGCGCGACGATAGACAAGTCGGCTACTTGGCGTCCATCGAGCAAGACGTGGTTTGTTGAAACGGGTGCGCTTCCGGTCAGTTCGCCAGGAACCGTGACTATCGCGATGACTGCGGTAGACAAGTCTTGGAATGAGGCGACAGCGACCTTGTCGCTCGCGCTCATCAAAGACGTCACGCCACCGACAATCAGGGTCAACTCACGGCAGAGCGGAACTCAGGTTCCGACTGGGGGGTTCGTGGTCAGCGGAGCGGTCATTGACGACACGCTCGGTGTCGAACTGACTGCTGAAGTGAGTGGCGGCGGCATGGTCGGTGTGTCCAAGTTGGTTGAGGTGGCGCAGCGCACGGGCCGCTGGAGTGTGGTGGTTGCCCCCGAAGCCCTACTGGCTGGCGGTGTCTCCGTTGCGCTCGTCGCACGTGATGGCGGAGGCAACGAAAGCAGTCAGACCTTGTCCCTGACCCCGGTGGCCACGTTCAGCCGCGTCTGGCATGTCCTGCAGCGAACCTCGTTCGGCCCTTCACCGGACGCCTATCTGGCTGCAAGTCCTGGCGGCATGGGTGTCGATGCCTGGCTTTCCGCGCAACTTGTTCCAGATGAAGTGGCTGATGATGGCTGGGTATCGAGAGCAGAGAGCTTCGGCAGCAGCGTCAATATCGCGACCGGTGCCCTAAGGCAGGCTGCATACAGTGATCGTGCCTTGCGGGAAGTGATGACCTGGTTCTGGGACAACCACTTCAATACCCTCTTCAATTCGCATCACAACAGTCTGTTCGAGCAGAACGAGAACAATGCTTTCCGGACATTGGCTGTGGGTCGATTCCGTGATCTGCTTGCTGCGAGTGCCAAAAGTCCTGCGATGCTCTACACGCTGGATGGTCGGCACAATCGGATGGGGCGCCCCAATGAGAACTACGCCAGAGAACTCATGGAATTGCACACGATGGGCGTCGATGGCGGATACACCGAGCGCGATGTGGCGGAAGTGGCCCGCGCGATGACTGGCTGGACGGTGGTCGATGGCCAGTTCGCTTTCGATGCAGCGGGCCACGATGTCGGAGCCAAGAACGTTCTCGGAGTAGTGATCCCTGCCGGAGGCGGACAGGCGGATGGCGAGAGAGTCCTGGACATCGTGGCGTCACATCCCTCGACTGCACGCTTCATCTGCAGGAAGCTGGTGACGTACTTTGTGTCGGATGTGCCTGTCGATGCTCTCGTGACGAGCTGCGCGCAGACGTTCATCAGTCAGCAGAACGCGCCGGATCAGATCAGACAGGTGCTGATGGTGATTCTTTCTTCCTCGGCGTTTCGAGGGGACAGCCATGTGCGGGCGAAGCTGAAGACGCCTCTGGAGTTCGTACTCGGTTCGGTCCGGCAACTTGGCGGCGAAAATGTCGGAGACGACATCCCGATCGAACTGCAGCGTCAGGGAATGCCCCTGTTCCTCAATCCCGTGCCGACTGGTTACAGCGATCTCGGATCCGCATGGCTCAGCAGCAGCATGCTGCATTCACGCGCGCGTTTTGCCGATCGACTGCTGGCTTACGCGCCTGCCGGGGCGCAGGTCCAGTTCAACCTTTCGGGCCTGATGAACGACGAGGGATTCGATACTGCGGAAGGCGTGTGCGGCAGGTTGCTGGAACGCCTGCTGGGCCCGACTTTCGTGAAACGCCACATGGATGTCGCAATGAACATCTTGACGGAGGGGGGGCTTTACCCCTGGCTTCCGAGCGCCCCGGATCGCGAGGTCCGCCTGCGGCGTCTTGCCAAGGCGCTGCTGCTGCTTCCTGATTATCAGTACCAATGACGCCAATCGAATCTATTTCCTCAGGGACGATGCAATGAAACGACGTGAATTTCTTCGTGCCCTGGGTCTTGGGGCCATCGCTTGCGGAAGCGGAATGCCGCTTGCGCATGCCGCGAGCGACAGGGTGCTGGTCCTTGTTTTCATGCGCGGTGGATGGGATGGCTTGAATGTCGTTGTTCCGCATGGTGACGACAGCTATTACGCGCTCCGTCCGACGATTGCCGTGCCCGCACCCGCTACGGGGGGCAGTAGCGCAGCATTGGACCTCGATGGGTTCTTCGGCTTTCACTCTGCGATGACTGACCTGTGGCGTCTGTATCAGGAAGGGTGGGTTGCAGTCCTGCCTGCTGTTCACTATTCGAACTCGTCGCGTTCGCATTTCTCAGGCCAGGACGTCATTGAATCTGCCACGACCCCCGCAGTCGTCAATGGTTGGCTGGCGAGATACATTCAGGCGTTCGGTGCCGGCGATTCATCACGCGCGCTGAGTTTCGGTGTGAAGCCGCCTTTGAGCCTGATGGGCCTTCCATCTCCCGCGTCTGCGTATCAGGACATATCCGGGCTGAATCTCGCATCGGCTGCTACCGATCAGACGCTGCTTTCCAATCTGATCCAGGAGACCTATGCGTGGCCAGCAGAAAGCCGGAATCCGAACGGAAGCGCCTTGAAGACAGTTGGCTCGAATCTCGTGCCCGAGTTGGAGTCCTTGCGCTCGATAGGTCAGGCCGCCGCCGGGGGCGGGGCAATCTATCCGTCCAGCGTTTTCGGAAGGCAGATGCGGCAAGCCGCAGCGCTCATCAAGGCAAGGTCAGGCCTCGAAATCATTACGGTCGATTGCGGAGGATGGGATACGCACAGCAATCAGGGAAACGATGCGTCGGGCCGTATGGGTCGGTTGCTGACCGATTTCTCGTCGACCATAGGCGCCTTCTTCCAGGATCTGGGCGGCACTGCGTCGCGTGTGACGGTACTTACAGCGACCGAGTTCGGTCGTACTGCGGCCGAGAACGGCAGCCTCGGTACCGATCATGGCGACGCGTCTGCGTGGCTGGCGATGGGGCCGAACGTGCGAGGCGGACTGCATCTGGGGAGCGGTTGGCCCGGACTCGGAACCGATCAGCTGGTAGACGCCCGTGCCCTGAGGCATACAGTCGATTTCAGGTCTGTTTACGCGAACGTGTTGAGTCGTTTCATGGGTGCATCGGGAGTGGGGTCAGTGCTTTCGGGCTACTCGGGACACGAGGTAGACATCATCGCCTGACGGCGCGGCCTTTCATCCTCCGCTTCAGCGCGCGAACGGAAAAAACACCGGTACAAGCAGCAGGACGGTGGCGCCATAGGCGATCGAAACCGGCAGACCGACGCGTACGAAGTCGAGCATGCGGTAGCGGCCGGGTGAGTACACCATCAGATGGGTCTGGTAGCCGAACGGAATCAGGAAGCCGGCGCTGGCTCCGTACATGACGGCCATGATGAAGGGCATCGGGTCGGCGTCGAAGGCGCGTGCCGTCGACAGCGCGATGGGGAAGGCCAGCGCGGCGGCTGCGTTGTTGGTGACCAGCTCGGTCAGGATCACCGTCAGCAGATAGATGCCGATGAAGGCGCCGATCACGCCGTGACCGTCGTACAGCATGCGCAGCGCACCGGTCATCAATTCGGCGGCGCCGCTGCTGTCGAGCACCTGGGCGATCGCCAGCGATGAACCGATGGTGAGCACCAGGTCGAACGGGAAGCGCCGCCGCATTTCCGCGAGGGTGAGCAGCCCGCTCAGCACGAGGCCCGCCAGCAACAGCAGCAGGCCGGTGAACAGCGGCAGGATTTCGAGACCCGAAAGCGCAATCACTGCCGCGAAGGCGGTCAGCGTGAGCCGGCTCTGCATCGGTGTGAGGCGCGGCCGCACGGTGCCGCCCACCAGGTGGAAGTTGCGGTCGATGTTGCGGTGATTCGCGAAATCGGGGCCGACCGCGAGCAGCAGGCTGTCGCCGACGTGCAGCGGCACCCGGCCGAGCTGACCGGTGAGCCGCTTTTCACCGCGGCGTATGCCGACCACGCCCGCATCGAACATGGTGCGGAAGTCGACCTCGCGCAGGGTTTTGTTGGCCAGTTCGGACTGGCTGGACACGACCACTTCGAGCAGGTTGGACCGCAGCAGCGCGTCGGCTTCGACACCGAACACCTGCAACCCGTCGAAACGTTGCAGCGCGCTCATCTTGTCGATCTCGCCGGTGAAGATGAGCACGTCGCCCACTTCGATCACTTCAGCCGGCGCGACCGGGGAAATCAGCCGGCCGTCACGCATGATTTCGAGCAGGAACAGCCCTTCGAGATTGCGCAGGCTGTTCTGTTCGATGCTGCGGCCGATCAGCGACGAGGTGTGCTCGACCCGCGCTTCGAGAAAATACGCCTGCTGCGCTTCGCGGCTGTTGGCCGAATGGCGCGGCAGCAGCCGCACGCTGAACGCGAGTACGACGATGCATACGAGCGCAACCGGTACGCCCACCCATGCGGGATCGAACATGCCGAGCGGCGACATGCCCGCATTCACCATCAGCGAACTCACCACCAGGTTGGTCGAAGTGCCGACCAGAGTGGTGACGCCCCCGGCAATCGCGGCAAACGACAGCGGAATCAGCAGCAGCGATGCCGGGTGATGGCGCTGCTTGGTGACCACGCCGAGCAGCGCACCGACGACGGCGGTGTTGTTCAGGAACGCCGAAAACAGCGCGGTGATCGAGGTGAAACGCATGACCGCGCCGACGGGCGAGCCGCGCAGCAGCTTGTCCGACACCCGTTCGAGTATCGGAGAGCGTTCGATGACCAGTGACACCAGCAGCAGCATGACCAGCATGGCCAGCGCCGGGTTGGTGTAGCTGGCAAGCCATGCCTTCTGGTCGAGCAGGCCGAACAGGTAGTAACAGCTTGCGAGGCCTGCGAACAGCGGTGCCGGTGCAATGCGCCCGTGCACCAGCAGGATCAGCAGCAGCGCGATGGACGACAGAACAATCCAGGCAGTCATCGCATGCGGCTCAGCCGCCAAGCCCCCAGGCTGCGAAATGCGGATTCGCGAAATCCGGCTTGCCGTAGGTGAACGCCGAGCCATCGATCTGCTCGATGTGCCCGCCGGCAGCGATCAGCACGGCGTGGCCTGCGGCGATGTCCCATTCCATCGTGCGTCCGAGACGCGGATAGACATCGGCTTCGCCGGCGGCAATCAGGCAGATCTTCAGTGACGAACCGGCGTTGCGCAGCTCGGCGACCTTGCGGCCCGCAAGATAGGCATCGAGTGCCGCCGCGTCACCGTGCGAGCGGCTCGCGACCACGGTCAGGCCGGCTTCAGGCGTGGCGCGGCAACGGATTTCACGTACACCCGCCGCGTCGTCCACCCAGGCGCCAACGCCTGAAACGCCGGAGAACATGCGGCCCTGAGCCGGCGCCTGAACCACGCCCAGCACCGGCTGGCCGTTCTCGATCAAGGCGACATTCACGGTGAATTCGCCGTTGCGGTTGATGAACTCTTTAGTGCCATCGAGCGGATCAACAAGCCAGAACGATGCGCCGTCGGCAGGGCGCTGGCCTGCTTCCGTCGATTCTTCCGACACGATGAACACGTCGGGCGTCAGCGCCTTCAGCCGTGCCACGATGAGGTCGTCGGCCTTGCGGTCTGCGAGGGTGACCGGAGAGTTGTCTGATTTATCAGTGACTTCGAAATCCGTCGCATAGACGTCCATCACGCATTGCCCGGCGTCGCGGACGATGTCGAGCAGTGCTGCGTGCAGTGCCTTGAGGTCGGCGGTGGTTCTCATGAGCGCTTCCAGATGAGGGGGCTGATGGCAACAAACCTGGTCATTAAATAATTAATTCACACTGTTTGCGCACTGAATGGTTTTACTCTACATGACGCCTGCCACACCTGTCTGTGAATAATGGACGCTCGAAACCTGTCTGCCGACATCCTCAACGAACGCCGCCGTCAGGCGGTGAAACTGCGCCTGTCGGGCATGACGGTGGCGGCGGTGTCGAGCGCGGTCGAGCTGAGCGCGCCGACGGTGATTGCCGCGCACAAGGCGTATCTGGCGGGCGGGTGGGAGGCGGTGCTGGTGAAGCGCCGAGGCCGGGTTTCGGGCAGCGGGCGCAAGCTCGACAGCGCGACCGAACAGCGGCTCGCCCGCGCATTCGAAAATCTGCCCGATGCGCTCGGGCTGCCGTTCGGGCTGTGGAGTGACGAAGCCGTTGCCGCATGGTTCGAACAACAGAAGATTGCCGTGCCGCCCCGACGCAGTCTCGCGCGCTATCGCATCGACTGGGGTGTGCAGCCGGAATTCGACCGGGACGGCGAGGCGACGTTGCGCGAACAGAGCCCGGCCGTGTCCGGTGGTGAGCCCTGGTGGACCGGTGCCATGGCGTGGCGCCCGACCACGGTGCCTTCAAGCGGGCAATGGCTTCTCTTTGTGCGCGGGCGGCGCGGGCAGTTGTATTGGATGCTCTGCCCGCACGCGCCGCGAGCCGATGACTGGACCAACCTGTGGTCAAGGCTGGCAACGATGACTGCGGCGCCGATGTATCTGCTGGTCAGCGGCGTGTCACTCGAGCCGGGCGGCATCTTGAGCACCTGGATGCGCGACCAGTCACCCGGCGTGAGCGCGACGGCGACCACGCTGGCGGTGCGCCCCAGTCGCCGCTCCGGCAACGACTCTGCGGTGCCGGCTGCATCCTCACGCCGGTCGGCCCCTTCGCGTCGCGCCACGCAGTCGGCGGCGCCCGCCACTTTTTCTGCAAACTCTTCGAGAACCCTCATGCAGACCACTCCCGAACTCGTCGATCCGGACACCCTCACTCATCTGCAGCGGCTGGAAGCCGAGAGCATCCACATCATGCGCGAGGTGGTGGCGGAGGCTGAAAACCCGGTCATGCTCTATTCGGTCGGCAAGGACAGCGCAGTCATGCTGCACCTCGCGATGAAGGCCTTCTATCCGGCGGTGCCGCCGTTTCCGCTGTTGCACGTCGATACCACGTGGAAATTCAGGGCGATGTACGAATTCCGCGATGAGATGGCGAAAAAGCTGGGCATGGATCTGCTCGTGCATGTGAATCAGGAGGGGCTGGCCAAGGGCATCAACCCGTTCACGCACGGTTCGGCCATCCACACCGACGTCATGAAGACCGAGGGGCTGAAGCAGGCGCTGGACAAGTACGGCTTCGACGTGGCGTTCGGCGGTGCCCGCCGCGACGAAGAGAAGTCGCGCGCCAAGGAACGCATCTTTTCCTTCCGCAGTGCGCAGCACCGCTGGGACCCGAAAAGCCAGCGGCCGGAGCTGTGGAGTCTGTACAACACGCGCAAGCACAAGGGCGAGTCGATCCGCGTGTTCCCGATCTCGAACTGGACCGAGCTCGACATCTGGCAATACATCTATCTGCAGAACATCCCGATCGTGCCGCTCTATTACTCGGCGCCGCGACCAGTGGTGGAGCGCGACGGCACCTTGATCATGGTGGACGACGAGCGCATGCCGCTGCGCCCGGGCGAGGTGCCGCAGATGAAAAGCGTGCGCTTCCGTACGCTGGGTTGCTACCCGCTGACCGGCGCCGTCGAATCGACCGCCACCACGCTGACCGACATCATCCAGGAAATGCTGCTGACGACGACTTCGGAACGGCAGGGCCGCGTGATCGACCACGATTCCACCGGTTCGATGGAAAAGAAAAAGCAGGAGGGCTACTTCTGATGCGCCCCCACACTCATATTCGTTCGTTGCCCCCCAAGGGGGCTGAGGCCTCATTTGGGGCGGCCCGGCAGGAGGCCTTCTGATGTCAAACGTTTCCGATCTGATAGCCGAAGACATCGGCGCCTACCTGAAGCAGCACGAGCACAAGAGCCTGCTGCGCTTCATCACCTGCGGCAGCGTCGATGACGGCAAGAGCACGCTGATCGGCCGCCTGCTGTACGAATCGAAAATGCTGTTCGAAGACCAGTTGGCCGCGCTCGAAGCCGACTCGAAGAAGGTCGGCACGCAGGGCGGCGATCTCGACTTCGCGCTGCTGGTCGACGGTCTGTCGGCCGAGCGCGAGCAGGGCATCACGATCGACGTCGCCTACCGCTTCTTCTCGACCGACCGGCGCAAGTTCATCGTCGCCGACACGCCGGGTCATGAGCAGTACACGCGCAACATGGTGACCGGTGCATCGACCGCCGACCTGGCGATCATCCTGGTCGATGCGCGCTACGGCGTGCAGACGCAGACGCGCCGGCACAGCTTCCTGGTGTCGCTGATCGGCATCAAGCGCGTGGTGGTCGCCATCAACAAGATGGATCTGGTCGGCTACTCGGAAGCCACGTTCCGCCGCATCGTCGACGACTACCGCGCCTTCGCCGCCCAGCTCGGGCTGGAGGACATCGTCGCGATTCCGATGTCGGCGCTCAAGGGCGACAACATCACGACGCCCAGCGATGCCATGCCCTGGTATCACGGCTCGACGCTGATGGGCTATCTCGAAACCGTGGAGGTGGATCAGAAGCGGCGCCTGAAAAGCCCGTTCCGGCTGCCTGTGCAGTGGGTCAACCGGCCCAATCTCGATTTTCGCGGCTTCGCCGGTACGATCGCCGGCGGCAGCATCACGCCGGGTGCGGCCATCCGGGTTCAGCCGTCGGGGCGAACCAGCACGGTCAAGCGCATCGTCACCGCCGACGGCGACCTGCCGCGCGCGATCGCCGGCCAGTCGATCACGCTGGTGCTGGACGACGAAGTCGACATTTCGCGTGGCGACGTCATTTCGACGCTCGACTCACCGGCCGAAGTGGCCGACCAGTTCGAGGCGACCCTCGTCTGGATGCAGGACGAACCGCTGATGCCCGGCCGCGCCTATCTGATGAAGATCGGTGCGCGCACGGTCACCGTCACGGTCACCGACATCAAGCACAAGGTGAACGTCAATACCCTGGAACATCTCGCAGCGAAGCAGCTCGCGCTGAACGAGATCGCGGTGTGCAAGCTCAGCGTCGACCGGCCGATCGCGTTCGACCCGTACGAGCGGGTGCGTGAAACCGGCGGCTTCATCCTGATCGACCGCATCAGCAACGCCACCATCGGTGCCGGCATGCTGAGCTTCGCGCTGCGCCGTTCGCACAACATCCACATGCAGCACGTGGATGTGGACAAGACGTCGCGCGGTGCGATGAAAGGCCAGCGCCCCTGCGTGCTGTGGTTCACCGGCCTGTCGGGGGCCGGCAAATCGACGCTGGCGAACCAGGTCGAAAAGCGCCTGCATGCGCTGGGCCGCCACACCTATCTGCTGGACGGCGACAACGTGCGCCACGGGCTGAACAAGGACCTCGGTTTCACCGAAGCCGATCGCGTGGAAAACATCCGCCGCGTGGCCGAAGTGTCGAAGCTGATGGTCGACGCCGGCCTGCTCGTCCTGACCGCCTTCATTTCACCGTTCCGGTCCGAACGCCGCATGGCGCGCGGTCTGATGGAAGAGGGTGAGTTCATCGAAGTCTTCGTCGATACGCCGATCGCCGTGGCCGAAGAGCGCGATCCGAAGGGGCTGTACAAAAAGGCGAGACGCGGCGAGATCAAGAATTTCACCGGCATCGATTCGCCCTACGAAGCGCCCGAGCACGCCGAGATCCGCGTGGATACCAGCACGCAGGACATCCAGGCAACGGTGGACATCATCATGCAGCACCTGCGCGAGCGAGGCATCCTGGTCGGCGAGATCGGCGCGGCCGACTGAGTTTCAGCGATGTAATCCAGGCGCGGAGGCCTGCGGGGATGCTCCCCTGGTGGAGCTTCCCCTGCATGAGCGGCCGTCTGTGGGAGCTTCCCCTTGCGGGGGCTCCCGCCCCTGTGGGAGTGGCGCCCCCTTGTGGGGGGCTCCCGCCCCTATGGGAGTGGCGCCCCCTTGTGGGAGCGGCGGCCTCGCCGCGATACGCGCTCTGCAATGCGATGGTCGTGGCACTCATCGCGGCGAGGCCGCCGCTCCCACAAAAAACCCCGCCGCTCACTGCCCAAAACCCCGCAGCTCAGTGCCCAAAACCCCGCAGCTCACTGCCCAAAACCCCGCAGCTCACTGCTCAACCCCTGGCAGCTCGCCTGCGGTGCAGGCCGCAGAAAATCGCGCGGTCTGAGGGGTTTGTCACCCAATCGCGCAGGGTTGTCATCGAACGCTCAATCTGGTGCGATATCCTGCACTGCAATATTGTGTGGAATCGACCATGACCTTACTTGTCACCGGCGGTGCCGGCTTCATCGGCAGCAACTTCGTTCTTGACTGGCTGGGCGGATCGGACGAGCCGGTCGTCAATCTTGATGCGCTGACCTATGCCGGCAACCGGCAGAACCTGGCGTCGCTCGACGGCGACCCGCGCCACATCTTCGTGCAGGGCGACATCTGCGATCGTGACCTGATCGACCGGCTGCTGCTGGCGCACCGCCCGCGTGCCATCGTGCATTTCGCGGCCGAGTCGCACGTTGATCGTTCGATTCACGGCCCGGGCGCCTTCATGCAGACGAATGTCAACGGCACCTTCACGCTGCTCGAAGCGGCGCGCGGATACTGGGGCGCGCTGGACGGTGACGAGAAGGCGGCGTTCCGCTTTCACCATGTCAGCACCGACGAGGTGTATGGCTCGCTCGGGCCGACCGACGCGCCCTTCACCGAAACCCATGCCTACGAGCCGAACAGCCCGTATTCGGCGAGCAAGGCGGCGAGCGACCACCTGGTGCGCGCCTGGCACCACACTTACGGCCTGCCGGTGGTGACCACCAACTGCTCGAACAATTACGGCCCGTTCCACTTTCCGGAAAAGCTCATCCCGCTGATCATCGTCAATGCGCTGGCCGGCAAGCCGCTGCCGGTGTACGGCGACGGGCAGCAGGTGCGCGACTGGCTGTACGTGAAGGACCACTGCTCGGCGATCCGCGAAGTGCTGGCGCGCGGCCGGCTGGGCGAGACCTACAACATCGGCGGCTGGAACGAGAAGCCGAACATCGACATCGTGACAACCGTGTGCGCGCTGCTCGACGAGTTTCAGCCGGACGCGGCCGGCCCGTATGCGCGCCTGATCAGCTATGTGAAGGACCGTCCGGGCCACGACCGGCGCTACGCCATCGACGCGCGCAAGATCGAGCGCGAACTGGGCTGGCGGCCGGCGGAAACCTTCGATACCGGCATCCGCAAGACGGTGCGCTGGTATCTCGACAACCAGCCCTGGGTGCATAACGTTCTGACTGGCGGCTACCGCGACTGGGTCACTCAGCAGTACGGCGCGGAGCAGGGCACATGAAGATTCTTCTGTTCGGCAAGGGTGGTCAGGTCGGCTGGGAATTGCAGCGCGCGCTGGCGCCGCTGGGCAATGTGATCGCGCTCGATTTCGACAATTCGGGCGAGCTGTCGGGTGACTTCAGCCAGCCGGACGCGGTGGCGGCCACGGTGCGCAAGGTGGCGCCCGCCCTGATCGTGAATGCCGCCGCGCACACCGCGGTGGACAAGGCCGAAAGCGAACCCGAACTGGCCCGCATGCTCAACGCCACCACGCCCGGACGCATCGCCGCCGAAGCGGCCGCACTGGGCGCGCACCTGATCCATTACTCGACCGATTACGTGTTCGATGGCAGCGGAGACGCGCCGCGCGACGAAACCGCGCAGACGAATCCGCTCAGTGTGTACGGCCGCACCAAGCTCGAAGGCGAACAGCTCATCGCGGCCTCGGGTGCGCACCATCTCATCCTGCGCACCAGCTGGGTGTATGCGGCGCGCGGCGGCAACTTCGCGAAGACCATGCTCAGGCTTGCCAGGGAACGCGACCGGCTGACGGTGATCAGTGACCAGTTCGGCGCGCCGACCGGTGCCGAGCTGCTGGCCGACATCACCGCGCACACCGCACGCGCGCTGCGCCACAACCCGCAGCTTGCCGGGTTGTATCACTGTGTCGCCGCGGGCGAAACGTCGTGGCACGGCTACGCGATGCACGTGATCGAGACCGCGCGGGCGGCCGGGCACGACATCAAGGTGGGCGCAGACGCCGTGCTGCCCATCCCCACGTCCGACTACCCGACACCGGCCGCACGACCACTCAATTCACGGCTGGACACACGCAAGCTGCACGACACGTTCGGGCTGGTGCTGCCGCACTGGCAGCTGGGCGTCGATCGCATGCTGGCCGAGATTCTCTGAACGACATCCGGAACGGATTCGGGCGCACACCATGACACGCAAGGACATCGCATGACACGAAAAGGCATCGTACTGGCCGGCGGATCCGGCACCCGTCTGCATCCGGTCACCATCGCGGTATCGAAGCAACTGATGCCGGTGTACGACAAGCCGATGATCTACTACCCGCTCAGCACGCTGATGCTGGCCGGCATTCGCGACGTGCTCATCATTTCGACGCCGCAGGACACGCCGCGCTTCGAGCAGCTGCTGGGCAACGGTTCGAACTGGGGCATGAACATCGAGTACGCGGTGCAGCCCAGCCCGGACGGTCTGGCGCAGGCCTTCATCATCGGTGAAGACTTCGTCGGCGATGCGCCGTCGGCCCTGGTGCTGGGCGACAACCTGTTCTACGGCCACGAGTTTGCCGACGACCTGAAGGCGGCCAGTGCGCGCACCGCGGGCGCCACCGTGTTCGCCTATCCGGTGACCGACCCGGAACGCTATGGCGTGGTCGAATTCGACGCTGACGGGCATGCGATCAGCCTGGAAGAAAAGCCCGCCAAGCCGCGCAGCCGTTATGCGGTCACCGGCCTGTACTTCTACGACCAGCAGGTGGTGGAGATCGCGAAGGCGTTGAAGCCGTCGCCGCGCGGCGAGCTTGAAATCACCGACCTGAACCGCGTGTATCTCGAACGCGGTGCGCTCGACGTGCAAGTGATGGGCCGCGGTCATGCGTGGCTGGATACCGGCACGCACGATTCGCTGATCGACGCGGCGCAATTCATCCAGACGCTGGAAAAGCGTCAGGGCCTGAAGATTTCCTGCCCGGAAGAGATTGCCTGGCGGCAGGGCTGGATCGGCGACGAGCAGTTGCGGCGCATCGCCGCGCCGCTGGCCAAGAGCGGCTACGGGCAGTATCTGCTGCGCATCATCGACGAGAGGGTGTTCTGATGAAGGTGGTCGAAACCGGTATCGCCGGCCTGCTGGTGCTCGAGCCCAAGGTGTTCGGCGACGCGCGAGGCTTCTTCATGGAAAGCTTCAACGCGCGGGCGTTCCGCGAGGCGACCGGGCTCGATGTGCCATTCGTGCAGGACAACCATTCGCGCAGCGGCAAAGGCGTGCTGCGCGGTCTGCATTACCAGGTCAATCAGCCGCAGGGCAAGCTGGTGCGGGTGGTGCAGGGCGCGGTGTTCGACGTGGCCGTCGATCTGCGCCGCAGCTCGCCCACCTTCGGCAAATGGTACGGCGTGGAACTGAGCGGCGAAAACCATCGCCAGTTCTGGGTACCCGCCGGCTTCGCGCACGGTTTCTACGTGCTGAGCGAATCGGCAGACTTCCTGTACAAGACCACCGATTACTACGCGCCCGAGTACGAGCGCAGCCTCGCCTGGAACGACCCGACAGTCGGCGTCGAATGGCCGCTGCAAGGCTCGCCCCTGCTGTCCCCCAAGGACATCGCCGGCAAGCCGCTTGCCGAGTGCGAGGTGTTCGCCGACCTCTGACAAGGCTGCGGGGGCGGCCCCTGTGGGAGAAGTGACCCAGTGTGACCTGGGGGCGGCCTCTGTGGGAGCGGCGGCCTCGCCGCGATCGTACCGCGACCATCGCAGTGCAAAGTGCCCATCGCGGCGAGGCCGCCGCTCCCACAGTCCGCCGCTCCCACAGTCCGCCGCTCCCACAGTCCGCCGCTCCCACAGTCCGCCGCTCCCACAGTCCGCCGCTCCCACAGTCCGCCGCTCCCACAGTCCGCCGCGCTCCCACGAAAATCGCGCGGATCGTGGCGGGATGCTGTGTGTCGATACAAACCGTGTGGATGCCACATCGCCGTAGATCGTGGGGGCCGGTTGGCGTGATTCACGCCTGCCATGGACTGCGCGCACTGCGCAGCTACCCCAGTGGAATCAAGCCCCTCGGGGCGCACCCCCCCCTGTGGGAGAAGTGACCCAGTGTGACCTGGGGGCGGCCCCTGTGGGAGCGGCGGCCTCGCCGCGATCGTGCCGCGACCATCGCAGTGCAAAGTGCCCATCGCGGCGAGGCCGCCGCTCCCACAGAGGAAGCTCCCACAGAGGAAGCTCCCACAGAGGAAGCTCCCACAGAGGAAGCTCCCACAGGCCACTGCTCCTCCTCAAAACGCCGCTGCAGCCGACGGGGCCGGAGCGATGTTTCATGGCTGGATTCTTGTTCGGCCGACGGGGCGGGTGCTCATATGCCGTGAGGCTATCCCGGGGTGGGTTTCGCCTGCTAACATGATGTTTTTATGACAGGGAGTTCGGTCATGAAGCAGCGATACGGCGGTGGAAAAGGTGGTGCGGAAGCAACTGCAGAGAGATCGCCGCAGCCGTCTTTGACGTCGTCCGTCGATATGCTGAAGCGCTTGCTCGATCTCCCGCCCGATGCGACGTTCATGGGCTTCGGGCTTGAATGCCGCATCAGCCTCAGATACCTCTGCCGCGCCTTGACACCGCACGAGCGGGCTGACAATCACTGGCTGGATTCGCCCGAGACCGCCGTCACCTTCTCCAACTGGACCGATGCCCAGAACGCGGAGGTCTCGTACCCCACGTCGCGCCTGGTGCTGATGTTCGATCTGGGCGACGAAATCCGCGTGTACCCGGCGCGGTAACGCACACCGGCGAGCCCTGCACGGATCGGTCGGTGCGCGCACCCGCGCTACACTCGCCGGCCAGATGATCCAGGCCTGATTGATTCCCATGAAGTTTGACGTGATCGTGATCGGTGCCGGCGCGGCGGGCATGATGTGTGCCGCCACGGCCGGCACGCGCGGACGCTCGGTGTTGCTGATCGATCACGCGGCGAAGCTGGCCGAGAAGATCCGCATTTCGGGCGGCGGGCGCTGCAATTTCACCAACCGCGATCTCACGCCGGCGAGCTTCCTGTCGCAGAACCCGCATTTCTGCCGCTCGGCGCTGTCGCGCTACACGCCGCAGCATTTCATCGCACTGGTCGAGCGCCACGGCATCGCGTACCACGAAAAGACGCTGGGCCAGCTGTTCTGCGACGATTCGTCGATGCAGATCATCGACATGCTGAAGGCCGAGTGCGACGTGGCGGGCGTGCGCTGGCAGATGCCGTCGGCGGTGACGGCTGTGACCCGCACCGATACGGGGTTTCGCGTCGACACCGACGTCGGTCCGCGCGAGTGTGCCTCGCTGGTGGTGGCGACCGGCGGACTGACGGTGCCGAAGATAGGCGCCACACCCTTCGGTTACCGGCTGGCCGAACAATTCGGGCTGGCCGTGGTGCCGCCGAAGCCGGCGCTGGTGCCGCTGGCGCTTGACCCGGCGTGGCTGGCGCGCTTCGGCGAACTGTCGGGCGCGTCCTTCGATTCGGTGGCGTCGTGCCATGGTCCGGCGTTCCGCGAACAGACCTTGCTCACGCATCGCGGCCTGTCGGGCCCGGCGATTCTGCAGGCGTCCAGTTACTGGCAGCAGGCCGGTGCGCGCGAGCCGGTCGTCATCGATCTGCTGCCCGAGGTGCACGACGCGGAAGGCTGGCTGCACGGCGCGCGCGCCGGCAGGCATACGCTGGCTGCCTTGCTGGCCGATCATCTGCCGAAGCGCTTTGCGCAGCAGTGGGTGGACGTCGAAGGCGCGGGCAGCTGGAACGCCGCGCTGGTCGAGTTGCCGCGTGCCGCGCTCGGCGACATTGCGCGGCGCCTGAAGGGCTGGCCGATACAGCCTGCCGGCACGCTGGGCTACAACAAGGCGGAGGTGACGCTGGGCGGTGTGGATACGCGCGGCCTCGACCAGAAGACGATGGCCGCCCGTGCCGTGCCCGGGCTGTTCTTTATCGGTGAGGTGGTGGACGTGACCGGCTGGCTCGGTGGCTACAACTTCCAGTGGGCCTGGTCGTCCGGCTGGTGCGCGGGGCAGGCCGCCTGAGTCGTCGATGCGCGTCGTCCAGCCGCGCGCTACCGGCAGCGCCTGAATACATCTGAGCCGGTGGTTGGCGTGGGCAGCCGTCATGCAGTGCTCCGCATTGCGCCAAATGTCGATCGCCGGGGTGCGCAAGGGCTCAAGTCAGGCGAAAATTCTTCGGGTGCGGCGGTGGTGGCGTGTCGGACGCGGACTACGTGGCGTTTGCGTAGCGTGCCACCTCGACGCGAGCCCGGTGCGAGACGCTTCGGCGATCGACGCGTCTGCACGCGTTGTTGATGTAAACGTTGGCCTGGCAAGCTTTTCCGGCTGATTTAAAGTTCATCGGCATGTTTCGTCGAGGCGCTTCCGAGCGGTAATCTTGCGGGCGCAAGGCGTATCCCGCCGCATGCCGCGACGGACATCGCCCCGCGGCGGACCCCGTCCTGCGGATGGCTGTTGAAATAGCATTTGCATCGCTTCGTTAAATCCCGTATAAGCACGTCTGTAGGTGATTTCAAGCATGAACGTGTTGTGCGTCGGTTCTCGATTTTCAAGTCAGTACTCCGCTTGCCATATTCCCCTTGAGGTTTCCCTGCACTACGGTCATTGCACAACGTGATGGCCTGTTTAAATCTGTATTCAAAGGAATTGAAAATGGCAACTGGTACTGTTAAGTGGTTCAACGACGCCAAGGGTTTTGGTTTTATTTCGCCGGACGACGGTGGTGAAGACCTGTTCGCGCACTTCTCCGCCATTCAAGGCAACGGCTTCAAGTCGCTCCAGGAAAACCAGAAGGTTTCCTTCGAAGTGACCCGCGGCCCGAAGGGTCTGCAAGCCTCGGAAATCAAGCCGCTCTGATTCTTCAGGCAGCGTGACACCGCCGCAAGGCGGTCTCCGATGAAAAAAGCGCACTGCAAAGTGCGCTTTTTTTTCGTCTGCAGGTTTTCGATCAGCTGGTTAGGGGGCGGTGCATGTTTCTTGTGTGAGCGGTGGTGATCCTGGTGGAGCGGCGGCCCCTTGTGGGAGCGGCGGCCTCGCCGCGATACTCACTCTGCACTGCGGCCATCGCGGCACGATCGCGGCGAGGCCGCCGCTCCCACAGGGGAGCAACCCTCCCACAGAGGAGCAACCCTCCCACAGAGGAGCAACCCTCCCACAGTGCGCCGCTCCTTTCCACAGTGCGTACCTCCCGCCAGCGCGGCTTGCGCGCGCGATCGGGCAGCGACTTCATCAAAGCCACACTGCGTCCCAGTGGGGGTAGTCGCCGACATGCCGCACAAGACCCGCGCGTAGCGGATTGGCGACCAGGTAGCGCGCAGCCGCGGCGAGGTCTTCGTCGCGGCGCAGCGCGT
Organism: Methyloversatilis sp. RAC08; assembly: GCF_001713355.1. Lineage (NCBI taxonomy): Bacteria > Pseudomonadati > Pseudomonadota > Betaproteobacteria > Nitrosomonadales > Sterolibacteriaceae > Methyloversatilis > Methyloversatilis sp. RAC08. Next base: position 415,417 of record NZ_CP016448.1, on the reverse strand, counting down.
GGTCGTGGAATCCCGGTTGCCACAGCGCCGCGCCGGCGGCGTGGGCGCTGAATGACTTCATCTGCTGAACGACGCGGCTCAGGTTGAAGGTAGGGCCGAGCTGCAGCATCCAGTGCAGGTGATCCGGCATCAGTACGAACGCCAGTGTTGTGGCATGGCCACGCGCGTCCGAATTCATCAGAGAGCAGATCACCCGGCGTGCCGCGGACAGATCTCCAAACACTGGCTCGCGTTCGCGCGTCACGGTCGTGACCAGATAAACCTGGCCCGGAATCGATATCCGGCCCGTCCGGAGTCGTCGCGATGCGGGCAGCTCATTCATGAAAAAGAGAATAGACCGCATTTACCCATAACGGGTAAAAAGATCGCGGGAAGCGTTCGCTGGATCTGTGAGCAATGCGGCTGGCGAGCCGCGAGCTTCTTATGGGAGCAGCGGCCTGTGGGAGCGGCGGCCTCGCCGCGATCGTGCCGCGACCATCGCCGTGCATAGTGCGTATCGCGGCGGTGCCGCCGCTCCCACAGCTGGAGCGTCCAGCATCGCGATAGCCAAAGCTGGAGCGTCTAGCATCGCGATAGCCACAGCCGGAGCATCCTGCATCGGGAATCCCGCAGGCAGAACTTCTGGAGCGATCGCCTGTTGCATCGATCCTGACGGAAGCAGCGCCGGTGCGGCTGGCGAGCCGCGAGCTTCTTGTGGGAGCGGCGGCCTGTGGGAGCGGCGGCCTCGCCGCGATCGTGCCGCGACCATCGCCGTGCAAAGTGCGTATCGCGGCGAGGCCGCCGCTTGTATGTTCTGTCTCGGCAAGTTGTAGTGAGAACTTGTCGGGGTGGAGGGACTAACGCCGCTTCTGGCTTTTGCACAGACCGTGGGAGATATCGTCCCGCCCCTCACCATCGAGCACCCATGAGGAATCCATCGACGCGGCCCTCGCCGGCCCTGATCGACCATATCCTGCAAGCGATTGCCTGGTGAGTCCCGACAAGTCCCTAAACCTTAGTCGGGAGCGCCTGTTCATGACAAGTCAGCCTTCGCCGATTCACATCGGCATCGACGTATCCAAAGCCAGCCTCGATATCGCACTGGGCGAGCACGGCCCGGTGCAGCGCATCGACAACACCCCTCTAGCCATCCGGGCCTGGCTGCGCACCTTGCCCAGCGGCCCGCTGCACATCGGCTGCGAGGCCACCGGCACCTACCACCTCGCGCTGCGCGACGCCGTGATCAAGGCCGGGCACCCGCTCTACCTGATCGACGGCTACCGCCTCTCGCGCTACCGCGGCGCCACCAGCGTGCGGGCCAAGACCGACCCGATCGACGCCCGGCTCATCGCCCGCTACGTCGCCAAAGAGGGCTCGCACCTGCGCCCCTACACGCTGCCGCCCGAGGCCACGCAACGCGTGCAGCAACTGCTGCGTCGTCGCGCCACCCTGGTCCGGACCGCCGTCATCTTGCGCCAGAGCCTGTTCGATCTGCCCGGCTTCAAGCGCGAGGTGCGCGCCTTGCTGGCCAAGGCCGACCGGCTCGCCCAGCAGATTCAGGCCCAGATCGTGGAAAAGCTCAAAGCCAGCGACTGGATCGACGATCACCGCCGCTGCCAGGGTATCGAAGGCGTCGGTCCGCTGAGCGCCGCCGCCTTGTGCGCGACCTTCCATCGGGGCGCCTTCAAAAGCGCAGACGCCTTCATCGCCTATCTCGGGCTCGATGTGTGCGTGCGCCAATCGGGAAACCAGAACGCCCGCGGCACCCTGAGCAAAAAGGGCGACCCGGAGGTGCGCCGACTCCTGCACAACGCCGCCATGGCAGCCAGCCGCTCAGCCACCTGGAAACCCTTCTATCAGGCCTGCATCGCTCGCGGATTCTCCTGCACTCAGGCCCTCGTCGCACTCGCGAGAAAGATCGCTCGCGTTGCGTTCTCTCTCATGAAAACCGGCTCGCAATACCAACCCAGGGAGCACAAAAACACTTGTGCTCAGACATAGAATCTCCCACAGCTGGAGCGTCCAGCATCGCGATAGCCACAGCTGGAGCATCCTGCATCGGGAATCTCGCAGGCAGAACTTCTGGAGCGATCGCCTGTTGCATCGATCCTGACGGAAGCAGCGCCGGTGCGGCTGGCGAGCCGCGAGCTTCTTGTGGGAGCGGCGGCCTGTGGGAGCGGCGGCCTCGCCGCGATCGTGCCGCGACCATCGCCGTGCAAAGTGCGTATCGCGGCGGGGCCGCCGCTCCCACAGCTGGAGCGTCCAGCATCGCGATAGCCACAGCTGGAGCGTCCAGCATCGCGATAGCCACAGCCAGAGCGTCCAGCGTCGCAATCACCTCAGCCCGAGCGCCCAGCGTCGTGATGCCCACCGACCAAGCAGCGCCGCTCGTCGCGCGTGAAGGTGCTGCGGTGCTTACTTCTCTTTGGCGTGGGCGGCGAGCTTGAGCCAGGTTTCGACGACGGTGTCGGGGTTCAGCGACATGCTCTGGATGCCTTCGTCCATCAGCCACAGTGCGAAATCGGCGTGGTCCGACGGGCCCTGGCCGCAGATGCCTACGTACTTGCCGAGGCGGTTGGCGGTGCGGATGGCCATCGACAGCAGCATCTTGACCGCCGGGTCGCGTTCGTCGAAGGCGCCGGCGACGAGGCCGGAGTCGCGGTCGAGGCCGAGCGTGAGCTGGGTCAGGTCGTTCGATCCGATCGAGAAGCCGTCGAAGTACTCGAGGAACTGCTCTGCCAGCAGCGCGTTCGACGGAATCTCGCACATCATGATGAGGCGCAGGCCGTTCTCGCCGCGCTTCAGGCCGTGCTCGCCGAGCAGCTTAACGACTTCGGCCGCTTCGCCCAGATTGCGTACGAAGGGCACCATGATTTCGACGTTGGTCAGGCCGAGCTCGTTGCGCACGTAGCGCATGGCGCGGCATTCCAGTTCGAAGCAGTCGCGGAAGCTGTGCGCGATGTAGCGCGACGCGCCGCGGAAGCCGAGCATCGGGTTTTCTTCGTCCGGCTCGTAGATGTCGCCGCCGAGCAGCTTCTTGTATTCGTTCGACTTGAAATCCGACAGGCGCACGATGACCGGCTTGGGCCAGAAGGCAGCGCCGATGGTGGCCACACCTTCGACCAGCTTGTCGACGAAGAAGGTTTCCGGATTCGCGTAGCCGCGAGCGCGGCGGCGGATCTCATCGCGCAGCCGGGCCGGTGCCTGGTCGATTTCGAGGATGGCCTTCGGGTGGATGCCGATCGTGTTGTTGATGACGAATTCGAGCCGCGCCAGACCCACACCTTCGTTCGGCAGCTGCGCGAAATCGAAGGCCAGTTCGGGATTGCCGACGTTCATCATGATCTTCAGATCGAGATCGGGCAGGTTCGACAGATCGGACGTGACCACTTCGAAATCCAGCCGGCCGCGATAGATGTTGCCGGTGTCGCCCTCGGCGCAGCTGGCGGTCACCAGTTCGCCCTCGGTCAGCGTTTCGGTCGCGTCGCCGCAGCCGACGATGGCCGGAATGCCCAGTTCGCGCGCGATGATGGCGGCGTGGCAGGTGCGCCCGCCGCGGTTGGTCACGATGGCGGCGGCCTTCTTCATGACCGGTTCCCAGTTCGGGTCGGTCATGTCGGTGACGAGCACGTCGCCGGCCTGCACCTTGTCCATCTCGGTAGCGCTTTCGACGATGCGCACCGGGCCGGCGCCGATCTTCTGGCCGATGGCGCGGCCGCTGGCCAGCACCTTGCCGTACTGCTTCAGGCGGAATTTATGCTGCGTCATGCCGGATTCGTGCGACTTCACGGTTTCCGGGCGCGCCTGCAGGATGTAGAGCTGGCTGTCGATGCCGTCCAGGCCCCACTCGATGTCCATCGGGCGACCGTAGTGACCCTCGATCGTCATCGCGTAGCGCGCCAGTTCGAGCACCTGTTCGTCGGTCAGCGAAAAGCGCTGGCGGTCGGCGTCGGTCACATCGACGGTCTGCACGCTGCGGCCGGCCGACGCACTGGCGGTGAATTCCATCTTGATCATCTTGCTGCCGAGGTTGCGGCGGATGACCGCCGGGCGACCCTGGGCCAGCATGGGCTTGTGCACGTAGAACTCGTCCGGATTGACCGCGCCTTGCACGACGGTTTCGCCCAGACCATAGCTGGACGTGATGAACACGACGTCGCGGAAACCCGATTCGGTGTCGAGCGTGAACATGACGCCGGCAGCGCCCTTGTCGGAGCGCACCATGCGCTGCACGCCCGCCGACAGCGCGACTCCCGCGTGCATGAAGCCCTTGTGCGCGCGGTAGCTGATCGCGCGGTCGTTGTAGAGCGACGCGAACACTTCGCGGATCGCATGCAGCACGTTGTCGATGCCGGATATGTTCAGGAAGGTTTCCTGCTGGCCGGCGAAGGAGGCATCGGGCAGGTCTTCGGCGGTGGCCGAGCTGCGTACCGCGAACGAGCCGTTGCCGGCGGCATCGAGTTCGGCGTACGACGCGCGGATGCCGGCTTCTAGTGCGGCCGGGAAGGGCGTGTCCATCATCCACTGACGGATCTGCGCGCCGGTGCGCGCGAGTGCATTCACGTCATCCACATCCAGCGCCTCGAGTGCGGCGTGGATGCGATCGGCCAGCGCGTCCTGTGCGAGAAACTCGCGGAAGGCCTCTGCCGTGGTGGCAAAGCCGCCGGGTACGCGCACTGACTTGGGCAACTGGCTGATCATTTCGCCCAGTGACGCATTCTTGCCACCGACGCTTTCGACGTCGGTCATGCGCAGCTGTTCGAACGGGATGACGTAGCGAGACATGGGTATCCTCTCTTGAACAAGGGGCGATCGCTTGTTGCGGCGACCGTGCAGTCTTCCGATGCACCGGATGGGTGCGCGGAAACGCGGTATTTTAGTTAATGTCGGTGGTGCACTGCGGAAAATTTTGCGCCGACTGTGCGGTTTGCGCACCGAACTGGATCAGAACACATCATGAGAACCGTCTTCTTCATTTCCGACAGCACCGGCATCACCGCCGAAACGCTCGGCCGCAGCCTGCTTTCGCAGTTCGAGGGCGTGAAGTTCCGGCACACCCGCGTGCCCTTCGTCGATTCGGTCGACAACGCGCTCGACTGTGTCGAACGCATCACCGAGTCGCAGATGCGTGACGGCGTGCGGCCCATCGTGGTCACGTCCATCGTCAATGCCGAGGTGGCGCGCACCGTGCGACAGGCCGACGCGCTGTTCCTCGATCTGTTCGAGCACTTCGTCGGGCCGCTTGAAGATGAACTGGGGCAGGCCGCCAATCACAACGTCGGCCGGCAGAAGGGGCTGGAAGAGAGCGCCGATTACCAGAACCGCATCGAGGCGATCAATTTTTCGCTGGCGCACGATGATGGCATGTCGCACAAGGAGCTGGAAAAGGCCGACGTGATCCTGGTCGGCGTGTCGCGCTCGGGCAAGACGCCGACCAGCCTGTACATGGCGATGCAGTTCGGCGTGAAGGTCGCCAATTACCCGCTGATTCCGGAAGATTTCGAGCGCGGCAAGCTGCCGACCGAACTGGTGAAGCACCGCAGCAAGCTGTTCGGCCTGACGATCGCGCCCGAGCGTCTGTCGCAGATCCGCGAAGAGCGCCGGCGCGGCAGCCAGTACGCCTCGCTGTCCAACTGCCGCTACGAAGTCGATGCGGCGCAGAAGCTGATGCGCATGGAAGGCATACGCTGGCTGGAATCGACGCACAAGTCGATCGAGGAGATTGCCGCCGTGGTGCTGCAGGCGGTGCATGTCGAGGACGACAGCTGACGCCTTGGTGTTGCTTTGCGGTGCTTTGTGGTGCAATGGCCGCCCCGCACGATCCCGCGCCGCCCCATGTTCAATCCCACCCGCGACCAGGCCCGGCAGTTCTTTCTCGACACCTGGGCCAAGCGCCACAGCGGCCAGCCGCTGACGCAGATGGAAACCATCGCGCTGACGCTGATCGGCCGCCATCCGGAGTACCACGCGCTGCTCGACCAGGGCGAACGCGCGCTGACGCGCGAATATCCGCCCGAGCTGGGTGAGACGAACCCCTTCCTGCACCTGTCGCTGCATCTGGCGATCGAGGAACAGCTGGCGATCGACCAGCCGCCAGGGCTGCGCGCCGCCTTCGAGGCGCAGCGCGCGAAGATGGGTGACGAACACGAGGCGCTGCACCGGGTGCTCGACTGTCTGGGCGAGAGCATCTGGCGCGCCCAGCGCGACCGCCAGCCGCCCGACGGCGCGGCCTATGTGGCCTGCGTGCGGGCCGGGCTCGACGACTGAATTCTTACTTTGACGACACCATGACCGACAAGACCGGACTCATCCTTCCCACCGAATTCCACGGTCAGCCCGCGCTGTCGCTCGAAGCAGCCGACGGCGCGCGCTGCGTCGTCAGCCTGTTCGGCGGTCACATCCTGTCGTGGGTGCCGGCCGGCGGCAAGGAGCGGCTCTATCTGTCGCCCGATGCGCGCTTCGACGGGCAGGCGGCGATCCGCGGCGGCATTCCGGTCATCTTTCCGCAGTTCGCGGCGCGTGGTGACGGGCCGCGCCACGGCTTCGCGCGCACCCGGGTGTGGCAAGTGACCGAACAGCGGGCGGCCGCCGATTTCGTCACCGTGACGCTGACACTGCAGGACGACGACGCCACGCGCGCACTGTGGCCGCATGCCTTCCTGCTCGAACTGACCGTGATGCTGAGCGGCAACCGGCTCGATCTCGAACTGAGCGCCGAAAACACCGGGGATGCGCCCTTCGCGTTCGCCGCCGCGCTGCACACTTATCTTCGTGTCGGCGAAGTCGAGAACTGCCGCGTCGAAGGCCTGCGCGGCAAGCGCTACCTGGACGCGACCGCAGGTGACCGGGCGACGCAGGACAAATTCGATGCGGTGGTGGTCGAGGACGAAATCGACCGCGTGTACGTCGGCGCGCCCGACAGCGTCGTGCTGAACGAACCCGGCCGCGCACTCGGTCTGCAGAGCACCGGCTTTCCGGACCTCGTCGTGTGGAACCCGTGGGAACACAAGTGCCGCGCGCTGCCCGACGTCCCGGATCGCGACTTCCGCCATTTCCTTTGCCTCGAACCGGCGCTGGCCGAGAAGCCGCTCGAACTGGCGCCCGGCGCGCTGTGGAGCGGCCTGCATACGCTGGTTTCCGCCTGAGGGAAAAGCTGCACGGGGCGGACGCTCAGTCGGCGTCGTCGCGGATCCAGCCGATGCGGCCTTGCGTGACGTCGTTCAGGCGCGCCATGAAAGCCGCTGCGGCGGGCTCAGGCAGCTCGATGCGCATGTCGACCAGCGAGCCATGGCTCACCGTGCCCAGCGTCGCGCCAGCCGCATCGATCTCGCGCCGCACCGTGCCTTCGAGCGCATAGGGCAGGGTGCAGCGCAGCGTGATGCGGCGGGTCAGCGGCACCTTGGTCGCGGAAAGCAGCGCCTGCGCCACCGCGTCGGTGTAGGCGCGCACCAGACCGCCAGCACCGAGATTGATGCCACCGTAGTAGCGCACCACGGTCGCCAGCACGCCTTCCAGATCCTGATGGCGCAGCACTTCGAGCATCGGCCGCCCGGCCGTGCCGCTGGGTTCGCCGTCATCGACCGCCGCCGACTGTCCGCCCGCCAGCAGCGCCCAGCACACATGCGTCGCCCCCGGATGCTGCCGCCACAGCTCGATCACCCGCGCCTGCGCCGCCGCGCGGTCGCGCATCGGCTCGACGCAACCGATGAAGCGGCTCTTCTTGATGAGCAGTTCGCTGTGAACCGCGGCGGCAAGGGTGTTCGGCATGGCGGCGCAGCTTACCGGCAGCACCCGACCTTGTGGAATCGGCCTTTGTGGGAATGGCGGCCTGTGGGAGCAGCGCCCTGTGTGAGCGACCCCTGTGGGAGCGGCGGCCTGTGGGAGCGGCGGCCCCGCCGCGATCGTGCCTTGATGGTCGCATTGCAAAGTGAGTATCGCGGCGAGGCCGCCGCTCCCACAAAGAAAGCAGCGCGCTTGCCGGCCTACGCGCCGATATGCCGGAGGGTCGTGCGAGCGGTCTGCATCGGAGTGACTTCTGTGGGAGCAGCGCCCAGTGGGAGCGGCGGCCTGTGGGAGCGGCGGCCCCGCCGCGATCAGTGCCTTGATGGTCACATTGCAGAGTGAGCATCGCGGCGAGGCCGCCGCTCCCACAAAGAAAGCAGCGCGCTTGCCGGCCTACGCGCCGATATGCCGGAGGGTCGTGAGCGCGGTCTGCATCGGAGGGACTTCTGTGGGAGCAGCGGCCTGAGTGAGCAACCCCTGTGGGAGCGGCGGCCCCGCCGCGATCGTGCCTTGATGGTCGCATTGCAGCGTGAGCATCGCGGCGAGGCCGCCGCTCCCACAAAGAAAGCAGCGCGCTTGCCGGCCTACGCGCCGATATGCGGGAGGGTCTTGCGAGCGGTCTGCATCGGAGTGACTTCTGTGGGAGCAGCGCCCAGTGGGAGCAGCGGCCTGTGGGAGCGGCGGCCCCGCCGCGATCAGTGCCTTGATGGTCGCATTGCAGCGTGAGCATCGCGGCGAGGCCGCCGCTCCCACAGAAAGTAGCAGCGCGCTTGCCGGCCGATGTGCCGATGTGCCGGAGAGCGACCCCCGGTTGTAGCGGTGGCCTGCGGCTGGTTCTGCACACCTGAGAACCTCAGTTACAATGTTGCCATGCAACAAGAACTTCTTGTCTCCGACCTGCGTCACGCCGGTCCGCCATAGCGTTTCAGCGCTGCTGCCGGCGCCCTGATTGCGGGCGCCGTGTCCGTTCCTCCCCCTTCGATATTCGTGCCGCACCGCCGCAGGCAGGTGCGTGCTCCCGTCCCGTGCAGGCGGAGCGCAAATAACTTCAGGATTCATATGTCGCTCAAAACACTGCGCCAGGACTGGTTGTCCAATGTGCGCAACGATCTGCTGGCCGGCCTCGTGGTCGCGCTGGCACTGATTCCCGAGGCGATCGCCTTTTCCATTATTGCTGGCGTCGATCCCAAGGTCGGGCTCTACGCCTCCTTCTGCATCGCCACCGTGATTGCCTTCGTCGGCGGTCGGCCGGGCATGATTTCGGCGGCCACCGGCGCTATGGCACTGGTCATGGTGTTGCTGGTGAAGGAGCACGGGCTTCAGTACCTGCTGGCGGCCACATTGCTCACGGGTGTGCTGCAGATCGTGGCCGGCGTGTTCCGGTTGGGGGCGCTGATGCGCTTCGTGTCGCGCTCGGTCATCACCGGCTTCGTCAATGCGCTGGCCATTCTCATCTTCATGGCGCAACTGCCGGAACTGACCGGCGTCGGCTGGCAGGTGTATGCGATGACGGCCGCCGGGCTGGGCATCATCTATCTGTTCCCCTACGTCACGAAGGCCGTGCCGTCACCGCTGGTCACCATCGTCGTGCTGACCGCGGTGGCGATAGCGCTCGATCTGGACATCCGCACCGTGGGCGACATGGGTGAGCTGCCGGACAGCCTGCCGGTGTTCCTGCTGCCCGACGTGCCGCTGAATTTCGACACCCTGCGCATCATCTTCCCGTACGCGCTGACGCTGGCCGTGGTCGGGCTGCTGGAATCGATGATGACCGCGTCCATCGTCGATGACCTGACTGACACAAACAGCAACAAGAACCGCGAATGCGTGGGGCAGGGCGTGGCCAATATCGCCAGCGGCTTCATCGGCGGCATGGCCGGATGCGCGATGATCGGCCAGTCGGTCATCAACGTGAAATCGGGCGGCCGCGGGCGTCTTTCGGCGCTGACCGCCGGTGTGGTGCTGCTGATTCTGGTGGTGTTCGCGGGCGACTGGGTGGCGCGCATCCCGATGGCGGCGCTGGTGGCGGTGATGATCATGGTGTCCATCGGCACCTTCAGCTGGAGCTCGCTGCGCAACCTGCGCGAGCACCCGGCCAGTTCTAGTGTGGTGATGGTCGCGACTACGGTGATGACCGTGCTGACGCACGACCTCGCGCAGGGCGTGCTGGTCGGCGTGCTGCTGTCGGGCTTCTTCTTCGCGCACAAGGTCGGTCGCATCCTGCACATCACGTCGCAGACCGGCGACGAAGGTCGTGAACGTACGTATCTAATCAGTGGCCAGGTGTTCTTCGCTTCGGCTGACCGCTTCGTTGCGGCCTTCGACTACCGCGAAGTGATCGATCGCGTGCGCATCGACGTCAGCCGCGCGCATTTCTGGGACATCACCGCGATCAGCGCGCTCGACAAGGTGGTGATCAAGTTCCGTCGCGAAGGCACCGACGTCGAGGTGATCGGCATGAACGAAGCCAGCGCCACGCTGGTGGACCGGTTCGCCGTGCATGACAAGGATGGCGCCGACATGCTGATGGGAGGTCACTGATCATGAATATGGACAACAAGGTGCTCGCCTGCGTCGACCAGTCGCCCTGGGCCGACCATGTCGCCGACTACGCCGCGTGGGCGGCACAGCGGCTCGACGCGCCGCTGGAATTCCTGCATGTGATCGACCGCCACCCCGAGCGCGGCTCGGGCAAGGATCACAGCGGCAGTATCGGCGTCGGCGCGCAGGAGGCGTTGCTCACCGAACTGAGCGAACACGACGCCGCCTTTGCCCGCGCCGCGCGCGAGCAGGGGCGCGTGTTCCTGAACCGGCTGCGCGAGCGTGCCGCCGGTGCGGGTGCCGGCTGCATCGACACCCGCCAGCGTTATGGCGAACTGGAGGAAACACTGGTCGAACAGCAGCAGGACGTTCGCCTGCTGGTGATCGGCCGGCGCGGTGAATCGGCAGCGACCACACAGCGCGACCTCGGCCGCAATGTCGAACGTGTGGTGCGTGCGCTGACACGGCCCATCCTCACCGTCACCGACGCGTTCCGTGCGCCGCAGAAGGTGCTGGTGGCCTACGACGGCGGCGGCATCACCCGGCGCGGCATCGACATGCTGGCCGCCAGTCCGCTGTTGCGCGGTCTTGACGTGCATGTGCTGATGTCCGGTCCCGAGCGTCCGGGGGCACCGAAAGATATCGACCAGGCTTGCGCCACGCTGAGCGCCGGCGGCCTGACCGCGAGCGGCCGCATCATTCCGGGCGACCCGGAACAGGTGATTGCGCAGTACGCCGCGAACGAGGCCATGGACCTGCTGGTGATGGGCGCCTGGAGTCACTCGCCGCTGCGCTGATCAAGCCGATCGGTGCGCAGCGCCGCAATGATCGGTTACAGGCCGCAGCATGAGCGGCCTCTGTGGGAGCGGCGGCCTGTGGGAGCGGCGGCCCCGCCGCGATCGTGCCTTGATGGTCGCATTGCAGAGTGAGTATCGCGGCGAGGCCGCCGCTCCCACAAAGAGAGCAACGCCCTGAGGGAGCAACCCCTGTGGGAGCGGCGGCCCCGCCGCGATCAGTGCCTTGATGGTCGCATTGCAAAGTGAGTATCGCGGCGAGGCCGCCGCTCCCACAAAGGTAAGCAGCGCGCTTGCCGGCCTACGCCCCTGGCGATGTCCGGATCGCGGTGCGGGGCCCGGCCTGCGTTCAGCGGATGCCGTCGGTCGACAGTGCTTCGCTGCAGTGCTGCGGCAGCATCATGTTTCGCGACGGATCGTCGATTGCGGTGGCGCGGATGAACGGGGCTTGCGACAGCACGCCACCGAAAATCGTGGCGAAGGCGACGTCGGCGGCGTCGCGGCCGGTGCCCAGGCGCACCAGTCCCATCGGGATGGCGGTGCCGGACGGATCGAAGATGTACCAGCGGTCGCCCAGATACACCTCGACATAGGCATGGAAGTCCGGCGGGCCGAGTATCGGGTCGGCGCCGTAGTCGGTGCCGGTCACGAAGCGGGCCGGAATGTTGATGGCGCGGCACAGCGCGATCATCAGGTGGGCGAAATCGCGGCAGATGCCGACGCGTTCGATCACGGTGTCGACCGCGGACGTGCTCGAATTCGAGCTGTTCGACGTGAAGGCGACGTGGCTCAGCACCCAGTCGCGGATCGCCTGCACGCGGCTGTGGCCCTGCCACATGCTGCCGAATTCGCGCGTCGCCAGCCGGATCAGCCGGTCGGACTGGCAATAGCGGCTGGGGTAGATGTAGCCCATGACTTCGGGCGGCAGGCGGTGCACCGGCACTTCGGCCAGTTGTGCCGGGTCGGCCCAGTGATGCACCAGATCGACGGTCGCCTGGTATGAAACGGTGAGCGGCCCGGGTTCGGCGCGCAGCCGCATGTAGCGGTTGCCGGTCAGCGGATCGGCGTGGATGTGCGGCTCGACCGCCTGGCTCAGCGTCAGGGTTTCGCCCGACACGGTCTGACTGGCAGTTTGCGCGACATGGATGTTGAAAACGAAGTCGGCGCCCTGGAAGTCGATCTGGTAGTTCAGTTCAATCTGCAGTTCGATGCGGATCATGGTGCGGGCTCCGCGGGGTGGGGTCGCGTGCGCGACCCGGGAGGTTGTCGGAAAGAGGGAAACACGGCGGATGGCGAGCAACGCATTGTTTACAGCACCACCCGGGGCGAAGCATGACGCGTGCCACGGCGTGTTTCCGTGCGCTGGCGAACAGTGCCCGTGGTGACACGAGCCGGCCCGATATGCGTGCCGCCGTACATACACCGGTCCGCGGCACGCCCACAGTCCTCGCTCGAACAACGAGGAAAGACAACAACATGAAGAACGCCAACAAGAAGACCGATGCGCAACTGCTGGCCGACGTGCAGGCCGAACTGAGCTGGGATCCGTCGATCAAGGCGGATGACGTCAGCGTGCGCGTCAAGGACGGCGTCGTGACGCTGGGCGGCCACACGACCACGTTTGCCGACAAGTGGCACGCCGGGTGCGCCGCACAGCGCGTATCGGGCGTCGCATCGCTGGTGTCCGAAATCAAGGTCGAACTGGCCAAGGGCGAAGGTCGGGACGACACCGAAGTGGCCCGCAATGCCGAGATCGCGCTGTACTGGATGGCCGGTCTGCCGAAGGGTTCGATCAAGGTCAAGGTCGACAACGGCATGATGTCGCTCAACGGCGATGTGGTCTGGGCCTACCAGATCGATGCCGCCAACGCTGCCGTGAGCCGGCTGCAGGGCGTGACCGACGTCAGCAACAATCTGGTGCTCACGCCGCGCTCGTGCAACGACACGGTGCAGTCGGACATCGCCGCTGCACTGAAGCGTTGCGCGAGTGCCGGCGCCACGCCTGTCGATGTCGCCGTGAAGGGGTCGCAGGCCACGCTGACCGGTCAGGTTGCGAGCGCTGGGGAGCGTGAACTGGCGCGGCGTGCCGCATGGAGCGCGGCCGGCGTGAACAAGGTGGTCGACCACATCACCATCGCCGCCTGAGCCGCATGAAGCCGCCGCCCGCAGCGCATCGCTGCGGGTGCGTCAGCGCACAGACCAGCCAGTGCAGTCCGCGCAGGCTGGCCCGAACGAGTGCTGTCGGGAAGCCTTGCCCGGCAGGCCGAAGTGATCAACGGGGGAGCCTGCATGACGGCACTACAGCACGTGCGCGACGCCGGCCAGAGTCTCTGGCTGGACAGCATCAGCCGCGGCCTGATCGATGACGGCCGGCTGGCGCGCTACATCGAGCAGTACGCCATCACCGGTCTGACGTCGAATCCGGCCATTTTCGACGCTGCGCTGGGTGAGGGGAGTGCCTACGACGAAGACATCCGCGCCGCTGCGCGCGACGGCCTGTCCGGCGAAGCGCTGTTTGCCGGGCTGGCGCTGGCCGACCTCCGGCGCGCGGCGGCGCTGTTGCAACCCTGCTTCGACGCCAGCGGTCATGCCGACGGCTGGGTGTCGATGGAGGTGTCGCCGCTGCTCGCTGCCGACAGTGCTGCAACGGTCGCCGCGGCGCGGCAGATCCATGCCGACGCGGCGTGCGCCAATCTGCTGGTGAAGATTCCGGGTACGCCGGAAGGCTTGCCGGCCATCGAACAGACCGTGTTCGCCGGCATTCCGGTCAACGTGACGCTGCTCTTTTCGCGCGAGCAGTATCTGGCCGCCAACGACGCCTGCCTGCGCGGCATCGAGCGGCGCATCGCGGCCGGGCTCGATCCGAAAATCGCCACCGTGGCATCGCTGTTCGTCAGCCGCTGGGATGTGGCGGCCAACAGCGTGATTTCGGTGTCGCTGCAGAACAGGCTCGGCATCGCCGTCGCCCGCCAGGTCTGGCGCAGCCATGTCGATACGCAGGCATCGCCGCGCTGGCAGGCTGCAGTGGCGAGCGGTGCCCTGCCACAGCGCCTGCTGTGGGCCAGCACCGGCAGCAAGGATCCGGCCGTAGCCGACACCCTGTATGTCGATGCGCTGATCGCGCCCGGCAGCATCAACACCTTGCCCGAAGCGACCTTGCTCGCGTTCGCCGATCATGGCCGGCCGCAGCCCGCCATGCCGGACGACGGCGGCGACTGCGATGCGGTGATCGCGCGCATCGACGTCGCAGGCGTGAAGGTCGCACTGCTCGCAGACCGACTTCAGCGCGATGGCGTGGGCTCGTTCGCCAAGGCCTGGCGGCAACTGCTCAAGCGCATCGACAGTCGCGCCAGCCCCGGCCCCGTCCTCATGCCCCGGGTGGCCGTCTCTTGACCGCCGCCCTGCTGGAACGCGCACCGCGCGACGCACTGCTGGCCCGCATGCATGCCTGGTGGCGTGCCGCCAACTACCTGTCGGTCGGACAGATCTATCTGCGCGCCAATCCGCTGCTCGAAATGCCGCTGACGCGCGAACACATCAAGCCGCGCCTGCTCGGCCACTGGGGCACCACGCCCGGGCTGAATTTTCTTTATGTACACCTGAACCGGCTGATCAAGGAGCACGACCTCGACCTGATCAACATCATCGGTCCGGGGCACGGCGGACCGGCGCTGGTCGCGTCGACCTATATGGAAGGCTCGTACGGCGAAATCTGGCCGGCGATCACGCAGGACCGTGCCGGCATGCAGGCGCTGTTCCGCCAGTTCTCATGGCCGGGCGGCATTCCGAGCCATGTCGCGCCGGAAACGCCGGGCTCGATCCACGAAGGTGGCGAGCTGGGTTATTCGCTGGCGCACGCCTATGGCGCCGCCTTCGACAATCCCGGGCTGATCGTCGCCTGCGTCATCGGCGATGGCGAGGCGGAGACCGGCGCGCTGGCCGCCAGCTGGCACTCCAACAAATTCCTGAATCCGGCACGCGACGGCGCGGTGCTGCCCATCCTGCACCTGAATGGCTACAAGATCGCCAATCCGGCGGTACTGGCGCGCATCGGCCGCGATGAACTGACCGAATTGCTGCGCGGCTACGGCTACGCGCCGCATTTCGTGTCGGGCGATGACCCGATGACGATGCACGGTCAGCTGGCCGACACGCTGGACACCATGCTGGCGGACATCCGTGCCATCCAGACCGCCGCGCGCGCGGTTGATGCCCCGGTGCCGCCGCCGCGGCCCCGCTGGCCGATGCTGGTGTTCGAGTCGCCCAAGGGCTGGACCGGCCCGGCCGAGGTTGATGGCCTGCCGTCCGAAGGCACCTGGCGCGCGCATCAGGTGCCGATCACCGATTTCAGCAAGCCGGAACACGTGCGCCAGCTCGAAGAGTGGCTGCGCAGCTACCGGCCGGAAGAACTGTTCGATCACGCCGGCACGCTGCATCGCGAGATTGCCAGCCTTGCGCCATCCGGCGCGCGCCGCATGGGCGCGAACCCGCATGCCAACGGCGGCCTGCTGCGGGTGCCGCTGCGCATACCGCCCTGGCGCGACTTCGCCGTGGCACTGGCTGCGCCCGGCGCGGTCCAGGCCAGCGCGACCAGCGTGCTGGGCAGCTTTCTCGCCGAGGTGATGAGCGCGAATCTGCCGGCGCGCAACTTCCGGGTGTTCGGACCGGATGAAACCGCGTCGAACCGCCTCGGTGCGGTGATCGACGTGACCGGCAAGGCCTGGATGGCGGAGTGCGAGTCGGTCGATGTCGACCTGTCGGCCGATGGCCGGGTGATGGACGTGCTGAGCGAACACCTGTGCGAAGGCTGGCTGGAAGGCTATCTGCTGACCGGCCGCCATGGCCTGTTCTCGTGCTACGAAGCGTTCATCCACATCATCGATTCGATGTTCAACCAGCACGCCAAGTGGCTCAAGGTGTGCAACGACATTCCGTGGCGCGCGCCGATCTCGTCCCTCAACTACCTGCTGACGTCGCACGTGTGGCGGCAGGACCACAACGGCTTTTCGCATCAGGATCCGGGCTTCATCGATCACGTCGCGAACAAGAACCCGGACGTCGTGCGCATCTACCTCGCACCCGATGCGAACTGCCTGCTGTCGATCGCCGATCACTGCCTGCGCAGCAGCAACCAGGTCAATCTGATGATTGCCGGCAAGCAGCCGGAATGGCAGTGGCTCGACGCCGAAGCGGCCGCGCTGCACTGCGCCGTCGGGGCCGGGATCTGGCACTGGGCGGGCACTGAGCACGGCGACGATGCGCGCGAGCCCGATGTGGTGATGGCCTGCGCCGGCGACGTGCCGACGCTGGAAACCCTCGCCGCGGTGATGCTGCTGCGCGAGTACGTGCCCGACATCCGCATCCGCGTCGTCAATGTGGTCGATCTGATGGCGCTGCAGCCGGCGTCCGAACACCCGCATGGCCTGAGCGATACGGCATTCGATGCACTTTTCACGCGTGATGCGCCCATCGTGTTCGCCTTCCATGGCTATCCGTGGCTGATCCACCGCCTGACGTACCGGCGAACCAATCACGGCAAGCTGCACGTGCGCGGCTACAAGGAAGAGGGCACCACCACCACGCCATTCGACATGGTGGTGCTGAACCACATGGACCGCTACCAGCTCGCGCTCGATGCGATCTGCCGCATTCCGCGGCTGGCCGATCAGGTGGACGACGCCAGGGCGAGGCATCGCGCCAGCATCGCCACCCACAAGGCGTGGATCGCCGAGCAGGGCGAAGACCTGCCGGACATACGCAACTGGCACTGGCTCGCTGCGTCGCCCGATGCTGCGCTCAGGTCGCCTTGAGGGCCGGCAGCAGCCGGTCGTACTCGGTTTTCACGACCGCGTAGCACTCGCAGGTGCGCTGTTCCAGCCCGGCGCGGTCGAGCACCGTGATGTGACCACGCCGGTAGCTGATCAGGCCGCATTCCTGCAGCCGGCCGGCCGCTTCGGTCACGCCTTCGCGGCGCACGCCGAGCATGTTGGCGATCAGTTCCTGCGTCATCACCAGTTCGTTGGTCGGCAGCCGGTCGAGGCTCAGCAGCAGCCAGCGGCACAGCTGCTGGTCGAGCGAATGGTGGCGGTTGCACACGGCGGTCTGGGCCATCTGCGTGATCAGCGCCTGCGTGTAGCGCAGCAGCAGGTGCAGCACCGGTCCGGCGCGGTTGAATTCCACCATCATCAGGTTGGACTTCAGCCGATAGCCCTTGCCGGCGCTCTGCACCACGGCCCGGCTGGTGGTCGATTCGCCGCCCATGAACAGCGACACGCCGACCAGGCCTTCCTTGCCCACCACGGCGATCTCGGCCGAGGCGCCGTTCTCCATGACATAGAGCAGCGACACGATGGCCGTGACCGGAAAGTACACATGGCTGAGGCGGGTGCCCGATTCGTACAGCACCCTGCCCAGCGGCATGTCGACCGGTTCGAGGTTCGGAAGCCAGCGTGCCCATTCGGCATCGGGCAGTGCGGCGAGCAGTTCGTTGCTGCGGGCGAAATCAGCGGGAGCTTGCATGTGCATCTTCAGCGTGTCCTGTGTGGGCCCTGATCGCGTCTCAACCAAGATCGCTCATGAAGCCTGTTCAAACCGTAGTACGCGGATGACACAAAAGGGGCTGCGGTTGTCAACCGCATGCTGTCGAGGCGTCGAAGTGCGATGAAAGTATAGCGACATCCTGTTTGCTGCGCGTTGTGGAGGTGCGACACCGCACAGACCCCGCTTGGCCACCCGCGCAACATGCAATGCATCGCTTCTGACCCGGACGCCGGCACACGCCTCGGTGCGACCGATCTGATGGAGGTACCGACCTTGCAGCCGAGCCAGCTTGTTGCCCTGCATGCCACCCAGCCGCGCGACGCGGAGGTGCCGCATTTCGACCCCGACCGGCTGCGATGGCACCGCATCAGGGTGCGCCGGCTGATCCGCCGCATCAAGGCGGGCTATGGCGACCCGAAAGACGAGCCCTTTACCGGGCTCTACCACGCAACACAGCAGGATCAACCAGAGGAAATGACCATGAGCTACCAGGACAGGGACAAGCACGGCATGTACAAGGGCGAGGGCGCCACGCCGGGTCCGCTGATGCGCCACGGCCCCGGGCCCGGCCTGATGGGGACCGACACGCTGATGGGCAACGACGTGTTCAACAAGGACGGCGAAGACTGAGGGTCTTTTGAGACTGAATCGTGGACCACGATTCAGTCTCAAAAGACCCTCTGCGACATCCAGGAAATCATGCTCGACATGCGCAACAGCAAGGTCAGTTGCGCCGTGATGTCGTTCGGCGGATTTCTCGGCATCGGCGACAAGCTGTTCGCCGTGCCGTGGGGCGCGCTGACGCTCGATACCGAGAACAAGCGCTTCACGCTCGACGTTGCGAAGGAGCGCCTCGAGGGCGCGCCGGGTTTCAATCAGGATTGCTGGCCCGACATGGCCGATCAGTCGTGGGCGCAGCAGATTCACGACTATTACGGTACCCGCCCGTATTCGGTCGATTCGAAGCTCTGAACGCAGCGGCCTCGCGGCTGCAAAGCGGGCCGGGACAGGTTGCCTGTCCCGGCCCCGTGTCCATCCAGGTACAGGGCGTCGCGGGCATCGGCCCTTACACCGCCACGCCCTGCAGCAGGTCGGCCAGTTCGTCGGCATGCTGCTCTTCCACGGCCAGTATCGATTCGAGCATGCGACGCGTGGTCGGGTCCTGCTCGCCCAGATAGAGAATGAATTCGCGATAGCTGTCGATGGCGATGCGCTCGGCGACCAGATTTTCGCGAATCATTTCGGCCAGCGTGCCGCCTTCGACGTATTCGGCGTGACTGCGCGCGGTCAGCGTGTCGGGCGAAAAATCGGGCGAACCGCCCAGTTGCACGATGCGCGCGGCCAGTTCGTCCGCGTGACCCTGCTCTTCCTTCGAATGCGTCAGGAACTCGCCGGCGACCGACTGCGAATGAATGCCGCTGGCCATGAAGTGATGACGCCGGTAGCGCAGCACGCACACCAGTTCGGTGGCGAGCGCCTCGTTCAGCAGTTTGAGCACTTGCACGCGATCGGCGTCGTAGCCGGCGGTGACGGCGCCATCTTCGACATGCTTGCGGGCGCGCTTACGCAGGGCGACAACATCTGACAGCTGTGATTCCGTGTTCATGGGGTTCCTCGAAAACGGTCTGGGACAGCGGGCGGGCAGAGCCCGCGGGTGGGCAAAACCGGTCGTCGGACCGGGCGCCCCTGGCGGGGGGACCCGACGTCGGTCAATCCTGGGGCGAGCAATCCGGCCGGTCGGTGCGGTGGAGCACTTAGGGGCCTTGCACGTTGGATGCGAACCGCCCCTGGGGCATCCGGCCCGGCCCACGTTCGCCACCGCACAGACGCGACGGGCGGCAGGGAGCCCAATAGGCCTCGCGGCGGGAGTCCTCGGGAAGGTGAGCTTCGCAGCCGCTTCTTCCCCGGCTTCGCGCCGCATCCCGGCAGAGGCCGGGCGCATCGTCATCGAGGAGGGTCCGTCATGCTGCATTACGCCATCGTGTTCTTCGTCATCGCCCTGATCGCCGCGCTGTTCGGCTTCGGCGGCATCGCCGCCAGTGCGGCCGGCATCGCGAAAATCCTGTTCTTCGTCTTCATCGTGCTTGCCGTTGCAAGTTTCGTGTTCGGCCTTGTCCGCCGTGGATGAGGCGTTCGCGGGCCGCTGGCCTCCCCTGATCAGAGAAAGCAGGTATCCCATGAACGATCGCACCAGGAATGACCGTCAAGAAGGCTTCGGCGCTGCGGCGGACAGCTTTGCCGATGCGCTCGCGCATACCGCCGGCGAAGCGGTCCGCTCGTCGAACCAGATCGCCCACCAGACGCTGGACCAGCTGGCCGACCGCGTGGACAGCGCTCGCCTGCAGGCAGCGCCGGTATTCGATCGCCTGGCGCATCGCGCCGACGAAATGAAGTATCGCGGTGTCGCGGCGGTGCGCGATGGCTCGCAGCGATTGCGCTACCAGGCGGTACGGGCCACCGATTCGACGCTGGGCTACGTGCGCCAGAAGCCGGTCAGATCCTTGCTGTTCGCCGCTGCGCTGGGCGCCGTGGCAACGCTCTTGCTGTCGGTCGCCGGACGGGCCGGAAAGCCGCGCGACTGAGTCGCCGGCCGCCGCGTGCGGCAACGACGACCGCGCAGCCCTCAGTGCTGCGCCCGGTCGAACCTTCATATCGCTTCATGTCCAGGGAGATCACATGCCTGCTCACACCCTCCATTCCGTCAGCCCTGACCCGACCCGTCTGAATGATCACCTCAGCCAGTGCGCAGTGGCACTCGGACCGATGCACCGCGTGCGCTGCGCAGCCGAGGCGGTCGACGCCTTCCTGGCACCGCGCTTTGTCAGTCTGCTTCTGGTGATGTCGGCGCTGCTGCTCGCCGGCCTGTCGCTGTAAGACCGGCCCAGGGTTTCAATGCCGATGTCTACATGAGCCGGGCGCGACTGCGCCGGCAGATTCCCGATGCCGGCGCCGAGGCGCTCGCCCTGATCGATCCGTCGCGTGGCGTGATCGAGTCACCGATCCGCGGCGAGCTGTTCAGCGCCGAACGTTTCCGGCAGCACGGCCGCAGCCTGGGCGAGGCGCAGACTGCGCGGCTCAAGGCGCCGCGCTCGACCGCGTTCTTTCCGCGCCTGCACGACAACATGAAGGTGCTGCGCGAGGCGCAGCACTACATCGGCCTGCAGGAGCGCATCGGCCATCACGTCAGCCCGGCCGGGGAATGGCTGCTGGACAACTTCCATCTGGTGGCCGCCCAGATCAAGGCGGTACATGACGGTCTGCCGCGGCGCTACTTCCGCGACCTGCCGGTGCTGGTCGGCGATCATCTGGCCGGTCTGCCGCGCGTCTATGGCGTCGCCTGGGCCTTTGTCGCGCACACCGACAGTGCCTTCAACGATGACCTGCTGATCGAATTCCTGAATGCCTACCAGCAGACGAGCGAACTGAACCTCGGCGAGCTGTGGGCCCTGCCGACCACGCTGCGCGTCGTGCTGATCGAGAATCTGCGCCGTCTGTCCGAGCGCATGGCGGCCGACAAGGCGGCGCGCGAACTGGCCAATCTGTGGTGCGACGGACTGGAACGCGAAGCGACCGGCCGTGCGGGCGGCCATGCCCGCATGATCGATGCCGACGCGATGTTCGGCCTGATGCAGGCGCGCCGCGTCGGTACCGTGTTTGCGCTGCAGGTGATGCAGCGGCTGCATTCCGATTCCGGGTCGCGCTCGGCAGCCGGGCTGCGCGGTCGGGAGTCGGTACGCGAAGCGCTGGCGCGCGCGCTGCCCGATCCGGCCAGCGCGCAGGCCAGGCAGCAAGCCGAGGAGGCGGCCGACAATCTGAGCGTCAGCAACGCCATCGGCTCCCTGCGCATGCTGGGCGACGCCGACTGGCGTGCGCTGATTGCGCAGACCAGCATGCTGATGCAGCTGATGCTGGCTTCATCGACCTTCCGCGCCGAGCGCGACGACACGCAGGACGCCACGCTGCATGCCATAGAGCGGCTGGCGCGCGCGAGCGGGCACAGCGAACTGGCGGTGGCGGAGCGGCTGCTGGAGCACATGCGTGTCCCGGTCAGCGACCCGCAGCTCGACCCGTCGGCACCGATCGAGTCGCCGAGCTTCTGGTTGCGCGGCGGGGGGACGGGTGCGATGCGCCGGTCGCTCGGCCTGCGTCCGGCCGTGCTGTCCGGCTTCGGTGACCTGCGCAACCAGTATGCAGTGCCGGTCTATCTCGCATTGCTGGGCGTCGGCAGTGTGCTGCTTGCGCTGGCGTTCACGCAGCACGCCGTGGCAGCGTCCGTCACGACGCCGGTGTGGGCGCTGCTGGCCTTGCTGGCGCTGCTGCCGGCGAGCGAGGCGGTGATCGCCGTGCTCAACCGGCTCATCAGCGAATGGGTGCCGCCGCGCCGCCTGCCCCGGCTGGCGCTGCTCGCCGGCATTCCGCCTACGCTGCGCGTGCTGGTCGTGATTCCGGCCATGCTGTCGTCCGCCACCGCGATACGTGCGCTGGCGCGCCAGCTCGAACGCCATCATCTGGCGAACCGCGAGCCGCATGCGCAGTTCGCGCTGCTCACCGATTTCAGCGATGCGGCGGGCGCGCACATCGGGTCGGACGCCGCACTGCTGGCGACCGCCGTCACGGAGATCGACCGGCTCGAAGCGCTCTATCCGCCCGACGCCGTCGATGAGGGCGCGCGCCAGCGCCGCTTCCTGCTGCTGCATCGCGACCGGCGCTTGTCGGATACCGAACAGTGCTGGATGGGCTGGGAACGCAAGCGCGGCAAGCTCGAACAACTGATCGACCTGCTGGCGGGCGGGCTGTCGGGCTTCGTCGATCTTGGGCCGCGCTCGAAACCGGCGCCCGACACCCCCTTTGTCGTCACGCTCGACAGCGACACCCTGCTGCCGCCGGGGGCCTTGCGCGAACTGGTCGGTGTCGCGGCGCATCCGCTGAACCGGCCGCGGGTCGATGCCGCGCGCGGCTGCGTCATCGCCGGCTATGCGGTGCTGCAGCCGCGCATCGTCACGCCGCTGCCATCACCGCTGCATGCCACGCCCTTCCACACGCTGTTCGCCGGGCGCTGCGGTGTCGATCCGTACAGCGCCGAAACCTCCGAGCTGTATCAGGACCTGTTCGACGAAGGCACGTTCACCGGCAAGGGGCTGTTTCACGTCAAGGCGATGCAGGCCGTGCTGTCGGGGCGACTGCCCGAAGGCCAGGTGCTCAGTCACGACCTGATCGAAGGTTCGATTGCGCGCTGCGGCGGTGTCAGCGACATCACGCTGATCGAGGACGCACCGATGCACGCCGACGTTGCGGCATCGCGCGTGCACCGCTGGACGCGCGGCGACTGGCAGCTGTGGCCGCTGCTGTGGCGTGCGCGACGCTTCGACCTGAATGCCATCAACCGCTGGAAGATGATCGACAACCTGCGCCGTTCGCTGGTGGCGCCGTTCTCGGTCGTGCTGCTGCTGGTCGCGCTGGGCAGCGATCTGCTGTCGCCATGGGGCGTGCTCGCGTTGATGGCTGCCGCGTTCGGCGGTGGCCCGCTGCTCGGTGCACTGGCCGGCATGGCGCCGGCGCGTGACGACCTCGCGCTGCGCCACTTCTATCATCAGGGGCTGGTCGACATCGGTCGCGCGCTCGGCGGCATGCTGTGGAATCTGGCGCTGCTGCTGCGCAATGCGCTGCACCTGTGCGACGCCATCGTGCGCGCGCTGTGGCGCACGGCGATCAGCCGCAGGCGCCTGCTGCAATGGACCACCGCCGCCGACGCGCAGTCCGCTGCACGGCACAGCCTGACCGGCCTGTGGCGCGTGCATTGGCCGGTCAGTGCGCTGGCGGTGGGCGTGTGCGCGCTGCTCTGGTGGCGCGGTACGTCGTCGCCATGGCTGGCCCTTTCGATGTGCGCGCTGTGGGCGGGCACGCCGCTGTGGATCGGGCTGGCCAGCCGCGCATCGGCGCACCGCCATCGTTACCGGATGGCCGGCGGCGATCGCGCCTACCTGCTGGATGTGGCGCGCCATACCTGGCGCCTGTTCGAGCGCCATGTCGGTCCGGCCAGCAACTATCTGCCGCCGGACAATGTGCAGACCGTGCCCTACACGATGGTTGCGCAGCGCACCTCGCCGACCAATATCGGCCTCTACCTGCTGTCGACCGCCTGCGCACGGCGTTTCGGCTGGATCAGCACGCTCGAGCTGCTGACCCGCTGCGAACGCACGCTGGCCACGCTGGCCGTGCTGCCGCGACACCGCGGCCACTTCCTGAACTGGTACGACACGCAAAGCTTGGTGCCGCTGGCGCCGGCCTATGTGTCGGTGGTGGACAGCGGCAATCTGTGCGGTCATCTGATCGCGCTGGCCGGCGCCTGCGATGCGCTGGCGGTGCGACCGGCAGACGACGCCGACCGCGCCTGCAACGCACCGCTGCGCCTGGTCGCGCTGGCGGCGCAGTGCCGCCGGCTGGCGCTCGAAGCGGAATTCGCCTTCATGTACGACGAACGCCGACGCCTGTTCCACATCGGTTATCTGGTCGAGGAACAGACGCTGGACAAGAGCTATTACGACCTGCTCGCGTCCGAGGCGCGGCTGGCCAGCCTGTGGGCGATCGCCAAGGGCGACGTGCCGGTGAAGCACTGGGCGGCGCTCGGGCGACCGTTCTTCGCGACCGGCAGTGAAGCGGGTCTGCGCTCGTGGTCGGGGTCGATGTTCGAATACCTGATGCCGTCGCTGGTGCTCGACGAATTGCCGGGCAGTGCGCTGGCCAGTGCCGCGCAGGCGGCGGTGCGCGAGCACCGGGCGTTCGGGCGCGCCCACGGCGTGCCGTGGGGACTGTCCGAATCGGCCTATGCCGCGAGCGACCACACGCTGGCCTACCAGTATTCTCCGCAGGGCGTTCCGCGCCTTGCGCTGCGCCGCACGCCGGCCGACGAAATCGTCGTCGCGCCCTATGCGACGGCGCTGGCGGCCATGTTCGAACCGGCAGCCGCCATCGACAACCTGCGCCGGATGGAAGGCCTGAATGCCCGCAGCGACATGGGCTTCGCCGAGGCGCTGGACTATGTGGCCGACCGCCAGACCGGCGGCAGCGCCTACACGGTGGTCAGTACCTTCATGGCTCACCATCAGGGCATGACCATCGTTGCACTCGCCAATCTGCTGCTCGACGGCGCACCCCGGCGCTGGTGCATGGCCGAGCCGCGCATCGACGCCGTCGCCTCGCTCTTGCAGGAGCGCGTGCCGCGCGAAGTGTCGCGACTGCTCGCGCCGCCGCCGGCGCCGACGCGCAACGACCGGCGCGATACCTTGCCCGGCGTGACCCGCCTGCTCACACCGGGGGCCTCGGCGCTACAGCCGACGCATCTGCTGTCGAACGGTCGCTATTCGGTCGCGCTGCGTGCCAACGGCGCCGGCTGGAGCCGCTTCGGCACGGCCGACGTGTCGCGCTGGCGCGACGACGCGCTGCGCGATGCCTACGGCACCTTCTTCTATCTCCGGCGAGCACCGCAGGCCGCGCCGGTGTCGATCACGCAGCATCCGGCGGCCGATCCGCTGGCCGACTACAGCGCCACCTTCCACAGCGACCGCGTCTGTCTCGACGCGCAGTGGGCCGACCTGCGCACCCGCTGCACCGTGTGGGTCAGTCCGGAAGACGACGTCGAGCTGCGCCGCATCGAGCTGTGGAACACCTCGTCGGAGCCGATGGAGGTCGAACTGATGTCGATGTTCGAGGTGTCGCTGTCCGAAGCGCGCGCCGATGAAATGCATCCGGCCTTTGCCAAGCTGTTCGTTCAGGCGAGCTGGGATGGCGCCAGCCGTGCCGCCTACTTTTCGCGCAAGCCGCGGCTGTCGACCGAAGCCGGGCTGCACGCGGTGCATTTCATCGCGCATGCCGACCCGCACCTGAAGTCGGTTTGCGTGCAGACCGATCGCGCGCGCTGGCTCGGTCGTCATCGCGACGCCGCACAGCCGCGCGCGGATTACGGCGCGGCGGCGGATCCGTCTGCCACACAGCCCGGACCGCAACAGGACTGCGTGACCGGCCTCGATCCGCTGGCGTCGCTGTCGATGCGCCTGAGCCTGCCGGCGCACGGCATGGCGTCACTCACCGTCGGCACGGCGGCAGCGGATGCGCATGACACGCTGCAGGCACTGGTCGAGCGGTACCGGCAGGACGCCATGGTCGAACGCTCGTCGCTGATGTCCGGCACGTTTGCGAGCATCCGGCTGCGCGAGATGCGGGTCAATGCCGACGATCGCGCCGCCATCCAGTTGCTGACGACGACACTGGTACTGCTGATGTCGCGTCCGGCACCGCTCGAAGCGCCGGCGGGCGGCGCACTGCATGACCGACGCACGTTGTGGCGGCTCGGCATGTCGGGTGACCGGCCGATCATCGTGGTGCACGCCAGCGCGGTGCAGGGTGTGCGCATGCTGCGCTCGCTGTTTCAGGCGCTGCGCTGGTGGTCATGGGGCGGCCTGACCTGCGATCTGGTGGTGCTCAACGGCGAGGCCCACTCTTACCTGATGCCCTTGCAGGCCGAGCTGGCCGCGCTGCGCGAGCGTTACGCGGCCGAGGTCGTCGCGACTGCGCCGGCACGCGCCTGCGGCCTGTATCTGATGTACGCCGACGAGCTGTCGCCCGCCGAGCGGGCTGCGCTGGCCGCGCTGGCCAGGGCCAGTCTGCATGCCGATGGCCGGCCGCTGTCGCATCACGTGCAGGATCTGGTGGACTGGCATGACAGCGCGCTCGACGCGCGCGCCGAACAGCCGGCGACCGCGCTGCCGGCGGCGCGTCAGGGTGCCGTCGGTCTGCCGCCGAAGGGTGTGTTCGATGCTGGAAGCGGCGATTTCCGCTTCACCGTGACCGATGCGCACCGCACGCTGCGGCCGTGGATCAATGTGCTCGCCAATCCGGATTTCGGCAGCCAGGTGTCGGAAGTCGGCACCGGTTACACCTGGGCCGGCAACAGCCGGCTGAACCAGCTCACCGGCTGGTCGAACGACCCGGTCGGCGATGCGGGCGGCGAAACCTTTCATCTGCAGGACCTGCGCAGCGGCGACCTCTGGAGCGTCGGCGCCGGTGCCGCTGCCGCCGACGTGCCCTATCGCATCGAACACGGGCAGGGCCTGACGACGCTGCGTCACCGGCGCGGCGACATCGACGTGCAGGCGACCTGGTGCGTCGACCCGGACGCATCGGTCAAGCAGGTGCGCATCGTGCTCGCCAACCGCGGCGCGCGTGCGCAGTCATTGCGGTTGATCGGCGTGTTCGAGTGGGTGATCGGTGCGCTGCGCAGCGACCGCCAGTCGGTGCGCACGGCGTTCGCGCGGCTGGCGTTACCGGACGCCTCGGCGCGCCAGATCGATGCACTTCTGGCGACCCAGTGCGATGGCCATGCCGGCTTCGGCAACAGCACCGCCTTTGTCGTGCTCCAGCGCGAGGGCGCCGATGGCAGGCCGGGCGTCGCCACGCTGGCGGACTGGACCTGCGACCGGCGCGAACTGTTCGGCCCGGACGGCCGGCCGGTCATGCCGGATCGGCTGGGTGCGCAGGACGCCATCGGCGTCGATCCGTGCGCCGCGCTGTCGGTGACGGTCAATCTGGCGCCGGGCGAGTCGTCCACGCATGTCTTCCTGCTCGGACACGGCGAATCGCCGCGTGCCGCGGGCATGCTGGCGCGCACTGCGGCGGAGCAGGGTGCCGTGCAGCGCGAACAGGCGGTGCGTGCCCGGTGGAACAGCCTGCTCGACGCGGTGACGGTGAGCAGTCCCGACCCGCTGTTCGATGTGATGGTGAATCGCTGGCTGCCCTACCAGACGGTGGCCTGCCGTCTGTGGGCGCGCGCCGGCTTCTACCAGGCCGGTGGCGCGTTCGGCTTTCGCGACCAGCTGCAGGATGCGATGGCACTGTGCGTCGCCGCGCCGGCGCTGCTGCGCGCCCAGCTGCTGCTGTCGGCATCGCGCCAGTTCGCCGAAGGCGACGTGCAGCACTGGTGGCATGCGCCGACCGGCGCCGGCGTGCGTACCCGCTGTTCCGACGACCGCCTGTGGCTGCCGTTCGCCGCGGCCCGCTACATCGAGGTCACGGGCGACGTCGAGGTGTTCGACGAGCTGGTGCCCTTCCTCGAAGGCGACCCGATACCCGAAGGCGCGGAGGACGCCTACTACGTGCCGCGCATCGGCACGCAGCCGGTGTCGCTGTACGAACACTGCGCACGGGCCATCGACTGCAGTCTTGCGGTCGGCACGCACGGGTTGCCGCTGATCGGCACCTGCGACTGGAATGACGGCATGAACCGGGTCGGCCATGAAGGGCGTGGCGAGTCGGTCTGGCTGGGCTGGTTCCTGTGTCAGGTGGTGGCCCGCTTCAGCGTGCTCGCGCACGCCGAGGGCGAAACCGGCCGTGCCGAACGCTGGCAGCTGGCTGCCGCCGGCTGGCGCGATGCGCTGCGCGGCGCGGCGTGGGACGGCGAATGGTTCGTGCGCGCCTTCTTCGACGACGGCACGCCATTGGGCTCGCGCCGCAACGAAGAATGCCGAATAGATCTCATCGCGCAGGCCTGGGGCGTGCTGTCCGGCGTCGCCACACCGGCGCAGCAGCAGGCGTCGATGGCATCGGTCGGCCGCCTGCTGACGGATGAGACGAACGGTCTGGTGCGCCTGCTCGATCCGCCGTTGCAGCATGCCCGGCCGGATGCCGGCTACATCCAGGCCTATCCGCCCGGCGTGCGCGAGAATGGCGGGCAGTATGCGCATGCCGCGGTATGGGCACTGATGGCGCAGGCCGAACTGGGAGATGTCGATGCCGCATGGCGAACCTTCACCGGGCTCAGCCCGGCGCACCGGGCGGACAACGAGGCGCGGAGCGCCGCCTACGGACTCGAGCCCTACGTGATGGCGGGCGACATCTACACCCAGCCGCCGTATGCCGGACGCGGCGGCTGGAGCTGGTACACCGGCTCGGCCGCCTGGATGCACCACGCCGCGATCGAATCGATGTGCGGCCTGCGGGTGCGTCAGGGAAGCCTGTGCGTCGTACCCCGTCTGCCCGGCCACTGGCCGAAGGTGACGCTCACCGTGCGGCGCGCGGGTCGCCGGCATGACATCACCGTGTGTGCGGCCGGTGCACTGGCGGATATCGCCGGCGCGCGCGCGGCCGGCCTGCTGCCGCTGGCGGTCGGCGAATGGCTGGATCTGGCGACTGCCGGCGAGCACAGCCGCCATCTGGTGATCGCTGCGGCAAGTTTGGCTTCGGCGGCCCGGTCGCCGGTGCAGGCGGTCACGGCATGAAGTGCCCGCGCGGCCTGGCCGAGGTATGGCGGATCGCGCTGGCCACCCTGCGCCGCTATGACGACGCGCGCGGCATGACCTACGGTGCGGCGGTGGCTTTCTACGCAGCGTTCGCGATAGCGCCGCTGATCGTCGTGGTGACGCGCGTCATGTTCTGGGTGCTCGGCGATGAAAGTGCGCAGGTGGCGCTGATCGATGCGCTGTCCGGGCTGATCGGTCCGCGCGAAGCGGGTACCGTGTCCGACCTGCTGCAGCGTGCCAGTGAACGGTCGAGCGGTGACGGCAACGGCTCGCTGGGGCCCTGGCTGGCGCTGGGCGGCACGCTGATCGGTGCGACCGGTGTATTCATCGAACTGCGCGCCGCGCTGCAGGCCATGCTGGGCGAACCTGTGGTGCCTTTTTCCTGGCTCCGGCTGCTGCAGGTGAGGCTGCTCGCGCTGGGCATCGTGCTCGGCGGCGGCTTTCTGCTCGCCGTGGCACTGGTCGCGCAGACGGCGGTGCTGGTCGCGATGCATCACGTGACCAACATCTGGCCGGTATTGCTGCCGGTGGTGCTGGTGGTCGAAGCGGTGTTTTCGTTCGGCGTGATCGCGCTGCTGTTCGCCACCCTGCTGCGCTGGCTGCCGGACCATCGCATGCCCTGGCTGCATGCGGCCGTGGGCGCCTGCTTCGCTGCCATGCTGTTCATGCTGGGTCGCTACGCCATCGGGCTGTACATCGCGACCACGGCGACCGAATCGGCGCTCGGTGCGGCAGGCTCTTTCGCTGCGCTGCTGATCTGGTTCTACGGCTCGAGCCAGATATTCCTGCTGGGCGCTGCGCTGGCCGTGGAAGTCATACCGGCGGCACCGCCGCGCGCGACCGGGTCGGCCGCAACGCCCGCGCACTGACCGCATTCATCCGTTCGCCTCGTCGACCACCTGCGCGTCCTGCGGCAGGCTGATCGAGAACCGGCTGCCAAGACCGGGTCCTGCGCTGCTGGCGCACAGGCTGCCACCCTGCGCCTCGACCAGATCGCGCAGCCTGTGCAAGGCCATGCCGCTGCGTCGCGCCGATGGCACGCTCGATGCAGCGGCCGCAAAGATCGCGGGCAGCGCGTCGGCTGCGATGCCTGCGCCGTCGTCCGACACCGTGATGTGCGCCCATCCATCGACGATATCGACTGAAAGGCGGATTTCGCTGCCGTCGGCCGAATGACTGGACGCATTCTCGAGCAGCCGGGCGATGATGCCGATCAGACGTACCGCTTGACCGCGCACCGGCGGCAGATCGGCCGGCCACGACGTTACCAGGCGCTGGCGCCGGCCATCGAGCGCGCGGCGTGCCTGGTCGGACGCTTCACCCAGTACCGCCATCAGATCGATCCGGCGCAGTTCGCACATGACATCGGCGGCGCCGGGCGGGCCGGCCGCGACCAGGTCATCGACCAGTCGCGACATGCGGCGGACCTGCCGCTTGATGATGGCCGGCAGCCGGGCGCGCAGTGCTTCGTCGTTCGGTGCGCGGCTGAGCATCTCTGCCGCCGTACGGATCGGCTGCAGCGGCTTGCGCAGATTTTCGGCCACCATGGCCAGAAAGCGGATCTGCTGCGAGCGCATCTGGTCGGCCTGTTCGTCGAGCGCCTGTGCGGCCAGCAGCGCAAGCGTCAGATTCTCGTTCGCTTCGCGCAGGTTGCGCACATGCATTTCACGCTCGGCCAGCACGAATTCGCGATGCGATATCGGCAGCGGCTGAACGGGACCGACGCGCGCCTCCAGCCCGACTGCGCGCGCGATGTCTTCGCGGTGAAAGTCGAAGCAGCCACCGCCTTCACGCTTGGCGCGATACATGGCGACGTCGGCGCGGTCGATCAAGGTGGCGACGTCTTCACCATCTTGCGGAAACAGTGAAATGCCGATGCTGGCCGACAGGCGCAGCAAGAGGTCTCCGACATGGCAGGGCTCGCCCAGCGACGCCAGC
Source organism: Methyloversatilis sp. RAC08 (assembly GCF_001713355.1). Lineage (NCBI taxonomy): Bacteria > Pseudomonadati > Pseudomonadota > Betaproteobacteria > Nitrosomonadales > Sterolibacteriaceae > Methyloversatilis > Methyloversatilis sp. RAC08. The sequence goes on along the minus strand of NZ_CP016448.1, from coordinate 384,552 downwards.
ATCTTGGCGGCGATCTGGGCGGCATCGGACGCCTGGTTCACTTCTGCCAGCAGTACCAGGAATTCGTCGCCACCGTAGCGGCTGACGGTGTCGGAGTCGCGCACCACGCTCTCCAGACGGCGCGCGACCTGACACAGCACGGCATCGCCGACCGGATGCCCCAGCGTGTCGTTGATCGGCTTGAAGTAGTCGAGGTCGACGAACAGCACCGCGATATGCGTGCCGCGCCGCCGGGCCAGCGTGATCGCGCTGTCCAGACGGTCGTTCATCAGACCGCGGTTGGGCGTGCCGGTGAGCGGATCGCGTTGGCTGTTGCGTGCCAGTTCGTCCAGCGTCAGCGTGGCACTTTCGGCAATCGCCTCCGCCTGCAGTGCGGCAAGCACGAGGTTTTCGTTCGCTTCGAGCAGGTCGGCGGCCTGCGTCGCATTGAAGCCATGCTTCAGGTCGTCGAGTTCGCGCTGCAGGCGCGTCAGTTCCGCTTTCAGCGCGCGGGTATGGGCCTCGAACTGCGCGGCGGTCGCACCGGCTGAAGCGCCGGGCAACTCGTCGTCCGGTGGCAGGTTGTTCATGATGACCCGAGCGCGCCGTGGCGAGTCAGGTTGGCGCTGCCTGTGCTGCCGATCCGGCGGAATTGCCCGAGTTCTGCCGCGCCGGCTGACCACCCAGCAGGCCTTCGTGACCGTTGATCCGCTCGCCGATGCAGATGCCTTCATCGACGATGGTGAACTGACGCAGCTCGTTCGAGTGCGCGCTGCCGCGCACCTTCACCACCGCCATCACACGCTTGAGCTGACTGTCCATTTCGACATAGCGCTGCACGATGATGGCATCGGTCAGGAAGGCCGAGCCATACGGGCTGAAGCGCAGGTCGCTGTAGCGGTCTTCCAGTTCCGACGTCATCAGCACGGTGACACCGGTGGCGGCCAGCGCCGACACCAGGCGCGACAGCGATTCGCGGAAATCGGCGCGGAAGGTCGGTGCCAGCGCCAGTTCGAACCCGGACAGCGAATCGATGACCACACGGGTCGCCTGCAGCCGCTCGATTTCGGTGATCAGCAGGCGGGCGATTTCATCCACCGACACACCGGGCGCGCTGCTGTCGACCACGCCGATGCGGCCCGACTTGATCAGCGGGGCGAGCACGGAGCCGTGCGTCAGCCGCGCCCGTTGTTCGAAGGCGGCAATGACCGATGTTTCGCCATGGCGCGCGCCTTCGGCCAGAAAGGCCGCAGCCAGAATGCTCTTGCCGGAACCGGAGGGTCCGGCGACCAGCAGCGAAAAGCCGCGCGGCAGGCCGCCGCCCATCATTTCATCGAGACCCGGCACGCCCAGGCCCACCCGCGCGGCACCGGCCGCCGTGCGGTCGACGCGCAGCGCGCTCGTCAGCTGGGGCGGCGCGAACACATGGATGCCGCTGCTGTTGATGCGGAATGTGTGCAGGCCGGGCAGCGAGGGCTGACCGCGCATCTTCATGACCTCCATCTTGCGCACCATCGAGTTGCGCTCGACGCTCTGGCGCAGCCAGATCAGTCCGTCCGCGACGGTGAAGATCGGATTCGGATCGCAGTCGGAGAAGTACTCGCCGATCAGGAAGGTGGTGGCCTGCCAGCTCGTCATCAATACGCCGAGGTTCTGGATGAAGTGCTGCAGCGTGATGAACGATGTGCCGTCATTCTGGCTTGCCAGGATGACCGAGCGGAAGGAATCGACGAACACCAGCCCCGGTCCGCGCGCTTCGACCTCGGCCACGATGTGGTCGAGTACCTTGTCGAGATTGCCGCAGGCGACGTCGTCGGCCAGGTTCACGAAGCGGATCGAGCGGTTCAGCTTGTCCAGTTCGAAAAAATCGAATTGCTGCTGATAGCGCAGCATCTTCAGCGGCGGCTCGCCCAGCACGGTGAAATAGATCGCCGGCCGCTCGGGCGTGGCCAGTGCGAACATGATCTGGTGCGCCAGCGTGGTCTTGCCGCAGCCCGGTGGGCCGGCGATCAGATTGCAGGAGAACTCCGGCAGCCCGCCGCCGAGCACTTCGTCCAGCCCTGGAACACCTGTCTTCAGGCGATTGATGCTTGCTTTGCCGGTGGTCATGGCGTGATGTCCTGTGCGGTGGGGCCGCTGGAAGTGTGGTCGAGTGCGGGTCGCAGCAACCTCTCGGTCAGTGATTCGCCGATGAGTGTGGCAAGCAGATCACGGAAGTTGCCAAGCAGTGCGCCGTGGGCTGCGATGGCTTCCGGCTCGGTCTGCAGCAGCAATGCACTGCTCAGCGGAGCCAGCAGATCCTGTCCGGCTGCGGTGTCGCAGACCGGAGACAGCCAGGGATGGGCATCACGCGTCAGGTAAAGGCTGCGCCTGATGAGCGCGGCAACACCGCGCTGGCCGATGATGGGGGAAAGACTTGCGTGCAGCGTCTGCCATGTAGCCACCGTCGCATCGAGCTGCGAAGAGGACGGACGCGTCGGGTCGGCGGCATCCGCCTGATGAGATCCCGCAGTCCGGACGTCTCCTGAATCGCTTTGCATCGATGGTCCGGTGGTGGTTGGCTCGCGGCTGTGCGCTGATTTTACGCCTCGCGACGGGGCATCAGTCCGGCTTTCGGCATGGGCGCTCGCAAGTTGGCTGCCTTGCGGCAGCCGACCGGCGCCCGTGCGTACCATCGCCAGCTTATTGACTGCTCGACACGCCACTCGGCGGCGGGCCGAAAACGATGTCCACGCGCCGGTTCATCTGGCGGCCGGCAGCCGTGTCGTTGCCGGCCACCGGCTGCTCTTCGCCGAACGCGCGCGTGCTCAGCCGATCGGACGCCACACCGAGCTTGACCAGTTCGGCCATGACCGCATTCGCGCGGCGCCCGGACAGCGAAAGGTTGCTTGCGGCCGAGCCTACGCTGTCGGTATAGCCCTCGATCGTGGCGCTGCGCTGAGGATTGCGCTTGAAGAAGTCAGCCAGCCGGATCATGTCGGCCGATCCGCTGGACAGCAGATCCGACTTGCCGCTGTAGAACAGCACCCCACCCAGCGTGACGACCATGCCGCGATCGGTCTGCTTCGCGTTCAACGCCGTCAGTTCGGCTTCCAGCGTTTCGACGCGTGACCGGCTTTGTTCCATGCTGGCCTGATCGCGCAGGGCGGACGATTCGGCTTCGGCAAGCTGGGTACTCTTGACCTGGTTGCGTTGCTCGGAGGCGATCAGCTGGCGGCGCGTGTTGTCCGCCTCGGCCGTCCGTTCGGCCAGCCGCATGCGGTCGCGCTCGGCGGCGGCCCCTGCGGTCACGGCCTGCGCCGCGCGTCCCGTGGCGGTTTCGCGGGCAATCAGGGTGCGCTGATCGGCCAGGTAGGCGAGGTGATCGACGGTGTCCTTGCGCGTGCCCGCCGTCCAGGCCTGCTCGGCCCGGCTGACGGACGCTTCGGCGTCGCGCAGTTCATCTGCCGCCAGCGCGCTGACCTGCGGATCGCTGCGTGCGGCGACGACGCGCTCGCGTGACTGGTCGAGTGCGCTGTTGCGCTCCGGCACGCTGCTGCAGGCTGCCAGCGAGGCGCCGAACAGGGCGATGCACAGCGTGCGGATCTTGGTGTTCGATGTCATATGGGGCTCCTGATGCGCTGACCGCTCGGGTCAGCGAACGATCTTGCGGTTGATTTCTTCCTGCAGCACGCGGGCGGCGTTCTGCGACTCGGTGGCGCTGCGCTGCGAGCGCACCGACTGGGCATGCGCTTCGGCAACATGGGCATCGAGTTCGGCCTGTTCGGCGAGCTGGCCGGCGCGTTCGTAATCCTTGTTGGCGACCGCCTGACGGGCACGGGTGAGCTTGCCGATGGCGATCTGCAGTTCAGCCGGCGCGTTTTCCCGGGTGCCGGCGCTGCTGGCGCGTTCGACAGCCGCTTCGGCAACGGCCATCTTTTCCACCGGGGGCGGCGTGGAGGCGCAGGCGCCGAGCAGCAGGGCGGACAGGGCCAGTGCCAGCAGGGGCAAGGTCGTGCGGGCGGGCGCTGGCAGTGAAGGTGCGAGGCGGCTGTGCGGGGTGTGCATGGTCATGGTGTTTCCCTGGGCAATGTGTCCATCGACTGCGGCCGGGTGGCGGACAGTGGTGGTGAAGCTTTGCGTGCAGCCTGAGCGCTGGCGGATCTGCCGTCTGTCTGTTTGCGCACATCCGTGCCGGTGCGCACCGGTGCGCCGGGCCGACGCAGTACGGCAGCGCACAGACGGCATCCCGCCTGCCGCGCAGATTCCGGCTGCACTGGCGCCGCACGCCTGCGTTCCGGCCATCCGTCGGAGCGGGGTCACGCTTGCGCTGCCCCGGGGACCGTCATGCAAACAAGCCCACAGATCGAACACACCCGGCGACGACGGGTCATCCGGCGCCTGCTGGACGAACTCGCATCATGCGATCCGGATGATGATGCCTACGAGCGCAAGCTCGACCTGCTCGGCCGGCGCATCGCGCGTCGCGTCCCGCCGATGGCGGGCAACGCGGCGCCGGCTCATGCGGGCGGGGCAGGGCGAAGGTCGCACCAGCCAGCAACGGGCTGGCAAGCCTTCTGGCAACGCCAGCACGCGCGGCTGGCAAGGCTGGGCAGCGCGATGATGAGAATGGTCAGGATCGCCGCCGTGCGCACGGCAGACGATCTCCACCGTCTGGCGCCTGCGCGACCGGATTCAGCGGTGGCTGAAGGCTTCGGCGACCTCACAGCGCCGGACGGCCGGCGGGTCGGGCGGCTGATCGGCCCATTCAGGGCCGGACGCCCGGTCGAAGGCGTCGACTGTCATTACATGGTGTACGAACCTGCGTTCCGTACCGCCGGCCCCGCACCGCTGCTGGTCATGCTGCATGGCTGCAATCAGGGCGCCGCCGAATTCGCCGCCGGCACGCGCATGAACGAGGTGGCCGAGGATTCGGGCGTTGTCGTGCTGTACCCGGAACAGTCGATGGGTGCGAATGCGCTGCGCTGCTGGAACTGGTACGTCCTGCAGGACGTGTCGAACAGCGCGGGTGACGCGGCCCTGATCGCCCGCCTCATACGCCGGGTGATGCAGGATCAGGATATCGATCCGGCGCGCGTGTACATCGCCGGCATGTCGGCCGGCGGTGCCATGGCGGCGGTGCTTGCGCGCGACTATCCGGGCCTTTTTGCCGCACTCGGCGTGCATTCAGGCATTGCAGCCGGACGTGCGCACGACGCCGTGTCGGCGATGCGCGTGATGGCGTCGGGGCCCGATGCGCTGCCGCCGGACGTGCTGTCGCCGACCGAGCACGGTGCCGTCCGTCTGCCGTGCATCGTGTTCCACGGCGACGCGGACACCACCGTGCATCCGTCGAACGCCGATGCGCTGTATGCCGCATCGGATCCGTCGGGCGCTGATGCGCCGAGCGGGCATGCATCGTCCGAGGCCACGCCTGCGGGCGAAGGGCAGCGCGGCTACACCCGTTCCGCCGCGTTCGGCGCGTCAGGCGCGAGCCGGTGCGAGCGCTGGATCATTCACGGCGCCGGCCATGCATGGACCGGCGGAGACGGGACGCAGCCCCATACCGATGCGACCGGACCGGATGCATCGAGACAGATGATGCGTTTTTTTCTGCAGCATCATCTGAACTCGAAGATTTCGTAGCGGATGTTGCCGGCCGGGATGCCGCTTTCCTTCATCCGGGTGCGAACCGCCTGCAACAAGGCTTTCGGACCGCAGAAACTGATGTCGATCGTCGCTGGCGGGTTCGCGAACACGAGCGCATCGAGCGCATGGCCGAACGCCGGGTCGGCGCCGCCCCCCTTGATCGGAAAGAACGCCGCACCGCGTGCATCGGCCTGTCCGCGCAAGCTGTCGATGTCCGGGAAGTCGCGGCCGGGACTGCAGAAGTAGAACAGGCTGACCCGGTCGAAATCTCTGGCACCGGCATCGGTCAGCCACGCGACGAAGGGTGAGATGCCGACGCCGCCGCCAATCCAGATTTCGCAGCGCGAGTCGGGCAGGCGCTCGAAACGCCCGAATGGCGCATACAGGTCTGCGTGCATGCCGGTCCTTGCACGCGAGACCAGTCGCTGCGTGTAGTCACCCAGAGCCCGGATGACGAACTGGATCCTGCCGTCCTGCCGGCTACCCGAGGCGATGGTGAAGGGATGCGGTTCGCGCAGTCCATCCTCGCTGAGCGACAGGAAGGCGAACTGCCCGGCCTCGAACCGGATCGGTTGCCCCAGCGGGCGCAGGTCGAGGTGCACAGCCGAGGGGCCGTGCTCGACGGCCACGATTTCATACGCCGCGTGACGCGACATCAGCGGATACAGAAGAAGTTTGTAGACCGCAGCGGCCAGGCCCAGACCGCACAGCGCCGCCAGCCAGACACCTGCCGGGCTGACCAGGGCAATCGGCGACTTGATGCTGAGGGCGTGAAACACCACCACCAGCAGTGCCGGCCCGGCCAGCTTGTGCCACCAGCGCCAGACGCTGTAGGGAATGTTCCGGTTCAGTGCCAGCAGAACCAGCAGCATCAGGGCGACGAAACCGGACTGTCGGGCCAGTCTTGCGACGGCCGGGTCGAGTGCGAACATGGCCGCCTTGGTCCAGCCGTCGCCGTCGGCCTTGAACATGAGGTGAGCCGACGCGAACACGAGTGCCCAGATACCCAGCCATTTATGTGTTCGATATGCGCGGTCAAGGCCACCGAAAGCGGTTTCGACCCATTGCCAGCGTGCGCCGAGTACCGCTGCAGCGGCCATCAGCGAGAGTGCGGTGACCCCGCTGCCCAGACTGAACGCGCCGAGCGTCAGCCGGCTGTCGGCGGGCAGTTCCAGATTCACGAGAAGGAAGCTGACAGCTGCCAGAGTGAAGATCAGGGCCCGGCTGTCGGGGATCATGGGTGTCCGTTCTCAAGGTCGGGTGGCCGGAAGCGCGCCCGCTGCGCCTGGCTGGCGCAGCCGGTCCGCAAATGCAGCCTTCATTGCGAGGCCTCGAGTGACAAACGTCTGCTCGGTGACGCACATAGCTTTTGTGTGTCAGCAGACAGACAGCATCGGTTTGGCTGCGTACCTTGCAGTTGCCGGGACGCACAGGTCCGGGTCCGTCCATGCAGTGGCCGCTTCGGCCGCGCCTGCGACGCGACGGCAGATCACGATATGAGGACACCCATGAACACACTCCGAACCCACGCACTGGCGCTTGCCATCGGCCTTGCCTTCAGCACCGGCGCCATCGCCGAATCGATGACCAAGGCCGATCACAAGGCAGCCAGGGCGCAGATCACGTCTGACTACAAGGCAGCCGAGAAGGCCTGCGATTCGCTGTCCGGCAATGCCGAGGACATCTGCGAGGCAGAAGCAAAGGGGGCCGAAAAGATCGCCAAGGCCAATCTGGAAGCGAAACGTGCGCCGTCCGAAACGGCGAACTACAACGTTCGCGTGGCGCGTGCCGATGCGGTCTACATGGCAGCGAAGGAACGTTGCGACGACCTCGCCGGCAACCCGAAGGATGTCTGCGTCGAGGAAGCCAAGGCCGCACGGACGACCGCCAAGGCCGATGCGACGGCGCAGCTGAAGATGTCGGAAAGCAATACCGCAGCCGGCGAAAAGACGAGTGACGCGCGCAGCAAAGCGGCTGAGCAGAACGCCGAAACGCGCAAGGAAGCGAAGGAAGAAAAGGTCGACGCCCGCTATGACGTCGAGCAGGAAAAATGCGACAGCCTGGCGGGCGACGCAAAGGATCGCTGCATCGACGCGGCGAAGATGCGCGCCGGCAAATAAGTCGGTCGCGCAGGCAGCACCTCGCGGCCAGCCGGCCGCGATACCCGGATACGAGGTCACATCATGAATACGAAATCGAATATTGCAACGATTGCCATCAGTGCTGCACTGCTCGTCGGTCTGAGCGCCTGCTCGGGCATGTCGGCGCGTGATCGCAACACCGCCATTGGTGCGGGTGCGGGTGCGGTTGGCGGTGCGGTACTGACCGGCGGCAGCGCCGTGGGCACGGTCGGCGGCGCCGCCGTCGGTGGCCTGATCGGACGCGAAATCAAGAAGTAAGCGGGCCATTGCTTCGGCCCAATCCAGGGAGACATGCGGCGTGACCGGAAGCGGTCACGCTGCATGCCTCCCTGTCACGCATGCAGTTGAACGACGGAGTGTCTGATGAACAAGAATGCACAAAAGCTGGGTGCCGTGATGGTTGCCGGTCTGTTCCTTGCCGTGTTGTCGGGTTGCCAGAAGGAAGGCCCGGCCGAAACCGCCGGCAAGAAGCTGGATGCCGCCGTCGGCAATACGTCGAACGCGATCGGTGATGCGGCGGAGAAGGCGGGCGACAAGATGGAAGAAGCCGGCGACAGCATCAAGGATGCGACCCGCAGCGACGGGAAGTAGTCCGGCGTTGCAGGACGGACGCCTGCAGCGCGCACGTACCGGTGATGCACTCGCCGCCGCCCGCCGGAGAGCGATGCTTCCGCGCTGCGTTCGCTGCCGAACAGACACGGCTTGCCGTGCGGCACACACTTGTCATTGCGGGTCGAACCTTGCCGGCAGGGTGGTCGGCAGCCGGCGGTTCCAACCGATCTTCAACGCGCTGGCGGGTGTCCGGGCTGTGCCCGCCCGCTGACTGCGCTTTTCCAAAGGAGACAAGATGAATACGGATTTCAACGGTGGTGACGCAGGCATCCAGGGCAAGAAGGATGTGCTGGTGAGTGATGTGAAGGCAGTGGTCAGCGACGCCGACGCCCTGGTCAAGCAGGTGATCGACAGCACGGCGAGCGAAATTTCTGCGGCGCGTACGAAGATCGAAACGCGTCTGTCCGATGCCCGTGCCGGTCTCGATCGCGCGGCGCATGCGGTGTCGGACAAGGTGTCCCGCGCAGCCGACAACACGCGGGTCTATGTCAGCGAAAACCCGTGGAAGGCAATCGGCGTGGCCGCTGCGGCCGGGCTGCTGGTGGCGCTGCTGATGCGCCGCCGCTGAAGGTCGTCGTCACGCAGAACGCGTGCAGGCGGCTTGCCTGCGGCGTTCAAGGTGTAAATGAAGAACGAAAGGACATGAAATGAACTGGGATATCGCCGAAGGCAACTGGAAGCAATTCAAGGGCAAGGTCAAGTCGCAATGGGGCAAGCTGACCGATGATCAGCTCGACGTGATTGCAGGCAAGCGCATCGAACTGGCGGGCCGGATTCAGGAAGCGTACGGCATCACGAAGGACGAAGCGGAACAGCAGATCGAACAGTTCGAGAAGCTGAACGAAGACAGCACCCGAACGCCCGACAGGCTGCCTTGAAGCGTGTCTGCCCGCGCTGCGCGTCAGCGATCTGCCGCATCAGACGGCGGTTCGTCGACCGCCTGATCAGTCGCTTCGTATCGATACAGCGCTTTCGCTGCGAATCGATTCATTGTGTCTGGGAGGGCAATCTGCGGATCGCAGCGGTTGAACGGCCGGGCGCCGATCACTCGGCGACGCCGGGCAAGTGATTCCGGACCGTACCGTCGTCGAGACGCCTGACGGCGGTCTGTGTCTGTCAGGCGACAGCATCGGACAGCGGGTGCCGCGAACGATCCTGCTGCTTGAACCCGACCCTGCGCGAGCAGGCCGGATACGGCTTGCGCTGACGGCGCTGGCCACCTCGCGCCTGCGCGTCGAATGGGCGGCCACATTGCCCGATGCGCTGCAGCGTCTTGGCCGGGCCGAGATCGAGGCGGTGCTGCTCGGCGGCCGTCTGTGTGAGGGCGCCGGCGTCGACATGCTGGACCTTGTCCGCCAGATGAGGCCGGATGTGCGGGTGTGGCTGATGTGCCGGGCCGGCGTCGACGCTGCGTCGGCGCTGCCGGGCATGCCCCGGACGTCGGAAACCTTGTGCCGCTGCATCGAGGCGGAACAGCTGGAACGCCTGCCCGCCGAGATGGCGCTGATGCCGTGATTTCTGTACGCCAGCGCACCGACGTACAACTATGGCGAGCGCATGCTGTGAACGTTCCGGCCAGCGATGCTGCATGGCCGGACATTTCCTGACAGACAGGGTGGCCAAGCGCTCGTGCCGTTCATCGAACGCCTGCGTGCGACGTCCTGCCGAGCGACGTCAGGCGCTCGTAAAGCCGTTTTCAAAGGAGTTTTCCATGCATGACATCAAACGATATCTGTCGGCCGCCTTTCTGGCCGTTGCCCTTGCCGGCGCCGTGGGCTGCGCTGCCACCTCCAAGCAGGAAGGTACTGGCGAGTATGTTGACGACAGCGTCATCACCACGAAGGTGAAAGCGGCCATCCTGAACGAAGCGACACTGAAGGTCGCCGAGATCAACGTCGAAACCTTCAAGGGTGTCGTTCAGCTCAGCGGCTTCGTCAGTTCGGCCGCGGACATCACGAAAGCGATCGAAGTGACGCGCGCCGTGGGTGGCGTCAAGTCGGTCAAGAACGACATGCGCCTGAAGTAAGGCGCAGCCGTCCGCAGCACCCGAGGCCCTTGCGCACATCGTGCGCAGGGGCCTCGTCACGTGCGCGGTACGAAACGTCAGATGCTGATCGCGCCGCGTGTCCTGACCTTGCCGGTCGCCTTGTCGAGCAGCGCCTTCACCTCTTCCAGGCTCGGCAGCAGCGCCTTGAATTCAGGCGCCTGGAAGTACAGATTGACGCGATGGTTGCCGAAGGGCTCGAGTGCGTCGCAGGACACGAAGTGCTGCGTGCCTTCGCGCGCTTCCGTGCGCTCGTCGATGAGGTCGAATTCGCCGGTTTCGCAGTAGGCGTCGCCGACCCGGGTTGATGAATAGTAAGCCGGGTCGTCCTTCATGATCAGGGCCGTCCAGGCGCTGAGCTGTGCCGGTGTCACCCGCTCGCCAAAGGTTTCTATCGTCAGCTGCAGACCCATGCGGTCACCGCTGCGCCCGGCGAGGAAAGTGCAGATTTCGGTGTGGGTATCGACCGGCGCATCGGCCTGTCCCTTGTAGAGATCGAGCACGTCGGTGGCAGGACGGCGCTCGATGCCGAAGCCCATTTCGGCGAGATCAGCGGTGTCGACGAGGTCGCACGGTGTCTGACCCGCTTCGCCGGCCGATGCTGTCTGGCAACCCGCGGCCACAATCATCGCGAAGCCGTATCGGCGTATTGACGTCAGATTCGACGTCACACCCGGCGTCACATTCGAAGTCATGTTCCGTCCTCCCGGGGGCTCCAGAGTGAGGCGACGCGGATGTCCGTCTGCATGCCGGGTCGCGCTGCCGTCGCGGGCCCGCCAACGCGCACGGCAACGCAGCACCATCGTACATCCAATGTGCGCACGGCTGCGCACCCGGATGCCCGAAGCTCAGTCGAGTGCCAGCACGATGTTGCCGACCACCTGGCCCTGTTCGATCCGGGCGTGCGCGTCGGCGATCTGCGCCAGAGGCAGGCGTTCGGCGATGTGGTGGATCACGCGGCCGGTCGCCAGCAGCCGGGTCAGGGTGTCGATCACCGCGCGGCGTTCGGCTTCGTCCAGCGTGTAGACGAGGATCACGCGCAGCGTGATATTGCGCGCCGCCAGTGCGAAAAACGGCAGCGCGAACTGCGGCGTTCCACTGCCATAGACGATCCATTCGCCGCCCGGGCGCACCAGTCCGATGTCCATGACGGCGTTGGCGGCCACGTCGACTTCGACGCTGCGGTCGACACCGCGGCCGCCGGTTGCGTCGGCCACCTGCGCGGCGACGTCTTCGGTGCGGTAGTCGATGACCCGGTCGGCACCGGCGTCGCGGGCAAGCCCGGCCTTGGCCGCGCTGCTGACGGTCGCGATGACCTGCCGCGCGCCGAGCAGCTTTGCGAACTGCACGGCGTAGTGACCGACCGCGCCCGCACCGCCCGCCACGAGAACCGATTTGCCTGCCACGCCGCCGAGCGTCAGCAGTGCGTGCAGCGCGGTGGTCGCCGGAATGCCCAGACAGGCACCGGCTTCGCCGCTGATCGGGTCAGCCAGGGTGACCGCCTGCGCCTGCGGCAGCGTGATGAATTGCGCTGCAGTACCGCAGGCACGACCCCAGGCCGCGTTCCACAGCCAGACCCGTTCGCCGAGGCGCGCGGCACTGACACCCGGCCCGACCGCATCCACGATGCCCATGCCGTCGCTGTGCGGAACGATGCGGGGGAAGGGCATGCCGCCGGCCCGCAGACCGGCGCGCGCCTTGACATCCGACGGGTTTATGCCCGACCACTGCAGCCTGACCCGCAGTTCGCCCGCCGCCGGGACCGGCTCGGGCAACTCTGCCACCTGCAGCACCTGATGGGCAGGGCCGGTCTGGTCGTAGAAGGCTGCGCGCATGGGAAATGTCCGCTCGGGCGCCGGCGCGTCAGTGACGCTTGCCGGTCAGGTGGGGGAATTCGATGTCCGAGCTGCCGCCGTCGACGAGATCGGCGAGCAGGCGGGCCGAGCCGCAGGCCAGCGTCCAGCCGAGCGAGCCGTGGCCGGTGTTGTACCAGAGCCCCGGTATGCGGCTGCGCCCTATCAGCGGCACATTGCCCGGCGTACACGGGCGCAGTCCGGCCCACGCCTGTGCGGCATCGATATCGCCGGCGTCCGGGCACAGCGTGCGCGTCAGCGCGGTCAGCAGACGCACCCTTTCGTCGTCGACGGTGACCGTGTGACCGCCCAGCTCGGCCAGACCCGCCACGCGGATGTTGTCGCCGAGACGTGACATCACGATGCGGTGCTCTTCATCGGTGATGCTGACGCGTGGCGCATTCGGACCGGCCGGAAAGGTGATCGAATAGCCCTTGATCGGATACAGCGCCGGGCGCGGACCATGCTGTTCGACCAGCGCGCGGGTGTACGTGCCGAGCGAACACACGATCTGGTCGGCGCACAGCAGCCCGCGTACGCCGCGCGCGTCGCGGACAGCCACGCCGCGCACCCTGCCTTGGTGCATATCCAGACTGTCTGCCGTCGTTTCGTAGTGGAACACGACACCGGCGTCGACACAGCGCTGCGCCAACTGGCGGGTGAAGGCGCAGGCGTCGCCCGATTCGTCGTTCGGCGCGAACAGCCCGCCGATCAGATTGCGCGTGCTCGACGCGAGCGCCGGCTCGATGTCGATGCAGCGCGCGGCGTCGCAGACCTCGATCCGGATGCCGTGCTTGTGCAGGATGCGCGCGCGCTGCTGGGCGCGGGCCAGCTCCTTGCGGTTGAAGAACACGTGCAGGATGCCGCTTTCGGCGTGCGCGTAGTCCAGCTCCAGGGTGCGCCGCAGCACGCCGAGTTCGACCTGGCTGCGGATGGCCAGCCGCGCCAGCGCATCGGTGTTGGCGCGCACGCGTCCGGGACGGCATTGCAGCAGGAACGCTGCCATCCAGCGCCACTGGCGATGGTTTACGGTCGGTGAAAAGCGCACCGGCGCGGTCGAGCGACCCATGCCGCGCAGACCTATGCCAGGTGCCTGCGGGGTGGCCCATGGAGCGGCATGGCTGACCGAAATCTGGCCGCCATTGGCGAAGCTGGTTTCCATGGCCGGCTGGCTCTGACGGTCGACCACGGTGACGGAATGTCCCGCCTGGCGCAGATACCAGGCGGTGGTAATGCCGACGACGCCGGCACCTAATACAAGTATGTGCATGCGGATCTGATTCTGGAGAACGCTGTCAAGACTGTTCTGGCAGTCTGCAGGTTCCTTGTGTGGGCACCGACCCGGTCCCGAATTCAAGGTTGAAAAGGCAGTCGGCGTGAAATCCTGCGAGGCGTTTCATGGTGCTGTGCACGATAATCGATTTTCTGACCCTACGGAGCCGTACCCCATGTCCCGCATCACCCTCAGCCAGTTCCTGATCCAGCAACAGCGCGACGGCGAGCGCATCAGCGCCGAGTTGCGCTTCCTGGTCGAGGTGGTGGCGCGCGCCGTCAAGGCGATCGGCAACGCAGTGGGCAAGGGCGGGCTGACCAATTCTCTCGGCGAAGCCGGCGGCGAGAACGTGCAGGGCGAGGTGCAGAAGAAGCTCGACGTGATCGCCAACGAAATCCTGCTCGAAGCGAACGAGTGGGGCGGTCACCTTGCCGCGATGGCGTCGGAGGAAATGGACGCGCCGCACCAGATCCCGAACCGCTACCCGAAGGGCGAGTACCTGCTGCTGTTCGATCCGCTCGATGGCTCGTCGAACATCGATGTGAACATTTCGACCGGCACCATCTTTTCGGTGCTGCGCTGTCCGGACTTTGCCAATGGCGGTGCCGCAGCAGTGGATGAAAGCGCATTTCTGCAGCCCGGTACGCGCCAGCTGGTTGCCGGCTATGCGGTGTACGGTTCGGCCACCCAGCTGGTGCTGACGCTGGGCGAGGGCGTGCATGCCTTCACGCTGGATCGCGAAACCGGCAGTTTCGTCATGACGACCGCCCACATGCGCATTCCGGACGACACGAAGGAATATGCGATCAATGCGTCGAACGCGCGTTCGTGGGAAGCGCCGGTGAAGCGCTACATCGACGAACTGATCGCCGGCAAGACCGGCCCGCGCGGCAAGGACTACAACATGCGGTGGGTCGGCTCGATGGTGGCCGACGTGCATCGCATCCTGACGCGCGGTGGCATTTTCCTGTACCCGAAGGATACGAAGGACCCGACCAAGCCGGGCAAGCTGCGCCTGATGTACGAAGCGAACCCGATGGCGATGCTGATCGAGCAGGCCGGCGGCGCGGCGACCACCGGCTATCAGCGCATCCTCGACGTGCAGCCGGAAAAGCTGCATCAGCGGGTGCCGGTCATCCTGGGGTCGAAGAACGAGGTCGAGCGTGTGCTCGGCTATCACTCGGCCTGAAGTGCGGCCTGGCGCGATGCGGCGGCAAGCCGCCTGAGCATGCCGGCTGCCGCGACGCGACCGCTCGCCATGCTGGCAGTCAGCAGATAGCCGCCGGTCGGCGCTTCCCAATCGAGCATTTCGCCGGCACAGAACACACCGGGCAGCGCCTTGAGCATCAGGTCGGAATCGAGCGCCTCCAGCGTCACGCCGCCGGCGGTACTGATGGCTTCGGCCACCGGCCGGGTGGCGGTCAGGCGCAGCGGCAGCGCCTTGAGCGTTGCCGCGATGCGGGCCGGATCGCTCAGTGCCGCCTTGTCGAGTACCTCGAACAGCAAGCCGGCTTTCGCCCCATTGATGCCCAGCCGCCCGGCCAGATGCGACGACAGCGAGCGCGCGCCGCGCGGGTGGGCGGCTTCGGCCAGCACGCGCGCCGGTTCGTACGCCGGCAGCAGATCGAGTGCGATATCGACGAAGCCATGGACCTCGAGCCGCTCGCGCAGCGCGGCCGACAGCGCATAGATCAGGCTGCCTTCCAGACCGCTTGCGCTGATCAGGCATTCACCGCTGCGCGATATCGACCGACCTGTCACGTCGGTGAAGCCGATACGCACATTCTTGAGCGGTGCACCCGCATGTCGCTGCGCGAAATGGGCGCTCCACGCAAGGTCGAAGCCGCAGTTCGCCGCACGCAGCGGCGACACCGCGACGCCACGGCTTGCCAGCAGCGGTGACCAGCTGCCATCCGAACCCAGTTGCGGCCAGCTCGCACCCCCCAGCGCGAGCAGGGTGGCGGCTGCCGGTCTGACGACAGCGCCGTCCGGCGTGCCAAAGCACAGTTGGCCATCGGCGTCCCAGCCGGTCCAGCGGTGATGCATGTGGAAGTGCACGCCGGCCGCACGCAGACGTGTCAGCCAGGCGCGCAGCAGCGGCGCAGCCTTTAGATCGCGGGGAAAGACGCGGCCGGAGGAACCGATGAAGGTGTCCACGCCCAGCCCGTGCGACCAGGCGCGCAGGGCGTCGGCATCGAAGCCGGCCAGCCAGCGCGCGACGTCGCCGCTGCGCTCGCGGAAGCGTTCGATGAACTGCGGCAGCGCTTCGCTGTGCGTGAGGTTGAGCCCGCCCTTGCCAGCCAGCAGGAACTTGCGACCGACCGACGCCTTGCCGTCGAACAGGTCGACCCGGATGCCGGCGGACGACAGCACTTCGGCGGCCATCAGGCCGGCCGGACCGCCGCCGACGATGGCGACTTCCAGCACCGGCGGCAGACTGGCGTGCATCAGTTGGCTGACTGGATCAGGCGCATCTCGCTGCTGTCGGCGCGCAGCTTGTAGGGACTGGGCGGCACGACCGGTTCGGGCGGTGCGGCGAGGCGCTTCAGCGCTTCGTAGCGGTCGCTCACGCGCGGTACGTAGGCGCGTGTTTCCGCGTAGGGCGGCATGCCACCGAACCGGCGGACCGCGCCGGCGCCGGCGTTGTAGGCAGACAGGGCCAGTTCGACATCGCCGAAGTGATCGAGCAGGTCGCGCAGGTGACGTGCGCTGGCGCGCAGGTTGTCGACCGGCTTCAGGGCGTCGGTCACGCCATAGGCCCGTGCGGTCGCCGGCATCATCTGCGCCAGACCGAGCGCGCCCTTGGGAGACACGGCGTGCGGGTTGTAGGCGGATTCCGCCTGCACGACGGCATGCAGCAATTCGGGATCGATGCCGCCTGCCACGGCCGCCTGTTCGATCTGCGCGGCGAACGGCAGCCCGCTCAGTGCCTGCCGCCTGGCTTCGCGCTGTTCCACTTCGCTGACTCGCAGCAGCTCCGGCTGGAGCAGGCGGTAGGTCGTGCCGTCGCCCAGCCTGAGCTGATAGTCCGAGCCGTTCGCATGCGACAGCCAAGGCAGGCCGGCAAGCAGCAGCACGAACATGCGGCGCATCATGAGCGGACGCCTCTGGCCGCAATGTAACGTGCAAGCAGCACGGCAAGAACGATGCCGAAGCCATTCGCAAGCAGGTCGGCCAGTTCGGCTTCGCGGCCGGGCAGCGCCAGCTGGCGCCATTCGTCGTACAAAGCGATCGCAAGCGCGAAGGCGGCGCAGCTGTAGAGCCAGCGCTGACCGACTGCGAGCCAGAGTGAAAAGGCGATGGTGCCGAAGGTGGCGAGGTGGGCGAGCTTGTCCCATGGGCTTGGGATCAGCCCGACTGCCAGCTCGGTCTCGCCCAGTCTGACCAGACTGGCGATCATCAGGCTGGCGACCAGCATCGCCAGCCACTGGACGACCGGTGGTCGATGCACGGCTTCAGTACGCATTGCGGTCCTTGAATACCACCGCGACGGTCTTGACGATGATCCACAGGTCAAGGCCGATCGACCAGTTGCGCAGGTATTCCAGATCGAACTCGATGCGCTTCTGCATCTTGTCCACCGTTTCGGTTTCGCCGCGATAGCCATTGACCTGCGCCCAGCCGGTGATGCCCGGCTTGACCTTGTGGCGGACCATGTAGCCCTTGATCAGCTTGCGGTAGGTTTCGTTGTGCGCCACGGCGTGCGGTCGCGGACCGACGATGCTCATCCGCCCCTGCACCACATTGATGAACTGCGGCAGTTCGTCGAGCGAGGTGCGGCGCAGGAAGCCGCCGAAGGGCGTGATGCGCTGATCATTTCGCGTCGCCTGCTTCACCACCGCACCATCGTCCTGCACCGTCATCGAGCGGAATTTGTAGACGACGATTTCACGGCCGTCGAGACCGTAGCGGCGCTGCCGGAACAGCACCGGGCCGGGTGAAGTCATTTTCACGCCGATGGCAATCGCCAGCAGCAGCGGCGAAATGAGCAGCAGGATCAGACACGACAACACCACATCGCTGCTGCGCTTGACGAGGCCGTTGATGCCGGTGAATGGCGTGTCGCACACCGCCACCACGGGTACGCCAGCGACGTAATCCATGCGGCCCTGGATCAGGTCGGTCAGGAAGATGTCCGGTGCGAAGAACACGCTGGCCGTGGTGTCCTTCAGATCGTCGAGCAACGCGAGAATGCGCGGCTGGCTGGCCATCGGCAATGCAAGATAGATCTGGTCGATGCGATGGGTCTTCACATAGGCGGCAAGATCACTCAGCCGCCCGAGCAGCGGATGCCCGTTGAGCTGGGAGATCCGCTCCGTTGAACGGTCATCGAAATAGCCGAGGCAATGAATGCCGAGGAAGGGGTTGAAGGCGAACTGTTCAGCCAGCTGCACGCCGATGTCGTTGCAGCCGACGATGATGACCCGGGTCTGGTTCTCCACCTGCGCGGCAGACCGCTTCAGATAGGCCCGCGCGGTGAAGTGGGCGACCAGCTGGGTTGCCGGCGCCGCAACGAGCCACGCGACCACGACGTCGATCGGAAAGTTTTCGATGTACTGGCTCGCATAGCCGAAGAACAGCAGGATGAACGCGATCAGCATCCAGTTGATGACGCACTGCCGAACCACGCGACGCGGCCGCATGCTGAGCAGCGACGAGCCCGGGAAGGACAGCGAAAACACCACCAGCGACAGCACGACATAGCGCGCGTCGACCGTATCGCCGAAGTACAGGGCGCACGCGATCAGCGAAAGGATGAGCGAAAGCGGGTCGAGGAACATCTCGACCATTCCGGGAAGACTTAGCGGTGCCCGCAATACGGAAGTGTTACGCTCAAACTTGGCGAGCATTGAGATTGAAACCGATGTGTTCAAGCTGGGAGGGGCTTCGGCAGGTGCATCGCCGTAGAATAACGGACTGCAGTTGTTCAATTTTTACGATTTGCGCGTCAGCAAGGAAAGCGTCACAGTCTGCAGCCATACTATTTTAGTGCAATGAACAAAAACCTTTCGCTTCTTCCGCGCTCGCTGCAGTGCCTGCTGATGCTGACCTTCCCGCTGTGCGCGTTCGCAGGCGAGGGTGACGTATTCAGCCTCGTGACGTCCGGTGCCTGGCAGTACCAGGACAACGTGTTCTATCTGCCGGACGGACTTGAGCCAACGGCTTTCGGCCCGAACACGCCGCGCGGCGACCACAGCTGGACGGCCACTCTCGGCTTCACCGCCGACAAGATGATAGGCCGCCAGCGGCTGACCGCGAGCGCTTCGCAATCGGCCGTGCGCTACAACGATCTGACGCTACTTGACTACGAAGGCCAGAACATCGCCGCCGGCTGGCAGATGCAGGTCGGCAGCGACTTCTCCGGCAATCTTCGTTACACCAACCGCAAGTACCTAGGCGGATTCGGCGACTTCCGGTCGATCGTACTGGCCAAGAACATCATCGATGCGGAAAGCCTGCGCTTCGACGGCGCATACAAGATCGACGCCTACTGGTCGCTGTTCGGCGGGGTCGGCAAGGACACCCAGCGCAACAGTACGGCAATCCGGCGCCGCAACGATCTCGACATCGAGCGGATCGAAGCCGGCGTACGCTACACGACGCGCGGTGGCACGCAGTTCGAACTGCTCGGCCGGCGCAGCGACGGCGATTATCCGCAGCGCCTGCCGATCTTCAACCAGACCAATTCCTACAAGCAGAAGGATATCGAGGCGCGCATACGCTGGCAGCCGGTCGGTCACTCGCGATTGTCGGGCGCCATCGGCCAGTCCAAGCGCGAGCATGAAAACGTGCCGCAGCGCGACTACGACGATGTTTACGGCCGGGTCGGCTGGGAATGGCAGCCGACCGGACACACGGCCGTGAACTTCCAGGCCGAACGGCAGATTTCGGCGCTGGATGACAATTTTTCCAGCTATTTCCGCACGACGACCTACACCGTTGCGCCCGTTTGGCAGGCCACCGGCAAGATCCGTGTCGATGGCCGTGCGCAGTGGGTCGCGCGCGATGGCGAAGGCGATACCTTCTTCACGGCGCTGGGGTTTGACGGCTCGCCGCGCCAGGAAGATCTGACCACCTACAGTCTCGGCGCAACGTGGGCGATCGAGCGCAACCTGTCGGCCAATGTCGAGGTGCGCCGCGACGAGCGTGAATCGACCAACCAGTTCTTCCAGTACCGCGTGCGCAGCGTGTCCGCTTCGCTGCAGTACGTATTCTGATCGCCTTTCAGTAGCGCAGCAGCGCGCGGGTGTCCCAGCCGCGCGCGGAGAGTCGGGCCGTGCCGCCGAGATCGGGCAGGTCGATCAGGAAGCGAAAGCCGGCGACTTCGCCGCCCGCCAGGCCAATCAATTCACCGCAGGCCAGCGCCGTACCGCCGGTGGCGATCAGGTCGTCGATCACCAGCACCCGGGCGCCCGGCTTCAGCGCGCCGACCTGCATTTCCAGCCGGTCGCTGCCGTATTCCAGCGCGTAATCGATGCCGTGGTTCGGGCCGGGAAGTTTTCCCGGCTTGCGTACCGGCAGCAGACCGCAGCCGAGCCGCTGCGCGACGGCGCCGCCGAGCAGGAATCCTCTCGCTTCGATGGCGGCGACCAGATCGATGCTGTGCGGCGCGACGCCTTCGGCCAGGGCCTCGAGTGCCAGCGAAAAACCGCGCGCGTCGGCCAGCAGCGGCATCACGTCCCGAAACTGTATGCCGGGCGACGGAAAGTCGGGAATGGTGCGGATCAGCGCCTGCAGGTGGCGCGCGTCATCGATGTTCATCGGATCGGTTCCTTTGCCGGTGGCAGATCGAGGCGGGCGCGCCGTTCGTCGCGCGGCAGAGCGGCCAGCTCGCGCAAGGTGGTCCAGACCGCAGGCAGGTCGGGAGACGCATCGATCAGCCGCGTGAAGGCGGGCTTGGCCGCGCTGTACAGGCCGATCGACGCCAGGGTGGCATTGTTGATGTCCTGGGCGAACCATCGGTCATAGCCTCGAAAACCGCCCCAGTCGCGTTCGCGCATGGCGGCGTACTCGTCGCCGAGTGCGGCGATCAGACGTGCCTTTTCCTGCCGTTTTGCGGCGTCGCTCGACGATGAGCGATAGACCGCATCCAGTGCGTCGCGGTACTTCAATACCAGCGCGGCGAAATCGGCGCGGATGCGCTGATTGCGTTCGAAACCCGCGCGCAGGGCGTCCTTGCCCGGCCGCATCAGCCAGCGCCGTACGCCTTCCTCTTCGACTGCGCTGGCAAAGGATTCATTGAATTCGGTGTCGTCGCGCACATAGACGATCTGGTGCGACAGCTCATGCACGATCAGCCGCACCAGTTCGATTTCCGGGTAGTGCATGAAGGTATTCAGCAGCGGGTCATCGAACCAGCCGAGTGTCGAGTAGGCCGGCACGCCGCCGACATGCACATCGAGGCCGTCGGCGCGGCGCGCTTCGGCATAGGCCCGTGCGTCGGCTTCGCTGAAGAAACCCCGGTAACTGACGCAGCCGGCGATGGGGAAGCAGGACTGGGCCGGCTGTACCGACAGCGGGTCGGCCGCAAATACGTTCCACACGACGTAGGGCCGACCGAGATCGGCGTAGCGGCGGTAGCTGCCGTTGTCCGGCAGCGCCATTTCGCGGCTGGCCCAGTCGCGGATTTCGACGGCCAGCGCAAGCCGCTCGCGCAAGGTCTGCGGCGTCGCCGGGTCGGCACCGACCTGTCCGACCGGTCTGGCCAGACGCCACAGTTCGAACTGTCCGCTCGCGGCCTGCCAGTAGTAATGCGGCGAGAAGCTGCTGTTGCAGCCGACGATCAGCGGCGTCAGGCACAGCAGGACCAGGCGACGAAACGCTGCTTCAGCCCGCGTCACGGTCACCGGCGAACGGGTCTGCGTAGGCGGGCACCGGCACCGGTGTGGTGTCGGCCGGGCTGACGTCGAGGCTGACGGGTATCCAGCCGCGTACGCTGTTGATGAACCATACCTGTTGTGCCCGGGAAAGATCGGCACGCGTCAGCACCTGTTCGCGCAGCACGCCGCTGTCCACCAGATCGCGTCTCAAGGTGCCGTCAAGCAGGCCGCTCGCGACCGGTGGGGTGAGTTGCTCGCCGTCGATGTCGAGCACCAGGTTGCCGCGCGTGAATTCGGTCAGTTCGCCGGCATCGTTCCACAGCAGCACATCGAACGCGGAGCCGGCACAGTGCGAGAAGTGGGCGTCATAGACCGAGCGACGGGTGGTCTTGTGATAAAGGAAGGGTTCGGCGCGCGACACCGGTTCGACCGCCAGGCGCACGCTGCAGGCACGCGTGTCGGTGCCGCCGGCGGCCGAGCTGTCGAGCCGCACGTTGCCATCGGCGCCATACAGCAGACGCACGCGAAAGCGGCCTTTCGGGTGGCGCAGTGCATGGGCTTCGAGTGCAGAGCGGGCTGCGTCGGGCGCGGCGAAGCCGAAAAAGCGGGCCGACGAGCCGAGCCGTGCGAGATGACGCTCCAGCAGCGCGTATTCGCCATCGTCGAGCAGCAAGGTTTCGAGCAGCTCGAAATTGCGGGCGGCCCGGGACAGGAAACGGCTCTTGGTGCGCACTTCCTCGTACTCGTCGGCCGCCACCGAATCCCACGTGATGCCGCCACCCAGACCGCAGCGCATCTGGCCGCTGGCGACATCGAGCGTGACGGTGCGGATCGCGACGTTGAACCGGGCGGCACCGCCCGGCGCGATATGGCCGATCGCGCCGCAATAGACCTCGCGCGGCGTGGTTTCCAGGTCCGAAATGATGTCCATCGCCTTGAGCTTGGGCGCGCCGGTGATCGAACCGCACGGGAACAGCGCGGCGAACACATCCTCGATCGTCACTTCAGGGCGCGTGCGTGCGGTGATGGTCGACGTCATCTGCAGCACGGTCGGGTAGTTCTCGATCGAGAACAGATGCGGCACCTGCACGCCGCCCGGCATCGACAGGCGCGACAGGTCGTTGCGCAGCAGGTCGACGATCATCAGGTTCTCGGCGCGGTTCTTTTCCGAATCGCGCAGCCAGCGCGCCAGTTCTGCGTCCTCGCGCGGCAACTGGCCACGGCGCGCCGTGCCTTTCATGGGCCGGGTCGTGAGCACGCCGTCCTGCCAGGAAAAGAACAGCTCGGGCGAAGCGGACAGGATGCGGTGGCTGCCGATGTCGGCGTAGGCGCAGAAGTCGGCCTGCTGGGCGACGCGCAGTCGCTCGTAGAAAGCCAGCGCATCGCCCTCGAACGACGCCAGCGCCCGGATGGTGTAGTTCATCTGATAGGCGTCACCGCGCCGGATCGCGGCATGGATCGCCTCGATGCACTGCTCATAGCGCTCTCGCGGCGTATCCAGTGTCCACTCGGAAACCGAAAAGGCGGCTGGCGCATGGGGCGGCGCATCGAGCGGTGCCTCGTGCAGGCCGAACCACACCAGCGGCAAGGTATTGCCCGGCAATACGCGGGCAGCGCGGTCGAACGCCGGGGCGGCCTCGTACGCCACGAAACCCGTCGCATGCAGACCGTCGCGCGCAGCCTGGGCGACCCGTTGCAGCGCCGGCCTGACGGCAGCGGGCGTTTCGGCACGCACGATCTCCACCGGCGGGCCGAACACCAGACGCCGGGGCAGCC
The DNA here is from genome assembly GCF_001713355.1 of Methyloversatilis sp. RAC08. Taxonomy (NCBI): domain Bacteria; kingdom Pseudomonadati; phylum Pseudomonadota; class Betaproteobacteria; order Nitrosomonadales; family Sterolibacteriaceae; genus Methyloversatilis; species Methyloversatilis sp. RAC08. Next base: position 361,426 of record NZ_CP016448.1, on the reverse strand, counting down.
GGCTGGGCGACGCGAAATCCAGTATGAAGGTCATGGGCAGGCGGGTGCGCTCGGGCGGTTCAAGGTCGGACGTGTCAGATGATGTGGGGGGCGATGTACAGCGCCACGACCCGCTTGCCGATCAGGGTGACGGACCCCTGCCGGCGCCGGGTACCGTCATCGCTGTATTCGAAGCCATAGGTGCGCTGGATGCGCATCTGTCCGTTGTCGTCGCGTGCGAGCCAGGCCTTGCGGATGGCCACGGTGTCGTCAAGCAGTTGCACGCCGTCGGCGTGGCAGGCTGCGCGGCTTGCTTCCATGCCGATTTCGCGCGCGCTGAGGCTGTCCAGCCACAACCATATCAAGCCTCCGATGACCAGCAAGGCGCTGAGTTCAAAAACCGGCATGGTCGGTCAGGCCCGCAGTGCGGGCTGGCGCGCGACGTAGCGCGCGAGTTTGTCGTCGGCCTGCTGCGACAGCCGGGCGGCCAGCTGTTCGGGTGTCAGTCCCGGGTAAAGCCGGCTCAGAACCAGCAACATGCACAACAGCACGTCGGCCGCTTCGGCGATGGCGGCTTCCGGTTCCAGCGTCTTGTGCGGTTTGAAACCGCGCTCGACCAGCACGGCCTCGGCCAGTTCGCCGCATTCTTCGGTGAGTTTGCACAGCAGCATCAGCGGATCCATGCGTTCATGGGCCGCGAAAACCTGCAGGGCGCTGAGAAAGGAATCGGCTGGAATGGACATGGTGAACGCGGATGCGATATCAGCGCCGATTCTAGCCTGTGCCGCCACCCGCGCCACAGCTGCCTGATCGCGCACGCCCCGGGATTGAATGGCAAGCGGCGCGCGCGTCTGAACTTGAAACATTGTGCAAACATGCATCCGGAGTCCGCTCCATTACGGAAACATTTCACGCAATGGCGCCGTAACACAGCGCGGGTACTGTTAATGCTTGAGGACTTGGGCTATCTTGGCAATCGACCTAAGTGTCACAAATTCGCAACAAATTTTTCGGGGACAACATGTCACACCACGCAGGTCGAGCACTGGTTCTTTCCATTCTGGCGACGGCAATGCTGGCGGCGTGCGGCGGAGAGAGCGGTGACAAGAAGGTCGCCACACAGGTCGCAGCGAAGGTCAACGGTGGCGAAGTGTCGGTGCATCAGATCAATCAGGTCATGCAGCGCACCAATGTGAGCAGTCCCGAGCAGGCCAAGGCAGCGAGCCGTCAGGTGCTGGAGCGACTGATCGATCAGGAACTGCTCGTCCAGCAGGCGATCGACAAGAAGCTCGACCGCGACCCGAAAACCCTGCAGGCGATCGAAGCCGCCAAGCGCGAAGTGCTTTCACGCGCCTACCTCGAACAGGTTTCGGCGGTTGCGCCCAAGCCGACCGAGTCCGAAATCACCGCCTACTACGCCGAACATCCCGAACTGTTCGCCGAACGGCGCATCTTCAGCCTGCGCGAGCTTGCGATCCAGGCCGGCCCGGAATTCATGCCGAAGCTGCAGGGGTATATGGCGGAACCGCGCAACATGCAGCAGGTTGCAGAGTGGCTGCGGTCCGAGAACGTGCGCTTCACGGCCAATGCGGTGACCAAGCCGGCCGAGCAACTGCCGCTGGAAATGGTCAAGAACATTCACAAGCTCAAGGATGGCCAGGTTGGCATCGTGCGGTCCGGAAACACGATACTGCTGCTCGAAGTGGCGGCGTCGCGCAGCGTGCCGGTCGACGAGAAGGCCGCTCAGCCGGTGATCGAACAGTTCCTGTTGAATCAGCGCAAGACCGAACTGGCGAAGGCCGAGGTCAAGAAGCTGCGTGACACGGGCAAAATCGAGTACCTCGGTGAATTCAGTGCGCCAGCCGATGTGCCGGCGGCGCCCGCTGCGCCGGTATCGGCGACGGAAACGCCTTCGGCAGTGTCGCCGGAGGCAGGCACCGCGGTGGACAAGGGCTTGTCGGGTCTCAAGTAGGACGACGTCCGGCCGCGCTTTCCGGCCCTCTTCCAGAGGGCTTCAGTCACCTTCATCACCTGGATAGGTCCACCATGACGAAGTTTTTGCGCCTGCTGTGTGCATTCTGGTTCAGCGCACTCCTGCTGCCGATGGCCCATGCGGTCGATGCCCGTGAATACGCGCTGGGTTCCGGCGACGTGGTCCGTGTGACCGTGTTCCAGAATCCCGATCTCACCGTTGAAACGCGGGTGACCGAGAACGGCAGCATCACCTATCCGTTGATCGGGGCGGTCAACGTCGGCGGCCTTACGCTTCCGGCCACCGAGAAGCTGATCGCCGACAAGCTGCGTGAAGGCGGCTTCGTGCTGAAGCCTCAGGTCAACGTGCTGGTACTGCAGATCCGCGGCAATCAGGTTTCGGTGCTCGGACAGGTGAATCGTCCGGGGCGCTACCCGATCGAGATCGCCGGCACGACCGTAACCGACATCCTTGCGATCGCCGGTGGTGCGTCGGTCAATGGCGCAGACGTCGTCACGCTGGTCGGTACGCGCAACGGCCAGCCGTTCCGTATGGAAATCGATGTACCTTCGCTGTTCCAGCCGGACGGCATGAAGTCGGACATCGCCGTGCAGGGCGGTGACATGCTGTATGTGCATCGCGCGCCCGTGTTCTACATCTACGGCGAAGTGAATCGCCCCGGAGCCTATCGCCTCGAGCGCGGCATGTCGGTCATGCAGGCGCTTGCCCAGGGCGGCGGCATCACGCTGCGCGGCACAGACAAGCGCATCCGGCTGCATCGGCGCAACGCGACGGGCCAGGTTGATACGATGGAACCCGAAATGGCGTTGCCACTGCAGAGTGATGATGTCGTGTATGTGCGCGAAAGCCTTTTCTGATCGGACGAATTCATGACTTTTCAGCAGTTTCTTCTGATTCTTCGCGCACGCTGGCTGGTCGGGCTCGCCGTGCTCTTCGTGGTGGTTGCAACGACCGTGGCGGTGAGTCTCGTTCTGCCCAAGCAGTACGAGTCGGCGGCATCGGTGCTGATCGACGTCAAGTCGCCGGACCCCATTCTCGGCGTCACCCTGCCGGGGCTGGTTTCGCCGGGCTACATGGCAACGCAGATCGACATCGTGACCTCGGACCGCGTTGCGCAGCGCGTGGTGCGGGTGCTTGGTTTCGAAAAGAGTGCGCAGGCGGTCGAACAGTGGCGCGAGGCGACCGAAGGCAGGGGCTCGATCGAGGCCTACTTCGCCGAGCTTTTGAAGAAGAAGCTCGATGTGCGCCCGTCGCGTGAATCGAACGTGCTGTCGATCGCGTTTTCCGGCCAGGATCCGGCGTTTTCGGCGGCCGTCGCGAATGCCTTTGCCCAGGCCTACATCGATACCAATCTCGAACTGAAGATCGAGCCCGCAAAGCAGTACGCCGCGTGGTTCTCGGGGCAGTCGAAGTCGTTGCGCGAAGAGCTCGAAAAGGCGCAGACCAAGCTGTCGGAGTTCCAGAAGGAAAGCGGCATCGTTAACACCGACGAGCGGCTCGACATCGAGAATGCCCGTCTGGCCGAACTGTCGAGCCAATACACGGCGATTCAGGCGCAGCGCAGCGACAGCGCATCGCGTCAGGCTCAGGTCAGCCAGTCGCAGATCGAAACGCTGCCCGAAGTGCAGCAGAATTCTCTCATCATCGGGCTCAAGTCCGAACTTGCGCGCGGCGAGGCGCGCATGACCGATGCCAGTCAGCGTTTCGGACGCAATCATCCGGAGTACCAGCGCGCACAGGGCGAAGTGGATTCGCTGCGCGCCAAGCTGGAAGCTGAAATGAAGAAGGTCGCCAGCACGCTGGGTACCAGCAACCGGGTCAATGTGCAGCGGGAAGCGGAGGTCAAGGCGTCCCTGGCGGCACAGAAGGACAAGGTTCTGGAACTGAAGAAGCAGCGTGACGATCTGGCAGTGCTGCAGCGCGAGGTCGAAAGTGCGCAGCGCGCCTACGATGCCGTGGCGCAGCGCTTCACTCAGACCAGCCTGGAAAGTCAGACCACGCAGACCAATATCGTCGTGCTGACGCCGGCCACGCCGCCGCTGGAACATTCCAGCCCGAACCTGCTGCTGAACACGCTGGTTGCCATATTCCTCGGCGTGCTGCTGGCCGTGGGCACCGTGCTGCTGCTCGAACTGCTCGACCAGCGCATCCGCGGTGATGATGACCTGCAGCAGCTTCTCGGGGTGCCCGTACTGGGTCTGATCTCGACCGCCAAATTCGGCAAGGGCGCCAAGCGCGCCCGCGCAGCCGTCGCCTGAAGGACACTCTGGAATGAATGCATCCACTTCGCTCGACACCGGCTCCGGCCGGGCCATCGGCGCAATCCTCATCGACGCCGGCCGGCTCAGCCCGGACGGCGCCGAACGTATCCTGCGCGCCCAGCGCGACGGCGGTCTGCGCTTTGGCGATGCGGCGATTTCGCTCGGTCTGCTGAAGGAATCCGACATCCAGTTCGCGCTGTCACGGCAGTTTGACTACCCCTTCCTGCAACCCGGCGAAAGCAGTGTCAGCGACGAGGTCGTTGCGGCTTACCGTCCCTTCACGCACCAGGTCGAAGAGTTGCGTGCGCTGCGCAGCCAGTTGATGCTGCGCTGGTTCGATGCCGAGGCCGAGCGCAAGACGCTGGCCATCGTCAGCCCGGAACGCGGCGAAGGGCGCAGCTTCATCGCGGCCAATCTGGCCGTGGTTTTTTCTCAGCTCGGCGAGCGCACGCTGCTGATCGATGCCGACATGCGCAATCCGCGCCAGCACATGATGTTTTCCGTCAGCAACCGGCTCGGCCTGTCGGAAACGCTGGTCGGACGCGGTGGCCCGGAAGCGGTGCAACGCGTGCCGGCGCTGCTTGACCTGTGCGTCATGCCGGCGGGTGCGGTGCCGCCGAATCCGCAGGAGCTGCTGTCGCGACCGATGTTCAGCCAGCTGCTCGGCCAGCTGGCGAAGGATTTCGACGTGATCCTGATCGACACGCCAGCAGGCGCCGAATACGCCGATGCCCAGACCATCGCCGTGCGGGCCAGTGGCGCGCTGATGGTGGCGCGCAAGAACGTGAGCCGCGCGTCGCGCCTGCACCGTCTGGCGGACGAGCTGGTCACCGCGAGTGCCACCCTGGTGGGCTCGGTGATGAACGAGCCCTGATGTTCCCGGTCGAAAGGCTTTCCCGCTCGTGAATCCATCGTCCATGTCTTCCCAGTCTTCGATGCGGCTCGGTCTGCATGCCCTGTCTGCAGGCTGGGCCCCATTCTGGATCGTCATCGCCGGCATGGCGGCCATGTACGGGCCGAGCTTCCACGACCTGTTCAATGGCATATGGGCCACCGACGAGAACGCGCACGGCCCGATCGTGCTCGCCGTTGCCCTCTGGCTGCTGTACACCAAGTGGAACGAGATCGCCGACAGCATCGAGTACGCACCGGCGCCCGCGCTCGGCTGGCCGGTACTGGTGTTTTCGCTGCTGCTGTACGCGCTCGGGCGCTCGCAGGACATCCTGATCTTCGAAATCGGCTCGCTCATTCCGCTGCTGGCCGGGCTGCTGCTGGTGTTCTTCGGCAAGTCGACGCTGCTCAGGCTGTGGTTTCCGCTGTTCTTCATGCTGTTCATGATTCCGCTGCCCGGTGTGCTGGTCGACACCATCACGCAGCCGATGAAGATGGGCGTGTCCTGGGCGGCGGAACATCTGCTGTACGCCCTGGGTTACCCGATCGCCCGTACCGGCGTCATTCTCGTCATCGGTCAGTATCAGCTGCTGGTGGCGGATGCCTGCGCCGGCCTGCATTCGCTGTTCACGCTGGAAGCGCTCGGCCTGCTCTACCTCAATCTGGTGAAGCACGATTCGCTGAGCCGCAACATCACGCTGGCCATCCTGATCGTGCCGATCTCGTTCTGCGCCAACGTCATCCGGGTCATCGTGCTGACGCTGATCACCTACCACTTCGGTGACGAGGCAGGGCAGGGCTTCCTGCATGGCTTTGCCGGCATGGTGCTGTTCATCAGCGCGCTCATCCTGATCATCGGCGTCGATTCAATGCTGCGCTTCGGCGTGCGGGTGGCCGAGCCACGCGCCAACTGAGCCCGGGCGGGCGGCACCCATGAGCGGCACCGAAACCGATCTCGCGTTCATGAACGAAGCACTTGCGCTCGCGCGCGAGGCCGGTGCGCTGGGCGAGGTGCCGGTCGGTGCCGTCGTCGTGTGCGACGGCGAAATCGTCGGCCGCGGCTACAACCGGCCCATCATGGCGCACGACCCGACGGCGCACGCCGAGGTGATGGCGCTGCGGGCCGCCGGCCAGGCCCTCGGCAATTACCGCATGCCGGGCTGCACGCTCTACGTGACGCTCGAACCCTGTGCCATGTGCAGCGGCGCGATCCAGCATGCGCGCATCGCGCGCGTGGTGTTCGGGGCGCGCGATCTCAAGACCGGTGCCTGCGGCAGCGTGACCGACCTGTTTGCAGAAGCGCGTCTGAATCACCACGCGACGGTTGAATCCGGTCTGCTCGAAGCGGAATGCGGCCGTCTGCTGAGCGATTTCTTCGCCGCCCGCCGGCGTCGCACCGATACCGCCTGATGCGCCTGGCGCTCGACATTCCCACCCAGTGGATGCAACTGTACGACGATCGTGACGTGCTGATCCGTCGTTACCGCGTATCCACGGCGCGCAACGGCAGTGGAGAGCAGCGCGGCAGCTACTGCACACCGCGCGGACGCCACATCATCCGCGCGCGCATCGGTGCGGGCTCGCCGTCGAATACCGTTTTCGTGCGGCGTCGCCCGACCGGCGAATGCTGGTCACCCGAACTCGCGGCCAGTCACCCCGACCGCGACTGGATACTGACCCGCATCCTGTGGCTGTCGGGTTGCGAGCCGGGCTTCAACCGTCTGGGCGAGGTCGATACGATGCGCCGCTTCATCTATCTGCACGGCAGTCCGGACACGGCAGAAATGGGGGTGCCCGGGTCGATCGGCTGCGTGCGCATGCGCAATCGCGACATCATCGAACTGTTCGATCTGGTGCCGGCCGGCACACCGGTGGATATCCGCGATTGAGCGCACTCACGGTCGTCGTCGGGGATTGGGCGCTGCTCGAGCCGGCGCTCAGGGCTGTGCGCGAGGCGGTGTTCATCGTCGAACAGGGCATTCCGGCCGAGCTGGAGTGGGACACCGACGACGCGACCAGCCGGCATGCGCTGGCTTGCGTCGATGGCGCACCGGTGGCCTGCGGACGCCTGCTGCCGGACGGCCACATCGGACGCATGGCGGTACGGGCGCCCTGGCGCGGGCAAGGCATCGGCCGGGCGATTCTGGATGCGCTGATCGATTCGGCGCGACAGGGCGGTCTGCCCTTGCTGCAGTTGCACGCCCAGATGCACGCCACCGGGTTTTACGAAAGGGCCCGATTCACCGCCGAGGGGCCGCCGTTCGACGAAGTCGGCATCGTGCATCAGCGGATGGTGCGCGCCCTGACCAGTTGAGGCAGCGTTTCGTCTTCCAGCGGCTTCACGATGAAATCGGCCACCCGCGGGTAACCCAATGCGCGTTCTCGTTCGTGGTCCAGCGGTGATGAGCTGAGCATGCAGATGCGTGCGTCGCCCTTGTGCTCGTCGGGCAGCAGATGAAAGTGGTCGAGAAACTCGAAACCGTCCATGCGCGGCATGTTGATGTCGAGCAGCACGAGATCGACGTCGTGGAACGGGTTGTCGGCAAACCACGCGAGCGCCTTCTCCGCCCACTCGAATACCTTCACGCGCAACGCCAGCCCGGAGCGTTCCAGCAGCAGACCGTGAAAGAAATTGTCGGCCTCGCTGTCGTCGATCAGCATGATGGTGCGCAGCAATGGCTCGGTCATGCGGCGGCCATCCGTGGCGGCTCGGTCGGCAGGCAGGCCGACAGCGGCAACGCGAGCACAAAGCAGCTGCCGAGGCCTTCTTCCGACTCCACATAAAGCCGCGCACCGTGCATGTCGGCAATGCGTCGGCACAACGCAAGGCCAAGACCGGTGCCTTCGTATTCCGAGCGCGCGTGCAGACGCTGGAACACGCCGAAAATCTTCTCGTGAAAGCCCTCTGCGATGCCGATGCCGTTGTCGATCACCTGGATGCGCAGCTCATGTTCATCCGATTCGGAACAGACGCGTATGGCCGGCGCCTCGCCCGGCCGCTTGAACTTCAGCGCGTTGCTGACCAGATTCTGCAGCAGCAGGCCGAGCAGGGTACGGTCGCCGCGCACCGCCGGCAGCGGTGCCACATGCAGCGTGGCACCGGCCTTTTCGATCGCATCGGACAGTACCTGCCGGGTGTCTTCAATGCTCTCGTTCAGGTCCACGCGGTCAAGCCGTGCTTCGCTGTTGTCGATGCGCACGAAGGAAAGCAGGTCATTGACCAGCGTGCGCAGGCGCTCTCCGCCGCGCAGGATGAAATCGATGTAGCGGTCGATGCGTTCGCTGTCCGCCTCATGCCGGTCGCGCGCAAGCAGCTTGGCGAAGTTGAGGATGGAGTTGATCGGCTCGCGCAGGTCGTGTGAAGCGACATGCACGAACTGCTGCAGCCCCATGTTGCTGCGTTCGAGTTCGTCCAGCGTACGGCGCAGGTGCTCTTCCGCTTCGAGCCGGGCCGTGATGTCTTCACCCATGCCGAGCAGTCCGGTGATGACGCCCCGTTCATCAACGAGGCGCGTCGTGTGCCATGCCACCGTGCGGAACTGTCCGTCCGACGTCATCACCCGGCCGTGGAAACGGCGCGAGCTGTCGCTTCCGGCGTCGATCAGACCAATGAAGAATGCCCGGGCTTCAGCACGTTCCTGCGCCGGGAAGCACAGCTCGAACCAGTCTTCGCCGCGCAGCGATCCGCTTGGCCGGCACAGCACCTCGCCGGTGCGGCGGTTGGCGCGCTCGATCCGGCCCGCCACATCGGTGACCACCATCATGTTGCCGGCGACGTCGAAATACAGTTCCGCCCGATCGCGTGCCTGCTGCAGTTCGCGCGTGCGCAGCGCAACCAGTGTCTGCATTTCCTCGTTGAAGCGCTGCAATTGCTGCTCGAACAGCGATTGGCGTGCGGTGGCTTCCTGCAGTGCGATCACCTTGTCGCGCAACTGGATCTGCGCGACGACCTGGCGCGCCAGCACGTTGAGCGCATCGCGCTGTGCAGCATCGAGTGTGCGCGGTACCACGTCCAGCACGCACAGGGTGCCGATCCGTTGTCCGGCGCCGATGTCGAGCGGAGCGCCGGCATAGAAGCGCAAGCCCAGTGCTCCGGTCACCAGAGGATTGTCGTGGAAGCGCTCGTCGTCGTGGGCGTCTCCGACCACGAATACGTCGGAACCCAGGATGGCATGGGCGCAGAAGGCCATGTCGCGTGGTGTCTCGGAGGCGGTGACACCGACGCGCGACTTGAACCATTGCCGGTCCTTGTCGACCAGGCTGATGATGGCCATCGGTGTGCCGCAGATCTGCGACGCCAGACGCGTCAGGTCATCAAACGACGGTTCGGCAGGCGTGTCGAGCAGCGCTGTAGCGTTCAGCGCGGCCAGTCGCTCCGCTTCTCCGGGGGGCAGGGGTGCGGCAATCATTGGGAAAGGGCTGGGAGCGGGGACACGGTCACGACAATGTGCATTTTCGACATTGTGAAGACAAAACTTGATTGCACACGCACGAAATAAGGTGTCACTGGCCTTCAACGGTGCAGATTGAAGCGCGATGCACCCTGATACCGGCCGCTGCAGCCATAGCGGCGCTCTTCGACACAGAGGCGTCGATCGGTCAGTTGCAGCAGGGTGCCCGACCGTGTGCCGTACTCGTCGCCGCTGATGAAAACCGGCGACAGCCGGCGTTCCCACTCGATGCCGACGCCGGTGTCGGGCAGGTCGGCATCGTCGGCCGGTGTGTCGTCGGCGAGCAGTGCGAACGCCTTGTCAGTGAGCGAATCGAATGCCGGCGCCTCATCGGCCTCCGGCGTGCCCAGCATCCGTGACAGGCCGTTGCGCGCCCGCACCAGCTTGGGCCAGGGCGTGCCCGGAAGGTGGTTGGACACGGCGTGCACGCCCGGTTCGAGCGTTCGCACGTCGATCTCGCCATCGCCCGGATGACCGATCCACACCAGCGAGGCGCCGTCGCACAGCAGCAGATTGAAGCCGTTGTAGTCGCCGCCGTTGCGACGCAGCGTGTTTGCGTAGTCGGGCGCGCCGGCCCGGCCGGTCAGGAAACCGGACACCAGCAGGCCGCGCGAGCGCGCATCGGCACGTTGCGCGGATGGATCGCGGAAGTTGGTCAGCGCGGCAAAGCGGCCACTGCGGGTGACACCCATCCAGGTGCCGCCGGATTGCAGGTCGCGCCCGGCCAGCACGTCCGGCGCATCCGGCCAGAAGGCCAGAGGCGCCGTCGGCCGGCGATGAAATTCGTCGCGATTGGCGATGACCAGCAGCGGCATGTCGGGCCGCACCCGCCAGCCCAGCGCGATCAGGCACATGTCGGGGCTGTCCGGCCGCTCATCCGGGGGCGCGGAAACGTTCCATGTGGCGCCGGCTGCCTTCGGCCAGCAGTTCGTACAGCCCATGGCGGAAGGCATGACTGCCCAGTTCGATCTCGAATTCGTACTGGTCGCTGACGCCTTCGTAGCTTTCCATCCAGGTCGACGGGTCGTCGAGCCGACGCCGCACCCGGCCGGCGATGCCGGTCGCCGCGTGCAGCGAGGCCTGCATGGTGGCCAGCGCCGCCAGCAGTTCGGCCTCGCGCCCGGCTTCAATGCGGTAATAGACGAAGTAGTCGATGCGCACGGTCATCACTCGCCCAGCGAGTAGGGCATCGACAGCAAAGTGAGCGCGGCGCCATCCGGGCTGGCCAGCTTCACCGCGCCGGCGGTTGTGCTCGACATCTGGATCACGGCCAGCAGTTCGCAGCCGCCATCCGGATGGGCGACCGCATCGACCACTGTGCCGCAGGCCTGATCGTTCGTGTCGGCGCCATATACCGGCGTGCCGGCCGGCGGGGGCGGACAGTCGGCCTGCGCACGGTACATGCGCCGCTTGAGCTTGCCCAGATACTGGGTGCGGGCGACGATTTCCTGCCCCGGGTAACAGCCCTTCTTGAAATTGACGCCGCCCGTCAGTTCGAAATTGACCATCTGCGGCACGAAGGACTCCTGCGTTTCAGGCCACACGCTGACCAGACCGTCGCGAATGTCGAAGCGCCGCCAGACCGGGGTGCCGGCGGGCGTTGCGTGGGCCGACAGCGCGCCCCACAGCGTCGCCAGGCGTTCCGCCGGCAGCACGATTTCGAATCTGTCCTCGGCCAGCTTCAGCACCGTCACGTCGTCGGTGCCGGCTGTGGTCATGACATCCGCAGGCACCGTCAGCCCGGCTGCACCCAGGGCGGCGACGGCGTTGCCGCCGGCCAGTCCGAGCGCAGGGCGCGCTGCGCTGCTGTCAGAAAGCGTCACTTTCGAGCGCAATACATACATCGACAGCTTCTTGCGCATCGGTTCGGCCAGCGCAGTCGGCAACTGCACGACAACGGCGCTGCCCTCGCGCCAGATCGTGAAGGCGGCCAGCAGACGACCCTTGGCACTGCAGAAGCCGGCGAGCCGCGCGGCGTTCGCCGGCAGGCCCTTGACGTCCTGCGTCAGCAGGTTGTGCAGGAAAGCCGAGGCGTCCTCGCCGTCGGCGTGCAGGCGCGACAGGTGGCTCAGTGGAACGAGCACGGTCGCGTCATGCGCCGCACGCATTTCGGCGGTGGCATCCTGCATGGCCGGAAACTGGCCATCGTTGGCCACGGTGCCGGCCGGAAGAAGATCGGTGAAGGTCATGGTAGGCAGAAACGGAAGTCAGGCGGTTGATGCAGACGGTCGGCGACCACGTGGGAGAGGTTAACATATGCGACCCGGCGTGCTGCGCCGCCCGCCATCCGCTTCTTCCGCATGATCCGTGTTCTCGTCCGTCTCGCCCTGCTCGCGCTGGTCGCCGCGCTCGCTGCCGTCGCCGCGCTGGTCGGGTATGCCCAGCGTCCGCTGGTCTGGGACGGCGAAGCCGTCGAGTTCACGCTGCGCCCCGGAACGGCCCTGCGTCAGGCGACGCATCAGATCGCCGCGGCCGGTGTGCCGGTCGAGCCGTTGCTGTTGGGGCTGATCGGGCGGGTGGCCGTGGATGGTACGAAGCTGCAGGCCGGCAGCTATGCCTTCCGCAGCGGCCTGACGCCGGTCGAGCTGCTCGAAATGATGACGCGCGGCGACGTGACGCTGCGCGAGGTGCGGCTGATCGAAGGCTGGACCTGGCGCCAGGCCCGCGCGGCGCTGGCGGCGCATCCGGATCTTTTGCTGGAAGCCGCTGCGCTGGATGACGCGCAACTGCTCGCGCGCATCGGCAGCGACGCGCCCTTCGCCGAAGGCTGGTTTTTCCCCGACACCTATCTGTTCGCCAAGGGCGACAGTGATGTTGCCGTGCTCAGACGCGCACATCATGCGATGAAGGCCCAGCTTGCCCAGGCGTGGCAGAACCGTCCGGCCGATCTGCCTTATCGCTCGCCGCAGGACGCGCTGATCATGGCATCCATCATCGAAAAGGAAACCGGCACCGCCGCTGACCGGCCGATGATCGCGTCGGTGTTCGTCAATCGCCTGCGCGTCGGCATGCCGCTGCAGACCGATCCGACCGTGATCTATGGTCTGGGCGAGCGCTTCGACGGCAATCTCACGCGTGCCCATCTGCGTGCCGACACGCCGTACAACACCTATACCCGGGTCGGCTTGCCGCCCACGCCGATCGCGCTGCCCGGCCGGGCAGCGATAGACGCCGCACTCAATCCGGCGCCCAGCCCCTACTATTACTTCGTCGCTCGCGGCGATGGCAGCAGCGAGTTCTCGCGCACACTGGCGGAGCACAACCGCGCCGTCGACCGTTATCAGCGCCGTCCGGCGAGAAATGAACGCAAGTAGGGGATGAACGCAAACACGATGAACGCAGGCAGGATCGCCACACAGATGCAGACATACCGTTTCATCACGTTCGAAGGCATGGATGGTGCCGGCAAGAGCACCCAGATCGCCCATGCGGCAGACTGGCTGCGCGCACGCGGCGACACCGTGCTGCTGACCCGCGAGCCCGGCGGCACGCCGCTGGGCGAGTCACTGCGCGCACTGCTGCTGCACGAAGCCATGCATGCGGATACCGAGGCGCTGCTGATGTTCGCCGCGCGCCGCGAGCATCTGGCACAGGTGATCGAACCCGCGCTGGCGCGCGGCGAGTGGGTATTGTGTGACCGCTTTACCGACGCCAGCTTCGCCTATCAGGGTGGCGGTCGCGGCATCGATACAGCCAGGCTCGGCGTGCTGGAACAGTGGGTCCAGCGCGGCCTGCAACCGGGACTGACGCTGCTGTTCGATCTGCCGTGCGAAGTTGCGGCGCAACGACTGGCCGCAAATGGCGGAGACCCGGATCGCTTCGAGCGCGAGCAGGCCGACTTCTTCAACCGCGTACGGGCGGCCTATCTCGGGCGGGCCGCCGCCGATTCCGCGCGGATGCGGGTCATCGATGCGTCGATGCAGCCGCATATTGTCTCGATTCAGCTCGAAGAAATTCTCTCAAGCTACTGTAATTGAATGATTCATGATTGGTTGAAGCCACAGTGGAACCAGGTGCTCGCCGGCACGGACCGCATGCCGCACGCGTTGCTGCTGGCCGGTCCGTCCGGTGTCGGCAAGCGCGAATTCGCGGAGGCGCTGGCGGCGCGCATGCTGTGCGAACGCGCCCGCGGCACGCAAACCGCCTGCGGAGCGTGTGCGTCCTGTGTGCTGATCACGAGCGGCAATCACCCCGACCTGCTGACGGTGCGCCCGGAGGCGCTCGACGAGGAAGCGGGCGAGGCTGACGACACAGAGGACGGCGAAGGCGGCAAGGCGAAGTCGAAACTGATCCGCATCGCTCAGGTTCGAGCCGTCATCGAACGACTTGGCGTGGGATCGCACCAGGGTGGCTACCGCGTGGTCGTGCTGTATCCGGCTGAAGCCATGCTGTCCGAGTCCGCCAATTCACTTCTTAAAGTACTTGAAGAGCCTCCTGTAAATACATTGTTTTTATTGATTTCAGACCACCCAAGAAATCTGTTGCCGACGATACGCAGCCGCACCCGGCTGTTGCCCTTTCACCTGCCGCCGATCGAACAGTCGATGGCCTGGCTCAAGGCTCAGGGCATCGCGCAGGCGGCCGATGCGCTGGCGCTGTGCGCCGGGGCGCCGCTGCATGCACGTGATCTCGCCGCATCAAAAGAGGCTCAGATTCAGAGCCAGTTTGTCGATGATGTATCGAGGCACGCAATCGATGCACCGCTGGAAGTGGCGGCGCGCTGGGCCGGCTGGCTGCAGGGCCGCAAGAAGGGTGAGCCCGGGCTGACCGACCTGCCGACGCTGGTGACCTGGCTGCAGCGCTGGATGGCCGATCTGGTCATGCAATCGACGGCCGGCGCACCGCGCGTGTTCGTGGCGCGTCAGGCGGCGTTGCAGGCGCTTGCACAACGCAGCGATGTCGCGACCGTGCTGCGTGGGTACAATGAATTGCTGAAGGTCCGGGCGCTCGCGCATCACCCGCTGAATGCCCGGCTCTTCGTGGAAGACATGCTGCTGCGTTACGCCAGACTGTTCCGGGCGGCACGCTGAGCGAAACTTGATGTACTTGATGTCAGCAGAGACCCCAGGACAACAGGAATGAGCGAACCGCAGGTCACGTCGGGTAACCGGCGCAGCGTACTGTCACTCGCCGTCAGTTCGAAATCGGTGCTGTACGCCGCCTACATGCCCTTCCTGAAGGGCGGCGGGATATTCCTGCCGACCAACCGCGTCTACAAGATCGGTGACGAGGTATTCCTGCTGCTCCAGTTGATGGACGATCCGGCCAAGCTGCCGATCCAGGGCACCGTCGCGTGGGTGACACCGCCGGACGCGCAGGGCGGCAAGCAGCAGGGCATCGGCCTGCGCTTCGGCGAAGACGACAGCAGCAAGGCGGCGCGCGCCAAGATCGAGTCCGTCATCGGCAGCCATCTGGCGTCCACGCGGCAGACGCACACGCTTTGACCGGGCCGCCCGGGCGTGATCCGGGCGACCCCAACGAATACGTTTTTTCCGGTTCTTCAATGTTCATCGATTCCCATTGCCACATCGACTTTCCCGACCTGGCCGTCCGCGAGGACGAACTGATCGCCAACATGCGTGCGCAGCAGGTCAGCCACGCCCTGTGCGTGTCGGTCAATATCGAACAGTGGCCGCGCGTCACCGCGATGGCGGGCCGGCACGACAATGTGTTCGCTTCGCTGGGCGTGCATCCGGACTATGAAGACGTGACCGAACCGGATGTCGCGCAGCTGGTGAAGCTGTCCGACCACCCGCGCGTGGTGGCGATCGGCGAAACCGGGCTGGATTACTTCCGCCTGACCGGCGACCTGGCATGGCAGCGCGCCCGCTTCCGCACCCACATCCGGGCCGCGCGCGAGTGCGGCAAGCCGCTGATCATCCACACCCGATCGGCGGCAGAAGACACGCTGGCCATCATGCGCGAGGAGAAGGCGCACGAAGTCGGCGGCGTCATGCACTGCTTCACCGAATCACTTGAGGTGGCCGAAGCCGCGATCGACATGGGTTTCTGCATTTCCTTTTCCGGCATCGTCACATTCAAGAACGCGCAGTCGCTGCGCGATGTGGCCAGGGCCATTCCGGCGCGCGCCATGCTGATCGAAACCGATTCGCCCTACCTTGCGCCGGTGCCTTACCGCGGCAAGATGAACGAGCCGTCCTTCGTGCCGCATGTGGCGGCCGAGCTGGCGCGCGTGCGCGACATGTCGCTCGATGACGTCGCCCGCGTGACCAGCGACAACTTTTTCCGTGTGTTCAGCGACGCAGCCCGGCAGGCCGGACGTATCGGAGTCGCGGCATGAAGACCCTGCGCATCCTGGTGCTGAGTACCTGTCTCGCGGCGACCAGCGGCGTGCTGGGTGCGGCCTACGACGACCTGATCAATGCCGCCAATATTGGCGACGCACGCACCGTGGCCGCCTTCGTCGATCGCGGGCTGGACGTGAATTCGGTCGATCCGCGCGGCGAAACGCTGCTGATCATTGCGTCCCGCGCCGGTCACCTCGATCTGGTCAAGGCCCTGCTCGAGCGCCGAGCGAAGCTCGAAGCGGTCAATGCGGTCGGCGAAACCGCACTTGCGGTGGCGGCGTACAGCGGTCATGCCGAAGTGGTCGACCTGCTGCTGGCGAAGGGCGCCGACCCGGTCAATACGCAGGGCTGGTCGGCCCTGCATTACGCCGCGATGCAGGGCCACAGCGCGCCGCTGAAGGCACTGATCGCGCGTGGCGCACCGGTCGATGCGCTGGCGCCGAATGGCGCGACTGCATTGATGCTGGCGGCCCGCAGCAACAACATCGACACCGTGCGCGTCCTGCTGGCGGCGCGTGCCGATGCCCGGGTGCGCGGGCGCGACGGCGAAACGGCGGTCGACTGGGCGCTGAAGGTCGGCAATACCGACGCTGCGGCGCTGATCCGCAAGTCGATGGGGCAATGATGGACGACGAACGCCAGTTGCCGTCGCACTCGCCGCTCGGGCGCAGCTCCGACTATCCGGACCGCTACGACGCCGGGCTGCTGTTCCCGATGCAGCGCACCGCATCGCGACAGTCGCTCGGTCTGGTGCACGGTCAGCCGCTGCCGTTTTCCGGCATCGACCGCTGGCACGCCTGGGAAATTTCCTGGCTCGACCCGCACGGCAAACCGCAAGTGGCGATCGGCCGCTTCGACATTCCTGCAGACAGCGTGTGCATGGTCGAATCGAAATCGCTGAAGCTCTACCTGAACAGCTACAACAATGAGCGCATGGTGTCGCGCGAAGCGGTGCGCGCACTGATCGAAACCGATCTGTCGGCAGCCTGTCAGTCGGGTGTGATGGTCGAACTGTATGCGCTCGACGCACTGCCGACGCAGGCTTGGACTCAACTGGATGCGCTGCCGGGCGACTCGATCGATGCGCCCGAGCTGCATTTCGACTGCTACCAGCCGGATGCTTCATTGCTGTCGGCAGGCGGCGATCCGGTCGAGGAATGCCTGCGTTCCGACCTGCTGAAAACCAACTGTCCGGTCACGCTGCAGCCGGACTGGGCGACATTGATGGTGCGCTACCGCGGTCCGCGCATCGATCGCGAAGGTCTGCTGCGCTACGTCGTGTCCTTTCGCAACCACGCCGATTTTCACGAGCACTGCGTCGAGCGCATCTATATGGATCTGCTGCAGCGCTGCCGGCCGGAGCGCCTGACGGTCAACGCCCTCTATACGCGGCGTGGCGGGCTGGACATCAATCCCTGGCGCAGCAATTTCGAACAGCCGGACGCGCGCTTCGTCAAACTTGCCCGTCAGTGAGCTGATCGCGCAGCGCGCTGACCGCCGCGCGGAATTCGGGCGCACCGCCGTAACTGGGGTGGCGCGCCGGCAGCGCTTCGATGCCCATGTCGGCCAGGCTGGCCTGGCAGATGCGGCCGATCGCCATGCGCGGCACGCCCGGGAAAAGCGCGAGGAACTGTTCCAGCAGCGGCCGCAGCGCGCGCCGCTCGGTCATGCTGGGCGCGCGATTGGTCAGCGGCTGGCCCGGCAGGTGGGGGTGATAGGCGACCGCATTCCACAGCACGAAGTCGCGTGCCGGCCAGTTCTGGTCGCGCATCGCGCCCCACACGATGCTGGCGGTGCGTTCCAGCATGCCTTCGCGGTTCTTCAGCTGGGGCAGCTCGCGGCTGGTGCGCCGGAAACCGCCGTCGAAATAGTCATCAAAGCAATCGTCGCCATGTCCGGCGGCACCGCGCGCCAGCACGTCGCGTTCGCTGGTCATCGCCATGCCGGAGAATTTGGCGCCGCTGTAGCTGGGTGCCTCGGCGATCAGCAGCACACGGGCGCGGCCCAGCCGGGCGGCGAGATAGCGATGCAGATGGTCGGCGCGGATCTGCGGTGCTTCCGGCGACAGGTCGTGCGTCGGGTCGTGATCGCCCCACGGGTTGAACATCGTGCCCGGGTCGGGAATCAGCGCGCCGGCGACGACTGCGGTCACGAAATTGTCGAGATCGTTTGCGGACATCGAAGGTCTCACTGGCCGGACACGAAAGGCGCGCATTGTGCATGACAAGCACCCACGCAGAAAATCGAAAGCAGAAAGCACCCGATGAAAGCTGACCTGATGTTTGCCGCGCGCATGGCGCTGCGCGATTTCCGCGCCGGCGAGCTGCGCATCCTGCTGGTGGCGCTGCTGCTGGCGGTGGCTGCACTGACTTCGGTGTCCTTCTTCACGGATCGCGTGTCGCGCTCGGTGGTCAGCGAGGCCAACCAGCTGCTCGGCGGTGATCTGCTGGTCGCCTCGCGCGACCCGGTGCCGGACGCCTATGCCGACGAGGCGCGCTCGCGCGGTCTGCGCGCCGTCAGCACCTGGAGCTTCACCAGCATGGCGTCGAGCGCCGAAGGTGCTCAGCTGGTCGGCGTGAAGGTGGTGTCCGACGGCTATCCGCTGCGCGGCAAGCTGCGCACGGCGCCGGCGTTGAACGCGCCGGATGCGGAAACCCGTTCGCTGCCCGCTCCGGGCACCGTATGGCTGGACGAACGCGCGACCAGTGCGCTGGGCGTGCGCACCGGCGACACCATCACGCTGGGTCAGCTCACGCTGCAGGTGGCGGCCGTGCTCACCTTCGAGTCCGACCGCGGCGCCAGCTTCTTTTCCATCGTGCCGCGCCTCATGCTCAACGCGGCCGACCTGCCGGCGAGCGGGCTGATCCAGCCGGGCAGCCGCATCAGTTTCCGGCTGCATCTGGCGGGCGAAGATGCCGCCGTGCGCAGCTACGCGTCATGGCTCAAGCCGAAGCTGACGGCGGGCGAAAAGATCGAAACGGTCGATGAAGCCCAGCCCGAGGTGCGCGGGGCGCTCGACCGGGCGCAGAAATTCCTGCGTCTGGCCGCCATGCTGGCGGTGGTGTTCGCCGCGGTGGCGGTCGGTCTGTCGGCGCGCAGATACATGCAGCGGCATCTGGATGGCTGTGCGGTGATGCGCTGCCTGGGCGCCACGCAGGCGCGGCTGACGCGGCTGTTCCTGATCGAATTCGCGCTGGTCGGCATCGTGGCCTGCGCAGCCGGGTGCGCGGTCGGTTACCTGACCCAGTTCGGCGTCGAGGCCTTGCTGTCCGGGCTGTTCGCCGCGAGGCTGCCGCAGCCGGGCCCGTTGCCGCTTGTGTATGGCTTCGCGGTCGGCATGACCCTGATGCTGGGCTTCGTCTGGCCGCAGCTGCTGCGCCTGCGCCGGGTGTCGACGCTGCGCGTGCTGCGGCGCGAATGGGACGAAACCGACCGCATTTCGTGGGGTGCGTACGGCTTCGGTCTGGCCTGCCTGTCGGCGCTGATCGTGCTGATGGCGGGCGATGTGACCCTCGGTCTGGTGGTGGTCGGGGGCTTCGTCATCGCCTGCGGCGTGTATGCCGCCGTCGCCTGGCTCGCGCTGGCCGCCGTGGCGCGGCTGCGCGGCGGCACCGCCGGCGGCTGGCGCTACGGCCTGGCCAGCCTGACCCGGCGCCGCGCCGCGTCGGTCATGCAGATCGCCGCGCTCGGGCTGGGTCTGACGGCAGTCCTGCTGCTGGTGATCGTGCGCGGCGACCTGCTCGATGCGTGGCACAACCGGCTGCCGGCCGATGCGCCGAACCGCTTCATCCTGAACATCCAGACCGATCAGCTGGCCGCGGTGCGCGAGGAATTCGCCCGTGCCGGCCTGAAACCGCCGGAACTGCTGCCGATGGCACGCGCCCGACTGGCCGCCATCAACGGCAAGCCGGCGTCGCCCGACAATTACGACTCGATGCGTGCCCAGCGTCTGGTCGAGCGCGAATTCAACCTGTCCTGGTCGGATACCTTCCAGGTCGGCAACCGTATCGTCGATGGCGCCTGGCGGGCCGACCAGCCGGGGTTTTCGGTCGAAGCCGGGCTGGCGAAGGAACTGGGGCTGCGCGTCGGCGACCGACTGGCGTTCGAGATCGCCGGCGAGCGCGTCGAATCGACGATACACAGCCTGCGCGAACTGGCCTGGGACTCGATGAACGTCAATTTCTTCGTCGTCGCCTCGCCCGGCGTGCTCGAAGACTTTCCGGCCAGCTACATCACGTCCTTCCACCTGCCGGCGGCCTCGGCCAGCTTCACAAACGAGCTCGTGGCACGCTTTCCGAACCTGACCGCGATCGACGTCGACGCCGTGGTGCGCCAGTTCCGCGCGCTGATGGACCAGCTTTCGGCGGCGGTCAGCGTGGTGTTCGGCTTCGCGCTGCTGGCCGGCGTGGTCGTGCTGTTCGCGGCCATCGAGGCGACGCATGACGAGCGCCGCTTCGAACTGGCGGTGCTGCGCACGCTGGGGGCGCGCAACCGTCAGCTCCGGGCATCGCTGCTGACCGAATTCGCGCTGCTCGGCGCGCTGGCCGGCATGCTGGCCGCCGCAGGCGCGGTGGTGATGACAATGGTGCTGGCGCGCGAAGCCTTCCAGCTGCCCTACGTGCCGTCCATCATCCAGCCGCTGGGCGGCATGCTGTTCAGCACGCTGGCCGTGGTCGGCGCCGGCATGCTGGGCCTGCGCGCGGCGCTGCGCGCACCGGCGCTGGCCAGCCTGCGCGCCGCCTGAGGCCGGTCAAAGCCACAGCGGCGCCACGAAAGCGAACAACGCACCGATCGCGAACAGCGCAACCGATGCAGCGTACACGCCGGCCGACAGCCGGCGTGCCCGCTGACAGGTGCGTGCGGCCACCGGGTCGGCCGGGCAGGGCAGCGAGCGGGCGCGCCACTGAGCAACGCCCGCCAGCAGCAGCGCCAGTGCCGCCCCGCCGAATACCAGCGCCTTGTGTTCCGACAGCCAGATCAGCTGCGGTACATGACTGGTCAGCGTGACCAGGCTGGCACCGGCGCCCAGCGTCACCAGCAGTGCCGGCAGCGCGCAGCACACCAGGGTCGAGCTGCTGGTCAGCAGCGACAGCCAGCTCGCACCCAGTGTGGCGCGCAGACTTTCCGCCGGCCCCATGTCAGCGCGCCTTCAGGCCGGCGCGCAGGCTGTCCAGCGTGTCCGGCACGCGTTCGATGCTTTTCACCAGATAGCCGGCGTCGGTGATCTGCTTGCGCAGCAGCTCGTCGGCAAGGTCCTGCCCGTCCTTGAGACTCAGGGCGACGATCTTGTGCTCCAGACTGACCAGCACGTCGTCGGTCGCGGCGTTGGAGCGCAGCTTCTTCTCGATGGCCGAGCCGCAGAAGGCGCAGACCAGGCCATCGACCTGCATCTTGATGGTCTGGGCGGCCCAGGACTGGCCGACGGACAGGGCGCCCAGCGACACGATGGCGATGAAAGTACGTGTTTTCATTTGTATCTCCTTGAATTCAGAACAGAAGCATGACGTTCACGAAGCCGTCACCACGATGCTGGCTGTTGACGCTGACACCGACGTCCACCCACCAGCGGCGCTGGAACAGCCGCACCAGCGGCGTGATCTGGGTCGCGTCCGACAAGGTGCTGCGCCGTTCGGCCTGCAGGCCGAACCACAGCGCGATGTCTTCGTAGTCGGCGGCGTAGGGCGCCCACAGTGCCTGGGCGGTGGTGACGGCCTGGGTCTGGCTGCCGGCGTGGTACAGGTGGGTGGACAGCCGGGTGTAGATGCGCCGGGTTTCGTAGTCCATCCAGAAGCCGCCATGCACACCGCTGCGGCTGCCACTGTCGGTGCCACCCTCGTCGTAGGCGCTGCCGCGTGCGGACAGGGGGCCGCCATATATATATGCATTGGCGATGCCATCCCGGCCGTAGTGGCGATGCACCAGCCAGTTGGCCTGCAGCGTGGTGTAACGGCGTTCGATGCTTTCGTCGTCCGACAGGTAGCGCGACTGGCCGGCGGCCAGCGACAGGTCGGCGCGAAAACCGTGCGCCACTTCGGCCATCTGCGCGTCGGGCGAGGCGGTGAACATGAACATCGTGATGTCGCGCGGGATGAAGAATCCCGCATGGGCGTGGCCGGCGAGCGCGCTCAGCGCGACGGCGACCAGCGCGCGCAAGCGGAGGTCGCGCGCGGGCGAACCGGATGGGTCAGGCATGGTGGACTCCCGAACGTTGAACAACAGGCGCGACGCATTCGCGTCGCGATCGGCGTGTTCAACCGCGTCTGGGCGGACGTTCGGGCGGGAGCGGAGTATGGGAAGCGCGGTCAGGGGTCGCGGGGGTGCTGACCCGGTCGATGCCCGCCGGACAGCATGCGGAGCCCGTCACCGGCAGCGCGATCGCGTGGGCAGCGGCACATTGCGCAGCGCACTGTGCATCATTCGGACAGTCGTCTGTCGGGGCGACCTCGGTGTGGCAATCGTGGTCGGACATGGCGTCATTCATGGCCGCATCGATCTGCAGGTGCACGGACATCGCAGGATCGGCGAGTGCGCAGCGAACCTGACAGTGCAGCGCGAACGCCTGCAGCGGCATGGCGCCGACCAGGAGCAGCACACAGCTCCGCAGCCAGGGTCGCAACAGGTTGGAGAACGCATTCATCGGCGCGAAATCAGCACGGCAACGATGATGAAGACAGACCGTGCGTGCAACGGTTCAACCGTGCCGTGGCATCTCGGTGTGTCAGACCACCTGCGGCCAGTGCACATCGCCGCACAGCACGCGCAGTTCGTCGTCCCAGTCGCGGTAGGCGACCGATACGGTGACGCACAGCACGCCGGACGAAATCGACAGATAGGGTCGGGTGACCTGCACCTTGCCCAGATTGTCGACCGCGCGCCTGAAATAGGGCCGGCGCGACCAGCGGGCGTGGCGGTTGATCGACAGCGCGCGGTACTGGCTTTCTTCGGGTCCGGCGGAATTGGCCGGACGCACATTGCGCCCGACCTGACGACCCTGGTCGTCGAGCAGGAAGCAGCAGTCGGCGCGTTCGAGTTGCAGGAAGGCGTGGCAGGCCTCGCTCATCGGCACACCTTCCTCGAGCAGCACGGCGCAGCCGCCCATGGCGTGGATATAGGGGCCGATCAATTCGCGGTAACGCTGGGCTCCGTTGCCGCGTGTGGTGTTGAATCGGTCCCACAGCGCATTGATCACCGGACTCACTTCGCGCGTATCGACCGGCGCGGCGGCCGGCATCGCGAAATAGAAACCCTGCACGAAATCGATGTCCGAATCGAACGCGGCCAGGGCCTGTGCTTCGGTCTCGACACCTTCGAGCAGCACCAGCGAACCGGCTTCGTGGATAAGGCTGACGATCTGCGGCAGCAGACGACGGGCCGACGGGTCTTCCACCGACTTGATCGCGAATGATCGGTCGAGCTTGACGATTTCCGGCTGCAGCGACCAGATGCGGTCGAAGTTCGAATGGCCGGCGCCGAAGTCGTCGAGCGCAATCATGCAACCCATTTCACGCAGGTACTCGACCGTACGGGCGAAGCCGGCGTGTTCCGATACCGCCTGTTCCATGACTTCGACGACGATGCGGCGTGCGTCGATGTCCGGGTGTTCGCACAGCTCGGGCAGAAAGTCGGACAGGTCGCTGTCCGGGCCACGCCGGAACACCTCCGGATGGATGTTCAGGAAAAGCCAGCCGCCATGCGTGTTGTGCGCCTCATGGTTGTTCACGTGCAGGTAGCGGCACAACTGATCGAGATAGCGCAGGTCATCGTAGCCCGAGGTGGTGGCGAGTACGCGTCCCGGTGCGACCGGGTTGAGATCGGCGTCGGCCGCGCGCAGCAGGCCTTCGTGACCGATGGCGCGACAGTGCGACAGGCTGAAGATGGGCTGGAAGTGACTGGTCAGCTTCAACCCCTTGTACCGCGCCGACACGCCATTGGCGCTGTGGACGATGTCGGCACCGCAGGGCGTTTCGGCCTCCGCTACCGCTGCTAACGTTGCTTGGGCCATGAAGGGCGCTCGAATGGAGAAGTTAAGTGGTGCTAACGGCAGTGCAGCCTGCACTCTTGAATACGTGTCTCCGTGATGGCATCGGCGCCCGCTGCTATCCTGCGCGTCGTTCATCCTTCGCAGTCGCCGCCCGCTTCCGTGTTCGAACTCCCCCGTCGTTCGCGTTCCACATGCTGCCCGGACTGCCGTGTGGCGCATCCATGAATCCGGCCCTGCAACAGATCCTGCTGGCGGCGCCGCTGTTCGCGCTGGTATTCGTCGGCTACGCCATCATGAAATGGGGTGGCTGGAACAAGGCCGGCGCCGATGCGCTGGCGAAATTCGTGTTCTCCATCGCACTGCCGGCCATGCTGTTCCGCCTGATGAGCGGCTTTGCCGGCCTGCCGCCGGTTGATGCGCGCCTGCTGATCGCCTTTTTCGGTGCCTGCCTGATCGTGTTCGTGATCGGCCGCCTCGTGTCGGCGCGTTTGTTCGGTCTGGACGGCGTGTCGCAGTCGCTGTTCGCGCTGGGGGGCGTGTTTTCCAACAATGTGCTGCTCGGTCTGCCGCTGACGCATACCTTGCTCGGCGAGTCGGCCATGCCGTCGGCGGCACTGGTAGTGGTGTTCAACGCCCTGATCCTGTGGACGCTGGTCACCGTATCCGTGGAGTGGGCGCGCCATGGCGCGCTGACGCTGGCCGGATTCGGCAAGACCGCACGCGGCGTGCTCACGAACCCGCTGGTGGCCGCGATTCTCGCCGGTACGATTTTCGGTCTGAGCGGACTGACGCTGCCCGAGCTGATCGATCAGCCACTGAAACTGCTGGCCGACGCCGCGCTGCCGCTGTCGCTGATTGCGCTCGGCATGGGGCTGGCCGAATTCGGTGTGCGTTCGCACTGGCGGCAGAGCGCGTCGATCAGCGCGCTCAAGCTGGGCCTCCACCCTCTGATCGTCTGGGCACTGGCCGTGGCGCTGGGCCTGCCCGAAACCGAAACACGCACCGTCGTGCTGCTCGCCTCGCTGTCGGTCGGTGCCAATGTCTATCTTATGTCGCGCCAGTTCCAGGTCATGCAGGGCCCGGTGGCGGGCAGCCTGCTGATGTCGACCGCACTGGCCGCCGTGACGACGCCGCTGATGCTCGCGCTGGTCAGCCGGTAGTCCCCCGCGTCAGCCGGGTCCGGTTGTCTTGGCCTTGCCCTGCGACAGCGGGATTTTTTGCCGTTTCCTCGGGTCTGTGTCATCAGCAGACACTGGTGAATGATCCGACATGACAGACCTGTTTTCCGACCCGCACTTTGCCGACGCCACCGGCGGCGTGGCCGATTTTCCGGCGACCGTCGCCGCGGCACTGGCGCGCATCGATGCCATCCAGCCCCTGACATACGCCCGCACGCGCAACCACATCGATGGCGCCGTGAGCCGCGTGTCGCCCTACCTGACGCACGGCTTCGTCGATGTACCGCAGGTGATCGAGCGCCTGTCGCAGCGCTGCGCGCTGGCGCCGGAAGACAAGATCGTGTTCGAACTGGCTTGGCGCGAGTATTTCCATCACCTGTGGCGGCACTGGGGCGACGATATTTTCGAGTCGCGCCGGCCGCCGCCGGCCGCGCACTACGCGCCGGCGATGCCGCAGGATGTCGTCGAAGGACGCACCGGTGTGCCGGTGATCGATCAGGCGGTACGCACGCTGTACCGCACCGGCTATCTGCACAACCATGCCCGGATGTGGCTGGCCAGTTATGTCGTGCATCTGCGCAAGACCGACTGGCGCGCCGGGGCGATGTGGATGTATCGCCATCTGCTTGATGGCGATCTCGCGTCCAACACACTGTCCTGGCAGTGGGTGGCCGGCACGCTGACCGGCAAGCCCTATCTGTTCAATGCGGAGAACGTCGAACGCTATGCACCGCAGTGGACCAGTCGCGATACGGTGCTCGATGCCGGATACGACGCGCTCGATCAGCTTGCCCGTCACGGCGGCGATTGCGGTCCGCACAGCCTGCGTGCCGGAGCGATCGGCGAGCCGCCGGTCGGTGCCGTTCTGGACCCCGACAACTGGTCGATGCCACAGGACGATGAAGTGTGGCTGATGCATCCGTGGTCGCTCGGCTGTCCGCCGCAGGGGCGGGTGATCGGCTGGATCGAGCCATCGTTCCACGAGCGCTTCGCGTGGAACGAGGCGCGCTGGCAGTTCGTGCTGACCCGCATGCGGGAGGCCTGCGACGGCATCGTCGTCGGCGATGCGAAGGCCCTGCATCGGCAGCTCGGCGGCGTGCGGCTGATGACAATGCAGACGCACAACCCGGGTTATCGGGAGGCGATCGCCGAGGCAGGCATGCTGGCCGAACCGGTGGCGCGGCAGTTCGACGATCCGCCGCGCGCCATGCCGTCATTCACGCGCTTCTGGCAAAGTGTGGCGCCGAAGGCCGAGGTGGGCCGGCCCTGGCACCGCTGACGCCTGAGCTTGAAGTTCCCCGATCCCGCCGGAGCATCATGAATACGGTTCTGAGTCCGCTGGCGCGCGCGCCGGCCCGTGTGCTCGGTCTGGCCGGGCTGATCCCGTTCGTCGGCCTGACGGTCGCGATGTATGTCGACGCCGCGCCACGCGGCTGGGTGGCGCTGGCGCAACTGGCCTATGCGGCCACCATCGTCAGCTTCATCGGTGCGCTGCACTGGGGGCTGGCGATGCGCGACGCCACGCTCGACCGCGCCGCACTGTGGCAGGCGCTCGGCTGGGGCGTGCTGCCGTCGCTGCTGGCCTGGCTGGCGCTGCTTGCGCCGCTCGGCACCGGGTTCTGGCTGCTGTGCGCTGCCGTACCCGCCTGCTGGTGGATGGACGCGCGGCTCGCGCGCACGCTGACGCTCGAACCCTGGTACCTGCAATTGCGCACGCTGCTCAGCGTCATCGTCACGATCTGCCTCGCTGCGTCGGCGCTGGCGCTGCCCTGAACCGGCGATGCAGGTCGTCTGGTTCAAGCGCGACCTGCGCATCACCGATCACGCGCCGCTGCGCGCTGCGGCGCTGGCGGGCCCGGTGCTCGCCCTGTACATCTATGAGGATGAACTGCTGGGCGCACCCGATGCAGACGCCCGCCATCTTGGTTTTCTGAACGAAGCACTCGATGACCTCGACGCGGGGCTCCATGGGATCGGTCTGCGTCTGCTGCGGCTGCGCGGCGCGCTGCCCGAGGTATTCGATGCGCTGCATCGCCGGCAGCGCATCGACATCCTGTGGAGCCACGAAGAAACCGGCAATGCGTCAAGCTTTGCCAGGGACCGCGCGGTGGCTGCGTGGTGCCGTGAGCAGGGTGTTCCGTGGCGCGAGTTTCCGAATGGTGCGGTGGTCCGGCGCCTGCGCGATCGCGACGATTGGTCGGCGCACTGGATGTCGGTCATGCGCCCGGCACCGGCCGGTCCACCGCCGCGCATCACGCCGGCGAGGCTGGCCGGCATCATGAGTGTGGTGCCACCGGATGCTGCGGCCCTGGGTCTTCCGTCGCGCGATATCGAAGGTCGGCAGCGCGCGGGCAGGGCGTCTGCGCTGCATGAACTCGATCGCTTTCTCGATGAACGCGTGCTGCGCTACCGGAGAGGCATGTCCAGCCCGCTGTCGGCCGGTGACGACTGCTCGCGCCTGTCGCCGCATCTGGCACTGGGCATCGTGTCGCTGCGCGAGGCGGTGCACGCGGTGTGGCGTGCGCGTTCCAGTTGGCTGGCGCATGCACACGTTCCGCAGGGCGCCGCGGCGCTGGCCGGGCTGAAATCGTTCGAAAGCCGGCTGCACTGGCACTGTCACTTCATGCAGAAGCTGGAATCCGAGCCGGGCATCGAATTCCGCCCGGTGAATCGTCTGTACGAAGGGCTGCGCGAGGCGGACTTTTCGGCGGCCCGCCACGCTGCCTGGTGCCGCGGCGAAACCGGCTATCCCTTCATCGACGCCTGCATGCGCTCGCTCCATGCCACCGGCTGGATCAATTTCCGCATGCGCGCCATGCTGATCGCGTTTTCGTCCTATCAGCTGTGGAACCACTGGCGCGAGCCGGCACTGCATCTGGCGCGTCTGTTCACCGACTACGAGCCGGGCATCCACTACCCGCAGGTGCAGATGCAGTCCGGCGTGACCGGCATCAACACCCTGCGCATCTACAACCCGGTCAAGCAGCAGATCGATCAGGACCCGAAAGGCATTTTCGTTCGCCGCTGGCTGCCCGAACTGGCGCGCGTGCCGCTCGAATTGCTGGCCGAACCGTGGCGCATGACGCCGGACGAGCAGATGCGGGCCGGTTGCCTGATCGGTCGCGACTATCCGGCGCCGGTGGTCGAGCACCTCGCTGCCGCCCGCGCGGCGCGCGATGCGGTGTGGGCGGTTCGCCGCCTGCCGGAGGCGGCTGCCGAAGCACGCCGCGTATTCGTGCAGCACGGCAGCCGCAACCCCGACCGAGAAGGTGTGAAGCGCCGTCGCAAGGCGAAGGCCGATGACGGTGGGCAGATGGGCTTCGGGTTCTAGGGCGAGTCACGCAACCGCACTAGGCGTCGCCCAGTGCCTGCTGAAGATCCGCGATCAGGTCATCGGCGTCTTCGATGCCGATGGACAGCCGGAGCATCGCGTCCGGAATGCCGCGCCGCGCGCGCGCGTCCGGCGTGAGGCCGTGATGGGTGGTGGTGCAGGGCTGGGTGACCAGGCTTTCGACACCGCCCAGGCTCGGCGCCAGCCTGATCAGGCGCAGCCGGTCGGCGACGCGGGTGGCGTCTGTGCCATCGCCGCGCACGACGATGCTCAGCATGCCGCCGAAGCCATCCATCTGCGCTTTTGCGAGCGCGTGGCCCGGCGCATCAGGCAGGCCCGGGTAATGCACGCGCGCGATCTTCGGGTGACGAGCCATCGCCTCGGCCACCGCCTGCGCATTGGCATTGTGCTGACGCACACGCACGACCAGCGTGCGCAGGCTGCGCGACAGCAACGCGGCGGTTTCCGGTGACGGCACGGTGCCGAGATTCTTGCGCCAGGCCCACACCGGTTCGAGCAGCGCCTTGCTGCCCATCAGGACGCCGGCGGTGAGATCGCTGTGACCGCCCAGATATTTGGTCGCGCTGTGCATTACGAGGTCCGCGCCCAGTTCCAGCGGACGCTGGTTCACCGGCGAGGCGAAGGTGTTGTCGATGGCGACCAGCGCGCCGTGCGCATGCGCCTTGCCGACCGTGGCGCGGATATCGACGATGTCCAGCGTCGGATTGGTCGGCGTTTCGAAGAACACCAGCTTCACGCCGTCGGCCAGCAGGGCGTCCAGCTTGTCCGATTCGTTGCCGAGGAGGCAATGCGTGCGCAGTCCGAGGCCGGGCAGCTGCTGCTCCAGCAGTTCCAGCGTGCCGCCATAGGCGTCACCGACGCAGACGATGCCGTCGCGGCCGTGTGTCAGGAACAGCGCGCTCAGCGCCGCCATGCCGGACGAAAACACCCACGCCGCCTCGGCCGATTCGAGGCCGGCGAGCGTCTCTTCCAGCGCCTGGATGGTCGGGTTCAGTCCGTACCGCGTGTATAGCCCGCCGCGCGTGCGGCCGTCGATCACGTCGAGCAGATCGGCGGTCGAGTCGAAGCCGAAGGTGGTCGTGTTGTAGATCGGCGGATACGGGCTGCCGTAGGCGTCGTCGGCGGTATGGCCGTGGATTGCGCGGGTGGCGAGACGGATATTGCTGTCGCTGGACATGGACGGGCGGTACGTGCGAAGTGATCTCCGAAGAATACGCCGCCCATGCCGGGGGCGACGCCCCCGGGATTTCGCCGTATCAGAACTCGGGCTGAACGCCGTTCGCCAGTTTCGACTCGAGCACGCCCTTGCGACCGTCTTCCTCGGTGGCCATGTGCAGACGGGTGCGTGCGTACAGCACGCCCATCTTCACTTCCTGCCAGACGTAGTAGAGCTTGCCTGCGACGGTATCGATCGAGAGGACATCCGTATTCTCGGCAATCGAGGTCACCGTGTGCTTGCCGGGCGGCACTTCGACAAAAAAGTAGGTCTTCGACGCTGTCTGGCCGATGTGCTTGCCATCGACCTGCAGATCCATTTTCACAGCCGCACCCATGCTCTCGTTGCGATAGATGTAGATGCCGGCCTTTTCCGCTCGCGGCGGCGCGAAGGTTTTCAGCGTGGTGTCGCGGGTCGCGTCACCCATCGGAACCGAGGCGCATGCGCCCAGTACGAGCGTCAGGACGAGTGCAGTCAGTGTGTAAAGTCTGTTCACCGGGTATTCCTTCATGTTGTTTCAGTAGCGTGCAGAGCCACTCGTGGCGGTCTGCTCTGCCGCGGCCTGGGTGTCCGGATTCTTCTCGTCGCGGCGATCAACCGTCACTGACTCACCCATGCGCACCGGAAGGTCGCTCGGGTAGTTGTACCCGGTGCCCTTGTTGTGGTCGATGATGGCGCCGATGCCGCCACCGAGGACGATGTTGCCCCACATGCCGCCGGCCGAGCGCGAGATCGCCCGCAGAAAACCGGGGCTCATGCCGTCCTTGCTGCATTCGACATTGAGGTCTTCCGCCGAGCGGCGAATCATGACGTTGCCAGGCGCAGTGGCAGCCCAGCTGCCCCTGTCGTTTTTCAGCGTGCACCGGGTCTGATCGACCGTGTCGCCGCTCGGCGTGCGCGTGCTGAGTGTGACGGTCTGCATTTCGCTGGACGTGATCGTGGCGCAGCCGCCAAGCAGCGATGTGCCCAGAAGCAGCAGCAATGGGAGGGAGGTGTTCAAAGGCGGATCCTCATGACGAAGTGCCCCGCCGGTTGATGAATGCTACTTTAGTTATATGCGAAACGAATTGAATGTTGCGGGGCGCGCGAACTATAGACGACGAATCCCTTCGTCATTGTCGAATGACAAAAATTCACGATCTTGCCCGCGCTGCGCGCCGCATGAGAGTGAGGAGGAGCGTGCGGGAAGGGGCCTCTTCAGCCGAGGCAGAAGAACTCGACCACGTCGCTCGCGGCGCTGCGTGGCGAGCCGAAAGCCAGCCAGCCGTGGCCGTCGATGACGACTTCTTCGCGGGTCAGCGCGAATTCCTGCCGGCCTTCGATGGTGACGAAGGTGCCGTTGCTCGAGCGGTCGGTCAGCACGAAACGGTCGCGCCGGAATTCGAGGTCGCAGTGCTGGCGCGACGCGCGGGCGTCCTTGATGCCGATGTCGACATCGGTGTCGCGCCCCATGCGCAGGCGCGGCTGTTCATCGCCGAGCAGCCAGACGCGACCGCCGTGATAGACGCGCATTTCGACCCGGCCGCTGCTCATCGTCAGGCCGCCGATCTGCGTGACGTGGTCGGAATGTTCGCAGCGCATTTCGCACAGTTCGACCGAGCGCGCGACACCCTTGACGACGCGCGGCGGCAGCGGGCGGATCTTCGGCTGCCAGTGTTCGCTCAGCCTCACGGCGGCTTCGGTCGACACGATGGCGCGGCCATGGCTGGCCAGCTCCGACAGCCGCGCTGCGATGTTCACCGACTCGCCGAAGATGTCGTTGCCCGATTCGACCACCGGGCCGAAGTGGAAGCCGGTGCGCACGCCGAGTGAAAAGTGCTTGGCCAGCGGCAGACCATCGATGTCGCGGTGGATGGCCAGCGTCGTTTCAGCCGCGTGGTCGCAGGCGCGGAAAACCGCCAGCAGGCCATCGCCGGTCATCTTTATGACGGTGCCCGAACTGCCGATCACCGAATCGCACATGGTGCGCAGACAGCGGTCGATCAGCGCGAACGCCGCCGTGTCACCCATGCGTTCGTAAAGCTGCGTGCTGCCGACCAGATCGGCAAACAGCACGGCACATTCACGGGTACGGGGCGGGCTGGTCGGCATGTCGGATCAGAAAAAACGTTGTCGCACTGCATCCGGCAGGGCCATGCCGGTGGCGTGGGCACGCGCCAGCAATTCCCAGTAGTAACGGTAGGACGCGCGGTCGTGCAGCGTGTCGCGATGGCGTGTCGGACCCCAGCTTGCGTCCTGCGCCGCGCACAGGATGGCGATCGCGTCTTCGACTTCGCTGAAATCCGGTCGCATGGCGCTCAGGATAGGCTCGATCTGGTTCGGATGGATGCTCCACATGCGCATGAAGCCGAAATCGTGGCGCGCCCGTTCGGCGTCGTGCCGGATGTGTTCGATGTCGCGGATTTCGGTGGTGACGTTGTGCGTCGGCACCACCCCGCAGCCATGCGCTGCGGCGGCGATCTCGCACTTGGCGCGCACGATGATCGGGTGCTCGAACTGCTTCGGGCTTTTCATCGCGTCGCCCGGCAGCGCGCCGTGATGGGCGCTGACGAAATCCATCAGCCCGAGATCGAGCGATTCGACCCGATCGAGGCGCGCGATGTCCCACACCTCGCGCAGCGCGCCGTGGCTTTCGATCAGCACGTGCACCGGAATGTCGCGCTTCACCCCGGCCAGCGTTTCGCAGGTGCGCAGCCAGTCGAGCTGCGTGCGCACGTCGTCGGCGGAGCGTGCCTTGGGCAGCGTGATGAAGGCCAGCCGGTCGCCGGCTTCGCCGACCAGCACATCCATGTCGGCCTTCCACTGCGCGTGCGTGACGTCGTGGATGCGCACGCCGATACGCCCGTACAGGTTGTCGGCATCATTGATGATGGCCGCACACAGCAGGCGGTGTGCATCCTCGTTGCCGGCAGCGGCACCGTCCTCGCAGTCGCAGGTGAGGTCGAACACCGGGCCGCGTTCGCCCTGCAGCGCGAGCGCCTTGCGCATCAGCTTTTCCGAGCCGGCGTAGTGGTCGACGGCCGGCAGGATGGGGAAGGCCCGCTCGCCCTGATAGAGGACGTCGCGTGGATGAACCGGCGCGGCTGGAGTCATGCGGGAGGCCCGGGCAATAAAAAAGCGGCCACGTTACCGGGCCGCTTCTTCTGTTTCAAGCCTGACGGATCAGAGCAGGTCGGCGACGCCGGCGCGCTCCTCTTCCAGTTCGGCCAGCGTCTTGGCCACATAGGGCTTCGAGAACTCGTCGATTTCCAGGCCCTTGACGATGCTGTACTCGCCGTTGGCGCAGATGCACGGGAAGCCGAAGATCAGGCCTTCCGGAATGCCGTACGAACCATCCGACGGCACGCCCATGGTCACCCAGTCACCGTCCGAACCCAGATGCCAGTTGCGCATGTGGTCGATGGCGGCATTGGCGGCCGAAGCGGCCGACGACAGGCCGCGCGCCTCGATGATGGCGGCACCGCGCTTGCCGACGGTCGGCAGGAAGGTCTTGGCGTTCCACTCCTGGTCGTTCACCAGTTGGGCCACGCTGTCGCCGTTCGACGTCGCGAAACGATAGTCGGCGTACATCGTCGGGCTGTGGTTGCCCCACACGGCCATCTTGCGGAACGACGCCACCGGACGGTTCAGCTTGGTCGCCAGTTGCGACAGCGCACGGTTGTGGTCCAGGCGCAGCATGGCGGTGAAATTCTTTGCCGGTACGCGGCCACCGGCCTTGGCAGCCGTCTTCAGCGCGATGTAGGCGTTGGTGTTGCAGGGGTTGCCGACGACCAGGATCTTGCAGGTCGGGGCGGCGTGCGCGCCGATCGCGGCACCTTGCACGGTGAAGATCTTGGCGTTTTCGGTCAGCAGGTCCTTGCGTTCCATGCCGGGGCCGCGCGGGCGTGCTCCGACGAGCAGCGCGAAATCGGCATCCTTGAATGCGACGTTCGGGTCGTCGGTGGCGACCATGCCGGCGAGCAGCGGAAACGCGCAGTCGTCCAGTTCCATCATCACGCCGGTGAGCGCCTTCTGGGCCTGCGGCAGGTCGAGCAGTTGAAGGATGACCGGCTGGTCCTTGCCGAGCATTTCACCGCTGGCGATACGGAACAGCAGGGCATAGCCGATTTGACCGGCGGCGCCGGTCACCGCGACGCGGAGGGGCGTCTTTGACATGTGAGTCTCCTGGATGAGGATGGGAGTGGTGCGTAAAAGTGCGTTGTGCGCGGCAGGATTATGGCCGACCTGCGGTGTTTTGACACACAGCACAAATCAGACGTGCCGGAGCGGAACACGCCGGGTTCCCGGGCGCCTGTCAGCGCGGGAACAATTTATATCATATATAAGACATGAGACACCTTGTAGACGTGATGGGATTTCTGTGCTGAAATTGTTGCATGGCACAGGAATCCCCAACGTTCAGTCCGCTGTATCGCCAGATACGCGTGCTGCTGACCCAGGCGCTGCAGAGCGGCGAATGGCGTCCGGGTGAGTCGATCCCGAGCGAAACCGAACTGGCGCAGCGCTTCAGCGTGAGTCAGGGCACGGTGCGCAAGGCCATCGACGAGATGGCGGCCGACAACCTGCTGGTGCGCAAACAGGGCAAGGGCACCTTTGTTGCGACGCATCACGATCCGCGTGCCTTCTTCCGTTTTCTCCGTCTTGCCCCGATCAACGGTGGCATCGAAACGTCGCAGAGCGTGCCGCTCGAATGCTGGCGCGCCCGCGCGGGTCAGGAAGTGGCCCGTACGCTCGACGTCGAGGTAGGCTCACAGATCATCATCGTGCGTCGTTTGCTCAAGTTCGCCGGCAAGCCGGTCGTGATAGACGAAATCTATCTGCGCGGAGACCTGTTTCCCGGGCTCAACCTCGATGTGCTCAAGGAACACCAGGGCTCTCTCTACTCCTTCTTCGAAACGCGCTTCGGCGTGCGCATGGTGCGCGCCGAAGAACGCCTGCGCGCCGTGCCGGCGGATCGCCAGAGCGCCGAATACCTCGAAGTGCAGGAAAACACGCCGCTGCTGTCGGTCGAGCGCGTGGCCTACACCTACGATGACGAACCGGTCGAATGGCGGCGTGGCCTGTGCTCCACCGCCGACCACTACTACCTGAACACCCTGAGTTAGCAGACCCGGCGCAATTCCGTTTCCTGCCACACGATCATTCTAGGAGAGCGAGCCAGATGGCCAATACAGCCAGCAAGACCCGACCGAAACACCTGCAGCTGACCGCGATACGGCTGCCGATCCCGGGCATCGTGTCCATCCTGCACCGGGTCAGCGGTGCCGGACTGTTCCTCTGTCTGCCGCTGCTGCTGTGGTTGTTCGCCGCCAGTCTCGGCTCGCCGGAAACCTTCGATACCTTCAGCGCAGTGGTGGGCCACCCGCTTGTAAAGCTCCTGCTGCTGGGCCTGATGTGGGCCTATCTGCACCATTTCTGCGCCGGCATCCGTTTCCTGCTGCTTGACATGCACCAGGGACTGGAACTGGCTGCCGCACGCAAAAGTTCTGTTGCAGTGCTGGTCGTGAGCTTGACGCTTACCGTGATTCTGGGGGTGAAACTGTGGTGACTCGGGTTGTTGTCGGTGCCCATTACGGGCTGAAGGACTGGCTGGGCCAGCGCATCACTGCGGTCGTGATGGCGGTTTACACATTGATGTTCGCCGTTGGCGTGCTTTTCATGGGCGAATTGAACTACGACAACTGGCGTGGTCTGTTCGCGGGTGGGTTCATGCGTTTCGCGACCTTCCTGTTCTTTGCGTCACTGATGTATCACGCCTGGGTCGGCGTGCGCGACATCTACATGGACTACATCAAGCCCACCAGCGTGCGCCTCGTGCTGCATGCGGTGACCCTGCTGTTGCTGATCGGCTATCTGGGCTGGGCAGCGCAAGTTTTGTGGAGACTGTAAGTGAGCACACCCATTCGCAAGTTTGACGCAGTGATCGTTGGCGCCGGCGGAGCCGGCCTGCGCGCCGCG
Organism: Methyloversatilis sp. RAC08; assembly: GCF_001713355.1. Lineage (NCBI taxonomy): Bacteria > Pseudomonadati > Pseudomonadota > Betaproteobacteria > Nitrosomonadales > Sterolibacteriaceae > Methyloversatilis > Methyloversatilis sp. RAC08. Next base: position 325,858 of record NZ_CP016448.1, on the reverse strand, counting down.
ATCCAGTTGTCGGAAGCCGGTCTTCGCACGGCGGTCCTGTCAAAGGTGTTTCCGACCCGTTCCCATACGGTGGCGGCGCAAGGCGGCGTGGCCGCCTCGCTCGGCAATTCCGAGGAAGACCATTGGCACTGGCACATGTATGACACGATCAAGGGGTCCGACTGGCTCGGCGATCAGGATGCGATCGAATTCATGTGCCGCAAGGCCAACGAAGTCGTCATCGAACTGGAACACTACGGCATGCCGTTCGACCGGACGGACAGCGGCAAGATCTATCAGCGCCCGTTCGGCGGGCACATGTCGAACTTCGGCGAAAAGCCGGTGCGCCGCTCCTGTGCGGCCGCCGACCGTACCGGTCACGCGATGCTGCATGCGATGTATCAGCGCAACGTCAAGGCCAACACCCAGTTCTTCATCGAATGGATGGCGCTCGACCTGATCCGCGACGAAGCAGGTGACGTGGTCGGCGTGACCGCGATGGAAATGGAATCCGGCGAGGTCTACATCTTTCACGCCAAGGCGGTGCTGTTCGCCACGGGCGGTGCCGGCCGCATCTACTACAGCTCGACCAATGCCTTCATCAACACCGGCGACGGTGCAGGCATGGCGGCACGCGCCGGCATTCCGCTGGAAGACATGGAGTTCTGGCAGTTCCACCCGACCGGTGTGGCCGGCGCGGGCGTGCTGATCACCGAAGGCGTGCGCGGCGAAGGCGGCATCCTGCGCAACTCCGATGGCGAGCGCTTCATGGAGCGTTACGCGCCGAACGCCAAGGATCTGGCGTCGCGTGACGTGGTGTCACGCGCCATGGTGACCGAAATCAACGAAGGTCGCGGCTGTGGTCCGAACAAGGACCACGTGATGCTGGACATCACCCACCTCGATCCGGCCACCATCATGAAGCGCCTGCCGGGCATCCGCGAAATCGGCATCCAGTTTGCCGGCGTAGACGCGATCAAGGAGCCGCTGCCGGTGGTACCGACCTGTCACTACCAGATGGGCGGCATCCCGACCAATTACCACGGCGAAGTCGTCGTGCCGAAGAACGGCAACCCGAGTGAGCCGGTACCCGGTTTCTACGCGGCCGGCGAGTGCGCCTGCGCGTCGGTGCATGGCGCGAATCGCCTCGGCACGAATTCGCTGCTCGATCTGCTGGTGTTCGGAAAGTCGTCCGGCGAGTCGATGGTCGAGTTCATCAAGTCGCAACCGGCGGCGCACAAGCCGCTGCCGGCCAACGCGGCCGACTACTCGCTGTCGCGCCTGAACCGGCTCGAAACGCAAACCGGCGGCACCGCCGTCGGTGCGACCCGGCTGGCGATGCAGCGCACGATGCAGGCCCACTGCGGCGTGTTCCGCTTCAAGCACATGCTGGAAGAAGGTGTCAGCAAGATCACCGAGATCGAACAGCAGGTGGCCAACACCGAAATCAAGGACAAGTCCAAGGTATTCAATACCGCGCGTCTTGAAGCGCTCGAACTGGACAACCTAATCGAGGTCGCCAAGGCGACCATGGTGTCGGCCAATGCGCGTACCGAATCGCGCGGTGCCCACGTGCGTGACGACGCGATCGACAGCCCGGAGTTTCCGGACGGCCGCGACGACGCCAACTGGCTCAAGCACACGCTGTGGTATCGCGAAGGCAACAAGCTCGACTACAAGCCGGTGAACATGACGCCGCTGACCGTTGACACCATCGCGCTGAAGAAGCGCGCTTACTGAGGATCACAGCATGACCGCCCGTACTGTCGAATTCAGTATCTACCGCTACGACCCGGACCGCGACGAGAAGCCCTACATGCAGTCGATCTCGCTCGAGCTCGACGGCACCGAACGCAAGCTGCTCGACGCGCTGACCAAACTCAAGGATGTGGATGACACGCTGTCGTTCCGTCGCTCTTGCCGCGAAGGCGTGTGTGGCTCGGATGCCATGAACATCAACGGCAAGAACGGTCTGGCCTGTCTGACCGACATGGATTCGATCGCCACGCCCATCGTGCTGCGTCCGCTGCCGGGCCTGCCGGTGGTGCGCGACCTGATCGTCGACATGACCCAGTTCTTCAAGCAGTACCACTCGATCAAGCCCTACCTGATCAACCCGGAGCACCCGCCCGAGCGCGAGCGCCTGCAGTCGCCGGAAGATCGCGAGGAACTGAACGGCCTTTACGAGTGCATCCTGTGCGCATGCTGCTCGACCTCCTGCCCGTCCTTCTGGTGGAATCCGGACAAGTTCGTCGGCCCGGCCGGTCTGCTTGCCGCCTACCGCTTCATCGCCGACACGCGCGACCAGGCGACCAGCGAACGGCTCGACAACCTTGAAGATCCGTACCGACTGTTCCGTTGCCATACCATCATGAATTGCGTCGATGTATGCCCGAAGGGATTGAACCCGACGCGCGCCATCGGCAAGATCAAGGACATGATGGTCCGCCGGGCCGTCTGAGCATGGACAGCGCGAACGATCAGCAGGTCAGCCCCGGTCGGCTGCTCTGGCATTGCCGACGTGGCTTGCTCGAGCTCGACCTGATCCTGCAGCGCTTCATCGAGCATCATCTTGAAAGCTTGACCAAAGACCAGAGGGCAGAGTTGTTCGAACTGCTCCATTACGACGACATCACCTTGTTGGCGATTGTCAGCGGACGCGAGCAGTGCGAGGAGACGCGTCTGAAGGGGATGGTTGACCTGTTGCGTGCAGCGTGAGAGCGCAACGGAGTCGATCCGGGCCATTTTGAGGAAGTGAAGAGGTTAGACATGACAAATCAACGCACTGCTACGCTGACCATCGAAGGTCAGACCACCGAGTTCCCGATCATGAGCGGCGTCGCTGGCGCTGATGTGGTGGATATCCGTTCGATGTATGCCAAGACCGGCATGTTCACCTATGACACCGGTTACCTCTCCACCGCAAGTTGCAAGTCGACCATCACCTACATCGACGGCGACAAGGGCGAGCTGTGGTATCGCGGCTACCCGATCGAACAGCTGGCCGAGCACTGCGACTTCCTCGACGTGTGTTACCTGCTGAAGAACAGCGAACTGCCCAACGTCGAAGAAAAGGCCGAATACGTCAGCCAGATCAAGCGTCACACACTGCTGCACGAACAACTGGCGCGCTTCTACGCCGGCTTCCGCCGCGATGCCCACCCGATGGCCATCATGGCCGGTGTGGTCGGCGCGCTGTCCGCCTTCTACCATGACGGCATGGACATTTCCGATCAGGCGCATCGCGACATTTCGATCAATCGCCTGATCGCCAAGATGCCGACGATCGCCGCCATGGCGTACAAGTACTCGGTCGGCCAGCCCTTCATGTACCCGCGCAACGACCTGTGCTACGCCGGCAACTTCATGTACATGATGTTCGGCACGCCGTGCGAGGAGTACAAGCCGAATCCGGTGCTGGTCAAGGCGCTGGACCGCATCTTCACGCTGCACGCCGACCACGAGCAGAACGCCTCGACCTCGACCGTGCGTCTGGCCGGCTCGTCGGGCGCCAACCCGTATGCAGTGATCGCGGCAGGCATCGCCTGCCTGTGGGGTCCGGCGCATGGCGGGGCGAACGAAGCCTGCCTGCAGATGCTGGAAGAAATCGGTGACGTGTCGCGTGTGCCCGAATTCATTGCACGCGCCAAGGACAAGAACGACAGCTTCAAGCTGATGGGCTTCGGACACCGCGTCTACAAGAACTTCGATCCGCGCGCCAAGCTGATGCGCCAGACCTGCCACGAAGTGCTGACCGAACTCGGCCTGCAGAACGACCGCCTGTTCAAGCTGGCGATGGAACTGGAACGCATCGCGCTGGAAGACGAGTACTTCATCGAGAAGAAACTGTACCCGAACGTCGACTTCTACTCGGGCATCGTGCAGAAGGCGCTCGGCATTCCGACCTCGATGTTCACCTGCATCTTCGCGCTGGCCCGTACGGTCGGCTGGATCACGCAGTGGAACGAAATGATCACCGATCCGGAATACAAGATCGGTCGTCCGCGCCAGCTCTACGTCGGCCCGGCACGACGCGACATCAAGCCCTGATCGGGGGTAGCAGCGAAACACACCCTGCGGTCATGCGGAGACCGCAGGGTGAACATAAACAACCGCATGCAGCAGGCCTTCTCGACGTCCACGAGACGCGAGGGTACGGAGCACGACAGGTGCACCGCGATCCGACCGCGTGGGCATCGCCATAACAAGCCCGGGCAACCCCGGGCGGGGGAGCGAGTCATGATGCAGATGTTGAGTCATTCCTACCTCTTCGGGGGCAATGCGCCCTTTGTCGAGGAATTGTACGAGTCCTATCTCGCCAATCCGGGTTCCGTTCCGGATGCCTGGCGCAGCTACTTCGAATCCCTTCAGCACCTGCCAGGCGCCGCCGCCGATGTGGCGCATGCGCCGGTCGTGGCGTCGTTTGCCGAACTGGCCAAGCGCGGTCCGACCCGCTCCGCCGGCCCGGCCGCCGACGACAAGCGTCAGGTCGGCGTGCTGCAGATGATCAATGCCTACCGCTTCCTCGGTAATCGCTGGGCGCAGCTCGATCCGCTCAAGCGCGCCGAACGGCCCGATATTTCCGAACTGGAGCCGTCGCACTACGGCTTCACCGAAGCCGATCTGGGCGACGTATTCAGCACCGGTTCGTTCCGCTTCCCGCCGGATGACCGCGCCAGCCTGCGAGAGATACTGGAAGCGGTGCGTCAGGTGTATTGCGGCAGCGTCGGTGCCGAATACATGTACATGACGGACATCGCTCACAAACGCTGGATCCAGGCGCGGCTGGAGCCGATGCGCGGCAACTACGGCTACTCGGTCGAAGACCGCAAGCGCTTCCTGGAACGCGTGACGGCCGCCGAAACGATGGAACGCTACCTGCATACCAAGTATGTGGGCCAGAAGCGCTTCTCGCTCGAAGGCGGCGAATCGACCATCGTCGCCATGGACGAACTGGTGCGTGTGGCAGCCGCGCAGGGCGCACAGGAAATCGTCATCGGCATGGCGCACCGCGGCCGGCTGAACGTGCTGGTGAATACGCTGGGCAAGGCGCCGTCGATGCTGTTCTCGGAATTCGAGGGCAAGGCGGCGTCCGACCTGTCGGCCGGCGACGTCAAGTACCACATGGGTTTCTCGTCCGATGTGAATACGCCGTCCGGCCCTGTGCACCTGACGCTGGCATTCAACCCTTCGCACCTGGAAATCGTCAATCCGGTGGTGGTCGGTTCGGTGTATGCCCGCCAGCGCCGCCGCGGCGACAAGAGCGGCACCCAGGTCATTCCGGTCATCCTGCACGGCGATGCGGCCGTGGCCGGCCAGGGTGTCAATCAGGAAATGCTGAACTTCTCGCAGACGCGCGGCTACGGCGTCGGCGGCACGGTGCACATCATCGTGAACAACCAGATCGGCTTCACCACCTCCGATCCGCGTGACTACCGTTCGTCGCTGTACTGCACCGACATCTTCAAGATGGTCGAAGCACCGATTTTCCACGTCAATGGCGACGACCCGGAGGCAGTGGCCTACGTGACGCGCATGGCGATGGAATTCCGCGCCGAATTCAAGAAGGATGTCGTGATCGACATCATCTGCTACCGCAAGCTCGGCCACAACGAGCAGGACGAGCCGATGGTGACCCAGCCGCTGATGTACAAGAAGATTGCGGCACACCCGGGTACGCGCAAGATCTACGCCGACCGTCTCATTTCGCAGGCGGTGATCGGCGAGCAGGAGCCGGAGCAGATGATCGCCGACTACCGTGCCGCGCTCGACGAAGGCCGGCTGGCGCAGGACCCGGTGCTGACCAATCATCAGCGCCGCTTCGCGGTGGACTGGACGCCGTTCCTGAAGCAGCCCTACACCGACGAGTGCGACACGCGCGTGCCGAAGGATGAGCTGGCACGCCTCGGCAAGCGCCTGACGACGGTACCTGACGGCTTCGCGCTGCATTCGCGGGTGCAGAAGATCATCGATGACCGCGCTGCCATGGCGCAGGGCACCCAGCCGGTCGACTGGGGCATGGGTGAGAACCTCGCCTACGCGACCCTGCTGGTCGAAGGCTACGGCGTGCGCGTGTCCGGCGAAGACGTCGGCCGCGGCACCTTCTTCCACCGCCATGCCGTGCTGCACGACCAGAGGCGCGAGAAGTGGGACAGCGGCAACTACATGCCGCTGCAGCACCTGCAGGAAGACCAGGCGCCGTGCGTGGTGATCGATTCGGTGCTGTCGGAAGAAGCCGTGCTGGCCTTCGACTATGGCTATGCCACGACCGAACCGAACGAACTGGTGGTGTGGGAAGCGCAGTTCGGCGACTTCGCCAACGGTGCGCAGGTCGTGTTCGACCAGTTCATCGCCTCGGGCGAAGCGAAATGGGGTCGTCTGTGCGGGCTCGCGATGATGCTGCCGCACGGCTTCGAAGGTCAGGGCCCGGAGCATTCGTCGGCGCGCATCGAGCGCTACATGCAGTTGTCGGCCGAGAACAACTGGCAGGTGACGATTCCGAGCACGCCGGCGCAGATTTTCCACCTGCTGCGCCGCCAGATGCTGCGCAAGGTGCGCAAGCCGCTGGTCATCATCACGCCGAAGTCGCTGCTGCGTCACAAGGACGCCGTGTCGTCGCTCGACGAACTGGCCAACGGCCGCTTCCAGCCGGTCATTCCGGAAGTCGATGCGCTGGACGACAAGAAGGTCGAACGCATCATCATGTGCAGCGGCAAGATCTACTACGAACTTCTGGCGCACCGTCGTGCGAACGACATCAAGAACGTCGCCATCGTACGGCTTGAACAGCCCTATCCCTTCCCGTCGGCAGAGGTGAGCGCGCAGGTTGCACGCTATCCGAAGGCGAAGGGCATCACCTGGGTGCAGGAAGAGCCGCGCAATCAGGGCATGTGGTACTGGCTCATTTCGCGTCAGCACCTGGGCAAGGCAGTGGGAGACATGAAGCTGGAACTGGTATCACGGCCTGCGGCAGCCTCGCCGGCGGTCGGCTATGCCGCCAAGCACCAGGCTCAGCAGAAGGCGGTCATCGAAGCAGCGTTCGCAGGAGTGGGGCGCTGAGACGCCCCCGACAGGGAGACAGGATCAAATGCTTATCGAAGTGAAGGTTCCGCAGCTGTCCGAATCGGTGGCCGAAGCCACATTGGTCAGCTGGCACAAACAGGTGGGCGAAGCGGTCGCCCGTGACGAAAACCTGATCGACATCGAAACCGACAAGGTGGTGCTGGAAACCCCCGCGCCGGAGGCTGGCGTGCTGGTTGCCATCATCAAGCAGAACGGCGCCCTGGTGACCAGCGGCGAGCTGATCGCGCAGATCGACACCGAAGGCAAGGCTGCCGCGGCGGCACCGGCAGCAGCGGCAGCGCCTGCCGCTGCACCTGCTGCCGCTGCGGTGGCAAGCGCCAGCGCGTCCTCGTCGGCGCCGGCCAGTCCGGCAGCGCGCAAGATCATGGACGAACGCGGCCTGGCGGGTGGTGATGTGCAGGGCACCGGTCGCGGTGGCCGCATCACCAAGCCGGATGCCGTCGGTGCCGCAGCACCCGCACCGGCCGCCGCGCCCGCCGCGCCACGTGCCGCTGCCGCGCCGGCACCGGCTGTCGCGGCACTGCCGCAGCCGCCGGTTCCGGTCCGGCTCGACGAGCTGCTGGCCGACCGGCCGCAGCAGCGCGTGCCGATGTCGCGCCTGCGCGCCCGCGTCGCCGAGCGCCTGCTGCAGTCGCAGGCGCAGAACGCCATCCTGACCACGTTCAACGAAGTGAACATGCAGCCGGTCATGGACCTGCGCAAGAAGTACGCCGAGAAGTTCGAGAAGACGCACGGCGTCAAGCTCGGCTTCATGTCGTTCTTCGTGAAGGCGGCGCTGCAGGCGCTGCGCAAGTTCCCGCTGCTGAACGCCTCGATCGACGGCAACGACATCGTCTATCACGGTTTCTTCGACATCGGCATCGCCGTCGGCAGCCCGCGCGGTCTGGTCGTGCCCATCCTGCGCGACGCCGACCAGATGAGCTTCGCCGACATCGAAATGAAGATCGCCGAATTCGGCCAGAAGGCGAAGGACGGCAAGCTGTCGATGGAAGAACTGACCGGCGGCACCTTCTCGATCTCGAATGGTGGCGTGTTCGGCTCGATGCTGTCGACGCCCATCATCAACCCGCCGCAGTCGGCCATCCTGGGCGTGCATGCGACCAAGGACCGGCCGGTCGCAGAAAACGGCCAGGTGGTGATCCGTCCGATCAACTATCTCGCCATGTCCTACGACCACCGCATCATCGACGGTCGCGAGGCGGTGCTCGGTCTGGTGACGATGAAGGAAGCGCTGGAAGATCCGGCGCGCCTGCTGTTTGACGTCTGAACCTGATTCAAGTCGAAAGATGCAGGATGCAAGTGGAGATCCCTCCCTTGCATCCTGATGCTTGAATCTGTTTTTTGTGGAGCAAATCTGGATGTCCAAGGAATTTGATGTCGTCGTGATCGGTGCCGGTCCCGGCGGATATGTCGCAGCGATTCGTGCCGCCCAGCTCGGCCTGAATGCCGCCTGCATCGAGTACAACAGTTACGCCGACCCGAAAGGCGAGGTGCGTCTCGGCGGCACCTGCCTGAACGTGGGCTGCATTCCGTCCAAGGCGCTGCTGCAGTCGTCGGAGCTGTTCGAGCAGGCCAATCACAGCTTCGTGATGCATGGCATTTCCGTCGATTCGCCGCGCATGGACGTCGGCGTGATGATGAAGCGCAAGAACAACATCGTCGATCAGCTGACCAGCGGCATCCGCGGCCTGTTCAAGAAGAACAAGGTGACGCTGCTGAGCGGTCTGGGCAGTTTCGCCGGCCGCGAGGATGAAAAGTGGAAGATCGCCGTGACGCGCAATGGCGAGACCGAACACGTGCTGGCAAAGCACGTCGTCGTGGCGACCGGCTCGCGTGCCCGCCATCTGCCGGACATTCCGGTCGACAACGAGGTGATCTGCGACAACGAAGGTGCGTTGGCGTTTGACGGTGCGCCGAAGCGTCTGGGCGTCATCGGCGCCGGCGTGATCGGGTTGGAACTGGGCAGCGTGTGGAAGCGTCTCGGCGCCGAAGTGACCATCCTCGAAGCAGCACCGGACTTTCTCTCGGCAGCCGACGCGGCCATCACCAAGGAAGCCTGGAAAACCTTCACCGCGAAGCAGAAACTCGGCATCAAGCTGGGCGTGAAGATCGGCAAGGTCGAACGCACGGCCGATGGCGTGCGCGTCGAGTACGAACTGAAGGACGAGCAGAAGGTGCTCGAATGCGACCGCCTGATCGTGTCGGTCGGCCGCATTCCGAATACCGACGGCCTGAACGCCGACGCGGTCGGTCTGAAGGTGAGCGACCGCGGGTTCATCGAGGTCGATGAACAGTGCCGGACCAACCTCGCCAACGTGTGGGCGGTCGGTGACGTCGTGCCGGGCCCGATGCTGGCGCACAAGGGCATGGAAGAGGGGGTCATGGTGGCCGAATGCATCGCTGGCCAGAAAGGTCATGTCAATCACGACACGGTGCCCTGGGTCATCTACACCCATCCGGAAATCGCCTGGGTCGGCAAGACCGAGGCGCAGCTCAAGGCGGCCGGCATCGAATTCAAGGCGGGCCAGATTCCGTTCGCCGCGAATGGCCGCGCGCTGGGACAGGGTGACACCACCGGCTTCGTGCGCATGTACGCCTGCGCCGAAACCGATCGCATCCTCGGTGTGCACGTGATCGGCAACAACGCTTCGGAGCTGATCGCCGAGGCGGTCGTGGCGATGGAATTCGGTGCCTGCTCGGAAGACATCGCCCGCATCTGCCATGCCCACCCCACGCTGTCGGAGGTCATGCACGAAGCTGCGCTGGCCTGCGACAAGCGACCTTTGCACTTCTGACACCGGGCGATGCCGCACGAAATTCTCCAGGTGCCCGAACGGGGCATGATGGACGCCTTCGAGGCGGCACTCAAAACGCACGGCTACCAGGCCGACGCGTCGCAGCGCGCCGCCGCCCTGAGGCTGCAGCAGCTCTACACCGAACTGCTCGGTTTCAAGGCGGCGCGCCGGACCCAGCTGCGCAAGCTGCTGTCGCGCGCGCAGCCGCCGCGTGGCGTCTATTTCTGGGGCGGCGTCGGTCGCGGCAAGAGCTTCCTGATGGATTGCTTCTTCGACGCCGTGCCCTATCGACGCAAGCGTCGCGTGCATTTCCACGCCTTCATGCAGCAGGTGCACGCCGCACTGAAACAGCACAAGTCGGAGTCCGATCCACTGGCCCGGGTGGCCGATGATCTTGCGCAGTCCGCCCGGCTGCTGTGCTTCGACGAATTCCACGTGTCCGACATCGCCGACGCGATGATTCTCGGCCGACTGGTCGAAGCACTGTTCGAGCGTGGCGTGGTGCTGGTCGCCACGTCCAACTATCCACCCGACGGCCTGTACCCGAACGGGCTGCAGCGGCAGAACTTCCTGCCCACCATCGAACTGCTGAAGAAGAAGCTCGAAGTGTTCGAACTCGATGCCGGCATTGACTACCGGCTGCGCTCGCTCGAACGCATGGACATCTACATGGTGCCCAACGGTGCCGACGCCGACCGGCGGCTGGAAGCGGATTTCCGCGAGCTGTGCGGCGAGCCATCTTCCGACGGCACGCTGGACATCCTCGGTCGCACGCTGAAGACGCACGCCTGTTCGCTCGGCGCGGTCTGGTTCGACTTCCAGGAGATCTGCGGCGGTCCGCGTTCGCAGAACGACTACCTCGAACTGGCACGTCGCTTCCACTCCTTCGTCCTGTCCGACGTGCCGAAGATGAGTCGCGAAAAGTCCAACGAGGCGCGCCGCTTCACGTGGCTGGTCGACGTGCTGTATGACTTCCGGGTCAAGCTCATCCTGTCGGCCGAAGTCGAGGCACACCTGCTGTATACCGACGGCCCGAATGCCAACGAATTCACCCGTACGGTCAGCCGCCTGATCGAAATGCGCACGCGCGAATACCTCGCGTCGCCGCACCGGGTGGATTTCGCCGGCGGCACTGCCGGCATTTAACCCGTATTGCCGCCGCTACGGAAGCGGCGGCGGTGGCAGCGGCAGTCGCAGGAGGTTGTGGGAGCGGCTCCTGTGGGAGCGGCGCCTGTGGGAGCGGCGGCCTCGCCGCGATGCGCGCGCTGATCATCGACCATCGCTGCACTGATCGCGGCGAGGCCGCCGCTCCCACAGCAAGCTCCCACAGCAAGCTCCCACAGCAAGCTCCCACAGCAAGCTCCCACAGCAAGCTCCCACAGCAAGCTCCCACAGCAAGCTCCCACAGCAAGCTCCCACAGCAAGCTCCCACAGCAAGCTCCCACAGCAAGCTCCCACGGGCAGCGCCGGTCAGGCCGCGTCGGCACGCTCCGTGCGGACGATGAATCGTGCCCTTGTGCTACGCGCTGCGCAGGTGCAGCGCGCGGGCGATCAGGATGGCGCTGACCGGCATGAGCACGGCGATGGCGACCACGGTCAGCAGCAGTGATGTGAGGTCGCTGTAGTTCGCAGCGGTCACCACAGCACCGGTTGCCGGGTCCTTGACTTCGCGCGCCAGCGTGAAGATCTGATTCAGATATTTGGTGCCGAGCTGACTGGCCGACAGCGCCAGATTGGTGAACGATGCCATCACCGCGAAGAAGGTCGCCTTCAGATGGGCCGGTGCCGAATTGGCGATCCAGGCCAGCATCGGAATCATCGAAATCTGGCCCAGCGGCGACTCGAGCGCGGTGTCGATCACCGCGATGAAGCGCGCATCCACAACGCCGCCGGTCACGCTTGCCGTCCACTCGTGCAGGCCCATGCTCATGCCCAGCGTGGGCAGCGATAGCACGAAGCTGGCCGCAGTCAGAAAACCCACGACGTACAGGATGGACCGCTCGGCCATGAAGCGGCGGAACAGGAACATGCCGATCAGCGTCAGCGAGCTGGCGATCAGCGACAGCACCGAAAAGAAGGCCTGGTCGAAGCCCAACACGTCGATCGACCACCACGACACACCCGGACCGGTACCCGGGGTCGCGCGGAACATGAAAATGACCAGCGCGGTGCCGATCAGCGTGTTGCGTGCCGTGGTGTCCAGTTCACGCGTGAGCTTCGCCATCAGGAAGGCGATGATGATGAACGATCCGACGAAGATGATTTCCTGGTTCCACTTCAGGTTCGACAGCCCCATCGTCAGCGTGAAGGCCACGAAAGCCGCACTGCCGCCGATGATCCACCAGTTGGGTGCGGTGTTGCCGTCCGGGTCGCGCAGCAGCGCCGCCGCTTCGGCGCGCGACAGGCCGCGCGCCATGTGCGCCCGCATGTGACGCATCTTGAGCAGCGCCGCGAAGGCGACCCCGGCCACCGACACCGCCGGAATGACCAGCGCCATCAGGTAGATGTCGCGATACAGCAGCACCTTTTCCGCTTCCGGCAGCGCTTCGGTGCCGGAGAACAGATACAGGTTCACCAGTGCCACCAGCACGCTGCCGCCGATGATGGCAACCCGGCCGAGCGTCTGCATCGTGGTGTGCATCAGCTTGAGGCGTGCGGGCGTGACCGGCGTGCCGTCGTCCTCGACGTGCGGTACCGCCTCGACCGTCATCGCATCGGCCACCGCGTCCTGCAGCACGTAGCCGATAGGGCTGAGCAGCGCGCTCAGCACGAACCAGGTGTTGATAGGCAGGATGGCGGCCATCGCATCGCGTTCGGCGATCAGCCCGGCCATGATCAGCAGGCTGGCGGCGATGATGCTCGCGCCCAGATAGATCAGCAGGCTCTTGTAGCGCCAGACCAGATCGACCAGATGGCCCATCGGGATCTTCAGCGCCCACGGAATGCCGACCCAGAAACCCAGTGCGGCGAGAAACTCCGCCGACAGACCGAGGTAGTCCTTGACGAAAAAGGTGCCGACGATGCCGGTCAGGCCCTGGATGCCGGCCGCCATGTAGACCATCAGCGGCGGCAGGTAGGAGAGGCGCATGTCGCGCCCGAGCGACAGGATGTTGAGGTCTATCCAGTGCAGCAGTCGGGATGTCATGTCTGTAATTGTCTTTATGGCCGTGCCTGTGACCGGCAAGGATAGGGGGAATTCCGCGCCCGGCGTACTTTTGCGCGCACAAAACTCGGTATGCTGCGGCGTTGAGGTCCACGCCCCACCCGACGGAGTCCGACGTGCGCTTGTTTGGCCGCCATGATGCACACGAAGCGCCGCATCCGCTGCGCCAGATCAAGCTGTTTTCGACCTTGAACCGACGAGAAATGCCGGTGGTGCAGGCGCTGCGCCACGAACGCAGCTATCTCGCCGGCGAGGTGGTGTTCGACGAAGGCGACGAGGGCGAGGCCATCTACGCCATCGTGTCGGGCGAAGTCGAAATCCTGCGCCATGACGGCGAGCGCCAGCAGCGTCTGGCCGTGCTGGGCGCCGGCGAGGTGTTCGGCGAACTGGCGCTGCTCGATCAGGCGCCGCGCGCTGCGCAGGCCCGCGCCACGGCCGACTGCGTGCTGGTGGTGTTCTTTCGCGCCGACTTCATGAACCTGCTGGAAACGCACCCGAAGATCGCGTCGAAGATCGCGCTGTCGCTGGCGCGCCATCTCGGCAGCCGGCTGCGCCAGGCCAATGCCGGTCAGCGGCAGGACGGTCATCTGTGAGCGCCCGGGCATGAGGCGGCTGCGACCGTCCGGTGCCGGGCCGCTGGCCTGGTGCGGCATCCTGCTGGCCACCACACTGGCGCTCTATCTGTTCCAGCAGGTGCTGTGGCTGGTGCTGCCCTTCCTGTTCGGGCTCATCGCCTACTATTTTCTTGCCTACCCGATGCAGCGGCTGATGTTCGCCGGCCTGTCGCAGGAATCGGCTGCCAACATCACGGTGGGCGTGTTCGCGCTGCTGCTGGTCGGCGCCTTCGCCTTCATGCTGCCGCGCTTTGCCGCGCAGGCGGTCGGCGTGCAGGAAACCGGCATGCGCTATCTGCAGGGCGGTCTGCTGCTGCTCGACCAGACCCTGCGAGCGCTGGAGCAACAGTCCCGTTTCATGCGCGATGCGCATGTCGCCGATGCCGTGTCGTCCTACATCGCAGCGGCCGGCGAGGGGTTTGCGCAGAACCGCCTGCCGTCGCTGATGATGTCGGTCGCCGCCTGGCTCCCGTCGATGCTGCTCGCGCCTTTCCTTGCCTACTTCTTCCTGCGCGACGGCCGCCGCTTCCAGCGCTTTCTTGCGCGCGCGGTGCCCAACGCCTACTTCGAGCGCACGCTGCACCTACTGTACGAGGTCGACCGCACGACGCGCGCCTATTTCCAGGGTCTGGTCAAGCTGACCGTGCTCGATGCGGTCTGTCTGGCCGCCGGCCTGTGGGTCATCGGACTGTCGTCGCCACTGACGCTGGGCATCATCACCGCGGTGCTGGCGTGGATCCCGTTCGTCGGCTCGGTCATCGGCTGCGCACTGGTGGTCATGGTCGCCGCGACCGATTTCCCCGGTTCGCCATCGATCGCCTACGCGTCGATCGGCCTGTTCATCCTGGTGCGCCTGCTCGATGACTTCATCTTCATGCCGCTGACCATCGGTCGCAGCCTGCGCATGCATCCGCTGATCACCGTGCTGATGATTTTCGTCGGCGGTGCCGTGGCAGGCGTGGCCGGTCTGCTGCTGGTGCTGCCGGTGCTCGGCGTCATCATGGTGATCGGCGAAACGCTGAGCATCGTGGCGTCCGACCCGCGCCTGCGCGCGCGTCATGCGCACGCCCGCCGTCTGCGCTGGCAGGCGGTCACGCGCGATCTCTGATCGCCTGCACACCTTCCGTCCTCCGACCCCGCTTGCTAGTATGACGATCGGGTTTATGGAGGAGCGACATGAAAAGGTATGCCACCAGACCGACGGTCGAAGGCGCCGCGGACGCCCCGGCTGACGGCTCACCGGTCGCGCAGCTCAAGCACCTGCTCGATGTGCCGGCCGAAGCCTGCTTTCTCGGCTTCGCGCTGACGCACGACGCCACCGGCGACTACCTTTGCCTGGCACCCGATCGGTCGCAGGTGACGCTGTGCAGCTGGTCAGCCGCGCCCGACAAGGCGGTTTTCTTCCGCAACTGGTCCGACACGCTGCAGGCTGCGGCAGCCCGCCCCGAGGCCGGCATCGTGCTCATCTTCGATGTCGGCGACGCGCTGCTGGTGTTTCCGGCACGCTAGCTCCGGACAGGGCCGTGACGCCATCACATCGTGTCAGCCGCTCAGTGTGGTCTCATGTAGCCGTGCAGCCGTATCGTCGTGTCGCGCAGCCGCTGCGCCAGCGTGCGGGCCAGATTGGCGTACAACAGATTGGCAATCTGCGGATGCTGTATCTGCAACTGTTCGAGCGCGGTGCGTTCCAGCACCAGACATTCGACCGTCGTGTCGGCGATTGCATCGGCTGTGCGCGGCTGATTTTCGATCAGCCCCATTTCCCCGACCACCAGACCGGCGCTCAGGCAGGCGATGCGTATCCGCGGCGTGCCGGCATCGCCAGCCCGCAGGATGCTGACGCTTCCCGCTTGCAGCACATACATCGCATCGCTGGCATCACCGGCGCGAAACAGCACGTCTCCGCGCAGGAAAAGTCTGCGCTGCATCAGGCTTTCCAGCGTGGCGGCCTGGTCTGCGCTCATGCCTGCGCACACATCGAGATGCCGCAGCGTCGTGGCCGAGTCGAGTCTGCGCGTTGCCATCCCCGACTCCAGCACCTGGTTTTCCGCCCACTCGAGCGCTGCATCGGCGTTGGCGAACCATCGCTTGCGTGGCAGTACCTGCGCCAATCCGCTGCTGGCCAGAAAGGTCGCTCGCGCACCGGCCGGATCGAGACCGGCCAGCGCGAGTCGCGTGTGACGGATACGCAGGCGCGCCGCCATGCGCGACAGTACCTGTGCGGCCGACAGGTCGATATCGATCAGCCGGGAACAATCGAGCACGATGAAGCGGGCATCGGCCAGGCGTGTTTCGATGACTTCTTCGAGTTCCTCGGCGGTGCCGAAGAACAGCAATCCCTCAAGCTCGACCAGTGCGTAGCGCGTTGATTGCGACCCCAGCCTGATCTGCTGCCAGGCCGGCCTGACCTGCAGGCTGGACGCGACCGAGCCATCGGCGACGCGCCGGACGATGCTTTTGCTGTGATCGCGTGCGAAGAGGAACATGGCGCCCACCAGTCCGGCCGACACCGCCTCCAGCAGACCGACGAACGCTGCCACCAGCGTGACCAATGCACTGACGGCCAGATTCGACATCAGCCGCCGTTCCGGCAATGATCGGCCGCGCAGGCAGTCGCGCACTGCATGCATGCTCCAGCGATCGGCCACGCCGGCGGACAGCAGCACCAGGCCGGCGCCGATGGTCGAGTGTGGAAGCATGGCCAGCATGTCGAGACCGAACAGCCACAGCAGTGCGATGAGCAGGGCGTAGCACAGCGCCGGAACCCGGGTTCGTCCGCCCGCCGCAAAGGCCGCATTGGCGCGCGATACGGCACCCGCAGCCGGCAGTGCGCCGGCCGCGGCGAGGGCAAGATTGGCACCACCGATTGCGGCAAGCTCGCGTCGGCTGTCGTGCCGGCTGTGGGTCAGCGTGTCGAGCCGGTTGGCGGCAAACAGGGTTTCCAGTGCCGAAACCAGCGCGATGGCGACGCAGGAGCCGCCAAGCACGCGCAGCCAGTCTCCCGGGCCGTGCAGCGCCAATGCTTCCGGCAGGTGCAGCAGGTGGTCGAAGCTGAGCCGGGTGTCGGCCAGCGAGCCCAGTGTCAGGCCCATAGCCATGCCGCGTGAGGCGAGTGCGTGGTGCAGCAAAGCGCCGACACACAGCAGCACGGGCAGGAAAGGCCGCTCCGGCCAGCGTTGCTGCAGCACGAAGCCGGGCAGCACGATGACTGCCGCCACCAGCGCCGGGCCGGGGGACAGATGCCAGGTGCCGCCCTGCATGAAAACCAGCTTGAGCCCGCCGAGCAGCATCAGCAGCGCGACGCCGTTGAAGAACCCGGCCTGTACCGGATAGGGGATGTAGCGCACGAAGCGACCCCAGCCGGCGGCTGCGGTCGTCAGCTGCAGCAGGGCGGCGCCGGCCAGTGCCAGGCCCATCAGGATGAGTGCGCCATCCTGATGCGGTATACCGGGCAGCCAGTTGGCTTTGATCAGCGTATGTCCGATCAGGGCCGACACAATGAGCGCCAGCGCCGGTCGCGCACCGTGTATCTGTCCGACCCGGCTGCCCAGCGACAGCGCGACCAGCGTGCCCAGCATGCCCGCGAGCATGGCTGCTAGGATGCCGCGTCCTTCCATCGCCAGGCCCAGAGGCGCCAGGGCGAGCAGGCCGTAGCTGAGCTCGTTCGGGATGGAGCCGGCGGCAACGGTAATGCCGGCGCCGATCTCTCTTTGCCAGCGGCGCAGTCCAGCCGGCTGTGCTGCGTCGGGAACGGCGCTGGGCGGCGGCGTACTCATGTGAGGGTTTTCGTATTGTTGTTGACGTGAGCGGAAAGGACGCCTGCTGCCTGCCGTGTCGCAGCAAAAAACCCAATAACATCGCATCCGATTGTTTCACTTTCGCGACAAGGTGTCGTGTCCGGATTGATGCGCCCATGCAGACCTACGTTGGCTTCAATGAAAGTCCCGGCTGCGTGGCGTCAGTACGCCGAGCAGCGGCGAGCGGTCGACCAGCCGGCGGGCGATCAGGTGGATGACCTCGCCTTCGCGCGACACCTGGCCGTAGATGCCGAGCAGCGTGGCGCCGAGCACTTCGCTGCGCTGCCGCTCCTGCAGGTCCTTGTGCACGATGATGTTGGCCAGTCCGGTTTCGTCTTCGACGGTGACGAACATGACGCCGCTGGCCGTGCCGGGGCGCTGGCGGCAGGTGACGATGCCGGCGGTACGTGCCAGCGCACGGTCGGGCAGGCGGCGCAGTTCGGCCGCGGTGATGAAGCGCTGTGCGGCGAGCTGGCTGCGCAGCAGCGCCAGCGGGTGGCGGCCGAGCGTGAAGCCCAGGCTGGCGTAGTCGGCCACGATGTCCTCGCCTTCGCGCGGTGCGGCCAGCGCCAGCACCTTCTCGGTCACCGGTGCGTCGCGCAGCAGCGCGTCGGGCCGCCGTGCCGCCGACTGCCAGTGCGCCTGATGGCGGTTGCCGGCCAGTGACTGCAGTGCGCCGCCGCTGGCCAGACAGCCGAGCTGCCGGCGGTCCAGCCGGGCGCGGCGGGTCAGGTCGTCGATATCCGACAACGGCATCTGCGCACGTGCCGCCACGATGCGTCGCACCGCATCCTGCTCCATGCCCTTGACCATGCGCAGGCCGAGGCGGACACCCGCTGCCGCACCGTGCCTTTCCGCTTCAAGCACGCAGTCCCACTCGCTGACCGACACATCGGCCGGTCTGATGTCGACGCCGTGCGTACGGGCATCGGCGATCAGCTGCGCCGGCGCGTAGAAACCCATCGGCTGGCTGTTCAGCAGACCGCACAGGAAGGCGGCCGGGTGATGGCATTTGAGCCAGGAGGAGATGTACACCAGCAGCGCAAAGCTCGCGGCGTGCGATTCCGGAAAGCCATAGCCGGAAAAACCTTCGATCTGGCGGTAGATCTGCTCCGCGAAAGCCGGCGTGTAACCGTTCCCGAGCAGGCCATCGGTCAGTTTCTGCTGGAATTTTTCCATCGTGCCGCGCTGCCGCCAGGCGGCCATCGAACGACGCATCTGGTCGGCTTCGCCGGCGGTGAAACCGGCGGCGACCATGGCCAGCTGCATCACCTGCTCCTGGAAGATCGGCACGCCCAATGTGCGTTCGAGCACCGGCCGCAATGCGTCCGACGGATAGTCGATGCGCTCCGGCGGCAGGTGGCGGCGCGCCAGATAGGGATGCACCATGCCGCCCTGTATCGGCCCCGGCCGCACGATGGCGACCTGGATCACGAGATCGTAGTAGCGGCGCGGCCGCAGCCGCGGCAGCATGTTCATCTGTGCGCGCGACTCGACCTGGAACACGCCGGTCGACTCGCCCCGGCACAGCATGTCGTAGGTGGCCGGGTCTTCGTGCGGAATGTCGGCCAGGGTGCGCGGGGCGTTTCCCGCTGCGGCCGGATCCCCGTCTTCAAATGCCGCCAGCGCGTCAAGCGACTTGCGGATGGCGGTCAGCATGCCCAGCGCCAGCACGTCCACCTTCATCAGGCCGAGCGCTTCGAGGTCGTCCTTGTCCCACTGGATGACGCAGCGCCCGGCCATGCGGGCGTTTTCGATCGGCACCAGCCTTGAAAGCCGGCCGCGCGCGATGACGAAGCCGCCGACGTGCTGCGACAGGTGGCGCGGCGCGCCGATCAGTTCGTTCGACAATTCGAGCAGCAGCTGCACGCGCGGCGCTTCGGGCCGGAAGCCGGCTTCGAGCAGGCGGTCTTCGCGCACCCGGCCGCCGTCCCACCACATGTGGCCCTGGGTCAGGCGATCGAGCGCGTCATCGGTGTAGCCGAGTGCGCGGCCGACATCGCGCAGCGCCGAGCGCGGCCGGTAGGTGGTCAGGCTGGCGGCCAGGGCGGCACGGTCGCGGCCGTACTTGCCATAGATGTACTGGATGACCTCTTCGCGCCGTTCGTGCTCGAAGTCGACGTCGATGTCCGGCGCCTCGTTGCGTTCGCGCGAAATGAAGCGGCCGAACAGCATGTTGGCGCGCCACGGGTCGACTTCGGTCACGCCGATGCAGTAGCACACGGCCGAATTCGCGGCCGACCCGCGGCCCTGGCACAGGATGCCCTGCGTGCGCGCCCAGGCGACGATGTCGTACACGGTCAGGAAGTAGGGCTCGTATTCCAGTTCGGCGATCAGCGCGAGTTCGACTTCGATCTGTGCGCGCATCTCCCGCGCCTTGCGTGCGAAGGTGGCGTCGTCCAGCGTGACGATGCGACGGATCTGCGCACAGCGCTCGACGTAGCCGCGCTCGGTCAGTTCGCGCAGCCAGGAGGTGGTCGTATGGCCGGGCGGCGCGATTTCCTCCGGGTACTCGTAGCGCAGTTCGTCGAGCGAGAAATGGCAGCATGCGGCTACCTTCAGCGTTTCGGCCCGCAGTGTCGCGGGGTAGAGGCCAGCCAGCTTGTGCGGCAGGCGCAGGTGGCGCTCGCCGTTGGCGTACAGCGCGTAGCCGCAGTCGGCGAGCGTGCGCCCGAGTCGTATCGCCGTCATCGTGTCCTGCAGGCGGCGGCGCTTGCGCACATGCATGTGCACGTCGCCGGCGGCGCACAGCGGCAGCCCGCTGGCGGCGCTGATGGCCTGCAGCCGGTACAGCCGCGCGGCGTCGTCCGGACCGTGGTGCAGTTCGACGGCCAGCCAGGCACGTTCCGCAAAGCGCTGCTTCAGCCAGACGGCGTGCGCCGCCAGTGCAGCGTCCGTGTCGGGCAGGGGATCGCCGGGTACCAGCAGCGCGACGCAGCCGGGCAGGCCGTCGTCCAGATCGGCGCAGCTCAGGTGATAGCGGCCTTTCTCTGCCCGCATGCGACCGAGCGTGATCAGCTCCGACAGGTTGCCGTAACCGTCGCGGTCGCAGGCCAGCAGGACCAGCTTCGGTCCGTCGGCCAGCTGCAGTTCGCAGCCGATGATCAGCTTCATCCGTGGTTCGGGCAGATTTCGCCAGGCCAGATGGGCGCGAGCGGCGCCGGCCAGCGAACATTCGTCGGTGATGGCCAGCGCGGCATAGCCCAGCCCCGCGGCGCGCGTTACCAGTTCGTCCGGTGCGGAGGCGCCGCGCAGGAAGGTGAAGTGGCTCAGGCAATGCAGTTCGGCGTATTCGACGGGGGGGCGGGCATGGCGCATCGGCATTGATGGACGGGATCGTACAAATATACTGTAATTTAATACAGTATTCCGGGTGCGGCGAATCTCGTGCTGCGGCATCGGTCAGGCTGTCGTCTGGCACCTGGATGGTGCATGCCGGGCGCTGCCAGTGCATGGCGGCTTGCGGTGGATCGCAAGCCGTACGAGCCGCCGGCTACGTCTCCCCGCTGGCCCGTCGTGGTGACTTCCGCCTGCAAGCGGCGTGCTGCGAGGCTGTCCCCGACGCTGCCTGCCGGTCATCCGGCGCCGCTGCGCGCGACCGTGCCGGATACCCGACACGAACTGGACCGCTACTTGCTGAACACCGGTCAACGGTCTGGATTGCCGGCGCGTCAACCACCTGGAAAAGGAAGTGTGTCGCGCGCCGGTCGGGCCGCCCGGAATGGGGAACTTAGGGGGCGTCGCGACATCGACTCGTCAGGTGTTCCGGCGTCGCGCGGCACCGGCGTTCAATCGGATCAGAATGGTGATTGCAGTGCATATCGAACTTTGCGTACGCGCTGCCGTAGACCAAGCTGAAGGCAGGGCGAACGATAGTGCGCTGCGGGTTGCGCATGCCGGGCAACAGGTGTTTTGCAGGTCAACGGATTGTGGAGATCAACATGGACATCGTCAGTCATTTCGCCGCACGCTACGAACGCACGCGTGAGGAAGAGCTTTCGCTGGAAGAGTATCTGGCGGAGTGCAAACGTGACCCGCTGAGCTACGCCAGCGCGGCCGAGCGCATGCTGAAGGCGATCGGCGAACCGCAGACGGTCGATACGCGCAACGATCCGCGGCTGTCGCGGTTGTTTGCCAACAAGGTGATCAAGATCTATCCGGCCTTCGCCGAGTTCTACGGCATGGAAGACGCGATCGAGCAGGTCGTGAGCTACTTCCGCCACGCCGCCCAGGGGCTGGAAGAGAAGAAGCAGATTCTCTATCTGCTGGGGCCGGTCGGCGGCGGCAAGTCGTCGATTGCCGAGCGGCTGAAGTCGCTGATGCAGGAAGTGCCGTTCTATGCGATCAAGGGTTCGCCGGTGAATGATTCGCCGCTCGGACTGTTCGACGCGACCGAAGACGCTGCCATCCTGGAGAAGGAATACGGCATTCCGCGCCGCTATCTCAACCGCATCCTGTCGCCCTGGGCGGTCAAGCGGCTGGAGGAATTCGGCGGCGACATCCGCAAGTTCCGCGTGGTCAAGCGCTACCCGTCGGTGTTGAAGCAGGTCGGCATCGCCAAGACCGAGCCGGGCGACGAAAACAACCAGGACATTTCGAGCCTGGTCGGCAAGGTCGACATCCGCAAGCTGGAAACCTTCGCCCAGGACGACCCGGATGCCTACAGCTTTTCCGGCGGCCTGTGCCTGGCCAATCAGGGCCTGCTCGAATTCGTCGAAATGTTCAAGGCGCCGATCAAGGTGCTGCACCCGCTGCTGACCGCGACGCAGGAAGGCAACTTCAAGGGCACCGAAGGTTTCGGCGCGATCCCGTTCGATGGCGTCGTGCTGGCGCACTCGAACGAGAGCGAATGGAAGGCGTTCCGCAACAACAAGAACAACGAAGCCTTCCTCGACCGCATCTACATCGTCAAGGTGCCGTACTGCCTGCGCGTGTCGGAAGAAGTGAAGATCTACGAAAAGCTGCTGCGCGGCTCGTCGCTGGCCCAGGCCGTCTGCGCGCCGGGCACGCTGAAGATGATGGCGCAGTTCGCCACGCTGACCCGTCTGAAGGAGCCGGAAAATTCCAGCCTGTATTCGAAGATGCAGGTGTACGACGGCGAAAACCTGAAGGACACCGACCCGCGCGCCAAGAGCTATCAGGAGTACCGCGACTACGCCGGCGTGGACGAAGGCATGAGCGGCGTGTCGACCCGTTTCGCGTTCAAGATCATTTCCAAGGTGTTCAACTTCGACTCGACCGAAGTTGCCGCCAACCCGGTGCACCTGATGTATGTGCTGGAACAGCAGATCGAGCGCGAGCAGTTTCCGCAGGATGTCGAGCAGAAGTACATTTCGTTCATCAAGGAGCACCTGTCGCCGCGCTACGCCGAATTCATCGGCAAGGAAATCCAGACCGCCTATCTGGAAAGCTACAGCGAGTACGGCCAGAACATTTTCGACCGCTACGTCACCTACGCCGACTACTGGATACAGGACAGCGAGTACCGCGATACCGACACCGGCGAGGTGTTCGACCGAGCGTCGCTGAACGCCGAGCTGGAAAAGATAGAAAAGCCGGCCGGCATCAGCAACCCGAAGGATTTCCGCAACGAAATCGTCAATTTCGTGCTGCGTGCGCGGGCCAACAACGGCGGCAAGAATCCGGTGTGGAGCAGTTACGAGAAGCTGCGCACGGTGATCGAGAAGAAGATGTTCTCCAACACCGAAGAGCTGCTGCCGGTGATCAGCTTCAATGCCAAGGCGAGCGCCGACGATGCGAAGAAGCACGAAGATTTCGTCACCCGCATGGTGGACAAGGGCTATACCGCGAAGCAGGTCAGATTGCTGTGCGAGTGGTACCTGCGTGTGCGCAAGAGCTCGTGAGGGCGCCGGCGCAAAAAGGGCAAGGACGTAGATGTCGGATCGACTGACGGCTCGGAGAACACATCTTGCAGCAGATCATTGATCGACGGCTGGCCGGCAAGAACAAGTCCATCGGCAACCGCGAACGCTTCCTGCGCCGCCACAAGGAGCAGATCCGCGAGGCGGTGCGCCGGGCCGTGGAAGGGCGCGGCATCCGCGATATCGCGCAGGGCGAGGACATCCACATCCCGCGGCGCGACATCAGCGAGCCGGTGTTCGGTCATGGTCAGGGCGGCAAGCGCGAAATGGTGCACCCGGGCAACAAGGATTTCGTGCGCGGTGACCGGATCGAGCGGCCCAAGGGCGGGCAGGGCGGTGGCGGTGGCCAGGCGAGCGATTCCGGCGGCGGTGAGGACGACTTCGTGTTCCACCTGTCGAAGGAAGAGTTCATGCAGGTCTTCTTCGACGACCTCGCGCTGCCCAACCTGATCCGCACCACGCTGGCCGAAACGCCGGAATACAAGACGCACCGCGCCGGCTTTTCCAGCGACGGCACGCCGAACAACCTGCACGTCGTGCGTTCGATGCGCGGCGCCATCGGCCGGCGCATCGCGCTGGGCAGCGAGTCGCGGCGCGAACTGCACCGGCTCGAAGACCTGCTGGTCGAACTGCGTGCCCAGCCGGTCAGTGCAGAGCGGCTGCACGAAATCGAGCAGCTCGAAACCGACATCGCGGCGCTGCGCGCACGCATCGACCGGATTCCCTATCTCGACCCGATCGACCTGCGCTATCGCAGCCGGGTGCGCACGCCGGTGCCGACGGCCAAGGCGGTCATGTTCTGCGTGATGGACGTGTCCGGTTCGATGGACGAGGCGCGCAAGGATCTGGCCAAGCGCTTTTTCATCCTGCTCTATCTGTTCCTGACGCGGCACTACGAAAAGATCGACATCGTGTTCATCCGTCACCACACGCAGGCGCAGGAGGTGGACGAGCACGACTTCTTCCACGCCACCGAAACCGGCGGCACCGTGGTGTCGAGTGCGCTGGTGCTGATGGAAGAAATCATCCGCGCGCGCTACCCCCGCAACGAGTGGAACGTCTATGGCGCGCAGGCCAGCGACGGCGACAACTGGCACGACGACAGCCCGCGCTGCCGCCAGTTGCTGGAACACGGCATCCTGCCGCTGTGCCGTTACTTCGCCTACATCCAGGTGGTCGATCAGGAACAGAATCTGTGGCATGAGTACGCCTCGCTGGCGGAAGAATCCGACACCTTCGCGATGCGCAAGGCGAGCGAGGTCGACCAGATCTATCCGGTGTTCCGCGACCTGTTCAGGAAGGAAGGGGCGGCAAAATGAGCGACACCTTCAATCGTCGGCATGTCGGTCAGGCGGCCACGCCCGACGAGTACGGCGGTCGCCGTCCGCGCCCGCCGCTGCGCGTGCCGCTGCCGCCGACCGACAGACCGGCACAGACGCTGCCTGCGCCGAGTGACTGGACCTTCGACCTGATCGATCAGTATCACGCGGTGATCCGCTCGACGGCGCAGCGCTTCAGTCTCGACACCTATCCGAACCAGCTGGAAATCATCACCGCCGAACAGATGATGGACGCCTACGCGTCGGTCGGCATGCCGGTGAATTACCGGCACTGGAGCTACGGCAAGGAATTCATCAGCACCGAAAAGAACTACCGGCGCGGCCAGATGGGGCTGGCCTACGAAATCGTCATCAACAGCAATCCGTGCATCAGCTATCTGATGGAAGAGAACACGATGGCCATGCAGGCCCTCGTGATCGCGCACGCGGCATACGGGCACAACAGCTTCTTCAAGGGCAACTACCTGTTCCGCATGTGGACCGATGCGGGTTCGATCGTCGATTACCTCGTCTACGCGAAAAACTATGTCGCAGCCTGCGAGGAGCGGCACGGTGTCGATGCGGTCGAACTGCTGCTCGACAGCTGCCATGCGCTGATGAATTACGGCGTCGATCGCTATCGCCGTCCGGGCAAGCTGAGCCTGACGCAGGAACTCGAACGCGCGAAGGACCGCGAAGCGTATGCGCAGCAGCAGGTGAACGAAATCTGGCGCACCCTGCCGCCGAAGTCGGGCAAGGACGCCACGGAAAAGGAGCAGGCGCGCTTTCCGGCCGATCCGCAGGAAAACCTGCTGTATTTCATCGAGAAGAACGCGCCGCTGCTCGAACCCTGGCAGCGCGAAATCGTGCGCATCGTGCGCAAGATCGCGCAGTACTTCTACCCGCAGCGCCAGACCCAGGTGATGAACGAGGGCTGGGCCACGTTCTGGCACCACCACCTGCTGAACACCATGTACGACGACGGCTATCTCGAAGACGGCATCATGATCGAGTGGTTGAAGTCGCACACCAATGTGGTGTTCCAGCCGCCGGTCGATCACCCGGCCTACAGCGGCATGAATCCGTACGCGCTCGGCTTTGCCATGTACAGCGACATCAAGCGCATCTGCGAGGCACCGACCGACGAAGACCGTTACTGGTTTCCCGACATTGCCGGTCGCGACTGGCTGGAAACGCTCGACCATGCGATGCGCAATTTCAAGGACGAAAGCTTCATCGGCCAGTATCTGTCGCCGCGCGTCATGCGCAATTTCCGGCTGTTTTCCATCGTCGACGACGAGACCGATCCGACGCTGGAAGTGTCGGCCATCCACGACGAGGCCGGTTACCGCAGCCTGCGCGAAGCGATGTCGCGCCAGTACGATCTGGGTTCGCGCGAGCCGAACATCCAGGTGTGGTCAGTGAATCTGCGCGGTGACCGCTCGCTGATGCTGCGCCATACACAGCATAACGAGCGCCCGCTGCACGACAACGCCTACGAAGTGCTCAAGCACGTCGCCCGGCTGTGGGGCTTCCCGGTGCATCTGGAAAGCGTCGGGAGCCTGGGCAATGTGTCGCGTCGCTGGACGGTGGATCCGAGCACGCCCTGATCGGGGTGGTTCAGGAGTGCTCGCGCGGACCGGCACCGGGGCGGATCAGTGCCACCAGTTCGGGCAATCGACGTGCCGCGGCAACGCGCGCATCTTCCTCGATCGCCCGGTAGAGCGCGAGCACCTGTTTCCCGATCGGCGTGAGCCGGGCACCGCCGCCCGCCGTGCCGCCGCGCTGCTTGATGACCAGCGGTTCGACGAAATCCTTGTTCATCGCATCGACCAGAGACCAGATGCGCTGGTAGCTCATGCCCAGCCGGCGCCCGGTTTCGGCCAGCGAGCCGGTCGCGGCGATGCCCTGCAATACGTCCGCCTTGCCGGGGCCGATCGCGACGGCGTGCTTGATCTGCACGCGAAACCGCGTGCTGTGTTCGGGCGTATCGGGCGCGGCGTTCGTATTCATCGTTGATCGCCGTCCATCGGCATCGATGGACGAGCTGCGGGCAAAGTCATGCATGGACGGCCATGCACTGCATACGGTACTCGTTATACTCGGCAGACGATATCCATACGAATGTATATCGAACCGCGCGGAGGCGTATCGCCCGTGAAACCTTTTCGCCTGTTCCATCGCATCGTGCTGCTGTGCGTCGTCGCCTTGTCCGTCGCGTCGTTCGCGCGCGCCGCCGAGCCGCCGACCGTAGCGGCTGCGTCCGATCTGAAGTTTGCGATCGAGGAACTGGCCGCGCGTTTCGAGCGCGATACCGGCCACAGGTTGCGGCTGGTGTTCGGCTCGTCCGGCAATTTCTTCTCGCAGATCCGGCAGGGCGCACCGTTTCATCTGTTCATGTCGGCCGACGAAGATTTCGTGTTCAGGCTCGCCGAACTGGGACTCACCCGGGACCGCGGCCGGCTGTACGCCTACGGGCGGATAGGCCTGATGGTGCCCAGGGGCTCGCCGCTGAAGGCCGACGGCGAACTCAAGGATCTGGCGCTTGCGCTGCGCGACGGGCGGCTGAAGAAGTTCGCCATCGCCAATCCGGACCACGCGCCCTACGGTGCGCGGGCGAAGGAAGCGTTGCAGCACGCCGGACTGTGGGCCGACATCGAGCCCCGTCTCGTGCTGGGCGAAAACATTTCGCAGGCGGCCCAGTTCGCCACCTCCGGCTCGGGACAGGGCGGCATCATCGCGTTGTCGCTGGCCATGGCGCCGCAGGTGGGCGGGCTGGGCGAGTTCGCGCTGATCCCCGAAAGCTGGCATCGCAGGCTTGCGCAACGCATGGTGCTGCTGCGCGATGCGCCGCCTGCCGCGCGAGCCTTCTACGAATACCTGGCGACGCCAGCGGCGCAGGACGTCATGCGTCGCTACGGTTTCGAAATGCCGAAGGAGTGAACATGCGTGCGCCACGGTGGCCGACGCCGGCTTGCCGATCCGGAAACAGGGGTTGATATGGACTGGCAGGCATTTTCGCTGTCGATCGAACTTGCAGTGGTGACGCTGCTCGTGCTGCTGCCTTTCGGCGTGCTGGCCGGGCGCTGGCTGGCGCGCACGCACTTTGCCGGCAAGGCCTGGATCGAAGCCTTCGTCGTGCTGCCGCTGGTGCTGCCGCCGACCGTGCTCGGTTATTACCTTCTGGTGTCGCTGGGCGCCGGCTCGCCGCTGGGCCGCTGGCTGCTCGACAGCTTCGATGTCAGGCTGACGTTCAACTTTGCCGGCCTGCTGATCGCCTCGCTGGTATTCAACATTCCATTCATCGTGCAGCCGGTGCAGCGCGCCTTCGAGGCGATACCGCAAAACCTCGCCGAAGCGGCGTCGGTCTGCGGGCTGAGCGGCTGGCAGACCTTCTGGCGCGTCGAACTGCCGCTGGCCTGGCCGGGCATCCTGTCGGCGATGGTGCTCACCTTTGTGCACACACTGGGCGAATTCGGCGTCGTGCTGATGATGGGCGGTAGCATTCCGGGCGAAACCAGGACGGTGGCCATCGCCATCTACGATCGCGTGCAGTCGTTCGACCTCGCGGGTGCCGACCGCATGGCGCTGCTGCTGCTGCTGCTGTCGCTCGGCGCGGTCGCGGCGTCGTTCTTCGCATCGGCCAGACTGGTGGCCAGACGATGAGCGACCGGCGCGACGCACCGCGCAGCTTGCGCGTCGAGGTCGACCAGACTGAACCGATGCCGCTGCGCGGCCGCTTCGAGTGTGCGGCGGGCGAACTGCTGTCACTGGTCGGTCCGTCGGGCGCCGGCAAGACATCGATGCTGCGCGTTCTGGCCGGACTGATGCGCCCGCAGCGCGGCCGCGTCGAGATCGGGGATCAGGTGTGGTGCGACAGCGAACAGGGCATCTTTCTGCCGCCGCAGCGCCGGCATGTCGGACTGGTGTTCCAGAACTACGCGCTGATGCCGCATCTGAGTGCGGCCGACAACGTCGCGCTATCCATGCTTCATCTGCCGGCGGCCGAGCGCGACGCGCAGGCCCGGCGCTGGCTCGACCATGTGCACCTGTCGAGCGAACAGCAACAGCGGCGGCCAGCAGCGCTGTCCGGTGGCCAGCAGCAGCGCGTGGCGGTGGCGCGTGCGCTGGCCCGCGAACCTAAGCTGCTGCTGCTCGACGAACCCTTCTCGGCGGTCGATCAGATGAGTCGGCAAGGGCTTTACCGCCTGCTTGCCCAGTTGCGCAGCGATCTCGACATCCCGATCCTGCTGGTGACGCATGACCTGAACGAGGCGCGCCTGCTGGCCGACCGTCTGGTAGTGATGGATGCTGGCGCGGTATTGCAGGAAGGGCCGCCCGAGCACATCCATCGCGCGCCACGCAATGCGCGCGTGGCCGATCTGGTGGGCATGCATAACCGTTTTCAGGGCGTCTGGATGGGGCCTTCGGGTCGCGCCGGCTGGGGCCTGCTCAAGTGGGTGACGGCATCCGCTGTCGAAGGCGAAGACATGCTGCTCGAAGTGCGCGACAAGGGAAAGATCAAGCCGGGGCAACCCGTGAACTGGGTCGTGCCGGGTGACGGCATTCTGCTCGGCGCCGATGGCAACGGTCAGGCACTGGACGCACGGGTCAGCGACGCCCGCCATCTGGGCGAAATCACGCTGGCATCGCTGACGCTGGAGCGCAATCCGCAGATCAGTCTGCGCATCACGCTGGCCGGGCCGCAGCGCCAGCGCATCGGCAACGGCGACCGGCTGGCCGTGCGTCTGGATCCCGCCCTGGTGCACGTGATGCCGCTGCATCCGCGTCCTCAGGTGGCGCCCTAGCGCGGCGGCGAGGCTCAGGCCGCCGGCTCGGGCTTGCGCGGCAGCAGCATGCGCGCGATCGCGCTCGCCGCCAGCCCCATCAGCAGGAAGCCGATGGCACCGATCAACCACACGCCCCACACGATGGCGCTCAGCCAGCCGGTCAGGTCGGGAATCTGCTGCAGCGACGCCTGTATCGTCGGCCCCCAGTCGAGCAGGGTCTGTCGCGCCGATTCCAGCCAACCCTCTGGCAGCCAGGGTGCCAGCCACACCGGCGGCTGCAGGCTCACCACCCAGCCGGGCCAGGTCGCCAGCGTGTCGGCATTCCAGCCCGGCCACGTGAGCACGGCGTCGGCCGTCCAGGTCAGCAAGGTCCAGAAGCCCAGCAGCAGGGCGGTGATGATCCAGATGATCGCGTAGGTCATGGGGTCCTTTGTGCTTCTGCAGGCAGTTTCGTCAGATGGTGTGGGTCTGTGGGAGCGGCGGCCTGTGGGAGCGGCGGCCTCGCCGCGATCAGAGCAGCGATGATCGTTGATCAGCGTGCCGATCGCGGCGGGGCCGCCGCTCCCACAAAACCGGCTCCGCTCCCACAAAACCTGCGCCGAGCTCAATCTTCACGCACCAGCTTCTTCAGTGCGTACAGCGCATCGAGTGCTTCGCGCGGGCTCAGGCTGTCGGGGTCGAGCGCGGCCAGCGCATCGACCGCGGCATGCGTCGGCGGTTCCGGCGGCGGGGCGGCGGGGGCGAACAGATCGGCCTGCGGACCGGCGCTGATGCGGCTTGCTTCGAGCTGCTGCAGTGCGCGCCGCGCGTCGCGGATCACGGTACCGGGTACACCGGCGAGCGCCGCCACTTCAATGCCGTAGGACTGCGACGCCGGACCCTCCTCGATTGCGTGCAGGAACACGATGCGCTTGCCGTGTTCGACCGCGTCCAGATGCATGTTGGCGCAGCTTGCGTGGGTCTGCGCGAGCTGCGTCAATTCGAAGTAGTGAGTGGCGAACAGCGTCCAGCTGCGGTTGCGCGTCAGCAGGTGGCGGGCGATGGACTGGGCGAGTGCGACGCCATCGAAGGTCGAGGTGCCGCGGCCGATTTCGTCCATCAGCACCAGGCTGCGCTCGGTCGCCCCGTGCAGGATGCCGGCCGCCTCGGTCATTTCGACCATGAAGGTCGAACGGCCGGAGGCCAGATCGTCGGATGCGCCTATGCGCGTGTGAATGGCGTCCAGCGGACCGAGCCGTGCCGACTGCGCCGGCACCGGACAGCCGCAGTGCGCCATCAGCGCGATCAGTGCGACCTGCCGCATATAGGTCGATTTGCCGCCCATGTTCGGGCCGGTGATCAGCAGCATGCGCCGCGCGTCATGCAGGGCGGTGTCATTGGCGATGAAGCTGTCGACCTGGCGTTCGACCACCGGGTGGCGGCCGCGCGTGATCGTGATTTCCGGTTCGTCGACGAACTGCGGCCGACAGTAGTCATGGCGCTGCGCGGCGCGCGCGAAGGCGAGCAGGCCGTCGAGCTGCGCCAGCGCACGGGCGATGTCGCCGAGCGCCGGCAGATCCGGGGCGAGCGCGTCGAGCAGTTGTTCGTACAGATGCTTTTCGCGCGAGGTGGCGCGCTCCGCGGCCGACAGCGCGCGGTCCTCGAAGGTTTTCAGCTCGGGCGTGATGTAGCGCTCGGCGTTCTTCAGCGTCTGCCGGCGCCGGTAGTCATCCGGGATGCGTTCGACGTGGGCGTTCGTCACTTCTATGTAGAAGCCATGCACCCGGTTGTATTCGACCTTGAGGTTGGCGATGCCGGTTCGGCTGCGCTCGCGCGCTTCCAGTGCTAGCAGGAATTCGCCGCAGTTGTCCTGCAGCCCGCGCAGTTCGTCGAGTTCGGCGTCGAATCCGGCGCGCATGACGCGACCGTCGCGCAGCTGCGAAGCCGGCTCGTCCATGATGGCGCGGGCGAGCAGGGCATGGGCGTCGAGCGGCTGCGCCAGCGTGGCGCGGGCGTCATCGAGCAGGCCGCCATCGGGCGGCACGGCGACAGCGATGTCGCCCAGCCGCGCCAGACTTTCGCGCAAACTCGACAGATCGCGTGGCCGCGCGGTGCGCAGCGCGATGCGCGCGCCGATGCGTTCGATGTCGGCCAGCCCGCGCAGCACCTCGTGCAATGAGTCGGCGGTGGTGTCGGTCCGCAGCGCATCGACCGCCTGATGCCTCGCCTCGGCCTGTGCGCGTTCGCGCAGCGGATGGTGCAGGCAGCGGCGCAGCCAGCGCGAGCCCATCGACGTGGCGCAGGTGTCGAGCAGCGACAGGAGCGTGGGTGAGGTTTCGCCGCGCAGCGTTTCGGTCAGTTCGAGATTGCGCCGGGTGGCCGCATCCATGCGCAGCCACGCGGAATCGTGTTCGACCGCCAGTGTCGTCACATGCGACAGCGCGCGCTGCTGCGTGGCCTGGGCGTAACTGAACAGCGCACCGCAGGCGGCCAGCGCGATCGGCACCTCGACCACGTCGAAGGCGGCGAGGTCGCGACTGCCGAAGTGCTCGCACAGCAGGCGCGTGGCTTCGCCCGCGTCGAACTGCCAGGCGCTGCGCGACGTGACGGCCCAGCTGCCCTCCGGCGCCGTGCCGCTGTCGGCCACCAGCAATTCGGCCGGGCGCAGCCGGTCGAGCAGCGACGGCAGCACATTGGTGGCGACTTCGGTCAGCTTCAGTTCGCCGCTGGCCAGATTCAGCCAGGCCACACCGGCCCGGGCGCGCTCGACATGCAGCGCCATCAGCAGCGAATCGGCGCGCTCGTCGAGCAGGCTGGCATCGGTCAGCGTGCCCGGCGTGACGATGCGCGCGATGGCGCGCTCGACCGGGCCTTTCGAGGTGGCCGGATCGCCGATCTGTTCGACGATGACCACCGATTCGCCCAGCTTCACCAGCCGCGCCAGATACTGTTCGACCGCGTGAAAGGGCACGCCAGCCATCGGAATCGGCTGTCCGGCCGACTGGCCGCGGTGGGTCTGCGTGATGTCGAGCAGGCGCGCGGCGCGGATCGCGTCCTCGAAGAACAGCTCGTAGAAATCCCCCATCCGGTAGAACACCAGCAGATCGGGGTGTTGCCGCTTGAAGCCGAGATACTGCTGCATCATCGGTGTGTGCGACGGATCAATCCTGGGCAAGCCGGTCGATGAGTTCATGGTCTGCGCTCAGGCCGCCTTCGGAAAAAGCCGCACGCCCGGCAGCCCTTCGAAGTGCCGGTCACACGTGATCAGCTCGGCCTTGTACTCGCGCGCCGTGGCATACACGATGGCATCGGCTGTCGCGAGCCGATGCGCGCGATGCAGGTCAGCCGCGAGCAGGGCGATGCGGGTGTCGAGCGGTGCGATGACGCATTTCAGCGTGTAGGCGATGACCTGATCGGCCTTGTCATCGCCGACTTCGCGCATCAGCCATTTCGACAGTTCGAGCTGCACGATGGTGGGCACGATGCACTGCGGGCGCTCCGGCAGTGCCTTGCCGACGATTTCGCCGAGGTCGCTGCCGATCAGCCACTCGATCCACGCCGAGGTATCGACCACGCGCGCGGCGGCCGCCATCAATAACGGTCCTCGCGGTCGCGTGTGTCCGCGGTCGATGCGCCCCGGGCGATGCCGGCAAGCTGCGCGGCATCGGGTACCGGCATCATCAGCACGCCTTTGCCTTTCGGTATGAACACGAATTCCTGACCTGCCTCCCAGTGCTGCGCCTCGCGTACGGCCTTGGGAATGGAAATCTGGAACTTGCTGGACAGCATGGCAGTATTTGACATGGTCGTACCTGATGCTGATCGATCGGAATTTAGTAAGAATAATCGTTCGCGACCGGTGCCGCCACGGGCGAGCCGCGTTCAGCTGCGCAGCGCGTCCGTCAGGTGCGGTTCGATCGCGGCGAGCAGGGCCGGGAAGATGCGCGGCGTCGAGGCGACCAGATTGCCGCTGTCCAGATAGCCGGTTTCACCGGTCAGATTGCCGACCAGACCGCCGGCTTCGGTGACCAGCAGGGCGCCGGCGGCGATGTCCCACGGCGACAGGCCGATTTCGAAGAAGCCGTCGAAGCGGCCGCAGGCGACATAGGCCAGATCGAGCGCGGCGGCACCCGGGCGGCGCAGGCCGGAGGTCTTTTCCATCAGGTCCTTGAACATGCCCAGATAGGCATCGACGTGATCCCACACCCGGTACGGAAAGCCGGTGCCTATCAGTGCCTCGCCCAGCTTGGCACGGCGCGACACGCGGATGCGGCGGTCGTTCAGGAAGGCGCCGCGGCCGCGGCTGGCGGTGAACAGCTCGTTGCGCACCGGGTCGAACACGACGGCCGACTGCATCAGGCCCCGGTGTTCGAGCGCGATCGACACCGCGTACTGCGGCATGCCGTGGATGAAGTTGGTCGTGCCGTCGAGCGGATCGATGATCCAGCGGTACTCGGACTCGCCGGACGCGCCGCTCTCTTCCGCCAGGATGGCGTGGTCCGGATAGGCTTCGCGCAGGATGCCGATGATGGCGTCCTCGGCGGCGCGGTCGACTTCGGTGACGAAGTCGTTCTGGCGCTTGCTGCTGACTTTCAGCAGGTCTACATCCTGGCTGGCGCGGGTGATGATCTGGCCTGCGCGGCGGGCGGCCTTGACGGCGGTGGTGAGCGTCGGATGCATGGAAGGTGTCTGTGCGCGGACCGTGCGGTCCGCATGTCGGCGGGAAAGCCGAGCATTTTAGGGGCTGTTGCGATTTAATTCGAGGCCCGCACCGGAATTCACCTCTGACCGCTGACCCGATGGACGCCCCTTCTCTCCTTTCTGATCGTCACGCCGCCCTTGACCGGGTGCGCGTGGTCATGTCCCACACCACCCATCCGGGCAACATCGGCGCCTGCGCGCGGGCGATGAAGGTGATGGGGCTGTCGCGCCTCTATCTGGTCAATCCGAAGCATTTTCCGCATGACGAAGCGGTCGCGATGAGTTCCGGCGCGACCGACGTGCTGGACAGTGCAGTGGTGGTCGATACGATCGAAGCCGCGCTGGCCGGCACCGTTGCGCAGGCGGCGCTGACGGCACGTCGTCGCGAAATGGCGCTGCCGGTGCGCGACGTCAGGTCGGCGGCGACCGAACTGGCGGCGCTGCTGGCTACTGGCGACGCCGAGGTGGCGCTGGTGTTCGGCACCGAAAGTTCGGGACTCACCAATGAAGAAGTGGCGATGTGTTCGCTGCCGGTCACCATTTCGACCAGCGAAACCTACCGCTCGCTGAATGTGGCGGCGGCGGCCCAGATCATGTGCCACGAACTGCGCGTGGCCGTCGCCGCCGCGCCGGCCGCTGTCGGCGAAGCGCCGGCCCTGGCCAGTCACGAAGGACTGGAAAGCCTGTACGCGCTGCTCGAACAGCTGATGCTCGACGCGGGCTTTCTCGACCGGGTCAATCCGGGCCGTGCCATGCCGCGCCTGCGCCGCCTGTTCGGACGTACCCAGGTCGAGGCGGAAGAACTGCATCTGCTGATGGGCGCGCTGAAGGCGATCGGCGGCATTCCGAAAAAGCGCCCGGGGTCGAACGGATAAGGTCGGTTGCCGTCCGCGCTGTGGCATCCACGACAGCGATTCCGCGGGTGGCCACGGCGGACGATGGACAGACCCTGACGCAGGTGCACAAAAACCGACTAAAATCGTCGGGTTTCAACTGGCCGCGAACGCCACCGGCGTTTCATGGGGAAAACGGATGTTCCATCACCTGCGCGAAGATATTGCGAGCGTGCTTGCACGCGACCCGGCGGCACGTTCGTCGTTCGAAGTCCTGACCTGCTACCCGGGCATCCACGCGCTGATCCTGCACCGCATGGCGCACGCCTGCTGGGGCGCGGGTCTGCACTGGCTGGGGCGCTTCATTTCGCACATCGGCCGCGTGCTGACCGGCATCGAAATCCACCCGGGTGCATCCATCGGGCGGCGCGTGTTCATCGATCACGGCATGGGCGTGGTGGTCGGCGAAACGGCGGTCATCGGCGACGACTGCACCATCTATCAGGGGGTGACGCTGGGCGGCACCTCGCTGTACCGCGGCGCCAAGCGTCAT
The DNA here is from genome assembly GCF_001713355.1 of Methyloversatilis sp. RAC08. Lineage (NCBI taxonomy): Bacteria > Pseudomonadati > Pseudomonadota > Betaproteobacteria > Nitrosomonadales > Sterolibacteriaceae > Methyloversatilis > Methyloversatilis sp. RAC08. Next base: position 290,370 of record NZ_CP016448.1, on the reverse strand, counting down.
CCCACGCTCGGTCGCGGCGTCGTGATCGGCGCCGGCGCCCAGGTGCTGGGCGGTTTTGACGTCGGTGACGGCGCCAAGATCGGTTCCTGCGCAGTCGTCGTGAAGCCCGTTCCGGCCGGTGCCACTGCGGTCGGCAATCCGGCGCGCATCATCGAAGCCAGTGAGCCGGGCGCCGACGACGAGAAGAAGCGGCGGGCCGAACAGGCCGGCTTCACAGCTTATGGGGTCACCCGCGACATGGAAGACCCGATGGCCAAGGCGCTCACTGCGCTGGTTGATCACGCGCTCGAGAACGACCGGCGCATCGCCTGCCTGATGGAAAAGCTGGAACGGGCAGGTGTCAGGCTCGACGACGAGGCGCGCGAGGAAATGGCCGATCACTCGCGGGTGGATCTGGACAAGATCAGGCCGAATTGTTGACTGAACTTGTCGGGAATTATAAAGTCGACTGAATTGATCGGGAATTGGACTGTGTGCTCATTCGCGAACCCAAGCGTGGATTCCCTGAGCCACTCCATCGAGGAGATCGCATCATGAGACTGACTACCAAAGGCCGCTTCGCCGTCACCGCGATGCTGGATCTTGCACTGCGCCAGGACAATGGTCCGGTGACGCTGGCCGGCGTGGCCGAGCGCCAGCGCATCAGCCTGTCCTATCTCGAACAGCTGTTCGGCAAGCTGCGTCGCCAGGAACTGGTGGCCAGCGTGCGCGGGCCGGGCGGCGGTTACTGCCTGGCGCGCGACGCGCGCAAGATTTCGGTCGCCCAGATCATCACCGCGGTCGATGAGCCGCTGGACGCCACGCAGTGCGGCGGCAAGGAAAACTGTCTGGATGAACATCGCTGCATGACGCACGACCTGTGGTCGAGCCTGAGTCGGCGCATGTATGACTACCTGGATTCGGTGAATCTGCACGAACTGATGGTGCAGCAGCGCGACAAGACGACCCATCGCGTGGTCGTGCACGACCATGCTGCACGACCGGGTGTGTCCGAATTGGTGCGGGTGCAGCTCTGATCATGTTCGCTCCGGTCTATCTCGATCACAACGCCAGTACGCCGCTCGCCGATGCGGTGCGCGAAGCGATGCTGCCGTGGCTGGGCGCGCGCTTCGGCAATGCGTCGAGCCGGCACGAGTACGGGCGCGCTGCGCGCCGGGCGATCGACGAGGCACGGGCACAGGTGGCTGCCGCAGTGAATGCGCATCCGACAGAAGTGGTGTTTACCAGCGGCGGCTCGGAAGCGAACAATCTGTTCATCAAGGGTGCGGCCGCGCGACTCAAGCCGGGCGCGATCGCGATTTCGGCGATCGAGCACCCATGCGTGCGCGAGCCGGCACGCCAGTTGGTGCGCCGCGGCTGGGCGCTGAAGGAACTGCCGGTCGACGCGCAGGGCAGGGTGCAGGTCGACGGCTTCGATTGGCAGGCGTCCCTGGTGTCGGTCATGCTCGCGAATAACGAAACCGGCGTGCTGCAGGACGTTTCGACGCTGGCGTTGCAGGTACGCCGCGCCGGCGGCTGGCTGCACACCGATGCGGTGCAGGCGCTGGGCAAGATCGCGGTCGATTTCCGCGCGCTGGGCGTGTCGGCGATGACGCTTTCGGCACACAAGATCGGCGGTCCGCAGGGTGCGGGCGCACTCATTCTGGACAAGCGGGTCGATATCGAGCCGCTGATCGCCGGCGGAGGTCACGAACACGGCCTGCGCTCCGGCACCGAAAACATCGCGGCGATCGTCGGTTTCGGCGTTGCCTGCGCGCTGGCGATGTCGCAGCCGGCGGCGCGCCGCGAACAGCTTGAAGCGCAGCGCGAACGCATCGAACGCTGCGTGCTGGCACTCGGCGGCACGGTATTCGGTGCGCAGGCGCTGCGTCTGCCGAACACCTGCTATTTCGCGCTCGATCACATCGATGGCGAAACGCTGGTCGGCAAACTCGACCGCGCAGGCTTCGCGGTGGCCAGTGGTTCGGCCTGCTCGAGCGCGTCACCGGAGCCATCGCGCACGCTGACCGCGATGGGCGTGCCGCAGGAACAGGCGCGCGGGGCGGTGCGCGTGAGCACCGGCGCAATGACGAAGATGCAGGATGTCGATGATTTTTGCAGCGCGCTGGCGCAGGTGGCGGATCAGCTCCGTGGCCTGCGGGCGATGGCTGAAGCGTAATGAAGAACCCGAAGGAGCAACCTGAATGCTGAAATTTCCGATCTATCTCGACTACTCGGCGACCACCCCGGTCGACCCGCGCGTTGCGGCCAAGATGATTCCCTACCTGACCGAGCACTTCGGCAATCCGGCGTCGCGCAGCCACGCCTATGGCTGGGAAACCGAAGCGGCCGTCGAAGAGGCGCGCGAGCAGGTTGCCCGTCTGGTGAATGCCGATCCGAAGGAAATCGTCTGGACCTCGGGTGCCACCGAATCGAACAACCTCGCCATCAAGGGCGCGGCGCATTTCTATTCCGGCAAGGGCAAGCACATCATCACGCTGCGTACCGAACACAAGGCGGTGCTCGATACCTTCCGCGAACTCGAACGCGAAGGCTTCGAAGCCACCTATCTCGATCCGCAGCCCAATGGCCTGATCGACATGGATGCGTTCAAGGCGGCGCTGCGTCCGGACACCGTGCTGGTGTCCATCATGTTCGTGAACAACGAGATCGGCGTCATCCAGCCGGTCGCCGAACTGGGCGAAATCTGCCGCGAAAAGGGCATCATCTTCCACGTCGATGCGGCGCAGGCGACCGGCAAGGTGGTCATCGATCTCGACAAGCTGAAGGTCGACCTGATGTCGTTCTGCGCGCACAAGACCTACGGGCCTAAGGGCATCGGCGCGCTGTACGTTCGCCGCAAGCCGCGCATCCGCCTCGAAGCGCAGATCCATGGCGGCGGTCACGAGCGCGGCATGCGCTCCGGCACGCTGGCCACGCACCAGATCGTCGGCATGGGCGAAGCCTTCCGCATTGCGCGTGAGGAAATGGGCGCCGAGAACGAGCGTGTGCGCATGCTGCGCGACCGTCTGCTGAAGGGCCTGTCGGACATCGAGGCGACCTTCGTCAATGGCGACCTCGAAGCGCGCGTGCCGCACAACCTGAACATCAGCTTCGCCTACGTCGAAGGCGAATCATTGATCATGGCGATCAAGGATGTCGCGGTGTCGTCCGGCTCGGCCTGTACTTCGGCCAGCCTTGAACCGTCCTACGTGCTGCGCGCGCTCGGCCGCGAAGACGAGCTCGCGCACAGCTCGATCCGCTTCTCGATCGGCCGCTTCACGACCGAAGAGGAAATCGATTTCACGATAGACCTGCTGCACCGCAAGATCGGCAAGCTGCGCGAGTTGTCGCCGCTGTGGGAAATGGTGCAGGAAGGTGTTGATTTGAATAGCGTCCAGTGGGCCCACCACTGATTGCGCGTGCACGGCGACTGAAGGAGAACTGTTATGGCCTATAGCGAAAAACTGCTGGATCACTACGAAAACCCGCGCAACGTCGGCGCATTCGGCAAGGACGACGAAGACGTCGGTACCGGCATGGTCGGTGCGCCGGCCTGCGGCGACGTGATGAAGCTGCAGATCAAGGTGGGTGCGGACGGCATCATCGAAGATGCGAAATTCAAGACCTATGGCTGCGGCTCGGCCATCGCGTCGAGTTCGCTGGTGACCGAATGGGTCAAGGGCAAGACGCTCGACGAGGCGATGACCATCAAGAACACCGCGATCGCCGAAGAACTGGCACTGCCGCCGGTGAAGATCCACTGCTCCATCCTCGCGGAAGATGCCATCAAGGCGGCGATCGACGACTACCGCAAGAAGCACGGCGATACGGCCGCGTCGGCTGCAGCGGCGTAAGGAGAGCGACATGGGCGTGACACTGACCGAAAAAGCAGCCACACACGTGAGCAACTACATCGCCAAGCGCGGCCGCGGCGTCGGCCTGCGCCTGGGCGTGCGCACCAGCGGCTGTTCCGGCATGGCGTACAAGCTCGAGTTCGCCGACGACATGACGCCGGAAGACCTGATTTTCGAAAGCCACGGCGTGAAGGTGCTGATCGACCCGAAAAGCCTGGCCTATCTCGAAGGCACCGAACTCGACTTCGTGCGCGAAGGCCTGAACGAAGGCTTCAAGTTCAACAACCCGAACGTCAAGGACGAGTGCGGTTGCGGCGAAAGCTTCAATGTCTGAGTGGCGATCGCCACCGACAACACTGAACGATGACTCCTGACCCCACCGCCTCCGGCCTGCCGGACGTCGAACTGTTCGGTCGCGACCACTTCGAGCTGTTCGCGTTGCCGCGCCGCTTCGTCATCGACGAGCGCTCGCTCGAATCGCGCTACCACGAGCTGCAGTCGTCGGTGCACCCTGACCGCCATGCCAGCCGACCGGAAGCCGAGCGGCGGCTGTCGATGCAGTGGTCGACGCGCATCAATGAAGCCTACCGGCTGCTGCGTACGCCGCTGACTCGAGCGCGCTACCTGCTGGAACTGGATGGCATTGACGTGGCGGCGGAGAACAACACCGCGATGCCCGGCGATTTCCTGATGCAGCAGATGGAATGGCGCGAGGCACTCGATGAGGCGCGCGACGCCCGTGATGCCGGCGCGCTCGACGAACTTGCGCGCATGCTGCGGCACGCCCGGCGCGACGCCGAAGCGCTGCTGGTCCGGCAGCTGGATGCAGAACACGACACCGCCGGCGCAGCCGCGACGGTGCGCCGCATGATGTTCATCGCCCGTTTGGCGGAAGACATTGCCGAAGCACACGAAACACTGGACAACTGATGGCCCTGCTGCAGATCGCCGAACCCGGCGAATCCACCGCACCGCACCAGCACAGGCTGGCCGCGGGCATCGACCTCGGAACGACCAATTCACTGGTGGCCAGCGTGCGCAATGGCGTGCCGCTGGTGCTGAACGACGAGCACGGCCGTGCGCTGCTGCCGTCCGTGGTGCGTTATCTCGCGGATGGAACGGCCGTGGTCGGCCATGCTGCGCGCGCCGCACAGGCACAGGACCCGCGCAACACGATCGCCTCGGTCAAGCGCTTCATGGGACGCGGCGTTGCCGATGTCGCGCATGTCGAATCGATGCCCTATGTATTCGAGGACGCGCCCGGCATGGTGCGGCTGCGCACCGCACAGGGCGCGAAAAGCCCGGTCGAAGTGTCGGCCGACATTCTGCGCGTGCTGCGCGAGCGGGCTGAAGCCAGCCTCGGCGGGCCGCTGACCGGCGCGGTCATCACCGTACCGGCCTATTTCGACGATGCGCAGCGTCAGGCCACGAAGGACGCTGCCCGGCTGGCCGGTCTCGATGTGCTGCGTCTGCTGAACGAACCGACGGCCGCCGCGATCGCCTATGGCCTGGACAACGCCTCCGAAGGCATCTACGCGGTGTACGACCTGGGCGGCGGCACTTTCGATATTTCCATCCTGAAGCTTTCGCGCGGTGTGTTCGAGGTACTGGCCACCAGCGGCGACGCCGCACTGGGCGGCGATGATTTCGACCATCGGGTCTATTGCTGGCTCATCGAGGCATCGCGCATCGGTCCGCCCAGCCTGGAAGATATGCGTGCGCTGTACATGGAAGCCCGGCGCGCGAAGGAAGCACTCAGCGGGGCCGACGACGTGCATGTCGGGCTCAAGCTGTCGTCGGGCGACGAGATCGACGTGCGTCTCACGCGCGAAGCGTTCGCCGCCATGACGAAGACGCTGGTCGACAAGACGCTGGTGCCGACGCGCAAGGCGCTGCGCGACGCCGGCTTGTCGGTTGAGGACGTCAAGGGCGTGGTCATGGTGGGCGGCGCCACGCGCATGCCGCAGGTGCAGCGCGCAGTGGGCGAATTCTTCGGTCAGGTGCCGCTGACCAATCTCGATCCGGACAAGGTGGTGGCCATCGGCGCCGCTATCCAGGCCAATGTGCTGGCCGGCAATCGCGCGGCCGGTGAAGACTGGCTGCTGCTCGACGTCATTCCGCTGTCGCTCGGTCTGGAAACCATGGGCGGCCTGGTCGAGAAGATCATTCCGCGCAATTCGACGATACCGACCGCACGCGCGCAGGAATTCACCACCTATCGCGACGGCCAGACTGCGATGGCCATTCATGTGCTGCAGGGCGAGCGCGAGCGCGTCACCGACTGCCGTTCGCTGGCCCGCTTCGAGCTGCGGGGCATTCCGCCGATGGTGGCGGGCGCGGCACGCATCCGCGTGTCGTTCCAGGTGGATGCCGACGGCCTGCTGGCCGTGTCCGCGCGCGAACTGGGCACCGGCATCGAAGCACGCATCGAGGTCAAGCCGAGTTACGGGCTGGGCGACGACGAAGTCGCACGCATGCTGCGTGACGGCTTCGATCACGTACAGGATGACATCGCGGCACGCGCGCTGGCGGAACAGAAGGTGGACGCCACACGCCTGATCGACGCCACGCAGACTGCGTTGGCTGCCGACGGCGATCTGCTCGACGACGCCGAACGGGTCGCGGTCGATAGGGCTGTCCGCGCACTGGCCGAAGTCGTTGGAGGCGACGACACGGCGGCGCTGCGCGCCGCTGTCGACGTGCTTGGCCGCGCCACCGACGAGTTCGCCGCGCGCCGCATGAATCGTGGCATCCAGCGTGCGCTGGCCGGACGCAGCATCGAATCACTCTGATTGACGGAACACCGCGCAATGACCCAGATCGTCGTATTGCCCCATGTCGAGCTGTGCCCGGACGGTGCGGTGTTCGATGCCGAGCCCGGCACCACCATCTGCGACGCGCTGCTGGCCAATGGCATCGAAATCGAACATGCGTGCGAGAAGTCGTGCGCCTGCACGACCTGTCACGTCGTCGTGCGCGAAGGCTCCCGCAGTCTCGAGCCGGCCGAAGAGCTCGAGGAAGATCTGCTGGACAAGGCCTGGGGACTGGAGCCGAATTCGCGCCTGTCCTGTCAGGCGGCAGTGGCCGGCGAGCCGCTGGTGATCGACATTCCCCGCTACACGATCAATATGGTCAGTGAAGGAAAGAGGTGAGCACCATGAAATGGACCGATTCGCTCGAGATTGCGATTGCGCTGACCGAGGCACACCCCGACGTCGACCCGGGCAACGTGCGCTTCACCGACCTGATGCAGTGGGTGCTCGATCTGCCCGACTTCGATGACGACCCGAAGCGCTGCGGCGAAAAGATCCTCGAAGCCATTCAGCTGGCCTGGATCGACGAGGCGGACTGACGCCAGCCGAGGCAGCCCGGTCAGGGTCGTATTTGCCTGGCGGTCGGCTTCAAGCTGCGGGACTTTTCCGGTAAACTAGGAATTTCCCGCTGCAGTGCAATAAATGACAAAGTACGTGTTCGTCACCGGCGGTGTGGTGTCCTCGCTAGGCAAGGGCATCGCAGCCGCGTCACTGGGCGCGATTCTCGAATCGCGTTCCATCCGTGTCACCCATCTGAAGCTTGACCCCTACATCAACGTCGATCCGGGCACGATGAGCCCGTTTCAGCACGGCGAGGTGTTCGTCACCGAAGACGGCGCCGAAACCGACCTCGATCTGGGTCACTACGAACGCTTCACGCACGCCCGCATGGGCAAGCGCAACAACTTCACCACCGGCCAGATCTACGAGGCGGTGATCAAGAAGGAGCGCCGGGGCGAGTATCTGGGCAAGACGGTTCAGGTCATCCCGCACATCACCGACGAAATCAAGCTCTACATCAAGCGCGGCGCCGAAGGCGCGGATGTCGCCATCGTCGAGGTCGGCGGCACGGTCGGCGACATCGAATCGCTGCCCTTCCTCGAAGCCATCCGGCAGATGGGCATCGAAGAAGGCCGCGCCAACACCTGCTTCATCCACCTGACGCTGGTGCCCTACATCGCCACCGCGGGCGAACTTAAAACCAAGCCGACCCAGCACTCGGTCAAGGAATTGCGCGAGATCGGCATCCAGCCCGACGTGCTGCTGTGCCGCTCCGACCGCGTGGTGCCGGACGACGAGCGCCGCAAGATCGCGCTGTTCACCAATGTGCTGCCCGAGGCGGTCATTTCGGTGGTCGACGCCGACAGCATCTACAAGATTCCGGCCATGCTGCACGACCAGATGCTGGATGAAATCGTCTGCCACAAGCTGAACATCCTGGCCCGCGCGGCCGACCTGAGCACCTGGAAGCGCATGATCGACGCGCTGGAAAATCCGGAGCGCGACGTCGATATCGCCTTCGTCGGCAAGTACGTCGACCTGACCGAATCGTACAAGTCGCTTTCCGAGGCCTTGATCCACGCCGGCATCCAGACGCGCTCGCGCATCAACATCCACTACATCGATTCAGAAGCCGTCGAGCGGTCGACCGACGGCGGGCGAGCATTGCTCGATCCGATGGACGCGATCCTGGTGCCTGGCGGCTTCGGCCGGCGCGGCGTCGAGGGCAAGATCGGCGCCATCCGCTATGCGCGCGAAAACGGCGTGCCGTATCTGGGCATCTGTCTGGGCATGCAGCTGGCGGTGGTCGAATACGCCCGCAACGTGGCCGGTCTGACCGGCGCGCACAGCACCGAATTCGAGCGCGACACGCCGCATCCGGTGATCGGCCTGATCACCGAGTGGATGAGCGCCGAAGGCAAGCTGGAGCGGCGCGACGAGTCGTCCGACATCGGCGGCACGATGCGCCTGGGTGGTCAGAACTGCCAGCTGGGCGAAGACAGTCTGGCGCGGGAGATCTACGGCAAGGCACAGATCGTCGAGCGCCATCGCCACCGGTACGAAGTGAACAACCAGTATCTGGCGCAGCTGGAAAAGGTCGGCTTGCGCGTGTCCGGCCGTTCGCTCGATTCGGTCGACCCGCTGTGCGAAATGATCGAGCTGCCGGACCATCCGTGGTTCGTCGCCTGTCAGTTCCACCCGGAATTCACGTCCACGCCGCGCGCCGGACATCCGCTGTTCACCGCCTTCGCCCGTGCTGCGCTGGCCCGTCAGGACGCGCGCGGCATGGTCAAGCGCTCGTCGCACAAGGTGACCTCATGAAACTGTGCGGATTCGATGTCGGCCTCGACAAGCCCTTCTTCCTGATTGCCGGTCCGTGCGTGATCGAATCGCGCGACATGGCGTTCGACACCGCCGGCCAGCTGAAGGAAATCACCGCGCGTCTGGGTATCCCCTTCATCTACAAGTCGTCGTTCGACAAGGCCAACCGCAGCTCGGGTACCAGCTTCCGCGGCCCGGGCATGCAGAAGGGCCTGGAAATACTGGCCGACGTGAAGCGCGAACTGGGCGTGCCGGTGCTGACCGACGTGCACACCGCGGAAGAGGCGCCGATCGTTGCGCAGTATGTCGACGTACTGCAGACGCCAGCCTTCCTGTGCCGCCAGACCGACTTCATCCACGCCTGCGCCGCCACCGGCAAGCCGGTGAACATCAAGAAGGGCCAGTTCCTCGCGCCGGGCGACATGAAGCACGTCGTCGCGAAGGCTAAGGAAGCCAATGGCGGCGCTGACACCATCATGGTGTGCGAGCGCGGCGTGTCCTTCGGCTACAACAATCTGGTGTCCGACATGCGTTCGCTGGCCATCATGCGCGAAACCGCGTGCCCGGTCGTTTTCGACGCCACCCATTCGGTGCAGTTGCCGGGCGGGCAGGGTGCGTCGTCCGGCGGTCAGCGCGAATTCGTGCCGGTGCTGGCACGCGCTGCCGTGGCGGTCGGCATCGCCGGGCTGTTCATGGAAAGTCATCCGGACCCGGCCAAGGCGATGTCGGACGGGCCGAACGCCTGGCCGCTACCGATGATGGCCGCGCTGCTCGAGCAGTTGCGCGACCTCGACGCGGTCACGAAACGCTACGGCTTTCTCGAATCCGCGCTCGCCTGAGTGCGCGCCGATTATTCATAATTTGTCTTCTTACCCAGGAACCCAGCGACCATGAGTGCAATTGTCGATGTCGTCGCGCGCGAGATTCTAGATTCGCGCGGCAATCCCACCGTTGAAGCGGACGTGCTGCTGGAGTCCGGCATCATGGGTCGCGCCGCCGTGCCGTCCGGTGCCTCGACCGGTTCGCGCGAAGCGATCGAGCTGCGCGACGGCGACAAGGACCGCTACCTCGGCAAGGGCGTGCTGGCCGCGGTCGAAAACGTCAATACCGAAATTTCCGAAGCCATTATCGGTCTGGACGCCGAAGAACAGGCCTTCATCGACCGTACGCTGATCGAACTCGACGGCACCGAAAACAAGGGCCGCCTCGGCGCCAATGCGATGCTTGCGGTGTCGATGGCGGTGGCCAAGGCGGCGGCCGAAGAAGCCGGACTGCCGCTGTACCGCTATTTCGGTGGTTCGGGCGGCATGGCGATGCCGGTGCCGATGATGAATGTCATCAACGGTGGCGCGCACGCCAACAACAGCCTCGATTTCCAGGAATGCATGATCATGCCGGTCGGCGCATCGAGCTTCCGCGAGGCGCTGCGCGCCGGCGCGGAAATCTTCCATGCGCTGAAGAAGCTGACCGACAAGAAGGGTTTCCCGACCACGGTCGGTGACGAGGGCGGTTTCGCGCCCAACGTCGGCAGTGCCGAAGAGGCGCTGAACATGATTCTCGATGCGGTCAGCGCGGCCGGCTACGAGCCGGGCACCGACATCGTGCTGGCGCTCGACTGCGCAGCGTCCGAGTTCTACAAGAACGGCAAGTACCACCTCGAAGGTGCCGGCCTGACGATGGAATCGGCGCAGCTGGTCGATTACCTTGCGACGCTGGCCGACAAGTATCCCATCGTCAGCATCGAAGACGGCATGGCGGAAAACGACTGGGATGGCTGGAAGCTGCTGACCGACCGTCTGGGCAGTCGCGTGCAGATCGTCGGCGACGACCTGTTCGTCACCAACACCAAGATCCTGAAGGAAGGCATTTCGCGCGGCATCGCCAATTCCATCCTGATCAAGATCAACCAGATCGGCACGCTGACAGAAACCTTCGCGGCGGTCGAAATGGCCAAGCGCGCCAGCTACACCGCGGTCATTTCGCACCGTTCGGGCGAAACAGAAGACAGCACCATCGCCGACATCGCGGTCGGGCTGAACGCAATGCAGATCAAGACCGGTTCGCTGAGCCGTTCGGACCGCATCGCCAAGTACAACCAGCTGCTGCGCATCGAGGAAGATCTCGGTGATACGGCGTGGTATCCCGGTGCTTCCGCGTTCTACAACCTGCGCAAGTAGCCATGACGCGCCATTGGCCTGCCTTGATGCTGGTGGCGCTGATTGCGGTGCTGCAGTACCCGCTCTGGCTCGGCAAGGGCGGGTGGCTGCAGGCTTGGGAAGCCGGCCGCGCGCTGGACGCCCAGCGCGACCTCAACACCCGGCTGGAAGCGCGCAATGCCGCGCTTGACGCCGACGTGAAGGATCTGAAAACCGGCTTCGACGCGGTCGAAGAGCGGGCGCGCACCGAACTCGGGCTGATCAAGCCGGGTGAGGTGTTCGTGCAGATTCCGAACGACAGACCCTGACCCTCATCACCCCTCGCGCCTGAGCGTGCGCAGGCCGCTGATGCGTGCGGCAAACCAGCCGCTGTCCAGCCTGTCCGTCCGTACATATTTCCCGCGTGTGCTCGGTGCATGGATGAAACGCCCCTCGCCGGCGTAGATGCCCATGTGCGAATGCGGCGTGCCATTGGTGTTGAAGAACACCAGATCTCCGGGTGCCAGCGCACTGCGGTCGATCGGCCGCGCGATCTTCGCGATCTGCGCGGCATTGTGCGGCAGCCGCACGCCAGCGACCTGTTCGTAGATCCAGCTCACCATGCCGCTGCAGTCCAGCCCGCTGTCCGGATTGCGGCCGCCGAACTGGTAATGGTTGCCGATCAGGCCGAGCGCGTAGATCACCGCATCCTGCGCGTGCGTGTCGTCGGCGAGCTGTATCCGGCCGGCCGGGCGAGGCGGTACGGCGGGTTGTTCGGCCGGTGTGCCGGCCGTTTTTCCGGACGGCGGCAACGCCGCCTGTTCCGGCAGGCTGCCGCAGGCGGTGAGCAAAAACGCCAGCGATAGCGCAGTGAGCCTGCGATTACCGGCGTTCAATCTCGATCTGTCCGCTGATCGATACCGCCACGCGCGACTCGCCGGCTTCGACCGGCATGTCCGCCATCGCTTCGGCCATGACCGCCTTGCTGCGCATCATCATCGGACGCGGTGTCGGCATGCCGCCGGTGTGATTCACGTTCATGTGCAGGATGCGCCACGACTTGCCGAGGGAATCGGCGACGATTTTCGCACGTGCATTGAAGGCGGCGATGCCGTCGGCGATCGCGTCGTTCTCGGCCTGCCGCGAAGCCTCTTCGCTCGGCTCCAGCGTCAGCTGGCCGACCGCAAGCTGGCTCTGCAACTTGCCCAGCAGTTCGGAAATGGCGGCCTGATCCTTCGATTCGAGCAGCAGTTCCGAACGCATGCGCCAGCTTTCGATGCTGCGGCCGTTCTTGCCATAGACCGGATAGGTCGACGTATTGCCGCTGCGCACCTTCACACTCGAATAGGGCTTGGTGGTCGCAATGGCCGACTGCATGACCGCATTGACCTTCTTCGCCAGCGCGCTCGGCGTGGCGTCACCCATTTCGATGTAGGCCTGGGCGCGGGCAAGGTCATTCGGGGCGAGGCGGGAGGCTTCGGCATTCAGGTCAACCACGATGCCGGCGCGTTCGACGGCGGTGTGGTCGGCGGCCTGGGCGACCGAAAGCGTGGCGGCAAGCAGCAGCCAGAACGGATGTTTCATGGGGGACTCCCGCGATGTGATCAATGCGGGAGTATAACCAGCGCGCTGCGGGCGTCTGTCAGCGCTTGCGACGTACCGGCCGGTCGTCTTCGGTGTCGATGCGGATCGGCGCGCCGAGGTGTTCGCGGTCATCGGGCAGGTGACGCTCGTCGCCCATGGCCGATAGCAGAGCAGCGCCGATCAGCGCGAAGTAGACCAGTACGGCCAGTCCGGCCGCTTCGCTGTTGAAGGCGACCATGATGGCGGGCAGGGCGTGCGCGCCGGTGAAATAGAAGGTGGTGCGTTCGGCCATGTCGATCTCCGCGAGTGAAGTTCTCAGGGGAAATATCGACGCCGCCCGGCGGAACTGAAGTGCGATCAGTCGCGCGGCACGATGGTCAGACCCGATCGGTAGTGCCGCGCCTTGTCGACGTATTGCGCCGAGCCGGCCATCAGTGCCGCGACTTCTTCGTCGCTCAGTTCGCGCACGATGCGGCCGGGCGAGCCGACCACGAGCGATCGGTCGGGAATGACACGGCCTTCCGGAATCAGCGCATTGGCGCCGATCAGGCAGTTGCGGCCGACGACGGCACGGTTCATCACCACCGCCTTGATGCCGATCAGCGATCCGTCACCGATGGTGCAGCCGTGCAGCATGGCCTGATGACCGACCGTGACGTCGTCGCCGATGGTCAGCGGCACACCCTCGTCGATGTGCAGCACCGCACCGTCCTGCACGTTGCTGCGTTCGCCGACGACGATGCGGTCATTGTCGGCCCGGATGACGGCGCCGAACCACACGCTGCTGTCGGCCTTGAGTACGACTTCGCCGATCACGGTCGCGGTGGACGCGATCCACGCGGAAGGATGGATGTCGGGCTGCTGGTCGTCGATGCTGTAGATGGTCATGCTTGCTTCCGTTTGCCTGTGAAGGCGGTGAATCAGGACACTCTGGACAAGCGGATACGCCATCGCCGTCCGAACGCTGTTTGCGCATTACACTCTTGTTGCAATGCAAACAGGGCGCGATTGTAAGCGCAAGCGCACAGGGTCTTGCAAGCAAGGGGTAGTTTTACCGTCGTGCCGGAGAATGCAGATGAACGAAAAACTGGGCAGGTCGCTGGACGATTTCGAAGCCGGGCGCATCGACATGGATGCCCTGATCGCCACCTGGCGCCTCCACGGCGTCGAGGACGCGCATGTGCCGGCAAAGTGGCGCGAAGTGCTCGACGGCCTGCTGATGCGGCTCGAATCCGCCCGGTTGTTTTCGCAGGACAGCTGCTCGTTCAGCCGCAGCGAACTGCTCGCAACGATGCGCGAATGGCTCGCGCGGGCCCAGGCCCAGGCCCAGGTGCAGGCGCAGCAGTGAGGCGGGGCGGGAGTTTGGGGTGTTGGGCATCGCTGCGCTCACCCCAACCTACGGGTGAGGCGGTTTGAATGGGCGGGCTGTGTGCGCGGCGTGTGCGGGTGCGGCGTGCGGGTGTTGGGCATCGCTGCGCTCACCCCAACCTACGGGTGGGTGCGGTTTGAATGGGCGGGCTGTGGGCGGCGCGTGCGGGTGGGGCGTGTTGGTGTTGGGCATCGCGGCGCTCAGCCCGACCTGCGGGTGAGCAGCCGGAGTGTCTGGACTGTAGGTTGGGGTGAGCGCAGCGATGCCCAACATGGGCTCGTGATCGAGCGCCGACGACTTTCGCCCGCGCGCGAAAAAAAAGGGCGCCCGAGGGCGCCCCTTCATGAGCAGGCAGAAGCCTCAGAGCTTGCTCTTGACCACTTCGACCACGCGATCGGCTTCCGCCACCCACTTGGCCAGCAGCGCGTCGGTTTCGGCGCGACGCGATGCGGCGAAGTCGGCGTCCTTGATGCTGGGCACGTTGATGTCGACGTTCAGCGCCGCCGAACGCAGCGCCGCCTGGGCGGCCAGCGCCGCCACGCCGGCGTCTGACACGACGTTCCTGTTGCCCTTTTCCGCCGCGATCAGGCTCAACGCGATCACGTCGGCGCAGGCGCGGGCGCAGGCCAGCGGTGCGTCGGTGGCCATCTTCAGACCGTCCTGGATCGCGGCCGAGCGTGCAGCCTTCTGCTCGTCCGTGTCCTTGGGCAGGCCGTAGGCGGCCATCAGGCCGTCAAAGGCTTCGACGTCGGCGCGGATGAAATCGGTCAGCGTTGCACGCAGGCCTTCGGCTTGTGCCAGCAGGTCCTTCATGTCGCCTTCCACTTCCGCGTACGCCTTCTTGCCGATGGTCAGGTTGCACACCATGCTGACCAGCGCCGCGCCCATGCCGCCCATGATGGCCGCGGCACTGCCGCCGCCCGGCGTGGGTGCGCTGCTGGCCAGTTCGTCCAGAAAGGTGGTGACAGGCTTGTCCTTGATCATGGTCATCGCTCAGCCCACCATCGTCTTGGCCATCGCGTAGATTTCCGGCGCATCCAGCGTGATGTCGTTGCTTTCGAACAGCTTGGCCACGCAGGCGCGCTGCAGCGCGATCTTCAACGCACCGAAACCGATGGCGCCGAATACGATCTTGCCGTGCTTCACCGCGCCCTTGTCCATCATGTCGATGCCTTCGATGCCCAGCGGCGGTGTGGCATTGGCGTCAGCCATCATTTCCAGCGTCGGGTTGTCCTTCCAGTGACGCTCTTCGAGCAGCTGGATGCCGCCGGCGCCGGTCGCGATGACGATGTTCGCGCCTTCGATCGCTCGACCGCGCGCATCGTTGTCGGCCGCTTCGGCCACGCCGACGTCGAGGTTGAACGTGGCCTTCAGCTGCTTCGCCGCGTCTTCCGCGGTGGCCAGCTTGCGCGACACCAGCGTGACCGTCGCACCTTCGCTGGCCAGCATGACGGCGGCGCGCGTGCCCACCGGACCGGTGCCGCCGAGGATGACGACCTTCTTGCCCTTGAGCGGACCGCGGTGACCCAGCCACGCGACGCAGGCGGCCGCGGTGGTGTTCGAACCGTTGCTGTCGAGCATGACCGACACGCGGAAGTTGCTGAAGAACTTCTTCTTCACCGCCTTGAACAGGGCTTCGCCTTCGGCCATGTTGCTGCCGCCGATGAAGATCGCGGTGTTCTTCTTGTCCTTCGGTGCGCGCGTGAAGATGGCGCCATCGACCATGGCACCGACGTTGTGCGGATGCACGCCGCCGTAGCCGATCACGTGATCGGCGCCGCCGTCGTTGCACACCACGTTGTCGAACACCGACGGATGTTCGTCGGTATCGAATTGATAGAGCAGTTTTTTCATTGTCGTCTCTCGCTGTCTCGATGAACGCCGCGCCGCCGACAGGGGCGCGGCGAACGGTTTTCAGGTCACGGTGTTGACCGGGCTGCCCTTGACGTAGGCTTCCACATTGTCGATCAACTGGTCGGCCAGGAACTGCATGGCGCCGTCGGACGCCCACGCGACGTGCGGCGTCAGGATGAAGTTGGGCAGGCGCAGGTCAAGCAGCGGGTTGCCTTCCTTCGGCGGCTCCTTGGTCAGCACGTCGAAGCCGGCACCGCCGATGACGCCTTCCTTCAGCGCGGTCACCAGATCTTCCTCATGCACCAGGCCGCCACGCGCCGTGTTGATCAGGATGGCGCTGCGCTTCATCTTCCTGAACTGCGGCATGCTGAACATGTTGCGGCTGTCCGCGGTCAGCGGGCAGTGCAGCGAAATGATGTCGGACTCGGCCAATACCTGTTCGACCGGCGTGAATTCCACACCCGGCGCCTTCGGGCCTTCGTGGTCGGCGAACAGCACCTTCATGCCGAAGCCGCGTGCGATCTTCGCCGTGCCCTGGCCGAGCGCGCCTTCGCCGAAAATGCCGATGGTGCTGTCGAACAGGTCATGGATCGGGTGATCGAAGAAGCAGAACTGATCCACTTCCTGCCAGCGGCCGCGCTCCACGTCCTGCCGATAGGCCAGGATGCTGCGGCGCAATGCGAGGATCAGCGCGAACGCGTGTTCCGGCACCGTATGAACCGCGTAGTTGCGGATGTTCGACACCGTGATGCCACGCTCGCGGCAGGCCGGAACGTCGATGACGTCGTAGCCGGTGGCGGCGACGCCGATCATCTTCAGGTTCGGCAGCTGGGCCAGCACGTCGCCGCGCAACGCAACCTTGTTGGTGATGGCCACGGTCGCATTCTTGAGGCGCTCGACCACCTGGGCGGGGGAGGTGGTCTCGAATTCTTCCCAGGTGTGCTCGAACGACGGCCGACGCACGGTGGCTTTCAGCGTCGAACGGTCCAGAAACACGACGTGTTGCGACATGCTTTTTCCTCGCAGTGTTTGTAAATGCAAAAAAGGCCGGGCGAACCCGGCCGTTCAAGAGGGGTAAAACGGACGGCGGGCCCTTACTTTACCTGCTGCGTATGGGTACGCCAGTAGGTCGAAGCGGCCGCGACACCGGAACCCGGGGTCACGTTGATGCCGTTGTCGAGCATCGACATTTCGGCACCGGCGATCGCGCTCATCAGCGACAGCAGGTTCAGGTCACCGACGTGGCCGATGCGGAACACCTTGCCGGCGACCTTCGACAGGCCGGCGCCCAGCGACAGGTTGTAGCGAGCGTAGGCGTTGCTGATCACCTTGGCGGCGTCGAAACCTTCCGGCACCAGAATGGCGCTGACGGTGTTCGAATACCACTCGGGCGCCTTGGCGCACAGATTCAGCTTCCAGCCTTCGTGGATCGCGGCGCGCACGCCGTTGGCCAGATATTCGTGGCGGGCGAAGATGTTCTCAAGGCCTTCCTCGAAAATCGTGTCCAGCGCTTCACGCATGCCGTACAGCATCGGAATCGACGGCGTGTAGGGGAAGTAGCCGGTGGCGTTGTTCTTCAGCATGTCGCCGATGTCGAAGTAGCAGCGGCGCGAGGTCGCTCCTTCCATCGCCTTGATCGCCTTCGAGCTCATGCCCAGGATGCCCATGCCGGCCGGCAGCATGAAACCCTTCTGCGAACCGGACACGGTGCAGTCGACGCCCCACTCTTCCATGCGGAAGTCGATGCTGACCAGCGAACTGACCGTATCGACCATCAGCAGCGCCGGGTGACCGGCATTGTCCATGGCCTTGCGCACCTTGCCGATGTCGCTCGAGACGCCGGTGGCGGTTTCGTTCTGGCAGGCCAGCACGGCCTTGATCTTGTGCTCCTTGTCGGCGCGCAGGACTTCTTCGTACTTGTCGTACGGCACGCCGGTGCCCCATTCGGTGTCGATGACCTGCACCTCGAAGCCGAGGCGCTGCGCCATGTCTGCCCACAGGTGGCTGAACTGGCCGAAGCGCGAGCACAGCACCTTGTCGCCCGGCGACAGGGTGTTGGTCAGCGCGGCTTCCCACATGCCGGTGCCCGACGCCGGGAACGTGACGATGGTGCCTTCCGTGGTCTTGAACACCTTCTTCAGGTCGGCCAGAACCGACAGCGTCAGTTCCGGGAACTTGGGCGAGCGGTGATCTTCCTGTGCCACCACCATGGCACGCAGGATACGGTCCGGCGTGTTGGTGGGGCCCGGCACGTACAGATGGTTACGGCCTGCGATACGCATATGTCAATCTCCTGAAATGAATGTTTCTAAGTCTTGAAGGTTCTGAAATCGGGAATTCCCTGGCGGCGTTCATGGCGCTCACGCTCAGGCCTTATTTGCGTCCGTAGACCGGCAGTGCGGTGCACAACCGGGTGACGTCAGCGACGACACGCGCGATCACGGCGTCGTCGTTGGGTGCTTCGAGTACGTCGACGATCAGGTTGGCAACCTGCTTCGCCTCGGCTTCCTTGAAACCGCGGGTCGTCATCGCCGGGCTGCCGATGCGGATGCCGCTGGTGACGAACGGCTTCTGCGGATCGTTCGGGATGGCGTTCTTGTTCACCGTGATGTGGGCGCGGCCCAGTGCAGCTTCCGCTTCCTTGCCGGTCACGTTCTTGGCGCGCAGGTCGACCAGGAACAGGTGCGACTGGGTGCGCCCGGACACGATGCGCACGCCGCGCTCGACCAGGGTCTCGGCCATCACCTGCGCGTTGTTCAGCACCTGCTGCTGATAGGACTTGAATTCCGGCGTCGAGGCTTCCTTGAACGCGACGGCCTTGGCAGCGATCACGTGCATCAGCGGTCCGCCCTGGATGCCCGGGAAAATCATCGAATTGATCGGCTTTTCGAACTCGGCCTTGCCCATGATCACGCCACCGCGCGGGCCGCGCAGCGTCTTGTGCGTGGTCGAGGTGACGAAGTCGGCGATGCCGATCGGGCTCGGGTACAGACCGGCAGCGATCAGGCCGGAGTAGTGCGCCATGTCGACCAGCAGGTAGGCGCCGACCGAATCGGCGATTTCGCGGAAGCGCTGGAAGTCGATGTGCAGCGAATAGGCCGACGCGCCGGCGACGATCATTTTCGGCTTGTATTCGTGCGCCAGCATTTCGACCTGCTTGTAGTCGATGGCTTCGGTTTCCGGGTCCAGACCGTAGGCGACGCCCTTGTAGATCTTGCCGGAGAAGTTCACCGACGAACCGTGCGTCAGGTGACCGCCGTGGGCCAGCGACATGCCCAGGATGGTGTCGCCCGGCTGCAGCATCGACATATACACAGCGGCATTGGCCTGCGAGCCCGAGTGCGGCTGCACATTGGCGAATTCGGCGCCGAACAGCGACTTCAGGCGATCGATGGCGAGCTGTTCCGCGACGTCGACAAACTCACAGCCACCGTAGTAGCGCTTGCCCGGATAACCCTCTGCGTACTTGTTCGTCAGTACCGAACCCTGCGCTTCCATGACCGCAGGGCTGGCGTAGTTTTCCGACGCGATCAGCTCGATGTGGTGTTCCTGACGTGCGTACTCCGCTTCCATGGCGGCCCACAGTTCGGGATCGGAATGGGCGATGGTCTGTTTCGGGTCAAACATGGGATGCCTTTCGGGGAAGTGAGCGTCTGGCCCGGTTTCGGGCGTTGGCGCGTGAACTAAAACAAGACAAATCAACTATATCGTACGAATGCAAGCCCTCGTATCGGACTTTCTTATCGCCGAGATAAGTATAAGTGAAGCTTAATTCAAACAGCCTCACCCATAATCAAATCCATAGGTTTGCGTTTCGGACCTCCGTGCTGCCCGACGTCGGGGCGCCGGTGACGCGGCGGCAAACAGTCCTCTGAATTCAATCTGACGGAAGGTGGAGCATGGACATTCACGAATACCAAGCGAAAGAGTTGCTGGCCGGTTTCGGAGTTCCGGTGCCGCGCGGCAGCGTGGCCTACAGCCCGGATCAGGCTGTCTACACGGCGACCGAACTGGGCGGCTGGCACTGGGCGGTGAAGGCCCAGGTGCACTCCGGCGCGCGCGGCAAGGCAGGCGGCATCAAGCTGTGCAAGACCTATCACGAGGTCGATGCGGCGGCGCGCGAACTGCTCGGCAAGCGTCTGGTGACGGTGCAGACCGGCCCGGAAGGCAAGCCGGTGCAGCGTGTCTACGTCGAAGTCGCCGAGCCCTTCGAACGTGAGTTGTATCTGGGCATCGTGCTCGACCGCAAGGCCGAGCGCGTGCGCGTGATCGCTTCGGCCGAAGGCGGCATGGACATCGAGGAACTGGCCAACACCGCACCGGAAAAGATCATGCAGGTCGTGGTCGAACCGGCGGTCGGTCTGCAGGCCTTCCAGGCCCGGCAGATCGCCTTCGGCCTGAAGCTGAACATCAAGCAGGTGTCGCGTGCGGTCACCGCCATCATGGGTGCCTACCGCGCCTTCCGCGATCTCGACGCGACGATGGTCGAAATCAATCCGCTGGTCGTCACCAAGGACGACCGCGTGCTGGCGCTCGACGCCAAGATGTCGTTCGACGACAACGCGATGTTCCGCCAGCGTGCCGTGGCCGACATGCGCGACCCGTCGCAGGAAGATCCGCGCGAAGTGCAGGCGGCCGAGCACAACCTGAACTACGTGGGTCTGGACGGCGACATCGGCTGCATCATCAATGGCGCCGGTCTGGCCATGGCCACGATGGACACCATCAAGTACGCCGGCGGCGCACCCGCCAACTTCCTCGACGTCGGCGGCGGCGCCTCGCCCGAGCGCGTGGCCAATTCCTTCCGCCTCGTGCTGTCGGACAAGAACGTCAAGGCCATCCTGGTGAACATCTTCGCCGGTATCAACCGCTGCGACTGGGTCGCCCAGGGCGTGGTGCAGGCGTGCAATGACATCGATATCACGGTGCCGCTGATCGTCCGCCTGGCCGGTACGAACGAAGAAGAGGGGCAGCGCATCATCCGCGAAAGCGGCCTGCCCATCATCAGCGCCAGCTCGCTCACCGAGGCGGCGAAGAAGGCGGTCGAAGCGGCGCGCGCCCACGCGGCGAGCTGAGTCAAAGGATACCCACGCTCACTTCGTTCGCTGCCACCGAGGGCGGCACCCGCCCTCGGGGCGGCCTGGCGGGCGGCGCGTAGCGGATAACCGATGCACAAGAGGATTTAGATATGAGCATTCTGATCAACGAAAAGACCAAGATCATCGTCCAGGGTTTCACCGGCGACAAAGGCAGCTTCCACGCCAAGGAAATGATCGAGTACGGCACCAACGTGGTCGGCGGTGTCACGCCGGGCAAGGGTGGCTCGACCCATCTGGGCAAGCCGGTGTTCAACACGGTGGCCGAAGCGGTCGAGGCGACCGGTGCCGAAGCCAGCATCACCTTCGTGGCGCCGGCCTTCTGCGCCGACGCCATCATGGAAGCGGCCGATGCCGGCATCCAGCTGGTGTGTTCGATCACCGACGGCATCCCGGCGCAGGACATGATGCGCGTCAAGCGCTACCTGATGCGCTACCCGAAAGAGCGCCGCACGCTGATGGTCGGCCCCAACTGCGCCGGCATCATCAGCCCGGGCAAGGCCATGCTGGGCATCATGCCCGGCCACATCTACAAGCAGGGCACGGTCGGCATCGTGTCGCGCTCGGGCACGCTGGGTTACGAAGCGGCGGCGCAGATGAAGGCGCTCGGCATCGGCGTGTCGACCTCGGTCGGCATCGGCGGCGACCCGATCAACGGCTCGTCCTTCCTCGATCACCTGATGAAGTTCGAAGAAGATCCGGAAACCACGGCGGTCGTGATGATCGGCGAGATCGGCGGCCCGCAGGAAGCGGAAGCGTCGGCCTGGGTGAAGGAAAACATGAGCAAGCCGGTGGTTGGCTACGTCGCCGGCCTGACGGCACCGAAGGGTCGCCGCATGGGCCACGCCGGCGCCATCATTTCGGCCGCCGGTGATTCGGCTGCCGAAAAGTCGGAAATCATGCGTTCCTACGGTCTGTCGGTCGCCCCGAGTGCGGGCGAACTGGGCACCACCGTCGCCGCCATGATGGCCCGGCTCTGATCGAACGACGTCTGATCCCGGCGCCATCCGCTGCGCTGCGCTGTCCGTCGGGCCGCTGCGGCCCGGCGGATGGCGCCCAACCTCGACCAGCGAAAGTCCATCGTGGTGAGTGATCCCGTTTCCGTCCCGGCGTCGTCCGACGCTTCGGGGCACGATTTTTCAGAGAAGGCCGTCGACCTGCTGTTCGCGCTGCTGCGCGAGGTGGTCCAGCGCCATCATCCCGAATTGCTGAACGTGCTGTCCGGCGGCACCTCGGGCGCCGGGCTGTCGCCGCAGATGCTCGGTCGCGCCATCCAGGCGCAAGGCATCCTGTTCCAGCTGCTGTCGATCGCCGAACAGAATGGCGGCATGCGCAAGCGGCGTGAAGTCGAGCGGCTGCAGGGGCGCGAATGTCTGCCCGGCACCTTTGCCCATGTGTTCGCCGCCGCCCGCAAGGCGGGCCTGAACGCCGACGCGGTCCGCGCCGCATTTGCCGGCCTCAAGGTGCGACCGGTGCTGACCGCCCACCCGACCGAAGCCAAGCGGGTGACCGTGCTGGAGCGGCACCGCCGCATCTACCGCCTGCTGATCGATCTCGAATCGCCGCGCTGGACGCCGCGCGAGCGCACCGGGCTAGAAAGCACTCTGCGCAATGAAATAGAGCTGCTTTGGCTGACCGGCGAACTGCGGCTCGAAAAGCCCAATGTGTCGCAGGAAATCGCCTGGGGCCTGCACTTCTTCAACGAAACGCTGTTCGACGTCGCCCCCGATGTGCTGGCGCGCGCCGACGAGGCGATGGCCGAACACTTCGGCGCCGACGAAGCCGGGCTGCCCGGCTTTCTAGAATTCGGTTCCTGGATCGGCGGTGATCGCGATGGCAACCCCTTCGTCACCAACGCCATCACGCGCGGCGCGCTGACCGAATGCCGGCTGGCCGCGCTGCGCCGTCACCGGCAGAGCGTGTTCGATCTGGTGCGCAGCCTGTCGGTGACCGAAGCGGCGCTTGCGCTGCCGGACGACTTCCGCGACGCGCTGACGCTGGCGCTGGAAGAGCGCAGCGACGGCAATGCGATCGCCGCGCGCAATCCGGGCGAGCCGTTCCGCCAGTTCCTGGTGTGCATGCTGGCCCGGCTCGACGACAGCATCGCCGATGCGCTGGGCGAGCCGAATGACGCCGGTGCGCGCCACGGCTACGAATCGGCCGAACGCCTGATCGCCGATCTGCGCACGCTGGAAACCGGTCTGGCGGACTGCGGTCTGGCCGAGCTGGCCGGCAGCGAAGTGCGTCCGGTGCGCCGCCAGGTCGAGGTGTTCCGCTTCAGCACCGTGCGGCTCGACCTGCGCGAAAACTCCACCCGCGTCACCCAGACGCTGGAAGCGCTGTGGCGCGCCAGCCGCGGCGAGCCGGCCGATGCGCCGGCACCGGAGCAGACCGGCACCGAATGGCGCGACTGGCTGCTGGCCGAACTGGCGCAGCCGCGCAGCGGCCCGCGTGACTTCGACGAACTGCCGGCGGTGGCCAGCGAAACGCTGGGCCTGTTCCGGCTCATCGCCGAACTGCGGCCGCGCCTGGGTCGCGACGCCTTCGGCAGCTTCATATTGAGCATGACGCGCAATGTGTCGGACGTGCTCGGCGTCTATCTGCTGGCCAAGGAAGCCGGGCTGTACGCCGACCCGGGCGGCGTCGAGCGCTGTGCGCTGCCCATCATGCCGCTGTTCGAAACCATCGAGGACCTGCGCCGCGCGCCGGCCATCATGCGCGAACTGCTGGCCATGCCGCTGATCAAGCGCTCGGTGCGCGCGCTCGGCGGCGTGCAGGAAGTGATGATCGGCTACTCGGATTCGAACAAGGACGGCGGCTTCCTGTCGTCGAACTGGGAACTGTACAAGGCGCAGATGAAGCTGACCTCGGTCGGCGCGGAAGCCGGCGTGAAGATCGCCTTCTTCCACGGCCGCGGCGGCTCGGTCAGCCGCGGCGGCGTGCCGGCCGGGCGCGCCATTGCGGCGCAGCCGGCTGGTTCGATCCAGGGGATTTTCCGCCTGACCGAACAGGGCGAAGTCATTTCATCGAAGTACGCGAACAAGGGTACGGCCGCGTTCAACCTCGAACTGCTGGCCGCCAGCGTGTTCGACCATGCGCTGAAGTCCGGCCGCAGCGACGGCATCACGCTGGTGGCCGAATTCGACGACGCACTCGAAGCGCTGTCGGGCGCGGCGCACGCCGCCTACGCGAACCTGATCGGTCATCCCGGTCTGGTGAGCTACTTCCAGGAAGCCAGCCCGCTCGACGAAATTTCGCTGCTGAACATCGGTTCGCGCCCGGCACGCCGCTTCGGCGCGCGTTCGCTGTCGGAGTTGCGGGCCATTCCGTGGGTGTTCGCGTGGGCGCAGAACCGCCACCTGATCACCGGTTGGTTCGGCGTCGGCTCAAGCCTGGCCAATTTCACGCGCGTGCGCGGGGCGAGCGGCGAGGCGCTGCTGACGCGCATGTTCAACGAGTCGCCGCTGTTCCGGCTGATCGTCGACGAGGTCGAAAAGACGCTCGCCGTGGTCGATCTCGAACTGGCGCGCGAATACAGCCTGCTGGTGGCGGATGCCGGCGTGCGCGAAGAGGTGTTCGGCATGATCGTGCGCGAGCACGAAATCACCTGCAGCCAGATCCTGCGGCTGTCCGGTTCGCGCACGCTGGCCGAGCGCTTCCCGGACTATCGCCAGAAGCTGGGCCACCGCCTGCCGGTGGTCAATCAGGTCAGCCGGCAGCAGATCGGGCTGCTGCGCGCCTACCGCCAGACCGACGACGCGGCCCGCAAGGAGGAATTCCGCAAGGCGCTGCTGCTGTCGATCAACTGCGTGGCCGCCGGTTTCGGCGCCACCGGCTGACCGACGGACCGCCATCCATCGTTTTCACACCATTCATTCAACATTCGCACCATCACCGGAGGAGACATCCATGAGCTTCACGATCATCGAACAAGCCACACCGCGCCTGCACCGTTCCGAACTCGCCGTGCCGGGTTCCAACCCGGGCATGTTCGAAAAGGCCGCCAAGTCGGCCGCCGACATCATCTTCCTGGACTGCGAAGACGCGGTCGCACCGGATGACAAGGAACAGGCACGCAAGAACATCATCCAGGGCCTGAACGAGATCGACTGGGGCACCAAGACGATGATGGTGCGCATCAACGGTCTCGACACCCACTACATGTACCGCGACGTGGTCGACATCGTCGAAGCCTGCCCGCGCCTGGACATGATCCTGATCCCGAAGGCCGGTGTGGCGGCCGACGTGTACGCGGTCGACATGATGGTCACGCAGATCGAGGCGGCGAAGAAGCGCACCAAGCGCATCGGCTTCGAAGTGCTGATCGAAACCGCGCTCGGCATGGCCAACGTGGAAGCGATCGCCCAGTCGTCGAAGCGCCTGGAAGCGATGAGCTTCGGCGTGGCCGACTACGCCGCCTCGACGCGCGCCCGCACAACCGTGATCGGCGGCGTGAACAAGGACAGCGTCGTGCTGAGCGACAAGGACGAAGCCGGCAACCGCCAGGCCTTCTGGACCGACCCGTGGCACGCTGCGCAGACGCGCATGATGGTGGCCTGCCGCGCCTACGGCCTGCGCCCGATCGACGGCCCGTTTGGTGACTTCAACGATCCGGACGGCTATATTTCAGCCGCGAATCGCGCCGCGGTGCTGGGCTACGAAGGCAAGTGGGCCATTCACCCGTCGCAGATCGAACTGGCGAACACGGTGTACACGCCGTCGGCCGCCGAAGTGACCAAGGCCCGGCGCATCCTCGAAGCGATGGCGCAGGCGGCGAAGGAAGGTCGCGGCGCGGTGTCGCTCGACGGGCGCCTGATCGACATCGCCAGCATCCGCATGGCCGAAGCGCTGATCGCCAAGGCCGACAGCATCGCCGCAGCGACCTGATCGCTGCATATATATATAGAGGGGGCGCGCATCGTCACTCGCCGGTCGCGCCCGCATCCGATTCATGACCACATCTCGACTACACGGAAAAAACCGATATGGCATCCGATATTGAAATTGCACAGCAGGCCAAGATGTTGCGCATCAGCGAGGTCGTGTCCAAGCTGGGCATCCCGGAAGACGCGATCGAGCCGTACGGCCACTACAAGGCCAAGGTGTCGCTCGAATACCTGAACACGCTGAAGGACCGCCCGGACGGCAAGCTCATCCTGGTCACCGCGATCAGCCCGACGCCGGCCGGCGAAGGCAAGACCACGACCACGGTCGGTCTGGGCGACGCGCTGAACCGCATCGGCAAGAAAACCATGATCTGCCTGCGCGAACCGTCGCTCGGGCCGGTGTTCGGCGTGAAGGGCGGGGCGGCCGGCGGCGGCTACGCCCAGATCGTGCCGATGGAAGATATCAACCTGCACTTCACCGGTGACTTCCACGCCATCGGTGCCGCGCACAACCTGCTGTCGGCGCTGATCGACAACCACATCAACCACGGCAACGAGCTGCGCATCGACCCGCGCCTCATCCAGTGGAAGCGTGTGGTCGACATGAATGACCGCGCACTGCGCAAGATCACCATCGGCCTGGGCGGCACCGCCAACGGCTTCGTGCGCGAAGACGGCTACGACATCGTGGTGGCCTCGGAAGTGATGGCCATCCTGTGTCTGGCCGGTTCACTGTCCGACCTGAAGGAACGCCTCGGCCGCATCATCATCGGCTACACGATGGGCGACAGGAAGCCGGTGTATGCGAGCGACCTGAAGGCGCAGGGCGCCATGGCGACGCTGCTGAAGGACGCGATCAAACCGAACATCGTGCAGACGCTGGAAAACAACCCGGCCATCATCCACGGCGGCCCGTTCGCCAACATCGCGCACGGCTGCAATTCGGTCACCGCGACCAAGGCCGGCCTGAAGATGGCCGACTACGTCGTGACCGAAGCCGGCTTCGGCGCCGACCTGGGTGCCGAGAAGTTCATCGACATCAAGTGCCGCATGGCCGGGCTCAACCCCGCCGCCGTCGTGCTGGTCGCCACCATCCGCGCGCTCAAGTTCCACGGCGGCGTTAAGAAGGAAGAGCTGAACCAGGAAAACCTGGCCGCGCTCGAAAAGGGCATCTGCAACATCGAGCGCCACCTGAAGAACATCAAGGAGCACTACGGCCTGCCGTGCGTCGTGTCGGTCAATCACTTCACCTTCGACACCGACGCCGAAATCGCGCTGCTGAAGAGCCGCATCGAAGCGCTCGGCGGCAAGTTCGTCATCGCGCGTCACTGGGCGAGCGGCGGTGCCGGCGCAGAAGAGCTGGCCCGCATGGTCGCCGACATCTGCGACAACGCGCCCGGCAAGCACACCTTCGTGTACGACGCCAACGCCACGCTGCAGGACAAGATCACGACCATCGCCACCAAGATATACGGTGCCGGTGCAGTGACCTTCGCCGACGCCGCGCGCAAGCAGCTAGAGGGCTGGAATGCCGACTACGGTCACTTCCCGGTGTGCATGGCCAAGACCCAGATGTCGTTCTCGGCCGACGCCAACGCCAAGGGTGCCCCGAGCGGCCACACCCTGAACGTGCGCGAAGTGCGCCTGGCCAACGGCGCCGGCTTCGTCGTCGCCGTCTGCGGCGACATGATGACCATGCCCGGCCTGCCCAAGGTGCCGAGTGCAGAGAAGATCGACATCGACGACAACGGCAAGGTGTCGGGGTTGTTCTGATAGTTGTTTCCGGATGGAAAACGCCGCCTTCGGGCGGCGTTTTTTTTTGGAGAGGCGGGTCAGTCGTTGCAAGGCACGAGCTGCCTCCGAGTGACGTGGCTGCGTATCGAGCACGTCACCCTGACGACATATGATCTTCTGGTATGGACGCTATCGTCCGGCAGGCTGATGGTGTGTTGCCGTTGGATCACTCAGCATCAATGCCTTGCGGCCCTGCCTCTACGGAACGCGTTGTTCGGTTTCGGGACGGAGGCAAAGAGAGGCGAGTAGGGGACAGAGGCAGGTAGGGACAGACCACGAATAAATACTCTGCGTTCGAACGAGTATTCGAGTATTCGTAGTCTGCCCCTGTTTTTTTCTAAACAGGATTTGATGGTGCGATGTCATGCATATTGATTCGGTCTGCACAGTGGTGAAAAAATTGGTCATCGCTTCGTCGGCATTAATCTATCTGAGTGCTCTGAGCGGGTGCATGACCGGATTCGCTTTAGTTACATCACCTCATATCGCGACGTTGGAAAAAAGTGCTGACCACTACATGGTGATGGAAACCGACGTTGAGATTGAAGGGGCGTTGAGAAAAATCGAAGTTGATTGGCGGTGTTTTCAAAGCCCATCCTTTTCGGCAAACGCTGGTTGGTACATGCGATGGCAGAGTGATCCGCAGATTGGCTTTGTTGCGAAAGCGTTGCCATCGGGGAAATACCTGGTCATGGGCGTGGGCGGTATTCACTGCTCGAATCTGAGTTCCCCTGAATTTGATCATGGTCAGAACGTAGGAATCCTGGATGCGGATTTCTCCACCTTGGAGATATTGTCGAACAAGGAATATGGAAAAGCGCGTGACGAACGCATAAGAAGAAGCATTATTCGCGTAATTTCGGCCCCAGGAGAAATTTCGCGTTCGCCAGATGAATTGGATGTGGCCGAGAAGTTTTTGAGTGATAGCCCTTCCTATGCAACGATTCCGGTCAATGTCTGGGAGGCCGACGTCTGGGGGAGAGACCCTTCTGCAACGGCAAGGGTAAAACCTATAGATAGTTTGGCCTTTGCAAGTGATCTTCGTTACCCGACGAGCATCAATGGCGGCGGGTTCGGTTCCTTTGCTAACCGCGATGGGCTGCTTCCGGGTTTTACCACTCTTCCCATCGTTAATGGTAAGTTAGATTTAAATGGCAATGAACTCATACGACCTGGAAAGAGAATCTTTGGTCGTACTCCAGGAAGAGGGCGTAATTTCGAGAACTTCGAGGTTTGCTACAAAGGTGAGTGTTGGAAATTAAAAATAGGGAGCGGTGGAGAGGATCAAATATATGACCCTGAAACCAAGAGAGTCATCCAGATCGGTTGGCCGATTACCTCGATCGGCCGAAACCTGAACCAGTTTCTCGAATAGAGTTTAATCGGGGGCAGACCACGGTTGCTGCCTCTGCTGAAGCACTGAAGCAGGAAACGTGGTCTGTCCCCTATTGATCCATGTCGCGCAGTCCGCAGCACCCGGAAGACAAGCAGATCGCCGCCATCGCACTGATCCATGACCTGACGCTCGTCACGCGCAACACCGCAGACTTCGCATCGACCGGGGTACGGCTGCTGAATCCGTTCGTGGGCTGACTCTGCCGTCGTACCATTGTTCGCCCCCTTCACCCGCGAGCGTCGCCATGACTTATCAGATCGTGTATTCCTCCCAGGCCACCGGGCCGATGACGGCGGCGGAGCTGGAGCAGATCCTGGTCGATGCACGCGCTGGCAACGCCGCCCGCAACGTGACCGGTGCGCTGGTGTTCGTCGATGGCGTGTTCCTGCAGATTCTCGAAGGCGACGAGGCCGTCGTGCGGACGCTGATGGCGAGCATCGCCCTCGATACGCGGCACGATACGGTCACCGTCTTCCACGAGGCCGAGGTGGACGCGCCGACCTTCGGCACCTGGCGCATGGCCTACGTCAGTGCGACGCCGGAAGAGATGTCGGCCTGGGCAGGGCTGCCCGGCACCGCGACGGTCGATGCGCTGCTGCAGGACATCGGCCGCGACCCGCAGCGCGTGCCGCAGATTCTGGCCAGTATCCTGCGCCACCTGGCGGGATGACGCAGGCGCGTCAGCGGTGGCGCCGGCCCGGCCTCGCTCGCGACAGACCGGCGACCAGCGCGAGGCCGGACATCATCATCATGATCGACGCGGGCTCGGGCACCGGGGCGGCGAACAGTTGCGTGCCAGATGAATTGGTGACCACATAACCCGCGGGCAACTGCAGCGACACCGACGCCGTGTTGTAGAAGTCGATGCTCCCTTCGAGCAATCCGGGAACCGACATCGACAGTTCGACTACTGCCCGCAGCGGCCGTCCGGCTGAGTAGGGCAGCACGATGCTGCCGCTGAAGCTCTGGCTGTAATTGCCAACGGTGGTCAGGCGCCCCGTCGCCTGGAACACATTGAACGAGAAGGGCTGACCGAAGTTCAGGCTGTAATCCAGGAAACGGCCGAAACCCGGGTTGAACACGGCGCCCGGCGAAATGCTGCCGTCAAGCTGCAGCGTGACCGGGATGGTGATCGATCCGGACGGCGTGCCCGCAGCGACGGAAATGTCCCAGAAGTCGCGCAGGCTCACCGAGGCGGCAGTCTGGCTGCTGCCGCCCGCGCTACCGGACGCACTGGCCTTCAGTCCGATCGAGGCGCTGGCCGCATCGCCCTTGATGTCGGCGCTGGCCGAGCCGCCGGCACAGGCCGTGGCGCCGCCCAGCACGAAAACATCCTGCGCGGTGCTCTGCGGAATGATCCGGCTGTCGCTGCAGCTGCCCTGACCCGAATTCATCGAAACCGCGCCACCCGTGGTGGCGACGGCGGCGGCGTTTCCTGCCATCAGGAGCGCGCTCAAGGCGAATCCGAGCGACTGCAGGGTGCGAATGGGTTTCAAGGGGGCGCACCGGGGTATCGAGGAGAATCGAGTCTAGGCGCCGGCAATGCTTCGCGACACGAAGATGAGTGCGATAAGTAAAATACGTTGGCGTGCGTGACGCTTACGCGAGCGCGGTCGGCGCAATCAGCCGGCCACGCTGTCAGCCCGCCATGTTCCGCATGTGGTCGGCAAGGTCGGACAGCGCGCCGTACAGCTGGGCGTTGGAATCGTCCGGCGGCAGCACTTCTTCCATCGCCATGCGCATGCACATGAGCCACTGGTCGCGTTCCGCCTCGCCGATGGTGAAGGGCAGGTGGCGGGCGCGCAGGCGCGGGTGACCGTAGGCTTCGATGTACAGTTGCGGGCCGCCGAGCCAGCCGGACAGGTACATGTAGAGCTTTTCGGCCGAGCCCGACAGGTCGGCCGGGTGCAGCTTGCGGATGCCGTAGGCCTCGGGCAGCGTGTCCATCAGTTCGTAGAAGCGATCGACCAGCGTGCGCACGGCGGGCGCACCGCCGATGTGGTCGTAGAAGGTGGTGCTGGCGGAGTGGGTCTGTGTCATGGGGTGGTGAGCGTGTTCAGTCGGCTACCGGTGGTGGCCTCAAAGCGTGATTTTATATCGCTCCGGCCCGCCGGACTTTGGGCATCGCGCGGTCGTTTTTCGCGCGGACGACGGAGCGGGCGGCATAGAATCTGCCCCGGCGCACTCCCATCCACCGGAAGGATTTCAATGAAAACGCTGCTTTTCTACGACAGTGTGGTCGTCCTGAACCGCGACACCCATCGCGACCTGCACCTGAAGCCGCAGGACAACCTGCGTTTCGCCGCGAGCACCAATTGCGTGCCGCTGGCGCTGGTCGAGTTTGGCGACGTGGCGCGCGAGTATCCGATCGTGTTCGCGCGGCTGCCGGGTGGCCTGGTACCGGTGGCGCTGCTCGGTCTGCGCGATGCGGAAAACCTCTATCTGAACGACGAAGGCAAGTGGGACGCACGCTACGTGCCCGCCTTCGTGCGCCGCTACCCCTTCGTCGCGGTGCAGGACAACACGGCACCCGACAAGCTGCTGGTGTGCATGGACGAGCAGTTTCCCGGCTTCAACAAGGAAGAGGGCGAGCGACTGTTCGACGAGAACGGCGCCGAAACTCCCTTCCTGAAGAATGCGCTGGCGTTCGTGCAGGGCTACCAGAACGAGGCGCAGCGCACGGCCGAATTCTGCCGCGAGGTCGAACAGCTCGGGCTGCTGAACGAAATGAGCGCGATGGCCGAACTGAAGGACGGTCGCAAGTTCCGGCTAGACGGCCTGTGGGTGATCGACGAGGCGAAGCTGCAATCGCTGTCGGCGGCGGCGGCGGTCGATCTGTTCCGCCGCGGCTGGATGGGTCTGGTGTATGCGCAGCTGCTGTCGCTCGGTCACCTGCGTGTGCTGCTCGACCGCACGGCGCAGCGCAGCGGCGAGGCGCCGGCGGCGCCGGCTGATGACGCGGCGGTCGCAGCGGCCGAATCAGGCAGCGTTCACTGACCCTGTCTGTCGCGGCTGGCCGCTGCCGGTGGGGCGAGCGGCAGCCGCAGGCGGGCGACCAGCCCGCCGCCCTCGCGCGGCAGCAGTTCGAACCGGCCGCCGTGCGCGCGCAGGGTGCGTTCGACGATGGCCAGACCCAGCCCTGCGCCGCTCTGGCCGGTGCGCGCGTTGTCCAGGCGCGTGAAGGGCCGCTTCAGGCGGTCGATCTGCTCGGGCGGTATGCCCGGGCCACGGTCGCTGACGTCGATGCAGGCGTCCGGTCCGTCGATCACGCATGACAGTTCGACCGGCTTGTCTTCACCGGCATGGCGCAGTGCGTTGTCGACCAGATTGTTCAGGCAGCGGCGGATGGCGAGCGGACGAAATCGCATGGCAGGCACCGGATCGAGCCGCGCGGCGCTGACCGCGAAGCCGTGCCGCGTGTAGGCCTGGGCTGCTTCCAGCACGAGGCTGGCCAGATCGCCTTCGACCGGTTCCTCGCCGGTGGTCATGCGGGCGAAGTCGAGAAACTGGCCGATGATCTTGTCCATGTCATCGATGTCGGCGCTCATGTCGCGCACCGTGTCCGGGTCGAGCCCGGCCATTTCCATGTCGAGCCGCAGCCGCGTCAGCGGCGTGCGCAGGTCGTGCGAAATGCCGGCCAGGATGAGCGCGCGCTCGTCTTCCATGCGAGCCAGATCGTCGGCCATCTGGTTGAACGCGTGCGCCACCTCGGCGAGTTCTTCCGCACCGTGCTCGGGCAGCGGCGCCGGGCGCTCGCCGCGGCCGATCGCTCGGGCTGCGCGCTTCATCGCTGACAGCGGCCGGGTCACCCGGCGCACGATCAGGAAGGCGCCGCCGAGCGCGAGCAGCAGCGCGGCGGTACCCCAGCCGACCACTTCGAGCGCCAGCGGGCGCTCGATGCGGTTGCGCGGCAGCATGAGCCAGTAATCGTCGATGCCTTCGCCGTCGGAAATGCTGAAGCTGACGAACAGCCCGGTCTGGATGCCGCGCGACACGACGATGCGGGTGCGCGGGTCGAACCGCTTGCGCAGTTCATCCTCGATGGCGGCCAGCGAGCGGTCGCCGGGGATGGGGTCGAAACCCGGAATGTCGCCGTCGAGATAGATGCGCAGACCTTCGCGCATCGACAGGTCGGTCAGCAGTTCGACGCGTCGCTGCGGGTCGGCGCTGACCAGCGAAGCACGGGTGAGATTGATGACGCTGATGATGATCTGCGCGGCCTGCTGCGCGCGCGGCGCGCGTTCCAGCCACGCGTAGATGCCGGACCAGGCGAGTACCGAGGCGGTCAGCAGGCCGGCCAGCAGCAGGAAGGTGCGGGCGAGCAGTGTGCGGGGCAGCAGCGGAAAGCTGCGCAGCGGCGCGCGCAGGGCCTGACCGGTCAGACGGGCGAACCTTCCGCGGCGACGCGCGCGCTTTACCACGGGTGAAACGCCGGCGCACAGCCGGTCGAAGTGTGACCGGCCGCCGCAGGGGCGTGATCAGGCATGCCGTGTACCGTCAGGTACGAATACATAGCCGAAGCCCCACACCGTCTGCAGGTAGCGCGGCTTGGCGGGGTCGTCTTCGACCAGCTTGCGCAGGCGCGACATCTGCACATCGATCGAGCGATCGAAGGCGTCGTATTCGCGGCCGCGC
The DNA here is from genome assembly GCF_001713355.1 of Methyloversatilis sp. RAC08. Lineage (NCBI taxonomy): Bacteria > Pseudomonadati > Pseudomonadota > Betaproteobacteria > Nitrosomonadales > Sterolibacteriaceae > Methyloversatilis > Methyloversatilis sp. RAC08. The sequence goes on along the minus strand of NZ_CP016448.1, from coordinate 256,650 downwards.
GCCAGTTCCATCAGCTTGTCGCGCGACAGCGGCACGCGCGGCGACTCGAGCAGCACCTTGAGCAGCGAGAATTCGCCGGTCGTCAATACCTGTTCCTGGTTGTCGCGCGTGAGCGTGCGGGCGGCCAGGTTGACCTCGACCTGACCGAAATGCACGACCCTTTCATCGAGGGCGGGTGCGCCCGGCGGCGGTTTCGGCGCCTGACGACGCAGCACGGCGTTGATGCGGGCGACCAGTTCGCGCGGATTGAAGGGCTTGGGCAGATAGTCGTCGGCGCCCATTTCGAGCCCGACGATGCGGTCGACCTCGTCGCCCTTGGCGGTCAGCATGACCACCGGAATCGTGTTGTCCTGGGCACGCAGCCGGCGGCAGATGGCGAGGCCGTCTTCACCGGGCAGCATCAGGTCGAGCACCATGAGGTCATACAGTTCGCGCGCCAGGGCACGGTCCATCTGCGTGCTGTCGGCCACGGCCTTGACCGCGAACCCCTGTTCTCCGAGGTAGCGCTCCAGCAGGGCGCGCAGGCGGGCGTCGTCATCGACGACCAGGATCTTGCGTTTTTTTTCTTCCATGTCGCGATGCTACCCGAGCGTGTCTGCAGTATTCAATCTGCCGGTGAGCGCATGTAAGCGGCACGGCTGGCGTTAACGTGCGCTTACAAACCCTGCGGGTCTGCTCACATCCGGCTAACAGCGGTTGTTCAGGCTTCGTCCATCAACCAGTCAAGGCGGGAAACGCCACAGGGAGGCAGTGATGAAAGGGTTCGGAATGATGGTCGGGGCGTGTCTCTGCAGCGCATCGTTTGCCGCGTCGGCGGCCAGTGCGGTGTCGCCCCCGGTGCAGACGGGCGGTGCGGCGAAAGTCGGAGCGCAGACACCCTTTGAATCGATTCCGGCCCGGGCTTCGGATACCCTGAGTCGTGATGGGGCAGGTACTGCATCGTCGGACGTGGCTCAGGGCAAGGATCAGGCAGCACATCTGGCGCGGCAGTACGCACTTCACCGCGCCAGTCTCTACCTCTACAATCCGGGGCGCATCGGGCCGATGGCGCGAGCGCCCGGCGGTGCCGCAGTTGAACAGTAGCGACGGCAAGGAGCGAACACGAATGATGGGTGCAGATCTGACCAGCGTACGACGGCGACGCGCCGTGCTGTGCTCCTGTATGGGCGCGGCGGTCATTGCCTCGACGACAGTCGAGGCCGCGGGCGGCGACCCGGTCGGGCGACGCGACTTCGTCGGTGGCCAGTACATGGAACGCATCATGCCCGCCAGTGGCGAATTGCCGCCGATGCGCCGCTTCGACGGCGAAGATCCGACAGCGGCGCGCCGTGCCAACTACGGTGACCAGCGTGGCCCCGGGCTGACGCCGGAAGAGCGCCGGCAGCTGCGGCGCGACATCCGCGACGCATCGCGCGAGCTCTATCGCGACGCGCCGGATCGTTAGTCACTCACCCCCGCAGACCTGCCCGACAATCGATGGACAGACGCCATTTCCTGCAGTGCGCTGCGGCAGCGCCGCTGGCAGGGGGGCGCGTCGGGGCTGCCGAAGCGGCCCCGCTCGGCCGACTGCTGATCGTCATCGATCTGGTCGGTGGCAACGACGGTCTCAATACCGTCATCCCCGTTTCCGATCCACGCTACACCGCGCTCAGGCCGACCATTGCGATCGACCGCAACAGCGCGCTGCCGCTCGATGACCGCAATGCATTGCATCCGTCGCTTCGGCCATTGATGCCGCTGTGGTCGGCCGGCGAACTGGCGGTCATGCATGGCGTGGGCAGTGCCGACGCCAGCCTGTCGCACTACCGTGCGGTCGAGCTGATGCAGGCTGCGTTGCCTGACTTTCCGGCAGCGGATGCCGCCGACACACTTCAGTCGCTTTCCTTTCCGCCGCCTGCATCCGCCCCGTCCTCACTCGCGCAGGCGCTCGAGCAGATCGCATCCGGTGCGCCGCTGCATTCGTTGCACCTCGCGCTGCACGGCTTCGATACGCACGAACGCCAGCCCGAGCTGCATGGCCGGCTGTTGGCGCGACTCGCCGCAACGATGTCAACGCTGCGCGCGTCGTTGCAGGCGTCGGGTCGCTGGCCCGACACCGTGCTCATGACACGCTCGGAATTCGGTCGTCGCGCGGCGGAAAATCTGAGTGTCGGCACCGATCATGGCTGCGCCGGTGTCCAGTTCGTTGCCGGTGGTCGATTGACCGGCGGCGTATTTGGCGCGCAACCTGACCTCGATCGGCTCGATGGCCGCGGCAATCCGGCGCCACAGATCGAGATCGGCGCGCTGAATCGCTCGGTGGGTGCGTGGTGGTCAGGGGCGCAGGCTCGTTTTGTCCCCGACGCGGCGTCTTCATCTGCCTGAGCGCGCCGCTGCAGCGCCCTCTCGCCTTGCCGCAACCCCCTGCCAACCCGGCCTGCGGCGCTGATCAACCGAGATTTCCCTGTTCAATCCGGACTGCTCGCCCGCGCCGTCGGCTTGTGCCGGTCAAAGCCGTGTTTCTGCGCCACCCGGTTGTAGTGGATGTGCGCATCGATGACGCTGCGCTCGCGCGGAGCGAGCGTGAAGGCGTCGATCAGGATGTTGCGCGCGTCCGCTGCGAGCGCGTCGTCCCAGGTCACATCCAGTCGCTTGATCAGTGTGCCCAGCCGCGTCAGTTCGGCCTCGATGTGGTCGAGGTCGGGACCTTCGGCGCGCTCGGCTTCGAGCTGCGCCGCTGCCGCCCTGGCACGATCACGTGCCGACTGTGACTGGCGTTTCAGCCGGTTCGGCAGCACGCCGGGCGCGTCGGGCAATGTGCTGATCAGTTTTTCGGCGGCGTCCTGGCGGTCGGTTTGCAGGCATGCTTCAGCAAGCTCCGTCGTGGCCAGCGTGTCCGGCGTGCGCAGTTGTTCATGGGTCTTGAGTGCCTGATCGATGGCGCGACGCGCGCCTTCTTCGTCACCATTGCGACTCAGCCGGCGTGCCTCGATGACGTCGGACAGCACGGCGGCACGTTCGCTGTCGCCCAGCATGGTGCGCATTTCCTGCATGCGCTGGTTGATTTCGGCATCCGTATCGTCAAGCCCGACCAGGCTTTTGATCAGCGTCAGGTGGTCTTCGGTACAGCTCAGCGAAGTGCCTTCGGTGCGGTCCACCACCCGCCGCATGACGGTCGCGGCTTGCCCGACGTCACCCAGTTCGAGACAGATTTCGCCCAGGCTGCGCAGCCGCCGAAGGTTGTCCGGCGCGATCGAATCGGCGCGTTCGTAATAGGTGCGTGCCTCGGCAAGCTCACCGTTGCGTTCGTGCAGTTCGCCGAGGAAATCATAGACGCCCATGAAATCCGGGAATTCCTCGCTGATCTGCGCCGCCAACTCGGCGGCTTCGCGCGCCTCGCCACGCTCGCGCAGCACCATCGCATAGCCGATGCGCGCCCAGGGTACGGAATTGCGGGCGATGATGGCCTGGTAGATTTCGCTCGCTTCATCCAGCCGGCCCAGCGCAATCAGCGCTTCGGCGCGAATGCGCAGCGCGTCCAGTGCGTAGCGCGGCGTACGTTCGACCACCCGGTCGCATTCGAGAATCACGCCGGGCAGGTTGCGCTGGGCCATTTCCACAAAGACCGCCTTCAATGCGAGCTTCTTTTCGACCGCCCGTTCCAGCCGCTCGGCCAGCTGGCCGGAGGTGAAGGGCTTGAGCAGGTAATCGTCCGGTGCGAATTCGGCTGCCGACACGACGCGCGCGCGCAGGCGCTCGCCGGTGACGATGATGAACACCGACGACAGCGGCAGAATGTTGTTCAGCCGGAGTTCTTCGAGGGTGCGCAGGCCGTCGTGCTTCTCGCCGAAGTTGTGGTCGCACAGCACGACGTCCGGTGTCGTGCCGGCGCACTGGCGCAACAGGTCGCCGGCGGTTCCGGCCATGGCGACATGCTTCACGCCGGCCTGCGACAGTTGCGTGCGCAGCCACGTACGGACGACCTGATTCGCGTCGGCAATGACGACGCGCATCTTGTCCAGTCCTTCGGTCGGCAGAAACATGACTAAAAGCCCCTTCCGGGGTTAACGATAACGCCGCAATGAACGGCTCGGAAAGCGCTTTTCTTGAAGTGGCCGAAGGCGCCGGACGCGCCGGAACACCCTACAATCACGCGCTTCGACATCGAATCGCCGTACGGAATGAAGCTGCTTGCGATTGAAACATCATCCGAAACCGCCTCGGTCGCCCTGTTGCTTGATGACGAAGTGCGCGTGCGCGAAGGCGGTACGCCTGGCACGCACGCGCGCTTCGTGCTGCCATGGGTGACCGAACTGCTGGGCGAAAGCGGCCTGGCGCTGCCGCAGCTCGACGGCATCGCGTTCAGTGCCGGGCCGGGCAGTTTCACCGGTCTGCGGCTTGCCGTATCGGTGGCCCAGGGGTTGTCGGTCGGCAGCGGCGTCACGCTGGTGGCCGTTCCGACACTCGAGGCACTGGCGCTGTCGGCGGGAGACGGATTCAAGTGTGTCTGTGTCGATGCGCGCATGAGCGAGGTCTACAGCGCATGTTACGAAGTGCGTGGCGATGGCGTGACAGCGCTGTCGAACGTCCGGGTGAGCCCGCCGGCAGGCGTGTGCAGACCGGAAGGTGAGCTGGCGTCATGGCAGGGCTGCGGCAGCGGATTTGCGCTTGCCGGGGTTGCCGAACTGCCCTGGGTCGCCGATCTCGGTTCGATCGACACCGGGCTGAACGCGCATGCGCGGCAGATCGGCCGTCTGGGCTGCCTGCGCCTGGCGGCTGGCGAAGGCATCGACGCCGCGCTGGCGTCGCCGATCTATGTGCGCGACAAGGTGGCGCAGACGACCGCCGAACGTCTGGCCGCGGGTGGCCGCGCCTGATGGAAATGTCTGCCGCATCCGTACAGCCCGCCGATCAGGCGCAGCGCGCTTTTGCGCCGATGCGTGAAAGTGATCTGGATGAGGTTGCCCGACTGGAAAGCACGCTGTACGACTTTCCGTGGACGCGGGTGAACTTCGCTGATTCGCTGATCGCCGGCTACTGCTGCCGCGTGCTCTTTCAGGACGGCGTGCTGGTCGCCTATGCGGTGATGATGTGCGTGCTCGACGAAGCGCATCTGCTCAATCTGAGCGTCGCGGGCTCCATGCAGCGGCGCGGGCTGGGCCGCCTGATGCTCGATCATCTGGCGCGCGAAGCGGCCTTGTATGGTGCCGAGCGCATGTTTCTCGAAGTCCGTCCGTCCAATGTGGCGGCGCGCGCCATGTACGACGCCGCCGCCTTTCAGCCCATCGGCCGTCGCCCGCGCTATTACCCGGCGCTCGACGGGCGCGAGGACGCCATCGTGATGAGTGCCGAGTTGGGAGAGGGCTGGCGAGCAGGTTTTCGAGCGGGATCGAATGAGGCAATGAACGAAGGCACGAACGAGCGGTGGCGTCGATGAATCGGCGTGCATCCGTGCTGAGGGAGATGGGTCTGGCGCCGCTCTGGCGTCTGCGCGATGCGCCGGGCGCGCGCGCAGACAGCCCGCCGGCAGAACAACACGCGGCGGTCGCCGGCGTGTCCGATACAGCGGCCTTGGCAGCACCTGTTCGCGCGCCCGCCGCCGCAGCGCGACCGGCCGCGATGCCGGCCGCTGCGCCGCTCGTGGCGCCAGCTCCGGCGCACGTGGCGACTGACGGCCTCGACTGGGAGGCACTGGAAGCCGCGATTGGCGCCTGCCGCGCCTGCCCGCTGCATGAACGGCGCACGATGGCGGTGCCGGGCGTCGGCGACCGCGCAGCCGACTGGCTGTTCGTCGGCGAAGGGCCGGGCGCTGAAGAGGACCTGCGCGGCGAGCCCTTCGTCGGTCAGGCCGGCAAGCTGCTCGATGCGATGCTCGCCGCCATCGGTCTGGCGCGCGGGCGGAATGTGTACATCGCCAATGCGGTGAAATGCCGGCCACCGGGCAATCGCACGCCGGAAGCGGCCGAGATGGCCACCTGTCAGCCCTATCTCGAGCGGCAGATCGCGCTGATCCAGCCACGCATCATCGTTGCACTGGGCCGGCCGGCCGCGCAGACCCTGCTTGGCGGCGAAGTGAAGATCAACGCGGCGCGCGGACGCCTGTTCGACCGTGCAGGCATTCCGGTGGTCGTCACCTATCACCCGGCCTACCTGCTGCGCAGCCCGCAGGACAAGGCCAAGGCATGGGAAGACCTGTGTTTCGCGCGGGCGGCGCTGGCTGCGCGCTGAGCCGTCGGGGCGGGCCAGAAGAGGTCAGTGGCTGAAGCCGTCGTCGAGCAGCGACACGTCGTCGCGCTTGCGCTGGTTGGCCTTGTGCCATTTGCCGACCATGAACATCGTCGCGGCGACGAACAGGCCGAACATGACCATCACCACGAACACCGACAGGCCGGCGGCCAGCAGCGCGGCGTACAGCCCGGTCATGATCAGGATGGACAGGTTTTCATTGAAGTTCTGCACGGCAATCGAGTGACCGGCGCCCATCAGCATGTGGCCCCGGTGCTGCAGCAGCGCATTCATCGGCACGACGAAGAAGCCGGCACAGGCGCCGATCAGGATCAGGATCGGTACCGCCACCCACAGCTGCGTGACGAAAATCATCAGCGGCACCAGCAGCCCCATCGCAATGCCCAGCGGAATGACCCGTACCGAGCCGCGCAACGTGATGCGGCGTGCCGCCATCACGGCGCCGATGGCAATGCCCACCGCCACCACGCCCTGCAGTTTCGACGCCTGCGACAGACCCATGCCGAGCGCGCGGTCAGCCCAGTCGATCACGATGAATTGCAGTGTCGCGCCGGCACCCCAGAACAGCGTGGTCACCGCGAGTGAAATCTGCCCCAGCTTGTCCCGCCACAACCCCTTGAAACTGTGGCTGAAATCGGCGATCAATGCGGCCGGACTGCTGTTCAGCGGTTTCAGCGGTACGCCGGTGTCCGGAATGAACAGGTTGAAGATGGCAGCCAGCACATAGAGCAGGCCGACCAGCATCAGGCTGATTTCAACGGTGGTGTCGAGCCCGGTATCGACGAAAGGCAGGTCGATCGCCAGCAGGTGCGCGCTCAGCGACGGGTCGATCAGCAGACCGCCCAGCAGCACGCCGACGATGATGGCGCCGACCGTCAGGCCTTCGATCCAGCCGTTGGCGACCACCAGCAGACGGTGCGGCAGGTATTCGGTCAGGATGCCGTACTTGGCCGGCGAGTAGGATGCGGCGCCCAGACCGACCACGGCGTAGGCGAGCAGTGGATGCACATGCCAGAACATCAGCGCACAGCCCACCACCTTGATGCCATTGCTGATCAGCATCACGCGACGCTTGGCCATCGAATCGGCGAGCGCACCGACGAAGGCGGCCAGCAGCACGTACGAAATGGTGAAGAACAGCTTGAGAAGGGGGATCTGCCAGTCGGGTGCCAGTGCGTCTTTCAGCACGAAGATGGCGACCACGAGCAAAGCATTGTCGGCGAGCGCAGAAAAGAACTGCGCGGCCATGATCATGTAGAAGCCAAGAGGCATCGGGCGTTGTGTGCCGGAACTGCACGCCGGCCCTGCGCAAAAAGTGCGCCTTTATACCACGAAGCCCGCACTGTCCAGATGACGTGACACGGCGCTGCTACACTGCTTTGCGCTGATGCAATGCAGCACCGGGGAGGGCCGCAGTGGTCGTCCTGGAAAGCCGCCAGACCTTACATTTTGGTTGACCTGCAAACGTCAACTTGGTCTATAACCACGAGGGCGAGCGTCACTTATAAAGAGGGAAAAATGCCTGATAGAAGGCTGGAGGTGTTTCACGCAGCGGCGAGCCAGATGTCCTTTACCCGCGCCGCCGAACTGCTGCAGATGACGCAACCCGCAGTCACCTTCCAGATCAAGCAGCTTGAGGAACACTTCGGCACCCGGTTGTTCGAGCGCGCGCACGGCCGCGTGACGCTGACACCAGAAGGTCTGAAGGTGAAGGATTACGCCGACCGTATCCTCGACCTCTTCGCGACGCTCGAAAACGAGCTGCAGGAAATGGCAAGTGACCTGCGTGGTCACCTGCTGATCGGTGCCACGCCGACGGTGGCTGAATATCACTTGCCGCCGGTACTGGCAGAGTTTCGCATCGCGCATCCGAACGTGGTGCCACGGCTTACCGTCGACAACCCGGGCGTGATCGAGGACATGGTGGACGAGCGCGTGCTCGACATCGGCATCGTCGAAGGTCTGGGCCGCGGTGGCGCACAGGTGATGGTCGAACCGTGCGCCGAAGACGAGCTGGTGGTTGTCTGCGCGCCAGATTTCCCGCTGGCCGGGCTGGACGCGGTCACGCCCGAGCACCTGCTTCAACACCCCTGCGCCGGCCGCGATGCCGGCAGCGTGCGTGCGCTGCTTGAAGACTATCTGTCACGGGGTGGTGTCGATCCGGCCAAGCTTCCTCTGGCGTTCGAACTTGACCGGCTGTCGTCGGTGAAGGGCGTGCTCGAGCGCGGGCTGGCCTATGCCATCCTGTCGCGCGCGGCCATCCGGCATGAAATCAGCCTCGGTCTGCTGGTGGCCGTACCGTTGCGTCCCCGACTGGTGCGTCACATGGCGCTGCTCTATCCGTCGGAGCGCTTCCGCACCTATATGGCCAAGCAGTTCGGCGAATTTGCGTCGGCGCGTCTGGCGAGGCAGAGCGGACGCTGAAACCCGGCACGGCATCTGTTCGGTACAGTCGAAACGGGTGCCGGCCAGCGCCGGATAGTAGAATTGGCGGCTTCGCGGACTTCCCGCCATCCCTTGCCCTTCATGTCGCGCCCGTCCCACACCGCTCCCTTTCCGCTGTTCCGCCCGATCCACGCGCGCATCGATTTCGACGCCTTGCGCCACAACTATCTGCGCACCCGCGAACTGGCCGGCGGCGCGAAAATGTGGGCCGTCATCAAGGCCAACGCCTACGGTCACGGCATCACGCGCATTGCGCGCGGGCTGAGCACGCTGGCCGACGGCTTCGCGCTGCTCGATCTGGAAGACGCGGTGCGGCTGCGCGAAGCCGGCATCCGGCAGCCCATCCTGCTGCTCGAAGGCTTCTTCAACCCGCATGACCTGCCGGAGATCGCGGCGCGCCGGTTGTCGGTCGTGGTGCACACGATGGAACAGCTGGACTGGCTGGAGTCGGTTGCGCTGCCGGCCGATGCGCGCATTCCGCTGTTCCTGAAGGTGAATACCGGCATGAACCGGCTCGGCATCACGCCCGAGCGCACGATCGCCGCGCTGGATCGGCTGCGCGCCTGGCCGCACGCCGGCACCATCGGACTGATGACCCACTTCGCCGACGCCGACGGCGAACGCGGCGTCGACGCGCAACTGGCGCGCTTCGCGCCGCTTGTTCGCAACTTCGACGGGCCGGTGTCGCTGGCCAATTCGGCGGCGCTGCTGCGCTTTCCGCAGACGCATGCGACCTGGGTGCGCCCGGGCATCCTGCTGTATGGCGCCAGTCCGGCCACCGCGTACGCCAGCGCAGCGGACATCGGACTCAAGCCGGTGATGCGATTCGAGGCGCGCATCATTTCGGTGCAGCACCTGCAGCCGGGCGAACGTATCGGCTATGGCGGCATCTTCGCCGCCGAGCGTGCGATGCGCATCGGCACGATTGCCTGCGGTTATGCAGACGGTTACCCGCGTCATGCGCCCAGCGGCACGCCGGTGGCGGTGGACGGCGTGCGCAGCCGGCTGGTCGGCCGCGTGTCGATGGACATGATTGCGGTCGATCTGACCGATCTGCCGGCCACCGGGCTGGGCAGCGTGGTCGAACTGTGGGGCGAACACGTGACGCTGGACGAAGTGGCCGCCGCGGCCGGTACGGTCAATTACGAACTCGTGTGCGCGCTCGCACTGCGCGTGCCGGCGGTCGAGGTCGGCGTGGCCGACCTGTCGGAAGCCGGAAGCGAGCCCGGCAAGGCGCCGCCTCTGGCTGCGGTGCGCTGAGTCGCGATGGCCAAGGCAAAGAGCGTCTATTCCTGCACCGAATGCGGCGCCACCAGCCCGAAGTGGGCGGGCCAATGCCCGGGTTGCGCCGGCTGGAACACGCTGGTCGAAACCGTTGCCGAGCAGGGTGCCGGTGCGCACCGCTTCGCTTCGCTGGCCGGAACCGCGCAGGTGCAGACGCTGGCCGACATCCGGCCGCGTGACGAACCGCGTCTGGCCACCGGGCTGGAGGAATTCGACCGCGTGCTGGGCGGCGGCCTGGTACCCGGCGGCGTGGTGCTGATCGGCGGTGACCCCGGCATCGGCAAGTCGACGTTGCTGCTGCAGGCACTGGCCCAGCTCGCTTCGAGGGTCAGCACGCTGTACATCACCGGTGAAGAATCGGGCGAGCAGGTTGCGCTGCGCGCGCAGCGCCTCGCGCTTGACCCGTCCGGGCTGCAGCTGCTGGCGGAAATCAATCTGGAAAAGATCGGCGCCGTGCTGAACGACACTCGACCGCGCGTCGTGGTGGTCGATTCGATCCAGACGGTCTATTCCGAACAGCTCACCTCTGCGCCCGGTTCGGTGGCGCAGGTGCGCGAATGCGCGGCGCAGCTCACGCGGGCGGCAAAGCAGGCTGGGCACAGCCTGATTCTGGTCGGCCATGTGACGAAGGAAGGCACGCTGGCCGGGCCCCGCGTGCTGGAGCACATCGTCGACACGGTGCTGTATTTCGAAGGTGAAACCAGTTCCAGCTTCCGCCTGATCCGGGCGTTCAAGAACCGCTATGGCGCGGTGAACGAACTGGGCGTGTTCGCCATGACCGAGCGCGGCCTGCGCGGCGTATCCAATCCATCGGCGATGTTCCTGTCGCAGCATGGCCAGCCGGTGTCGGGCTCGTGCGTCATGGTGACGCAGGAAGGCACGCGGCCACTGCTGGTCGAGATCCAGGCACTGGTGGATAGCGCACACGGTAATCCGCGCCGACTGACGGTCGGTCTGGACGCGGCGCGGCTGGCCATGCTGCTGGCGGTGCTGCATCGGCACGCCGGCGTGGTGTGTGCCGATCAGGACGTGTTCGTCAATGCTGTGGGGGGTGTGAAGATCGGCGAACCGGCGGGTGATCTTGCGGTGCTGCTTGCCATCGTGTCATCGCTGAAGAACCGTCCGCTGCCGCAGAAACTGGTCGCCTTCGGCGAGGTCGGCCTGGCCGGCGAAATCCGTCCGGCACCGCGCGGACAGGAGCGCCTGCGCGAAGCCGCCAAGCTGGGTTTCACGCATGCGCTGATCCCGAAGGCCAACGCCCCGAAACAGAAGATCGACGGCCTGACCATCATTCCGGTCGAGCGCATCGAAGAAGCGTTCGCAAAATTGCGCGAACTGGAGTGAATCACTGCTCGCTCGGTGGCAGCGGCGTACCTGGAACCACGGTCCGTCCTTAAGCGCAGGGCCTGCGGGAGCGGTGACCTGTGGGAGCGGCGGCCTCGCCGCGATTGATGCCGCGATGATCGTTGATCAACGCGCCGATCGCGGCGAGGCCGCCGCTCCCACAGCAAATCCCACAGCAAATCCCACAGCAAATCCCACAGCAAATCCCACAGCAAATCCCACAGCAAATCCCACAGCAAATCCCACAGCAAATCCCACAGCAGGCTGCTAGTTCGTGCGCAGTGCCTGCGCGACCTTGCCGTGCAGATAGAACAGCGCGCCGACGTCGCTGCTCAGTTCGAAATCATCCGCGTCGGCGTGGGCATAGTCGTACTCGCCGGCGCGCAGCAGGGCGTCGCCGACAAATCCTTCGCCCTCGATCACCAGGTATTCGCCCTCGGCCGCGGCAAGCGCCTTCGGCACGCGGGCACCGGGTGCGACGCGCAGCAGCATCGATGCTTCGTCGGTGCCGTCGAACAGGTGCTTGGCCTGCACGCCCGGTGACAGGTCAGACCACAGGCCTTCACCGGCACGGATCGTGTGCGGGGCGCTGCCGCGGGTCGGCAGCCAGGCGGTGACCATGTCGCGGATCACCCGTCCGGTGTGGCCGAGCGATACACCGCGCAGATAGATCAGCGCGCCGCCGGTTGAGCGCACGCGCCCGTGCCGGCTGCCGGCCGGTGCTTCGTGATAGTCGCCGGCGCGGATGTCGAGGTCGTCCATCTGCAGGTCACCGCGGAGCACCAGACATTGTTCGTGTTCGTGATGACGATGCATCGGCAGGGCGGCGCCCGGCTCGAATTCGACCAGCACCGAGCGCGTGCTCGCGCCTTCGTTCAGCAGCTTGGCGCGCACACCATCGACCACGCGCGCCCAGCCGTCTTCGCTCGCCCGTATCCGGGTGTGGCGTGCCCGTGCCTGCACGCTGTCGCGGGCGCGTGCCAGCAGGCGGCTGCGCAAGGCGTCGCTGCGTGCCGGTTCGAGTGCCACCGGCTTGAGCGCAGCGGCCAGCAGCTGCTGCAGCGTGTCGCTGGCTTCGTCGTCGGGTGAAAGCGGCGGCGTGCTCATGCGTGGGTATCCAGTGCGGCCATGTCCGGCGGAAGTACCTTTCCCAGCGCGGTCAGCGCGCGCCGGATGTGTGATTTGACGGTGCCGAGCGGCAAGGAGGACTGAACGGCAATCTCCTCGTGCGTCAGTCCTCGGAAAAAGGCCAGTGACAGCAATTGTCGCGGAAGCGCATCCAGCGATTCCAGCGCGGCGTGCAGCGCGTGCTGCCGCTGAACGGCTTCGAGCAGGTTCTGCGGATTGCCTTCGCAGGCCGCTTCCACAGCCACAAGTACTTCCGGCTCGGGATGCAGCTCCGCGTCATCGGTGCGGCGCAGCGCGTCGAGTGCCCTGCTGCGCGTCATCGTCATGAGCCAGGCCATCGGATTGCCGCGCGCGGCATCAAAACGCAGGGCCTGTCGCCAGGCCTGCCAGAAAACCTCCTCGGCGACTTCCTCGGCGATCTGCGGGTGGCGCGTGATGCGCAGCGCGAGACCGTACACGCGGCGCACCGTGCGGTCGTACAGCTGGCCGAGTGCCGCCTCGTCGCCGTCGGCCATGCGCCCGATGAGCGCGCACAGCAGCGCCTCGTCGTCGGACGAAGAGCTACGCGCTGCGGTGTCGGATGACATCGGGTTCATGGGGACGAATGCCGACAGGACGACGATCGGGAATGTCTGCGCAAACGGTGCGCTGCGGCCCATGATCCTTCCCTGATTGCCCTGTTGAACACCTTACGCGGCGCGTCGCGGTCCGGATGCAGTGCGGTGCTGGCGGTGCATCAGTCGAGCATCAGGCGCATCGCCTTCATGTCCGAGACTGCGAATCCGTGCTGGCGGTAGAAGCGCTGCGCATCGAGGTTGTGGCCATCGGTCAGCAGCGTGATGCGGCGGCACCCGCGCTGCCGCGCGCACTCGACCGCGGCCTTGAGCAGCCGGCTGCCGCAGCCGCGGCCGCGCTGGCCGGGCTGCACCACCATGTCTTCCAGCAGCGCGACGCGGCTGCCGAGCGCGGTGCTGGTCAGGTAGAGCAGGCTCACCATGCCGACCGGACGATCATCTTCTGCGAGCACCAGGATGTCGCCGCTGTCCGGCGCCTCGAAGATGCGCTGCAGACCGCGCGCCTGCGTTGCCGCGTCGGCGACGAATTCGACTTCCTGCCCGAACAGCTGCGCGAGCAGGGCGCACAGCTCGGGAATGTCGGCGAACGTGGCGTGACGCAGCGTGTGCATGGTCAGTGCGTACCTTCTTCGGCTGCCAGCTTGCGCCGCATGCGGCGCAGACCGAGCGCGGCCAGCCCGGCGATGACCGGAATCGAAATCGCGGTGATCGCTTCCGGACTGACCGGCAGCCAGGCATGCAGGCCCTTCGCGAGGTACTGCACCAGTTGCGACGCGTAATACGTGATGGCGACGATGGACAGGCCCTCCACCGTTTCCTGCAGCCGCATCTGCAGTTTCGCGCGCCGGTTCATCTGCCCCAGCAACTCCTGGTTCTGGCGCTCCAGTTCGATGTCGACCCGGGTGCGCAGCAGTTGCGAGTTGCGGGCAATCCGCCCAGACAGCTCTTCCTGCCGCCGTGCAATCGCCTCGCAGGTGTTGATCGCGGGTGCCAGCCGGCGGTCCATGAATTCGCCGATGGTGGGAAAGCTTTCGACCCGCTGTTCGCGCAATTCGCCGATCCGGCTGGTCACCAGCCGGTAGTAGGCCTGCGCCGCGCCGAAGCGGAAAGTGGAACGCGCCACCGAGCGTTCCACCTCGGCGGCGAGCCGGGTCAGGTGCGACAGTACATTGCGCTCGTCTTCCGGCGTCGTCGCCGTGCCCATGCTGTCCATCAGGTCGGCGAGTTCGCCTTCGGCGCGGCCGAGCAGGCGCCCGACATCCTTGGCGACCGGAAAGGCGAGCAGGGCCATTACGCGATAGGTTTCGATCTCGAGCAGGCGCTGCACGGTGCGACCCGCCTGGCGGGGCGTCAGGCGCTCGTCGAGCACCAGATAGCGGGACCAGCCATCGGTCAGCATGAAGTCGGTGAACACCCACGCCGCACCGTCGGCCACCTGGGCGGCGACACCCTGGCGCCCGCTGGAGATCAGGCCGTCCATGACGGATTTCGGGCCGAGCGCCGAGGTGGATTGCAGCTCGATGTGCGTGGCCACGATCACCGAGCCGGGCAGCGCTTCGAGCCAGCCGGGCGGCACGCGCGGCAGTGCGCCGTGACGCGCATCCGTTTCGTCGGCGCGCGGCGTGCAGAAGAAGGCGTAGCTGGAAAACTCGTTGTGCCGCTCCCACTTCAGCAGGAAGTCGCCGACATCAAGCTGCAGGTGACCGCCGTCAGCCTCCGGCAACGGCCGGGCAAAGGCATCCGCCAGAGCTCGCAGCTGCTGCAGTTCGCCGTCTTCCGTCGTCCCGTCATGGATCAGCGCGAGGTAGGAAACGCGCTTCGGATGGGTGAGCGATACCGGCGGCCGGGCGTGCACCTCGTTGTTCAGCTTGTAGCGGAGCGGGTGCTGGGGCAGGTGGCCGAGTGTTCGGGCGGGGCTGTCTTGATCGGGCATGGGGCAGGTGCGGGGGCGGCATGATCGGGTTGGACCGACCGGATTGTGCAGCACGCTGCGTGATGGCGATACAAGCGGGTGATGCAGGCCGGTGACGGAATCCTGCAAAACGCGCCTGATTGTGCAGGCCCGTAATCGAGGCCCGCCTGATGTGCCGCGCCGGCATGTGGATAGGTGACGGCGTGACGGATGTCACGGCGACCGGCCTCGGCGGCGCCGTTCGGGCACCGCTTCCTGCCGTTCGTCATTGGCGGCTCGCGCCGGACGGTCGTCTTGACGTAAGTTGAGATCAGAAATCCTTTTCCGGTCCAGCCTGTCCATGACGCGTTTCCGCCCTGCGCACGCCGGCTTCACGATGATCGAACTGATGATCGTGGTCACCCTGTTGGCCGTTCTGGCAGCGTTCGCCTTTCCGTCCTTCCAGAGCTTCATCGCTTCGAACCGCCTCACGGCCGAATCGAACGAGCTGCTGTCAGGCATGAATCTGGCGCGCTCCGAAGCGGTCCGGGTCCAGCGGCGCGTGCTGCTGTGCCGGGCGGCAGCAGCAGATGGCGTCGTGAATTTCAGTGCGACCAACGGATGCGTGACGACGGCAAACAGCGAGCCCTGGCAGGCCTGGGCGGTGTTCGTCGACGAGAACAGCAATGGCGCCATCGATGGCACCGAGCGCATCCTGCGGATGCAGGCCATCACCGGCAACGCACTGGAACTCATTTCGAACGATGACCTTGCCGCCGCCGGCAATCGCATCGCGTTCCGTCCCGACGGGATGGCGCGTGGCCAGGGATCTTTGGCTCTTCAAACAGCACAGATCAGGGTGTGCGATCGCAGCGGCGCGCTCGGCGGTAGCAACATGCGGGTGGTGTCGCTCGTGTCGGGCAGTCGCATGTCGATCGCACGCGGGAGTGACGCGAATTGCGGGGTGACCGTGGCGCCGGTGGAAGAAGGCGGTGGCGGCAGCACGCCGGTGGAGGGAGGCTGATGAAGCATCAATCGAGACCGATGCAGCGGGGGGTGTCGCTGATCGAGGTGCTGGTCGCGCTGTTCGTGCTGGCCTTCGGCATGCTCGGCATTGCCGGCATGCAGACCATGGCGATGAAGGCGAACCATAGCGCCTTCGAGCGGAATGCTGCGGTGATCGCGGCCTACTCGATGGCCGACCGCATGCGCAGCAACCAGGTGCTGGCGCGCAACGGCACCTACAACCGCGATCTGCCGGCTTCCGGGTGCGAGATACCGACCGGTACCGAGCCGGCGACGATAGACATCAACCAGTGGCTGACCGGGCTGGCGAACAATCTGGGCGCCGGTTCGTGCGGTGGCATCACCTGCTCGGGCACCCCCGTGTCCTGCCGCATTACGGTCCGCTGGGACGACAGCCGGGTGACCAACGGGGCCAGCGATCACACATTCCAGGTGGATGTCCGCATATGAATACCTTCCATTCTTCCCAGCGCGGTACATCGCTGGTCGAGGTGCTGGTCACCCTGGTGCTGGGGCTGGTGGTGTCGGCCGGTGCCATCGCCATGGTGATCAGCAACCGCGAGGCTTACCGTTCTACCGAAGCGCTGTCGCGCATCCAGGAATCGACCCGCATGGCGTTCGAACTGATGTCGCGCGACCTGCGCGCCGTCGGCATCAATGCCTGCAACGGTGGCCGCTCCCGCGTGTTGAATCTGCTGGCCAATCCGACCACCAACTGGTGGTCGAACTGGTCCGACACGACACGCGGCCTGCGCGGCTTCAACAACACGGAAGCGTCGCTGGCCGCCATCATCGGTACCGAAGAGAGGCAACGGGTGACTGGCACCGATCTGGTCGAGACGATGCACGGCGGAACGGCAGCCATGTCGGTCAGCGTGCACAACGACGCGACATCCACCATCACGCTTGCCTCGCCGCACACGCTGGCCAGCGGTGATCTGGTCGTGCTGTGCGACTTCGAGAACAGCGCCATCTTCCAGGTCAGTGCGGTCGATGCGTCGACCAATTCGCTGGGTCACGGTATCTACGCAGGCTCGCCGGGCAATTGCTCCAGCGGCCTCGCTTTCCGCACGCCGCTGACCTGCGACTTCGGTACCGGCGTGCGCAAGGTGTTTCCGCCCGGCTCGCAGTTGATGCGGCTGCAGGCGGCCGCCTGGTTCGTCGGCAACAACGCGCGCGGCAGCAACACGAACAGCCCGACTTCGCTGTATCGCGTCAGTGTCGGCAACAACGGCGCCGGTAGCGCGGAGCCGGTGGCAGAGGAAATTGTCGAAGGCGTGCGCGACATGCAGATCACCTACCGGCTGCCGGGCGGCGATTACCTGAGCGCCACCGACATCACGGCGCTCAATCGCTGGAACGAGGTGGTGGCCATCCAGATCGAGCTTGTTATCGACGCGCCGGAAACCGGCACGGCGACCAATGCCGCAGGCGCGCGGCTCACGCGGCGCATTTCCCATGTCGTGAATCTGAGGAACCGCGTGTCATGAGTGCGCGACAACCGAATCTGCGCACGCAACGCGGCGCCACCCTGCTGGTCGCGCTGGTGATGTTGATCGTCATGACCCTGCTCGGGCTTGCGAGTATCCGCGGCACCAGCATGCAGGAGAAGATGGGTGCGAACATGTATGACCGCAGCCTGGCTTTCCAGGCGGTCGAATCAGCGCTGCGCGAAGCGGAAGCGAGCATTACCGTCACGACGACGGTCACCAACAGCAACGGGCTGTACTGTCTGCCCGGCGGCACGCCGCCGCTGTGCGCCATCGCGGCGCCGACGCCGCCCAGTGGCGGTGGTGGTGGCGGTTCGGAAGAAAGTACACCGGTGACCCCCGCGTACGCCGAGCGGTGGAACGATTCCACGACCCAGTGGCGACAGGCCACCACTTGGTGGGGCCAGATCGATTCCACCATGAAGGCTCGCCTCAGCGACAACAGCAACACTCCGCCGGAATTCATCATCGAATACATGGGTGAATTCGAGGACGGCACGGGCTGCGGTCGCCGCGGCAGTACGGCTTGCCGTGGGCCGCGCTATCGCATCACCGCGCGCATGCCGCCGGTCGAAGGGCGGCCGAACGTCGCCTTGCAGACCACCTACCGTCCATAGAATGAACCGGGAGTTCCGATCATGAGTGCTGTTCGTTCTTTCGCCTCGGCCGGCCTGCGTGCTGCCTGCGCAAGTCTGTTAGGGGTCTGGCTGGCGTGTTCGCCGGCGCAGGCGCAGGTGCCCATTTCCAGCAATCCGCTGATCCTGAATGTGACGGCGGCGCCCAACGTATTGATGATCCTCGACAATTCGGGCTCGATGGTGTGGGAGGCGTTGCCGGACAGATTCGTCACTCTGTGGGATTTTGAGTTGTCGGTTCGCGCAGGCACTGGAAACAGAACCGCCTACATGCCCGATTACGACAACGCAAACATCCTGAATGTCGCGTTGCGCACCAGCCAGATAAACCGAATCTATTACAACCCTGCAGTGACCTATCGCCGCTGGACCGGCCCGGAGGGCACGCAGTACGCGGCTTCTGACCCGACCAATGCAAAGTACACGCCGGCCGACACGTCGGGCATCGACCTTACGGCGGAACAATCGGCGCGCGTCCGCTGGGTCACCAATACGACTGCTACCACGTTCTCTTTCAGCAGGACCAATGTACCGCGAAGCCCGTCGGCGCCCTGCACCGCTACCGACGAGGTCAACGATAATCCCAACCTGATCGACACGCGCAACTGCGAGAAATTCTTCTGGCCGATGACCTGGTATGTCTACAAAGGCACCGGGTCGGATCTGGAACGCATCAACTACTACCGTTACCAGATCCGCGGCAATGACGCCGACCGCGTCGATCTTGCCGATGGCTCGGTGACGGCCGTCACGAGCTTCAACTGGGCCGGCGGTGTCACCCGCACCATTGCAGAGGAAAAGCAGAACTTCGCCAACTGGTTCACCTACAGCCGCAGCCGTCGTGACGCAGCGAAGAATGGCGTGAGTGCGGCGTTTTCGACGTTGGGCGAGAATTATCGCATCGGTTACAGGCCACTGAACGGCACCACGGGCCAGATGGACATCCCGCTGACCGGGGGTTTCGCCGGCACCAATCGCGTAACCTGGTTCAACAACATGTTTGCCTCTAGCGGTTCCGGTGCGACACCGCTGCGCGTTGCACTGGCCCGCGCTGGCGAGTACTACCGCACGACGACCGGTGACAACGATCCGTGGGGGCCGGCGGAGCCGGATGGCCTGCTCAGCTGCCGCCAGAGCTTTACGATTGTCACCACCGATGGCTACTACAACGATTCGAATACCGATCTCGGCAACGTCAATAGTTCGATCGGCAATGCCGATGGAACGGAGGGTGCGCCTTACGCGGACACCTACTCCAATACACTCGCCGATGTCGCGATGTACTACTACAAGAATGATCTGCGCACCGACATCGCCAACCGTGTGCCGACCACGGATTCCGACCCGGCAGACTGGCAGCACATGGTCACCTTCGGCGTGGCGCTGGGTCTGCAGGGTTCGCTGAATCCGGATACCGATCTGCCGCGGCTTGCATCGGGCGAGCTGTCGTGGCCCAGCACGTCCACAGACAGCGGCAAGCTGGACGATCTGTGGCACGCAACGGTGAATGGGCGCGGCAAGTTCGTCAGCGCCGCGACACCGGAAGAATTCGCGAACGGTCTCAAGGGCGCGCTGGACACGATCGTGCAGCGCACGGCGTCGTCGTCCAACCTCGGCGTGTCGTCGACCGAATTGCGCGAAGGCAGCAAGGTGTTCCAGGCCCGCTTCACCAGTGAGGTCTGGACCGGCGACCTGTGGGCCTACACGGTGACCTCCGGCGGCCTGGGCACGACGCCGCAATGGAAAGCGTCCGAGCAGCTGCCGGCAGCGGCCAGCCGCAACATCTACACCCGCAACGGGTCACTGGGCATCAGCTTTCTGTGGGACAACCTCAGCGACACTCAGAAGACGCAGCTGGGCGACGACAGCACGGTGCTCGATTACCTGCGCGGCGTGCGTACCCAGGAGGTCGATCAGGGCGGTCCTTTCCGCAACCGCCTGTCGATACTGGGTGACATCGTGCATTCGTCGCCGGTGTTCGTGGCCGCGCCGGATAACCTGTCATATGAACGTTTCACCTGGGAAGGTGCGTCGACTTACCAGGCATTCCGCCAGAGCCTGATTGCTGATTCCACCGTGGAACCGCCGGTCACCGCGCGCACGGCAATGGTCTATGTCAGCGCGAACGACGGCATGCTGCACGCTTTCGACGCCGCCACCGGTGTCGAGCGTTTTGCCTATGTACCCAGTGCGGCCTTGCCGGCAATGAGGACCCTCACGTCGCCCAACTACACGCACCGCTTCATCGTCGACGGTTTCCTGCGCGCCGCCGATGTCTTCCAGAGCGGCGACGGCGGCACCGGTCAGTGGCGCAGCGTGCTCGTCGGCACACAGGGTCGGGGCGGCCGCCAGGTCTTTGCACTCGACATTACCAACCCTGACGCCTTCGGCACCAACAGCATCCTTTGGGAATTCACCGATGCGGATCTGGGCCAGTTCATCGGCAATCCGGTGCTGACGCGGCTCAACAATGGCCGCTGGGCGGTGCTGATCGGCAATGGCTACAACAGCGACCAGAACCGCGGCTTCCTGTTCGTGATCGATGCAGTGACCGGTGCGCTGATCCGCAAGATCGATACCGGCGATTGCGTGACGACCGACAATCCCTGCCTCAGCAACGGCCTTGCCGACGTGACGCAGTGGGACAATGACGGTGACGGTACGGCGGATTACGCGTACGCAGGTGATCTGCGCGGCAACGTATGGCGCTTCGACCTGTCGTCGACGGTGGCCAGCGAGTGGAAGGTCGCTTTCGGAACGACCGAGGCGCCGATGCCGCTTTACCGCGCACTGGATGCATCGGGCGAACCGCAAGCCATCACGTCGAACATCGAAGTGCTGCTGAATCCGGCGGACGGTGTGCGCTGGATCAGCTTCGGCACCGGCCGCTTCCTTGCCGGCACCGATCGCGCCGATACCTCAACGCAGACCTGGTACGGTCTGTACGACAACTACACCGGAAACACGCTGACTTCGCCGGTGACCGGGCGCAGCAACTTCGCGCAGCGTGTCGTGCTGTTCGAAACCGCGCTATTCACGCCGGAGACGACGGACATCAATCCGAATCGTGTCCGTGTCATTTCGGCGCCGGGGGACACCTCGGGTGGTGCAGCCATGACCGATGCCGACGGCAATTACGTGAAGCAGGGCTGGTATCTCGATCTGCTGCCGCCGAGCGGCACCCAGCAGGGCGAGCGGATGTTCTATGGTGTGCAGGCCTTCAGTACAGCCCTGTTCGCAACCACCGCGATCCCGGCCGACGATCCCTGCAGTCCGGGTGGCAACGGTTGGCTGCTGACGCTCGATCCCTATACCGGTGGCCGGCTGCAGGACAATGTATTCATCAACCGCGAACCGGTGACCGTCAGCGTGGAAGGTCAGCCGTCGGTCAATTACAACGTCAGCGGTGTCGGCCTGCTGTCCATCCCGTCGCGACCCATCCTGGTGCGCAACGACGCGCCGGTCGGCGACGGTTCGGTCAGCGGTGGCGGCAGCACCGGCGGCACCGGTGGGCAGCCGCTTGGGTCGCCCTGCACGACGCTCAGCGGTCAGGCCGGCGTGCTGATCGGTCTGGCCAATGGCGAAACGGTGTGCGAAAGCCTGAATCTGCCGGACATCTTCGGCCGGCTGTCGTGGCGCGAACTGATCAATGACTGATACCGGAACCTACAACGTGCGCATGAACATCCACCACAGCATCCAGCGCGGCTTCACGCTGATCGAACTGATGATCGTCGTGGCGATCATCGGCATCCTGGCGGCCATCGTGTATCCGAACTACACGCAGTACGTCATCGACAGCCGGCGCGCGACGGCGGCGGCCTGCCTGTCAGAGCGTGCCCAGTTGCTGGAGCGCATCTACACCACGACGCTCACCTATACCGGTGCCACGATTCCAGCCCAGCAGTGCGCCACCGATCTGGCGGGCTTCTACGACTTTCCCGCCCCGACGCTCGCGGCACGCACCTACACGGTCACCGCCGTGCCGCAGGGCGGGCAGGCGAGCAGCGACGGAAAGTGCGGCTGCACGCTCAGCCTGAATCAAACCGGCACGAAGGCTGCGACTGTCGTCGGAGCGACGACAGTCTGCACAAAACCCGTGGCGGCCTGCTGGCGCTGAACCGACACACAAGTTTGCGCCACCCCGACCGGGGCGTACTCAAGCTTCAAGGCCTGTGGCCGTAACAGAGGGATCGCCTTCCCTTTGTCCGCCGATGTTTCGCCGTTCGCCCGCTTCGGGCTTCACGCTGATCGAACTGATGATCACCATCGCCATCCTGGCGGTGGTGACCACCTTTGCCGTGCCCTCGTTCCAGAGTCTGGTCGTGATGAATCGACTGACTGCCGAAGCCAATGAATTCATTGCCGGCATGAACAGCGCGCGTGCGGAAGCCATTCGCGGCAACGCGCGCAGCGTGCTGTGCCGGGCAGCGGTGACGGCCGGGCAGATCGATGCTGCAGGCGGCTGCGTCACCGATGCCACCGGCACCTGGGCAGGCTGGATGGTGTTCATCGATGCCGACGGCAGTGGTGCCTACAATCCGGATGCCGCCACCAACCCGGTCGAGGTCGTGGTGCGAACCCATGTTTTTCTGGGCGACCAGGTCAGGGCGCTCGCGAGCCCCGCGCTGGCAGCCAGCGGCAACCGCGTGGTCTACCGTCCCGATGGCCTGGCGCGGGCACCAGGACAGACGATGCTGCAGTCAGGCACCCTGCGTCTGTGCACGGTCATCGATGGCATGACCAGCAATGCGCGCGATGTACGTCTGGGTGGCGGCAGTCGCATCGGAGTGGCACGCAGCACGTCGGCCAGCTGCGCGGCACCGGGAGATACCTGATGAAGGCGCAGGCGGGTGTATCGCTGATCGAAGTCGCCGTTGCGCTGTTCGTGCTGTCGGTCGGCATGCTCGGCATGGCGGCGCTTCAGATGGCCTCGCTGCGTTCCAACCAGAGTTCCTACGAACGCAGCGCCGCCGTGCTCGGTGCCTATACGATGATCGACCGGCTGCGCGCCGATGTGGCTGCTGCCCGCAGCGGAAGCTACAACCTTGCGCTGGCAGATGGCGCCTGCACGCCGCCGGCCGCCGGATCATTTGCCGACACGCAGCTTGCCAACTGGATCGCAGACCTGCAGACCAGCATGGGCAGTTCGGCCTGTGGCGGGGTGGCCTGCACCGGTGGTGCGACCGGCAGCTGCATGATCACCGTGCGCTGGGACGACAGCCGCGCCCGTGGCGGCGCCACCAATCAGCTGTTCCGGATCGAGGCCCGCCTGTGATGCGCCTTCAGGCACAGCATGGACGCACGCTGATCGAGTTGATGATTGCGCTCGCCATCGGCCTGTTCATCACCGGTACCGCGATCGGGCTGGTGCTGTCGAACCGGCAGACCTACAACATGACCGAAGGCCTGTCGCGTATTCAGGAGGCCGCCCGCACAGGCTTCGAACTGCTGGCGCGCGACATCCGCGATGCCGGCCTGAATTCCTGCGGCGGCGCCCTGCAGTTCGTCAACGTGCTGAACAATCCCTCGTCGCTGTGGTGGACGCAATGGAACGGCGGTCTGCGCGGTTACGGTGGCAGCGAGGCCTTTGCCGGCGCGCCGTTCGGCAGCGCTGCCGGTCAGCGCGTGGCCGGTACGTCGGCGCTGCAGGTCATGCGCACCGGCAGCCAGCCGCAGACGGTATCGGCGCACGATACCGCGACGCAGACGCTCACGTTCAGCCCGGCCAACCGGGCGCTCGCCACCGGCGATCTGGCCATCGTGTGCAACTTCAGTCAGGCCAGCCTGTTCCAGGTGACCGGCGCCAATGGCACTCAGGCCGAACACAGCAACGCTGGCTCGCCGGGCAACTGCTCGCGCGGACTGGGCTTTGCCAACCCGCCCGACTGCAGCGCCACCGGCCAGACCTATCGCTTCGAGGCCAACGCGGTCGCGATGCGGCTTGAATCGCTCGCCTGGTACGTCGGCAACAACGGGCGCACCACGACCACGTCGCGCTCGCTGTATCGCGTGGCGCCGCAGAACAACGCGGGTACCTTGTCGCTGGTCGCCGAAGAGGTGATCGACGGTGTGGTCGACCTGCAACTCGACTATCTGGTGGAAGGCACGACCGCCTACGTCGCCGCGACGGCGGTGACCGACTGGAATGCCGTGCTTGGCGTGCGCCTGCAGCTGATCATCGACGAACCTGACCGCCCATCGACCGCGGCCGACCGCGTGCGACGCACGATGACCCACGTGGTCATGCTCAGGAACCGCATGTCATGAAAGCGATGCTGCCCGCCCGGCAACGCGGCGTGACGCTGGTCGTCGCGCTGATGCTGCTGCTCGCCGTGACGCTGCTGGGTCTGGCCAGCATGCGCGGCACCGGCATGCAGGAGCGCATGAGCGCCAATCTGTACGACCGTGCGATCGCCTTCCAGGCGGCCGAATCGTCGCTGCGCGAGGCGGAAACCCTGCTGGCGAACGGCACAGCGGGGCCGTTTGACGGGACCGTAAGCGGCCTTTACGCCAAGCCGACACCGGGTGCTAACTCATTCCTGAACCGCTGGGAGGATCCGGCCGCCGTGTGGGCGTCGGCGACCGTCTGGTGGGAAGCAGCCGACGCCGATACCCGTGCCAAGGCGGCCGGCGTTCCGCAGTATCTCATCGAGGACCTCGGTCTCTGGCCATCCACGCCCGATTGCGACACGGTCACGACGATCGCCGCCGATTGCCTCAAGCCACGCTACCGCATCACGGCCCGCAGTGCGCCGGTTGCCGGTCGGCCCGCCGTGCTGCTGCAGACCACGTACAGACCATGATCACCTTCCATCGAATGCTCTACTTCCTGCTGGTCGCCTCAGTGCAGGTCGCCATGCTCCTGGCAAGCGCGCCGGCCCGCGCCGCGGTCGACATCGCCGACGCACCGCTGGTGGTGGGCAGCGCGGTCGCACCCAACCTCATGTTCCTGCTCGACGACTCGGGCTCGATGCAGTGGGAGGTGATGCCGGACGAAAACCTGTACTTCTCGTACTACCTGTTTCCGCCTCCGAACAGTCTGTACGGCGGCGACACGTATGAGCGGCGAGCCCCGACCTTCCAGGACAACAACATCCACAATTTCTTCGGCCGCTCGCCGGACAACAATGCGGTGTTCTACAACCCGCAGGTGGCTTACCGCCCATGGCTGACGCACACCGGCGCATCGTTCGGCAATGCGAGTACCACTGCTGCGCCCTACAACCCGGCGGATACGACGCTCGGTACGCTGAATCTCACAGCGGAACAGACACAGTCGGCACGCTGGTTCGCCAACACCACGAATACCAATCTGAACTCGGCTGCCTACAGTTGCCTGGGTGCGTGCAACCAGAACTTCTGGCCGATCACCTTCTACATCTATCGCGGTAATGGCTCACGCGCCTCGGCGGCCAACTACACCAAGTACCAGATCCGCGGCACGCGCGCCTACAAGCGTGACCCGATCACAGCGGGTGAAGTCGAGGTCACGAGCTTCACCTGGCCCAATGGGGCGACGCGTACCGTGGCGGAGGAGACGCAGAATTTCGCCAACTGGTTTTCCTACTACCGCAGCCGCATCCTGACGGCCCGCGCAGGCGCGTCGATCGCGTTTGGTCAGCTCGGCGAGAATTACCGCGTCGGCTTCCGCACGATCAACGGTTCAGGCGAATTGCTGATTCCGACCGACGGCGGCTTCACCGGCACCAATCGGGAAACCTGGTTCAGTCGCCTGCTGGACACCGACATCGGTACCAGCGGCACGCCGCTGCGCACCGCGTTGAACTGGGCCGGCAACTACTTCGAGAACAAGACCGGTACCGGGGACCCCTGGCTGCAGACCGGATATGCGAATCCGCTGACCTGCCGGCAATCCTTCACCATCCTGACGACGGACGGTTACTGGAGTGACGCCTTCGCGTTGACGGCGATCGGCAACGCCGATGGCACCGAAGCGCGTCCGTATCGTGACACGCACAGCAATACGCTGGCCGATATCGCGATGTACTACTACAAGCGTGACCTGCGCACCGGCATTGCGAACAACGTTCCCACCAGCGCACGCGACAGCGCCAACTGGCAGCACATGGTGACCTTCGGTCTGTCGCTGGGCGTCAGCGGCACGCTGGATCCGGCGACCGACCTGCCGGCGCTCACCGCGGGCACCAAGAGCTGGCCCGATCCGGCGAACAGCTCGCCCGCCAAGCTCGACGACCTGTGGCACGCCACGCTCAACGGGCGTGGTGCGTTCGTGAATGCCGCCGATCCGCAGCAATTCACCGATGGCCTGTCGGCCGTGCTGACCGACATCAGCGAACGGGTGGCCTCGACAGGCAACGTCACGGCCACCAGTACGTCACTGACCAGTAACACGCTGCTGTTCCAGTCGCGCTTCGTCGGCGGCAACTGGACCGGCGACCTGGTCGCCACGCGCATCAATACCGATGGAACGATTGCGGCAACGCCGTCCTGGAAGGCGTCTGAGCACATCCCCGCAGCGGCCAGCCGCAACATCTACACCTGGTCCGGTACTGCAGGCATCACGTTTCAGTGGGCCAATCTGAGCGCGGCCCAGCGCACCGCAATCGGCTCGTCGGCCACGCTGGATTACCTGCGTGGGGCGACCACGGGCGAAGCTCGCAACGGCGGCACCTTGCGCAACCGCACCAGCGTGCTGGGCGACATCGTCAATTCGCTGCCGGCCTATGTCGGTGCGGTCACCGACCTGCGCTACGAACGCTTCGGCTGGACCGGCGCAAGCACCTATCAGGCGCATCGCACCGCTGTCGCCAGCCGGCGCGAAATGGTTTATGTCGCGGCCAATGACGGCATGCTGCATGCCTTCGATGCGCGCACCGGTGAAGAGCGTTTTGCCTACGTACCGACGGGTGCCTTCAGCACGATGAAGTTGCTGGCCAATCCGGAATACGTCCACAAGTTCATCAACGACGGCTCTCCTGTCGTGGCCGAGGTCTATTTCTCCGGGGCCTGGCGCACCGTGCTGATCGGCACCCAGGGGCGCGGCGGCAAGACCGTCTATGCGCTGGACGTGACGAACCCGGACAGCTTCGCGGCGAACAAGGTGCTGTGGGAATACACCCACGCCGACCTCGGCCAGACCGTCGGCAATCCGGTCATTGCGCGCATGAATGACGGCAACTGGGCGGTGGTGATCGGCAATGGCTACAACAGTGCCGACGAGCGAGCCGTATTGCTCGTGCTCAACATCGCCAACGGCGCCCTGGTGCAACGCATCGACACGATGCAGGGTTCGAGCACCTCGCCCAATGGTCTGGCGGCACCGGAAGGCGTAGACGTCGACCGCGACGGCGACTTCGATTACTTCTACGCCGGCGACCTGCTGGGCAATCTGTGGAAGTTCAACCTGAGCAACAGCGATCCGGCGCAGTGGCGCACCGGCTACGGTACCGTCGCCGCGCCGCGGTCATTGTTCACGGCGCGCAGCTCGACCGATGCGGTGCAGCCGATCACCGGCGGCGTCAGCATCGGTTTCAATCCGGCCGACCGGAAGTTGTGGATATTTTTCGGTACCGGCCGCTATCTGGCGACGTCCGATCCAGGCAGTACCGCCGCGCAGACCTGGTATGGCGTGAACGACACCGGCACCCGGATCGGCAGTCGCAGCAATCTGGCCGCGCGTGTCATCCTGCAGGAGGGCTCGACCGGGCAGGGCGACAATTACCGCGTGATCTCCAAGCCGGGTGACACCACCGGCGGCACCAGCATGAGCGCCAAGCGCGGCTGGTACATCGATCTGCAGTCGCCGACGGCCGGTGCCGAAGGCGAACGCATCATCAACCCGCCGGTACTGGGTGCCACAACCTTGTTCGCCAGCACGCTCATTCCGAGCAGCAATCCATGCGAACCTGGCGGCCGTGGCTGGGTGATGGGCGTGAATCCCTTCACCGGCGGCCGGCAGGATTTCGATGTGTTCGATTTCACCCGCAATGGCGTCGTCGATGCGAGCGACCAGGTGACGCATACCGAAGGCAGCACCAGCCGCCGTGTCGTCGGCAGCGGCTACAGCACAGACAGCCTGCCCGGCAGCCCGCTGCAGATCGGCAAGCAGCAGATCGTCGGCGGCTCGGATGGCACTGCACGCTCGCGCGCGGTGTCGGACGGCTTGCGCGCCGGCCGGGTGTCGTGGAAAGAAATCATCGGAGACTGAACATGAATATGACCATCCGCCACATCCTCGCCGCTTCGCTGTGCGGCGCAGTCACGCTGCCACTGCAGGCGGCCGAGCCGCTGCATCCGTTATCGAATCCGTCGCTGTACGAGCAGCAGGGCTACGTCAGCAACATCGATACGGCTACCGGCGCGATGACGATCAACGGCAAGCGCTACAAGGGAAACGCCAATACCGTCATCTTCATCGTCGATAAACAGGGTCGGCTGGGCAAGGGCCGGACCCTTGCCGACATTCCGGCCAACACGCCGGTCAGCTTCGCCACCAGCGCCGACGGTACCGTCACCCAGGTGCTGGTCGGCAACGGCATCATGCCGATGGGGCAGTAGTGTGTCGCTGGTGCTTCAGTGGCTGGCGAACATCAGGCCCGCATGTTCGCGCATGGCGTGGAATTTGATCTTGGTCCATTTTTCCTGCGCCACCCGCAATTCGGCATTCATCGTGGCGAGAAAGGCCGGCGCATTCACCGCGTCGTAGGCAATGCGGTGCGCATTGGCGTCGATGAAGCGCTTCAGCTCGCGTTCGTCGTCGCAGGTCACCCAGCGCGCCATGCAGTAGCGCGTGCCTTCCAGTCGCGCGTCAACACCGTATTCCGCCTTCAGCCGGTGGATCACCACCTCGAACTGCAGTTGGCCGACGGCGCCCAGCAGCAGCGTGCCGCCCGCCAGCGGCCGGAACACCTGGATGGCGCCTTCTTCACCCAATTGTTCAAGACCTGAACGCAACTGCTTGGTTCTCAAGGGATCACGTATTTCAACACCCTGGAACAATTCGGGTGCGAAGAAGGGCAGCCCGGTGAATTGCAGCGTTTCGCCTTCGGTCAATGTGTCACCCAGCTGCAGCGTGCCGTGGTTCGGAATGCCGATGATGTCGCCGGCGTAGGCTTCTTCCAGAAGTTCGCGCCGCTGCGACAGGAAGGTGACCACATTGTTCGGCCGGATTTCCTTGCCGTTGCGACTGACCTTGAGCTTCATGCCGCGCTGGAAGTGACCGGAGCACACGCGCACGAATGCGATGCGGTCGCGGTGCGACGGATCCATATTGGCCTGGATCTTGAACACCACGCCGGACAGCTTTGCCTCGTTCGGCTCGACCCGGCGCTGTATGGCCGGCCGCGCGCCGGGCGGCGGCGCCAGTTCGACCAGCGCGTCCAGCACTTCCTTGACGCCGAAGTTGTTGATCGCCGAACCGAAGAACACCGGTGTCTGCCGGCCGGCCAGGAATTCGGCCCGGTCGAAGGGCGGGGCGGCATCGCGCACCAGGTCGATCTCGTTGTGCGCCGTTGCAAGCTGCATCGGGTAGCGTTTTGCGATTTCCGGGTTATCCAGACCCTGCAGCGTCTCCTCCTTGCCGGAAATGCGGTCTTCACCCGCGCGGAACACGCGCATGCGGTCGGCGTGCATTTCATACACACCTGCAAACTCCTTGCCCATGCCGAGCGGCCAGGTGAAGGGTGCGACGTCCATGCCCAGCGTGCGCTCCAGCTCGTCGATCAGGTCGAGCGGCGCGCGCACTTCGCGATCCATCTTGTTGATGAAGGTGATGATGGGCGTGTTGCGCGCGCGGCAGACTTCGAGCAGTCGCAGGGTCTGTGCTTCGACGCCATTGGCGGCGTCGATCACCATCAGCGCCGCATCCACGGCGGTCAGCACGCGGTAGGTGTCTTCCGAGAAGTCGCGGTGGCCCGGTGTGTCGAGCAGGTTCACGATGCAGTCGCGGTACTCCATCTGCATCACCGAGCTGGCTACCGAAATGCCACGCTGCTTCTCGATTTCCATCCAGTCCGACGTGGCGTGACGCGCCGCCTTGCGCGCCTTCACGCTGCCGGCGATCTGGATCGCGCCTGCGAACAGCAGCAGCTTTTCGGTCAGCGTGGTCTTGCCCGCGTCCGGGTGGGAAATGATGGCAAAGGTGCGCCGGCGGGCGACTTCGGTTTCGAGCGACATGGCTTCAGACTGAAAAGAGAGGGTACGACCGTGGGGCCGACGACCGCCCCATCGGGGCAGTCGGTGCGGTCAAGGCAGATTCGGTCAATGCAGATGTGCAGGCGCCTGTTCGCCGTCTTCCGGCAGACCGGCGTGCACCGGCTGGCCGTCGGCATCGGCGTACATCGGGGCGCCGCAGTCGTCGCAGTACTCCATCGGCATGCGATGGTCGAGCACCAGAATGTCGGTCACGCCGCAGCTGCGCAGCACGCCCTCGATCTCGCCGACGATGTCGCTTTCTTCGTCTTCTGCGCCGAGCAGCGCCCACACCACGCCGTGCACGACTTCATTCGACTCGCCGACGGTGAAGCTGATGCGGTATTCCTCCAGCTGCTGGTCGTGGAAGGGCGCGATGATGGCGCGCAATCCACTGGCCTTCGTGTTCAGCGCACCTTCGAGGAAAGACACCGAGGCGTGCAGCGAATAGGCACGCGAGGCGCGATCGGCGTCGCGGCAGGCGGTATGGAAGGCGTTCGGCGCCAGCAACTCGTAGGCGCAGCCCTGCATCATCGGTGCCAGCGCCGCTGCGCCCTGGGTCTGCCACTGCTTCACCGCATCCTCGCGCGCACCGTCGGCCTCCTGCCAGCGGAACAGCGCCGCGCCGCGCGGCGCAATCGCAATCCCGATCAGGTAGCGGGTGTCCGACAGGAAGCTGCTGGTTTCACCCATCGATTCGGCTTCAAGCTTCAGGTCAATGCCGGCGAGGGCGGCTTCGCCCAGATCGTCGCTCAGGTCGCGCGCCTCGACATAGCCGCGCGGCAGCTGATCCGGGCTGAACAGGTAGTCGGCCAGTGCGATTTTCGCGTGCGCGCTCATCACGTGAGCGCCGAGCTGCGTGCGCAGCGTGTCGAGCAGCGGCGCGGCGATCGGACCGGCCGGAATGGAAAAGCGCGACCACGCAAGCAGCGGTGCCGTGAATACGACCGCGTCCCAGTCCTGCGCGGTCTTGCCGGGCAGGCCGCATTCGACACCGGCTTCGATCGCATCGGCCAGTTCATCATAAGCAGCCGGATTGTCCTTCCACAGGTGATCGAGCGCGCCGCTGAGCGTTTCTTCGTTGCGGTCGGCAAGCAATCGGGCCACCAGTTCGGTCAGTCGCGACTCCCAATAACGGTCTTCGACACGGCTGGCCGACAACGCCAGTCCGTCGGCAAGACGGGTGAGCTGGGCGGCGTCCTGGCCGAGGCCGCCACGGCGGGAAAATCGGGTGCGTTTCATATCGGGGTCCGGAAGCTGAGCGCGGATTCTACCAAGCCGGGCCGGCGAGTCGGCCGGTATACTCGCCCGCGGATCACTTTGGAGCGCACTCTTGATCAGAATCAGCAGCCAGTTCGACAGCGGCGCCATCGAGGTCGTCGATGTATCGAACCCTTCGAACATCCGCCTGCGGTTGCGCGACGACAACGCAGCCGACGTTCGCCAGTGGTTTCACTTCCGCCTGCAGGGCGCGCGCGCGCAGGCCTGCACGCTGGTGTTCGAGAACGCCGGGCAGGCCACCTTTGCGGGTGGCTGGGAGGGCTACCGCGTCGTGGCGTCCTATGACCGGCGCAACTGGTTCCGCCTGCAGTCGGGCCATTACGACGGCCAGCACTACGTATTCGGCCTGACGCCGGATTTCGACAGCGTCTATTTCGCCTACTTCGAACCTTTTCCGTGGGAGCGTCACCTCGATCTGCTCGGCACGGCCGATGCATCGCCGGTGGCGACCGTCAGCGACCTCGGCGCGACACCGGATGGGCGTGACCTGAACCTGATCACGATCGGCCGCGCGGCGCCCGGCAAGCGCCGGATCTGGGTCATCGCCCGGCAACATCCGGGTGAAACCATGGCGGAATTTTTCGTCGAAGGCCTGCTCGAGCGGCTTTACGACACGTCAGACCCGGTGTCGCGCAGGCTTCTTGAGCGCGCCTGTTTTTTCGTGGTACCGAACATGAATCCGGACGGCTCGGTGCGCGGCAATCTGCGTACCAACGCTCGCGGCGTCAATCTGAACCGTGCCTGGCGCGAGCCGGACCTGACCGACAGCCCGGAAGTGGCTTTGGTCAGGGCGCGCATGCTGGGCACCGGTGTGGACGTGTTCCTCGACATCCATGGCGACGAGACACTACCGTTCGTCTTTGTCGACGGCAACGGCATGGTGCCCGGCTTCTCTGATGCACACGCGCGGACCGAAAAGCGCTTTTCGGACACCCTGCGTGCGGTGACGCCGGATTTCCAGACCGAGCGCGGTTATGCGCCCGATCGCTTCAGCGACGAAATGCTCACGCTGGCTTCGAAGTGGGTCTTTCAGCAGTTCGGTTGCCTGTCGTTGACGCTCGAAATGCCGTTCAAGGACAACGCCAACCTGCCGGATGGGCTTTTCGGCTGGTCGGCAGCGCGCAGCAGGCGGCTGGGCGAAGCGACTTTGCAGGCGCTGCTGGCTGCGCTCGATGCTGACTGATCCGGCGGTGAGCCGCACCGATTTCCGAAACTTTTCAGGGCTGACTGAATGAAGATCACCGTAATCGGCACCGGGTACGTGGGCCTGGTGTCCGGGGCCTGCATGGCCGAGATGGGCAACGACGTGCTGTGCCTGGACCTGGATCCGGAGAAGATCCGCATCCTGAACGAGGGCGGCATTCCGATCCACGAGCCGGGGCTCGACGCGGTGGTGGCGCGAAACGTGGAAGCCGGGCGTCTGCACTTCACGACCGACGTGGCCGAGGCGGTGCGCTTCGGCACCATCCAGTTCATCGCGGTGGGCACGCCGCCGGACGAAGACGGCTCGGCCGACCTGCAGTACGTGCTGGCGGCGGCGCGCAGCATCGGCCGGCTGATGACCGACTACAAGGTGGTGGTCGACAAGAGCACGGTGCCGGTGGGCACGGCGGACAAGGTGAAGGCGGCGATCGCCGACGAACTGGCGAAACGCGGCAATGAAGTCGAATTCGCGGTCGTGTCCAACCCGGAGTTCCTGAAGGAAGGCGCGGCGGTGGAAGACTTCATGCGGCCGGACCGCATCGTCGTGGGCGCCGACGACGAGCGAGCGATCCACCTGATGCGCGCGCTGTACGCGCCGTTCCAGCGCAACCGCGACAAGCTGGTGGTGATGGACCTGCGCAGCGCTGAACTGACCAAGTACGCAGCCAATGCGATGCTGGCGACGCGCATCAGCTTCATGAACGAACTGGCACTGCTGGCCGACCGTATGGGCGCGGACATCGAAATGGTGCGCCAGGGCATCGGCAGCGACCCGCGCATCGGCTACCACTTCCTGTATGCCGGCTGCGGCTACGGCGGCAGCTGCTTTCCGAAGGACGTGAAGGCGCTGATCCGCACGGCGCGCGACGAGGGGCAGACGCTGAAGGTGCTGCAGGCGGTCGAAGACGCCAACGACGCTCAGAAGCGGGTGCTGGTGGACAAGATCGTCGCGAAGTTCGGCGAAGACCTGTCGGGTCGTCGTTTCGCGCTGTGGGGCCTGGCGTTCAAGCCGAACACCGACGACATGCGCGAAGCACCGAGCCGGGTGATCATCGGCGAGCTGTTCAGGCGCGGTGCGACGGTGAGGGCGTACGACCCGGTGGCGATGACGGAGACGCAGCGCATCTACGCAGACGAGCCGCGGCTGAGCTATGCCGACAAGCCGATGGATGCGCTGGAAGATGCGGACGCGCTGGTGATCGTGACCGAGTGGAAGGAATTCCGCAGCCCGGACTTCGAGCGGATCCGGACGACGCTCAAGCAGCCGGTGATCTTCGACGGGCGCAATCTTTACGAGCCGGACGTGCCGCGCAGCTTCGGCATCGAATACTCGGCCATCGGCCGGCCGTGAGGATTCACCCATGAAAGTCCTGCTGACCGGCGCGGCCGGTTTTATCGGCATGCATGTGGCGCAGCGCCTGCTCGAGCGCGGCGACGAGGTGGTCGGGCTCGACAACCTGAACGACTACTACGATGTGCGGCTGAAAGAGGCCCGGCTGGCGCGGCTGACGCCGCACCCGGCGTTCCGCTTCGTGAAGATGGGCGTCGAGGACCGCCCGGGCATGGCGGCGCTGTTTGCTGCCGAAGGGTTTGACCGTGTCGTGCATCTGGCGGCCCAGGCCGGCGTGCGCTATTCGCTGCAGAACCCGGATGCCTACATCGACGCCAACATCGTCGGCTTCATGAACGTGCTCGAAGGTTGCCGTCACGCCGGCGTCGCGCATCTGGTCTATGCCAGCAGTTCCAGCGTTTACGGCGGCAACGAGAAGATGCCGTTTTCGGAAGCCGACAGCGTCGATCACCCGGTCAGCCTTTACGCCGCGACCAAGAAGGCCAACGAGCTGATGGCGCACACCTACAGCCATCTGTATGGCCTGCCGACCACCGGTCTGCGCTTCTTCACCGTATATGGACCGTGGGGCCGACCCGACATGGCACTGTTCCTGTTCACCCGGGCCATTCTCGAAGGGCGGCCGATCGACGTGTTCAATCACGGCCGGATGCAGCGCGATTTCACCTACGTCGACGACATTGCCGAAGGGGTCATCCGCACGCTCGATCGCGCTGCCGAAGCCGATCCGGCATTCGATCCGCTGGCGCCGCATCCCGGCCATTCGCGCGCGCCCTACCGGGTATTCAACATCGGCAATCAGGGCCCGGTGCTGCTGATGGATTTCATCGCAGCCATCGAGGACGCCGTCGGCATAGCGGCGCAGAAAAATCTGCTGCCGATGCAGCCGGGCGACGTGCCGGCGACCTATGCTGACGTGTCGGAACTGATCGAGTGGACCGGCTTCATGCCGGGCACAGCGATCGGCGAGGGTGTGGCGCGCTTCGTGCGCTGGTACCGCGACTACTACCGGGTTTGAGCCGGCGTCCCTACTTCAGCGTGTAATTGACCCACCACTCGCGAGTAAACGTTTCCCGCGTCAGCCTGCCCGGCATTACAAGTGACTTGAGTTTGCGCCCGTCGGCTATTGCGGCGTCGTCCAGCAGCTTGTTTCCGCTGCCTTCGACGACCACGACGTTGACCAACTCGCCATTCTCAAAGAACAGCTTCAGCTTCAGCTTGCCTTCGATGTTGCGCATCTGCGCCACGCGCGGGTAGATCTTGTTCGCTTCGAACGCGCGCAGCAGATCTCGACCGAACCCGTCGATCAGCGCATTCAGGTCTTCGGCCGGCGCAGCCGGCACAGGCGGCGCGGTGACCTGGGGTGGTGGGGCCGGTGGCGGTGGTGGCACGTCGATCGGTGGCAGTGGCGTCGGCTCCGGTTGAGCCGGCACAACACGCTCAGCCGGTGCAGCGGGTGCCGGCGGCGCCGCCACGATCGGCGGGGGTGGCTGACGTGGCACTTCCTTCGGCGGCTTGGGCACCGGTTTTGGCGGCGGCGGTGCCGGCGGAGGCGGTACGACCACCACCGGCGGAGGAGGAGGAGGAGGTGGTGGTGGCGGCTCGATCATGCGCACGTCGACCCGGAGTTCTTCCGCTTCGGGCGGCGGCGGCATGTAGTGCGATGCCTGCCACACGACATAGGCATGAAACAGGACGGACAGCACCAGCGCCGCAATCCAGAACGGCGAGCGCAGGCCGGAAAAATCCCGGAAGTAGGCGATGTAGGGCGGGCGAAGAAGCGAGTCTGGATTCATCTGTTGCGTGCAGACAGGGCCCGGGCATGTCGAAAGCGGCGAACTGCGAGGCAGCGGCGGACTTTACTTCAATTGGCGGTGCTTGTGACGCCAGTGAATTCAGGCGATCCGGGCTGCTCGCGTGTCCCGGATGGCGAATGGACAAGGCCTTACGCCTCCGGATGACCTGGACGAGCGACGCTGAACTCGGGAAAAATTCCCGAATATTGGGCGCTCAGCGCAGTGCCGCCGCCGCCTCGGCCACCAGCGTCGGGCCGCGATAGATCAGGCCGCTGTAGAGCTGCACCAGCTGCGCGCCGGCGTCGATCTTCTCCCGCGCATGGCGGCCTTCGGTTATGCCGCCGACGCCGATTAGCGCCACGCGGCCGGCCAGCCGCTGCGACAGCGCGGCCAGCACCGCCGTCGATCGGCTGCGCACCGGCGCGCCCGACAGGCCGCCGGTTTCCGCGCCGTGTGGCAGCATTTCGACGCCTTCGCGCGACAGCGTGGTGTTGGTGGCGATCAGTGCGTCGATGTGGTGGCGTACGGCAGCCTCGGCGATGGCATCGATCTGCGCCTCGTCGAGGTCAGGCGCGATTTTCAGCGCCAGCGGAACGCGCCGGCCGGCGCCGGCATCCAGCGTCTGCCGCTCGGCATCAAGTGCGCCGAGCAGCGCATTCAACTCGTCGCTGCCTTGCAGCTGACGCAGATTCTTCGTGTTCGGGCTGGAAATGTTGACCGTGATATAGCTCGCGTGCGCATGCGCGCCGCGCAGGCCGATCAGGTAGTCATCGACGGCGCGCTCGATCGGCGTATCGGCGTTCTTGCCGATATTGATGCCGAGAATGCCGCCGTCGCGCACGAAAGTCGAATGTTCGACATTCCCGATCAGCACGTCCAGCCCGAGGTTGTTGAAGCCCATGCGGTTGATGATGCCCTGCGCTGCCGGCAGCCGGAACATGCGCGGCTTGGGGTTGCCCGGCTGCGGGCGCGGCGTGATCGTGCCGATTTCGATGA
Organism: Methyloversatilis sp. RAC08; assembly: GCF_001713355.1. NCBI lineage: Bacteria > Pseudomonadati > Pseudomonadota > Betaproteobacteria > Nitrosomonadales > Sterolibacteriaceae > Methyloversatilis > Methyloversatilis sp. RAC08. Next base: position 219,806 of record NZ_CP016448.1, on the reverse strand, counting down.
AGCCGAAGCCGAGCCGCGCCAACCCGTCGATCGCGGCGCCGTTCTTGTCCAGCCCGGCGGCCAGGCCAACCGGATTCGGGAATGTCAGGCCCATGCACTGCACCGGCCGGGCCGGCAGGTGCTGCGCCGGAATCAGCGATGGCGCGCGCGACAGCGTGGCCAGTGTCAGGTCGTGGGCGCGTTCGGCGTCGAGTGAAAACAGCAGCGGCCGCAGCAGCGGATAGAGCATGGGAAAAATCCGGAAGACAGGCGTTCGGGAGACGGAGGCGGGCGGCGATGATGCCGCCACCTCATTCGGGCGTAAGGTCGTCGAGCAGTCGCCAATCGCCGTTCACGCGGCCTTCGAGCGGCTGGAAGCGCGCCTTGTAGGCCATTTTCGGACTGTCTTCTATCCAGTAGCCCAGATACAGGTAGCTCAGGCCGAGCAGGCGTGCCAGGTCGATCTGCCACAGGATGTTGTAGGTGCCGTAGCTGGCACCCGGCACATCGGGGTCGTAATAGGTGTACACGGACGACAGGCCGTCATCGAGGATGTCGACGATGCTGACGATGCGCAGCGGGCCGTCGGTGGCATGGCCTTCGCGGAATTCGATCAGCCGCGTATCGACGTGGCTCTGCAGCAGGAAGTGCGAATACTGCTCGCGCGAATCCTGGTCCATGCCGCCACCGCTGTGCCGGCTCGACTGGTAGCGCTGGTAAAGGTCGTAGTGCTCGTCGCGGAAGGCGAGCGGCGCTTCGCGCGTCTGCAGGTTGGCGTGATGGGTCAGCGCGCGCCGCTGGCTGCGTGTGGACCTGAATTCGTCCACCCGCACGCGCACCGGCGTGCAGGCGCGGCAGGCGTCGCAGTAGGGTCGGTAGGTGAATACGCCGCTGCGCCGGAAGCCGGTCCGCACCAGATCGCTGTACAGGTTGGCATCGATCAGGTTCGACGGTGTCGCCACCTGCGAGCGCGCGGTGCGACCCGGCAGGTACGAGCAGGCGTACGGCGCCGTGGCGTAGAACTGCAGCGAGGTGAATGGAAGGTCCTTGAGAAGCGCCATCGCGTCGAACGGATTCAGGTGCGAAAGTAAGGTGGAATAAGGTCAGTCGGCCAGCGTCCGGGCATCGGCCCGTCAGTGATGCACTGTGCCATGACGCGGCAGAATTCGCGCCGCGGTATTTCACGACCGCCCATGCTGCCAAGGTGGTCGGTGTTCATCTGGCAGTCGATCAGCCCGAATCCCTGCGATTCAAGATAGCGCGCCAGATGAACGAGCGCAATCTTGGATGCGTCGCGCTCGGTCGAGAACATCGACTCGCCGTAGAACATGCGGCCGATCGCCATGCCGTACAGCCCGCCGGCCAGCCGGCCGTCGATCCAGGTTTCCACGCTGTGCACGTAGCCGCGCTCGTGCAGTGCGCCGTAGGCCTCGATCATTTCGTCGCTGATCCAGGTCCCGGCCTGACCCTCTCGCGGCGCTGCACAGGCGCGCATGACCGACTCGAACGCGCTGTCGCAGCGCACCTCGTACGGCCGGTTGCGCAGCACCTTGAGCATCGAACGCGTGATGCGGATTTCGGACGGCACCAGCACCATGCGCGGATCCGGACTCCACCACAGCACAGGCTGGCCTTCGGAAAACCACGGAAAGATGCCTCGGCGGTAGGCGTCCAGTATGCGATCCGGCGTCAGCTCGAGGCCGGCGGCGAGCAGCCCGTCGGGATCGCGCAGCGCCCTTTCAACCGATGGAAAGGGCGCTCCGGGTTCAAGCCAGGGGATCACGGATGGTCGGTGGCCGATTCCGGATGACGGAAGGCGACCACGTGGTCGGCGTCGAGCCGGATGCCGATGAATTCGCCGATTGCGTGGTTGTGGTGCGATGGCACCAGCGACAACACCCGCCGGCCCGACGCCAGCCGCAAGGTGTACAGGAACTCCGCGCCGCGAAAGGATTTTGCGATCACCTCGGCGCGCAGCAGTGCCGCGTCGTCGTGCACGAGATCGTCCGGTCGCAGCAGCACATCGACCTGACTGTCGGCCATGCAGCGCGGGCAGTCATCTTCGCAGGCGAACGGGAACTCGCTGCGCAGGATGCCCAGTTCCAGTTCCACCTCGTTGTCGCTGCGCAGCCGGCCGGGCAGGAATACGCCCTGGCCGACGAAATCGGCCACGAAACGGCTTTCCGGGCGATGGTAGAGGTTGTAGGCGCTGTCCCATTGCTGCAGGCGTCCGGCCTGCATCACGCCGATTTCGTCGGCGATCACGAACGCTTCCTGCTGGTCGTGCGTGACCAGAATGGCGGTGATGCCGCGTTCCTTCAGGATGTCGCGCAGATCTATGGCCAGGCGGGAACGAAGTTCGACGTCAAGGCTGGAGAAGGGCTCGTCCAGCAGCAGCAGTTCCGGGTCGGGTGCCAGTGCGCGCGCCAGTGCCACGCGTTGCTGCTGGCCGCCCGACAGCTGGTGCGGAAACTTGTCTGCGTGTTCGGCCAGGCCGACCACCGCAAGCATCTCTTCGGCGCGTGCGCGACGCGCGGCACGCGAACCTTCGACCAGACCGAAGGCGACGTTGTCAGCCACGCTCAGATGCGGGAACAGCGCAAAGTCCTGGAACACCATGCCGACGCGCCGGCGTTCAGGTGCGCGATGCGTGGTCGCCGATGACACGATTTCGCCGTTGATCGCGATGGTTCCGCCCTGCAGCGGTTCGAAACCGGCGATGGCGCGCAACACCGAGGTCTTGCCGCAGCCGGACGGGCCGAGCAGGCAACCGATGCGGCCGCGCGCCAGACTCAGCGAAAGGTCGTGCACCACTCCGGTCTGGCCGTAGGCGATCCGGACTGAATCAAGCACAAGTTGTGGCATGGCTCCGCAGTGTGAACGCCGTTGCGCGGAAAAACCCGCTGCCGGCCGATATCGATAATAGCTCTCAATTATAATGCTGCTAATCCGCTCCCTGCGCATCGTCTGTTCCGGGGGGCTCCCTGCACGCACCACACACCGCCCCTTGCACCTGCGTCGCCTCTCACTGCTGTCGCTGATCGCACTGCTGCTTGCGCTGCTCGTGGCGGCGCCGGTCATTTCGGTGCTGGTCAACCTGCTGCAAGGCGGAACGTCGGGTACCTGGTCGCATCTGGCCTCGACCGTATTGCCGGAGTACGTTGCCAGCACGCTGTGGCTGTGCCTGTGGGTCGGTCTGGGTACCGCGCTGATCGGCGTGTCGACCGCGTGGGCCAGTGTGATGTGGGAATTTCCCGGCCGGCGCGTGCTCGACTGGGCGCTGGTGCTGCCGCTGGCCACCCCCGCCTACGTGATGGCCTACACCTATACCGATCTGCTGCAGTTCGTCGGCCCGGTGCAGACCGCGCTGCGCGATACCTTCGGCTGGGAACGCGGCGACTACTGGTTTCCCGATGTCCGCACGACCGGCGGCGCGGCCTGCATGTTCATCGCCGTGCTCTACCCCTACGTCTATCTGCTGACGCGGCAATCGCTGCTCGAACGGGCGGCCGGCCTGACCGAGGCCGCGCGCATGCTGGGGCAGGGCGCCTGGGCGGCGTTCTTCCGCGTGTCGCTGCCGCTGGCGCGCCCGGCCATCGTGGCCGGCGTGTCGCTCGCGCTGATGGAAACGCTGGCCGACTACGGTGCGGTGAGCTACTTCGGCGTGCAGACCTTCACCACCGGCATCTACCGCGCCTGGTTTTCGCTCGGCGACCGTGTCGCGGCTGCCCAGCTGGCCGCGCTGCTGCTCGGTTTCGTCGCCATGCTGTTGCTGGCGGAGCGGCTCACGCGCGGCGCCGCGCGCTTCAATGACAGCGGTCGGGCCGGCGCCAGCGCGCGTCGCCACACGCTGGGTCGGGGCGCCGGCTGGCTGGTCACCGGGCTGTGCCTGCTGCCGCTGGCGGCCGGGTTCATCGTGCCGGCCGGTGTGCTGCTGAGTTGGGCGATGTCCGAAGGGGATGCGCAGTTCGGCCAGCGCTTCATCCGTCTCGCGGCGAACAGCTTCACGTTGGCTGCTGCCGCCAGCGTCCTCGCCGTGGCGCTGGCGCTGCTGCTGGCCTATGCCGCGCGCAGCAGCCGCTCGCGCATGGTTGCACTGGCGCGTTCGGTGGTCGGCCTCGGCTACGCCGTGCCGGGTGCGGTGATTGCAGTCGGCATCCTGATTCCGGTCACCCGGCTCGATCATGTGCTGTCCGGGCTGTGGCTGCAGTGGACCGGCAACAACCCGGGTCTGCTGCTGACCGGTGGCATCGGCGCACTGGTCTACGCGTATCTGGCGCGCTTTCTGACCGTGTCGCTGCAGTCGGTCGAATCCGGTCTGGCGCGCATCACGCCCAGCATGGACGAAGCGGCGCGCAGTCTCGGGCTGGGCGCCGGCGCCACGCTGCGCCGCGTGCACTGGCCGATGCTGCGCGGCAGCCTGCTGACCGCCGCGCTGCTGGTGTTCGTCGATGTGATGAAGGAACTGCCGGCCACGCTGGTCATGCGCCCGTTCAACTTCGACACGCTGGCCACCCAGGCCTACACGCTGGCCAGCGACGAACGGCTGCAGGAAGCATCGACTGCCGCGCTGACCATCGTCGCGGTCGGATTGCTGCCGGTGATCATGCTGTCGCGCCAGATCGCGCGGTCGCGCCGGGCGTGAAGTCCCCTGCGGAAGTGGCTTCACCGGTGTAGCGGCGTCACCTGTGGGAGCGGCGTTGTGGGAGCGGCGGCCTCGCCGCGATCAGTGCCGAGATGGTCGTTGTGCAGCGTGAGTATCGCGGCGAGGCCGCCGCTTCCACAGGCCGCCGCTCCCACAGAAATCGCGGTCGTTCAGCGACCATGGTTGTGCAACAGTTACATCAAGGCGAGGTCGGCTCCTGCCACAGCCAGAGGGATGTCCGCATTTCGCGATTCCCCGGTCATGGGTCTGCCGGAGGGGCTTGGCCGGTCAAACTCCGGGCGGATCGACCGGTTCGTTCAGCACCAGCCAGTACAGGCCGAGCTGGCCGACCGCGTAGATGAACTTTTCGAAATCGACCGGTTTGCGGATGTAGCTGTTGGCGCCGAGCTGGTAAGCCTCGTAGATGTCCTGCTGTTCGCGCGAGGTGGTCAGGATGACGACCGGGAGCAGGTTGGTGCGGGCGTCTGCGCGTACGCGGCGCAGCACTTCGAGACCATCGACGCGGGGCAGTTTCAGGTCCAGCAACACGACCGCCGGGGCCACCGAAAGATCACGCCCGGCGTGGCTGCCGGTACCGAACAGGTAGTCGAGCGCCTCGACGCCGTCGCGCGCCACGATGACCTCGTTGGCGATGCGGTTCTTGTTGAACGCCCGCAGCGTCAGCGCTTCATCGTCGGGATTGTCTTCAACCAGCAGTATCGGGCGTTCGCTTGCCATAAGAGAACCAGTCCAAGGTCATCCGTTTCCGGCCGGAACGGACTCGAGCGTGAAATAAAAGCATGCCCCGCGTTCGACTTCTGCTTCAGCCCATATACGGCCGCCATGTCGATGGACGATCCGGTGCACGATCGCAAGCCCGATTCCGCTGCCGGTGAAGTCGCCGACCGAATGCAGACGCTGGAATGGTCCGAATAGCTTGGATGCGTACCGCATATCGAATCCTGCGCCGTCATCTTTCACAAAATACACGAGCTCCCGATCGTGTTGCAAGCAGCCGATTTCGATGCGTGCAGCCTCGTGGCGACCGGTGAATTTCCATGCGTTACGCAACAAATTATCCAATGCGATACGCAACAGATTCGCGTCAGCATACACGCGCATCGACGGCTGAATGAGGAATTCTGCCCGCCGCTGAGGTTCGCTGCGCGTCATTTCTGCAGCAATGTCGCGCGCCAGTGCACTGACGTCGACGTTCTGCCTGTTCATTTCATTGCGGGTGATGCGTGCCAGGCCGAGCAGGTCGTCGATCAGCCGGTGCATGCGCTGGGTGGCGGCGCGGATGCGCTGCAGATAGTCGCGGCCGCGGTCGTCGAGTTTCTCGGCATAGTCTTCCTCGATCATGCGCGAGAAGCCGTCGATGCCCCGTAACGGTGCAGCCAGATCGTGCGAAATCGAATAGCTGAAGCTTTCCAGTTCGCGCATGGCGGTCAGCAGTTCAGCCGTTCGTTCGCGCACCCGGGTTTCCAGGCGCTGGTTCAGTGCGACCACGCTGCGTTCGGCTTCCTTCTGTGCGCGGATGTCGAGTCCGGTGCCGAGCAGGTGCGGCAAACCGTCGAGGTCGATGCGGTACAGGCTGAAGGCGTGGGCGCGCGGCTCGCCATCGGCCGCCAGCAGGTCGGCTTCGAAACTGGCATCGAGCTGGACCAGTGCCCGCCGCGCCTGGCGCTTCAGCAGACGGTGGCTTTCGGGCGGAAACAGGTCAAGCGTTGCCTTGCCGAGCAGGTCAGCCGCCGACATTCCGGTGATGGCCTGCAGGTTTTCGTTCCACTGCCGCAGCATGCCCCTTGCGTCGAGCAGGAAGAAGGCGCCGGGCATGCTGCGCACCAGCGCGGCAGAGAAGTTCTCCTCGCGCCGCGCCGCGTCAAGGGCGCGCCTCCGGGCCGTGTCGTCGGAAAAGATCCAGATCGTCTCGCCACCTGCCTGGACATCGTGTTCAAGCTGTCGCACCGAAATGTAGGCGTGCAGCGCGCTGCCGTCACCGCGGCACAGCACGGATTCCTGGGCGTGCGGTGCCGGCGCGCTCGACCCAGCACCCTGCAGCAGGGCGTCGAGATCGTCTTCGTCGTGGAAGAAACGGCCGACCGTTTCGCCGATCAGTTCATCGCGCCGGTAGGCGAAAATCTCTTCGCAGCGGCGATTGCAGTCGGCGATGCGACCGTTGCGCGCATACACGATGGCGACCGGCACATCGTCGAGCAGTGCCTGCTTTTCGGCCGCCAGTGCGCGCGTGGCGTGTTCGGCACGCTTGCGCTCGGTGATATCGGTGATCGATCCGGAAAAGCGCAGCACCTTCCCCTTGTCGCTGCGGGTCGCCAGACCGCGGTCGCGCACCCACAGGTAGTGACCTGCTTCGTGTCGCATGCGGTATTCGATGTCGAACGACTCGCGCCGCAGGAAGTGTTCGTCGATCGCATGTTCGAGTCGCGACAGATCGTCCGGATGCACCCGTTCCAGCAGCTGTTCGTGGGTTTGCGGCTGCAGCGACTGCTGCATGCCGAGCAGTTCGCTCAGTCGCGGCGACAGGTAGTAGCGGCCGGCGCCGATGTCCCAGTCCCAGGCGCCGTCGAAAGAACCGCGCACCGCGTGGAACAGCCGCGCCTCGCTTTCGCGCAGCGAATCGAGGGTCATGCGCTCGCGCGTCACGTCTTCGAGCGTGCCGGTCAGGCGCACCGCCGTGCCTGCGGCGTCGTGGCTGGCCACCGCGCGCAGGCGGAACCAGCGGTAGGTACCGTCGCGGGCGCGCAGGCGGATCGGGTCGTCGCTGCGTTCGATCTCGCGCGCCACCAGGCGCTCCCGCGCACGCCGCACGATGGTTGCGTCGTCGGGATGCGTGGCGGCGGTCCAGTTGAACTGCTGGCTGAAGCCATCGTCCGCCTCGTAACCCAGCAGCGATGGAAAGCGTGCGCTGTACCAGATGTCGCCGGTGTCGAGCTGCCACTCCCACTCCGCTTCGTCGTGCGACAGCGCGAGTCGCTCGAGCCGTGCCAGTTGCGCGGCAAGGCGGTCGCGCTCCTGTTGCAGTGCTTCGCCGGCTGCCGCCAGCGCAGCATCAAGCGGCGCCAGCGCATCGTCGGCAGGCAGCGCGGCCGCGGCCCGCGGCGTGCCGGCGGCCAGTGCCCGGGTTGCCGCGGTCAGGGCATTCACCGAGCGGCCCAGCCGGCGCTCCATCATCAGGCGCGCGCCCTGCGTCGCAAGGAGACACAGCGCCCCCAGTGCGATCGCGCCCAGCAGGAGAGCGAGCAGCGGCGAATGGGCGCCGGTCTGCTGCGTGCCGACAGAAAACCAGCCGATCTGTACCGCTTTGTGCCGCAGCGGACCTTCGGTCCGGATCAGTACGCCCTCTTCGGCGGAACCCGGATTGCCGATGCGCAGGACGATGCCGCCCTGATCATCGCTGACTGTCGCGTCGGTGATGACTCCGCGTTCGATCGGGTCGCGCAGCAACTGCTCGATCTCGCCGCGGCGCTGCAACGCCAGCAGCCGGGCGACTTCCGGTGCGAGTTCGCCGTGCAGCGTGCCGACATCGCTGCGTGACGACAATGTCGCCAGCCCGAGCGCCAGCAGCACGACGAAGCCCGCCAGTGCGACCAGGCGCCACAGCGCACCGGGCGCGCGGCCGGTCGGATGGGCTTGAGGCGTCGGCAGCCCGGACATCAGCCGAGGTCTTCGGCCCGCAGCAGGAACACCGGCGCGCTGGCCGACGGCGTGTCGAGCCAGACCAGCGGCAGGTCGGGCAGCGCCTGTTCGGTTTCGGCCTGGTTGTGACCGACTTCTACCAGCAGCAGGCCGCCCGGATTCAGGTGCGTTCGCGCGTCGGCGACAATGCGCCGCACGATGTCCATGCCATCCGCGCCGGCAGCGAGCGCCATCGCCGGTTCGCGCTGGAATTCGTCGGGCAGCGCGGCCATCGCGTCGTCGGTCACATAGGGCGGATTGGACAGGATGAGGCCGTAGCGCCGCCCCTTGAGCGGGGCGAACAGGTCGCCGTGCAGCAGTTCCACCCGGTCGGCGAGGCCATGGTCTGCGACGTTGAGCGCCGCGACTTCGAGCGCGCCGGCCGACAGATCGACGGCGTCGACCTGCGCCTCCGGGAAGTAATGTGCCGCGGCGATGGCCAGACAAGCGGAACCGGTGCACAGGTCGAGCACATGGCCGGGTCCTTCGGCCATGTCGTCGAGCCAGGGCTCGAAGCCATCCTGCATCAGTTCGAAAATATGCGAGCGCGGAATGATGACCCGCGAATCGACCTTGAAGCGCAGCGGGCCGAGCCAGGCTTCGCCGGTGATGTAGGCGGCCGGTTCGCGGTCGGTGACGCGGCGGTCCAGCACCTGCGCGATCGCCCGGCATTCGGCACCGCTCAGGTGCGCGTCAAGGAAGGGCTCCAGCCGGTCGAGCGGCAGATGCAGCGTGTGCAGCACCAGATAGGCGGCTTCGTCATAGGCATCGACGAAGCCCTGGCCGAAGGCGACGTCGGCCGCACGCATGCGGCTGACCGCATAGCGCAGCCAGTCGCGTACGGTGTTCAGTTCGGGAGGGGCGGTGACAGTCATGGCAGGTTTCAGTGACCGATCAGTCGGTCGAGCAGGGTGGCATGGATGCGTGACAGCGGTTCGAGGTCGGCCACTGCAACGGCTTCATTCAGTTTGTGGATGGTCGCATTGCAGGGGCCGATTTCAAGCACCTGCGCACAGATATCGGCGATGAATCGTCCGTCAGACGTGCCGCCAGTGGTCGACAGCGTCGCCTCGACTCCGGTGACCTCGCGGATGGCGGCAAGTGCCGCATCGACCAGGCTGCCGGGCGGCGTCAGCCAGGGCAGGCCGCCCAGTGTCCAGTCCAGCGAGTAATCCTTCAGATGGCGGTCCAGCACTTCGGTCAGTCGGGCCTGCAGCGACGCCGGTGTGCTGGCGGTCGAAAAGCGGAAGTTGAAGCGCGCTTCCAGCGTGCCGGGAATCATGTTGCCCGCGCCGGTGCCGGCGCTGATGTTCGATACCTGCCAGCAGGTGGGCGGAAAGTGCGCGTTGCCGTCGTCCCAGCGCAGGGCCGCCAATTCGGCCAGTGCCGGGCCGAATTCGTGGATCGGGTTGCGCGCCAGTTGCGGGTAGGCGATGTGGCCCTGCACGCCGCGCACCGTCAGCACGCCCGACAGCGAGCCGCGCCGGCCATTCTTCACCATGTCGCCCAGCCGATCGACCGAGGTCGGCTCGCCGACCACGCACCAGTCCAGCCGCTCGCCGCGTGCCGCAAGCGTCCGCACCACGTGCGCCGACCCGTGCAGCGCCTCGCCTTCTTCGTCCGACGTGAGCAGGAAGGCGATCGAACCGGCGTGTTGCGGATGCCGCGCGACGAAACTTTCGGTCGCGGTCACGAACGCCGCCAGCGAGGCCTTCATGTCCGCGGCACCACGCCCTATCAGCAGGCCGTCACGGACCACCGGTACGAACGGATCGCTGCGCCACTGATCGAGCGGCCCGGTCGGCACTACGTCGGTGTGGCCGGCGAAGCAGAACACCGGCCCGCTTGTGCCGCGCCGCGCCCACAGATTCGACACGCCACCCGCGTCCATGCGTTCGAGCCTGAACCCGATGGCGGCAAGACGCGCACCGATCATGTCGAGACAGCCGGCGTCGTCCGGCGTGATGGAGCGCCGGGCGATCAACTGCTTCGTCAGCGCGAGGGTGTCGGCGGCGAGCGAGTCGGCGTCGGGTGCGGCCACATCGGTCATCGGCGACGTCCGGGCCGGCCGGCCGCCGCAAGGCACTTACCGACTGCCATCTTCCAGATTGAGCGAAAACTCGGCGAACGAGGCGCCGCCGGGCACCGTGGTTTCAAGATCGGGTTCGTCCGCTTTAGGTGCGTCGTTCTTCGGCGTTTCATTCACGCCGAACTGCGAATTGTTGATCAGCCACGACAGGTTGGTCGGCGAGTCCGAATTCGACAAGGCCTCGTCGAGCGTGATTTCACCTTCGCGGTACAGCCGGAACAGATCCTGCTCGAAGGTTTGCGAGCCGGGCGCCATGCTGCGTTCCATCGCTTCCTTCACGCTGTTGACCTCGCCGCGGTCGATCAGCTCGGAAATGTGGCGCGTGTTGAGCAGGATTTCGACCGCCGGCATGCGCCGGCCATCCGGCTTGCGCACCAGCCGCTGCGACACGATGGCCTTCAAGGTGACCGCCAGATCGAGGAATAGCAGCTGCCGGCTTTCCAGCGGGAAGAAATTGACGATGCGGTTCAGCGCATGGTGCGCATTGTTGGCATGCAGCGTGGCCAGACACAGGTGGCCGGTCTGGGCATAGGCGAGGGCGGCCTGCATGGTTTCCAGATCGCGGATTTCGCCGATCAGGATGCAGTCCGGCGCCTGGCGCATCGCGTTCTTCAGCGCCGGCGCCCAGCCTTCGGTGTCCATGCCGATCTCGCGCTGATTGACGATCGACTTCTTGTGCTTGAACAGGTATTCGATCGGGTCTTCGACCGTCAGGATGTGGCCGGACTTGTGCTGGTTGCGGTGATCGATCATCGCCGCCATCGTCGTCGACTTGCCGGAACCGGTCGAACCGACCACCAGCACCAGGCCGCGCTTTTCCATGATGACTTCGGACAGCACCGGCGGCAGGCCCAGCGTGTCGAGCGGCGGAATGTCGCCCAGGATGTAGCGCACCACCATCGCGATGCTGCCGCGCTGCCAGAACATGTTGACCCGGAAATTGCCGAGATCGCGCCGGCCGAACGACAGATTCAGTTCGCGTGTCTTCTCGAAACGCGCCTGCTGCTCCGGCGTGAGCATTTCGTACGCCATGCGCTGGATGGTTTCCGGATCCATCACGCGCTGGTTTATCGGCACCGTCGTGCCCTGGATCTTGATCGCGATCGGCGCGCCGGCCGACACGAAGATGTCGGAGGCATTCTTGTCCGCCATCACTTGAAACAGCTTGTCCAGAATCATCGTGCCTCCGACTGCTCAGTGTTTCGCTGCCGGTTGCTGCCCGGCGTCATGACGTCATCCGCCACGATTCTGGCGCGTCTCCCGCTGCAGCGGGAGACGATCGTGCATGCGGCCGTGATCAGGACCGCAGAAGTTCGTTGATGCTGGTCTTGGCGCGCGTCTGTGCATCGACGCGCTTGACGATGACAGCGCAATACAGGCTGTACTTGCCGTCGCTCGACGGCAGGTTGCCGCTGACCACCACCGAGCCTTCGGGCACGCGGCCATAGGTCACCTCGCCGGTCGCCCGGTCGTAGATCTTGGTGCTCTGGCCGATGTAGACACCCATCGAAATGACGCTGTTGTCCTCGACGATGACGCCTTCGACCACTTCCGAGCGGGCGCCGATGAAGCAGTTGTCGCCGATGATGGTCGGGTTGGCCTGCACCGGCTCCAGCACGCCGCCGATGCCGACACCGCCCGACAGGTGCACGTTCTTGCCGATCTGGGCGCACGAACCGACCGTGGCCCAGGTGTCGACCATGGTGCCTTCGCCGACATAGGCGCCGATGTTCACGTAAGAGGGCATCAGCACGACATTCTTCGAAATGAAGGCGCCGCGGCGCACGCTGGCCGGCGGCACCACGCGGAAGCCGCCGGCGCGGAAGGCCGCTTCGTCGAAGCCGGCGAATTTCATCGGCACCTTGTCGTAGTAGCGGGTTTCGCCGCCTTCGCTGACCGAGTTGTCCTGCAGGCGGAAGGACAGCAGCACCGCCTTCTTGATCCACTGGTGGGTCACCCAGTCGCCGTCGATGCGTTCGGCGACGCGCAGTGCGCCGCTGTCGAGTTGCGAAAGAACGAATTCAACCGCTTCGCACAGCTCGGCCGGTGCGTTGCCGGGCGAGTACTGGGTGCGGTTTTCAAAGGCGGTTTCGATGATCTGTTGTGCAGCCTGCATGTCGGGTGTCCCGTAATAAATCGTTGAAATGTAAAAAGAAACTGAAGTGGCTGCCGCAGCGATGGGCCGGAGCAGTCGGACCGGCGCTCAGAGCGCGTGGCAGAACTGCACGATGCGCTCCGCCGCTTCGAGGCACTGGCTGCCCGGTGCAACCAGGGCGATGCGGACGAAGCCGGCGCCCGGATTGACGCCGCCGGCGCCGCGCGCCAGATAGCTGCCGGGCAAAACAGCCACATTATATTCGGCGAGCAGCCGGCGGGCGAACACGGTGTCGTCCAGGGCGGCCGGCGTGCGCGCCCACAGGTAGAAACTCGCATCGGGCATCGGCGCATGCATCACCGACGCGATGCGCGGCTGTACCGCGTGGAACTTGGCGCGGTACTGGTCGCGGTTGTCGCGCACGTGAGCTTCGTCCGACCAGGCAGCGACGCTGGCCGCCTGCACCGCCAGCCCCATCGCGCTGCCGTGATAGGTGCGATACAGCAGGAAGCGCTTGATCAGCCGTGCATCGCCGGCCACGAAACCGCTGCGCAGACCGGGCACGTTGGAGCGTTTCGACAGGCTGGAAAACACCACCAATCGCTCGAAAGCGGTGCGCCCGAGCGCGTGCGCCGCCTGCAGGCCGCCGAGCGGCGGGGCGTCTTCGTCGAAATAGATTTCCGAATAGCACTCGTCCGACGCAATGACGAAGCCGTGGCGGTCGGCCAGCTCGAACAGCGTGCGCCATTCGTCCAGCGTCATCACCTTGCCGCACGGGTTGGCCGGCGAGCACACGTAGATCAGCTGCACGCCTTTCCACCCGGCGTCCGGAATGCGGTCGAAATTGCAGGCGAAGTCATCGTCCGGCAACTGGTTGTAGAAGCGGATCTGCGCGCCGGCCAGCAGGGCCGCGCCTTCGTAGATCTGATAGAAGGGGTTGGGCGACAGCACCGCCGCATCCGGCCGGCTGGCGTCGACCACGCTCTGCGCGAACGAAAACAGCGCCTCGCGCGAGCCATTCACCGGCAGCACCTGGGTGGCCGCGCTGACCGCCGGCAAACGATAGCGGCGCGTGATCCAGCCCGCGATACACTCGCGCAGCCCGTCCAGCCCGGCCGTCGTCGGATAGACCGACAGGCCGTCCAGTGCGCCGGTCAGTGCATCCTTGATCAGCTGCGGCGTGGCATGCTGCGGCTCGCCGATCGACAGGCGCACCAGCGGCAGATGCGCCGGGCCGCTGATGCCGGCAGTCAATTCCTTCAGTCTTTCAAAGGGATAGGGCTGTAACAGCGACAGGTGCGGCGTGACGGGCAGGGTGTCGTTCGGCATGTCAGTCAGAGTGAAGGTCCATCGGTTCGCGGGGTTGTCCGGGCGCATCCGCACCGGTCGTAGAGAATCCGGCGTCGTGCTTGACGTCGTTTCAGGCTTTTTCCCACACCATATAAGTATACGTACACATGCTCGCTTCCCGCGTGCCGCGTTCGCGGCGCCTTCCTTCCGCTGCCCTGCTGTGCGGCGGCATCGTCTGGGGTCTCATCTGGTATCCCTACCGCGTCATCGAGGCGGCCGGCATGGGTGGCGTCACGGCGACCTTCATCACCTACGCGCTGGCCTTCCTGTTCGGCCTGATTCCGCTGTGGCCGGTGCTGCGCAGGACGCGCCCCAGCTTGTGGCTGGTCGCGCTCGCGCTGGCTGCCGCCGGCACCAACCTCGGCTACGTGCTCGGCGCGCTCGACGGCGAGGTGATGCGCGTGCTGCTGCTGTTCTACCTGTCGCCACTCTGGACGGTGCTGCTGTCGCGCCTGCTGCTCGGCGAACGCCTGAGCCGCGTCGGCGCCGGCGTGATCGCGCTGTCGCTGGCCGGCGCCGTCGTCATGCTGTGGCGACCCGAACTGGGCCTGCCCTGGCCGCAGGGCTCGGCCGAATGGATGGGGCTGGGCGCCGGCATCTGCTTTGCCGGCGTGAACGTGATGGTGCGGCGCACCGCCCACATCGCCATCGAACAGAAGGTGATGGCGGTATTCCTCGGCGTCATCGCCGTCGCCCCGTTCGCCGCCTGGCTGCGCGGCGAGTCGCCGCTGAGCGAAATCGCCGCCATCGGCCCGGAAACCTGGGCCGTGCTCATCATCCTCGGCGGCGTGCTGGTGGTGGTGAATCTGGTCGTGCAGTACGGCATCACCTTCGTCAGCGCCAACGCCGCGATCGCGCTGTTCCTGTTCGAACTGGTCGTCGCCGCGCTGTCGTCGTGGTGGCTGGCGGGCGAGGCGATGGGCGTGAAGGAGTGGGTCGGTGGCGCGATGATCATCGCAGCCAGCCTGTTTTCCGGGCATCTGGAACCGGCCCAGGTCGCGCGCGATACGTCGGGTCGCGACCGTGAGGCGGCGTTGTTCAAGTAACGGGTGAGGGGGTGAAGCGCGGCGGCGTCAGATTCCGGTTGCCCATCTGATCAGCCAGAAACTTGCGATCAGCACCAGCAAACCGAGCCTTGCCCACGTCATTGCCGATACCCGGCGCTGCGGGAGAAAGGCGGGGCGACGCTTGTCCGGCGGTGGTTCATAACGGCCTTGTACCCAGTCGATCGCCTGATCCGGCGTCATCACGGCGGCAGATTCGCCGTCGATCACCAGGCCGTTGCAGCGCTTGGCAAGCACCGCCGAGGCGCATTGCGCAACCGCAAAATCCTTGTCAGACCGGCAGCTCAGCACGGCCAGCGAATCAAAGGGCCGAAGGCGTTTCCGGTTACCCGCCGAGAGCCCCAGGTGATCGGCCTCAGCCTGATCGAGCGGCCCGATGGAATATTCGAAGCCCGCGCGTGCGTCGGGGCAGGGCCAGTAACCGCTGGAAGTGTCGGGGCTCAGCGACGTATCGAGGTTCAAGGTGAGGCCGTGGCTGCGTGCGGTTGACGCCCAGTCTTCAGCGGTCGGCAGGTCTCGTCGGTTCAGAGCAACGTAGAGATCAAGACTCATGATGGACGGCGCCGGCCTTTGAGGGCTGGCCCGCCGCGATCGGTGCCGTCGGCCGGGGCCGATGCGTTACCCGCCGCGTCACGCTTCAGCTGCTCCTCCAGTGCTTCGATGGCGGGCTGAACGGTCGGGTGCTGCGCCGTCCACGTCCGGCCAATGACATCAGAAATACAGGTGTTGCGCAGCATCATGGGCAATGAACCGTCTTTGGCGGCGTTCAACAGATCATGGCAGGCGTGCATGACATGTTCGCTCGCGGCGGCGCCCGGCTCCCCAAGCTCGGCGTGCCATTCGCGCTGGACGGCCGCTATCAGCTTTCCGGCGGCATGCTCAAGCAATGATCGTTGTGTCGTCATGCCCGACGTTCCGGGTCAAGGAGTGTCTGAAAGTACTCGAAGCCCGTTGCAAACAAGACCGAATCGTCTGCCAAATCAGCCCCTCAACTTCGAGCCGCATCGTGCGCAATGCTGCGTCATGGCAGCAGAAAGAACCATGTGTGCCTTGGGCTTCTCCCCGCACATCCGGCATACCAGGCCGTACCTTGCGGCAACCCTTTGCTTCTGGCGCGCCACCCGGAAAATCAGGTAGCCGATGGTCCCGAAAAGCAGCCCCAGAAAAGCCGCGTCAAGCCAGACACCCTTGAATCCGGACCGCTCGTACACAAAGGCCAGCGGGACCAGCATCAGCAGGATGACCAGAAGCAGGTTGTCATTCCGCTTGCTGACCGACGCCAGATCCCGGTCGATGGCGCTCAGACGGGGATCATCCGAAATGTCCCCGTCTTCCTCGTCGTCGGGTCGGTCGTTGTTTTGCATGGCTATCGACGCTGCGCCCGAGTATCTGAACCGGTTGCAACCATGTGCGAAATCAGCCTGCTGAATCAACAGGCGCACGCTGCGGTCGCGCCACTATGAATATGTGGGGAAACCGCAGGGTCTGCCCCGTATTTGTTTGAAACCCGAGGCGGTTCACACCGTTTGTTGAACGCTGCGACATGGCTGCTTCCGATCGATTCGAGTGACGACAAAAGTCGGGTAAGCGCCTTGGCCTCAGCGCACACCCTTTAAAGACTGCCCCTTGACGCTACGAGTAACGGGGCAATTGACCACAATGTTCGTTACCTCGAGGGCAACTTCCCTTTTCTCCTCGGCTGCAAGCAGTTCTTCCTCGGATTTCAGTTCACGCTTGGTTGTCCGCTCTGCCCATCTGACCAGCACCACTCGCCAGAGTGGGCTGTAGCTTTGATCCTTGTTCTCGGCGCCCACGGGGTTGGGTGCAGACTGGAATACGCTGATCTGCTCTTCGTTGGGGAACTTGTATACGCGCTCAACGATGGACGACCCTCTTGGCAAGTCGAGCGCGGAAGCAAGGCTGGGGACATGGTTTGCCCCGATCATCTGGGCCATCGTTAAGTCAGAGATGTCAGTCGTGATGTACTCAACCATGCGGCCGTCGACCCAAGCTCTACTTAGAGGCAATACCGTTTCGGTACGACCGACATCGAAAATCGGGGAAGCGCATGCAGAAAGCAATGCAACAGCGATGGCGAAAAGAGGGGTAACGCGCATGACTGATTTATCTCTGGTGCCCGACGCAAATTTGGCGGCGAAGGTAGCTACGTGTAGTCACCTTCTTGATGCCGTGACGGCTTGATTGTGCTGGATTTCTGAGCGCTATTGAGAGAGGCCCAACGACGCTTTAGATAAACCCCTTCCCGGGGTAAGTTGCTGCGTCCGGCCTTCGCCGGCGTGAATTCATTCTTCGTCACTTCAACTCCGCGTTCGTCGTTTCATCGTCGTCTCCTGACGCCCGGTGCCGGCATTGCGTGCCAGCGCTCCGAGTGCCTGTTACGCCTGCCAGCTTACCTAATTTGCGTTCCCATGATGACCGAGCTTCTCCGTGAACTGGCTCGGCTCATCACCGGGCTCTGGCTCGCATCAGTGCTGCGTTTTCGTGCAGGCACCCTTGCCAGCCGTTACGCAGTTCTGGCGCGATGATGGTGGACAGGACCAGGGTTTCCTCAGGCTGGGCGTCGATCCATGCAATCACCCATGGATGGAGTGCTTGGCGCCGTCGATCGGACACGACGCACATGTCGAGCAGGATCATTCGAAGGTGATCGAGCGGGCTGGACGCGTGTCGCGCATCTGATCGACGAAGGCGAATTGGTCGTCGCTCCCACAGGCCGCTTTCACAGTACTGCTCCAATCAGGATCACTCCGATGGCTGGAGCAATCGAAGGGTGGGATCCGACGCTCAGCCGGCGGCGACGCCTGAAGGCGGAAGGTCCCGGGTGCTATCATTCGCCCCGTTTTCTGCCTTAATTCTTCCCTTCTGCCGCCGTCCCGTGCGACTGTCCAAACTCAAACTCGCCGGCTTCAAGACTTTCGTCGATCCGACCACCATCCTGATGCCCGGCCAGCTGGTCGGCGTCGTGGGGCCGAATGGCTGCGGCAAGTCCAACATCATCGATGCGGTGCGCTGGGTGCTCGGCGAGTCGCGGGCGTCGGCGCTGCGCGGCGATGCGATGACCGACGTTATCTTCAATGGCTCGGGCACGCGCAAGCCGGTCGGGCGGGCGTCGGTCGAACTGGTGTTCGACAATGATCAGGGCAGGGCGGCCGGGCAGTGGTCGCAGTACGCCGAAATCGCGGTCAAGCGGGTGCTGGAGCGCGACGGCCAGTCGGACTACTTCATCAACAACACGCGGGTGCGCCGGCGCGATGTGATCGACGTGTTCCTCGGTACCGGCCTGGGCCCGCGCGCCTACGCCATCATCGAGCAGGGCATGATCACCCGCATCATCGAGGCGCGGCCGGAAGAGCTGCGCGCCTTTCTTGAAGAGGCGGCCGGCATCACCAAATACCGGGAGCGGCGCCGCGAAACGCAGGGCCGGCTCGACGACGCGCGCGACAACCTGGTCCGGCTGGACGACATCGTCGGCGAACTGGGCAGCCGCATCGAGCGCTTGCAGAAGCAGGCCGAAGTCGCCGCCCGCCACACCGAACTGAATACGCGGCTGGTCGAGCGCCAGGCGCTGCTGTGGGCGCTGAAGCAGCGCGCCGCAGCGGCCGAAGCCGACACGCTGGCCGGCGACGCCGGCCGCATCGAGAACGACATCGAACGC
Source organism: Methyloversatilis sp. RAC08 (assembly GCF_001713355.1). NCBI lineage: Bacteria > Pseudomonadati > Pseudomonadota > Betaproteobacteria > Nitrosomonadales > Sterolibacteriaceae > Methyloversatilis > Methyloversatilis sp. RAC08. The sequence goes on along the minus strand of NZ_CP016448.1, from coordinate 201,212 downwards.
GAAACCGCGGCGCTGCGCCACCACGAGGCGGCGCTGGAGCGCATCCGTACCGAACATTTCGCCAGTTCCGAGGCGGTGCATGCGGCGCAGGCCGAACTGCTGACCGCCAACGCGGAAGCCAGCCGGCTGGAAGACGATCTGCGTCGTGCGGCGGAAAACCGCCAGAAGCTCGCGGCGCGCATCGCGCACCTTGACGGCGAGGTGGCGAACTGGCGCGCGCGCATCGAAAGCATCGAAAGCGACACCGCGCGCTGGACCACGCTGGCCGAGCACGCCGCCCACCGCATCGAACAGGCCGAGGCGCGGCACGACACGACACGCGCGCTGCTGCCGGAAGCCGAAGCCGCGTTCCGGGAGGCGGAGCAGCAGGCGACCGAGGCGCGACGCGATCTGGCAGCGGTCGAACAGCAGCTCAAGGTGGAAGAAACCCATCGCGCGAACGCCGGCCGCATGCTGCATTCGCTGGCCGGTCGGCGCGAGCGCATCGCGCACGACGCCGCGCAACTGATCGAGCCGGACCGCGCGGCGCTGTCGCTGGCGCAGGCGCGGCTCGAAGAGTTGCAGTCGGCGGTCGATGCCGCGCAGCAGCGCATGCAGGCGGCGCAGATCGCCGTGCCGCAGCTGCAGGGTGCGGTGCGCAACGCACAGGACGCCGAACGCGCCACCACCCGCACGTTGACCGAAACCCGCGCCCGGCGCGACGCGCTGGTCGAGCTGCAGCGCAAGACGCAGAGCGACGGCAAGCTCGCGCCCTGGCTGGCGGCGCTCGGCCTGCAGGACGCGCAGCCGCTGTGGCAGGCCATCAAGGTCGATGCCGGCTGGGAGCTGGCGGTCGAAGCCGTGCTGCGCGAGCGCCTGGGCGCGCTCGACGCCGTCTCGCCCGATACGCTGGCTGCCGCCGCTGCGGCCGGCGCCGCACCGCAGACGCTGACCCTTGCGCTGCCGGGCGCCGACCCGCGCACGCCGCTGGCGGCCGACAGCCTGCGCCACCGCGTGCAGACGCTCGACGCGCGCTGGGACGCGCTGCTCGATCTGTGGCTCGGGCCGGTGGCGGCCGTCGAGGTGCTGGCGCTGCCGGCGCAGGTCAGTTCAGCACCAGGCGGTGCGGCACAGGTCGACCGCCAGGGCCGCGTCGCCCAGGGTGCGTCGCTCACGCTGTACGCGCCGGACGCGCGCACGCACGGCGTGCTCGAGCGCGCGCGCGACATCGAACAACTGGGCCGCGACATCGACAGGGCCGACGCCGCGCTGGCCGAGGCGCGCGAGGCGCTGCGCGAAGCCGAGGCGGCGCTGGCCGCGGCACACGAAGAACAGGCAGCGGCGCGGCGCGAGCAGCAGTCGCTGACCCAGGCGGCGCACAGCGCGCAGGTCGAACAGATCAAGCTCGGACAGGCGGTGTCGCGCTTCGACGAGCAGCGCGCCGCACTGGAACGCGACCGCGCCGAAGTGGATCAGGCGGAGCAGACCGAACAGGCGCATCTGGCGCGCGCCGAAATCGAGATCGAGCGCGCACGCGAACTGATCGACGTGCAGCGCAACCGGCTCGACGCCGCGCTGGAGGCGCACAAGAGCGCCGACGGTACGCTGCGCGAGGCGCGCTTTGCCGATCAGGCGGCGGCGCGCGAAGTGCAGGAAGCCGGCTTTTCTCAGCGCGAATGCGCCAGCCGGCTGACCGATCTGGCGAACAACCTGTCGGTCGCGCGCATCCAGCTCGAAAACGCCGAGCTCGAATGCGCGCTGCGGCGCGACGAATTCGCGCAGATCGACGAGCACAGCATCGACGCCACGCTGCAGCAGACGCTGGACGCGCGCCGCGCACGCGAACAGGTGCTGGCCACCTGCCGCGACGCGCAGGAAGGGCTGGCGGCGCAACTGCGCGACCTCGATGCGCAGCGCGCGCAGAGCGAACAGCGGCTGGCGCCGGCGCGCGAACGTCTGGCCGAGTGCCGGCTGAAGCAGCAGGCGGCGGCGCTGAACGCCGAACAGTTCGCGCAGCGGCTGGCCGAAATCACGCTGCCGGAAGGCCGGCTCGATGCGCTGGTCGCCGAAGGCGAACGCGAAAACGTGCGCGAAGGCAGTCTGAATGGTGAAATCGCCCGCCTGAACCGCGACATCGCGGCGCTGGGCGCGGTGAATCTGGCGGCGCTGGAAGAACTGACCCAGGCGGCGGAGCGCAAGGGCTATCTGGACATGCAGTCGGCCGACCTGCGCGAGGCCATCGGCACGCTGGAAGATGCCATCCGCAGCATGGACCGCGAAACCCGTGCCCTGCTCAAGGACACGTATGATCGCGTGAATACCGAGTTCGGCCGCATCTTCCCGGAGCTGTTCGGCGGTGGCGAGGCGCGGCTGGTGATGACCGGCGATGAAATTCTGGACGCCGGGCTGCAGGTGTTCGCACAGCCGCCGGGCAAGCGCAATGCGTCGATCCAGCTGCTGTCGGGAGGTGAAAAGGCGCTGACCGCGACCGCGCTGGTGTTCGCGCTGTTCCAGCTCAATCCGGCGCCGTTCTGCATGCTGGACGAGGTCGATGCGCCGCTCGACGACACCAACACCGAACGCTTCTGCGAAATGGTCAAGCGCATGTCGGCGGCCACGCAGTTCGTGTTCATCAGCCACAACAAGATCACGATGGAAATGGCGCAACAACTGGTGGGCGTCACGATGCAGGAGCGCGGGTGTTCGCGCGTGGTCGAGGTCGACATGGAACAGGCGCTGAAGCTGCGCGATGAAGCGCTCAGCGTCTGAAAAAACATAAAGAGGAAGGTCAACAATGCAACTGACTGAACTGCAGATCGGATTGATCGCACTGGGCGTGGCGGGCATCGGGGCAGTGGTCGGCTACAACATGTGGCAGGAAAAGCGCCACCGCCAGACCGCCGAACGTGCACTGGGCGAAGCCCATGCCGACGTGCTGATCGACCCGCCGGATGCGCCGCCGCGGCGCGTCGAACCCACGCTTGATTTCGACCTGAGCGACGATGCCGCGCCGATGTCCGATCCGTCGGCCACGCAGCCGGTGCGCCGCGAGGCGCAGGCGCCGATGCTGGCAGACGATCCGGTGACCGACATCACCGAGCCGCTGATGCCGGACGCCGACCGCACGGTGGCGCAGTGGGCCGTGGATGTCCCGACCGATGTTCCGACGGCTGCCCCGGCCGAGCCGATGGCCGACGGCTGGGCCGATCGGCAGGTGGAAGAGCTGATCACGATCGAATTCGAGGCGCCGGTGGCCGCGACCGAATTCCAGCGCACCTGGAATGACCTCACCCAGACGCTCGCCGTGACCATGCGCCTGCGCGGCCGCGACGAGCACGCGGGCCGCTGGTTGCCGCTGACCGCGCAGACCGCGGGCGCGCTGTCGAAGGTCGAACTGGCGGTGCAACTGGCCGACCGGCGCGGTGCGCTGTCGGACGCGTCGGTGTCGGCACTGGCCCATGCGCTGCAGGGCGTGGCCGACCGCTTTCTGGCGGTGGTGCATTTTCCGGATGTGCGCGAGCTGCTCGGCCGGGCGCGTGAGCTGGACAGTTTCGCCGCGTCGGTCGACGTGCAGATCGGCCTCAATCTGGTGGCCGGCGAGTCGCTGATTTCCGGCACCAAGCTGCGCGGTCTGGCCGAGGCGCAGGGCTTCACGCTGAGCGGTGGCCAGTTCCATGCGCGAGATGATGTCGGCAACACGCTCTACACGCTGTGCAGCCTCGATGCCGAACAGTTTTCGGCCGACACGATGAAGGCGCTGCAGACCCAGGGCGTCACGCTGCTGCTCGACGTGCCGACCGTGGCCGACGGCGCGCGCCAGTTCGACCGCATGGTCATGGTGGCCGAACAGTTCGCGCACACCCTGGGCGCCAAGGTGGTGGACGACAACCGGCAGCCGCTGTCGCCGGCCTCGCTCGCGCTGATCCGCGGCAAGGTGGCCGAATTCCAGGGCCGCATGACCCAGTTCGGCATCAAGCCGGGCAGCGAATCGGCGAGCCGGCTGTTCAGCTGATGCCGTCTGTCGAATCGGCCACCGAGCGCGCCGCCGCGCTGCGCGCGCAGATCGCCCGGCACGACCGCCTGTATTACGAGCTGGATGCACCGGAGATTCCCGACGCCGAGTACGACCGGCTGTTCCGTGAATTGCAGGCGCTGGAAGCCGAACACCCGGCGTTGCGCACGCCCGATTCACCGACGCAGCGCGTCGGCGGCAAGCCGCTGCCGGCCTTCGCACCGGTGCGCCATGTCGTGCCGATGCTGTCCATCCGCACCGAAACCGACACCGAATCGACCGGCGCGCTGAATTTCGACGCGCGCGTGCGGCGCGAACTGAAGCTGGACGACACGCAGCCGCCGGTCGAGTACGCAGCCGAACTGAAATTCGATGGTCTGGCGATCAATCTGCGCTACGAGCGCGGCGTGCTGGTGCTGGCCGCCACGCGCGGCGACGGTGAAACCGGTGAGGACGTGACGCAGAACGTACGCACCATTCACGAGGTACCGCTGACCCTGGTGCCGCAGTTGCCCTCACCTCCGCCTTCACAGCGGCCTTCGCTGTTCGACGCGCCCGGCTTGCCCGAGGTGCTTGAAGTGCGCGGCGAGGTCTACATGCGGCGCGACCGATTCGATGCCTTCAACCTGCGCGCCGACGCGGCGGGCGAGAAGACGCTGGTCAATCCGCGCAATGCCGCAGCGGGCAGCATCCGTCAGCTCGACCCGGCCATCGCGGCGCGGCGACCGCTGTCGTTCTTCGCCTATGGCCTCGGCGAGGTGCAGGGCTGGACGGTGCCGGCCACCCATGCCGGCGTGCTCGACGCGCTCGCCGCCTTCGGCCTGCCGGTGTGCGAACACCGCGCGGTCTGCAGCGGCGCCGAGGCGCTGGCCGCCTTTCACGCGCGCATCGCCGAGGCGCGACCGGGTCTGCCGTTCGACATCGACGGTGTTGTATACAAGGTGAACAGCCTGGCGCTGCAGCAGAAGCTCGGCTTCGTCACGCGCGAGCCGCGCTGGGCGGTGGCGCACAAATACCCGGCGCAGGAAGCGCTGACCACGGTGCAGGACATCGAGGTGCAGGTCGGCCGCACCGGCAAGCTGACGCCGGTGGCGCGGCTGGCGCCGGTGTTCGTCGGCGGCGTGACGGTCACCAATGCCACGCTGCACAACGAATCGGAAATACGCCGCAAGGACGTTCATGTCGGCGATACCGTCGTCGTGCGCCGTGCCGGCGACGTGATTCCCGAAGTCGTGTCGGTGTTGTCGGACAGACGGCCGCCGCACGCGCGGGCATTCTCCATGCCGATGAACTGCCCGGTGTGCGGCTCCGACGTGGTGCGCGAAGAAGGCGAAATCGATCACCGCTGCACCGGAGGTCTGTACTGCGCAGCGCAGCGCAAGCAGGCCCTGCTGCATTTCGCCGGCCGGCGGGCGATGGATGTCGAGGGGTTGGGCGACAAGCTGGTCGAACAGCTGGTCGACGGCGGCCTGATCCGCAGCCTGCCCGACCTGTACCGGCTGGGTGTGCTGAAGCTGGCCGAACTGGACCGCATGGCGGACAAGTCGGCCGAAAATCTGGTGGCCGCGCTGGAAAAGTCGAAGACGACGACGCTCGGCCGCTTCCTGTTCGCGCTCGGCATCCGCCATGTCGGCGAGGCGACGGCGAAGGATCTGGCGCGTCATCTGGGCAGTATGGACCGCATCATGGATGCCAGCGAAGCCGAACTGGCGCAGGTGCCGGACGTCGGGCCGGTGGTCGCGGCGAGCATCCACCGCTTTTTCGCGCAGCCGCACAACCGCGAAGTGGTCGAACAGCTGCGGGCCTGCGGCATCGTGTGGGAAGAGGGCGAAATGCAGGTGGCCAGCGGCCCGCTGGTCGGCAAGACCGTGGTGCTGACCGGCACGCTGCCGACGCTGTCGCGCGACGAGGCGAAGGATATGCTCGAGGCGGCCGGGGCGAAAGTGGCCGGTTCGGTATCGAAAAAGACGGACTTTGTGGTGGCCGGCACGGATGCCGGCTCCAAACTCACAAAAGCGCAAGAACTGGGTATTACCATCCTCGATGAATCCGGGCTGCTGTCGCTGCTCGGCAACAGGGAGTCATAAGTAGATGAAATCAGTACGCAAAGCGGTATTTCCGGTGGCAGGCCTCGGCAGCCGTTTCCTGCCTGCAACCAAGGCGAATCCGAAGGAAATGCTGCCGGTGGTCGACAAGCCGCTGATCCAGTACGCGGTGGAAGAGGCGGTGGCCGCCGGGTGTACCGACCTGATCTTCATCACCGGCCGCACCAAGCGTTCGATCGCCGACCACTTCGACAAGGCCTACGAGCTGGAACACGAGCTCGAAATGAAGCAGAAGACCGCATTGCTGGCGCTGTGCAACACGGTGCCCAAGCACGTCAATTGCATCTACATCCGCCAGTCGGAACCGCTTGGTCTGGGCCATGCCGTGCTGTGCGCCGCACCGGTGGTCAATGACGAGCCCTTCGCAGTGCTGCTTGCCGACGATCTGATCGATGGCGAGCCGCCGATCCTGAAGCAGATGACCGACATTTTCGATCGCTTCGGCCGCTCCATCCTTGGCGTGCAGCAGGTGCCGCGCAGCCAGACCGCGAGCTACGGCATCGTCAGCACGGATGCCGACGTCGGCGGGCTGTATGGCGTGACCGGCATCGTCGAGAAGCCGCAGCCGGAAGTCGCCCCGTCGACACTGGCCGTGGTGGGTCGCTACATCCTGACGCCGAGCATTTTTGATCACCTGCGCGCCCTGACGCCGGGTGCCGGCGGCGAACTGCAGCTGACCGACGCGATCGCCGCGCTGCTGGGCGAGGAAGCCGTGCTGGCCTATCCGTTCAAGGGGAAGCGTTACGACTGCGGCTCCAAGCTCGGTTATCTGCAGGCCACGGTCGAACTGGCGCGCAAGCATCCGGAAGTCGGCGCCGCGTTCTCGGCCTGGCTGGACGCGCAGCACGCTGCAGCCGCCGACGCTGCGTGAGCCGTCTCGCCGATGCCCAGGCGCTGCTCGACGGCGCCGAGCTGATCTGCGACGCGACGCAGGTCGACGCCGCAGTCGCCCGTCTGGCGGGTGAAATCACGGCAGCACTGGGCGACAGCTATCCGCTTGTGCTGTCGGTCATGGGCGGCGCCGTGGTGTTCGCCGGCAACCTGCTGCCGCAACTCGCCTTTCCGCTCGATTTCGATTATGTGCATGTCACGCGCTATGGCGATGCCACGCAGGGCGGCGCGCTGCGCTGGATCAGCGAACCGCGCATCCCGGTCGCCGGACGCACCGTGCTGGTTCTGGACGACATCCTCGACGAGGGCATCACGCTGGCCGCGATACGCCGCCACCTGCTCGACGCCGGAGCGCAACGCTGCCTGACCGCCGTGTTTTCCGACAAAATGATCGGGCGGTCCAAGCCGATCAAGGCCGACTTCACCGGACTCGAACTGCCGGATCGCTATGTTTTCGGATACGGCATGGACGTGCGCGGTGCCTGGCGCAACCTCCCGGCCATTTACGCACTCAGGGAGTAGGCGATGGCCGAAGCGCTGCCGGTGTTTCTTGACGTCGAAGCGTCCGGCTTCGGCGCCGGCAGCTACCCGATCGAGGTCGGCTGCATCCTGCCGGATGGCCGCACGATCTGCTGCCTGGTTCGCCCGCCGGCCGACTGGCGGCACTGGGACCAGAGCGCCGAGGCGGTTCATCACATCACGCGCGAAGTGCTCATGCAGCACGGTCTGCCGATAGAAGATGTCGTCTGCCGTCTCGACGAGGCGCTGCGTGGCAAGGATGTGTTCAGCGACGCCTGGGGCAATGACTACGCGTGGATTTCGCGCCTGTACGATGAAGCGGGCAGGGTGCCGCGCTTTCACCTGCGCAGCCTGCGCGAACTGCTGAGCGAGTCACAGGCGGCGCGCTGGCACGAGGTGAAGAAGGAAGTCAGCGACGAACTGCGTACCACGCGGCACCGTGCCAGCAATGATGCGCGGGTGCTGCAGGCGGCGTACGCGCGTCTGTGTGCCGAACCGAAACCGGTGTGCAGCGGCCCGCAGTGACCGCGCCCGCCGGGTGCGCGATGGACAAAAAAAGGAGCGCCTGAGCGCTCCTTTTTTCATTGCATGCCTTGAAATATCAGGCGTCGTCGCGCGAGGCGCGCTTGCGCTCGTGTTCCTTCAGGTGGCGCTTGCGCAGGCGGATGTTCTTCGGCGTGATTTCGACCAGTTCGTCGTCGGCGATGAATTCGATCGCTGATTCCAGCGTCAGCGAGATCGGCGGTACCAGGCGCACGGCTTCGTCGGTACCCGATGCGCGCACGTTGGTCAGCTGCTTGCCCTTGATCGGGTTCACCACCAGGTCGTTGTCGCGCGAATGGATGCCGATGATCATGCCTTCATACAGCACGTCGCCGGGACTGACGAACATGCGGCCGCGGTCCTGCAGGTTCCACAGCGCGTACGCCACGGCTTCGCCGTCGTTCTGCGAAATCAGCACACCGTTACGCCGCTCCGACATGGCGCCGGCGACCGGGCCGTAGTCGTCGAACACGTGGCTGGCCACACCGGTGCCGCGGGTCAGGTTCAGGAATTCGCCCTGGAAGCCGATCAGGCCGCGCGCCGGAATGCGGTACTCGATGCGCACCCGGCCCTTGCCGTCCGGCTGCATGTCCTGCAGTTCGCCGCGGCGCCGACCCAGTTCTTCCATCACACCGCCCTGGTGCGTTTCTTCGACGTCGACGGTCAGCAGTTCGTACGGCTCGCTCTTGACGCCGTCGATCTCCTTGAACACCACGCGCGGGCGACCCACTGCCAGTTCGTAGCCTTCGCGGCGCATCGTTTCCAGCAGGATGGTCAGATGCAGTTCGCCGCGACCCGACACGAGGAATACGTCCGAATCCTCGGTGTATTCAACACGCAGCGCGACGTTCTTCAGCAGTTCCTTTTCCAGCCGCTCGCGGATCTGGCGGCTGGTGACGTACTTGCCTTCACGACCGGCCTGCGGCGACGCGTTCACCATGAAATTCATCGTCAGCGTCGGCTCGTCGACCGCGATCGGCTTCAGCGGGGCCGGCGATTCCGGGTCGCAGATCGTGACGCCGATATTCACCTGGTCGATGCCCGATACCAGCACGATGTCGCCGGCGCTGGCCGATTCGGCCTGCGTGCGCTCCAGACCCTTGAAGGTCAGCACCTGGCCGACCTTGGCCTTGCCGCGCAGCTCGTCGCCGTAATACACGGCGACTTCCTGGTTCGGCTTGATGCGGCCGCGCGTGATGCGGCCGATGCCGAGCTGGCCGATGTAGGTCGAGTAGTCGAGCGAACAGACCTGCAGCTGCAGCGGGCCGTCTTCATTGACTTCCGGCTGCGGCACGTTGTCGAGGATGGCCTGGAACAGCGGACGCATATTGGTGCCCGGCGTGCTCGAATCGAGCATCGCAAAGCCATTCAGCGCCGACGCGAACACGACCGGAAAGTCGAGCTGCTCTTCGGTTGCGCCCAGTTTGTCGAACAGGTCGAAGGTGTGGTTGATCACCCAGTCCGGGCGGGCGCCCGGGCGGTCGATCTTGTTCACCACGACGATGGGCTTGAGACCGAGCGCGAGCGCCTTGCGGGTCACGAAGCGCGTCTGCGGCATCGGGCCTTCGACGGCATCGACCAGCAGCAGCACGCCATCGACCATCGACAGCACACGCTCGACCTCGCCGCCGAAATCGGCGTGGCCCGGGGTGTCAACGATATTGATGTGGGTGCCTTCGAACTCGATCGCGCAATTCTTCGACAGGATCGTGATGCCACGTTCCTTTTCGAGATCGTTTGAATCCATCACCCGCTCCGAAACCTGCTGGTGCGATGCGAAGGTGCCGGACTGGCGCAGCAGCTGGTCGACCAGCGTGGTCTTGCCATGATCGACGTGCGCGATGATGGCGATGTTGCGTATGGAGCGGGACATAGGAATGGTGCAGCGCAATAAGAAAAACACGCAAGTATAGCACAGCACACAAGCCTTTTCCGGTGTCCCACCGTGTCTGACCGGGCGTCCTTTCCCTGTCCGACCTGCAGGTGCGACATTCACGGGCCTCGCAGCTGTCGGATTTCATTACATCTGGATGGCCAGGTGGGAGTCATCTGCCCGCAGTGCGCCTCGCCGTGTCGGGGGCACGCTTATTGCTGCCTGCTTGTCCGCTTCACGATTGGTGTGTGCGCGTTGGCACACGCAGCGACGTCGCGCAGGCGGGAAGGGCGCCGGAGGTGAGCACCCTACCTACGGATGGCCGTGTGAATCTGCATAGCACGCTTCCCTTTCTGCGCTGCAGCAGCGTCAGCGTGCGTCCTCGCCGAGGTGAAGTCGTCGCCGCAACAGGCGCGCGCGTCCGCGCGGCCTGCATTTCTGGTTGAAAGGGTAGGCAATGAGTTTCAGGCTCAAAAGGACATGCGCAACGGCAGTGATCGCTCTCGGGTTGGCGTCGGCGGGAACGGCGCACGCCGCATCGGCAAGCGCGACGCTGGAATGGTTCAGCTTCGACACGCGCGTGATTGCGCTGGCCGACGTCGTGCCGGTCTTTATGCCCGGCAGCGATTTCTGGAGTGGTGCCCATGTCAATCTGTTCAATGGCGCACAACAGTTCGCGTTGGACAGCGATGACTGGACGAGCGACCTGTCGGCATCATTGACCGGGGCGACGGCCACGATCGCCGGTGCCGAGGTGCCGGCGAAAGCCGGCAGTTTCGACGTCAATCCGCAGGAGTTGCTGTGGGCGGGCGTCGATGGCACGACTGCTGCCGGCGCCGAAACCCAGCGGACGATCGACTTCATGCTCGGCGCGCAGACCCTGGTGCTGTTCTCGGTCGACTATCGGCTTGCGGTCGACACGACCGGGCTCAATCCGATGACCTCATTCGTGAACACCTATGCATCGCTGTTCGGCTTTGCCAATGGCGAAAGCTTCCAGGCGCTGGTGCAGGCCGGCAGCTCGATTCCGGCCGACAACGGTGTCCGGCAGGGCCGGCTGGTGCTTGCGGTCGCCAACGCGAGCGATGACGAGAAATCGTTCGTCCTCAGCGCCACATCAGCCGCCTATATCTATGCGCCTGTACCCGAGGCAGACAGCAGCGTGATGTTCATCGCCGGTCTGCTGCTGCTCGGTGGGATGCTTGTCCGCCGTCGTCAGACCGCACTCGCGTAAGGCGTCTTGCCGCACTCACTCGCCCGGTGAAAGCCGGGCCTTTTTCCGCCTGATAGACTGCGTGACCCGGGACAAAGGAGTGCATTCATGCTGGCGATCATCGGCGGCAGCGGTCTGACGCAGCTGGCCAATCTTGATGTCACCCGTCGCGAAGTGGTGCGTACGCCCTATGGCGAGCCCTCCGGCCCGCTGACCTTCGGCCGGCTGGCCGGGCGCGATCTGGTGTTCATTGCACGCCACGGCTACGGTCACACCATTGCGCCGCACCGCGTGAATTACCGCGCCAACATTTCGGCGCTGCGCAGCGTCGGCGTGACACGCATCGTGTCGGTCGCCTCGGTCGGCGGCATACGTGAGGACCTCGGGCCGGGCACGCTGGTCGTGCCGGACCAGATCATCGACTACACCTGGGGCCGTCACAGCACCTTCTTCGATGGCCACGATGGCCAGGTGAAGCACATCGATTTCACCGAGCCGTACGACGCCGCCCTGCGCCAGGCGCTGCTCGACGCCGCCGCGCGGGCCGGCGAGCAGGTCGTCGATGGTGCCGTCTATGCCGCAACCCAGGGGCCGCGGCTGGAGACAGCGGCGGAAATCAACCGGCTGGAGGGCGACGGTGCGCACGTCGTCGGCATGACCGGCATGCCCGAAGCGGCGCTGGCGCGTGAGGCCGGTCTGGCCTACGCGGCGATCAATGTCGTGGTGAATCACGCAGCGGGTCGCGGCGATTCGCTGCACGGCATTGAAATGTCGGCCATCGAGGACATGCTGCAGGAGGCGATGACGCGCGTTCGCCGCCTGCTGGAAGCCCTGTGCGCGAACGGGGAGTGCGCATGATCCGCGACATCCTGCGCATGGGTGATCCGCGCCTGCTGCGCGTAGCGCAGCCGGTCAGCCGCTTCAACTGCCCGGAACTCGATGCGTTGGTGCAGGACCTGATCGACACCATGGAAGCGGCCGACGGCGCCGGGCTTGCGGCGCCGCAGATCGGTGTCGACCTGCGCGTCGTCGTGTTCGGCGGCTCGCCGTCGGTGCGCTATCCGGAGGCACCGGTCGTGCCATTCACCGTGCTGGTCAATCCGGAGCTGACGCCGCTCGGCAAGGATATGGAAGAGGGCTGGGAAGGCTGCCTGTCGGTGCCCGGCCTGCGCGGCGTCGTCGCGCGTCATGCCAGGCTGCGCTACAGCGGCTTCGATCCGCAGGGCACCTTGATCGAGCGCGAGGTCGATGGCTTTCACGCCCGGGTGGTGCAGCACGAGTGCGACCATCTCGATGGCGTGCTGTACCCGATGCGGGTACATGACTTCAGCCGGTTCGGCTTTACCGCCGTGCTGTTTCCCGATCAGGACGCCAGCGACGACTGAGCGGCTGCGCGCTGCGCGGCCCAGACCTCGAATTCGGCTGCTGGCAGCGGCTTGCTGAACAGGTAGCCCTGCACGCATTCGCAGCCCAGATTGCCGAGGAAGGCGAGCTGGGCGTCCGTTTCAACGCCTTCCGCGACCACGCTGAGGCCGAGATTCTGCGCCAGGCTGATCGTCGCTGCGCAGATGGCCGCGTCGTCCGGATCGCTTTCGATGTCCTTCACGAACGAGCGGTCGATCTTCAGTCGCTGCAGCGGCATCAGTTTCAGATGGCTCAACGATGAATAGCCGGTTCCGAAATCGTCGATCGCCAGTTCGACGCCCAGCTCGCGCAACTGGCCGAGCATGCGAAGGGTGGCGTCAGGGTTGTCCATGGCCACACTTTCGGTGATTTCCAGTTCGAGATCGCCCGGGCGCAGGTCGTGCCGGATCAGCGTGTCCTCGACCAGGTGCAGCAGGTTCTTCGAGCGCAGCTGGCGTGCCGACAGATTGACCGACACGCGCAGTTTCAGGCCCTGGTCCTTCCAGCGGCTCAGCTGCCAGCAGGCTTCCTGCAGGATCCATTCGCCGAGCTTGATGATGAGGTCGCTCTCTTCGGCGATCGGTATGAAGCTGTTCGGCGGGACCAGTCCGCGCTCCGGGTGCTGCCAGCGCACGAGCGCCTCCACGCCGACCAGCCGGCCGCTGGCCACTTCGATCTGCGGCTGGTAGTGCAGCACGAACTGACGGGTTTCGATCGCGTGGTGCAGGCTACCCTGCAGCGCCAGCCGCTCGCTGGCATTGGCCGACATGCTCTGGTCGAAGAACTGGTAGTTGTTCCGGCCCGCAGCCTTCGCGTGGTACATCGCGGTGTCCACGTTGCGCAGCAGGGTATCGACCGAGGTGCCGTCGTTCGGGAACACGCCGATGCCGACGCTGGGCGTCGAATGCAGCCGGTAGGCCTCGACCTGGTAGGGCGCCGACAGCGCCGACACGATCTTTTCCGCCACGGCCGCAGCCGTGAGCGTCGACGCCATGTCGGTTACCAGTACGACGAATTCGTCACCGCCCAGCCGCGCCACCACATCGCTCAGGCGCACGCAGCAGAGCAGCCGCTGCGCGACATCGACCAGCAGCGCGTCACCCACGTGATGACCGAGCGTGTCGTTGATGTCCTTGAAGTGGTCCATGTCTATCATCATCACGGCGATCAGCGTGCCATGCCGGCGCGCTTCGGCCATGGCCTGTTCCATGCGGCCCTGCAGGCTGAGCCTGTTCGGAAGCCCGGTCAGCGCGTCGTGGTGAGCCAGATGGTGGATCTTGCGTTCTGCGGCCTTGCGTTCGCTGATGTCGCTGAAGGAGTGTACGTAATGGACGTCGCCGCCCTGCTCGCCGACCGGGTAGATGCTGAGTCGCTTCGGATAGGTTTCGCCATCGGCGCGTCGGTCATCGAGTTCGCCCGACCAGTCGCCACCGGCGTCGATGCGTTGCACGAAAGACGCGTGACTCGAAGCGTCGTAAGGCGTCGACACCACAGCGGACGCCAGCTTGCCGAGCACCGCTTCGCGCGTCTGGCCGGTGAGTTTTGAAAACGCCGGATTGACCGACACGATGCGATCGCCTTCGTCGGTCACCACGATGGCTTCGTTCGAACTTTCGATCACGCTGGCGGCCAGCGACAGATCGGCGTCTCTCAGATGGATGCGCCGTATCTGCAACTGCCCGAGCCCGAGCAAGCCGGCGATCGCAAGCGAAACCAGGCTGCCGGCCATCCATATGTTGATGACGCGGGTGTCCTGCAGCGCGCCGCGCCAGCCGCCGATCGGCACAGCGGCCAGCTGCCAGCGCGCGTTGTCCGGCAGCACGACGTCGACCTTGACCGGGTCGAGGCTGAAAATGTCCGGATCGCCATGGATGACCTCGCCGGCCGCGCCCATGCCGTCACGACCGCGCAGGGCGTAGCGGACGTTCTGGTCGGCATCGAGCAGACCGCTCGCCTTGAGCAAGGTGTCAAAGTGCAGCACGATGGACGCCAGTCCCCAGTACTTCTCTGGGCTGCCGTCTCCTGCAGGCAGATAGATCGGAAAGCGGTTGATCAGTCCGACGCCCCCCTGCACCAGCTCGAGCGGGCCGGCGAGCACGAAGCGCCGGCTTTCCATCATCTTGAGTACCGCATCGCGTTGCGCCGGATGGTCCAGATAGCGCAGGCCCAGCGCCGCTTCGTTGCCGGCGAGCGGATGGACGAAGCGCAGCACGTTGTCGGGTGCCAGAGCGATGCTGCGCACGTGGCGTCCGTAGGCCAGCATGCGTTCGCTGACCCGGTAGAAGGCATCTTCCGTGATGGTGGGGTTGGCTGCCACGTAGCTGACCAGGCCGAGTGACAGGTGGGCAGCGCTATTGATTTCGCTCTCCAGCCGCGCCCGTACTACGCCGATTTGTGCAGCCACTTCGTCGCGCTGGCGCTGCAGCATCTGATCGGCCTCGACATCTGCGATGTAGGCGGTCAGCGCCAGTCCGGACAGCAGCGCGACGAGGGCGACCGCAAGCGGCTTGCTCCGGTCAAGCAGGGACAGGCGACGCGGTTTGTACGTGGAGAAACTCAACGATCAGGTCCGGTTCGTGCGGAAACTTTTTCAGGGCGCGATCGAGCGCCTGCGCGCGGTCTATATCGGGTGTCCGGGGCGATGTCTGAATGGGGCGTGTGGCGCGGGGCGTCGATTCTCGTCATGCAGAACAGCAGCACTAGAGAATAGCGAGTTCTCCGAGCAGTTCCTGTTCGAGCCGGATCAGGGTCGTGCTTTTTTCCAGTTCGGCACCGGAAACGAGGAACACGTCTTCCACCCGGTCGCCGAGGGTGGTGATCTTGGCCGTATGCAGATTGATGTGGTGCGCGGCCAGCACGCGGGCCACCGAGTAGAGCAGGCCTGGCCGGTCGGCGGCCGTCACGTGCATGATGTGGTGCTGCTTGCGTTCGTCCGGCTTGATCAGCACTTCGGGCGTGATCGGGAAGTGCCTGACCTCGCGCGACAGCCGGCCGGTGACGGGCTGCTCGGCCAGCGTCTGGTTCTGCAGCCGTTCGGCCAGCCCGGTTTCGATCAGCGCAATCATGTCGCGCGAATTCAGGTGCCGGTTCGGATCGAGCAGGATGAAGCTGTCCAGCGCGTGCCGGTCGGTCGTGGTGTGGATCTTGGCATCGGCGATGCTGTAGCCGAGCCGGCCGAAGAAGCCGCACAGCCGCATGAACAGATCGGGCTGATCGGGCGCATAGACCATCACCTGCAGGCCGTCGCCGACCTGGTTGGGCCGCGCCTTGACGACCGGCGTGCTGGCGTTGGCCTGGAAATAGAGCATGCGCGTGTGCCAGGCGATTTCGTCCGCCTCGTGCCGCATGAAGTAGACGGTGTCGAGCCTGGCCCAGAACTCGTTTTCGATGCCTTCGCGCAGGCCGAAGTAGCGCAGCAGGTGGCGTGCTTCTTCCTGCCGGTCCGGGCTGCCGGAGGCGCCAGGGCTTTCGCCCTGCAGCGCGCGCAGGGTCGAGAAGTACAGATCTTCCAGCAGCTTGCCGCGCCACGCGTTCCACACCTTGGGGCTGGTGCCGCGGATGTCCGCATGGGTCAGTATGTACAGCGCCGTCAGGCGGCGTTCGGTCCGCACGAGTGCGGCGAAGGCACGGATGGTGTCGGGATCGGACAGATCCTGCTTCTGCGCGACCGACGACATCGACAGGTGGTGCTCGACCAGAAACACCACCAGATCCGCGTCTTCCGCATCGATGCCGTGCTGTATGCAGAACTGGCGTGCGTCGCGCATGCCCAGCTGCGAATGGTCGCCGCCGCGGCCCTTCGCGATGTCGTGGAACAGCGCCGACAGGTAGAGCAGCCAGCGCCGTTCGAACGCGGTGATCAGCCGCGACAGCAGAGGGTATTCATGCGCGTGCTCGGCCATCGTGAAGCGACGCACGTTGCGCATCACCTGCAGGATATGCTGATCGACGGTGTAGACATGGAACAGGTCGTGCTGCATCTGGCCGACGATGCGGCCGAAGGCGGGCAGGTAGCGACCCAGAATGCCGTACTGGTTCATGCGGCGGATTTCATGCACCAGGCCGCGCGTCTGCTGGAACAGCGACAGGAACAGCATGCGGTTCTTCGGGTCGCGCCGGAACTTCGCATCGATCAGGCGGCGCGCCCGCCACAATGCGCGCAGCGTGCGCGCCGTCATGCCCTTGAGCTCGCGGTGCGTCTGCAGCAGCGTGAAACATTCGAGCAGCGCGCTCGGTGTGTTTTCGAACACGTCCTCCGACACCACGTCGAGCAGTTCGCGACTGGACTGGAAGCGTGCGTTGATCGGCTGCACGACGGTGTCGTCGGACGGGAACAGCGCAGCCGAAATGTTCTGCAGCAGGATGGTGTTCAACTGCGTGATCATCTTCGCGCTGCGGTAATAGCGCTGCATGAACACTTCGGAGGCGCGGCGCGTCGGTGTGGCAGGCATGCCGAATGCCGCAGCGAGCGCTTCCTGGTGGTCGAAGATCAGCCGGTCTTCGCGCCGGCGTGCGATCAGATGCAGGCGGACCCGGGTATCGCGCATGAAGCGTTCGATCCGGTGCAACTGGCGCGATTCGGTCGGAGTGATCAGACCGCGCGCAGCCAGTTCGGCCCAGGTCGAGCCGAATCGGCTGGCGCGCGCGATCCACTGGATCACCTGCAGATCGCGCAGCCCGCCGGGGCTCTCCTTGCAGTTCGGCTCCAGGCTGTAGGGGGTTTCCTGATAGCGTTGGTGGCGTTCGTCCTGCTCCAGGCGCTTGGCCTTGAAAAAGCTGCCCGGATCGAGTTGGGTTGCCAGCGCCTGGCTCAGCTCGCGGAACATGCCGCGGGAGCCAGCCAGCAGACGCGCTTCGAGCAGCGTCGTTTCGACCGTGATGTCGCGCGACGCCTCGTCGACGCACTGGGCCACCGAACGCACGCTGTGGCCGATGTCCAGTCCGATGTCCCACAGCAGCCCGACCAGCATTTCCAGCCGCGCCTCGGTGTCCGGCGACAGTTGCGGCGGGGTCAGGAACAGCAGATCGACGTCCGACGCCGGATAGAGCTCGCCGCGACCGTAGCCGCCGACAGCGACCAGCGCCGCCGTGCGCGGCATGCCGGCCGCCGCCCAGAGTTGGCGCAGGGCGGCATCGACGGCGCGGGCGCGGTCACGCAGCAGGCGCTGACTGTTGCCGTCACGCTCGAACGTTTCACGCAGGCGCTGCTGGGCAGCCGACAGTTCGGCACGCAGCGTGGCCGCAAGCAGGCGCAGCGCGTCGGTGCCGGCCGGGGTATCCACCCGTCAGGCCGCTCCGCGGACGTCGCCGATCAACGCAGGTGGCGGTGGGCAGCCATCGGATACCGTCAGCACCTCGTATCCTTCTTCGGTGACGACAACCGTATGCTCCCACTGCGCAGAAAGCGTGCGGTCGCGCGTGACGATGGTCCAGCCATCCGCCAGCTCGGACACGGCGGCACGGCCGGCATTCACCATCGGCTCGATCGTGAAGATCATGCCGGGCTGCAGTTCCATGCCGGTGCCGGGTTTGCCGTAATGGAGCACCTGCGGATCCTCGTGGAACTTGCGGCCGATGCCGTGACCGCAGAATTCGCGCACCACCGAAAAGCCGTTCGTTTCGGCATGCCGCTGGATCACGTGACCGATATCTCCCAGGCGCGCGCCCGGCCGCACGCGGGAAATGCCGAGCCAGAGACATTCGAAGGTGATCTGGCACAGCCGGCTGGCCTGCTTGCTGACCTCGCTGCCGACCATGAACATGCGGCTGGTGTCGCCGTGAAAGCCGTCCTTGATCACCGTGATGTCCAGATTGACGATGTCGCCCTTCTTCAGGGCACGCGGAGCCGGTACGCCGTGACACACGACATGGTTGACCGACGTGCAGATCGACTTCGGGAACGGGCTGTAGCCCGGCGGCGCATAGTTGAGCGGCGCCGGGATGGTTTTCTGCTCATTCACCATGTAGTCATGGCACAACCGGTCAAGTTCTTCCGTCGTGATGCCGGGCTGGACATGCGGTTCGATGAAATCGAGCACCTCGGACGCCAGTCTGCACGCGACGCGCATGCTTTCGATTTCTTCCGCAGTCTTGATGGTGACGCTCATAGGAGTAACGGCTCTTCGAATACGCTTGGGGACCGCTCAGGTTAGCCGAAGCGCCCGACGGCGGCAAACGCTTGCATGCTGGAGCGCTTGAGTTTGTTGCAGTGCGGCTGCTAGAATCATGGGCTGTTTGATTCCAGTACCTTTCCGGTACGTCAGACAAATCCACACGCCCGGTGCTGCCGTCGATTCGGCAGCTCGACCGATAGGGTGCGTAGCCGGAAGTTGCGGCTGCGAACACGGCCGGGCGGAGGTTAAACCCTGATCGGAGACTTCAATGTCCGTATCCATGCGTGAAATGCTGGAGGCGGGTGTCCATTTCGGACATCAGACCCGCTTCTGGAACCCCAAGATGGCCCCGTACATTTTCGGCCATCGCAACAAGATCCACATCATCAACCTCGAAAAGACGGTTGCCCGCTACAACGAGGCAATGGCCTTCATTCGCCGGATGTCGTCCAACAAGGGCACCGTCCTGCTGGTTGGTACCAAGCGCCAGGCCCGCGAAATCGTGGCCGAAGAAGCACAGCGCGCAGGCGTGCCGTATGTCGACGAGCGCTGGCTCGGCGGCATGCTGACCAACTTCAAGACGCTGAAGCTGTCGGTCAAGCGTCTGAAGGACCTCGAGCAACTGGTCGAGGACGGCAGCATGGAGCGCATGCCGAAGAAGGAAGCTCTGGTGTTGCAGCGCGAGCTGATCAAGCTGCAGAAGAGCATCGGCGGCATCAAGAACATGAACGGCCTGCCGGATGCGCTGTTCGTGATCGACGTCGGTTTCCACAAGATTGCCATCACCGAAGCCAACAAGCTCGGCATTCCGGTGATTGCCGTGGTCGATACCAATCACTCGCCGCTCGGCGTGGACTACGTGATTCCGGGCAACGACGACTCGAGCCGTGCCATTCGCCTGTACGCATCGGGCGTGGCAGACGCCATCCTGGAAGGCCGCAACAGTGCCGCCCAGGAACTGGTTGCGCAGCTCAAGGGCGACGACGAATTCGTCGAAGTCGAAGCCGAAGCGGAACCGCAGGCCTGATGAACCGTCCCGGCGGCCGCTCGCGCGGTCGTCGGGTGTTTGACGAATTGCACGAACAGCAGATGGAAGGCGGGAATCAGCATGGCGGAAATCACCGCAGGAATGGTCAAGGAGCTGCGTGAGAAGACCGACGCTCCGATGATGGAATGCAAGAAGGCGCTGACCGAAGCCGGTGGCGACCTGCAGAAGGCGGAAGAAATCCTCCGCGTGAAACTGGGTAACAAGGCCAGCAAGGCGGCCGCCCGCGTGACGGCCGAAGGCATCGTCGGCCTCTACCTGTCGGCCGATGGCAAGCTTGCCGCGATGGTAGAAGTCAATTGCGAAACCGATTTCGTGGCGAAGAACGATGATTTCCTCGCCTTGGTCAATGGCAGCGCAAAGCTGATCGCCGAGCACAATCCGGCGGATGTTGCCGCGCTGTCGGCGCTGCCGATGGGCGAAGGCACGGTCGAATCGACGCGCGCTGCACTGGTGGGCAAGATCGGCGAAAA
This sequence comes from Methyloversatilis sp. RAC08, assembly GCF_001713355.1. Lineage (NCBI taxonomy): Bacteria > Pseudomonadati > Pseudomonadota > Betaproteobacteria > Nitrosomonadales > Sterolibacteriaceae > Methyloversatilis > Methyloversatilis sp. RAC08. Next base: position 181,042 of record NZ_CP016448.1, on the reverse strand, counting down.
CATGTCGATCCGCCGTTTCGTGCGCATTGCCGCCGAAGGCAAGGTCGCCAGCTACGTGCACGGCGGCTCTAAGATCGGCGTGCTGGTCGATGTTGTCGGCGGCGACGAAGCGCTGGCCAAGGACCTGGCAATGCACATTGCCGCGTCGAAGCCGAAGTCGCTCGATTCGAGCGGTGTGTCGGCCGACCTGATCGAAGCCGAACGTCGCGTCGCGATCGAAAAGGCGCGCGAAGCCGGCAAGGCGGAAGACATGATCACCAAGATCGCCGAAGGCTCGGTGCAGAAATTCCTGAAGGAAGTGACGTTGCTTGGTCAGGTTTTCGTCAAGGCCGAAGACGGCAAGCAGACCATCGAACAGCTGCTGAAGGCGAAGTCGGCGAAGATCGCCGGCTTCACGCTGTACCTGGTCGGCGAAGGCATCGAGAAGAAGACGACCGACTTCGCTGCCGAAGTGGCCGCACAGGCCGCTGCAGCCGCTGCAGCACGCTGAAGGAGCCTGCATGACTGTTGCCTACCGCCGGATACTGCTGAAACTGTCGGGTGAAGCCCTGATGGGCGACGACGACTACGGCATCAGCCGAGACATGCTGGCCCGCATCGTCGCGGAGATCGCCGAAATCCGCGCCCTGGGCGTGGAAGTGGGCGTGGTGATCGGCGGTGGCAACATTTTCCGCGGGGTGGCGGGCGGCGCGGCCGGCATGGACCGCGCCACCGCCGACTACATGGGCATGCTGGCGACGGTGATGAACTCGCTGGCGCTCGGCGACGCGATGCGTCAGGCCGGTGTCGCGGCGCGGGTGCAGTCCGCGCTGAGCATCGAGCCGGTCGTCGAGTTCTACATCCGTGGCAAGGCAATCCGCTATCTGGAAGAGGGCAAGGTCGTCATCTTCGCCGCCGGCACGGGCAACCCGTTCTTCACGACCGACACGGCGGCTGCGCTGCGCGGACGCGAGATCGAGGCAGAGATCGTGCTCAAGGCGACCAAGGTCGACGGCGTGTACAGCGCCGACCCGATGAAGGTGCCCGACGCGACCCGTTACGAGCGCATCAGCTTCGACGAGGCGATCAGCCGCGACCTCAAGGTGATGGACGCCACTGCGCTCGCGTTGTGCCGCGACCAGCAACTGCCGATCAAGGTGTTCAGCATTTTCAAGCCGGGCGCACTCAAGCGCGTGGTGATGGGCGAAGACGAGGGTACGCTGGTCCATATATAGTGGTGCGTGTATTGCGCTCGCCATGGCTCAACAGGCTGCCGACGAGCGGCCGCAACTTCCAACAAGAGGCGACTTCATGATCCCCGAGTTGAAGAAAACCACAGAACAGAAGATGCAGAAGACGCTGGAGTCGCTCAAGGCCGACTTCGGCAAGGTGCGTACCGGACGCGCCCACACGGGCATCCTCGACCACATCCAGATCGATTACTACGGCTCCATGGTGCCGCTCAGCCAGGTGGCCAACGTCACGCTGATTGACGCACGTGCCATCGGTGTGCAGCCGTGGGAAAAGAAACTTTTGCCGGTGGTCGAGAAGGCTATCCGCGATTCCGATCTCGGCCTGAACCCATCGGCGATGGGCGATGTGGTGCGCGTGCCGATGCCTGCGCTGACTGAAGAGCGGCGCAAGGAACTGATCAAGGTGGTGCGCGGCGAGGCCGAAAACGGCCGCATCGCGGTGCGCAACCTGCGCCGTGACGCGAACAGCGTGCTGAAGGACGCAGTCAAGGCCAAAACCATTTCTGAAGACGACGAGCGGCGTACGCAAGACGATATCCAGAAGCTGACCGACCGCTACATTGCGGAGGTCGACAAGCTGCTGGCGCAGAAAGAACAAGACCTGATGGCGGTCTGAGGCCGAACCCGCATCGTGTCCTCGCGCTCCAGCAAGCCGGTCGACGGCGGTAACCTGCCAGTTCCGCAGCACATTGCCATCATCATGGACGGCAATGGCCGCTGGGCGCGTCGCCGCTTCATGCCGCGGGTGGCTGGCCATCGCAAGGGGGTCGAAGCCGTGCGCGCGGTGGTGTCGCGCTGTGCCGAGCGCGGCGTCGGTTACCTCACGCTGTTTGCGTTCAGCTCGGAAAACTGGCGTCGTCCGCCGGAAGAGGTGAGCTTCCTGATGCAGCTTTTCATGCGCGCGCTGGAAGAGGAAGTCGTCCGTCTGCACGAGAATTCGATACGGCTGCGCGTCATCGGTGACCTGTCGCGCTTCGAACCCAAGCTGATCGACATGATCCGCAGCGCCGAAGCGCTGACCGCTGGCAATACCGGACTCCATCTCACGGTTGCCGCAAATTACGGCGGCCGCTGGGACATCCTGCAGGCGACGGAGCGCATGCTGAAGGCCAATCCGTCGCGGCGGGAAGGCTTCGTCGAGAGCGATCTGACCCCTCATCTTGCGATGGCTTACGCGCCGGAACCCGACCTGTTCATCCGCACCGGCGGCGAGCAGCGCATCAGCAATTTCCTGCTCTGGCAACTTGCCTATACCGAGCTGTACTTCACCGACAAGCTGTGGCCGGAATTCAACGGCTCGGCGGTCGATGAAGCCATCGCGTCGTTCCAGCAGCGCGAACGCCGTTTCGGGCGCACCAGCGAACAGGTGCAGGCTGCCACGGCAGCCGCGCTCGGCGCGGTCGGCCGGCATGCTTAAGCAGCGGGTACTGACCGCCATTGCGCTGCTGGCAGGTCTGTACGCTGCGCTCACCCTGCTCGATCTCACTGCCTGGGGCTGGCTGGTGGCCGTCATTCTCGGTCTGGCCGGCTGGGAGTGGGGTCGTCTGAGCGGTCTTGCCCCCGGCGGTGCCATCGGCTCCGGACTGATCACCTTCCTGCTCGTTGCCGCTGCAGCGGCGTTTGCCTTCGGACCGGCCGGCGTGTTGCCGCAGGCCATGCGTCCGCTGTCGGCGCTGCACGCGCTCGCCATTGTGTTCTGGCTGATCGTCGTGCCGGTATGGATGTGGCGCGGCGGACGTCCGTCGGGTTTCTGGATGGCACTGACCGGCCTGGTCGTGCTGCTGCCTCCCGCTCTGGCGCTGATACAGCTGCGCGCGCAAGGCCTCGTGCCGCTGCTGCTGCTGATGGCCGTGGTGTGGATCGCCGACATCGCCGCGTATTTCACGGGTCGCGCATTCGGGCGCCACAAGCTTGCGCCGGCGATCAGCCCGGGCAAGACGTGGGAAGGCGCCTTCGGTGCGGTGATCGCCGTGCAATGCTATGGTCTGGCGATAAAGCCGTTACTGTTCGCGGAGGCGGACATGCCCGCCTGGCTGGTCTGGTCGGTGATACTGCTGCTGCTCACCGCGGTCAGCATCGTCGGTGACCTGTTCGAATCGATGATGAAGCGCCAGGCCGGCATCAAGGACAGCAGCCAGTTGCTGCCCGGACATGGCGGCGTGCTCGACCGGGTGGACAGCCTGACGGCGACGCTGCCGCTGATCGGATTTGCCCTGCTCAACCTACTTCCCGGAGCGCAGACGTGATGCGCAGACTGACCATACTTGGCGCCACCGGATCGATCGGCGTCAGCACACTGGATGTCGTGGCGCGGCACCCCGATCGTTTCGAGGTGGTGGCGCTGTCGGGTCACCGTCAGATCGACAAGCTGGCCGAACAATGTCTCGCCTTTGCACCGAAAGTCGCCGTCGTGGCGGACGCGGATGCGGCCAGCGCCTTGCGCGGCATGTTGGCAGGGCGGGTGTCGACCGAAGTCTTGCATGGCAGCGAAGCGCTCGAAATGATCGCTGCGCTGCCCGAGGTCGATACCGTCATGGCAGCCATCGTCGGTGCGGCCGGCCTGCGTCCGACGCTGGCGGCTGCGCGCTCGGGCAAGCGCATCCTGCTGGCCAACAAGGAAAGCCTGGTCATGTGCGGCGCGGTGTTCATGCACGAGGTGGCGTCGAACGGCGCCACGCTGCTGCCCATCGACAGCGAGCACAACGCGGTTTTCCAGTGCATGCCGGCGCAGGGCAGGGCGGGCGTGCGGCGGGTCCTGCTGACGGCGTCGGGCGGACCGTTCCGCTGCACGCCGCTCGACCAGCTCGACCACGTGACGCCGGATCAGGCGTGTGCCCACCCGAACTGGGAAATGGGGCGCAAGATTTCGGTCGATTCGGCGACCATGATGAACAAGGGCCTCGAGGTGATCGAGGCGCACTGGCTGTTCGATACGCCGGCCGAGCGCATCGATGTGGTGATCCATCCGCAGAGCATCGTGCATTCGATGGTGGAATACGTCGACGGCTCGGTGCTCGCGCAGATGGGCAATCCGGACATGCGCACCCCGATTGCGCATGCACTGGCGTGGCCGGAACGCATCGAGTCCGGGGTCGGCGCGCTCGATCTGGCCATGTCGGCCAACCTCGTGTTCGAACGCCCTGATCTGGACCGCTTTCCCTGCCTCCGGCTGGCGTTCGCCGCGCTGGCTGCCGGTCACGGTACGCCGGCCGTACTGAATGCCGCCAATGAAGTGGCGGTCGCGGCTTTCCTGGAACGTCGGCTCGGTTTCCGTGCCATAGCGGATGTGATTGCCGAAACCCTGGATACGCTGCCCGACATGCCTGCCACCACACTCGACGACGTATTTGCCGCCGACGCCGCTGCCCGCCAGATCGCGCAGCGCGCCATCAGGGCACGCACTTGAGTCCCTTCTTCTACGCCGGCGCCTTTGTTCTGGCGCTCGGCATCCTCATCACGGTGCACGAGCTGGGTCACTACAGCATCGCCCGGCTGTGTGGCGTCAAGGTGCTGCGGTTTTCGGTCGGCTTCGGCCGGCCGCTGCTGTCGCGTCGCGTCGGGCGGGACCAGACCGAGTGGGTACTGGCGCTGTTTCCGCTCGGTGGTTACGTCAAGATGCTGGACGAACGCGAAGGCGAGGTCGCGGCATCGGAGCTTCCGCGTGCCTTCAATCGACAGAGCGTGGGACGCCGTTTCGCCATCGTGTCGGCCGGGCCGATCGCCAACTTCCTGCTGGCCATCCTGATCTACTGGGGCCTGTTCATCAACGGCATGGAAGAGCTGCGTCCGCTGCTTGCCGCGCCGGCAGCCGGTACGCCAGCGGCGGTGGCCGGCGTGACCGAAGGCGAACTGGTGCGTTCGATCAATGGCAAGGACATCGTGTCCGCGCAGGATCTTCGCTGGAGTGTTGCGCAGGCGGCTCTGCAGGGTGGCACGCTGGTGATGGAAACGATCAGCGAGCAAAGCGAAATCAACAGTCGGCGCATCGACCTGGCGGGCATCGGTTCCGAGGTGGACGCCAGCCTGATGGAGCGCGCCGGTCTGACGCTGTTCCGGCCGCGCATCGATCCGGTCGTCGCAACGGTCGCCGACGACAGTGCCGCCGGCAAGGCCGGCATGCGGCCGGGTGACCGCATCGTTGCGATCGACGGCAAGCCGGTCGATGACTGGGCTTCAATGGTCGGCATCGTCCGCGAACTGGGTGGTCGCGTGGTGGTGATTCAGGTGCTGCGCGATGGCGTCGCCCTCGATCTGAATGCCGACGTGGCTGCGGTGGAAGAGGGGGGCCAGCGTTTCGGCCGGCTTGGCGTTACACCCGCAACACCGGAAGGACTGCGCGAGCGGCTGTTCGTCACGGCGCAGCACGGGGTGATCGAATCCTTCGGCCTTGCGGTCACGCAGACCTGGGACACGGCGCTGTTCAGCCTCAAGGCATTCGGCCGGATGATCACCGGCGATCTGTCGTGGAAAAACCTGAGCGGGCCGGTCACGATTGCCGACTACGCAGGGCAGTCTGCCGCCATGGGCGCGCTGCATTACATCAAGTTCATCGCCCTCATCAGCATCAGTCTGGGCGTGCTGAACCTGCTGCCGGTGCCGCTGCTGGACGGTGGACACTTGATGTACTATACGGTCGAATTTATCAAGGGCGGTCCGGTGTCTGAAAGAGTCATGGAAATCGGTCAGCAGATCGGTCTGGCCTTGCTGCTGATGCTCATGGCGTTCGCCTTCTACAACGATATCAATCGGCTTTTCGGTTGACTGCCCGCTGAAATCCCCAATGCGCAAGTTTTTGCTTCCCGCCGTGCTCGCGGGATTGTTGTCAGCCCATGCTTTCGCCTTCGAGCCCTTCGTGGTGCGGGACATCCGGGTCGAAGGCATCCAGCGCACCGAAGCGGGCACGGTATTCAGCTATCTGCCGGTGAAGGTCGGCGAGAAATTCACCGAAGACAAGGCGGCGGAAGCCATCAAGGCCCTGTTCGCGACCGGCTTCTTCAAGGATGTGCGGGTCGAAGTCGAAGGTGATGTGCTGGTCGTCGTCGTGGACGAGCGGCCGGCCATTGCGTCGCTCGAATTCATCGGCATGAAGGAATTCGACAAGGACACTATCAAGAAGGCGATGCGGGATTTCGGCCTCGCCGAATCGCGCATCCTCGACCGCAGCGTGCTCGAGCGGTCCGAGCAGGAAATGAAGCGTCAGTACCTGACGCGCGGGCTGTACTCGGTTGACGTCAAGACGACGACGACGCCGCTGGAGCGCAACCGCGTGGCGGTCACCTTCGAAATCAACGAGGGGGCGGCAGCCAAGATCAAGCAGATCAACATCGTCGGCGCTAAATCCTTCAGCGAGAAGGATCTTCTTAAGCTGCTGAGCCAGAGCACCGGCGACTGGCTGAGCTGGTACAACAAGAACAACCAGTATTCGCGCCAGAAGCTGAGCGCCGACGTTGAAACGCTGCGCAGCCATTATCTCGACCGCGGATATCTCGAATTCAACGTCGACTCGACCCAGGTGTCGATCACGCCGGACAAGCAGGACATCTACATCACGATTTCGATCACCGAAGGCGAAAAGTACACCGTCGGCGGTGTCAAGCTGTCCGGCGAGTTGCTGATTCCCGAAGAAGAATTGCGGGGTCTGGTCAAGCTGAATGCCGGAGAGGATTTTTCGCGCAAGAAGCTCACCGAAACGACCAAGGCGATCAGCGATCGCCTGGGCAACGACGGCTATGCCTTCGCGAACGTGAATGCCGTACCGGAACCGGATCGCGAAAAGCGCACCGTGTCGTTCAACGTATTTGTCGATCCGGGCCGCCGGGTCTACGTGCGGCGGATCAACGTTGCCGGAAACACCAAGACGCGCGACGAGGCGGTACGGCGGGAATTCCGCCAGCTGGAAGGCGCGTGGTATGACGGCGAACGGATCAACCGCTCGAAATCGCGGGTCGACCGTCTGGGCTATTTCGACGGTGTCACCGTCGAAACGCCCGCCGTCCCTGGAACGACCGATCAGGTCGATGTCAACTTGACGGTGAAGGAAAAGCCGACCGGCAATCTGGCGTTCGGCGCAGGTTTTTCCAGTTCGGAAAACCTCATCCTGTCCACGTCGGTGTCGCAGCAGAACCTGTTCGGCAGCGGCAAGTCGCTGTCGCTGGGCTTGAACAGCGGCAGCATCAACAAGACCTATTCGCTGTCCTTCACGGATCCTTACTACACGCCGGACGGCATATCGCGCGGTTTTGACGTGTATCTGCGCAACGTCGATCCGTCGCGTCTGCGCATCGGCAACTACCGCACGTCATCGATCGGCGCCGGCATGCGCTGGGGATTTCCGATCCGCGAAGACGACCGCATCAATTTCGGACTCGCGATCGACCAGACGTCCATCGACACGTTCAGCAACAGCCCGCAGCGCTACCTGAATTTCGTCAATGAATTCGGCGACTCGAACAACTCCCTGGTGGGCACGATAGGCTGGGCTCGCGACACCCGCGACAGCGTGATCTACCCGACCAAGGGGTCGACGCAGCGGGTGAACGTCGAAGTTTCGCTGCCGCCGGGATCGCTGCGCTATTACAAGGCGTCGTATCAGCATCAGCGCTACTTTCCACTGTTCTGGGATTTCGTCCTGATGCTCAATGGCGATATCGGCTACGGCGATGGATACAACGACAAGCCGCTGCCGTTCTACAAGAACTACTTCGCAGGCGGCATCGGATCGGTGCGCGGTTTCCAGACCTCGTCACTCGGCGAGCGTGATCGCGACGGCGCCGGCAACATCCTGTTCAATACGGTCGGCGGCAATCGCCGGGTTGTCGGCAACGCAGAGCTGCTTTTCCCGTTGCCCGGGTCGCAGGACAAGACGCTGCGGCTGGGTACCTTCATCGATGCAGGGCAGGTCTGGGCGTCCGGCGACACGCTGAGCCTGGGCGATTTGCGTTATAGTGCGGGCCTTTCCGTGGCATGGAGCTCACCCATGGGGCCGTTGAAGTTCAGCATCGCGCAACCGCTCAACAAGGAGCCCACGGATCGCCTGCAGCGCTTCCAGTTCCAGCTCGGCAGTACCTTCTGAACCTCGAATACCACGAATGAACAGTTCAAGTATTTTCTCACGCTTCGCCTTTATCGCATTGATTTCACTGGTGATGGCGGGTTTGGCGAAGAATTCGCATGCCGAAACGGATGTGAAGATCGGCTTCGTGGATACGGAACGCATCCTGCGCGAAGCGGCGCCGGCCGTCCGTTCGCAGAAGAAGCTTGAAAAGGAATTCGAAAAGCGCAGCCAGGAACTCGAAAAACTGGCCAAGCAGCTGCAGTCGATGCAGCAAACCATGGAGAAGAACGCGGTCACCTTGTCCGAGAGCGACAAGCGGGCGAAAGAGCGTGAGTTCAACGATCTCACCCGTGACATGCAGCGGCGCGAGCGCGAGTACCGCGAAGACCTGAATCAGCGGCGCAACGAAGAACTGGCCAGCGTTCTGGATCGCGCCAACAAGGCGATCAAGGCCATTGCAGAGGCCGAGAAGTACGACATCATCTTTCAGGAAGTGGTGTATCGCAGTCAGCGTATCGACATCACCGAAAAGGTGCTGAAGGCGCTCGCAGATCCCCCTCCGGGAAAGTAACTGCGCATGCCAGCCAGACTTGGCGCTCTGGTCGAGCAACTTGGCGGCACGCTGCACGGTGACCCCGGGTTGTTGATCGAACAGGTTGCTTCTCTCGACACCGCTGGGCCCAGGCAAATTGCCTTCATGGCCGGGGCGAAGTATCGCAGTGCGCTGGATTCAAGCCGTGGCGGTGCTTTCATCGTAGCGCCGGCAGACGGCGAAAATCTCGACCGGCCGCACATCCGCGTTCGCAATCCATCGCTGTATTTCGCACGCGTCGCGCAATTGCTGAACCCTGAGCCTGCCGTGCGCGCGGGCACCCACCCCGATGCATCGGTCGACGACACGGCGCTCGTCGACGACAGCGCAGAGGTTGCCGCCGGTGCGGTCATCGGGGCCGGGGCGGTCATCGGTCCGGGCGTATCCATAGGTGCCGGATCAGTGGTCGGCGAGGCCTGTTCGATCGGTGCCGGCACGCGGCTGCATGCGCGCGTCACGCTGTATCCCCACTCGGTCATCGGCGAGCGCTGCATCCTGCATTCCGGTGCGGTCATCGGGGCCGACGGTTTCGGCTTCGCGCGCGAGGCCGACGCGAGCTGGGTCAAGATTCCGCAGATCGGCCGTGTGCGCATCGGCAATGACGTGGAAGTCGGCGCCAATACAACCATCGATCGCGGTGCGCTGGACGACACGGTGATCGGCGATGGTGTGAAGCTCGACAACCTGATCCAGATCGCACACAACGTACACATCGGCGACCACACGGCGATGGCGGCCTGTTCCGGTGTGGCCGGCAGCACGCACATCGGCAAGCGCTGCATGATCGGCGGCTCGTCGAACATCATGGGTCACATCGACATTGTCGACGACGTCGTCGTGTCGGCCGTCAGCTTCGCCAGCAAGTCCATCGGCAAGCCCGGCGTCTATACGGGTTCGCTGCCGTCGATGGAACACGCCGAGTGGTCGCGCAACTTCGTCCGCATCCGCCAGCTCGACGCCATGGCCGATCGGCTGCGCGCGCTCGAGCGCCAGATCGAATCACTGCAAAGCAGCAAGGAAGACTGACTTGAAATCCATGGACATCCACGCGGTGCTGAAGTCGCTGCCGCACCGCTTCCCGTTCCTGCTGGTGGACCGGGTGCTCGCCGTCGAAGCGAACAAGTACATCCACGCGCTGAAGAACGTCACCATCAACGAGCCGTTCTTTCCGGGGCACTTTCCGAACCATCCGGTCATGCCGGGCGTGCTGATCATCGAAGCGCTGGCTCAGGCGGCTGCCATCCTGTCCTTCGAAACGCTGGGCACGACCCCCGACGCGGATTCGGTCTATTACCTGTGCGGCGTCGACAACACGCGCTTCAAGAAGCCGGTCATGGCAGGCGATCAGCTCATCCTTGAAGTCGACCTGATCCGCCACTCACGCGGCATCTGGAAGTACAACGCCCGCGCCAAGGTGGATGGCCAGGTCGTGACCGAGTGCGATCTGCTCTGTGCAGTTCGGCCCAGCTGATGGCTGTCACCGTCCATCCGACCGCCATCGTCGATCCCGCGGCGCAGCTGGCTGACGGCGTCGACATCGGCGCCTACAGCGTGATCGGCCCGCATGTCGAGATCGGTGCAGGCACGCGCGTGCATCCGCACGTGGTGATCGCCGGCCACACGCGCATCGGTCTTGACAACCAGATCCATCCGTTCTGCTCGATCGGCGGTGATCCGCAGGACAAGAAATACGCCGGCGAACCGACACGCCTGGAAATCGGTGACCGCAACACGCTGCGCGAATACGTGACGATGAATTGCGGCACCACGCAGGATGTCGGCATCACCCGGGTCGGCAACGACAACTGGATCATGGCCTATGTGCATGTGGCGCACGACTGCCAGGTCGGCAGCCACACCATCATGGCCAACAACACGGCGCTCGCCGGCCACGTGCATGTGGGAGACTGGGTCATTCTCGGCGGCTTCACCGGCGTACACCAGTTCGTGCGCGTGGGGGCACACAGCTTCTGCGGCGTGCATTCCAGCGTGTTGCAGGACGTGCCGCCCTTCGTGCTGGCGAACGGCGTGCCGGCAACGCCGCATGGCATCAACAGCGAAGGCCTGCGCCGCCGCGGCTACAGCAGTGACGCCATCTCGGCGATCAAGCGGGCCTACAAGACGCTTTATCGCGAAGGACTGAGCCTGGACGACGCCAGGGCGGCCATCGCCGAGGCGGCGAAAGCGACCCCCGAAGTCGCAGTGCTGTCCGACTTCCTCGCTTCAGGCGGTCGCGGCATCATCCGATAATGTCTGCCCGCATCACGGTGGCCATGGTCGCCGGCGAGGCATCCGGTGACCAGTTGGCCGCGCACCTCATCAAGGCGCTGCGCGACGTCCGGCCGGACATCGATTTCGTCGGCATCGGCGGCCCGCGCATGGGTTCTGCCGGCTTTGACGCCTGGTGGCCCGCCGAAAAGCTGTCGGTGCGCGGCTATTTCGAAGTGCTGCGACACTACCGCGAACTGTCGGGCATCCGCCGCGCGCTGCTCGCACGCCTGCTGGAGACACCGCCGGCCGCCTTCATCGGCGTCGATGCGCCGGATTTCAACCTGTGGCTCGAACGTCGCCTGCGCGATGCCGGTGTGCCGGCCATTCATTACGTCAGCCCATCGATCTGGGCCTGGCGCGGCGGACGCATCAAGGGCATCGCGCGCAGCGTGTCGCGCATGTTGTGCCTGTTCCCGTTCGAGCCCGCGCTGTACGAAAAGGCAGGCGTGCCGGTCAGCTATGTCGGGCATCCCTTCGCCGACGAAATTTCTCCGCTGCCACAACGTATCGACGCACGCGAGCGGCTCGCGCTGCCGCAGGCTGCGCATATCGTTGCGCTGTTGCCGGGCAGCCGGCAGTCGGAGCTGCGCTATCACGCGACCGTATGGATAGAGACCGCGCGGCTGCTGCACGAACGCCATCCGGAGCTGCGCTTTCTCGTGCCGCTGGCCACGCGCGAGACGCGCGCCCTGTTTGAGCAGGCGCTGTGGACCTGCAAGGCGACGGAGCTTCCGATCACCATCCTGTTCGGTCACGCGCGTGACGCGCTGATGGCCTGCGACGCGGCACTGGTGGCCAGCGGCACCGCGACGCTCGAAGCCGCCCTGTGTCGCGCACCGCACGTGATGGCCTACCGCATGCATGCGCTGAGCTGGCAGATCATGAAGCGCATGGCCTACCAGCCCTGGGGCAGCCTGCCGAACATCATGGCCGGTCGTTTCGTCGTGCCGGAACGGTTGCAGGACGCGGCGACGCCGCGCGAACTGGCGGATGCGCTCGAAACCCTGCTCAACGATGACGCAGCGCGCGATGCGCAGATCGCCGAATTCGAACGCATCCACAGCGTACTGAGGCAGGGCACGGCGGCGCGCGCAGCGGCCGCCATCCTGCCGCATCTGCCGGCGGCCGTACCGTGACGGACGTCGTCGCATGGAAGGTCGCAGGCGTCGATGAAGCGGGCCGGGGGCCGCTGTGCGGGCCGGTCTATGCGGCGGCCGTCATCCTCGACCCGGCGCGGCCGATCGACGGTCTGAACGACTCCAAGAAGCTGTCCGAAAAGAAGCGCGAGGCGCTGGCGCCGCTGATCCGCGAGCGCGCGCTGGCCTGGGCCGTCGGCGTGGCGACGGTCGAGGAAATCGATCGCCTGAACATCCTGCACGCCACGATGCTGGCCATGCGGCGAGCCGTCGAAGCGCTGGGGGTGCCGCCGGACGAAGTGCTGGTCGACGGCAACCGCGTGCCGCCCGGGCTGGCCGTGCCGGCGCGCGCCATTGTCGGCGGAGACGCCAGCGAGGCGGCGATTTCCGCCGCATCCATCCTCGCCAAGACCGGCCGCGATCAAGAAATGAAGGCGCTCGCGCAGCGCTATCCGCAGTACGGCATCGCGCGTCACAAGGGTTATCCCACGCCGGAACATCTGGCGGCGCTGCGCGAGCACGGCCCATCGCCCATCCATCGCCGCAGCTTTGCGCCGGTGGCGCAGTGCGCGCTGGATTTCGGTACGCCGGACTGACTGAGGTTCCGAGTCGCAGTGCCTCGTTATTGATCGCGCACAAGGCGCGCGTGCTTCAGCAGACTAATATGCGGGTCATGCGTTTCTGCTCGTTCCCCATGTGACCATTTTCGGCTGGCTCAATGACCAGTTGCTGCGCATGCAGTGGCTGTCGGATCTTGTTCGCCAGCTGGTGGAGCAGGGCATGGGACTGCCGGTCAGCGGGCGCGTCGGCGGCAGCGTGCATTTCTTCATCTACGACACGGTGAAGATTTTCATACTGCTGGCCGTGCTCATCTTTGCCATTTCATATGTGCAGAGCCACTTCCCACCGGAACGCACGCGCCGCATCCTGGGCCGCTTCACCGGTGTGCGCGGCAATGTGCTGGCGGCGCTGCTGGGAACGGTGACGCCTTTCTGCTCCTGCTCGTCCATCCCGCTGTTCATCGGCTTTACCAGCGCGGGCCTGCCGATAGGTGTCACGTTTTCCTTTCTGATTTCGTCGCCGCTGGTCGATCTGGCGTCGGTCATCCTGCTGGCAAGCATTTTCAACTGGCCGATCGCGATCGCCTACGTGACTGTCGGCGTCGTTCTTGCGGTGATCGGCGGCACCTTGATCAGCCGTGCCGGGATGGAACGCCATATCGAATCTTTCGTGTTCAACAGCCCGGTCATCCAGCTCGAGGACAGCGAGCCCGGCGTGCGCGAACGCCTGCTGTTCGCGCGCGATCAGGTCATCGACATCGTCCGTCGGGTCTGGCTGTACATCCTGATCGGTGTCGGCATCGGCGCCGCGATTCACAACTGGATACCGGGCAGCCTGATCGATGGATTGCTCGGTCAGGACAAGCCATGGTCGGTGCCGCTCGCCACGCTGATCGGTATCCCGATGTATGCCGACATCTTCGGCACCCTGCCGATCGCCGAGGCGCTGGTGGCGCGCGGGGTGGGGCTGGGTACGGCGCTGGCATTCATGATGTCGGTCACTGCGCTGTCGCTGCCTTCCATCATCATGCTCAAGCGTGTTGTCCGCACGCCGCTGCTGGCGGTATTCGTCGGCATCGTGGCCAGCGGCATCGTGCTGATCGGCTTCCTGTTCAACGCCTTTGCAGGCGCATTCGTCTGACGCTTCAACGAGGAGACGCACATGATCATCAAGGTACTGGGCAGCGGGTGTCGCAAGTGCATTGAACTGGCCGACAACACGCGCAAGGCGCTCGATGCGCGCGGCCAGCAGGCAGACATCGTCAAGGTGACCGACTTTGCGGAGATCGCCGCCCACGGCGTCATGTCGACACCGGCGCTGGTGATCGACGGCAAGCTGGTGTCGGCAGGCAAGGTGCTGAGCCAGCAGGAAATCGCCGGATTGCTCGGCAAGGCCGACTGAAGCCGCTCAGCCCGGCGGGCTCACATGCACCGCCAGCCAGACCGAGGCGACGTCGGCATCGGTCTGTTCCACACGGTGACGGCGGTGCGCCGGGATGAAGATCCAGTCGCCCGGCTGAAGGGCGCGTGGCATGTCCTCGTCGGCGAAGCGCAGTGCCGCCGAACCGCTCAGCAAGGCCACCCATTCGTCGTCCGGCTGGTCGTACCAGAATCCGGACGGACTGCACTGGCCGGTCGACACGATGCGTTCGATGCGCACGCCGGGCCGGGCGCACAGCGTGTCGATGCGCTCCGTTCCATGCGAACCTGGCGGCAGGTCGTCGAACAGATTGCCGCTCATGGCGCGCCGTCCTCCAGCAGTTCAGTGTCGGCATGCGCATACGCCGGACTGCAGCAGCACAGGATGACCAATGCTCCGGCGCCGGTGGCTTCGATGCAGTGCGGCGTGCCGGGTGCAATGAGTACGGTATCTCCTGCCGCCACGTCAAAACAAGCGTCGCCCAAGATCATGCTGCCCTGGCCGGCGGTCACGTGATAAAGCTCTTCGGTCACGCCGTGCCGATGCAGCAGGGTGCGCGTGCCGGCGGGGATGGTCGCTTCCGCCAGGCTTTGTGCGTGCCCGCCATGCAGCGACGGATGCATCAGTTCGCGGATCTGGGAGCCATCCTTCGTGATGTAGGCAGAAATGTCGGTGCGGGTGGTTTTCATCGGGTTTTCATCGACGTCAGCTGTGGGCGCGCTCCGGCATGATGATGATGCGTACGGACAGGTCATCATGTTACGACCGGATTCAACCTGACGCAGCGTCTGCCCGGCACCGGCTGCTTGTTCAATTTCATATTTCAAGTATTATTGAATTATGGAAGAACAGAACGTCATCCGCTCGCTGTCGGCGCTTGCCCAGGAAATCCGCCTGCGCGTGTTTCGCGCCCTTGTCGTCGCCGGTCCTGACGGCATGACGCCCGGTGCGCTGGGCGAGGCGCTGGATGTCGCGCCGACCACGTTGTCGTTTCATCTGAAGGAACTGAGCCACGCCGGACTGATCGTGCCGACGCGCGATGGCCGTCACCTGATCTACCGCGCCGACTATGCGCAGATGAACGCGCTGCTCGGCTATCTGACCGAAAACTGCTGCCGCGGCACGTCCTGTGCCGAACCGGTAGCACCTGTCTGCAAAACCTGCTGAAAGGAGTCCGCCATGAAGCGCTTTCACGTTCATCTGCACGTCGACGATCTCGCACGGAGCATCGCCTTCTACAACCAGCTCTTTTCCGCGCAACCTGCGCGCCACGAGGCGGACTACGCCAAATGGATGCTGGAAGATCCGCCGGTCAATTTCGCGATTTCCACCCGCGGCAGTCAGCCGGGCATCGATCATCTGGGCATCCAGACCGATGACCCGACCGAACTGGCAGCGATGAAGGCGAGCGCCGAAGCGGCCGACATGGCGCTGCTGGACGAAGGTGCCACCAGCTGCTGCTACGCGCGCAGCGAAAAGCACTGGATCACCGATCCGCAGGGCATTGCATGGGAACACTTTCATACGCTGGGCGACATTCCGGTGTTCAACGAAGCGCCGGCTGTGGCGGCCGATGCAGCGACATCAGCCTGCTGTGCGCCCAAGGCGCCCGTCACGCGCGGCAAGCCGCTTGCCATCGGGGTCAAGTCGTCCGGTTCCGGGTGTTGCTGACATGGGCGCGCCACTGAACGTGCTGTTTCTGTGCACCCACAATTCGGCGCGCAGCGTGCTCGCCGAGTGCCTGCTGAACCATCTGGGCGCCGGCCGTTTCCGCGCGTTTTCGGCCGGCAGCCAGCCCTCGGGGCGGGTGAATCCGTTTGCGCTGCAGGCGCTGGCCGAAGCGGGCGTGGATACGACCGGTGTGTGCAGCAAGAGCTGGGACACGTTCGCCGAACCCGGTGCGCCGGAGATGGATCTCATCATCACCGTCTGCGACAGCGCAGCCGGCGAGCTGTGCCCGGTATGGCCGGGCCATCCCGCGACGGCACATTGGGGTTACGCCGACCCGTCCGCCACGACCGGTCCGGACGCGGCAAGGCTGATGGCCTTCCGCGACACGATGACGCTGATCCGCCGACGGCTCGAAATACTGGTCGCGCTGCCTGGCGAACGCCTGGACGCGCTTCGCATTGAACAGACCGCGCGCAGTCTGGCCGACCGCTGAGGCCACGCCATGGGACTGTTCGAACGTTGGCTGAGCGTCTGGGTGGCAGCGTGCATTGTGGCGGGCGTGGGGCTCGGCCTGCTGGCGCCGCGCGCGTTCGAGGCGGTTGCGGCGCTGGAATTCGCGCACGTCAATCTGGTGGTCGCTGTACTCATCTGGGTGATGATCTACCCGATGATGATCCAGATCGATTTTGCTGCCGTGCGCGATGTCGGTCGCCGGCCGCAGGGCCTGGTGCTCACGCTGGTCATCAACTGGCTGGTCAAGCCGTTCACGATGGCGGCGCTCGGCGTGCTGTTCTTCCGGTACCTGTTTGCGCCCTGGGTCGATCCGCAGTCGGCGAGCGAATACATCGCCGGCATGATCCTGCTCGGTGTCGCGCCCTGTACGGCGATGGTGTTCGTATGGAGCCAATTGACGAAGGGTGACCCCGCCTACACGCTGGTGCAGGTATCGGTGAATGATCTGGTCATGGTGTTCGCGTTCGCGCCCATCGCGGCCTTTCTGCTCGGCGTGACCGATGTGGCCGTGCCCTGGGAGACGCTGCTGCTGTCGACGCTGCTGTATGTGGTGCTGCCGCTGGTCGCCGGCGTGCTGACACGACGCGTGCTGCGCGAAGGTGATGTGCTGGCGCGTTTCGTGGCTCGCCTGAAACCGGCTTCCATCGTCGGTCTTCTGGCCACGGTCGTGCTTCTTTTCGGCTTCCAGGCGGAGACGATCTGGGCACAGCCGCTGGTGATCGGTCTGATCGCGATTCCGCTGATCATCCAGACCTACGGCATCTTCGCCATTGCCTTCATCGCAGCGCGTCGCATGAAGTTGTCGTATGGCGTGGCGGCGCCGGCCTGCTTGATCGGCACCTCGAATTTCTTCGAGCTGGCGGTTGCGGTGGCGATTTCGCTGTTCGGTCTTCACTCCGGCGCTGCGCTGGCCACCGTGGTGGGCGTTCTGGTCGAAGTGCCGGTCATGCTGTCGCTGGTGGCGTTCACCAACCGGAACAGGCACTGCTTTCCTGTCTGAGTCATCACTGGTTGCGGAACCGGATTTCCGCAATGAGGTCTTGATCTGTTCATGTCGCGCCCCAACGTGCACGGGTGACGCAATGTGGATGCAGGGTTTCTGCACGCGTTGATATATTGGGTACAATCGAATTGTGGACGCGTTCCGCGGCTCGGCCGGCATGTCATCCGGGAATTTGCAGGCGTTGAACCTGCCGGTGTGTGACGGGTGGAAAAAATTTTAGATTAAGTCTAAAATCTGATCCGCTCGGTTAGAAAATAAGATGTTTTCCTCCACCCACGAAGAAAGAAAGGAAATACAGATGTCCCTCGTCGGAACAACCGTTAAACCCTTCAAGGCAACCACTTATCACAACGGCAAGTTTGTAGACATCACCGAAGCAGACCTGAAGGGCAAGTGGTCGGCTTTCGTGTTCTACCCGGCTGACTTCACATTCGTGTGCCCGACCGAACTGGGTGACCTGGCCGACATGTACGGCGAGTTCCAGAAGATCGGTTGCGAAATCTATTCGGTCTCGACCGATACGCACTTCGTGCACAAGGGCTGGGCCGATGCGTCGGACACCATCCGCAAGATCAAGTACCCGATGATCGGTGACCCGACCGGTGCCATCACCCGCAACTTCGACGTCATGATCGAAGAAGCCGGTCTGGCGCTGCGCGGTACCTTCGTGATCGACCCGGAAGGCAAGATCCGCATGGCCGAAATCGTCGAACTCGGCATTGGTCGCGATGCAAAGGAACTGCTGCGCAAGGTGCAGGCTGCCCAGTACGTGACGTCGCATCCGGGCGAAGTCTGCCCCGCCAAGTGGACGCCGGGCGCTCAGTCGATGACCCCGTCGCTTGACCTGGTCGGCAAGATCTAAAAGTTTCACCGTTGCACGCGCCCGGGTCCAGGAGTTTCATCCGCCTGGCCCGGGCGTTTCATTTTGTCAGTCCGAACACAGGAAGCTGAACAGACCATGCTCGATGCCACCCTCAAGGGCCAGTTGCAGGCCTACCTCACGAAGCTTGTCCACCCGATAGAGCTGGTGGCGTCGCTGGACGACAGCGATGCTTCGCGCGAACTGCAATCACTGCTGGCGGAAATCGCCGAACTGTCGAACCTGATCACGCTGGTCGAGAAGCGCGACGACGACGAGCGCAAGCCCTCGTTCTCGATCAATCGCAAGGGCGGCGACATGAGCCTGCGCTTCGCGGCCATCCCGCTCGGCCATGAATTCACGTCGCTGGTGCTGGCGCTGCTGCAGGCCGGCGGCCATCCACCCAAGGTGGATCAGGAAGTGATCGATCAGATCAAGGCGCTCGACGCCGACTTCCACTTCGAAGTCTTCATGAGTCTGTCCTGCCACAACTGCCCTGACGTGGTGCAGGCGCTCAACCTGATGGCTGTGCTGAACCCGCGCGTCAGTGCGGTCACGATCGACGGTGCGCTGTTCCAGAAGGAAGTTGAAGAGCGCCAGATCATGGCGGTTCCGATGATCTTCCTGAACGGTCAGCACTTCGGTCAGGGCCGCATGACGATCGAGGAAATCCTGCCCAAGCTGGACACCAAGGTCGCCGAGCGCGAAGCCGAAAAGGTGTCGGCCCGCGCACCGTTCGACGTGCTGGTCGTCGGCGGCGGTCCGGCCGGTACGGCAGCGGCGATCTACGCGGCGCGCAAGGGCATCCGCACCGGGCTGGTTGCCGAGCGCTTCGGCGGTCAGGTGATGGACACGCTGGGCATCGAGAACTTCATTTCGGTGAAGGAAACCGAAGGGCCCAAGCTGGTCGCCGCGCTGGAAGAGCACGTGAAGGCCTACGACATTGACGTGATGAACCTGCAGCGGGTCGAAAAGCTCGTGCCGGCAGCGGAGTCGGGCGACGGTTACATCCACCTGACGCTGGCCAGTGGCGCCAAGCTGAAGAGCCGCTCGGTCATCCTGTCGACCGGCGCACGCTGGCGCGAAATCAACGTGCCGGGCGAGCGCGAATACCGCAATCACGGCGTGGCCTACTGCCCGCACTGCGATGGCCCGCTGTTCAAGGGCAAGAACGTCGCCGTGATCGGTGGTGGCAATTCCGGTGTCGAGGCGGCGATCGACCTGGCCGGCGTGGTGGGTCATGTGACGCTGATCGAATTCGACAAGCAGCTGCGTGCCGATGCCGTGCTGCAGCGCAAGCTGCACAGCCTGCCGAACGTCAAGGTCATCACGCATGCGCAGACGAAGGACATCGTCGGCGACGGCAAGAAGGTCAATGGCCTGAACTACATCGATCGCGCGAGCGGCGACCTCAACCATGTCGATCTGGAGGGCGTGTTCATCCAGATCGGTCTGGTACCGAACACCGAGTGGCTGAAGGGCTCCTCGATGGCGCTGACCAAGTACGGTGAAATCGACATCGATGCACGCTGCGAAACGTCGATTGCGGGCGTGTTCGCGGCAGGTGACGTGACCACCGTGCCGTACAAGCAGATCATCATCGCCATGGGTGAAGGGTCGAAGGCGGCGATCAGCGCGTTCGATTACCTGATACGCCATTCGGCGCCGGAGGCGGCCGCCGCGGCCTGAGGGCCCGGGCGGCATTGATTGGTGGCGGTAAGATGTCGACCGTCCGACCGCGTCGTCACGGCGCGGCGGACGATTACCGGAATCCACCGCCATGTCGCTCACGCCGCTGTTGCTGTTCGTCCATATTGCCGCCGTCTCCATCTGGGTCGGCGGGATGTTTTTCGCCTATGTCTGCCTGCGCCCGGTCGCGGCGGTCCAGCTTGAACCGCCGGCCCGGCTGCGCCTGTGGCGCGCGGTGTTCGGCCGGTTTTTCCCGTGGGTGTGGGCGGCCGTTGCAGCCATCCTTGCCAGCGGACTGATCATGATGCTGGCGGTCGGCATGAAGGACGCACCGCTGCACTGGCATCTGATGCTGGCGGCAGGCCTGATCATGATGGCGGTTTTCATGCACGTGTTCTTCGCGCCTTATCGGCGACTTTTGCGTGCGGTGGATGCCTCCGACTGGCCGGCCGGCGGCGCGGCGCTGGCGCAGATACGCAAGCTGGTCGGCTTCAATACCGTGCTGGGTTTCGTCACCATCGCGACAGCGACGCTGGGGCGCTGGCTGGTGGCCGGATGAAGCACATCCAGTCGCGCGAAAACGCGCAGTTCAAGCAGTTGCGCAAGCTCGCCACGTCGTCGAAGGAACGGCGCGACACCACAAGCACACTGATAGACGGCCTGCACCTGTTCCGCAGTGCGCTGGATGCCGGGCACCGACCTTCACTCGCCATCGTTGCCGAACGGGCCTTGCATCATCCCGATGTGTCGGCGCTGCTGGCGGAGTACCGCGACGCCGTGCTGCTGCTGGCTGATGGCCTGTTCGACGAATTGAGCCCGACCGACACGCCGACCGGGCTGCTCGGCCTGATCGACATTCCCGGCGCAGCGTCCGGGCCGGTGCGCGGTGACTGTCTGGTGCTCGACGCGGTACAGGACAGCGGCAATCTGGGCACGCTGCTGCGCGCCGCCTGGGCGACTGGTGTCGCGGACGTGCTGCTGACCACCGGTTGCGCCCAGGCCTGGAGCCCGAAAGTGCTGCGCGCCGGGCAGGGCGCCCATTTCAGCCTGCGCATCCGGGAACACTGCGATGTGGCCGAGGTGCTGAAAGATTTCTCCGGCAAGGTCGTTGCGACGCGGCTGGATGCGCAGACTTCGCCGTATGCGCTGGACCTGCGCGGACCGGTCGCCTGGCTGTTCGGCAATGAAGGCGCCGGTCTGTCGCCGACGATCAGTGCGCTGGCCAGCGACGCGGTACGGATTCCGATGCCCGGAGCCGCCGAGTCGCTGAACGTGGCCATGGCGGCGACGGTCTGTCTGTTCGAGCAGGTACGTCAGCGCGAGCCTTGCTGACGGCCAGTGAGCGCCCGCTGACCGCTCATTGACGGCTCATTGACCAAAATCGCCCGCAGCGTCCGGCCGCGCCGCCCAGGGCACCAGTCCGGCTGCGGTGGCCAGGCGCACCAGTTCGACATCGCTGCGCACGTCGAGCTTCTGGCGGATTTCGCTCATGCGGTTCGATATCGTCTTCGGACTGAGCTTGAGCGCGTCGGCGATTTCGTCGACCGACATGCCGGCCAGCAGGAGGCGGCAGATTTCGAATTCGCGCGGCGTCAGCACGTCGAGCCGCTTTTCGTCCGGCATCACATTGTCCAGCGCCAGTTGCTCGGCCACGCGCGGACTGAGCGTGCGTCGCCCCTGCGCCGCGGCGAGCACGGCCTGCACCAGCGCTTCGGGTTCGGTGTCCTTGGTCAGGAAGCCTATCGCACCGGCTTCCAGCGCCTGGCGCGCGAACGCAGGTTGTGCATGCATCGAGAACATCAGCACGCGGGCGCGGTTGTCCAGCGCCAGCATGCGGCGCGTGGCTTCGATCCCGCTGGCACCGGGCAGCGAAATGTCCATCACCACCACATCCGGCTTGAGCATGCGGAACAGCTGATAGGCCTCGTCCGAGGTACCGGCTTCGCCGACCACCTCCATCGCCCGGTTGTGTTCGAGAAAACGACGATAGCCGGCGCGCACGACTGCATGGTCGTCGACGAGCAGGACGCGGATCGGGTTGTGCAGGCTCATGGTTTTTCCAGTATCGAAGTTTTCAGCGGCAGCCAGGCGTCAACCTGCCAGCCACCTTCGGGGCGCGGGCCGGCACGGCAGTCGCCGCCCAGCGCCAGTGCGCGTTCGCGCATGCCGACCAGACCGAAGCCGCTCTCGGGCGTGGCGTGCGGCCTTGGCTCACCATCGTCGCGCACGCGCAGCGATACACGGCCTGCAACGGGATCGATGTCGAGCGCGATGTCGATGCGGGTGCAGCGCGCATGCTTGACGGTGTTGGTCATGCACTCCTGCACGATGCGGTACAGCGTGATGTCGTGCATCGCCGACAACTGTCCCAGATCCTCGTGCAGATCGAAATTCACCTGGGCCGCGTCGGCACAGCGGCTGCGCTGCTTGCCCAGCTCTCGAAGCGCGTGTCCCAGACCGAGCTCTTCGATGTCGGGCGGGCGCAGGTGTTCGAGCAGATTGCGCACCAGACGCAGCATGTGGCCGACCTGTTCCGACATCCAGCGTGCCGATTCGCGATGCTCGGCCAGTTCCGGCCGGCCTTCGCAGGCGTCCGCCAGCAGCCGTGCATGCGGGTGTATCGCCACCAGATAGGGGCTCAGCTCATCGTGCAGGTCGCGCGCCAGCGCGTGGCGGATTTCTTCTTCGTGCGTAATCAGCTTGCGCAGCAGCCGTGCGCGTTCGTCGACCGCCGCTTCAAGGGTGGACGCCATGCTGTTGAACGATTCCGACAGCGGCGCAAGATCACCCGGACCGACATTTTCCAGCCTTGCGTCGAGCCGTCCTTCGCCGATCGCCGACAGCGCACGCATCACGCTGCCCAAAGGATGCAGCGCACGACCGACCGCCCAGAACACCATCAGGCAGGCGATCAGTCCGATCGCGGCGACCATCGAGGTCTGCTTGACGTAGTCGTTCCATATCTCGCGCAATTCGTCGTCGGCATTGGGCACCAGCAGGTAGTAGCCGATGACCTGCTGGCCCACCAGAATGTCCTTGCGCAGCGGCGAGCGGCTGCGCAGACGCTCACCCATCCAGCCCAGCGCAAAGGGCGCGGATTGCTGCGGACCGGTGCGTGAGCTCAGTATCAGCTGGCCGCTCGCCGACCGCACTTCCACGGTCAGATGGCGCAGGCTGCTCAGCTCGTGGGTGAGCTGGATGCGGGCGAGAAGTGTCTCGGCCGTGACGCCGATCGGCGGCGGCGACAGCGCGCTGGGCAGCAGCGCGTGCGCCAGCCGGGCGACCGATTCCATCTCGGCGACTGCGTCATCGTGGGCGTCGTACAGCCTGCGCACGCTGTCGGCAACGACCAGCAAGGTCATCAGCGATGCAATGATGAGGGTGAGTCTGATGCGCAGACTCATGCGGGTAATCCGGTCGGGGCAGGGCTTGCATGCTAATGCGAAGGGCGCCGGGAAATGTTCCCGCTTGTTTCCCTTGCGTCAGCCCGGATTCGGGGCTTTGCGTCAGACGAGCAGGCGCGTGTCGATGTGCTCGATCAGGCCGCCGTGCGCGCCGACTTCGGCCACCATGTGAGCCGTGCCGCCCGGGCCCTCGGGTCCGTCGCCATTCCACAGGCAGATGAAGCAGAGCGCACCACTGGCATGCGCGAGCGCTTCGTCCACCAGCCACCGATTGCAGGCCTCGTAGGGATCGCGGCCATCGGCCAGCGGGCCGAGCGCCGTCGGCATGTCCTGTACCGCTGCGCCGGGTGCTGCGAGCGCCCGGCGATAGCGTTCGACCCAGCGTTCGCCGTCCAGCGACGGCCTGACCGAGGTCTGTTCGAAGGTGGCGATGTCGAAGGGCAGCAGGATGCGGCGTCTCACCCCGCGTTCGGCGCATGCCTCGAGGAACAGCAGGTCACCGCCGGATGCGGCCTGACTGAATGCGATGTCGCCGGCACTGGCGCCGTGGCGGTCCAGCGCAGCGGCGATCGCGGCCGCCGCCGCGGGCTCCATCGCCGGTGGAAAGCGCGCTGCCGCGCGGTCGGGACGGTCCATCAGGTGACCGCTGAACAGGAAGGTGGTCATCGCGTGCGCTGCGGCGGAAAAGTGGATTCGACGCGCCGCATCATGCCGTATCGCTGGTCAGCCCCGGTACGTAACGGTAGGCGCCGGAGCGCGGATCACGTACGTAGCTCAGCAGCTGACGACGGTTCGGCGCGCCGCCCGGGGGGCGCAGCGACACGTGCACCCAACCCGAATTCGGGCCCTTGGCCGGGTCGTAGCATTCGCAGATGATCTGATCGAACACCTTGATGTGCTCCGCCACCCACTCGGCGAGTGCGATCGTGGCGACACCTACGATTTCGATGTCGCACGCTTCCCCGCGCGCGTGCTGGCTGCTGCTGACCCAGCTCGACGGTTTGCGCTTGAGGGCGCGTTCGAGGGCCTGGCTGCGGAACACGCTGTTCGGCGTGAAGCTGCCGAACTTGGCGCGCACCGGCTCGAGTACCTCGCGCGCCAGATGCACTGCGGCGCGGAACTCGGCATCCGACGGAAAGGCGTTCGGAATGCCCTGTCGGGAGGCGATGTCGGAGCGTGTCAGTTCGTACAGCCGGAAGTGCGGCGACACCTTGTCCCGCGACTGGCAGCCGGCGATGTGCAGCGCGCCGAGCGCCACCTTTGCCAGATCGCGGTCACTCATGGCAGCTCCCGGAAGCGGTTGCGCATGTTGACCAGTGCCGCAATCACCGGCTTGAGTCCGGAGTCGTCACTGCGTACCGACGGCGCAGCATCAGCGCCATCGAGCAGCGCAACCAGGAAATCGAAGTTTTCGGTGATCGATGCGCGTTCGCGCGGGCTGGCGCCGCGGCGAAAGGCATTCAGGTACTCGTTCAGCACGCGGTCGAATTTCTCATCGATGGCGTCATCACGGACTGGCGCGCGCTTCGCCGGCTTGCGGGCCGGCGCGCGCGGCCGTTTGGCGGCCGGCTTGTCGGGCGGCGCCGGCAGGGCTTCGGCGATCATCGACAGCAACCGGCAATCGGCGATGCCGGTCGCCAGCCACAGGCCGGGTTCGTCGCAATGTTCGGCCTCGCAGGCGACACGGATGCGTTCCGCCTCGCTGAGCAGCGCATCACGCGCCCACAGCGGTGTGTAATCCGGATCGCCTGCCGTGGCGAACAGGTCGGCCAGTGCGCTGTTGACGAAGGGGTAGGCGCTGCTGCTGCCCTCCATTTCGAAGGCGTCGCGATAGTAGGTGGCCATGTTGACCAGCGACTCCTGGCGCTCCTGCCCCGTGGTTACCAGCGCAAGCCGCTTGCATGCGGCACCCATCATGTTCAGGCGTTCCGGCGTGCGGGCGCGCTGGATCAGCAGGTCCAGTTCCATGATGGCGGCGATGATCGAGGTGCGCAGCGATTCGCGCAGGGCTTCGTCCGGTGCGTCGCCGGCGAGGGATTCCAGCCAGCGTCGTCCCGCCAGCCGAACGCGGAAATTCGCGCACTGTTCGACCACCCGGATCGGGCAATCGCCCTTGCTGGCCGACAGTGCAGCGTCGAGGTGTTCGATCGCCCGCGCGTAGTCACCGATCTCGCCCCACAGAAAGCCGAGTGCTGCGCGCACATCGGCGCGGGCCAGCCATCTTTCTCGGCTGGCGTCGGGCACGCGGTCGAACAGAGCGTCGACGCTGCCCTGCAGCCACCTGCCGTCGGTCGCAGACGACTGCATGCGCACCGATTCGCGCATATTGTCCAGATTGCTGACCAGCTCGGCATGCGAGTGCAGCGGTCCGGGCGGGCGGGCGGTCGAGCGCGAACCGTCGCCCTGCGCACGCAGCAGGCGAAAGCCCGGATCACCGTAGCACTGGTAGGCGCCAAATGTATTCGACTGCGGATGCTGCTGCACGCAGGCGCGTCGCGCCGCCCGCACGGACTCGCCGAACGGGTCGCCGGCCAGCATGCGCTGGTAGAACGTCGCGGCAAAGGTCTTGGCAGCATCGTCATCGACCGCCCAGCCGGCTGCCACCACCGCCTTCACCCCCATGCGGATGAACTGCACACCCAGATTGGCGGCCAGGGCGGGGAAGGCCTGCTTGTCCTGCGAGCGTGTCTTGCCGAGGTGACAGCAGTTGATGAACACCAGTTCGGGTACGTAGCGCATCTGTTCGACATCGCCCGGCGTGAGCAGCACGCCGTGCCCGATCACCATGCCTGACAGTGGCCTGTCACCGGCTGACGTCGGTGCGCCGCGGTGGCCCTCGACCCGGTAGTCGTGTTCGCCGTGACCGGCCAGATGCAGGATGCGCCAGCGGCGCCGGTGCAGGCTTTCGAGAATGTCGGTATGGGTCGCGTCGATGCACGCGTCGGTCTGGTAGCCCAGTTCGGTAAGACATTCGGCGACATGCTGCGCTTCGTCGCGCGCGCCCGGCAGGTCGATGAACTTGTCCCAGCCTTCCAGATCCGGGTGGCCGATGACCAGTGCCGACAGTTCGGTGCCGTGCACCGGTTGTGCCCGGAATTCCGGTGTTCTGAGTGTGCGCAGCAGGCCGCTGCGGGCGGCGGGCGGCAGCGGGTTGGTCGCCCAGCGATCTTCCAGCAATTCCCACGGGTAGGCGGCCGATTTTTCGTCGAGCACCAGCAGCAGGTTGTGATTTTCCGGCGCCAGCTCCTTGAGCCGGTTGGGCAGCAGCATGTCGAACAGCGTGCGTGCCGCTTCGCGATTGCGACCGGGTTGCGTGCACGCGCGCTCGATGAACCTGGCGGCCAGCGACAGCTGGCCCAGGCCAATGGTTTCCTCGGCACGCGCACGGTTGGTCGACGACACGAAACGCAGCCGCGTGTCTTCCGGGTCGGTGCATATTTCCAGCCGGTGCCACCAGTCACCGTCGCTGTCGAAGCTGACCCGGCGGCGACCGCCGTCGCCCGCGTGCACGGTCTGTTCCGGCCAGCGCACATCGGCGCCGAAGTCGACCGACGCCAGCACGTCATCCAGCGCGTCGGCGGCATTGATGGTCACGTCCTGGAACAGTTCGATCAGCTGCAGTTTCGACAGGTAGATGCGGTCCCCCAGACCTGCGTCGATCAGCCGGCGATTGGTGTTCACGACCGCGCGCAGCAGCGCCTCGATCGAATCGCGCAAGGTCATGCCGCCGGCACCGCTGCCGATCAATACCGTGCTCAGCCCCATCGAACGCATGTCGGCGGCGCGGATCGGGCGTTTCCCCTCCGGCATCTGCACCAGTTCGAAACAGTAGGTCAGCAGTGCGTCCGACACCGTGGACTCGAGCCGTCCGGGCGACAAGGAGCCCAGTTCTCCCAGGCCGACCACGATGGCTGCGACCGGACGTGCTTCGGGCGTGTCGTTGTAGAACAACGCGCTGCTGCCGATCTGTCCGGGATAAAGGCCCAGATCCATGCGTTGCGTAAGCGGCCCGACCTGCTCACCTGGGCGTGTCAGTTGCTTGTCGAGCGCGCGTTCGGCACTGACGATGCTGTCGCCCAGATAGTGGCCCACCATCAGCGGATGCTTCACGTAGCTCAGGTCGCCGTGGGTAAGCTGGACCTCGAGTCCGGGCTGCGCAGGGGCTTCGGTGGGCTGCGGGCTGCCGGGGCCGAAACCCAGACGCTCGACCTCGGCCGCCGTCGGAATCGAGTCGAGCACGGGGGGCGATGCGCCGTGCGCGCTGCCGGTGACCGTCGCACGCGCACTGCGCGCCGCACCCATGCTGCGCGGCAAGCGCGTGGTCGAGCCCTTCAGCAGCAGATCGGTGTAGCCGGCGAAAGTCTTGCGGCCGAAGTCGTACGAACACAGCGCGTCGTGCGCGGTGTTCTCGGCAAAATACATCGGTACGCCGGGCAGTCGGCCGGACGCCCAGGTGACCGTGCCGTCGCCTTCCGGCGTGTGCGGAAACACCAGCTTTCGACGGTTGAAGCGGAAGGCGCCATCGTCGTCGATCAGTTCGTGGCCGCACACTGTTTCCGGCTGCACGCCGGCGACATAGATCATGTGCTGCGCATCGACTGCGCCGGCCAGCGCGTCCCAGGTGCGCCGCGCACCGCGCAGCACGCCCGCATCGGCCAGCTTCCAGCGCTCGCCGAGTCCTTCGCGCAGGCCGGCCCACAGAGAGGGATCGTCATAACGCAGCGCCGATCCGTCGGCGGGGAAGGGCAGCAGTTCGACCAGCCCGGGGTAGCGCCGGACGATGTCGATGATGCCGTCGCGGCTGTTCAACAGATCGAGCAGCATCAGCTTGAACTGCGTCGGGTTGCGTCCGGTCAGCCAGCGCACCGCTTCATGCGAGCCATGATTGGGCGTGCCCAGCATCAACAGGCGGCTGTTCGGCAACTCGCAGATGCGCCGCCACACTTCTGCGCCCTTGCGGTCGGCGATCATGGCGCGCACCACGAGGCCACCCATCGAGTGCGCCACGAGGTGCAGCGGTTGCTTCTGTGCCTGCAGGTCAGGCAGCCACAGCGTGAGCTGTTCGGCCAGCTGCTGCGCAGCCCTCTGCACCGAATTGCGCCAGTCGTAGGCGAAGAACTCGACCCTATGGGTCTGCGCCAGATGCATCATCAGCGGCGCATAGAAGCTGTCGACCAGACCATCGACCTCGATCTGTGCCGCATCGATGCCTATCTTTTCCAGTCCGCCGAACGCCAGAGACTTGTAGTTCAGCCACACGCGATCACCATCGGCCTTCAGCGAACTGCCCATGGTGCCCGGCAGCACGACTGCCAGGGGTTTCGGCAGCCCGCCGGCGCGACTGCGCGCAATTGCACTGCGCCAGGCCGGCGGGATCGGCGGCCGCTCGCTGATCGGGCGAAAGCCAGCGTCGGAGCCGTCAGCGCGGGTCAGACCCTGCAGCAGCCAGTCGACCGAGCGGGCATTGTGGAAATAGCTGAAGTGATCGACCGCGTCGCCCTTGTCCATCTGCTGTCGGGCGCCGTGTTCCGGGCGCTTGATGCCGCCGAACATCGATCCGGTATTCACCACCAGATCGTGTTCGCCCTTGTAGAACCAGTCGGTCACGAACACCTTCAGCGCCGACAGGATGGTGTGGCCACGCTCGATGTCGCCGGCGATCACCGTCAGATCCGACTCGGTGCGCGTTTCCGGATGGTTCAGCAGGCGCACGACGGCCGAGCCGGGCATCATCGCTTCCAGGCCGGGCAGTACGCGTGGATCGGTGCGCTCGCGCAGCACGGCGGCCATGAAGTCGAGCGCCTCGGGTGCCAGCGGCACGTGCTGCAGACCGGCGATGCGGCTGGCGTTGAGCAGCAGCGAAAACCAGCGATCCAGCCGGCCGGACGCGAGCGTTGTGCCCATGGCCGGGCAGGCGACGCGCACGAAGCGCGTGATCCGGAACTGCTTCGCATCCAGCACTTCGGCCAGCTTCAGCAGCGCGTCGCGGTCGGCGGCGTAGTCTTCCTTCAGCCGCTTTTCGCCGGCTTCGTCCAGCGGTTCGATGTTCAGCTGCTGCGCGATCGACACGTCGCCGACAAACAGACGTTTCAGTACTTCGGCGCGCAACGGGTCGCTGCTGCGCACACGCTGCCCCAGGCACAGCAACTCGCCGACCAGACCACCGCGCGAGTGGCTGACCAGATGCAGCGTGGCGCCCTGCGGCAGCGATTCGGCCAGTTCGAGCGCGTTCTGGATCGGGCTGACGGTCAGTGTGCGGTGCTCGAAGGCATAGCTGCCTTCGCCATAGACACTCGCCAGTCGCGCGCAGGCGGCGTTGCCGCGCGGGTTGTCGTCAGCCGCCAGCTTGCCGAAGCTGCCGTCGAAGCTCGATGCTGTGCCATGCAGGAACACCAGCAGCGGCGTATCGTCCGCCGCCTCGATCCGGTCGATCTTCGCGCCGAGCGCCGCATTCTCGATATCGCAGCGATACAGCCCCGGCTCGCGGCCGAGGATTTTCCGCTCGAAGCGCGTCGCGAGCCGGCGGGCGACGAATTCCTGTGCCTTGTCCTTCAGGTCGATGCCGAAGAATTCGATCACCCGGGTCGCCAGACCGAGCGCGCTGCCCAGCCCGCGGCTGCCCGGGGTGTGTGCGTTCAGGTCGCCGATGTCCCACAGCACTTCACCATCGCTGCGCGTTTCGGCCTTCGAACCCGCCTCCTGCATCAGGTCGTCGGCGCGTATCCAGAGCTCGAAGCCGTTGTCGAGCGTGACCCGGGCAATCGCATCAGCCGGGATGACGGCTTGCTCGGCCGTTGCAGCGGCACGACTGCCGCCCGGTTGCACGGCGCCCAGCGGGGTGAACGTCACTTCCGATCCGGATGGTGTGCTGACCGGCGCACCCTTGCGCGCGCGGATGCTGAAACGCTCGTATTTCGACTGTTTCATTGTCCTGACCTCCTGCTGTTGTTCTTGTATCGCGCTCTGCCCTCGACAGGCGCTCAGTTCGCGGCCGCCCCCGATGATCGGGAAACGGTGACAACCGACGTTTCACCGCTGTTGTAGCGCAGCGTGCCGGTCATCGTGCTGCTGTTGGCGACGCGCAGGCTGAGGCTGCCGGTGTTGATCATCACGTTGCCGTTGGCAAAGATGTTCAGCGCGAAATTCACGTCGCGCTCGTATGCTTCGCCCGCACCTTCGAAATGGATGTCGGTCACGCCCTGACCGTAGGTCTGGATCAGCACGGCGTTGTACACCTGCCACACCGGATGCTGCGTGACGTTGATGCGCGGGCTGCGCAACGTCAGGTCGTTGCCCTGGCGGGTCAGCGTCAGCGGAATGCGCTCACCCTGTGCATCGACCATCGTCCAGTTGCCGGTCAGGTCGCGCTCGGGTTCCGGCGCGGGCGCGGCGGGTGCCGGCAGGGTGGCGACCGCAACGGGTGCCACAGGCGCCACGGGCGCCGGAGCAGGGTCATCGGCAGCGAATGGCGCAGGCGCGGGCGCTGGTTGGGGCGTCGTCTCCTCCTCGCCAACGAATATCGCGACGACGATGATGAAGGTGAAAAAAATCCCGACCCCCCAGACGAGCTTGCGCGCGGCACCGATAACGCGGCCGACCGGCTTCTTGAAGCTTTCCGGGAGCGGCAGATCGTCGTCGCCGGCAGCATTCTTGTTCGAGCTGGAGTGGGTCGTGCTGTCCGACGCCGTGCTGCGCATCGGCATGCCCGGCAGCTTTTCGAGCACGCCGCACAATTCGCCGAAGTCATACTGCCAGCGCTTGTCGGTCATTTCGTGCGCGTTGCGCCGGCCCAGTGCCGACAGTTCTTCCGGCAGTTCGGCTGCGTCCGGCATGACGGCACCGCCGACCAGCACGGGTATGACGCGTACACCGCGCCGGGTCAGCGCGCGGGCAATCTCCATGCGTACCGGGTCATTCGGATTGTCGAGCCGGCGCTTGCCCTGGGCGTCGGTCATCGACAGCCAGTGCGGACCGACCAGTACGAGCACGACGTTGCAGCGGTCGAGTTCACGCTCGATGGCGTCGACGAAGTCTTCACCGGCGGCGATGCTCTCAAGGTCGCGAAAAACCTCCATGCCCGGAAAGGCCTGCAACAGGTCCTCGTGCAGCGTCTGCGCGTAGCCACTGCTGTCCTTGCGACGGTACGAAATGAACAGGCGTGCCATGGGATGGGCTCAGTTCACACTGCGGGGGATGAAGGCCATGCGGCGCCACGCCAAGGCGCTCGCATCCGGGCTGCCACGAGGGGCCGTGCCGGTGACAGGACCGTCATTGATGCCGATGCACGGGGCGACGTTGCTCATGGTGTGCTCCACGGGCCTGCGCGGCATCACGAACGTCCGTGCAGGGTCGGTTTTCGGGCGACGTGGGGAGTCTAGGCGCTTGCAAACGCCTTGAAAACCCGCAAACCGGATGCGCAGCGTGTCGTAGGTCATGAGGACGATGCTTGCCGCTATCATCCGGTCTGTCTCCGTCATCGTGCCGGTCGTGGCCTTCGAAGGTTTGCCCGCCGCCCCTCGCCGCATGGACTGCGTACTGCTCACTCACGCCGATTGTCTCGGCCACCAACCCGGCGAGCGTCACCCGGAAGCACCGGCGCGGCTGACCGCGGTGCTTGATGGCATCGCCGCAGCCGGCCTGCTGCGCACCTGGCAGCGCATCGATGCACCCCGGGTCACCCGCGAGCAACTCGAACGCGTGCATCACCCGGCCTATCTGGATGAGGTAGAGAACGTCGCGCCCGCGTCCGGCCTGCACAGACTCGATGCCGATACGGTCATGTCGCCCGGTTCGCTTGCGGCTGCGTCGCGCGCAGCCGGCGCCGTGGTGCATGCGGTCGATCTCGTGATGGGTGGCCGGACGCGCAGCGTGTTCTGCGCCACGCGCCCGCCCGGTCACCACGCGCGCGCCGGCGATGCGATGGGTTTCTGCATCTATGGAAATGTGGCGGTCGGCATGGCGCACGCACTGGCGGCACATGGCATCGAGCGCGTCGCGGTGGCCGATTTCGACGTCCATCGCGGCAACGGCACCGAAAGCATGTTCCGGCGCGAGCCGCGCGTGCTTATGGCCGACAGCTTCCAGCATCCTTATTACCCGCAGGGCAACTTCCCAGAGCGGGCCGGTTATCTGCCCATGCGTCTGGCGGCAGGTGACGGCAGCGACGCTTTTCGCCGACACTGGACGCAGAACGCACTGCCCGCGCTGCGAGCCTTCAAGCCGCAGATCGTGTTCATTTCGGCCGGCTTCGATGCCCACCGCGATGATCCGCTGGCCAACATCCAGCTTGAAGCCGCCGATTACCGCTGGCTCACGCACGCGTTGCGCGACATCGCCGAAGCGTCAGGCAAGGGCCGCATCATTTCGACGCTGGAAGGCGGCTACGGTCTGGGCAATATCGGCGCGGCCGTGGCGGCGCATCTGATGGCGCTTGGCGACTGCAGCCGCTGAGCCGCTACACTGGGCGCAGCACTGGAGATGGACTGAAGGCATGAATATCGAATGGTGGCACTGGCTGGTCGCAGGTCTGGCGCTGATCCTGCTCGAACTTGCGGTGCCCGGCATGGTGCTGGTGTGGTTCGGCGTGGCGGCGGTGGCGATCGGCCTGCTCGTGGCGGCCTCGCCGACGCTGTCCCTGACGCTGCTGCTCGGATTGTGGACGGCATTGTCCTGTGTGCTCGTGTTCGTCTGGTTCAGGGTGTTCCGCACCGATCAGCACAAGACGCATGCCGGCATGTCCGACGGCGAGCAGATCGGCGAGATCGGTCTGCTGGTCGGGGAGGTGACGCCTTACGGCCGCGGCAGGGTGCGTTTCCAGAAGCCGCTGCTCGGCAGCGACGTGTGGGAGTGCATCGCCGACGACACCATCGCGGCCGGCGAACGGGTGAAGGTGCTGTCGGTGGAAGGCTCGCTGCTCAAGGTGGGGCTGATCAACAAGGGAGTTTCGGCATGAGTTCGGGCATCGTCGTCGCCATCGCGATACTGGTTTTCGCTTTCGTCACGCTGGCCAAGGGCCTGCGCATCGTGCCGCAGGGCGAGGAGTGGATCGTGCAGCGCCTGGGCAAGTACCAGAGCACACTGCTGCCGGGGCTGAACATCATCATTCCCTACCTCGATGACGTGGCCTACAAGGTGATCACCAAGGACATCATCCTCGACGTGCAGGAGCAGGAGGTGATCACGCGCGACAACGCGGTGATCCGCACCAATGCCGTCGCATTCATCAAGGTGACCGACCCGGTCAAGGCGGTCTATGGCGTGACCGACTTTTCCGAAGCCATCCGCAACCTGATCATGACCACGCTGCGTTCCATCGTCGGCGAAATGGATCTCGATCAGGCGCTGTCGAGCCGCGACAAGATCAAGATCCGGCTGCGCGAAAGCATCGCCGACGAGGCGATCGACTGGGGCCTGACCGTCAAGTCGGTGGAAATCCAGGACATCAATCCGTCCGACTCGATGCAGCGCGCGATGGAACAGCAAGCCAGCGCGGAACGCGAACGCAAGGCCATGGTGACCCGCTCCGAAGGACAGAAGCAGTCGATGATTCTTGAAGCCGAAGCACGGCTCGAGTCGGCCAAACGCGATGCCGCGGCGCAGGTGACGCTGGCCGAGGCCAGTGCCGAGTCGATCCGTCGCGTCACGGCGTCGCTGGGCGAGCAGCAGCTGCCCATGATGTATCTGCTGGGCGAAAAGTACGTGGCTGCACTGAGCAAGCTGGGCGAGTCGCCGAATGCGAAGATCGTCGTGCTGCCGGCCGACCTGCAGGACGCGGTGGCCGGCATCTTTGCGCGTGCTCAGGGAAAATAGTTGTCGCCGCGGATGGCCGCTGCAACAGCGGATCGCGGCGGATGAGATCGCACGGGGCGCTTGAAACGCGGGTTTCTCGCGCTGCCCGGGCAAACAGCATTTAACTGATCCGCTTCGATCGGCGGTTCAGCTTTCCGGAAAACTTCACCTATGTCCGACATCGAACGCGAATCCATGGACTTCGACCTGCTGGTCGTTGGCGCCGGTCCGGCCGGACTGGCGGCGGCGATCCGCGCGAAGCAGAAAGCGATCGAGGCGGGCCACGAGCTGTCGGTCTGCGTCATCGACAAGGCCGCGGAAGTGGGCGCACACATCCTGTCAGGTGCCGTCATGGACCCGCGCGCGCTGACCGAACTGCTGCCCGACTGGCAGGCGCAGGGCGCGCCGCTGCACACGCCGGTCACGCAGGACAGGATGTACTTCCTGTCCGAAACAGGTGCGCGCGCGGTGCCCGGCGGACTGCTGCCGCAAAGCTTTCACAACGATGGCAATTACATCGTGCGGCTGGGTCATGTCGTGAAGTGGCTGGGCGAGCAGGCCGAGGCGCTGGGCGTCGACATCTTCCCGGGCTTTGCCGGCAGCGCGTTGCTGTTCGATGACGACAACCGGGTGGCCGGCGTCATCACCGGCGACATGGGCGTCGGGCGGGACGGCACGCCGGGCAGTGCCTACCAGCCCGGTATGGCGCTGCGCGCGAAATACACGCTGTTCGCCGAAGGCTGCCGCGGTCATCTGGGCAAGCAGCTGGAGGCGCGCTACAACCTGCGTGACGGTGTCGATCCGCAGACCTATGGTCTGGGCATCAAGGAGCTGTGGGAAGTACCCGCGGCGCAGAGCCAGCCCGGGCTCGTCGTCCACACGGCCGGCTGGCCGCTCGACAACGATACCTACGGCGGCGGCTTCATCTATCACCTTAAGGACAATCTGGTCGCCATCGGCTACGTGGTCGGCCTCAATTACAGCAACCCGTGGCTGTCGCCGTACGAGGAATTCCAGCGCTACAAGACGCACCCGACCATCCGCAGCCACATCGAAGGTGGCACGCGGCTGGCGTACGGTGCCCGTGCCATCGCGGCGGGCGGCCTGCAGAGCCTGCCGAAGCTGGTATTCCCGGGCGGCGCGCTGATCGGTGACGACGCCGGCTTCCTGAACGCAGCACGCATCAAGGGCAGCCATGCGGCGATCAAGAGCGGCATGCTGGCCGCCGATGCCGCGGTCGAGGCGCTGGCCGCCGGTCGCGCGCAGGACGCGCTCGATGCCTACCCGGCCGCCTTTCGCATCAGCTGGCTCAGGGAAGAACTGCACCGGACCCGCAACTTCAAGCCCTACATGAAAAGCGGGTTATGGCTCGGGTCCTTCCTGTTCGGCGCCGAGCAACTGCTGTTCAAGGGCAATGTGCCGTGGACGCTGCGCAACGAAGCCGACCACACCGCGCTGGCGCCGGCAGCGACGCGCACGCCGATCGACTACCCGAAGCCCGATGGCGTGCTGACCTTCGACCGGCTGTCTTCGGTCTTCCTGTCCAGCACCAACCATGAAGAGGACCAGCCCTGTCATCTGACGCTGAAGGATGCCGGCGTGGCGATCACCGTCAATCTGGCGGCCTACGAGTCACCGGAACAGCGCTACTGCCCGGCCGGCGTATACGAAATCGTGCGCGAAACGAATGGTCCGCGATTGCAGATCAATGCGCAGAACTGCGTGCACTGCAAATCCTGCGACATCAAGGATCCGACGCAGAACATCCACTGGGTGACGCCGCAGGGCGGCGAGGGACCGATCTACAACGGCATGTGAGTTTGCGCAGGCCGTTGTTGGGCATCGCTGCGCTCACCCCAACCTACCTTTAGGCGACGTGAGGACGCGCAGGTTGGGGTGAGCGCAGCGATGCCCAACAGCCCCGGCATCCAGCGCGTACAAGACGCCCCGTGAGCGCACACGTCGAGGTGAGCACCGCGACGCCCGACAGCGCAAGGACGGCGCGTAGGTTGGGGTGAGCGCAGCGATGCCCAACAGCCCCGGCATCCAGCGCGTAAAAGACGCCGTTGAGCGCACACGTCGAGGTGAGCACCGCGACGCCCGACAGCGCGAGGACGGCGCGTAGGTTGGGGTGAGCGCAGCGATGCCCAACAGCCCCGGCATCCAGCGCGTAAAAGACGCCGTTGAGCGCACACGTCGAGGTGAGCACCGCGACGCCCGACAGCGCGAGGACGGCGGGTAGGTTGGGGTGAGCGCAGCGATGCCCAACAGCCCCGGCATCCAGCGCGTACAAGACGCCGTTGAGCGCACACGTCGAGGTGAGCACCGCGACGCCCGACAGCGCGAGGACGGCGGGTAGGTTGGGGTGAGCGCAGCGATGCCCAACAGCCCCGGCATCCAGCGCGTACAAGACGCCCGTTGAGCGCACACGTCGAGGTGAGCACCGCGACGCCCGACAGCGCAAGGACGGCGGGTAGGTTGGGGTGAGCGCAGCGATGCCCAACAGCCCCCGGCATCCCGCGCGCGCCTGACGCCCGTCAGCGCAGCGATGCCCAACGACCTAGCCATCCAGCGCGTTTCAAACGCCCTGTCCTCGCCGCGCGCAGGCATCATCCGGGCTCTCGGGCCACGATCGTCAGGAGCTTGAATCATGAAGACACGCATCACCGACATGCTGGGCATCCGCTACCCCATCGTGCAGGGCGGCATGATGTGGGTGGGCACTGCAGAACTGTCGTCGGCGGTGTCGAATGCCGGCGGCCTCGGCATCCTGACCGCGCTGACCCAGCCGACACCCGAGGCGCTGGCGAGGGAGATCGAGCGCTGCCACGGCATGACCGATGCGCCGTTCGGCGTCAATCTGACGATCCTGCCGGCGATCAAGCCGCCGCCGTACGAAGCCTACCTCGACGTGATTCTCGATGCCGGCATCCGCATTCTGGAAACCGCCGGCAATAATCCGAAAGCGTTCATAGACAAGGCCAAGGCACGCGGCGTGACGCTGATCCACAAATGTGTGGCGGTGCGCCATGCGCTGTCGGCGCAGCGCAACGGCGTGGACATCATCAGCATCGACGGCTTCGAGTGCGCCGGCCACCCGGGCGAAGACGACGTACCCGGTCTGGTGCTGATTCCGCTTGCGGTGCAGGCGCTCGACGTGCCGGTCATCGCCTCGGGCGGCATCGGTGACGGTCGCGGCATGGCCGCCGCGCTCGCTCTCGGCGCCGAAGGCGTCAACATGGGGACGCGCTTCTGCGCGACGCAGGAGGCGCCGATCCACGACAACATCAAGCAGGCGCTGGTGAATGCCACTGAGCGCGATACCCGGCTCATTCTGCGCAGCCTGCACAACACCGCGCGGGTTTTCCGCAATGCCGTGTCGGAAGAGGTTGCAGCGGCGGAAAGCCGGCCAGGCGGCTGCCAGTTCGAAGACATCCGGCCGCTGGTCAGCGGCGCCCGTGGCGCCGCGGCGCTGGCCGATGGCGACATCGACGGCGGCATCATCACGGCCGGGCAGGTGGTGGGGCTGATCCACGACATTCCGACCTGCAGTGTGTTGATCGCACGCATGGTGGCGGAGTGCCGGGACAGTCTGCGCATCGCGGCAGAACGTGCTGCGGCAGACTGAAGCGCGCCGCGGACCCCGTCCGGAGTCGCGGCGCGGCGGTCGCTGATCCGCGCCTTGGAAGCGCGGCAGCGCTTGCTTACTTCAGGATGGTTGCCAGAGAATCGGCCACGTAGTCGATATTCTTCGAATTCAGCGCAGCCAGGCAGATGCGGCCGGTGCCGACCGCGTAGATGCCGAATTCGTCGCGCAGGCGATCGACCTGTGCAGCGTTGAGGCCGGTGTAGCTGAACATGCCGCGCTGACGCACGACGAAGGAGAAGTCGCGCGCCACGCCGCGTGCGGCGAGCTTGTCGACCAGGCCGGTGCGCATGGCGCGGATGCGGTCGCGCATTTCACCCAGTTCCTGTTCCCACATGGCACGCAGTTCCGGCGTCGACAGCACGGCCGCGACCACCGCGCCGCCGTGTGTCGGCGGGTTGGAGTAGTTGGTGCGGATGGTGCGCTTCAACTGGCTCAGCACGCGGCCGGCTTCGTCCTTGCTCGCGGTCACGATGGACAGCGCGCCGACGCGCTCGCCGTACAGCGAGAACGACTTCGAGAACGAACTGGAAATGACGAAGCTCAGACCCGACTGCACGAACAGGCGCACCGCCACGGCGTCCTTCTCGATGTCGTCGGCGAAGCCCTGATAAGCCATGTCGAGGAAGGGCACCAGGTTGCGCGAGTTGCACACCTCCACCACTTCGCCCCACTGCGCATCGGTCAGGTCGGCGCCGGTCGGGTTGTGGCAGCAGGCGTGCAGCAGCACGATGGCGTGGGCCGGCAGCGCCTTGAGATGGGCGATCATCGCGTCGAACCGCACGCCGCGCGTGTCGGCGTCGAAATACGGATAGGTGTCGACCTCGAACCCGGCCGCTTCGAACAGCGCGCGATGGTTCTCCCAGCTCGGATCGCTGATATATACCTTGGCTTGCGGCAGCAGCCGCTTCAGGAAGTCGGCACCGATCTTCAGCGCGCCGGTACCGCCCAGCGCCTGGGCGGTGACCACGCGTCCGTCGGCGGTCAGTGCCGCGCCGGCGCCGAACAGCAGGTCCTGCACCGCCTTGTTGTAGGCCGGTGAGCCTTCGATCGGCTGATAGCCGCGCGGCGGGGCATTCTTCATGCGCGCCTCTTCGGCCGTACGCACTGCGCGCAGCAGCGGCAGCTTGCCTGCGTCGTCGTAATACACGCCGACGCCCAGATTGACCTTGGTCGTGCGGGTGTCGGTGTTGAAAGCTTCGGTCAGACCCAGGATGGGGTCGCGCGGTGCCATGTCGACGGACGAGAAGACAGACGGGTTCATGCGTGGTGCTCCGGAGTGCGTGAGGTGGATGCCTCGAACTGAGGCGGATGCGTCATGTGCTTGAAAGATAGGCTTGAAACGGCGTGCTGTCTGCAGGTATGCGAACTCGTGCGATGCTTCGGCAGTCCTTGTCAGTACGTCTTGTGCAACGCAAAATTCTAACATGTCAGAAATCGCCGTCGCACCCGCGCTGTTAACGTTTGACAACAGCCCCTACAGGCTGCATCAGCCCTTTCCGCCCGCTGGCGATCAGCCGACTGCCATCGTCAAGCTGGTCGAAGGCATCGAAGATGGCCTGATGTTCCAGACCCTGCTCGGCGTGACCGGATCGGGCAAGACCTACACGATGGCCAATGTCATCGCGCAACTGGGCCGCCCGGCGCTGGTCATGGCGCCGAACAAAACGCTGGCCGCCCAGCTGTACTCGGAATTCCGCGAGTTCTTTCCGGAGAATGCGGTCGAGTACTTCGTCAGCTACTACGACTACTACCAGCCGGAAGCCTATGTGCCGTCGAAGGACCTGTTCATCGAAAAGGACAGCGCGATCAACGAGCACATCGAGCAGATGCGGCTGTCGGCGACCAAAAGTCTGCTCGAGCGGCGCGATGTGGTGATCGTGGCAACCGTATCGGCGATCTACGGCATCGGCGATCCGGTCGATTACCACGCGATGATCCTGCACCTGCGGGAGGGCGGCACGCTGCATCAGCGCGACATCATCGCTCGCCTGGTGCAGATGCAGTACCAGCGCAACGACATGGATTTCCGGCGCGGCGTGTTCCGGGTGCGCGGCGACGTGATCGACATCTTTCCGGCCGAACAGGCGGAAAACGCGTTGCGCGTGTCGCTGTTCGACGATCAGATCGAGGAACTGTCGCTGTTCGATCCGCTGACCGGTCAGGTGAAGCAGAAGATCGGCCGCTTCACCGTCTATCCGTCCAGTCACTACGTGACACCGCGCGCCACCGTGCTGCGCGCGATCGACGCGATCAAGATCGAACTCGAACTGCGGTCGAAGGAATTCGTCAGCCAGGGCAAGCTGGTCGAGGCGCAGCGGATCGAGCAGCGCACCCGCTTCGACCTCGAAATGCTGAACGAACTGGGTTTCTGCAAGGGCATCGAAAACTATTCGCGCCACATGTCTGGCCGCCAGCCGGGCGACGCGCCGCCGACGCTGATCGACTATCTGCCGCCGGACGCGCTGATGTTCATCGACGAGTCGCACGTGACCATTCCGCAGATCGGCGGCATGTTCAAGGGTGACCTGGCGCGCAAGACCAATCTGGTCGACTTCGGCTTCCGACTGCCGTCTGCGCTCGACAACCGACCGCTGAAGTTCGACGAATTCGAAAAGCTGATGCCGCAGACCGTATTCGTGTCGGCCACGCCGTCGGCGTACGAGGCGGCGAACCAGGGACAGGTGGTCGAACAGCTGGTGCGGCCGACCGGGCTGATCGACCCGATGATAGAAATCCGGCCGGCCACGACCCAGGTCGATGACCTGCTGGGCGAAATCCGCAAGCGGGTCGCGGTGCAGGAACGCATCCTGGTCACCGTGCTGACCAAGCGGCTGGCCGAAGATCTGACCGACTATTTCGCCGAGAACGGCATCCGCGTGCGCTATCTGCATTCGGACATCGACACGGTGGAGCGGGTGGAGATCATCCGCGACCTGCGGCTGGGCGAATTCGATGTGCTGGTCGGCATCAACCTGCTGCGCGAGGGGCTGGATATTCCCGAGGTGTCGCTGGTGGCGATTCTGGACGCCGACAAGGAAGGCTTCCTGCGTTCGGAACGCAGCCTGATCCAGACCATAGGCCGGGCGGCCCGCCATCTGCATGGCACCGCCATCCTGTATGCCGACCAGATGACCGAGTCGATGAAGCGCGCCATCGGCGAAACCGAGCGCCGCCGCACCCGCCAGATCGCACACAACCTCGCGCAGGGCATCACGCCGCGCTCGGTGGTCAAGCGCATCAAGGACATCATCGACGGCGTGTACGACCAGGACGAAGTCGCGCGCGAACTGAAGGTGGCCGAGGAGCACGCCCGCTTCGAGGCCATGAGCGAGAAGGATCTGTCGCGCGAGATCAAGAAGCTGGAGAAGGAAATGATCGAACACGCGAAGAATCTCGAGTTCGAGAAGGCTGCCGCGGCGCGCGACCGGCTGTTCAAGCTGCGCAGCGGTGCCTTCGGCGCCTGATGCGGATGCATCCGCCAGCCGTCGGCGCGGGTAGCAGACGCACTCGACCGACCGTATTCGCCCTATGAACAGACGCCCCATGCTTGGCCTGCTGGCTGGCCTGCCGCTGCTCGCCGGCTGTTCCGCCACCGGTCTGCTGAATCTGCTGGCGCCATCGGCGCACCGGCGCGACGCCGACATCGCCTACGGCCCGCACCGGCGCATGAAGCTGGATGTCTATCGTCCGCTCGACACCTCGGGCCCGGCGCCGGTCGTCGTGTTCTTCTACGGCGGCAGCTGGAATGCCGGTCGGCGCGAGGATTACCTGTTCGTCGGCGCCGCGCTGGCCGAGCGCGGCATCGTCACGGTGATTCCGGATTACCGGCTATACCCCGAAGTGGTGTATCCGGCCTTTCTCGACGACTGTGCCGCCGCCGTCGCCTGGACGATGGACAACGCCGCGGTGCATGGCGCAGATGCCGATCGGCTGCATGTGGCCGGTCACAGCGCGGGCGCCTACAACGCCGCCATGCTGGCGCTGGACGCGCGCTGGCTCGGCAAACTCGGCCGCCGGACCGATCGGCTGGCCGGACTGGTCGGTCTGGCCGGCCCCTACGATTTCCTGCCCATCGTCAATCCGGACGTCAAACCGGTATTCAATCGCCCGGGTGTCGAAGATCCGGCGCCCGCCGATTCGCAGCCGCTCCGGCACGTGTCGGCCGCGGCGCCGCGCAGCCTGCTGATCGCCGCGCGGAAAGACGATCTGGTCAATCCGCAGCGCAACACCGGCGGGCTGGCTCAGGCCTTGCGCGGTGCAGGCGTTGCAGTCGATGAGCGCTACTACGACGGGGTGAATCACCTGACCCTCGTCGGTGCCTTCGGTCGCCCGCTGCGCGGACTGGCGCCGGTCATTGATGACGTAGCTGCTTTTCTCGGACGGACGAAGTAGGCGTCGCCTCGTTCAGACCACATCAGATGCTCAAGGGCAGCGCCAGGCACAGGCGTGTGCCCCCGCTTCGGGTCGGCAACAGTTTCAGGCTGCCGCCATGCAGATCCGCCACACGCTGTGCGATGGCAAGGCCCAGTCCGCCGATGCCGCCGCTTTTTCGCTGAAGCGGCGGATCGCGCAAAGACTGTCCGCGGTCGAGCCTGTCTATCAGATCCTGGGGCAGCCCGGGACCGGCATCTTCCACAACGATCTGCGCCAGCATGCCGTTGCGACTCAGGCTGACATGAACCGGTTCGGTGCCCGGCGCGTGGCGCATGGCGTTGTCGATAAGATTGGACAACGCGCGTTCGATCAATTGCAGGTCTCCGTCAAGTTCAAGTTTGCCGGGCGGCGGTCCCTGAAGCATGACGGGCGGGCGGGCGCTGTCGGTGAGATCGAATTTCTGCACGGCGTCGGTCACCAGTTCGTCGAGCCGGAACCGCTCACGATTGAGCGCCTGACCGCTCGACTGCAACGCGCACAGCTCGAACAGCTGTTGCGAAAGCCGGCGCACCTTGTCGCTTTGCGCCAACGCAGTCGACAGGATGCGATCGAACGTTGCAGGCGACGACGACCGCTGTCCGGCAAGTGCCTCAAGCAGACCGTGAAGCGCGGTAAGGGGAGAGCGCAGATCATGCGCCACGCCCGCCATCATTTCCCGATGCGAATCGCTTTGTTGCTGTTCCCGCGCAGCCTGTGCCTTCAGCCTTTCGGTCATGTCCTCGAAAGCGCGCTTGATTGCCTGCACTTCGTCACCCACCTGTGTCGCCACGACATCGCCGACGACAGCTGCATCGGTTTCGTCCTTGCCGAAACTGCGCATGCGGTGCGCGATACGATGCAGTGGCCGTGTCAGCCGATGGAATGCGATCACCCCGCTCGCGACCGCGAGCAGCAGTCCCAGCGTCGCCGCGATCGCT
The DNA here is from genome assembly GCF_001713355.1 of Methyloversatilis sp. RAC08. Classification (NCBI taxonomy): domain Bacteria; kingdom Pseudomonadati; phylum Pseudomonadota; class Betaproteobacteria; order Nitrosomonadales; family Sterolibacteriaceae; genus Methyloversatilis; species Methyloversatilis sp. RAC08. The sequence continues at coordinate 137,850 of NZ_CP016448.1, read as the reverse complement.
GCGCCCTGCCAGACGCGCTGCAGGCTGGATTGACCGGCAACAAGCGTGCGCGCCTGACCGTCGAGCACGATGTAGAGGTAACCGGGCGGCTTGGGGTCGCCGGGTCGCGGTGCAAACATCGCAACGCTGAAAATGCGGGACACGCCGACGTCCATCGGATCGGTGCCGAACAGCGGCAAGGGTGCGCCGTCGAGAAACTGCTGAACCGGAGCCAGATCGACCTGCGGCTGCCGCACCATGCCGGGCTCGCCGATGTAGTGGGCGACGCGTCCGTCGGCGTCCAGAACATAGACCTGAACACCTGGATTGACGACCATCAGCATCGACAGCAGGGTTTCGCGGGCCGACCGGTCGGCGGCGTCCGTCTCAGCCCGTGCAATGTCCGGCCAGTGTTCGATGATGTGACGGGCCAGCCCGTGCGACAGTCGTTGCAGCGACTCCTTTTCGTGTTGTGCCGCGACATGTCGTCCGAGCAGGCCGACAAATGCGCCATAGGCGAGCAGCAGCACCGCCATGGTGACAATGAGACGTGTCGCGAAGGAGGGCGAACGGATCACGGCACGGTGTCCTCGAATCGATAGCCCACGCCCCAGACCGTCACGATGCGCTGCGGATTTCTCGGGTCGTCCTCGATCTTGTTGCGCAAGCGGTTGATGTGCGAATTGACCGTGTGTTCATAACCATCGAAGCCGGGTCCCCAGACGCGCTGCAACAGACTGCCGCGACTGAAAGCCTGTCCGGGATGCCGTGCCAGAAAGTGCAGCAGATCGAATTCGCGCAGGGTGAGCGGGATCGGCACGTCATCGCGCGCCAGTTCGCGTCGCTGCGTGTCGAGTCGAAACGATCCGAAGCGCAGGTCAACGGAGACCGACGGTGCGCTGCGTAGCTGCTCGACGCGGCGCAGCAGTGCGCGAATGCGCGCCACCAGTTCGAGCATGGAGAACGGTTTGGCGAGGTAGTCGTCGGCACCGAGTTCGAGTCCGAGCACGCGGTGAGCCTCCGCCGAACGGGCGCTCAGCATGATGACCGGAATATCGGCATGCCGTGCCTTGAGGTGGCGACAGACATCCCAGCCATCCGCACCCGGCAACATCAGGTCGAGCAGCACGAGATCCCAGCGACGGCGATCGATGGCGGCGATGGCCTGCAGGCCGTCCGATTCGCGGTGCAGGCGGTACCCTGCGCCTTCCAGATGGAGACGCAGGGTACCCGCGATGGCATTGTCGTCCTCGACAAGCAAAACATGCTCGTTCATCGGTCTGGCGCCCGGCAGGCTGAAAAATCGAGACTAGCAGGTCTGCCGGCGACTGACTTCACGCCGGCGTGAAGCTTGTCGACAGCGTTCAGCCCAGTCGCCGGCGCGCGATGCTGCCGATCATGACCAGGCCTGCCAGCATCATGGCGTAGGTTTCCGGCTCCGGGACCGGCGCCACCGCAAACGAAATGCGATAGACGTTGGTGTCGGCCGCGAGTGTGCTGTCGAGCGTATAGCCAGTCGCAGTCGTGAGGCCGTTGTAGGCAGCGAGTTCGGCGAAATTGAACGCAACCACCGAATTTTGCGGCGCGCGCAGGTCGTTGTTGCCGACAAACGCCGACGCGGCGGGGTCGAATACCTCGGAGCCGGCATCCCAGATCTGCCGGGCGGTCTGGTTGATCGAATTGACGACCAGATTGCCTGCTGCGTCGAACAACTGGTAGCGCATCGGCGAATCGTTGCCGATGAAGAAATCGTTGCTCGGCACGACCATTGCCGCGAACGTGAAGAACCGGTTCAGCGAGCTGTCAACGGTGAAGGTGGCGCTGCTCGTGCCACCTGGCTGCAACAAGCCGCCCAGCGTGCCGCGGGTTGCTGTCGGGTCGGCTGCAGCGAAGGCCGCCTGCCATGCGCCACCTGCACCGCCCTCGGCGACTGAAATGATGGGCTCGGTCGCGACGCTGCCCAGATTGAAGGCGTCGAAGCTGCCGTTGTTGAATCCGAAGTGCAGGGGGGCGAAGCTGATGCCGTTGGCGGATACGAGGTTTTCGACGGTGACCGTGATATCGACGAGGGCCGCCTGGGCCGACGAGGTGAGACCCAGCAGCATCATGGCTGCGGCCATACGGGACTTGCGCAATGAAGAAGGAAACATGAGGACTCTCCGGGAGATGTGAGGTGAGCCGGACACTGAACTGCTGACCGGTGCCCGGATGCTAGGCAGCCCGTATCACCGAGTCCTCACACAAACTTCACCGCGACGGGATGCATGCTTTTCTGCCGCGGTGACGACTTTCACCACTTGGCTGGACACCGCTTCAGGAACCGACGACTCTGAAAACGATCCCTTGCTTGACCATGCGCGCCACTTTCATCCGTCTGCTGCTTCTGCTCGCCGTGCTCGTCCAATCGCCTGCATCGGCGCTGGAGAGCGGAGCGGGCGTCAGCTCGCGCGCCACCGTCACGTTGGTGTCGGCACAGGATGCTGCGCGTGCCGGCGATACGGTCGATCTCGCCTTGCATCTGCGCCTGGCCGAAGGCTGGCACATCTACTGGATGAACCCGGGCGATGCCGGACAGCCGCCGCGCATCGAACTGTTTGCGCCGGCCGGCAGCACGGTGTCGGACATCCGCTGGCCGACGCCGAAGCGCCACGTCGACGGGCCGGTGACCACCTTCATTCACGAAGGTGAGTTGCTGCTGCCCTTCAGCGTGACATTGCCGGCTGGCCTTGAAGGCCCGCAGACGCTCACTGCGAAAGCCGGCTGGCTGGTGTGCAAGGACATCTGCATTCCGGAAGAGGGCGTGTTCAGGCTGACGCTGCCGGCGGGCGAATCGATCCGCAGCGCCGAAGCCGTGTTGTTCGATGCGGCAGGCGACGCGCTACCGGGGCCGGCCCGCTGGCAGGCGGCGGTGAGCGCCGACGCCGTGCTCACGTTGAGCGGCCCGGGCGCCGATGCCATCGTCGACGCTGACTTCCTGCCGGCAGAGTGGGGGCCGGTCGAACATGGTGCGCCACAGACGCTGACGGTCGCCGACGGCCGCGCGGCGATCGCATTCAAGCCGGGCGCCGCGTTCGACCCGGCACGCGCGCTGTCCGGCGTGCTCCATGTGCGCGACCGCGATGGCGTTGCCCGGGCGCTGTGGGTGTCGACGCCCGGATTGGCTGTTGACCGTGCGCCGTCTGTCGTGCTCGCCAGCGGGAGCGCACCGCCACCGGCGCCATCGGAGGCGACGCCACCATCTGACGCATTCGGCCTCGCGTGGGCCGTACTGTTCGCGCTGGTGGGCGGCCTGCTGCTCAACCTGATGCCCTGTGTGTTTCCGGTGCTGGCGATCAAGGCCCTGTCATTCGCCCAGCTGGGCGGCCATGCGCAGCGCACGGTGCGCGCGCAGTCGCTCGCCTACTGCGCCGGTGTCGTGTTCACTTTCCTGCTGCTGGCCGGCGTGCTGCTCGCACTGCGCACGGCAGGGTTGCAGGCCGGCTGGGGCTTCCAGTTCCAGTCACCGGTGTTCGTGACCGCCATGGCGGGGCTGCTGTTCGTCATCGGACTGAATCTGTCCGGCGTGTTCGGTTTCGGCAGTGGATTCGCGTCCGCCGGGGATGCGCTGGCATCACGACCGGGTCTGTCCGGCAGTTTTTTCACCGGTGCTCTGGCGGTCGTCGTCGCCACGCCGTGCACCGCACCTTTCATGGGCGGTGCGCTGGCGTTCGCACTCGCGGCGCCGGCGGCACAGACGGTCGCGGTATTCGTCGCGATGGGGGTCGGTCTGGCACTGCCCTATGCGCTGCTCGCGTTCGTGCCGGGTCTGGCGCGCCGCATGCCGCGACCCGGGCCTTGGATGGACCGCCTGAAGCAGGCGCTGGCCTTCCCGATGTATGCAGCGGCCGCGTGGCTGGTCTGGGTGCTGAGCCAGCAATCCGGTGCCGATGGCGTGCTGATGGCGCTGGTCGTGCTGTTGTTGCTGGCGCTGGCGGGGTGGTTGCTGGGGGTTGCGCAGGGTGGGGCTTCAAGCGCTGGCGCCTGGCGTACCGGCGCACTGTTGGCGGCACTGCTTGCCACAGTCGGCATCGCTCGCGCGCCCGAGCCAGCCGGCACCGGACCGTCGGCTGGCATTGCAGTGGCCGGATCGGAACCGTACGCGCCCGCGCGCCTGAGCGAACTGCGCGCAGCCGGCAGGCCGGTATTCATCAACATGACGGCTGCCTGGTGCGTCACCTGCCTGATGAACGAAAAGGTGGCGCTGTCGACGACCGGCGTGCAGCAGGCCTTCGCGACGCGCGGCATCACCTACATGAAGGGTGACTGGACGCGCAGCGATCCGCTGATCACCGATTTTCTACGCCAGCATGGCCGCGATGGCGTGCCGCTCTATGTCTATTTCCCGCCGGATGGCGCACCGCCGGCGGTGCTTCCGCAGATCCTGACCGAGCAGATCGTGCTCGACCGGATCGGTTCCTGATCCTTTCACGGAGGAATGACCATGCTCTTCAGTTCCCGAACGTCCCGCCTGCTGATGTCGGCGGCGGTTGCACTGCTGCCGGCGGCTGCGCTCGCTGCGCCAAAGGTCGGCGAACCTGCGCCTGCCTTTACGGGTGTGGATGCCCACGGCAAGACCGTCACGCTGTCCGGACTCGCCGGCAAGACGGTGGTGCTGGAATGGATGAACGACGGCTGCCCGTACGTCGTCAAGTGGTACAAGAGCGGCGAAATGCAGAAGCTGCAGCGCGACGTGACCACGAAGGGCGCCGTATGGCTTACCGTGGCCAGCTCGGCGCCAGGCGAGCAGGGCCATGTCGACGGCGAAACGGCGCTCAGGCAGACGGCGGACAGAAATGCGTCACCGACCCATTTCGTGCTCGACCCCAAGGGCGTCATCGGTCGCGCCTACGGTGCGCAGGTCACGCCGCACATGTATGTGATCGCGCCGGATGGCAAGCTGGCCTATATGGGCGGCATCGACAGCATCGCATCGACCGATCCGGCCGACATTCCGAAGGCCGAGCCGCTGGCGCGGCTGGCGATCAATCAGGTGCTGGACGGCAAGCCGGTCACCAAACCAGTGACACGCGCCTATGGCTGCTCGGTGAAGTACGCGAACTGAGCGCGCGCTTGCAGAAGCGCTCTGCCCGCAGGCCCATGCCGTTTGGAATAAATGCAGCCGGGGCACCGTCGTGCCCCGGTATGACAGATCATCAGGCGCTGACGATTTCCGGCCCGGCGTGCAGCCGGTTCTGTGCCTTGACCAGCCGCTCCATCGTACGCAGGTCGCGCCGGTCGAGCTTCATCGCGCCACGCACCCATTCGCGCACCACGTCCTCGAGTTCCTGGTAGGTCAGGCGGATGAAGGCGTGCATCTTGGCGCGCTGGAAAGCACGGAAACCCTTGAGCTGTGAGCTCATCGAGCGCATCACGTTGCGCGCCACCTGCTCTCCGGTGCCGGGCTCGGCCAGGTGATCGACGAGACCGAGCGCGTGCATCTCTTCGGCACTCATGATGCGGGCGTTCAGGATGAGATCCTCGGCGATCCGCGGCCCGGCCTTGCGCGCGACGAGGCTGTAGGCGCCCATGCCCGGGAACAGGTTGAACATCATTTCCGGAAAGCCGAGCTTGCTGCCGCGCTCGGCAATCACCACGTGGCAGGACAGCGCCGCCTCGAAACCGCCCCCGAGCGCATCCCCCTGAATGACCGCCATCGACACCGCATCGGCATGCAGACCGGATACATTGTTGTTGATGGCGCGGATGCAGGCCTGGGCGTAATGCATCAGCGCCTGCTGGTCACCGGCTTCGACCAGCCGGCGGAACAGGTCGAGGTCGCCCCCAAGGTTGTAGACGCCAGGAACGGATGAGCAATTCAGGAAGAAATCCACCGTACCGGGGGCCAGTTCCACTTCCTGCTGCTGAGCAACGACGTCCGCCAGCAGTTCAGGCGTGAAGCAGGGGCGGCCGACCGGATGCGCATACATCCACAGCGCACGGGTATCCGCGTCGTAGCGCGAAGTCACCAGGGGCGTCGACAGCAGGCGCGGTCCGCGCGGAGCGGCACCGAACTGCACGACATTGTCGATATGTACGCGCGGTTTTTCTTGCAGCTGCAGTGGGGCATCCGCCCTGGCGATGCAGACAGGCAGAGAATGAGTGTCAGTTGAGTCAGCGGTGTTCGGAATCGAAGCTTCAAACGGCGCGCACGACGTGCGCTCCGTGTTGCACGGGGTCAACAGATCCATTTCAGCCTCCGTCGGAATAGCCGACAAAAAAGCATGCTGAAAAACGTCGCCAATCAGGCGAACTGGAGAGGCATTTATTTGCCTTTTATTCCTGCTGTCCGGTGCACGATTCCAGACAGAGTCTGACCCTGTAAGCACATGTTACGACAACACGAGAATTTTTTGCTTGAAATTTTGATTGCACCTGCCGGGGATCAATCGGCTGCTCGGCTATAGTCGGACGCAACAGGAGGAATCGATGACAGCAGCCGCATCCGGCACCGAGCAGCGCGAACACAAACTGACCCTGCAGGAGCTTGTCGACGCCATGGTGGCCGATGGCCTGCTGGGCGATGCGGTGGCGCGTACCTTCATGCACGACCGCCGCTACTGGCGAGGCGGAGAGCATCCGCTCGTCGTGCTGGCACAGCAGAAATGGCGTTCGCTGCATCCACCGCACCGCCCGCTCAATCTGGATGCGTTGACCGAATGGATGGCCGGCTGGAGCGGTCACGAGTACTACCACATCGACCCGTTGAAGGTTGATTTCGCAGCCGTGACCGAAGTGGTGTCGAGCGCCTACGCGAACCGGTTCCGCATCCTGCCGGTCCAGGCTTCGGCGCGCGAGGTGGTGATCGCGACCGCCGAGCCCTTCATGAACGAGTGGGAAAAGGAGCTGGCGCCGATACTGCGCCGGCCGATCCGGCGCGTCATCGCCAACCCGGACGACATCGCCCGTTATGTGGTCGAGTTCTACAGCCTGGCCAAGTCGGTCAAGGGCGCGGCCAAGCGGGGTGACGTCAGCGGGGTCGGTGCATCGAACTTCGAACAGCTGGTCGAACTGGGCCGCAGCAACCGGCCGCTCGATGCCAATGACCAGCACATCGTCACCATCGTCGACTGGCTGTGGCAATACGCTTTCGAGCAGCGCGCCAGCGACATCCACATCGAACCGCGGCGCGACTTCGGCGTCGTGCGCTTCCGGATCGATGGCGTGCTGCATCAGGTCTATCAGATTCCGATGCCGGTGCTGGGTGCGATGACCTCACGCATCAAGATACTGGGCCGCATGGACGTGGTCGAGAAACGTCGGCCGCAGGACGGGCGGATCAAGACGCGCGCACCCGACGGCCAGGAAATCGAGCTGCGTCTGTCCACGCTGCCGACCGCCTTCGGCGAAAAGCTGGTGATGCGGGTGTTCGACCCGGAGGTGCTGGTGCGCGATTTCCGCGATCTGGGCTTTTCCGACGAGGACGCGCGGCGCTGGAAGAACATGACGACGCAGCCGAACGGCATCGTGCTGGTGACCGGCCCGACCGGCTCGGGCAAGACCACCACGCTGTACTCGACACTGAAGAACCTCGCCACGCCCGAGGTCAATGTGTGCACGCTCGAAGACCCGATCGAAATGATCGAACCGTCGTTCAATCAGGTGCAGGTGTCGGCCGACATCGGCGTCACGTTCTCGGCCGGCATCCGGTCGCTGATGCGGCAGGACCCGGACATCATCATGGTGGGCGAGATACGCGACCTGGAAACCGCCGAAATGGCGATCCAGGCGGCGCTGACCGGTCACCTCGTGCTGTCGACACTGCACACCAACGATGCGCCGTCGGCGATTACCCGCCTGATGGATCTGGGCGTACCCAGCTATCTGCTGAACGCCACCGTGCTCGGCGTGATGGCGCAACGGCTGGTACGTACGCTGTGTCCGCACTGCCGCAAGCCGGCCACGCCGCAGGAAACCGATCCGCAGGCCTGGAACGAACTTGTGTCGCCATGGAAGGCGAGCCGTCCGGAGCGTTTCATGCAGTCGGTCGGCTGCCTCGAATGCCGCATGACGGGCTACTCAGGCCGCATCGGCATCTATGAAATCCTGCTGATGTCGCCGGAGATCAAGAACCTGATTTCGGCCAGTGCCGACATTGCCGCGCTGCGCGAACAGGCTTATCGCGAAGGCATGTACCCGCTGCGCGTGTCCGGCGCACTGAAGATTGCCCAAGGCGTGACCACGCTGGGCGAAGTGATGAAGGTGGCGCCGCCGGCCTGAAGCCGGGTGGGCGCCCCGGTGCTCAGTAACCTTCGCCCGGTGGCCAGCCGACACCGACGAAGGGAGGCTTGCGGCCGACCAGCCCTTCGAGCAAGGTCAGCTCAGCATCCGTGTGGTTGATCAGCTTGGCGGCCGACATCATGTCGCCACCCGGCTTGTCGCGCAGCCACATCGGCTTGTCGTGATGGCGGGTCTGGATGGTTTCGGTCTGGTCCGGATTACCGGTGCGCGCGATAACGGCTTCGCCGTAGCACAGACAGAAATAGGTCTGGTCCTCGGCCGTTTCGATGTAGCAGCCGGTACCCCGGATGCCTATCGTGGCAACCGGGGTTGCGATGCGCCGCTGACCGCGGTCGAACACCGACAGCAGGCGGCCGGTGATGACGCGCATCAGGTCGGCGGCAACGCCGCTGCCGAAGGCGACGTGCGAGTCACCACGTTGCATGAACGCGTCGCGGCCTATCACGTAAATGGCTTCCGACCCCGCGCCGGTGCGCACCGTGTCGCCCGGATGCACCGGCATGCCGAATTTCGCCGGCACACCATTGATCGTCACGTTGCCGCGGAAGCCGCGCAGCCCGGGGCGGTCGTCGCGGGCCAGGGCCTCGCGCACCAACGAGTCCAGTGCAAGTGGGGCGGCGCTGCCGGCCACCAGCAAGCGCGTGAGCATGCGTCGTCTGTCCATCCGGCTGTCTCCCTGTCTTTGTTGAACGGATTATGGCCTGCTCGGTTCGCCGCCGGATGCATTCGACCTGAAAACCTCAGTTGATCGGCGCGTGGTGGAGGATGAAGGGCAGGGTCGGTGGAGTGTCCGGCAAGCCGCGAGGACGCGGCAGGATGGCACCCTGCCGGCCGCGCACGCGACGTCGAAGCGGTCTCACCGGGTGTGTGAGGGAGCACAAAGCACCGATCTTCATGATGCGCGAGGCTCGAAGCAACATGGCAAGCGGTCAATTGGGGTCTTCAGGTTCAATCGTCGCCGGCAAGTACGGCGTCACCCAGGCCGACGCGACCGCTGCGCAGCACCCGTGCGGTGATGCCGCCATGCCCGCGCATCGCGTTGTAGCCGCCACGGCCCAGATTGCTTTCCATGCGCGAGCAGGGGTCGCAGGTGCCGGTGTATTCCAGCAGCGCTTCGCCCAACTGGAAACGTCGGCCCTTGAGTGCCAGAAGATTGATGCCGCTGACCACGATGTTGCGCCGCACTTGATCAGGGCTGATCGTGTCCGCGCCGAGCAGGCCGGCTACCGTCTGCAGGTGCTCGGCCTGTATCAGCGTGACCTGGCGCTTGCCGCCCGGGCTGGCGTAGTGGTCGCCTTCCAGCCCGAGCGCTTCTATGGCCTGTACCGATTCGACCGGCTGCAGCGGCTTCAGGCGCGCCGGCCGCACCCCGATCCAGGTCACGCAGCCCGGCTGGGCGAAGGTGGATTTCAATGTTTCCAGGGTATTCATGTGCGCTCGCGGATATCGATCGATCAGGTGGATGCTACTTCACGCGAACAGCCCGTGCAGATACCAGCGGTGCGGCGGAAGATGCTCGCGGTAGATCCACAACCGGGCGTGATCGGTGCCCAGCGCGACGAAGTAGTCGCGCAGCGTGTCGCCCGGACTGGCTTCACCATCGGTGTCCCACCAGCCGGATTCGATGCGTTCGGGGCCACTGACCAGTTGAAGCGGTCCGGCGCGCCAGGGCTGGTCGCGGACGGTCTGCAGCAACCGGGGTTCAGGCAGCAGCCAGAGCGGGCGTCTGCCGACCTGTCCAGCGGCGGTCGCGCCCGGACCGGGTTCGACCTGCTGCTGCGACCGTTCCGGCCGGTGGTCGGCACAGGCGGACAGCGCGTACACCCGGTCCGGTCCGAGTCGGGCCCGCAGGTGTTCGATCAACAGCCTGCCGGCTTCCTGCCGCCGGGCGGGCGAGGGGGCCTGCGGACCGAACAGGTCTTCGCTGCGCCCGGCCAGTTCGATCCAGTGCGCAGCCTTCAGGCGCAGCGCGCCGACGGCTTCGGGCAAGGCAAGCCGTGCCAGGTGTTCGCGCGTCAGCAGCGCCATGCGATGGGCGTCACGTGACGGCGTGCCCAGTGTCAGCGTCAGCACGGTCGGCGGATGGTGTTCATGTTCCAGTTCGAGCCGACAGCTTTCGATGCCGGCATGCACGGCGGCCAGCTGCGTGCAGCAGGCGTTGAACAGCCGATTGGCCGCGAACAGCAGCACGTCACTGTCGTGTCGCGGTACCGGCAGTTCGAGTCGGCTGTCGATCTGCGGTGCTGCCTCGAAATACGGCCGCGGGTCAGGTCGCTGGCCGAGCGCCTGATCAAGCAGACGACGCAGTCCGGCCGCGTCGCGTCGCGCCAGGGCGTCGCGCGGCAGTTTCATCACTTCGCCCACGGTACGCAGGCCGCTGTCAGCAAGCAGGGCGAGCAGGGAAGCATCGGCTTCCATCGCGCGCAGCGGCAACGCAGCCAGTGCTTCTGCCAGAGCATGATCGTCGTCTGCCACGCACTGACCAGGCGCGGCGCGCGCCAGCCAGCGTGCCGCGCGTGGGGTGGGGGCGCAGGCGCTCAGCGCCCGAAAGCCTGCCGCAGCCAGATCGCTGCGCAGATGGCGGAGCAGGGCATCCAGTCCGCCGAACAGCCGCATGCTGCCGGCGATGTCGAGCAGCAGCCCGTCATCTTCCAGCACCACCCGCGGCGTATAGCGCAGTGTGCAGCCTGCAGCTTCACGCAGCGCAGAGCGCTCGGCCTCGGAGGATTTCGTTCTTACGAGCAGGTCCGGGGCTATTGCCAGTGCGTCGGCCACACCCTGTCCGGGGCGCACGCCCTGTGCCAGTGCCATCGCGTCCAGCGCGCACACGCGCTGCCGGTGCGCCACAGCCAGCGGACGGGTGTGCGAAGGGTTGCGGAACAGGGCCTGCATGGGCCAGTCGGGAAAGACGAGTGCCAGCCAGCGCATGATCCTGAAAACCTCATTTGACCGCTCACCATGCTTTTGAATTGAAAGTTTTCGCCGGCGACACTGTCGTCGTATTCCGGAGCGCCACCCTTCGGCTGCGAACGCTTCGATGCCGCGTGCACGGCTGGAGGGGCGCCCCGCGAAGCATGCTCACGACGCTGATCAGCTGGCGTTCTCAGGATGATTTGCGACGTCAGTGGCTTCATGCGGTCAGCGCCAGCACGGGTGGAGCGGCACAGCGCATCGCTGCCATGGCCGGCGGCGCTTCGAAACCTGCTCCCTGCAGGTAGAGCGGCTGGTTTGCCGGCGCACCGCGCCGTTTCAGGATGTCGATGCGCAGCACGCCGGCTGCGCGGGCCGACAGCTGCAGCCGCAGTGCCGCAGGCGAGGCGTGCTGTGCCTGCTGCAGCGGACGGAACAGGATCAGCGGAATCGCCGCCTCACGTACCGCCAGCTGCAGCCGTCGCAGCAATGCATTGTCGACGCGGTCGAGCCAGCCGACGACAACCGAACAGACGCCTGAACGCAATGCCTGGCGGATCGCCCACACCCGCTCGCCCGCCGTGTCTGCCCGTACCACGATCAATTGCCGGGGCCTTACGCCGGCTGCCGCCAGCGCAGACACGCCGGGCAGATGTGGCGGCGCCACCCAGACCCGCCAGTTGCCCTCTGCTTCGGCTCCGGCCAGCAAAGGCATCAACAGCGACAGTTCGCCGTGGCCGCTGCAGTCGGTCAGCAATTCGGTCATTTCGCCGACCGGCCAGCCCTGACCCGGCAGAGCGGCATTCAGTGCGGCGTGACCGGTCGGGATGCCATTCGGCACTGCTGGTGACACGTCGCCGGCACGCCAGAGTGACGGATGCCGGAAGAGATTCAGCGCTTGCGTGCTCATCGCGTCAGACCGGACTGCCGTTGCGGATCAGGCCGACCACCACGCCCTCGATCACCAGCGGATCGCGCTGCGCATCGATCACGATGGGTTGGAACTCCGGATTTTCTGGCAGCAGTTCGACGCGTGAGCCGAGCCGTTTCAAACGCTTCACGGTCACTTCTTCGCTCAGGCGGGCGACGATGATCTGGCCATTCACCGCTTCGTTCGTGGCGTGGATGGCGAGCAGGTCGCCATCGAGGATGCCGGCGTCGCGCATGCTCTGGCCGCACACCCGCAGCAGGTAGTCGGCGCGGGGTGAAAACATTGCCGGATCGAGCTGGTAGCGGCCCTGCACATGCGCATCGGCCAGTATCGGGCTGCCCGCCGCCACCCGGCCGATCAGCGGGATGCCGGGAGATTCGGTCAGCCGGATGCCGCGTGCACGACCTTCATCCAGACTGATGACGCCCTTGCGCGCCAGCGCCCGCAGATGGCTTTCTGCGGCATTGGGGGAGCGGAAGCCGAAGGCCTGTGCGATTTCTGCCCGGGTGGGCGGGCTGCCGCGTTCGCTGACGGCATCGCGTATCAGTTGCAGGATCTGTTGCTGACGGGCCGTCAGGACGCTTGAGACCATGGTTCGGTACAGGAATGTTCGTGGACTGTATTTTTATACAGTTACCAGCTGTCCTGCAAGCGCTTTGCACTGCGGAAGATGGATTGTCGAGATTTGTTACACGTCAAAATTGGCGCGCAGATACACAGGAGATGGCTTTTTTAAAAGAGAAGTATTTTCAAGTGTATGAAAAATAATGAATTTTCATTTAACTTGGATGGTTGCAACTCTTTGTGGCGATCTGTGCCCTACGACTTAGGTCATGCATCCGAGCGTCGAGGTTTCTGACAGTGCTGCATTGCAGCGAACTTTTCCTGGATCATCCAGGCAACAAAAAAGCACCCGAAGGTGCTTTCTTGTTGAACGGCTGAAGCCGATCAGCTCATGCGACGCTTTGCCATCAGACCGATCATGCCCAGACCAGCCAGCATCATCAGGTAGGTGTCCGCTTCCGGAACCACTGTGATGGGAGCGGTGGTGGAAGTCAGGGCGAATACACCGCCGAGGCTGCCGGTCGTCGAACCGGTGACCTTGTAGTAGTAGTCGCCGGCAAGCAGGTTATTGGCTGTGAACAACGTGCCAAAGCTGTATGCAGCCGTGAACGTGTCAACAGCACCCGTTTCCTTGTACAGCCACACCATGCTGTCGGCACTCAGACCGAAGACGGGCGTTGATTCGAAAGATATCGCGATCGTCGAGAGCGTCGTGGTGGGGGCGCTCAGCGAAAAAGTGAAAATTTCGGAGAAGGAACCGGTCAGTGATGCGATACCGGTTTCGACCGGAGCGTGAACACCCCAGTCTGTTGCAGCCTGGGCGCCTGATACGGCGAACAGGCCGGTTACGGCTACTGCCAGTAGAGATTTCTTCATTTCCGTACCTTTCAAGAAAGTGACAGATCGCAAAACAAATTTTTGCAAGAACGACTGTCTGACACAACCATTTGAACCAATTTCAATTGCAACTGCATGAAACCGGACTCTCTGTGATTGCCTCGGGTGACAGGCGGTCGATCCCGAAGGTTGATAAGCAAGCAACGTGCCGTTTGGATCCATCCAGAGGCAGGGTTCGAGAATATTTCCCAAGCTCATGAAATAAAAGAGTTTGTGTTTGTTATCCCTGAATAGACCCTCGTATCCCCTGGTGCTTGAGCCGTGCTTCATGCCCTTTTTTGTGCACAGCAGCGTCAGCTTTTCTTACAGCGCTCTCATGTCTTGTCGGCGGGCAGCGCTGGTAGAATCCGCCGCATCATCCGGGAGCCGTTATGCGCGCCGTGCGCGGCTGGGAGGTGTGCATGCTGAATGCAGGACAACCTGCTCCGCTGTTCGAGCTGCCGGACGCCGATTTCGAACTGTTCGATCTGCGCGAACAGATGGCGCGGCATCTGACTGTGCTCTATTTCTACATCAAGGACGATACGCCGGGATGCACCGCCCAGGCGATCGAATTCAGCGATCTCGAAGAACATTTCCGGAACTGCGATTGCACCGTCGTGGGGATCAGTCGCGATGAGTTGTTTACTCATGCAGAATTTCGCGACAAGCACGGGCTGGCGTTCCGGCTGCTGTCCGATGTCGACGCCGAGGTCAGCCGGCGCTATGGTGCGTGGCGCGAACGCGAGGTCGAAGGCAGGTCACGTTTCTGCATGACCCGCTCGACCTTCATCATCGACCGGAAAGGTGTCATACGTTACGCGCAATACGGCGTGAATCCGCGCGGGCACGCAGGAGAAATCCTCGAATGCGTGCGCGCACTCCATACGAAAGGAATCAGGAATGCTCATCACCAAGGACTCGGTCGTCACTCTTAAGTACAGCGTGACCGATCCGGACGGAAATCTGGTCGACTCGGGTGCTGCGCCGCTCGCCTATCTGCATGGCGGTTATGGCGGCATCTTCCAGCCGATCGAAGAAGCGCTCGAAGGCCAGGCTGTCGGCTATGAAGTGGTCGTCAAGCTGCAGCCGGAAGATGCATTCGGCGAATACGACGAAGAACTGGTGGAGATCGAGTCGCGCTCGAATTTCCCGGAAAACATCGAAGTCGGCATGCAGTTCGAGCGCGTCAGTCCGGATGGCGAGGAAGAAGGCCTGTACACCGTCACCGACATTACCGATGACCGCATCGTGATCGATGGCAATCACCCGCTGGCCGGCACCGCACTGGTGTTCTCCTGCACCGTGGCCGAAATCCGGAAGGCATCTGCCGAAGAGCTGACGCACGGTCACGTGCACGGCGAGCACGGTCACCAGCACTGACACTTTCCCGACGGGCGGCTGTTGCGCGGCCCGTCGTCCCCGACTCCGTCATACAGTTCCAGTCTTTCCTTTCCGGGAGCATTCATGTCGCGCGTGCTGGTCACCGGGGGTGCGGGCTACATCGGCTCGCACACCTGCATCGAACTCATGTCGGCCGGCCACGATGTGGTCGTGGTCGACAACCTGTGCAACAGCAAGTACGAGTCACTGCGGCGCGTCGGACAGATCGCCGGTCGCCCGGTCGAGGCGTTCGTGCAGGCCGATGTACGCGATCGTGCCGCGCTGCGCGCGGTGTTTTCCGCACATGCCATCGACGCGGTCATCCATTTCGCCGGGCTGAAGGCGGTCGGCGAGTCGGTGGTCAAACCGCTCGAGTACTACGACAACAATGTCAGCGGCACCGTGGCGCTGTGCGAGGTGATGGCCGAAGCGGGTGTGAAGACGCTGGCCTTTTCGTCCTCGGCCACCGTCTACGGAGATCCGGCGTCGGTGCCGATCCGTGAGGATTTTCCGACCGGCCCGACCAACCCCTACGGATGTTCCAAGTGGATGGTCGAACACGTGCTGCGCGATCTCGGCGTGGCTGATCCGGCGTGGCGCATCGCGCTGCTGCGCTACTTCAATCCGGTCGGCGCACATGAATCCGGCCTGATCGGCGAAGACCCGAACGGCCTGCCCAACAACCTGATGCCGTACGTGAGCCAGGTGGCCGTCGGCAAGCTGGCGCGGTTGCGCGTGTTCGGCGGCGACTGGCCGACGCCCGACGGCACCGGTGTGCGCGACTACATCCACGTGCTTGATCTGGCGCAAGGCCATGTGCGGGCCATCGACTATCTTCAGAAGCAGGCCGGCCTGCTGACGGTGAACTTGGGTACCGGACGCGGCTACAGCGTGCTCGACGTGGTGCGGGCCTTCGAAGCTGCCAGCGGTCGGCCGGTGCCGTACGACATCGTCGAGCGCAGGCCGGGTGACATCGCCCAGTGCTACGCCGAACCCGGCCTTGCAAACCGGCTTCTGGGCTGGGTTGCAGCGCGGGATCTGGCGCAGATGTGCGCCGATGCCTGGAAGTGGCAGCGTAACAACCCGCAGGGCTACGCCTGACAAGGCTTTGCCGAAACCGGGTCGAAATCGGGATCGCGGCGCGATAGATGGCGACAGAAAATTAGTGTTAGATCGCGCTGTAACCGTTTTGCCACATTCACCCAATCGACTCGGGAGAGCGTTCATGCACCTGCAAGCCGTGTTCGAAAAAGCCCACGCCACCGCCAACGAATCCAGCGCGGAAATCTTCCGCCAGTTGCTCGATGCACTCGAACACGACGCACCTTTCGACCTGCAGCAGCTGTACCGGCTTTCGTATGGCGACTTCGACATCGCCCTCAATGCGCTACGCGAGTGGCGTTCCCAGCGCTACGTCTGGATGCTCGAACACGAGGGCGTCCAGCCCTGGCGCAGCCACCTGAGCTGAGCCCTGCCTTCGCGGGGCCTGTCACGGCATCGTGATGGGGCTGTGTTAACCTCGGCTCATGCTTCGCAGTCCACGTCTTTCCCGCGGCTTTACATTGATCGAGCTGATGGTGGTGATCGCCATCATCGGCGTGCTCGCCACCATGGCCATGCCGATGGTGGAACTGGCACGCGTGCGTGCCGATGAATCCGAACTTCGGACCGCGCTGCGGCAGATCCGTACGGCGCTCGACGACTACCGCAAGGCCTGGGACGAAGGCCGCATCGAAAAGAAGGTCGGTGCCAGCGGCTACCCGCCCAGCCTCGACGTGCTGGTCAATGGCGTGAAGGACGTCAAGCAGCCGAACGACGTCAAGATCTACTTCCTGCGCCGCATCCCGCGAGACCCCTTTCACACCGACAAGAGCACGCCGGCGGAACAGACCTGGGGGCTGCGCAGCTATGCCAGCCCGCCGGATGAGCCGACGCCGGGTGCCGACGTGTTCGATGTCCATTCGCTGTCCGGCCGCACCGGCCTGAACGGCATCGCCTACCGGAACTGGTAATGCGCAAGTCCCTGTTTGCACGCGGTTTCACGCTGATCGAACTGCTGGTCGTCATGGCCATCATTGCGGTGCTGCTGACGCTGGCCGCGCCGCGCTACTTCGAACATCTCGACCGCTCGCGCGAAGCGACGCTGAAGCAGACGCTGGCGGTCACGCGCGACGCGATCGACAAATTCCGCGGTGATCGCGGCGCGTATCCGCAAAGCCTGCAGGAACTGGTCGAGCGCCAGTACCTGCGCAAGCTGCCGTTCGACCCGGTGACCGACAGCGCCGACACCTGGATCGTCGTGCCGCCGCGTGACACGGCGACCGACAGTGGTGTGGCCGATCTGAAGAGCGGGGCCGAAGGCATGTCGCGCGACGGCACGGCCTTTTCCGAGCTGTGAGCCGATGAGCGGGCGCGTGCGCCGGTCGACGTCGCAGCGGGGGTTTTCCTATCTGCTGCTGCTGTTCGCCGTCGCCGCCCTCGGTATCGCCAGCGCCGGCAGCGCGCTGATGTGGAGCACGCTGGCGCAGACCGAACGCGAGCGCGAACTGCTGTTCATCGGCGGCGAATTTTCGCGTGCGTTGCAGCGCTACTTCGACGCGTCGCCCGCCGAACCCAAGCGCTATCCCGCCACCCTGCAGGATCTGCTGGAAGACAAGCGCCAGCCGACGCCGTTGCGTCATCTGCGCAAGCTCTATTTCGATCCGATGACGCGCAGCCAGGACTGGGGTCTGGTCATCAGCGGCGGGCAGATCCGCGCTGTCTACAGCAAGTCGGAAAAGCCTGCCCGCATCACCGTGCTGCCGGCCTGGGTCGATGCCACCGGCGACAAGGTCGCCAGCTCGCTGAAGAATGCTGCACCGGTACCGGGTGCTGCCGTGCCGCCCACGGCGCTCAACGCCACGCCGGTGGCGCGCGGCAAGCCCGGTGAGCGCCGCCATGCCGACTGGTTGTTCGTACCGATGCCCAGCGGTGGCACGGCGGCGAATGCCGCAGCCGGCGGAACCGGAGCTGGTGGTCCCGCAGGCGGTTCATCCGACGCGGGGTCGCCGACCGACCCCGCCAGTCCGCTGAACCCGCCGGGCCGTTCGCTGCAGGAAATCTATACCAGCGGCGGCGCAGCACCGGCCGGCGACGGGCCGCAGTGAGCGAAGCCGGTTCGGTGCATCAGAACAGCCAGGCGGCCAGCGCGATGCCCAGCATCATGAACGCGATGGCGACCTTGGCGACTGCGGCCAGCAACATGCCCAGCCAGGTGGCCAGCCCGACGCGCGCCGCCTGAAGCGCATCGCGGCGGGCGATGAATTCGCCGATCGCCGCGCCCGCCAGCGGCGCGAACAGCAGGCCGATCAATCCGCCGAACAGCCCGACCACGGTGCCGATCGCTGCGCCGACCAGCGCCAGCGGGCTGGCGCCGACCCGCTGGGCACCGATCACGCTGGCCGCGAAGTCGATCAGCCACGCCAGCACGGCGAGGGCGCCGAGCACGGCGAGCGTCACGCCGCCGATGCGCTGGAAATCGTCCAGCCAGGCCACCATCAGCAGGCCGCCGAACACCAGGGGAATGCCGGGCAGGGCAGGCAACACGACGCCGGCCAGTCCGACCAGCATCAGCAGGCCGGCAATCAGCCACAACAGCAGGTCGGCTGCGCTCATTGCGCGAAGGCCGCGACGGCGTCGTCGACCACGGCCAGCAGATTGCGCGATCGGGCATGGACTGCGCGCAGGCGGCTGGCATCGTTGCCGCCGCCCCTGACCATGCGGTGCAGGGATTCCAGCGCGGCCCGGCTGCCCAGGGCGTCGGCTTCCGGTGCGAGACGTTCCAGCGTCAGCGCGATGTCTTCCCGCAGCGGCAGCGCCGCGTGGCTGCGCGGATGCACGATCAGGCCATCCAGCCCGAAGCGGCAGGCCTGGAAGCGGTTGTAGGTGTACACGAGGTAGTCGTCCTCCAGTGGATCAGGTTCGTCGCCGGCCAGGATGCTGCAGCACAGCGCCTGCAGATAGACCGCAATCGCGGCGGCGCGCTCCACGGTCAGCGGCGTGTCGCACACGCGCAGTTCGATCGTGCCGTATTCCGGCTTGGGCCGGATGTCCCAGTAGAAGTCCTTCATGCTGCGCACGATGCCGGTGTCTTCCATCTTCGAGAAGTAGTCGCGTTCGAAGCGCCCCCAATCGAGCACGAAGGGCGCGCGGCCGCTGAGCGGGAAGGCGAATACCGAATTGAGTCGAGCCGAATCGAACAGCGTGTCGCTGCCCTGCGAAAACGGAGATGACGCTGACAGCGCGATGAAATGCGGTACGTAGCGATTCAATGCGTGCAGCACGCGCAGTGCGCTGTCGGCGTCGGGCATGCCGATATGTACATGCTGGCCGAACACGGTGAACTGTTTCGCCAGATAGCCGTACAGCCCAGACAGGTGCTGGAAGCGCGGTGTCGAGAAGATGCGCCGCTCGGTCCAGTGCTGGAAAGGGTGGGTGCCACCGCCGCACAGCGACACATTCAGCCGTGCCGACGCGGCAAGCAGCACGTCGCGCATCGCTTCGAGCTGCGTCAGCAAGCCGGTGTGATGATCCTGGATGTCGGTTGCCACCTCTATCATGCAGTCGGTCATTTCCGGCTTGATGTCGCCCGGAAAGCGGGTGCGCTGCGCCAGTTCGAGCAGGTCCGTGGCCGCCGAGGCGAGGTCGCGGTCGTGTTCGCCGACCAGCTGCAGCTCCAGTTCGACGCCCATGCTGAGCGCCGACGAGGCGTGGAAGGTTTCGAGTGGCATCAGGCGCGCTCCTCATGCTGCGTTTCGCCGGCCAGCATCAGCGCCCACTGGGCAAACAGCGGGCCGACGAACTCCATCACGATCACCATGCCGGCGATCGCCGACAGTGCGCCCTCGGCAAGACCGAAACCGGCGCTGCGACTGTATTCGAGCAGCAGCAGCGCAAAGGTCGACAGCGGCGCCAGCGCGAAGCCGGTCAGCGCACCCTTGCGCGTGCTGGTACCGCTGACGTGGGCGAACGCAGCGGTCGCCGCCACCTTTGCGGCCACCCGTCCGGCGGCCATCAGCACCGCCAGCGCCAGCGCGGCTGCGGTGGTGGGCCAGGTTGCCATGCCTGCGACGAACACGAAAAGGAACACCGTCAGCAGATCGCCCAGCACGCCGAAATTGCGCTGCGCCGGCGTCAGCAGCAGCTTGCGGCGGCGGATCAGCACGCCCAGCGTCAGTGCGGCGAGCAGCGGCGACACGTTGACGCCCTGGGTCAGCAAGGTCACCAGCATGACGGCCAGCGCGAACACCGTCGTCACGCCGCGTTCGTCGGCGCGCAGCCGGCGCAGCAGCCAGGGCAGCGGAATGCCGATCAGGATGCCGCAGCCTACCGATACCGCAAGGATGGCCGCACTGTTCCACAGCGCATTGACCAGACTGCCCGACGCCAGCAGTTGCCAGTAACCGATGGCGCCCTTCATCAGCAGCACCGAAAGCAGGCAGTTGATCGCGCACAGGTGCAGCGCGCGTTCGGTCACCTGACCGGAACAGCGCAGGTCATTCACCACCCGCACCAGCGCAGCGGGCGACGTCGCGACCGACAGCGCGCCCAGCACCATGGCGATATCGTCCGGCTGACCCATGGCGAGTGCGATGCCCCGGACCACGAAAAAGGTCAGCAGCGATTCCGCGATACCGCTGACCAGCAGCCACGGGTTGTTGACCAGCCAGCGCAGATTGATGCGGTGACCCAGCTCGAACAGGAACAGGCCGAGCGCAAAATTGGCGAGGAAAGACAGCGCTGCAGTGGTTTGCGCGTCGGCCTGAACGGTGTTGAGCGCGCCGCTGACGATGCCGGCCAGCGAATAGGCGCATACCCGCGGCACGCCCAGGCCGCGATGCGCCAGCTCGCCCGCCAGCCAGGCGATCAGCAGTACCGCCGGCCAGCCGACCAGCTCGAAAATGCGTCCGGCTTCGAAAACCATGGCGCGCCCTCCTGATTGCGCGTGATGCGCGCACATGCAAGGAGCCGCACCTTTCAAGGTGCGGCGGCGGAGTGTTCGGGGGAGTCGGGCCGCTCTGCACGCGGCCTCTGGTATGAGCGGTACCGGCAAGCGCCGGTCCGCGGTTACAGGCTCTTCTGTTACATCCGTTGCGGGACGCGCAACCGTATCACACGGTGGCGACCGGAATCTTGCCGATCCGCGCCTGCCATTCCTTGGGCCCGGTTTCGTGTACCGAGGTGCCGCCTGCATCGACCGCCACGGTCACCGGCATGTCGACCACGTCGAACTCGTAGATCGCTTCCATGCCCATGTCCGCAAAACCGAGCACGCGCGCGCCCTTGATCGCCTTCGACACCAGGTAGGCGGCACCGCCGACCGCCATCAGGTAGGCGCTCTTGTGCTTCCTGATCGCCTCGATCGCGACCGGGCCGCGTTCGGCCTTGCCCACCATTGCGATGAGGCCGGTCTGCGCCAGCATCATTTCGGTGAACTTGTCCATGCGCGTCGCCGTCGTCGGGCCGGCCGGGCCGACCACTTCGTCGCGCACCGGATCGACCGGGCCGACGTAGTAGATGACGCGGTTGGCGAAATCGACCGGCAGCTTTTCGCCCTTCGCCAGCATGTCGGCGATGCGCTTGTGCGCGGCATCGCGGCCGGTCAGCATCTTGCCGTTCAGCAGCAGGGTCTGGCCCGGCTTCCACGACGCAACTTCCGCCGGCGTCAGCGTGTTCAGGTCGACCCGCTTCGAATTCTTGGTGTCCGGCTGCCAGGTCACGTCCGGCCAGTCTTCCAGGCGCGGCGCTTCGAGCACGGCCGGACCGGAGCCATCGAGATGGAAATGCACGTGGCGGGTGGCCGCGCAGTTCGGAATCATGGCCACCGGCAATGACGCGGCATGCGTCGGGTAGTCGAGAATCTTCACGTCGAGCACGGTGGCCAGACCGCCCAGCCCCTGGGCGCCGATGCCCAGCGCGTTCACCTTCTCCATCAATTCCAGCCGCAGTTCTTCGACGCGCGTGAGCTTTTCGCCGCGCGCAGCCTTTTCCGCCAGGAACTGGATGTTGATCGGCTCCATCAGCGATTCCTTGGCCAGCAGCATGGCCTTTTCCGGCGTGCCGCCGATGCCGATGCCCAGCATGCCCGGCGGGCACCAGCCGGCGCCCATGGTCGGCACCGTCTTGAGCACCCAGTCCACGATGGAATCTGACGGGTTCAGCATGACCATCTTGGACTTGTTTTCCGAGCCGCCGCCCTTGGCGGCGCAGATCACCTCGACGTGGTCACCCGGCACGATTTCGTAGTGGATGACCGCAGGCGTGTTGTCCTTCGAGTTCTTCCGGCTGCCTGCCGGGTCGAGCAGCACCGAGGCGCGCAGCGTGTTGTCCGGGTGCAGGTAGGCGCGGCGCACGCCCTCGTTGACCATGTCGGTCACATTCATCGTCGCGTCCCAGCGCACATTCATGCCCACCTTCAGGAAGACCACGGCGATCCCCGTGTCCTGGCAGATCGGGCGGCGGCCTTCGGCACACATGCGCGAATTGGTCAGGATCTGCGCGATCGCGTCCTTCGCCGCCGGCGACTGTTCCCGCTCGTACGCTGCACCCAGCGCCTGGATGTAGTCGAGCGGGTGATAACAGGAAATGAACTGGAAGGCGTCGGCGATCGACTGGATGAAGTCGTCCTGACGGATGGGCTGGCTCATGGAAAAGGTCCTCTTGAAGCGGCCGCGGATGGCGGCCAGTCAAGACGCTCAGTGATGCTGCTTGTTCAGCAGCAGCGTTTGCGTCATCAGCTTGTCGGTGTAGGCCATGGCGAGTGCCGACACGACGAACACCATGTGGATCACCACCTGCCACAGCACGACGCGGTCGGTCAGCTGGTCGGCGTTGATGAAGGTTTTCAGCAGGTGGATGGCCGAAATGCCGATCAGGGCGGTGGCCAGCTTCACCTTGAGCACGCCGGCGTTCACGTGCGACAGCCATTCCGGCTGGTCCGGGTGGTCTTCGAGATTGAGCCGCGAAACGAAGGTTTCGTAGCCGCCGACGATGACCATGATCAGCAGGTTGGCGATCATCACCACGTCTATCAGGCCCAGCACGATCAGCATGATGTCGGTTTCCGACAGATTGCCGATCTTGTGGATCAGGTGCGACAGCTCGATCATGAACAGGTAGACGTACACGGCCTGTGCCACGATGAGACCGAAGTAGAGCGGCGCCTGCAACCAGCGGCTGGCGAAGATCATGCTCTTTAGAACGCGTCCGAGATTCAGCATATTTGAGGCAAGTCAGGCAAAAGATCGAGCGCGATATTACCATCCGCACTTGACGGTCCCGGCGGGTCGCCCTGCAGTAAGGGCTTTGTAAGCCCTCCGGGCTGTAATAAACGGAATTCGAGCGCATCCATGCGCCTGACGTCGGCCCACAAGGCCGTACTTGCATTGCTGCGTGAGCCCGCAAGCGTGCAGTTTTTGATTCGATGGAGGAGGTCGTATGTCCGAAGTATCCGAAGTTCACGTGTATCAACCCCCGCAGGCGCTGGTCGAAGGCGCTGCCGTGTCCGGCATGGACGCCTACCGCGCGCTGTGTGCCGAAGCCGAGCGCGACTACGAAGGCTACTGGGCGCGCCTGGCGCGCGAACACGTGAGCTGGCAGACGCCTTTTACCCGCACGCTGAACGAGGACAACCGCCCGTTCTTCAAGTGGTTCGAGGACGGCAAGCTGAATGTGTCCTACAACTGTCTCGACCGCAACGTCGAAGCCGGTCTGGGCGACAAGACAGCCATCATTTTCGAAGCCGACGGCGGCGCCGTCACCCGCGTCACCTACAGCGACCTGCTGGAACGCGTGTGCAGGCTGGCCAATGCGCTGCGCACCAAGGGCGTGAAGAAGGGTGACCGCGTCGTCATCTACATGCCGATGTCGATCGAAGGCATCGTGGCCATGCAGGCTTGCGCCCGCATCGGCGCCACCCATTCGGTGGTGTTCGGCGGCTTTTCGGCACAGTCGCTGCGCGACCGCATCAGCGACGCCGGCGCGGTCATGCTGATCACCGCCGACGAACAGTGCCGCGGCGGCAAGAACATCCCGCTCAAGCCCATCGTCGACGAGGCGTTCGGCATGGGCGGCTGCGAAGCCTGCTCGACCGTCATCGTATACAAGCGCACCGGTGGCGCCTGCAACATGGTGGCCGGCCGTGACGAGTGGCTGCACGAAATCACCGAAGGCCAGGCAGCGACCTGCGCCCCGGAGTGGGTTGATGCCGAACACCCGCTGTTCCTGCTCTACACCTCCGGTTCGACCGGCAAGCCCAAGGGTGTGCAGCATTCGTCGGGCGGCTATCTGCTGCACGCCATCCTGACGATGAAGTGGACCTTCGACATCAAGCCTTCGGATGTCTTCTGGTGTACCGCCGACATCGGCTGGGTCACCGGCCATACCTACATCACCTACGGCCCGCTGGCCTGCGGCGCGACCGAAATCGTGTTCGAAGGCGTGCCGACCTATCCGGACGCCGGCCGCTTCTGGAAGATGATCCAGGACCACAAGGTGAGCGTGTTCTACACCGCGCCGACCGCCATCCGCTCGCTGATCAAGTCGGCCGACGCGAACGCGGCCGTGCATCCGAAGAGCTTCGACCTGACCAGCCTGCGCATCCTGGGTTCGGTCGGCGAGCCGATCAATCCGGCGGCCTGGGAGTGGTACTACGAAAATGTCGGCGGCAGCCGTTGCCCGATCGTCGACACCTTCTGGCAGACCGAAACCGGCGGCCACATGATCACGCCGATGCCGGGCGCCACGCCGATGGTGCCGGGTTCGTGCACGCTGCCCTTCCCGGGCATCCAGGCCGCCGTCGTCGACGAGACCGGCAACGACGTACCGTGGGGGCAGGGCGGCATCCTGGTGGTGAAGAAGCCCTGGCCGTCGATGATCCGAACGATCTACGGCGACCCGGACCGCTTCGTGAAGAGCTACTACCCGGCCGACTTCCAGGGGCGTTACTACCTGGCGGGCGACGGCGCGATCCGCGACGCAAAGACCGGCTACTTCACGATCACCGGCCGCATCGACGACGTGCTGAACGTGTCGGGTCACCGCATGGGCACGATGGAAATCGAATCCGCGCTGGTGTCGCATCCGCTGGTCGCCGAAGCTGCGGTGGTGGGGCGTCCGGACGATCTGACCGGCGAAGCCATCTGCGCCTTCGTCGTGCTGAAGCGTTCGCGTCCGACCGGCGACGAAGCCAAGCAGATCGCGACCGAACTGCGCAACTGGGTGGGCAAGGAGATCGGCCCGATCGCCAAGCCGAAGGACCTGCGTTTCGGTGACAACCTGCCGAAAACCCGCTCGGGCAAGATCATGCGCCGCCTGCTGCGCTCGATCGCCAAGGGCGAGCAGATCACGCAGGACACCTCGACGCTGGAAAATCCGGCCATCCTCGAACAGCTGGCGCAAGCCCTCTGATCGAACCGGGAGCCGGCGCATGCGCGCCGGCTCCCGGTGGCCGGACGCCCGGCGAGCGACGAGTGGCCGGGCGTGCATCACCCCAAGAACAACATGGGCAGGCGTTGAGCGACTGCGTCTGCAGTGCCATCCTGAAGCCAGTTGTCCCGACTACCGCGGCCTGATTTCACCGAACATGCTGCCGAGCACACGCTGATGCAGTTGTCCGAACGCCATCGCGAGTACTGGCGCAGGAACCTTCGCGTCACGCTGGTGCTGCTCGTCATCTGGTTCACGGTCACCTTCGTGCCGGTATTCTTCGCCCGCGAGCTCAACGAATGGTCCTTTTTCGGCTGGCCGCTTGCCTTCTACATGGGCGCCCAGGGTTCGCTCATCATCTATGTACTGATCATCGGCTACTACGCGCGGGTGATGAACCGCTTTGACCGCGAGTACGGCGTGAGCGAGGACGTCTGACCATGCCGCAGCGGCAGTCGGCGTTTTACCGGCAGCTCAAGAAGATGTACGCCTGGTACGCCGGCGGCTTCGCGATGTTCGTCGTGCTGCTGTCGCTGGCCGAAGGCATGGGCATGTCGTCGCGCTGGATCGGCTACGTGTTCATGTTCGCCACCATCGCGCTGTATGCCGGCATCGGCGTCATGAGCCGCACCGCCGACGTGTCCGAGTACTACGTCGCCGGCCGGCGCGTGCCGGCCATGTTCAACGGCATGGCAACCGGGGCGGACTGGATGTCTGCCGCGTCCTTCATCGGGCTGGCCGGCACGCTGTACTTCGGCGGCTATCAGGGTCTGGCCTTCGTCATGGGCTGGACCGGCGGCTACTGCCTGGTGGCACTGCTGCTCGCGCCCTATCTGCGCAAGTTCGGCGAATTCACCATTCCGGATTTCCTCGGCGCGCGCTACGGCGGCAACGCAGCGCGCATGATCGGTGTGTTCGCTACCATCCTTGCGTCGTTCACCTATGTGGTGGCGCAGATCTACGGCGTCGGCCTGATCACCAGCCGCTTCGTCGGGCTGGAATTCGAGGTCGGCGTATTCGTCGGGCTGGCCGGCATCCTGGTGTGTTCCTTCCTCGGCGGCATGCGTGCCGTGACGTGGACCCAGGTCGCCCAGTACATCATTCTCATCGTGGCCTATCTGCTGCCGGTGGTCATCCTGTCCACCAAGGTGACCGGCGTGCCGGTGCCGCAGGCGGTGTACGGCGGCGTGCTGCAGAAGCTCACGACGACCGAGCAGACGCTGTTCTCGTCGCCGCGCGAGGTCGAGGTGAACGCCATGTACAAGGCGCGTGCCGAAGCCTTCGACGAAAAGATCAAGGGATTGCCGGCTTCGCTCGAAGCCGAACGTGCCGCGCTGACCGTCCGGCTCGATGAATTGAAGCAGGAAAACGCCTCGGCAAAGGACATTTCATCGGCCGAAAAGGCGCTGAAATACATGCCCAGGGACGAGGCAGAAGCGCGCAAGCGCTGGACCGAAGCGCGCGCTGCCGCTGCCGCGAAGTCTGCGCCGCCGCTGCCGCATACCGCCGCCCATGCGGGTCGCGACGACGCCGAATCGAGCCGCAAGCGCCTCAATTTCATCGCGCTGGTGATCTGCCTGATGATAGGCACCGCCTCGCTGCCGCACATCCTGATGCGCTACTACACGACGCCCAGCGTCAAGGAAGCGCGCGAATCGGTGTTCTGGTCGCTGTTCTTCATCTTCCTGCTATACGTCACCGCGCCGGCCTACGCGGTATTCGCCAAGTTCGAGATCTACACCAACCTGGTGGGCTCCACGATTTCGACGCTGCCAGGCTGGGTTGCCTCGTGGGGCAAGGTCGGGCTGGTGAAGATCGAGGACATCAACGGCGATGGCATCCTGCAGCTGGCCGAACTGACGCTGAACACCGACGTGATCGTGCTCGCCACGCCGGAAATCGCCGGTCTGCCCTACGTGATCTCCGGTCTGGTCGCCGCCGGCGGTCTGGCGGCCGCGCTGTCCACCGCCGACGGCCTGCTGCTGACCATCGCCAACGCCATGTCGCACGACGTGTACTACAAGGTGATCGACCCGAATGCGTCGACCCAGCGCCGTCTGGTCATTTCCAAGGCGCTGCTGCTGGTGGTCGCACTGGTCGCCGCCTACACAGCATCGCTGAAGCCCGACAACATCCTGTTCATGGTCGGCCTGGCGTTTTCGATCGCGTCGTCCGCCTTCTTCCCGGCGCTGGTGTGCGGCGTGTTCTGGAAGCGCGCCAACAAGGCCGGCGCGGTCAGCGGCATGGTGGCCGGTCTCGCCATGTGCCTCTACTACGCATCGCTGACCCATCCGTTCTTCGGCGGCAGCATCGCCAATGCCTGGCTGGGCATCGAGCCGATTTCCTGCGGCTTCTTCGGCATCCCGTTCGGCTTCGTCGTGCTGGTCATCGTCAGCCTGCTGACCCCGCCACCGGATACTGCCACGCAGGAGCTGATCGAACACCTGCGCTACCCGCGCCTGCCGCACGACCGCATCGAACCGCCGCCTGCGCGCAATCCGGGCGCCTGACGGCCGCGCCCGGGCGCTTTCTGCTATAGTCGCGCGCTTCGCGGAGAGGTGGATGAGTGGTTTAAGTCGCACGCCTGGAAAGCGTGTTTAGGTGAAAACCTAACGCGGGTTCGAATCCCGCCCTCTCCGCCATGGATCAAGCGATCAAGCGCCTTTCGGGGCGCTTTTTTGTTGTACCCAACATCTTGGCCCACGAAAATAAAGCGGTTGTATCGGTGCCGCTGGAGGGACGTCGAATATTTACCCTTCAACGCTTGCATGCCGTAGTAGTGGACAGTTACGCTATACCTTGTCGGTCACAGACGCTCTCAGTGACAGGCAAGTAGTAGTTTCACATCAATCACATCAAGTGTTTTATGAAGCCCATGCGTTCTAGTCTCCGCAAGCGTGCTCCTGTGCCGGCTACAGCAGTAGCGAAGTCACGCGAGCGGCTTATCGAGTCGGTAAAGGCGGTTACTTCGACCCCTGAGAGCGAGCAGCGTGTGAAGAGGCTGGTTGACACTGTGCAGCGTGCCCGGACGGCACAGTTCCTTGAAAAGTATCGATCCGCATAACGGCTCGGCACGTTGGGCCTAGACGAACTCCAATTTGGCTTCATGCCGGTCGACGTAGTCGCTCACGGCGAATTGGTGGGTTTTTCTTGCGGTAGCAAAAGTCTCGACGGCTTCCTCCAAGATTTCGCTCGTGAATACCACGAGAACCGCTTCGCATTCACTAGCGTTGTTTTCCACAAAGATGTGGAGGGGCCTGTCGGTTATTTCACGCTGGCAAACGACGCCATTCCGCTCAACGACTCCGAGGTTTTTGATCTTGGCTACAAGGCAGAGATACGTTTGCCTTCGTTTCCCGCAGTCCGAATTTGTCGGCTGGCGGTTAGGGAAGACCTTCAGGGTGCAGGTACTGGGGCGGCGATTCTGAGAATTGTTTTCGGTGCCGTGCTTGGTGGCGTAGCGGTATCCGCCGCTCGCCTTGTGACGGTTGACGCTATAAATGACGAACGGGTTACCCGCTTCTATGCGCGCAACGGCTTCGAGCGAAGCCTATGGGCGGAAAAGCAGGCCGGTCACAGCAGACGAAGAAACATTCGCCCAGAAACTGTCAAAATGATCTGTGACATTTTGAAGCGCTAGCGTGCGTGCGCGAATTGCTTGATCGCAGATAAGGTTATGGGGTGGGATGTTGCCCGATGGTTCTGCTACGTGTTTCGGGTAACGATTGACGGCTGCAGCCAAGGTGCATTCAGTTGAAATGCGGGCGGCTTTGCTTGGTCAGTCCGCGCCATGCCGTCAAACGGTCCAAGGTTCGCGTACAGCGTCAGCACCCGATGCGGCGCGCCCTTGGTGCGGTCCTTGAACACCCGTTCGGCCCTTGCTTCAAACGCATCCTCTGTCTCGCCTTCCTCGCGGTCTATCGGCTCGCCGACTGGGCCGCTAACCCGTACCATTTGGTCACCTTCGTTGGTACCAGCGAAGCGGATAAGGAACACGGTCAAGCCGTCTGCGCCGGTCCGTTCTTCGAGTGTTTCAATCCTGCGTGTAAGTTGGTTCATGCCTTATTCCTTTCCTTGTTCGGCTACGTACCGACGCGCGGCATCCAACGTTATTTCCTTTGATCCGCGATGCAGTTCTAGCCACTGTTCGCGGTTAAGCACCGGCCGGCCTGTCGTCGCGTACTCAACGGGCTGCGCCTTTGTTTCAAGCACATCAAGTCGCTGTCTTTTGTTCATCGCTGCGCCTCCAATGCGGTAATGCGCCGCTCTAGTTCTTCCGTCTCCAGAGCCTTCCTGCGCGTCTCCAAGATGCCCGCTAGCGTCTGCCCCTCCCCGGGAAACAGGTCGCCGCTTCCTACCGCCTCCAATACGATCTGCTGCGCTTTGCTGACGCCTTCCGCTGTCGCCGTGTCGGGTAGGTCTAGCGAGATTGGCCGCTCGCGCACGGGCGGGGCAAGTCGTTCGATAACTAGACGTGCTGCGGCCAAGTCTCCCGCCTCCGCCAGTTCAACGACTTTCTTGGTGATGGTCTCGGCCCCGCCTTCCATCAGCGCGAGCACCATCCTTGTGGCCTTGTTGCGGGTGCCTTTCGGTTTGCCAGCGAGGTTGCCGGACTCGCCGGGCTTCCATGCTTTGGGCGGCGCCCGTCTTCGTTGCGTCATAGCTGATTCCCTTCTGAATTTGCAGTTATCGCGCCATCGCCATCAATCCGTAGTTGCTGCGCAAAGAGGTCGGGCGAAGCCACCTCGGCATCTGGTGCAGGGGGGCACGACGTGCCGGGGTGGGCGGCATCTGATGCCGGGGTTGTGGAATCCGTTACCAGCGCATCCACAGCAGCGCGAAGCGGGTTGCCGGGCGGGCACTGGGAACGCACCAGCGCGACCAGCAGGGTCATGCGGTCCTGCAAGCGTTCAACGCCGTGCGCGGCCTCTGGTGCTGTCACAAAGCCCAATTCATTGGCGAGCGCCGCGAAGTGGCACTGGTTAAGCCGCACATAGGCATCGTCGCCGCAGTTCGGACAGTCGCCCTGCCACAACACGAGGTCCATATCGCCGTTCGGGCCTTCTAGCCTGCCCATGCGCAGCCCCCAATCACGGAAGTCGAAGTCGTCAAGGTCGAGGCTCATTGCTTCACCTCCCCGGACTTCCCCAAAGCCATGGGAATGGCATCTTCTGAAAGGTGACCCGTGGCGGAACGATGAACACCCGGAAAACCATGGATTTCGTTCCGTGGCGGAACAAAGCCTAGTTTTCGGCCGTTTCCGCGCCGGGGCTTTGTTCCGTGGCGGAACGTTTTTCCGCTTTCCTGTTCCGTGGCGGGGCATGCAAAACTGTTTTCCGAGCCCGCTTCCAGGTCGCCGGCTTCGCTGCTGTGGGTATGTCGGCAGCCCCCGGATGTAGCGCCATCCAGTCGGCGCGCAGGTACTGCCCGGCGCCCACGTCCAGCTTCTTGCGGTCGCAGTTCAGCGCGTACAACGTGAGCGCCCACAGGCTGCAGTCCAGCCGTCCGCCTTGCCGGGTCTGCGTGATCAAGCCCGCGCGCTGCAACTCTGCACATGCCGCCCCGAGGCTTGCGCGACTGGTCCATCCGCGCGCAGCCATTACCTTGGGTGCCAACGTAATATCGCCATTCCGGAAGCCGTTCGGCCCCATCTGCGACATGATGTCGATCAGCAGCTTGATGGCATGCGGCGACAACTCCGCACAGGCCCGCGACCGCAGGAAATTCAGCGGAAGAGGGTTGTACGGACCATCGCACGTAACGGCCTCCCTCTGTGTGGCGCGGCCCATTCACAGCGAGGCCCCGCGAAGAGGCGCTGCGAAACGCTGGCCGCGCTCACCGGCTGCCGCAATGTCTTCGAGCTTCATCGAGTAGTAGCCGATTTGAGCAATGCGACCGTGGCGCGTGCTCACGCTCTTCTCGACCATTTGAATAGGCCAGCCGTCGGACTTCAGCACATGAATGTGATGGGCGAGACGGCTCGATCCGTGGTCGCGCCAGCAGTCCAAGTGCGTGAGCGTGCGGCCGCCTAGAAGGTCCGCCAGAACCCCGCCCTTGACGGTTTCGCGCGGTGGATAGCAGAATGCTGTTGCCGATGCATTCGCAGTGGCGTCAGAGCCCGCCCCCCAGCGGGCTCCGTCGTTTTTGTCGTTTGCTGCGGATTCGATAGCCATTACGTTGCCTCCCGTTGCGAGGCAATCAGCGTGTCCATGTATGCATGGACTTCATCCGAAGGCCATCCCGTGATCCCTTCGGAAACCTTCACGGGCTTCGGAAACTGCGGATCAGTTTTGGCCTTACGCCAGACGGTAGCAACTGACATCCCGAAGGTATCAGCAACCTGTTTGACTCTTAGGAATTGCGCCTGCATCTCGTTTCACCTCGTTGAAAGCCGCTACTTCACGGCGACGAGGTGATGATGCTCAGGCGGATTTCAGGCGCCAAAGGCGCTATTCCGTTGGAAATCGCGCCTTTCCATCGTCCGGGCTGATTCTTTTTGCCAGTCTGGCAATTACTAGAGGCCTGTATCGCTCGAGGATTTTCTTCAGTTCAGATGCCAAAGCTCCGTCTGTTTCATCGTCCGCACTTTGGATGGTTTTACGAAGAGGGTAGTCGCGGGCGATTTTGGCGAGCACTTTTGTGTTGGGCCAGTTTTTGCCAATTGGGGTTGCAGCTAAGACATCAAAGAATGCTTCGACAACCCACGCTTCGTGCTGCCCCTCTTCGAGGAGTCCTGCCTTGCGACCGCGCTTAGACGATTTAAGGCCGAATGCATGATCAAGTGTCTTTGCGCTTGCTGATCCATCGATGTAGCCGGTAATGGCTTTTGCTGCCCAATCCTGCAAATCACCATCGAAGGCAGATTGATCGCGCAGGAACTCGGCTAGACGCTGGAGCTTTTCGAGCACGTCCTCCGGACCTTCATTGAGACGGTAGGAAGTTCGATTCATGAGTGAATGGTGACTTTACAAACGTAAGTCATTGATTGTTTTCTTGGATTTCCTACCGTTTTCGGGAGTTGTAAGGGGAGTACGAGTTGAACCATGTGCCCCAAGTGGTCTTTTCCAGACAAGACCAATCGTATGCCCTCCAGTTAGCCCGCGCCTTCCGACAGCCCTCAAGCGTGTAGAAGTCACGTTCTACAATCTCGTAATCCGACGGGCCTTCAGTCAAGGCAATTTCCAAATCGTATTTAGGCCACCAAAGCACGAATCCGATAAGAGCAACAAAAAACCAACCCATTTTGTTTGTCTCCATGAGGCGCTGCAGCCATTCACTTCACGCCGACTGCAAGCAAGCGGTCAATCTCGATAATCGGTATCTGCCCGATCCCGTTGAGCTTGATTCGGCCAGACGCGACCATCCGTGACACCGTGACGTGAGACAGCCGAAGCATTTCGCCGGCCTGCTTCTGCGTGACAGACGACGGGCGCGGATGGGTTTCCGCGTACAGGCGCACGGCTCGGAATGCGATTGCTAGGCATTTATCATCGCCCTCATTCATGGTCGCCTCCCTTTGCATAGGCGCTTTCCTGCGAAAGTTAGATCAATCAATGTGGCCCAATCGGTGGAGCACCCCGGCCCGTTAGAATCAGTTATCTGCCCGCGCAAGACCGCTGTTGTCGGACGCCGCGCCAGCAGCGTGCGTTTGCCTCTGGCGCGGCGCGATGCTCGGTTACACGCAGATTTGTTTCGTCAGACTCTCCATCGTTGCGTGGTCGTCGTCCAAAGCGCCGCACAGCGCATTTGAAAGACCGCTGATTCTTGCGCCAAGGTTCCTCAAGACGTGCGGAAACTCTGCCGATCCGGTGTTCATGTCGGCCGCAATCACCAAGTGCCGGCTAAGTGCGTCAATCTGATAGACGGCTTGAAGCGCTACATCTGTGCGTTCTTTGCTGAGAGTTGCCGCTCCGTCAGCCAGCACAAGGCCATTTGCGCCCGTCTGGATGGTGTTTCCGGATTGCATGTTCATGGGTGCGTTCTCCGTGTCGGTCAGGCATTCAGGGAGTTGGTATCTGAAGGATAGATAGGCGGCAGCAGCCAGCCCTCGATCCCGCCGTTCATTTGTGATTCCCCGGCTTTCTTCGTCCCGAAGTCAGCCAGTAGCCCAATCCGTGAGCAAATATCGCGCAACTGATCAACGAGGATTTCAAGCTGCGCGAGTTCGTGCACATCTTCTTCGGACATGCCTAATCTGCACGGCTTGGTCGAGTAGTAGCAAAGCCGGTCCGCTCTACTCGCCAGTGCTGCGATTTCGCCAAGCACCACCGCAACCTGCTTTGTCTCAACCTCGGAAAGACCGCTTTTGTAGCTGCTGGTAACGCCTTGGAGAGTCAAGCCTTGAAGAGGGTCAGGCGCGGCCCCGATTGGCACGTATCGAACCGATCCATCGGCGTATTTCACCGTCGCGGCAATGGCGATGATTTCGCCCTTGGTTAAGCCGTCCATGAGTTGGCCGATTTTGTTCGCGCCCGTGCTGATATCGTTCGTTACAACCATGATGTGAAGCTCCTTTTCACTGATTGGTCAGGGGCCGCGCAGTGCGGGAACACTACGCGGCCCCGCTTACCTGAATCCGTCAGGCGGCGGTATTGCTTCGGATCGGTGTGACGTCCGCGCCGACAGACGTTTGACGGCAGAACTTCGCCCAGTCGTCCATCATCCTGCGGCGCTTTTCGAACAGGTCGCCCCGTCGATACGCCGCCTCAACCTTGTCGCCGATGCTATGCGCGAGTGCCATTTCTGCCACGTCGCGCGGGTAGTTGGTAGCCTCTGCGGCCCAGTCACGGAAGGTGCTCCGAAAGCCATGCACCGTCGCCGGAACCGCCATGCGGCGCAGCACGGCGGTTAGGCTCATGTCCGACAGCTTCCCGCCTCGGGGAGAGGCAAAGACAACTTCCCGACCCTCGATGCGGGGCAGGGCACGGAGCAGGGCTACAGCGTCGGCGGGCAGCGGTATGCGGTGCTCCTTGCTCGCCTTCATCCGGTCACCGGGAATGATCCACAGCGCCGCGTCCAGGTCGATTTCGGCCCATGTGGCGCCCCGTACCTCATTGCTTCGCGCAGCGGTAAGGATTGCCAACTCCACGGCGCGGGCGCTTGTGCCGGTGCGTTCGCGCAGCTTTTCCATGAACGCGCCCACTTCCTGCCACGGCAGCGCCGCGAAGTGTTCAACCTTGGCGACTTTGGAGGGACGCGGGAGCAGCTTGTCTAGATGCCCCTTCCAGCGGGCCGGGTTTTCCCCGTGCCGGTAGCCTCGCACAGTCGCCCAATTCAATACCGCTTCGATCCGGCCACGCACACGAGTAGCCGTCTCGGTCTTGGTCGTCCAGATGGGCGAAAGTACCTGTTCGACGTGGGCGAGTTTGATATCGCTTACAAGCAGACTTCCGATAAATGGCGATGCGTACTCCCTGAGGGTCGCGGCCCACTGTCCCTGATGTTTGGCGTTCTTCCATTCATGGCTCATCGCCTCGATGTACTTGGCAGCAGCTTCGTCAAAAGTGATTTGGGCGCCCCGTGCAGAGCAGAGAGCGCTTTTCAGAGCGAGACGCTCGGCTATGGGGTCAATCCCTTTGCGAATCTTGTCCTTGGCGTCGCGCGCGTTTTCTCGCGCCTTGGCGAGCGTTACGTCCGGATAGCCTCCAAGGCCCATGTCCCGCCGCTTGCCGCCAACCATTACGCGAAGAATCCACGTCCGCGCACCGGAGGGCAGAACCTGCAGATGCAGGCCAGACACGCCCCCCACCGCATGAAAGCCGGGTGCGGTGAGCCTCCTTACGGAGAGGTCCGACAGTTCGGGGGCAAGTTTCGGCACGTCGATCCTCATATCCAACAAAGTACCCAACAAACAGGGCGCAATTGCAGGATATGACATGCGACGCCATGATTCAAGGAAAATGATGACCCTAGGCGATTTATCCTAGAAGTGAGACGGCTTTATACGACCTAAAGTTATACGGAGGCGGACGCCCTCTCCGCCAAAATGAGTTGCAGAGCGTTCCAGAACGCCTCACAAGACACCCTTAAAGCCCCGGTTGACCACGTGTTCCGGGGCTTTTTTGTTTCCCGATATCCCGTAACGCTTCTTGCCATCCCGGTTTTGGGGGGCTTTGGCGTGCCGTACCTCACTGCTTCTGAGGTGCCGAGGCCGGTCGAGCGCTCGCTGGCTGATTTCCTGATTGCCATGTACCGCCCTTCGGGGTTGCAGCGTGTAGTGATAGGGACGAATCCGACCACTACCCGAGGGGCTCCGAGCCACCGCTATGTACGGCAACGCACAGAGGGACTACCGCCACGCTGCCGACAATATGCTGGATTGTGTCGGCCAAAGTGTGGTTCCGGGAGCCGGGCGCTGATTGCGCCTCAATTCCTGCGCCATCAAACGGGCTTCCAGTCTGTTGGATCGATGCCGCGGCTGATGTTCAGAACCTCTGGAGGCAGATGGTACAGACGTCGTCACAGCGCACTGCAGACCTCAGCGCTTCACACCGGTTTGATCACGGAACCAACGACATTGAAGACCATTGCGCTGTCCAGGGGCGGGAACTTGCCCAAGTGCCCCACCGGAATCGTTGGCCTTGACGAAATCACAGACGGCGGACTGCCTGCGGGCCGGCCGACCCTCATCTGTGGCAGCGCAGGCTCTGGAAAGACCATGCTTGCCATGGAATTCCTCGTGCGCGGCGCGACGCAGTATGGCGAGCCCGGCGTATTCATGATGTTCGAGGAGAACGTGGCCGAGCTCACGGCCAATGTCCGCTCGCTCGGTTTCGATCTGGAGAAACTCACCGCGCAGAAGAAGCTTGTCCTCGATCACGTCCACGTAGAGCGCAGCGAGATCGAAGAGACAGGCGAGTACGACCTTGAGGGCCTGTTCATCCGGCTTGGTCACGCCGTCAAATCCATTGGCGCAAAGCGCGTGGTCCTTGATACCGTCGAGGCACTGTTTTCCGGCCTGCCCAATCACGCCATTCTCCGCGCGGAGTTGCGACGTCTTTTCCGCTGGCTGAAGGATCACGGTTTGACAGCCGTCATCACCGGCGAGCGCGGCGACCAGTCGCTGACACGCTATGGACTGGAGGAATACGTCGCAGATTGCGTGATCATCCTCGACCAGCGCATTCACGAGCAGATATCCACCCGGCGGCTGCGCGTGCTGAAGTATCGCGGCTCGGCGCACGGCACGAACGAGTATCCCTTCCTCATCGGCGAACGCGGCCTTTCGGTGCTGCCGATCACTTCGTTGCGGCTCGACCATGAGGTCTCGGCGAAGCGCATCCCGACAGGCATTGCTCGGCTCGACGAGATGCTCGGCGGGCAGGGCGTCTTTCGCGGCAGCAGCATATTGGTCTCGGGTTCTTCGGGCACGGGCAAAAGCAGTGTCGGCGCCCGGTTCGCCGAGGCTGCATGCCGCCGCGGCGAGCGGGTATTGCTGTTCGCCTACGAGGAATCAAGCGCCCAGATTGTCCGCAATATGGGTTCCATCGGCATCGACCTCGGGCCGTGGGTAAAAAAGGGCTTGCTTCAGATTCACTCGTCACGCCCGACGCTGCAGGGTCTGGAGCAACACCTGGTGATGATGCACGATGCCGTGAGTAGCTTTCACCCGAACGTTGTGGTGGTCGACCCGATCAGCAATCTTTCGCTCGACCAAGACACGGCGGCAGTGAAGCCAACGCTGATGCGCCTCATTGACTTCCTCAAGCAGCAGCAGATCACCACGCTATTCACGAGCCTGACGACAGGTGGCGGGGATACAACGGAGAATTCGCAGCTCCAGGTCTCTTCGCTGATGGACACGTGGCTGCTGCTGCGCAACGTCGAATTCAATGGCGAACGCAACCGCACGATCTACGTGCTGAAGTCCCGCGGCATGGCACATTCGAATCAGGTCCGCGAGTTCGTGCTCAGTGACAAGGGTATAGAGCTGGTGGATGTCTACCTTGGTGCCGAACGTGTGCTGACAGGGACGGCGCGCGTTGCGCAGGAAGAACTGGAGCGCACCGCCGCCGCACTGCGCGAAGAGGATCATCAACGCAAGCTGAGTCAGCTTGCGAGCAGGCAGAAGGCGATCGAAGCACAGATCGCTGCGCTGCGCTGCGAGGCGGAAGTTGAATCCGCCGAGGTGGCCTTCAGCCTTGCGCGCGAGACGCTGCATCAAAGGACGGCGCAGCAGAACACTGACGTCATGACATACCTGCGCGGCGCCGACAAGACCGGCGGCGGCGGCAAGAAGGGAAAGCGATGAGCAAAACCGTCGCCTTCGAGCTGCGGCTGTATGTCGCCGGTCAGACCGCAAAGTCGATTGCGGCCTGTGCCAATCTGCAGCGCATCTGCGAGACGCACCTTGCCGGCCAGTACCGGATCGAAATCATCGACCTCGTCAAGAATCCGAAGCTCGCAGCTGGCGACCAGATACTCGCCGTGCCAACGCTGGTGCGCCGCCTGCCCACGCCGATCACGAAGATCATCGGCGATTTGTCCAACGAAGAGCGTGTGCTCGTCGGTCTCGATGTGCGGCCGATACGACGCTGACTGTTCATGAGAAAGCTACCCTCGGCCATACGCAAGCCCCTTGGCTTTGAAGCCGCCGCTGCGAAGCTCGACAGCGCGCGTTACGTCCTGCGGCTTTATGTCACCGGCACGACCCGCAACTCCGAGCGCGCCATCGTGAACATTCGCAGGATTTGCGAGGCGCATCTGCAAGGGCGCTACGACCTTGAAGTCGTGGATATCTCTCAGCGCCCGGCGCTGGCAGAAGGCGAGCAGATCATCGCTGCGCCAACCTTGATCAAGAAGCTGCCGCTGCCGCGGCGGCGTTTCATCGGCGACATGTCGCACACGGAAAGCATCCTGCTGGGGCTCGACCTGCGCAAGGCAGGTGATCGGGTCACTACCGACGAAGGCCCCTGACCCGCCGTGCGCGCCAAAGCTGCCAGCGCCGCCACGCTCCTCGCGCAAAATGCCGAATTGCATGCCCGACTGGAGGCGGCGGAGGAAACGCTGCAGGCTATCCGCAGCGGCGCGGTGGATGCGCTCGTCGTGGAAACCGATGCAGGCCCCAAAATTTTCCGCCTTGAAGGCCTGGACGCCGAGTCAAGCCGCTTTCGCGGCGAAATCCTCGCGCAAGTCAGCGATGCGGTCATCACCATCGACAACGACCAGCGCGTGACATTTCTCAACGCCGCGGCCGAGCGTCAGTATGGCGTCACTGCGCCGAACGTGCTTGGGCGCCGACTTTCGGAAATTTTTCAGTATCGCTGGCAGCGTCCGGAAGACGAAGCTGCCGCGCTGACTGCTCTGCGGGAGACCGGCTTCTGGTGCGGCGAGAACGTTCACGTGAAGCGCAGCGGCGAAGCAATCAACGTCGAGTCCTCAGTGAGCCAGCTGCGCGCGGAGGATGAAACCTTTTCCGGCCTGCTAGCCGTGATCCGCGACATCACCGGGCGCAAAAGGGCAGAACAGGAGCATGCGCGTCTCGAGGCGCAATTGCGCGAATCGCAGAAACTGGAGGCGATCGGGACCCTGGCAGGCGGCGTCGCCCACGACTTCAACAACATTCTGGGCACCATACTGATCAATGCCGAACTGGCGCGGCAGGACGCTTCGTACAACTCTCAGGCGCTCGTGAGCCTGACTGAAATCGAGAAGGCCAGTCATCGCGCCAGAGACCTGGTGCAACAGATTCTGACGTTCAGCCGGCGACAGGTGACGTCGCACCAAGTGGTATCGATTCCTTCGATCGTCACGGAAAGCGTGCGCTTGCTGCGAGCAGGGCTGCTCGGAGGAATGCGGATCGAGTGCTACTGCGCCGCTGATACGCCATCCGTCCTTGGCGACTTGACCCAGTTAACACAGGTGCTGCTGAACCTCGGCGTCAACGCTGCGCAAGCGATGGAAGGCTGGCCCGGGACCATCGAGATTCGCGTTGAAGGCGTGATGTTCGACGAATCCTCTGCGCGACCCGATCCTGCGCTGCGGCCGGGCCATTACGCCCGGATCGTCGTCAGCGACACCGGGCACGGCATGGACGCGGCGACGCGACGTCGCATCTTCGAACCGTTTTTCACGACAAGGCCATCAGGCAAAGGCACCGGACTGGGGTTGTGCGTGGTGCATGGCATCGTGCAGGCTCACGCAGGCGTGATCGTTGTGCACAGCGAGCCTGACAAAGGCAGCACGTTCGAGGTGTACCTTCCGAGCACGAACGATCTGGCTGCTGCGCCAGACCCGATCGAAAAAGCGGGACAGGCCGCCGAAGGCCGTGGCCGGCATGTTCTCTACATCGACGACGATCAGGCGCAGTTGTTCGCCAGCAAGCGGATGATCGAACGCTGGGGCTATCGCGTCAGCGCATACTTCGAACAGCGGGAGGCGCTTGACGCGGTGCTTTCCGGCAGGATTCGCGTCGACCTGGTGGTGACCGATTTCAACATGCCAGGCATGTCGGGCCTGGAGATCGCGCGGGCGATTCGCGATGCACTGCCGGATTTGCCCGTGATCCTGATCTCAGGGTACGTCAACGAGGAATTGCGCGCGCAAGCCGCGGCAGCCGGGGTGCGCGATCTGATCGCCAAACCTCAGGACCTGGAAGAGCTGCGTGATGCAGTGCAGAACATTTTCTATCCACCTGGCAAGAGGCTAGGCTGAGATCGGCCTTGACCGGACATCTAACGGGCAAGCTCGCTCAACTGACAGGAGTTGAACCGTCACGCCCGTCGGCTACATGACCATCGATGCAAGAACCGTTCTGCGCGGGACCGATCTGCCGGGGGGACGCTGGCTGATCTCCTGGCGACGCAATCTGGCCGCCTCCATCCGCGCCCGCTTGAAGCTGCGCGCAAAATGACTGTGGGCTGATCCGAGCCAGTCAGCGGGAACTGATTCATCCATGTCCCCGGTCAATACCATGATCGGGTGACTCGTCATCCTGCTACTGTTCGGCCACTCTCCCGACCCGACAAGGATTCCATTGGACGCCCTGCCTGTCCTGCCGCCCGCATTGCCGGGTGAGCGACTGTCCTTCGACGGACTGAACTGTTACTGCGCGGGCAACGGTCCGCCGATGCTGCTCATTCACAGCATCAACGCGGCCGCTTCGGCGGCGGAAATGCGGCCGCTGTACGAGCGTTACGCCGCGACGCACACCGTCTACGCCATCGATCTGCCGGGCTATGGCTTCAGCCCGCGCGAAGACCGGGTTTATTCGCCGCGGCTGATGACCGACGCGTTGCACACGGCGGCGCGACACATCCGCGCATTGAGCGGCGGGGCAAAGGTGGATGGACTTGCCGTGTCGCTCGGCTGCGAATATCTCGCTCGTGCGGCGGCCGAGCGGCCGGACGACTGGCGCACGGTGGCGCTGGTGAGCCCGACCGGCCTGAATGGCCGCACGCCGCGGCGCGGCGAGCCTTGCAGCACACGCGCCGTACCCGGCCTGTATGCCGCGCTCAGTCAGCCGTTGTGGGCCAACTGGCTGTTCCGCCAGCTGACTCGACCGGGTGTGATCCGCTACTTTCTGGAGCGCACCTGGGGCGGCAGGAACATCGACGAAACGATGTGGGCGTACGACGTGCTGACCACGCGCCAGCCCGGCGCGCGCTTTGCGCCGCTGTACTTCCTGTCCGGCGGCCTGTTCAGCGCCGACATCCACACCGTGTATGAAGCCATCCCGCACCCGGTGTGGGTGAGCCACGGCGTGCGCGGCGACTTCACCAACTACACCGGCATGTATATGGTGACCGGCGGTGGCAACTGGACGGTCACCGTGTTCCAGACCGGCGCCATGCCTTATTTCGAGGTGCCCGAGGCGTTCGGCGCCGCCTTTGACGCCTTCCTGAAGTCGCCCGCCGCGGCGAAATGACGCACCCCCGGACGCACCCCCGGACGCACCCCCGGACACCGCCCGGCGGGCGTGCTTCGGGTCAGCGCGCGCCGGCAGAAAACACCGACAGGTCCTGCGGGCCGCCGTTCGAGATCGCCCTCCGGTAGGCCGGGCGAGCGCGCAGACGTTCGACGTAGGCCTGCAGCGTCGGGTAGTCGCGCAGCCAGCCACGGCACTCGCTGAATTCGAGCGCCCAGCCGAGAGTGATGTCGGCCGCCGAAAATCCGGATTCGAGCAGGTAATCCCGTCCGCTCAGCGCGTCTTCGGCGAACTGGTGGTTCTTCGCGGTTTCCACGTCGAAGAAACCCATCAGGTCAGGGTTGCCGCGACCGGTCCATGCATCGACCAGGTCGACCAGCAGGCCCGGGAACAGCGTGCCTTCGGCAAACGCGAGCCACTGCTGGTACTGCCCGTACTCGGGCGAAGTTGGCTTCACGCTGAGCCGGCCGTCGGCGCACACATTGCAGATGTATTCGATGACCGCTTCGGACTCGACGATCTTCTGCCCCCTGTGCTGAATCACCGGCGCCTTGCCAAGCGGGTGCACCGCCTTCAGCGAATCCGGCGAGCGCTGGCTGTCCGGGTCACGCATGTGCTTGACCAGCTCGTAGTCGATGCCCAGTTCCTCGCACAGCCACACGATACGGTGCGACCGCGAGTTGTTCAGGTGATGAACGATAAGCATGGTTCTTCTCCTCTTCTGATCCATCGTTGTCAGCGTCGGACGCGGCGCGAGCATTGCATCGGATCACCGCCGCATCCACGCACTTTCAGCATA
Organism: Methyloversatilis sp. RAC08; assembly: GCF_001713355.1. Lineage (NCBI taxonomy): Bacteria > Pseudomonadati > Pseudomonadota > Betaproteobacteria > Nitrosomonadales > Sterolibacteriaceae > Methyloversatilis > Methyloversatilis sp. RAC08. The sequence goes on along the minus strand of NZ_CP016448.1, from coordinate 95,802 downwards.
GATGACAAGCGTTCGACCGGCCTGTTCCGGCACATTGCGCCGCGAGGGACTAGGCTGAGCAGTCGGCCGGATCGGTTCGCGATCCGCCATCGCTCTGGAGGCCTTGCCATGACAACCGACACACGGACCGAACGCGACGCATTCGGCGACATCGAGGTACCGGCCGAAGCGCTGTGGGGGGCGCAGACACAGCGTTCGCTGGCCCACTTCCACATTTCCACCGAACGCATGCCCGACGCGCTGCTGCACGCGCTGGCCCGGGTGAAGCGCAGCGCAGCGCTGGTCAATGGCGAACTGGGCCTGCTCGACGCCGAACGCGCACAGGCCATCGTCGCTGCGGCCGACGAAATCCTGGCCGGCGCACACGCCGAAGCCTTTCCGCTGTCGGTGTGGCAGACCGGCTCCGGCACGCAGACTCACATGAACATGAACGAGGTACTGGCCAATCTGGCATCGGAGCGCATGGGTGGCGGCCGGGGTGAGGCGCGCCGCGTTCATCCCAACGACCATGTCAATCTGGGCCAGTCGTCGAACGACATCTTTCCCACCGCGATGCATGTCGCCGCTGCGCTTGCCGTGACGCATACGCTGTTGCCGGCGCTGGCGGCGCTGCGCGCCACGCTGGACGGCAAGTCATCGGCATTCGCCGACATCGTGAAGATCGGCCGCACCCATCTGCAGGACGCCACGCCGCTGACGCTCGGGCAGGAAATGTCGGGCTGGGTGGCGCAGCTCGCGCTGGCGGAGCAGGGCGTGCGGGCCAGCGTGGCCGGCCTGCTCGAGTTGGCGGTCGGTGCCACCGCCGTCGGTACCGGGCTCAACACCCATCCGGAGTTCGGTCAGCGGGTGGCCGCCCGCCTTGCGCTCGACACCGGACTGTCGTTTCGTCGCGCAGCGAATTCCTATGCCGCGCTGGCCGGACACGAAGCGCTGATGGCCGCGCACGGTGCGCTGAAAACGCTGGCTGGTGCGTTGATGAAGATTGCCAACGACGTGCGCTGGCTTGCATCCGGACCGCGTTGCGGACTGGGCGAACTGGTGCTGCCGGAGAATGAGCCGGGCAGTTCCATCATGCCGGGCAAGGTCAATCCCACACAGTGCGAGGCACTCACCATGGTGTGCTGCCAGGTCATGGGCAATGATGTGGCCCTGAGCATTGGCGCATGTTCAGGCAGTTTCGAGCTTAATGTATTCAAGCCATTGATCTCTAATAACTTCATGCAGAGCGTTCGCTTGCTGGCCGATGCCATGGCGAGCTTCGATGCCCATTGCGCCCGCGGCATCGAGCCGGACCGCGCACGCATCGCCGACCTGCTGTCGCGCTCGCTGATGCTGGTGACCGCGCTCAGCCCGCACATCGGCTACGACCGTGCCGCCGCGGTGGCACACCACGCTCACGCGAACGGACTGAGCCTGCGCGAAGCGGCGCTGGCGCTCGGCGCAGTCAGCGCCGAACAGTTCGATGACTGGGTGAGGCCCGAACGCATGGTTTGAGCTGTGCCCTCTGCACAACGATGGTCACGGCACTGATCGCGACGGGGCCGTCGCTCCCACATCCCTGCGCTTGAGGGCTCGCCGTGGTCTCTTTGCGCCGGGTGGTCGGTCGGGATGTATGGCTTCAGGACGCCCGGCGGCGGACGGCGGCACCTATCAGCGCGATGCCGCCCAGCAGCATGGCCCAGCTTCCAGGCTCGGGAACGGGCGGCGCGAACTGCGACGTGCCGTCGAGCTGTATCCACCAGGTACCGCTCAGCGTGCCGAGGGTGGGGTCGCCGCCGTTGTAGATGATGTCGTCGATACGGAACGCGCCATACGAGCCGTCGCGCCGCAGCACGATGAAGTCGCCAACACCGTTGGCCGCACACGCGGCGTCGCACAGCGGACCGACGAAGGTGGTCGTGAAATCCAGCAGCGAGGCATCACCGATCTGTTCGACCGTCGTCACACCGGGCGCCACTGCAATGTCGTTTCCGCGACCGTACAGATAGGCGCGGTCAGATGTATTGACGCTCCATTCGAATTCGAAATTGAAACTGTCCATGCCGATGTAGATCAGGGTCGGTTCCTCGACCGGCCCGGTATCGCCGGACAGCAGTTCGGCCTGAACGGGGGCAGCGGTTAGCGCAAAGGCCGCGGCGGTGGCGGCGAGCAGGTGGCGGATGGGCATGGGTGGGCTCCGGGTTGAGGCGACTGGACGAGCCCAAGCATTCAACGTGCCATTAAAGGCCATGCCGGGCAATGCCTTGCCGCGCGGGGCGCTGCGCGGGACAGGCCGACCGGGGCACCCGATCAGTGTAAAGGGCGTCGACAGTCTATAAAGCCCAGCCATCGTGCTGCAGCTGCGCGTCAGCGAACCACGTCGCCTTGCACCCGGCTCTCCTGCTGAGCGGCGGCCTGTGCGCGCGACCCCTGTGGGAGCGGCGGCCTCGCCGCGATACGCACTCTGTACAACGATGGTCGCGGCACGATCGCGGCGAGGCCGCCGCTCCCACAAGCCGCCGCTCCCACAAGCCGCCGCTCCCACAAGCCGCCGCTCCCACAAGCCAGCACCCCCACAAGCCGCCGCTCCCACACGACGCGGTTCCGACTACGTACATGTGCCCACGCATCGAACTTCTGCCGCGGTTTTCACTCAGCAGAACGCGTTCATCCATCGGTGCGAGTGCCATGACCCGTCTTCCTGCCCTGTTCTTCACCTGTGCGTTGCTGATCGGCGCTGCGGCGGCGCCCGTCGCGGCGCAATCGGAACGCTATGTCGAGCGTTCGCCGAGCCGTGACGGCATTGGCAAGGTGTATATGGGGCGCGAGATTTCGGCGGTGATGGGTTGGCAGGGTGCGGGCTGGCTGGAGCGCAGCGAGCGGGCGCAGGAAGAGCGCACCGATCTGCTGCTGATGGCGCTGGCGCTGAAGCCGGGCATGGTGGTGGCGGACATCGGCGCCGGTACCGGCTACCTGTCGCGGCGCATCGCCGGGCTCGTGGCGCCCGGCGGCAAGGTGCTGGCGGTGGACGTGCAGCCGCAGATGATCGAGGTGCTCGATCGGCTGGTCAGGCGCAACGGGCTGAAGAACATCGAACCGCGTCTGGGCAGCGAAACCGACGTCAATCTGCCGCCGCAGTCGGTCGATCTGGCAGTGATGGTGGACGTTTACCATGAGCTGACCTACCCGTATGAGGTGCTGGCCAGCGTGCTGCAGGCACTCAAGCCGGGCGGCGAAGTGGTGTTCGTCGAGTACAAGGCGGAAGACCCTGCCGTGCCGATCAAGCCGCTGCACAAGATGAGCGAGGCGCAGATCCGGCGCGAGGCAGCCGCCCACGCGCTGGAATGGGTGCGTACCGAAACCGGTCTGCCGTGGCAGCATGTGGTGGTGTTCCGCAAGACGCGCTGAGCTGTTTCGTCCGTGCGCTCGCCGAAAGGCGCTTTATCCACCCACACCGCATATATGTATACGCAACCCGACTTGAACCCCGCTGCGCGGCGCACGCTGACGCTGGCCGCGCTGGCCGGTGCACTGGCCGTGATGACCGGCGCCTTCGGCGCGCATGCGCTGAAGGCGAGGTTGACGCCCGATCTGCTCGTCGTGTGGCAAACCGCCGTGCAATACCATTTCTGGCATGCGCTTGCGCTGGGTCTGATCGGCGTGCTGACGCTGCATCGACCGGACAGCCGTGCGCTGCGCGTGGCCGGCTGGCTGATGGTCGTCGGTCTGCTGCTGTTCAGCGGCAGTCTTTACGCGCTCGCGCTGACCGGACTGCGCGGCCTCGGCGCGGTGACGCCGCTGGGCGGGCTGGCGTTCATTGCTGGCTGGCTGGTGCTGGCCTGGGCCGCCTGGCGACGCTGAACCGTCTCGTCTGCGAGAAAGGTAAGCGTAGATCAATAGACCGTGCATTCAATGTGTCAGTCTATGCACAAGGGCGTATTCTTCCCGCCGGTCTTGTTCTCCTGGTTTTCGTGCGGTGCGGCATTTCCATTGTCTTGCGGCAGACGTCCCGGGCCGGGTTTTCACTGCCCGGCCAGGCGCCGCGGTCCGGCATAGAAAGTTTGAAGGGTGAGCGGCATTGCGCTCAATCCCGGAGCCCCGTCACGCGCCCTTCGCCTCCGGCTGATCGGGGCTCTGGTCGTTTTCAACGTACTGGTGCTCGCACTGTCCGTGCATTCGGTGCTGCAAAGCCGCACGCAGCACGAACTGGAAGCGGAATCGATGACCCAGAACGTCGCAATCGCGCTCGAGCAGACGCTGTCGAACAGCATCGGCAAGATCGAATTCGCACTGCGCGTTGTCGCGGATGAGCTCGAGCGCGATCTGGCCGATGGCCGTATCGACGTACCGCAGATGAACAGGATGCTCGAGCGCCATGCTGACCGCCTGCCCGAGCTGGAGTCGTTTCGCGTGGCCGACGCCGAAGGCGTTGTCATTCTGGGCAGGGGCGTCAGCGACACCGTGCGCGCCAGCTGGTCGGACCGCGACTACTTCGCCTGGCACCGCGAACAGGCCGGGGACGCGATACGGGTGACGAACCCGATCCTCGGCCGCGTCGCGCAGAAGTACATCGTGGCGTTCACGCTGCGCTACAACCATCCGGATGGTCGCTTCGCCGGGGTGATAGCGGCGCCCATTACCGTGGACCATTTTTCCGAAGTGCTCGGTCGCTATGATCTCGGTACGTACGGCACGCTGATATTGCGTGATGCCGAACTTGGTCTGATCGCTCGCCAGCCGCCGATTCCGGACAAGCCGGCCGGCCAGATCGGGAATCGTGGTGTATCGCCCGAAATGATGAAGCTTTACAGCGAGGGCGCGCGCGTCACGACCTACTACACACCGGTCGGCGCCGACGGTTACGAACGCATCGTGACCTTGCGGCGCATGGAAAGCGTGCCGATGGTGGTTGTCGCCGCCACCGCGAGCGACGATTACCTGGCGTCCTGGGATGACGAAGTAAGGGTCGCCTTCGGTCTGGCGGGCGGTTTTGCACTGCTGTCGGCGCTGCTTGGCGGTGGCCTGCTGCGCAAGATCGGGGATGCCGAACGCAGCGGCCGGGCGCTCGCCGAGCGCAAGGCGCAACTGCAGACGCTGATCGAAGTGGTGCCCGATTCGATCCGCTTCAAGGATGCCAACGACCGCTGGCTGATGGCCAACAGTGTATGTCTGCGGAATTTCGGACTCGGAGCCGATGACTGGCAGGGCTGCACCGATGCTGAACTGATTGCCCGACACCCGGAACTGGCCCATCGGCTGGCGGTGGTGCGTGCGTACGAGGACGCTGCATGGGCCGCCGCAGGACCATCGCGCACCGAAGAGCACGGCGTCGATGCCGATGGCCGGCCGACCTGGCATGAAGTGATCCGTGTGCCGCTGTTCGACGACGCACAGCAGCGGCGCGCCATGGTCGAGGTGGGGCGTGACATCAGCGAACGCAAACGCAGCGAAATCGAACTGGAGCAGCACCGCCGCAACCTGGAAGATCTGGTCGCGCAACGCACCGCCGAGCTGATCGACACCGAGGCACGCGCCATGCACATCGTGCAGTCGAGCGCGGCCGGTCTGTTCGGCGTGGATACACAGGGCATCATCACCTTCGTCAACCCGGCGACCTGCAGCATGCTGGGCTATCCGGCCGACAGGTTGATCGGCACCTCGGGCCATGCGCTGTTCCACCACAGCCGACCCGATGGCTCGCCCTACCCGCTGGGAGAATGCCCGAGTCACAGCGCGCTGGTGTCGGGCAGCAAACTGCGCGTCGACGACGAGGTGTATTGGCACGCCGATGGACATGCCATTCCGGTCATGTATGAGGTGCATCCCGTGGTGCAGCGCGGCGACATCACCGGCGCCGTCATCAGCTTTGTCGACATGAGCGCTCAGCACGCCGCGGCGCGGGCTGGCGAGCGCGCACTGGCGGCCGCCGAGCAACTGGCGCGCATGCGCAGCGAATTCATCGCCAACATGAGCCATGAAATACGCACGCCACTCAACGGTGTGCTCGGGTTCGCCGAGATAGGCCTGCGCAACCACCGCAACATAGACAAATCGCGCGAGGCCTTCGAGAAGATCCAGGCGTCGGGCATCCGGCTGCTCGGTGTCATCGAGGATGTGCTCGACTTTTCGAAGATCGAAGCCGGCAAGCTGGTGATGGAACAGGTGTCGGTCGATCTGCACGAGGTCATCGAACACGCAGTGGATCTGGTGCAGGTCCTCGCGCAGGCAAAGGGGCTCGAGTTGCGGGTCGAACGGGCGGCGGACCTGCCCGACACCTGCCTTGGCGACCCGATCCGCATCGGGCAGGTGCTGTTCAATCTGCTGTCGAATGCGGTCAAGTACACCGAGCGCGGCTGCGTCGTGCTGTCGGCGTCGCTGCAGGACGGGCAGCTCGCATTCGCGGTGACCGATACCGGCATCGGCATGACCGCACCGCAGCTCGAGCAGCTGTTCAATCCGTTCCAGCAGGGTGACGGCTCGACCACCCGACGTTTCGGCGGCAGCGGTCTCGGGCTGGCGATCAGCAAGCGCATGGCCGAGCTGATGCGCGGCCGCATCGACGTGCGCAGCGCGCCCGGCGTCGGTACCACTGCCGAGTTCAGACTGCCTTATGTTCCGCTCGTCCGGGCGTCGACGGGTCAGGCGGAGTGAGGCGGCACAGAGACCGCAGTCACGCTCAGTGAGGCGGTCGTGCGGTGGCTACCCTGTGGAGCCACCTTGTGGGAGCCACCTTGTGGGAGCTACCTTGTGGGAGCGGCGGCCTCGCCGCGATCGTGCTGCGACCATCGCTGTGCAGAGAGCGTATCGCGGCGAGGCCGCCGCTCCCACAGGTGATGCTGCTCACAGGTGATGCTGCCCACAGGTGATGCTGTCCGCAGGTGATGCTGTCCGCAGGCGATACTTTCCGCAGGCCGCCTCCACAGCGTCCTGACCTGAAGATTCTGATCCCCCAGGCGCTACTTCGCGCGCTTCAGGATGCCGATCGGCGGTGCCCAGCTTTCGGCGGGTGACTTCTTGCTGGTGATCAGTGTCAGCTGCGAGGGCGCGAACACATTGGCGTTGTGCGTCACCGGGGTGGTGATCAGGTATTGCGCGCGGGTGGCGCCGAGGAAGCGGCCGACGCGGTCGATGTTGGCGACGTCCAGGTGGGCGAATGGCTCATCGATGAACACGAAGCCGCCGGGTCGCGTGTCGTCCATCAGCAGCGCGATCAGCAGGATGAGCGACTTCATCACCTGCTGGCCGCCGGACGCTTCGCCGTCGTTCAGCCCGACCGCGCCCTTGCGGTCGAAGTCGAAACTGACGTCCAGTCCGGCCTGGGCGAGCGCCAGATCGTCGTTGTCCAGCGGCGGCGCGCCGCAATCGACACCCACGTTGGCCAGTTCGCCCAGCGCGCGCAGGTTCTTGCCGTACTGGCGCACGGTGGCGCGCAGTTTGGCGATGTAGGCGGCGCGGGCGTCGTCGGTGTGACGGCGGGCGGTGGCGCAGTAGCCCTGGCGGCTGGCGAAGTCCTGTTCGCGCCGCGCAAGGTCGTCCTTGAGCCGGTCGCGCAGCGTCAGCGCCGACGGGTCGGTGACCCAGTCGCCGGACACCAGCAGGTCGCGCAGCCGACCCAGTTCCCGGCGCGCGGCGCGCGCGTCGCCGTAGCGTTCGGCCAGCTGGGCCAGCTCGCGCGGGTCGAGCCAGTGCGTCGGCATGCCGCGGCGGCGTGAGCGCAGCGCCACCAGTCGCTGCGCCTGTTCGGTGCGGCGCGGCATCAGTTGCTGCGTCAGATCGCGCAGGCGCGTACCCACTGCATTCAACTCGCGCCGGCGCCGGTCGATTTCGGTGTCGATGCCGGTCAGGTTTTCGCGCAGGCGCTCGACCTCGCGCCGGGCGGCCTCGCGCGCGGTGCCGGTCTGGTCGCTGCTGGAACGCGCACCGGGCAGCGCCGCCCGCGCCTGCGCAAATTCGTTGCTGCGCAGTGCCAGCAGGCTGGCCGACTGCAGGCCGAGCAGGCGGGCGCGCACCGCGCTGACCTTTTCGCGTGCGCGGTCCAGCTCGGGGCTGAGTGCGCGGCGTGCCGCATCGAGTTCCGCGATGTCGCGGCCCAGCTGCTCGATGCGTGCCTGCCGGGCCAGTTCGCCGAAGTGGAATTCGGCCGGGCGGCCAAGATGGCGCGCGCCGCGCCGCTCGCGGTGATAGCCGTCGCGGGTGATCCATTCGGTGTCGCGCGGCAGATGGCGCGCGCCATCGGCGCTGTCTACGCGCTGCATGCGTCCCAGCAGGTCTGCAAGCCAGCGCGGCACTGCGGCAGCGAAGCGCACGACTTCAGCCAGCGAGCCGACACGCGCGTTCGCCGCACTTTCGCGTTCGGCGACGATGAAGTGGCGAAAGCGCGCCTGTTCGCCCATCGCCCAGGCGACGTGCCGGTCGTCTTCGCGTTCCAGCAGCACCAGGTGGCGATAGGGGCGCAGCACCGCTTCGAGCGCGGCCTGCCAGGCGACGTCGGTCACCTCGACCACGTCGGACAGCACGCGGTGTGCGATGCCGGCTTCGTCCAGCTTCGCCCGGAAGGCACTCACCTCGGCATCACCCGGCGCGCCGCGGCGCTCCTGTGCGGCGCGCAGCTGTTCGGCCTTGTCTTCGAACTGCGCCACCAGCGCGCGCTCGTCGCCCGCCAGTTTCGCTGCCAGCGCTTCGGCTGCAGCGTGCTCGGCCTCCAGCGTCAGCGCGTCGGCGCCGTGTTCGGTCGCCACCCGCTCGCGCAGCTTGCGTTCTTCTTCGAGCAGCCGCTCGACATCGCGCAGCACGTCGTGCGCCGCCAGCTGGCGGGCTTCCGCCTGCTGCTCGTCGGCGCGCACCTCGGCCAGCGCGGCGACGGCCATCTCGCGTTCGGCGGTCACCGCGGCCAGCCGCGCCGTCAGCGTGGCCTGCTCGCGGCCCAGCCAGCGCAGGTCGTCGCGCAGACGGGCGAGATCGCCGCGCTCGTTCGACATGTCGCGCGTCAGTTCGGCGACTTCGAGCCGCGGCACGATTTCGGTTTCCAGCGCCAGCACCTCGTCGGCATGTTGCTTCCATTGCCGGTAGTTGTCGGCTTCGAGGCGCTTGGCTTCGGCCTGCGCGCGCAGCCGCTCGAGGTCGAGCCCGATGCCTTCGAGTTCGCGCTCGGCGCCTTTCTGTTCCTCGCGCGCGGCCTGGTAGTTGTCCAGCACCTCCTTGTCGCCGAACACGTCGAACACCAGATCGAGCAGGGCACGCGGCGAGTATTCGCACAGCTTGTCGGTGTCGCCCTGTTCCAGCGACAGCACCTTGGCGATGGCCGGCGTCAGCCCGCCCCAGGCGAGTCGGTTCTGGTAGTCGCGCAGGCCGGTCCATTCGCCGCCGGATTCCAGCGTTTCGATCGCGACATTGCCGTCGAGAATGGCGTAGTCGCGCGTCCAGTCGCCACCGGCGCGCTTGATGCGGCAGGCCAGCGTCACTTCGTCGTGGATGCACGGAAAGAAGGGCCGCTTGCCGGTGCCGCTGGCCACGTTGGCAACGACAGCGCGTATCCATGCGAAGTCGTGCTCGCCGCGCCGCACATAACGCCGGAAGTCGCGCTTGCCGGAACAGCGCAGTGCGAACAGCGTGCGCAGCGCATCGAGCAGCGTGGTCTTGCCCGAGCCATTCGGGCCGACGATGGTGATGATCTGTGCATCGAGAGGCAGCGTGAAGCGCCGCCAGAAATCCCAATGCACCAGTTCGAGTTGCTTGATGTGGAACATGGGTGGCTCGTCAGCGTGCGTGAGAGAGGGGCAGGCGCCGTGAAACCGCGCCCGTGCGTGACAGGCGCGTCATTCATCCGCCTCGTCATCGTCGGCGGCTGCCGCCAGTTCGAAGGCATTCGCTTCGGGCATGGCGTGGCCGGCGCCGGTCAGCACGTCGGCCAGCGTGCCGTGGATGACGCGGTCAGCCAGGATGCGGTAGTCGAGCAGCACGTCGAGCAGCGGGCCTTCGAACACCAGGCCGTTGCGCCGCTCGATGAATCCGAGCCGCGCCAGCTTGCCGAGCGTGATGTTGAGCTTCATCTTGCCGCCCAGCCGGCTGCCGAAGTCGGCCAGCAGCGAAGCTTCGGTCAGTGCGCCCGACACCGCGTCGCCGTGCTCGACCGGCTGTTCGGCGCCGAACATGTCGTCCTGCCCTTCGTCGTTCAGTGCGCGCCGGCTGACCTGGCGTTCACGCTTGGGCAGCACGATGAGCGACCAGATCACCATCAGCCAGGCCAGTTCGTCGCGCATCAGCCCGACATTGCTGGCGGCGTATTCGCGTGTCTGGCCGAACACCGGCTCGCGCATGTCGTCGGCGATGCCGACCGCGATGTGCGCGGCATAGGGATTGTCGAACAGCTGCAGGCCGACCGCGGCAAGCCGCTGGTCGAGCGCGTGGCGGAAGCCGTCATCGACCAGGGCGCGGCGCGCCAGCCGGTCGGTGCGCGGCATCGAGCGGTGCGCCAGCAGGCGCGCGGTCAGGGTGCGAAGTTCTGTTTCCATATCCATCGGGTCAGAGGACCTGCCGCAGATCGACGCGGCAGGATCCGGTCAGTTCGGATGAAACCATCGGCACGGCGGCTGCAATCCGTTGCCGCAACGTGAATGAAGGATCAACACTCATCAAGATGCACCCCGCGGCAGCACTTCGCCGACCGTGATCGCAGCGATGTCGTCATCCGCCAGCGACTGCAGGTGTTCGGTGAAGCGCACGTCGATGGCCAGACGCAGGAAGTCGGCGACCGGACCGTCGCCGGCTTCGACCGCCGGGTCGCCGCTGGCTCCGGCGTCGCGCAGCAAGGCGAGCAGCGACATGCGGTAGGACGCTTGCGCGAAGCCGCTGCCGGGGATGACGTCGGCCAGCGCGGCCGGGCCGGTCAGTGCGCCGAGGCGATGGGCGAAGCGTTCGAGCAGATGCAGGTCTTCCGCCGGCGGTGCCGCGGCGACCGGGGCGTCGTCGGGCGCCGGCAACGCGGTTGCGGCATCGCCGGCCGGTTCGGCGGACAAGGTCGGTTCGGCGCGGTCCAGCAGTTCGTGGTCACCGGCCAGCAGCGTGAGGTCGGGGCAGGGCGCGAGTGCGTCCGCGGCGAGCGCCGCGAGTGCCGCGCTGTCGAGCCGGCGCAGCCAGCCCGCGACGTCCGAAGACGAAATGCCCGAACCGCCCAGCGTCACGCGCTGCGACTCGATCTTGTTCAGTGCGCGCTGGAACGAGGCGTCGACCCGGGCCAGGCGCGACTGCGCCAGACCGATGCGCTGCGCCAGCCGGGCGCGCTCGAACGGCAGATCGTCGTCGGCGAGCAGGTCGCGCAGCAGCGCGGTGCCCCGTTCCAGCCAGCGGCCGTTGGCGTCCAGACGGCGGCGCGCCGCGATGATGCGGAATTCCGACCCGGATGCGATGGCGTCTTCGAAGTGCAGCGTCAGGTCATTCAGTTTGCCCAGCAGGTGCTGCAGCGCGTCGCCGGTGTCGCCATCGACCGCCTGCAGGCCGGCGATCTGTGCGGTCAGGAAGCCCAGTTCCACATCTTCGTCGCCGGACAGTTCGAGCAGCATGGCCAGCGCGGCGCACGCGTTGCGGCCGATGTCGGACAACTGGTACTGGCTGTCCACGACGCGCAGCAGTGCATGGTCGCGCAGGCGGCGCAGCACGGTTTCGAGTTTCACCGGGTCGATGAAGGCGAAGCGTGCACGCAGCGCCTCGGGCGACCAGCGCGGCGCGTCGGCGGTGCGGCCGATTTCGCCCAGCACCAGCACGCGCAGCAGCACCTCGGCTTCCGAGCCGTGGAACAGCGTCGTGAAGGCGGACAGCAGCGGCCGCGCGCGCGCCAGCCGGTCAAGTTCCGGCAGGTCGCCGGGGCTGACACCGGGCGACAGGAAATCGGCAAAGCCCACCGCCGGATCCATGAGGAATTCGTCCGCGCTCACCGGTAAAGCTCCAGTTTCGCGAGGCGTGCCTCGATGTCGTCGATCACGGCCCGGTAAGCGGGACCATCGACGCCGCCGAAGCGGCGCAGAAACTCGTCCTCCGGCATGAATTCGGGCAGGCCGTCGATCGGAGGCAACACGTCGTCGACCGCCAGACCGGCCGCAAAGCGCTGCGCAATGTTGCCGCGGCCGGCGGCAATCTGTTCGCCGAGCCGGGTGCCGGCGCGGTCTGCCAGCAGGTCGGTGAAGGAAAACCCGCTGCCGACGCGCGCGTCGCTCACCTCCTTCGACAGGCCGATGGCATCGGCCCAAGCAGCCCCCGCGTGCAGGGCGAGCAGGGCGGAACCGACATAGTGCTGCGACAGATCTTCCCGGCCGCGCAGGGTCAGGCTGAGCCGCGGCACGCGCAACCATTCAGCGGCCTGCGGCACCAGATCGCGCGGATGGCGGCCATTGACGAACAGCGCCAGCGAGAGCACGGCGGAGCGCTGTTCGGCCAGTGCGTCGCCAGCGCCGGAGCGCTGCTCGGCCAGCACAAACAGCGCCTGCATGGCACGCAGCAATTCGCTGTCGCCGTCCTTGCGCATGCCGACCACGACCTTCACCAGCGCCTCGTGATAGAAGCCGAGCCGTTCCGCTTCGCCGGCTGGCAGCATCGACTGCAGGCCGGCCTTCCACAGCTCGGTCGACCAGACATAGTTCAGCGCGATGCCCGCCGGACTGATCTGAACCCGGTCGAGCAGATCGATGAAGCGCTGCGGATCGATGCCGACGCCGGTCATCTCCAGCGCCTTCGGCATGGCGCGGCGCACCAGCGGCTGCGCGATGAAGTCAGGCACGGTGAGCTGGCCGATGCGCAGCGTGTCGAGCGCCGGCTGGCCGGTATCGGATACCGCCACGCGCGCCTGCACATTGACCCAGCGCGATGCAGCCGGCAGTTCAACGCTGGCGGCGATGTTCATTCCGCCGGCGTCCGGCTGCAGGTCGAGTCGGGTCGCCGGCAGCCGGTGGGCCACCTCATTTGCCAGCAGCTTCAGGTCGGCCGTGTCGAGCCTGATTTCGCTGCGTTGGCCGGTGCGCAGGCGGCGCGGGTCGTTCAGGGCCAGTTGCTGCAGCAGCTTTTCGGCGTCGGCCGGCGCCACGACCGGCGGCTCTGGCAGTGCCGGATGGGCGTCGAGCATCAACGACACCGCGCCGATCACGGCGGCCAGCGCAAGCAGCAGCGACAGCGGCACCAGCCACAGCAGGAACTTCAGCAACTTCACACGCCCTGCTTCAGGCTGGCCTGGATGAAGCCGTCGAGGTCGCCGTCGAGTACGCCCTGCGTGTTGCCCACTTCGTAATTGGTGCGCAGATCCTTGATCCGGCTCTGGTCGAGTACATAGGAGCGGATCTGGTGGCCCCAGCCGATGTCGGTCTTGGAATCCTCGAGCGCCTGCTGCTCGCTCTGCCGCTTGCGCAACTCGGCTTCGTACATGCGCGACTTCAGCATGGCCATCGCCTCGGCACGGTTGCGGTGCTGGCTGCGGTCGCTCTGGCACTGAACGACGATGCCGGACGGCAGGTGCGTGATGCGGATCGCCGAGTCGGTCTTGTTGATGTGCTGGCCGCCGGCGCCCGACGCGCGGAAGGTATCGACCCGCAGATCGGCCGGATTGATTTCGATCTCGATCGAGTCGTCCGCTTCCGGATAGACGAACACGCTGGAAAAACTGGTGTGGCGGCGCGCACCGGAGTCGAACGGGCTCTTGCGCACCAGCCGGTGAATGCCGGTTTCGGTGCGCAGCGTGCCATAGGCGTACTCGGCGGTCACCTTGATGGTGGCGCTCTTGATGCCGGCGACGTCGCCTTCCGATTCTTCCATCACTTCGACGTCGAAACCCTTGCGTTCGCAGTACTTCACGTACATGCGCAACAGCATCGACGCCCAGTCCTGCGCTTCGGTGCCGCCGGCTCCGGCCTGGATTTCCAGGAAGCAGGGATTCGGGTCCTGCGGGTTGTTGAACATGCGGCGGAATTCGAGCCCGGCCACATCGGCTTCGATCTTCGCCTTGTCGGCTTCGATCGCCACCACGGTGTCTTCATCGGCTTCCTCGCGCGCCAGTTCGAACAGTTCGCTGGCGTCGGCAAGCCGCGCGTCAATCGATTCGATGGCGCGCACGACCGCTTCCAGCGTGTGCTTTTCCTTGCCCAGTTCCTGCGCGCGCGCGGTGTCGCTCCAGATGCCCGGATCTTCCAGCGCGCGTTCTACTTCTTCGAGCCGCGATGCCTTGGCATCGAAGTCAAAGATACCTCCGCAGTTCGCCGGCCCGCGACTGCAGGTCGGTCAGATGATTGGCAATGGCGTTGAGACGTTCTGCTTCCATGATGTGCGGGCCCGTAAGACGGAAAACCGTCGATTGTACCGGCTGCAGCGGCCGGGCACGGTGCGCAGGCCGGTGGCAGGCGTGCGCCGGGCGCAGTCCGCCCCGAACCGGCGGCGGGCGGACCGGGACGATTTCCCTTGTAACGTGACACGGCGGTGCGACACCGTGACGGGAGGTTTTCCCGGTCGGCGGGGTCGCGTCCACGTCGCCCGCAGTCCCCGATTGGCGGATTTCCTGAACCGAAGGCCGCTCGACGGTCTCTATACTGCGGCGCTTCGATCATGTCGTCCCGATGCCTGGCACGCGCGTTCGGGTTCGATGTGGCCGACAGCTGTCCAATAAGAATGAATCAAGGAGGAAACCCCATGAAAATGATGACCCCACCGATGTTCGCTGCACGCAGCCTGTGGTCTGCCGCACTTTTTTCGATGTTCGCCGGTGCCGGTCTGGCGCAGGCGCAGGGCACGGCCTACGTGAGCAATCAGGAAGGCGGCATTTCGATCATCGATCTGGCGAAGATGCAGGTGACCGGTGAATACGCGGTCGGTGGCAAGGTGCCGCGCGGCCTCGGCGTCACCGACGACGGCAAGACGCTGGTGGTCGCGGTGCGTGAAACCGGTGACGTAGCGCTGATCGATACGGCCAGCGGCAAGATCATCAAGCGCGTCAGGATCGGCAAGAATCCGGAATTCGTGCGCGTGCGCGGAGACATGGCGTTCGTGTCCTTCGAACCGACCTCCAAGCTTGGGCCGCCGCCCAAGCCGGGTGCCGAAAAGAAGGAAGAAAAGAAGGAGGGTGGAAAGGACGGTGCCCACGGTCATGACGACGACGATGACGACGACAAGGAGCCGGCACAGGTCGCCGTGGTCGATCTGAAGGCCGGCAAGGTGGTGCGCAACATCGTCGGCGGCCCGGAGACGGAAGGCATCGAGTTTTCACCCGACGGCAAGAGCCTGGTGGTCACCAACGAAGCCGACAACACGCTGACGCTGCACGACATCAAGTCGGGCAAGCTGGTGAAGAAGGTCGATGTGGAAAAGTACGGCGCCCGCCCGCGCGGCATCAAGCTGTCACCGGATGGCAAGACCTACATCGCCACGCTGGAATTCGGCAACAACTTCCTGGTGTTGGACGACAAGCTCACGCCGATCAAGACGGTCGCGACCGGCCAGACACCGTATGGCGTGGCCTTCGACCGCAAGGGCGAGCGGCTGTATGTGGCCACCGCACGGGCCCAGGCGCTCGAAGTGTTCGACGGGAAAACATTCGCCAAGATCAAGGACGTGCCGCTCGCCGCCGAACGCTGCTGGCATTTCACCTTCACGCCGGATGAAAAGCAGATCCTCGTCGCGTGCGGCCGCTCGAATCAGCTTGTGGTGGTCGACGCGGCAAAGCTCGAAGTCACGGCCCGGATCGAGGACAAGAAGCTGCCCTGGGGCGTGGTGACTTGGCCGCGCGCGATGGGCAGCCTGGATCAGCCCTGAGGCACGCCGGTCGAGCGCGCTGTCGAAATGCCTCTGCACCGCCGGGTCGCCTGATCCCGGCGGCAGGGGTTCAGCGCAGGAAGCGCTTCAGCACGTCGCGGAACACCGGTGTGTCGGCCCGAGCCAGCCACTCGAAAGCGACCATTTCGCGCGTGACGATTTCGGCACCATTTCTTTCCATCCGTTGCAGCGCCCGCTCGCGGTCACGTGCGTGACGTGATCCGACCGCGTCATCCACCACGAATACTTCGCGCCCGGCGGCCAGCAGGTCGAGCACGGTCTGCTGCACACAAACGTGTGCTTCGGTACCGACCACGACCCACTGCTTGCGCACCGCGTCGGCCGATGCCAGCAGTGCGCCCTCGCTGACCGCCGAAAAGTGTGTCTTGCTGATGATGGCGTCTTCGCGCAGGCGCGCGCGCAAATCTGCATCGGTCAGGCCCAGACCTTGCGGGTACTGTTCCGTCGCCAGCACCGGCACGCCAACGGTCCGCGCGACGTCGACCACCCAGGTGGCGTTTGACAGCACCGCCGCCCCATCTTCGATGGCCGGCAGCAGGCGGCCCTGCAGGTCGATCACCAGCAGCACCGACTGTGAAGCGTGTATTTTCATGACGTTCCCCCGATTTTCTTCGGTATCTCAATTGCCGGCAGCGGCACCATCACCGCCTGACCCGGCTGGCTGCAGCCGGCGTCGCAGCAGCGGCCAGGCTGCCGGTTGCGCGTGATCGAACGATTTTCGTCCGCCAGCACGCCGCGGTCGAGCAGACGTTCGACCAGATCGACCTTGTCGCCGACCGGGTAGTTGCGCCAGATTTCCTGCTTCAGCGCAGCCGGCGAGCCGCCGCCGTGCAGGCTGATCAGCGAATACCAGCCGCCCTGGTAGGAGGCGGTCAGGTCCTCCATGAAGCGCGCGACCTCGATCCGCTTGTCGTACGGGATGTCCGGGTTGGCGCGCAGCACTTCGGCCAGCGTCGCGGCGGTGGCCGGGTTGTGGTCTTCGTCCGGGCCGGGCAGGGCGACGATCAGACCGCCCGACACTTCGTGCGCCAGCCGGTGCATGTCGTAGATCTGGGTGGACAGCAGCAGCTTGCCGATGTTGGCGAACACCGGCTCCGGCATGAAGGTGTGCGAGTACGGATCGGCCGCCGCATAGACGCTGGCTGCCACGCCGCAGGCGTAGAAGCCCTCGGTGATCTTGATCAGTTCGACCATCGGGTCGCGCAGATTGGCCTTGCGGTCCGGGTCCAGACCGTTGGCTTCGCACATCAGCGCGGCGGCGCCGATCAGCAGATCGCCAAAGCCGGCGCGCGCCGCGATGCAGCTGTGGCGGTGATGGGTGGCGTAGTTGTAGGTGACGGCGCCCGAGTGTTCCCATTCGCCGGCCAGAAACACGCGCTCCCACGGCACGAAC
Source organism: Methyloversatilis sp. RAC08 (assembly GCF_001713355.1). NCBI lineage: Bacteria > Pseudomonadati > Pseudomonadota > Betaproteobacteria > Nitrosomonadales > Sterolibacteriaceae > Methyloversatilis > Methyloversatilis sp. RAC08. Next base: position 78,629 of record NZ_CP016448.1, on the reverse strand, counting down.
ACGTGGTCGAAGATGACCACGCCGGTGGACTGGCCGTAGCGGCGCGAAAACAGCGGCGAGCCGTGTTCCGGCTTCTCGCCCGGCCGCCCAGCGGGGCGGGCGACGATGGTGATGCCCGGCGCGTCGACCGGTACCGCGCAGCACACCGCGAAGTCGGCGTCGGCTTCGGTCATGTTGCGCGACGGCATGACCAGAAATTCATGCATGTAGGGCGCGCCGGTGACGATGGCCTTGGTGCCGGAAATGACGATGCCGCGGCCGTTGCGCTCGATGATGTGCAGGTAGACATCGGGGTTCGCCTGCTGGTGCGGCCGCTGGCTGCGATCACCCTTGGCGTCGGTCATCGCGATGCCCAGCGTCAGGTCCTCGTCCTGTACGTGCTGCAGATAGGTGGCAAAGCGGGCACCGTATTCGGTGTTGCCCCGCGCGTCATCGAGGCGTGCGACCGCCTGGCCGATGCCATTGAGCGCGTCGTGCGCCAGATAGCGCTGCGCGCAGCCGGTTTCCTGGCACAGGATGCGCACCGCTTCGAGCTTGTTCAACAGGTCGCCGGATGACTCGTTGATGTGCAGCATGCGATTGACCGTCCGGCCGCTGCGCGTCTGGACGGCCGTCATCAGAGGGGCTTTGGCCGGGTCGTGCGCGAAGTCGTAGCTCACTGCGAGCGCGTTGATGCCGGGCTGCAGCGATGGGGCGTCGACGACCGAATCGATCAGCTGGCCATCGACATATACGGTGGGCCGATAGCGGCGCAACGACTCGCGGTAGTCCTGCCCGGTCATCAATCGGCCACCCTGTGCTTCTGCTGCATGGTTTGTCATTGCATCCCCGCCGTTCTCACATGAATTGAACACTGTTCAATTCAATACTCAAATGTAAAATCAGGCTGTCAGTCCGTCAATGGAAACGTCAATGGCCCCCTCACCCGATACGTCCAGCGGCGCGCCGCCGCGCGTGCTGCGCGAGACCGCATTGAACGAGGCAAGGCGTGCGCTCATTCTCGACGCCGCGCGCAGTGCCTTTCTCGAACTCGGGCTGGATGGCGCCAGCCTGCGCGAAATCGCCAAGCGGGCCGGCTACACGCCGGGCGCGCTGTACAGCCATTTCGGCAGTCGCGAGGACATCTACGCCGCACTGCTGGGCGAGTCGCTGCTGCGGCTGAAGCAATGCGTCGATGCTGCAGCGGCAGCGGTCGTCGATTCAGCTGGCACTGATGCCCGGCCGGCAATGCTGGGCGGCCTGCGCGCCGTGGCCATGGCCTTCTTCGCTTACTACCGGGACCACCCGCAGGACATGGATCTGGGCTTCTACCTGTTCAACGGCGCCCGGCCGCGCGGGCTCACGCCCGAACTGAATCAGCAGCTGAATGATCGTCTGCGCAGTGCGCTGCAGCCGATACAGCGCCTGCTGCTCAGGCTGGGCCTGTGCGAAAAGGAGGCGCTGATCGAAACGACCGCAATCTTCGCCCACGTCGTCGGTGTGCTGATGCTTCACAACACCGGACGCATCAGGCTGTTCGAACAGGATGCGCACGACCTCATGACGCGGTATCTCGACCAGTTGTCGACCCGGCTCGCCGCCGGCGCCTGACTCGCCGCCGGGATCTGCGTCACTCCACTGCAACATTCCCGCGCCAGACTCCGCGGTTGTCGTGCAGAGGCGACGTCGTGCCCGCTTTTCCGGACGACGCGAATCTGCCGACCTTCCAATGACCACGGTGGGCCGGACTGCGTCCGTGTTCGCGATACACCACCCAGGCGCTCCATGAAAGATTCGCTCGCGCAGGAACAGGTGGACGTTCAGCTGCTGTTGTTCACGATCGAAACGTCGATCCGGGTGGTCAAGCGCTTCCAGTTCTTCCTGTGGGCGCAGGGGTCACTGCAGACCTTCCTGCCTCATGAAACCCTTTTGTGCGCCTGTGGGGATCTCGACCGCGGCAACTTCCGCGCGTTGGTGTTTTCGCGTTCGGTGCTGGCGCCGGAGGTCGAGGCGCAGATGACCAATCCGGTCGACGGCTTGATTGGCCGTCTGATCGAGGACTGGCGCAACGGCGCACGCGAACCGCTGGCCCGTTCGAGCGGTCCGCGCAACCGCGACAGCAGCACGGCGCTGCTGCGCACGCTGGGCATCGAACATGCCTTGGCGCACGGCTGTCGCGAAGCACGCGGCGAACAGTCCACCTTTTTCGCACTGCTCGGCGTGCCGGCGGCGCCGACCAGTCAGGACGCGCGCCACATCGAGCTGCTTATGCCCAACCTGCACCTGGCACTGTTGCGCATCGTCGAGTTCGAGCGCGCCGAATCGGGCGAGCGCACGGGCGGGCGCTCGCCTTTGCAGGCGACACTGAGCGGGCGCGAACTGCAGGTGCTTGACTGGGTGCGCGAAGGCAAGACCAATCAGGAAATCGGGCAGATCCTGGATATCAGCCCGCTGACCGTGAAAAACCATATCCAGAAGATCCTGCGCAAGCTCGATGTGACCAACCGCGCACAGGCCGTGGCGCGGGTCACTGCGCTGCGCGCGCACGAAGGCGGCGCCGAAACGGCGCGGGACATGTCATGAACCGGACGATATCGATGCTGCAGCGCCAGACATTTTTTCTTCTGCTGGGCCTTCTGCTGAACCTTTCGCTGGCCGGCGCACAGGCCCAGGATGTGCCGCCGGAATGGCAGGGCCGCATCGCCGAGCCGGAACGGCCGCGCGCTGCCGTGCCCGTGACGGCGCTCGAATACGCCGACATCCGGCGCAGTGGCACCGACGTCGATCCGCGCGCCTACCGGGCTGCGGATCTGGCGCTGCTGTCGGCAGCGCGACGTGGCGAGTGGGCCACCGCGGCAAAATTGCTCAAAGCCGGTGCGCCGGCGAATGCGCGTGATGTGTGGGGCGACAGCGTGCTGGTCCATGCCGCGGCGGCCGGCGAGACAGAGTTCGTGCGCGCGCTGATCAACGCCGGCGCACACGTCGATCGGCGCGGCTCGAAGGGCTTTACGCCACTGGGCGCCGCCGCGCTTGCCGGCCATCACAAGGTGGTCGAGTTACTGCTGCGCGCCGGGGCCGACATCGATGCCAAAAGCTCGAACGGCCACACGCCGCTGATCGACGCCGTGATGCTCGACCGAGCCGAGGTGGTGGCCGTGCTGCTGCGTCACCGACCGAAGTGGGAACTTCAGACCGAGCGCGAATTCGGCCGTCACGCGCTGTCGCTGGCGGCGTCCCTGGGTCACCTCAATGTGCTCGACCAGCTGCTGACGGCCGGTTTCGATCCGAACATTCCGGACCGCGGCGGTTTCAATGCGCTGTACTGGGCGGTGTTCAAGAGACAGCGTCTGGCGGTGGCTCACCTGCTGGCGCTCGGCGCCGACCCGGGCGCGATGTCGACCGACATCTACGACTGACGACCTGCGCCGGGCAAGGCGTCACCTTCCCGGTGGCCACCCGGCAGTGCAGGTCCGTCCAGCCGGGCAGGGCGCCTGCTGGCCCGCGATGTTGCCCCGGTGATACCATTCGCTGCTTTTCCCACGACCTGCGCGGCCTGCAAAACGATGCGTCCGGCACACCGCGACGCGCACTGAGCGGCTCCGGCTCCCAAGGCTTGAATTCATGGTGTCTTCCAATTCGGTGGCGGAACACGTCCGTTCGGTTCACGCCATCATCAGCCGTCCGCAACGCCCGGCGGGCCACGAACTGGTGGCCCGCTCGTGGCTGCGCTGCTTTCACGAACTGGGCCTCGACCCGGCCGCCGAAGACAGCCTGCCGCCGCTGGCGCCCCAGGCCTGGCGCGAACGCGGCGACCGGCTGGGCGAAGTCATGGACAGCGCCATCCCGGAAATGCAGACGCTGCACCGCCAGCTCGACGACTCGCAGTCGGCGCTGGTGCTGGCCGACGCCGAGGGCGTCATCGTCAGCATCGTGCGTCACCCCGGTTTCGCGCGCGAAGCGTCGCTGCGCGGACTGGTCGAAGGCGCGCGCTGGAGCGAGGACGTGCAGGGCACGAATGGCATCGGTACCGTGCTGGCCGAGCGTCATTCGCTGGTGATCGCGGGCGAAGAGCACTTTTTTGCCCGCCACACCGACATGGTGTGTGCCGCGGCACCGATCTACGACGGTGTCGGCGAGGCGGCGGCGGTGCTGGCGGTATGTTCGCTCGCTCCTGGCGGCGCACGCGCGCTGCGTGCGCTGATCGAGCGCTCGGCACGGGTGATAGAACACCGCGCCTTCCGGGCCCGCCACGCCACCGATTACATCATCCGCTTCCATGCCCACGCAGGCCGCGTGCTGACCGCGGTCGACGGTCTGCTCGCGCTGTCGCCGGAGGGCGAGGTGATAGAAGCCAACCACATCGCATTCGAACTGCTGTCGCCGGAGGGCGAAGCGTTGCTCGGACGCGAAGTGACCGAGTTTTTCGGCCAGTCGCTGCCGGAGCTGCTGTCGCGCACCTTCCGCGCCGGATTCCATCCGCTCGCGCTGTCGATGCCGCAGCACCAGACCTGGCATCTGCTGGCGCAGCAGCCGTCGCGCACCCGCGCGCAAAGCGGCACGCGCGCCAGCGATTCCGCCTCCGCGGCGCAGGCGTTGGCCGAGCTGGACCTGGGCGACCTGCGCATGGCCGGCAATGTGCACAGCGCGATGCGCATCCTCGATCGCGACATTCCGCTGCTGATCGCCGGCGAAACCGGCACTGGCAAGGAGGTGTTTGCACGCGCCTTTCACGCGTCGAGTCAGCGCGCGCGCGGCCCCTTCGTCGCGATCAACTGTGCGTCGCTGCCCGAGGCGCTGATCGAATCCGAGCTGTTCGGCTACAAGCAGGGCGCTTTCACCGGCGCCAATCGCGACGGCCGCCGCGGCAAGGTGCTGCAGGCCGACGGCGGCACGCTGTTCCTCGACGAGATCGGAGACATGCCGCTGCAGTTGCAGGCGCGCCTGCTGCGCGTGCTCGAAGAGCGCAAGGTGACGCCGCTGGGCGGAGAAAATGCGGTGCCGGTCGATCTGCAGCTGGTGTGCGCGACACACCGTGACCTGCGCGCCATGGTGCGCGACGGCAGTTTCCGCGAGGACCTGTACTACCGTCTGCGCGGCATGGAAATCAATCTTCCGCCGTTGCGCGAGCGCACCGACCGCCGCTCGCTGATCGAGCGCTGCCTGAGCGAGGAAAGTGCCGGGCGCCACCCGCCGGTACGCCTCGGCCATGCGGCGATGAACGTGCTCGACCGCTTCCGCTGGCCGGGCAATATCCGGCAGTTGCGCTATGTGCTGCGCACGCTGGTCGCGCTGTGCGACGGGCCGGAAATCACGCTGCGCGACATGCCGGCCGAAATGCTGGACGCGCCCGAGCCGCTGCCGCCCGCCATCGTCGCGCACGAACCGGTGCATGAGAACGCAGCGGTTCCGTCTGCACCGCCGAGCAACCTCAATCCGCTGCAATCAGCCGAGCGCGACGCCCTGCTGGGCGAACTGCGCCGGCACCGGTGGAACATCGCGGGACTGGCGCGCGAACTGGGCGTCAGCCGCAACACCATCTATCGCAAGATGAAACGACTCGATATCGACACTGACGCGCAGGTCGGCGATGGCTTCTGATCCTCGGCTCGACCCGCAGTGGGACCCGCTGGAACTGCTGCCCGACGCGCGCATTGCATGGGGGCTGACCGGTTCCGGTCACTTCCTGAAGGAATCGCTCGAGCTGGCGGACGGCATGAACAACATCGACCTGTTCATGACGCGCGCCGGCGAAGAGGTGCTGAACATGTACGGCTATCCGCTGGCGGACATGAAGAAGCGCTATCGCATCTTCCGCGACAATACCGCGAGCGCGGCACCGGTCGGACTGTTCTATCAGGGCCAGTACCACACTGTGGTGATCGCACCGGCGACGTCGAATACCGTGGCCAAGTGCGCGCTGGGCATTTCCGATACGCTGGTGAGCAATATCTTTGCGCAGGCCGGCAAGCTGCGCATTCCGACCATCGTGTTCGCCTGCGACAGCGAGCCGGTGGTGATCACCGAATCGCCCAGCGAATGGGTGACGCTGTACCCGCGCGCCATCGACCTCGCACACACCGCAACCCTCGGGACCTTCGAACACGTGACCGTGGTCGACAGTGTCGAGGCGCTGAACGCAGCGCTCAAGCGAAGATTGGCATGCCTGAAAACGATTCAGCCCGCTCCGTCGAACGCGTCCTCTTCCTGACCGGGCATCTGGCGCAGAAAAGTCTGCACCGGATACTCGACGACATGCAGCCGCTGCCCTTCGCCCCCGAGGTGCTGGACATCGGCATCAATGTCGCCGGGCTGATGACGGCCGAACTGATCCGCCGCCGCCTGCCGGCGCCGGTCGCCGCCGACCGCATCATCGTGCCCGGCCGCTGCCGCGGCGATCTTGACGCGCTGGCGCAGCACTATGGCGTGCCGGTGCAGCGTGGGCCGGACGAGCTGAAGGACCTGCCGCTGCACTTCGGCCGCAAGGCGAAGGTGGCCGACCTGTCGAAGCACGATGTGCTGATCTTTGCCGAGATCGTCGATGCGCCTCAGGCCGAGGTGGCTGACGTCGTGGCACGTGCGCAGCGCTACCGGCGCGACGGGGCGGACGTGATCGACATCGGCTGCCTGCCGGACACCGACTTTCCGCATCTTGAAGACTGCGTGCGCGCGCTCAAGGCCGAAGGTTTCCGTGTCAGCGTCGATTCGCTCGATCCGAAGGATCTGCTGCGCGGCGCCCGTGCGGGCGCGGATTTCCTGCTCAGCCTGAAGGAGGACACGCTGTGGGTGGCCGAAGAGGTCGACGCCACGCCCATCCTGATTCCGAACACGCCCGGCGACCTCGATTCGCTGCGCCGCGTGGTCGACCTGATGATGGCGCGTGGCCGGCCCTTCTTCGCCGATCCGATACTGGAACCCATCCACTTCGGGCTGACCGCATCCATCGTGCGTTTCCACGATCTGCGGCGCACCCACCCGGACATTCCGATGATGATGGGCGTGGGCAATCTGACCGAACTGACGGACGCTGACACCAGCGGCATCAATGCGCTGCTGTTCGGCATCATTTCGGAATTGCGCGTGGGTGCCATCCTGGCCACCGAGGTCAGCCCGCACGCGCGTCGCGCCGTGCGCGAAGCCGACTGGGCACGCCGCATCATGTTCGCCGCGCGCGAAGACAATGCGCTGCCGCGCGACTATTCCGGCGCGCTGATGACCACGCATGCGCGCCGACCCTATACCGACACGCCGCAGGAAATCGTCGATGTGGCCGGTGCGGTGCGCGACCGCAATTTCCGCATCCAGGTCGCCGAGAACGGCGTGCATATCTACAACCGCGACGGCCACCAGGTGGCGACCGACCCGTTCGATCTTTATCCGAAGCTGGGTGTGGAGGACGACGCCGGCCATGCCTTCTACCTGGGTGTGGAACTGGCGCGCGCGCAGATCGCGTATCAACTGGGCAAACGCTACGCGCAGGATGAAGAGCTGGAATGGGGCGCTGCGGTCGATCCCAAGCCGGTCGACCTGCAGGTGCATCGCGCACCGGGCAGTACGACGAAAAAGAAGCCGAAGAAGGCCGCTGACCGGTTGGCCGACGCACAGCAAGGCAGCACGCCCGGCGGCACACAGGGTCCCGAGCCGGACCGCACACAGGACACGCCATGATCTGGGAAACCATACTCACCACCGTCGACGTTCAGGGCCGAACCCACATCACGCCGCTGGGCATCCGCGAGGAACGCGGGCTCACCGTGCTGTCGCCATTCCGCCCATCGTCCACACTGGACAACGTGCTCGCCAACCGCGTCGCGGTGGTCAATTTCAGCGACGACGTGCGCGTGTTCGCCGGTTGTCTGACCGGCCGGCGCGACTGGCCGGTCAGGCCGGCCGAACAAGTGGCCTGCGCGCGGCTGGTCGACACGCTGGCCCATCGTGAGCTGGAACTGGTCGAGGTCGAGGAAGACGATGTACGCCCGCGTCTTTACTGCCGTACCGTGCATGAAGCCAGTCATGGTGCGTTTCCCGGCTTCAACCGCGCCCGATCAGCGGTGGTCGAAGCCGCGATTCTGGTCAGTCGCCTGCATATGCTGCCGATGGAAAAGATCGACGCCGAACTGGCCTACCTGCAGATCGCCATCGACAAGACCGCCGGCCCGGCCGAACGCGAGGCCTGGGGCTGGCTGATCGAGAAGATCGACGCCCATCGGGCCGGAGTGCAGCCTTGACCCGCATGCTCGCCAGCGTGCGCGATCTGGCGGAGGCGCAGATCGTGCTGGATGCCGGCGTGGACCTGATCGACCTGAAAAATCCCGCCGACGGCGCACTCGGCGCACTGCCGGCCGATGTCATCCGCGAAGTCGTCGACTTCGTTGCCGGCCGCACGATCACCAGCGCGACCGCCGGCAACATCGATCCGGATGCCATCGAGCTGCAGGCGGCGATGTCGCGCATTGCAGCCACAGGCGTCGATTATGTGAAGGCGGGTCTCTTTCCGGCGGGCTGGCAGCACGGGGGGCGGGATTACGCCGAAGTGTTCGGCTGTCTTACCGGGCTGCAGCCGCTGTCCGGCGCCCGCCGCATTGCGGTCATGTTTGCCGACCTCGCGCCGCCGCTGGAACTGGTCGATGCCGTGGCCGATGCAGGCTTCGACGGCGTCATGGTCGATACGGCACTCAAGCAGGGCCGCAGCCTGTGCGACGTCGTGTCTTGCGCCTGGCTGGCGAATTTCGTTGCGCGCGCCCGGGGCCGCGGTCTCCTGTGCGGCCTCGCCGGGTCGTTGCGCATCGAGCACATCGACGCGCTGGCCGCACTGGACCCTGACTACCTCGGTTTTCGCGGTGCGCTGTGCGTCGGGGCCGAGCGCGGCAGCGAACTTGACCGCGAATCGGTACGACGCGTACGCCAGCGACTGTGCGCCACAGCGCATGCGCACGACGTAGTGAGCTGAAGGATCGCCTGTCTCGAGTCCGTTGTTGGGCATCGCTGCGCTCACCCCAACCTACATGTCGCGCTCCTCGAAAACATGTCTGACGCTGGGTAGGTTGGGGTGAGCGCAGCGATGCCCAACAAATCGGTGCCATCACCCGCGCCTTTCGGCTATCAGGGTTCGGAGGAGCTGTCGATTACAGGAACCCGGGCCCGGCACGCATGCTTCGCCCCCATCCTGTACGTGGGAGGTCGGCTGAATACAGCCGACCCGTGTCGCCGGAGCAACGCATGCGTCGCTAAACCCCGGACGTGGGAGGTCGGCTGGGTACAGCCGACCCGTGTCGCCGGAGCAACGCATGCGTCGCTAAACCCCGGCGACACCCCACATCGCGCATTTGCGTTCTATGGTCTTGCGCGACACGCCCAGCTGGCGTGCGGCTTCGGATTTGTTGCCGCCGCACGCGGTGAGCACATCGAGGATGTGCTTGCGTTCGACGTCATCGAGCGCGGTGCGCTCGCCTGCGGCGGGCGCGGGCGAGGTCAGGCTGCCGAGGGCGTCGGCTGGAAAGTAGCCGAGGATGAGGGCGCGTTCGACCAGATTGCGCAGTTCGCGGATGTTGCCGGGCCAGTCGTAGCCGGCCATGCGCAGCACGGTGTCGCGGTCGAGCGGAATCGGCGCCACGCCGAGGCGGGACGATAGTTGCGCCATGAAGTGGGCGATCAGCAGCTTCACGTCCTCACGACGTTCGCGCAGCGGCGGAATGGTGATGCGCACGACGTCGAGCCGGTAGAACAGGTCCTGACGGAAGCGGCCGGTGCGCACTTCGGTGGCGAGGTCGCGGTTGCTGGCAGCGACGATGCGGATGTCGACCGGGACTTCGCGCGTCGAGCCGACCGGGCGGATCATGCGGTCTTCGAGCACGCGCAGCAGCTTGGTCTGCATGGCCTGCGGCAGCTCGGAAATTTCGTCCAGGAAAAGCGTGCCGCCCTGGGCATAGAACAGCAGGCCGGGGTAGTTGTCCTGTGCGCCGGTGAAGGCGCCCTTTACGTGACCGAACAGTTCGGATTCGATCAGTTCGGCGCTGATGGCGCCGCAATTGACCGGCACGAACGGCGCAGCGGCGCGCGGACTCATCTGGTGCAGCGCGCGCGCGGCGACTTCCTTGCCGACGCCGGATTCGCCGGTCAGCAGTACGGTGCTCGGCATCGCTGCGGCGCGGCGCAGCACGGCGGCCAGTTCGCGCACCGGAGCGGATTCGCCGACCATGCCTTCAACGCCTTCGGTCTGGCGCGCGATTTCCCGCCGCAGCACATAGTTTTCGCGCAGCAGGCCGGCGCGGTCGAAACAACGGCCGACGGCATTCATCAGCTGGTCGATGCGGAAGGGCTTCAGGATGAAGTCCGACGCGCCGGCACGCAGTGCGTTGATGGCCGTTTCGATGTCGGCAAACGCGGTGATCAGGATGACATCGCACTGATGCCCCTGTTCGCGCAGCTCGTTGAGCCATTCGAGGCCGCTGCGGCCGGGCAGGGTGATGTCGAGGATGATGAGGTCGAAGTGCAGCCGGGCGAACAGCTGCTGCGCACTTTCGACGCTGCCGGCGGCTTCCACCAGACCGCAGCGCGCACCCAGCGCGCGCGTGATGAAGCTGCGCATGCCTTCTTCATCGTCGACCACCAGCACCGAGTACTGCTGCCAGTCGCGCGCGCCCGCGCGCGCCGCAGCCGTCACGGGTTCTGTACGGCGACCAGGATGCTGCATGGCGCTTCCTCGACCAGCGAGGCGCCGACCGAGCCCTTCCACCAGCGCTCCAGCCGCGACGGGTGGTGCTTGTGGCCGATCACGATGAGGTCGACCTTCAGTTCGCGCGCCATGCGGCTGATCTCGCGCACTGCGTCGCCGGTCACCAGATGGCCGGCCGCCTTCACGTTGCGCGCGGCAAGCTGTGCCAGGCCATCGTCGAGCACCTGCGCGAAGCGCGCGTTTTCCTCTTCCTGCGGCACGTCGGCGACAAAACCTTCGGCGACGAACAGCGTCGGCGCGATGGGGGCGACCGCGAGCAGGTGGATGTCCGCATGCAGAAAGTTGTTGATGTCGGCGCACTCGAACAGCGCGCGGCGGCCGGATTCGGATCCGTCGTAGGCGAGCAGGACCTTGCTGTACATGAGACGCTCCCTGTCGATGCAGTCAGATCTGCCGCGCGGGACTGCGCGGCAAGACGTTTACCAGAGCTTCCACCACGGGTCGTCCTTGCCGTCCTGGAAGCCCAGTTCCGGGTAGGTGCTGTCGGGGAAGTTCTTCACCATGACGCGCTGGGCATCTTCCTGCAAGTCGCTCAGGCCGAGCTGTTCGTAGGAGCGGGTGAGGATGTACAGCGCTTCTTCGGTCGATGGCGATTCCTGGAAGTTGCTGATCGCGAACTGTGCGCGATTGGCGGCAGCCAGGTAGGCGCCGCGGCGGAAGTAGTAACGCGCCACATGCACTTCGGCGGCGGCCAGCGCATTGACCAGATAGCCCATGCGTGCCTTGGCGTCAGGCACATATTTGCTGTCCGGATAGCGGGTGATCAGTTCCTTGAGCGCATCGAACGAATCGCGCAGACCCTTGGGGTCGCGCTCGGTCATGTCCTGCCGCGAAATCTTGCTCATGAAGCCCATGTCTTCGTTGAAGTCGACCAGGCCGCGCAGGTAGAAGATGTAATCGATGTTCGGGTGATTGGGGTGCAGGCGGATGAAGCGTTCGCAGGCGGCAAGCGCCTGTACGCGGTCACCCGAGCGGTAGTAGGCGTAGGCCACCTCGATCTGCGCCTGCTGCGCGTAGCGGCCGTAGGGGTAACGTGCCTCCAGCTTTTCGTACATCTTGACCGACTGGTCGAAGGCGCCTTCGTCGAGCAGTTGCTTGGCTTCGGTGTAGAGGCGTTGCGCCGACCAGTTGGCCGTTTCGTCGATCTTCTTCGGCAGGATGTTGCAGCCAGCGGACAGCATCACCACAAGCACTATCGTTAAAATACGCCACATGACCACACCAGCCCTGGAAGAGATTCAAGACGACGATTATATCGCCGAGCAGCCCGGTCATCGACTTCATGCAGTGGTGCCGCCCGGCGTGGTCGGCCAGCGGCTCGACGTGGTGCTTGCCGCGGTGTGGCCGCAGTACTCGCGCGCGCGCCTGCAGGGCTGGCTGCGCGCGGGTCGGGTGAAGGTGGACGAGGTGGCGGCGAGCGACACCCGGCGCCGCACTTTTTCCGGCGAGCGGCTCGAACTCGACCCCGACGCACCGGCGCCGGATACCGTGCATGCGCCGCAGGACATCGCGCTCGACATCATTCACGAGGACGACACGCTGCTGGTGATCAGCAAGCCGGCCGGCATGGTCGTGCACCCGGGCAATGGCGTGCCGGACGGCACCCTGCTCAATGCACTGCTGCACCACCGCCCGGCGCTGACACAGGTGCCGCGCGCCGGCATCGTGCACCGGCTCGACAAGGACACGACCGGCCTTCTGGTGGTGGCCTGCACACTGCAGGCGCAGACCGATCTGGTGCGCCAGCTTCAGGCGCGCACCGTGTCGCGCCGCTACATTGCGGTGGTCAGCGGCGCCGTGCGGACCGACGGGGTGGTGGACGCGCCGATCGGCCGGCATCCGGTGCATCGCACACGCATGGCCGTCGTGCCGACCGGACGGCCGGCGCGCACCCACTACGCCGTACGCGACCGGCTGCGCGAAGCGACGGCCGTCGAATGCCGGCTGGAAACCGGCCGCACCCACCAGATCCGGGTACACATGGCGTCGATCGGTCATCCGCTGCTTGGCGACGACACCTATGCGCCGCGTCCGGTGGCGGCGCAGTTCGGCAGGCAGGCGCTGCACGCCTGGCGCCTCGGGCTGATCCACCCACGCACGGGCGACGACGTTGCGTGGGAGGTGCCGCTGCCGGACGATCTGGTGCAGTTGATCGACAGCCTGCGAGTGCCCCGATGACGCTGCCGCTGATCCGCCCCGACTGGCCGGCCCCGCCCGGCGTGCATGCGGCCGTGACGACCCGTCTCGGCGGGGTCAGTCAGCCGCCGTTCGGTCCGTTCAACCCGGCGTCGCACGTCGGCGACGATCCGGCTGCGGTTGCGGCCAATCGCGCGTTGCTGCGCGCCTTGCTGCCGGCCGAACCGCTGTGGCTCGAGCAGGTGCACGGCGTCGACGTGGCGGACGCAGATATCGCCCGCACCGCATGTGCCGACGCATCGGTGTCGCATCAGCCGGGATCCGTGTGCGCAGTCATGACCGCGGACTGCCTGCCGGTGCTGTTCTGCAACCGGCAGGGCACGGTGGTGGCCGCCGCGCATGCGGGCTGGCGTGGCCTTGCAGCGGGGGTGCTGAGCCGTACCGTTGAAAGCATGGGCTGCCCGGCGTCCGACATCCTCGCCTGGCTCGGTCCGGCCATCGGACCGGATGCCTTCGAGGTCGGGCCTGAAGTGAAGGACCTCTTTGTTGCACGGCTGGCCCGGGCGGAAGACGCGTTCCGGCCAGGCATGGGCGACAGGCTGTTTGCCGACCTCTACCGGCTGGCCCGGCTCGAGCTGGCACAGGCCGGTGTGCAGGCCGTGTTTGGCGGCGGTTTGTGTACGGTCGGACAGGCCGGGCTGTTCCATTCTTTCCGGCGCGACGGTCGTACCGGGCGCATGGCCAGCCTGATCTGGCGGACTGCAAACCCCTCTATGTCGCCGGATCAAGGATAATCCGGCCTCTTTTCAGCTAACCGCGGCACTTTATGTCTGTACTCATGTGGATCGTGCTCGCCTCGTTCGTCGGCGGCGTGATCAGTGTATGTGCCGCTGCCCTGGTCGGTTTTGCCGCGAAACCGCACAGCATTCCGCTGCTCATCAGCTATTCGGTCGGTGCGCTGCTCGGTGCATCCTTGCTCGGCGTGCTGCCGCAGGCGATCACCGAAATCGGCAGCGTCGAACTGGCCACGAGCATTCTGCTGGCCGGCATCCTCGGTTTTTTCCTGCTGGAGAAGCTGGTTTTATGGCGGCACTGCCATGAAGTGAGTTGCGAAGCTCACGATCCGGTCGAGGTGAAGCGTAGTGCGACTGCGCATTCTTACCGGCCGGTTGCGCCGGCGGCCGCACCCGTGGCGCTCAAGGCTCACAGCCATGTTCCGGGCGGTGGTCATGCGCATGGCTATGGCAGTGAGGAATCGATGCGCAGCGCATCGTTGATCCTGATCGGCGACGCCTTTCACAATTTTGTCGATGGCGTGCTGATCGCCGCTGCCTTCACGCAGAGCATTCCGCTCGGCATCGTCACCGCGACCGCCATCGTGGCGCACGAAATCCCGCAGGAAGTGGGTGACTATCTGGTGCTGCTGCACTCGGGCATGAGCCGCATGAGGGCGCTGGCCTTCAATCTGCTGTCGAGCATGGCCACGCTGGTCGGCGCAGTGGGCGCGTACTTCGCGCTGGCGTCGATGTCAGGGGCGGTGCCCTACCTGCTGTGCATCGCGGCTGCCAGCATGATCTATGTCGCCGTCGCCGACCTGATCCCCGGTCTGCACCGTCGTGCCGAGCTGTCCGCCACCATTCAGCAGGTGGTGCTCATTTCGGCCGGCATCGGCAGCATCGTGCTGATCCACCACCTGGTCGACGGATTCGCCCACTGAAGCTTCGGCTTGCGCGAGCAGCGCGTTCCGGTGCGCCGCGCGCCGTCGCGCCGGCGTGCCGAAAATCCACAGAAAAAGGGCGAGCGGCACCAGACCGTAGAAAACGAAGGTCAGGATGCCCGCGATGATGGACTGTTCGGTGATCGACATCATCAGCACGACGTAGATCCAGGCGATTGCGACGATGTACATCCGGTGTGACTCCTTCCGCATTCCGGGATTGACACAGTTTTTGTGCAATGCAACAATTCTTGGCAGTGCTGGATGGCGCAAGGTATAAATGTGCTGCATTCATGCAATGCAGGGCCTGAAGACAGGCCCTTTGATGTTGCCGCTGCTATGCTCGGTAGCCGTAAATTCGTACCCGATGACACCGCAGCTTACCGTCGCTTGCCGTGCATACGGGTACTTCAGGAACGACAGGGATCGAAATAGATGAGCAGCGAATCGGCAAGCCCCGGGCCCTCTTCAATGCCGCCATCCGGCGAACAGACCCAGGACTGGATGGCCATCATGACTGCCATGAGCCGCAACTTCAGCGATTTCATGGCTCGCCAGCCGTTTCCGGATGCTGCCCGCGCCGCTGCCGTTCAGACAGCGCTTCCGCCAATCAGTTTTCCGGCGCCCGAAGCGGAGCGCATCAACGCCCTGCACCAACAGTGGCTGGCCAGCCAGCATCAACTCTGGCAGGCCTTTGCACAACGCAAAGCCGATGAACCGGGCACCCCGGTGGTCCGGATGGATCCAGCGGATCGCCGCTTCCGCGCGCCGGAATGGTCGGAAAGCCCGTATTTCGATTATCTGCGTCAGGCTTATGCGCTCAACTCGGCCTTCATGCGCGAATGCATCGAGGCGACGCCAGTGGCCGACGGACGTGCCAAGGAACGCATGCGCTACCTGTCGAAACAGATGATCGAGGCGATGTCGCCGGCGAATTTTGCTGCGACCAACCCTGAATTCATCCAGACGGCACTGCGCACCGAAGGCGAAAGCATCCGCAAGGGCATGGAGAACCTGCTGCGCGACCTGCAACAGGGTTACATTTCCATGTCGGCGCCAGGTGCTTTCGAGGTCGGCAGGAACCTGGCCGTGACGCCCGGTTCGGTTGTTTTCGAGAACACGCTGATACAGCTGATCCAGTACGCGCCGCTGACCGACAAGGTCCATGCGAAGCCACTGCTGATCATCCCGCCCTGCATCAACAAGTACTACCTGATGGACCTGCAGCCGGAAAACTCTCTGGTGCGCTATCTGGTTGAAAAGGGTTTTACAGTCTTCCTTGTGTCGTGGCGCAATCCGGACGACTCGATGGGCAACCTGACCTGGGAAAACTACCTCAGTCTAGGCCCGCTGACAGCGCTCGACGTCGTACGCGACATCACAGGGGATGCTCAGCCGAACACGCTGGGTTTCTGCGTCGGCGGCACCATTCTGGCCTCGGCCCTCGCCGTGGCTTGCGGTCGCGGCGAGAAACCGGCGGCCAGCATGGCCTTGCTGACCACGCTGCTCGACTTTTCCGACGCCGGCGAACTTGCCTGCCTGATCGACGAAGGCATGGTGGCCGCGCGCGAAGCGACCATCGGCCGCGGTGGTGTGCTCGCCGGGCGCGAACTGGCGCAGACCTTCAGCAGCCTGCGGCCCAATGATCTGATCTGGAACTACGTGGTCGGCAACTATCTCAAGGGCGAAACGCCGCCGCCGTTCGACATCCTGCACTGGAACTGCGACAGCACGAATCTGCCCGGACCCTTCCTGACCTGGTATCTGCGCAACCTGTATCTGGAAAACAGCCTGCGCGTGCCGGGCAAGCTCGAAGTGCTCGGCGTACGGCTGGATCTGGGCAAGATCGACATGCCGGCCTATCTGCTCGCCACATCGGAAGATCACATCGTGCCCTGGACGGGTGCCTATCTGGCGCGCGGACTGCTCGGCGGCGACACCACCTTCGTGCTCGGCGCCAGCGGACACGTTGCTGGCACGATCAATCCGGTTTCGAAGGACAAGCGCTCGCACTGGACTGGCGGTGATGCATCGAATGCGCAGGAATGGCGCGCGAGTGCAACCGAACATCCGGGCAGCTGGTGGAAGCACTACGCCGTGTGGCTGGCCGGCAAGTCCGGCAAGAAGGTCGCAGCGCCGAAGACCCCCGGCAACGCGAGACATGCCGTGATTGAAGCGGCTCCAGGACGGTATGTGAAAGGGTTGGCTACGACTTGAGAAATGGCGGCCTTAAAGAGGGGGGCTGCGGCAGCGAAATACCCTCAAATAATTGGAGGAGACAGGCATGGCAAGAGTTGCACTGGTAACGGGCGGCATGGGCGGACTGGGCGAAGCGGTCTGCATCAAGCTCGCTGCACTGGGTTTCCGCGTGGTGACCACGCACAGCCCGGGCAATACGAAGGCAGCAGAATGGCTGCAGGCGATGAACAACATGGGATACGGATTCAAGGCCTACGCGTGCGATGTATCGGATTTCGATTCCTGCAAGGCGTGCGTTGAAACCGTGACGAAGGAAGTGGGACCGGTGGATGTGCTGGTGAACAACGCCGGCATCACGCGCGACATGACATTCAAGAAGATGACGGCGGCGGACTGGAAAGTCGTGATTTCGACCAACCTCGACTCGTGCTTCAACATGACCAAGCAGGTCATCGACGGCATGACCGAGCGCAAGTGGGGCCGCGTCATCAACGTGTCGTCGGTCAATGGTTCGAAGGGTGCCTTCGGCCAGACCAACTATTCGGCCGCGAAGGCCGGCATGCATGGCTTCACCAAGGCGCTGGCGCTGGAAGTGGCGCGCAATGGCGTCACGGTGAACACGATTTCGCCTGGCTATATCGGCACCAAGATGGTGATGGCGATTCCGCAGGAGATTCTCGACAGCAAGATCCTGCCGCAGATTCCGGTATCGCGTCTGGGAAAGCCGGAAGAAATCGCCGGTCTGGTGGCCTATCTGGCGTCGGACGAAGCGGCTTTCGTCACCGGCGCCAACATTGCAATCAACGGTGGTCAGCATATGGCCTGATCGCCAGCGCGGATGTCCGCGCAAAACTTCCACCCCGTCCGGCGGGGGTGGAAGCTCACTGACGCAGCTGGCTGGGAGATGAGAGATGACGAAAAGAGTGGCGCTGGTAACCGGCGGTATGGGCGGCCTAGGCACGGCAATCTGCAAGGCATTGGCGAAGGACGGCTACACCGTGGTGGCCAACTGTCTGCCGGGCTTCCCGCAGAAGGACGAGTGGCTGACGAAGATGCAGACGGAAGGTTTCGACCTGAAGGCTGCCGAAGGTGACGTGTCGGACTACGAGTCCTGCAAGGCCATGATCGAAAAGGTCGAACAGGATTTCGGACCGGTTGACGTCGTCGTCAACAATGCCGGCATCACCCGCGACAAGTTCTTTTCGAAGATGGACAAGGGCCAGTGGGATGCCGTGCTGACCACCAATCTCGACAGCCTGTTCAACGTGACCCATCAGGTTGCCGGCCGCATGGCCGAACGTGGCTGGGGACGCATCATCAACATTTCGTCGGTCAATGGCGTCAAGGGTCAGGCAGGTCAGACGAACTACTCGGCTGCCAAGGCCGGTGTGATCGGTTTCACCAAGGCGCTGGCGGCCGAAATGGCCACCAAGGGCGTTACTGTAAATGCCATTTCGCCGGGCTACGTCGGTACCGAAATGGTCATGTCGATCCGTGACGACATCCGTCAGAGCATCATCGATTCCGTGCCGATGAAGCGTCTGGGCAAGCCGGAAGAAATCGGCGCGGCGGTGTCCTATCTTGCGTCGGAACTGGCGGGATATGTCACCGGCGCAACGCTGAACATCAACGGCGGGCTTTATTACCAGTAAGCCTTGGCGTCTGAACAATCAGCGCATCAGGTATCAAAGCAAAGGCCTTATGCGGCACTGCCGCATAAGGCCTTTGCTTGCTGTATGATCGAAAATGTTGCGGGCGGAACCCACCGCCCCGACGCAGAGAAAATGAGCGAGGACAGGACATAATGAGCGTTTCGCAAAGCCGCGAGGGGACCAGTTCCACCCACAGGCTGATCAAGAAATACCCCAACCGCCGGCTTTACGATACCCGCACGAGTTCCTACATCACATTGTCCGACGTCAAGGAACTGGTCCTTGAAAACGCGGAATTCCAGGTGGTCGATGCCAAGACCGGCGACGACCTGACGCGCAGCATCCTCCTGCAGATCATCATCGAAGAAGAGAGTGAAGGCGTGCCGATGTTCACGTCCGACCTGCTGTCGCAGATGATCCGTTTCTATGGCAATGCGATGCAGGGCATGATGGGTAAATACCTTGAAGGCAATATCAAGGCATTCACCGACGTACAGTCCAAGCTACAGGATCAGGCACGCGCCATCTACGGCGACAACAATGCCATGAGCAAGGATCTGTGGGCACAATTCCTGAATTTCCAGGGCCCTGCCATGCAGAGCATGATGGGTGCCTACATGGAACAGAGCAAGCGCATGTTCGTGCAGATGCAGGAACAGATCGAACAGCAGACGCGCTCGATGATGTCCGGCTTCAAGTTCCCGGGTTTCACGCCGCCACAAGGCGGCGACAAGGGTCCGCCGCCGGCCAAGTAAGCGGCGACGGATGGCCGGACGCACCACCAGGAGCCGATCCGCAGGGTCGGCTCTGTCGTTTGCGGACATGCCGCGTTGATCAATGCCTGCCTGCTTGCCAGCCGACTTGTGCTGGTGCCGATGACGCCTGACGACGTATCCGATCTCGCACTGATCGCAGCCGACACGTCGATCTTCCGCTACATCCCCGACATTGCGCTGCCATTCGACGCCGGGCGCTGGGTGCGCAGCGTGATTGCCAACGACGCGCACCGCATCAAGCATGTGATCCGTCTCAGGACCGGCGAGCCGGTCGGCTTCCTGCAACTGGGGCAGCGGCGCAACGGCGACCTGCAGATCGGCTATTTCCTCGCCCGCGCACATTGGGGTAACGGATTTGCACGCGAAGCCTGTCTGTCCGTACTCGGGTTTCTCGCCAGTCTGGGTGACGAACACCCGGTGCATGCTGCAGTGCATCGCGACAATGTTGCGTCGCTCCGCATGCTCGGATCGATGGGCTTTCGCCGCCTCGATTCAATGCCGCCCCGCGCCGATCTGCCGCCCGACATGATCGATCACGTCCGGCCGTCGTTCTGAGCGGTCCGGGACGAGCGGGGCGGTATACTCGCCTGTTGATTTCCTATCGAGTGCTTCATGAGCAAGAATCCGAGTGTGGGCTTCCTCAGCCTGGGGTGTCCCAAGGCCACGGTAGATTCCGAATCCATCCTGACCCGGCTGCGCTCCGAGGGCTACGACATTTCACCGACCTACGACGGTGCAGACATCGTCGTGGTGAATACCTGTGGCTTCATCGATGCCGCGGTGGAGGAGTCGCTGGACGCGATCGGTGAAGCCCTGGCCGAGAACGGCAGGGTCATCGTGACCGGCTGCATGGGCGCTGAAGGACCGAAGCGCCAGCAGGTGCTGGAGGCGCATCCGCAGGTGCTGGCCGTGACCGGTCCGCACGCAACCGAGGAGGTGATGAATGCCGTACACCTTCACCTGCCCAAGCCGCACGACCCGTTCACCGACCTGGTGCCGCCTCAGGGCATCCGCCTGACGCCGTCGCACTATGCCTATCTGAAGATTTCAGAGGGCTGCAATCACCGCTGCAGTTTCTGCATCATTCCATCGATGCGCGGCGATCTGGTCAGCCGGCCGATCGGTGACGTGATGCGCGAAGCGGAAACGCTGCGCGACGCCGGCGTGCGCGAACTGCTGATCGTGTCGCAGGACACCAGTGCCTACGGCGTTGACGTGAAATACCGCACTGGCTTCTGGGGCGGCAAGCCGCTGCGCACCAAGCTGTACGACCTGGCCAGTGCGCTGGGCGAACTGGGCATCTGGGTGCGCATGCATTATGTATACCCGTACCCGCACGTCGATGACATCCTGCCGCTGATGGCGGAAGGCAAGATACTTCCCTATCTCGACGTGCCATTCCAGCACGCCAGCCCGCGCATCCTGAAGGCGATGAAACGCCCGGCCAATGCCGAAAACAATCTGGAGCGCATCCGCGCCTGGCGCGAGGTCTGTCCGGACATCACGATACGCAGCACCTTCATCGCCGGCTTTCCGGGCGAAACGGACGCCGAATTCGAAGAGCTGCTGCAGTTCCTCGGCGAAGCGCGGCTGGATCGCGTTGGCTGTTTCGCCTATTCCCCGGTCGATGGCGCGACCGCCAACGATCTGCCGGGTGCGGTGCCGGAAGAAGTGCGTGAAGAGCGCAGGCAGCGTCTCATGGAGTTTCAGGAAGACATCAGCACGCAGCGGCTGGAAGAGAAGATCGATCGTGAAATGATCGTCCTGGTCGACGAGGTCGATGACGATGGCGCCGTGGCGCGCAGCGAGGGCGACGCGCCGGACATCGACGGTCTGGTGCACATCCTCGACGGCCAGGATCTCGAGGTCGGGGACTTCGTGCGCGTGCGCATCACCGACTGCGACGTGCATGACCTGTATGCCGAACTGGTCACCGAGGACTGACGATGGAGCGCGAGCGCATCGCTGACGCGCTCGCCGGGCTGCGCGACATCGTCGGCGACGCCCACGTGCTGACCGCCGCAGCCGATACCGCGCCGTACTTCACAGACTGGCGCGGCCGCTACATCGGCGATGCGCTGTGCGTCGTGCGCCCGGCAACGACCGAAGCGCTGTCTCGCGTCGTGCGGCTGTGTGCCGACGCCGGGCTGCCCATGGTGCCGCAGGGCGGCAATACCGGCCTGTGTGGCGGCGCAACGCCGCGTGCAGGGCAGGGGGAGGTGCTGGTCAATCTGTCGCGCCTGAACCGCATCCGTGCGCTGGATCGCGACAACGCGTCGATCATTGTCGAAGCCGGCTGCAAACTGGCTGCCGTTCAGGCGGCTGCGCGCGACGCCGGACTGCTGTTTCCGCTCAGCCTCGCGTCGGAAGGATCGTGCGAAATAGGCGGCAACCTGTCGACCAACGCAGGCGGTGTGCATGTGTTGCGGCATGGCAATGCACGCGACCAGTTGCTCGGGCTGGAAGTCGTACTGCCCGACGGTCGTGTGTGGGACGGGCTGCGCGCCTTGCGCAAGGACAATACCGGCTACGACCTCAAGCACCTGTTCATCGGCGCCGAGGGTACCCTGGGCTTCATCAGCGCCGCCGTGCTGAAGCTGGCGCCGTTGCCGGCGCATTCGGCGCTCGCCTGGGTGGCGCTGGACGATGCGCAGCGCGGCATCGATTTGCTGGCGCAGCTGCGCACGCATGCAAGCGATGTGCTGAACGCCTTCGAACTGATCGGGCGCGAGGCGCTGGCGCTGGTACTCAGGCACATGCCCGACACGCGCGACCCGTTGTCCGGCGTTGCGCCCTGGTATGCGCTGGTCGAAGTGTCCGGCAACCAGCCCGGGCTTGATGAGCGCCTGGGCGAGCTTCTGGGGGCCCTTATGGCGCAGGGAGCGATGCGCGACGCGGTGATCGCACAGGATCTCGCGCAGGCGGCTGCACTGTGGGCGCTGCGCGAGAACATTTCCGAGGCGCAGCGCATCGAGGGCTTCAGCGTGAAGCACGACATCAGCGTACCGGTCAGCGCGATTCCGTGTTTCATCGATCGGGCCGGAAAACGCATCGTTCAGGCTTTGCCCGGCGTACGTATCGTGGTGTTCGGCCATGCCGGCGATGGCAATCTGCACTACAACCTGTCCTTCCCGCAGGCGGAAGACAACGCGCGGCTGCTGGCCGACGCAGTCATCGCCAACGCACTGGTCTATGAAACGGTGCGCGACCTGGCGGGATCGGTATCCGCCGAGCACGGCATTGGTCAGCTCAAGCCGCAGCTGCTGACCGCATGCAAAAGTCCGGTTGAGCTCGACCTGATGCGCTCGGTGAAGCACGCACTCGATCCGCAAGCCCTGATGAATCCGGGGAAGCTGCTGCCACCGCCTTTGATCTGATCGCGCACTGGCCGCGGATAGTCAGATTCGCTACTCACACGGAATGTACGTGCCGGTCGGGCAAAAATAATCGCCCGGCTCACTTTACAAAGCGTCCGGACTGCTTATAATGCGCGTCTCTTTCGACGGGGGTATAGCTCAGCTGGGAGAGCGCTTGCATGGCATGCAAGAGGTCAGCGGTTCGATCCCGCTTACCTCCACCAGGCGAAAGAGAAGAAGCAAAGCAGCAAAAACTAGGTCCCCATCGTCTAGAGGCCTAGGACACTACCCTTTCACGGTAGGTACCGGGGTTCGAATCCCCGTGGGGACGCCAGTGATTCTGCTGGTCAGTCAAGTGAGTCCGGAAATGCTAGTGCCGGCACCAACAAGGAGTGGTAGTTCAGTTGGTTAGAATACCGGCCTGTCACGCCGGGGGTCGCGGGTTCGAGTCCCGTCCACTCCGCCAGCAATAATCGGGGCACAGCATGTGCTCCGGTCAAAGGAAGGGCCGCTTACGCGGCCCTTTTCTTTTTCCCTCTCTTCACCGCGTTTCGTTGCGATCGATCGCAGCCCGGCGATTCAGAACAGTTCGATTGCGCCGGAGTTGTCGACTTCGAGCAATTCGTCGCTGCGCAGCAGCGCCTCGTGCGAATGCACCTGATTGCGACCGTGCTTCTTCGCGTGATACACGGCGCGGTCGCCTCGGTCGACTGCGCTGCTCGCATTATCCATTTGGCGGACCCGGGTGAATCCGACGCTCGCGGTGACCGTGCCGACCTGCGGGAAGCTGAAGCCGGCGAGCTGTTCGCGAAAGAACTCGAAGGCGAGCATGGCTTCACCTTCGTGTTCGGCGCGCAACAGCACGATGAATTCTTCGCCGCCGAAACGATAAAGCTGTTCGCTCTGGCGAAACGCGCTGCGCAGCAGACGCGCAACCAGCAGCAACACTTCGTCGCCGATCAGGTGGCCGAAATTATCATTCACCCGTTTGAAATGATCGACATCGATGACGCCCAGCCACCATGACAAGGGTCTGTCGTCTTTTGTCGGTTCAATGCATTTGATGAACTGCTCATCGAAGGTCTTGCGGTTCAGCAGGCCCGTCAGGCTGTCTCGCTCGCTGTAATCGAGCAGCGTGATCTGGTTGCGATAGATCTTCAGCAGACCGCTCACCAGCCGGAGCTGCACCGGCAGCAGTGGCTGTTCGCTGATCAGTTCGATGATGCCGAAGCGTCGCGGTCCGGCCCATACGGCAAAAAGATTGAGCCACGGCCCGTCATCGGCGCGCAGCGGCAGATCAAGCAGCGGTTCGTCCTGTGCGAAAGCCTGCTCGAACTGAGGACGCGACGTCAGTTGTGGCAGTGCTTCGAGCGGCGTCCAGGATGGGTCTGCCGCAATCATGCCTTGACCTTTTTCCATTCCGGCCTGCAGCAGAAGGCGCAGGTCTGATCCATCGCCGACGCAGCGATACAGATTCAGGCGCAGCGGGTCGAGCCAGTCCCCGAGCACCGAAACAAAGGTGCTGTCGATGAGATCGCGGTCGCGGTATCCGGTGAGATTGGCGACTGATCCGATGAGATCTGACATAGACGGCGATTTGCCCGGGAAGGAGGGATTCGCTGTAACTATCGGCCCTGATCCGCCAGGACTTTAGGGCGTCGAAGGTTTCGAACATCTCGGCCGCCCGGGAGCTCCGCCAGCGCGGTGCAGTGATACGCTCCGTCTTCCCCGTACATGACGGATGCCGCATGCCTGTCCAGATTCTCGACTCCCGACCTCGCCTCCGCAAGACATTGATCGGTTTGATCATTTTTCTTGTTTTGTTCGGTCTGTTCGGCTTCTTTGCGGCGCCGCACATCGTGCGGTCAATGGCGGAAAAGCATGGCTCGGAATTTCTCGGACGGCAGCTCACGCTGAAAGAGGTGTCGATCAATCCCTACACGCTCGAACTGTCACTGTCCGGCCTGCGTATCCTGGAGTCGAACGAGGAAACCGAAGCGCTGAGTCTTGCCAGGCTCGCGGTGGATGTGGAGTGGTCTTCACTGTTCCGTGGCGCGCCGATCGTACGCTCGGTAGAGATCGATCAGCCGCGCGTCCGGCTGGCGCGCATTGATGCATCGACCTACAACTTCAGCGACGTGCTGAACAAGATTCTCGATCAACCTTCGACCGACGACGAGCCAGCGCGCTTCTCGATCAACAACATCGTGCTGCGCGGTGGCCACATCGACATCGATGATCAGCCACTGGGGCGTCAGCACACGATCAGCGACATCGAAATCGGTCTGCCCTTCGTGTCCAATCTGCCATCCGACATAGCGCTTCATGTCGAACCGTCGATCTCTGCGCGGGTCAACGACGCCGCGTTTGCGTTACAGGGCAAGGTGCGGCCCTTCATCGACGAGCGCGAAGCGACGCTCAAGCTCGAACTGAAAGCGCTGGGCCTGGCGCGAAGCGACGAGTATTCGCCGGTACCTCTGGATTTCCGCATTGCCACCGGCACGCTTGATACCGACATCGAGATCGGTTTCCGGCAGCCTTTGAAGGGCGAACCGCGCATCACGCTGCGCGGTACCCTGGGCCTGCACGATCTGAAAATCGACGACAAGTCCGGTGCAGCGTTGATCAAGCTGCCGGCGCTCGACGTCGTGCTGAACGAAATCGAACCGCTGATCGGCAAAGTGGACATCGCCAGCGTCCGCATCGACCAACCGGACATTGATGTCGCGCGTGCAAAGGACGGCCGCATCAACCTGTTATCGCTCGTGCCTTCTGCCAGGTCGGAGCCAGCCGACGCCGCGCCAACCGATACCCCGGCCGCTGCGTCGCAGGCAGCAGCGACGACGAAGCCGGACATCAAGATAGCGCTGTTCGAAGTGGTGCAGGCACGCATCGGCGTCATCGACGCGCTGCCGGCACGCCCGTTCGCCTTCGTCGTCGAACCGATCGACATCGTGCTGCGCGACTTTTCGCTGCAGGGGGACGCGCCGGCCACGCTGGTCGTCGACGCGAAGGGCGATGGCGGCCTGCAGGTCACGGTGGATGCCCGTGTGACAGCCTCGACAATGAGCGCCGAAGGCGAGCTGACGGTCGCCAGCCTCGACATCCCGCGCTTTGCCGGCTATCTGCCGCCTTCGCTGGACTTCATCATCGAACAGGCGCAGGCGCGGCTGGGTACCAAGCTGAAGGTCGCGCTGATAGAGGGTGTGCCACAGGGCCAGGTGACGGTGACCGAAGCGGGCGTGGCCGGGCTCAAGCTGGTGCGCAAGGGCGCGAAGCAGCCGTTCGCACAGGTGGACGACATCGTGCTGTCCGGCGCGACGGTGGATCTCGCCGCTCGTACGGTGAAGGTGGATGCGTTCGACATCGTGCATCCGAAATTGCGCGCCGCGCGCGAAGCCGATGGCAACATCGATGTCGCGGGACTTGTCACGGCGTCGTCCCCGCCGACGGCCGCAGCGCCGACCGCAGGCGACTCGCAGCCGCAGGGTGCCCCCTGGACAGCCTTGCTCGGTGCCTTCCGACTGAAGGACGGTGCCGTCCGGTTCGAGGACCGCACGCTGACCAAGCCAGGCGTGGTCGAACTGGACAAGATCGCGCTGACGGTGGACAACATCGGCACCGACAAGACCCTCAAGTCGCGCATCGATCTGGCGTTCCGGGATGCGGCGGGTGGCCTGTTCGGTGCGCGCGGCGGCTTTTCGCTGCAGCCCGTGTCGGCCAATCTGAAACTGGACGCGCGCCGTCTTGATTTGCTGGCCGGACAACCGTGGATGGCAGAGCGGCTCAACGCCGAGTTGCTGCGCGGCAATGTCAGCCTGCGCGGCGACCTTGGCTTGCAGGTCGCGCCGGCAGGTAGCTGGGCCCTGTCGTGGAACGGCGAGACGACGGTGGCCGACGTGCATCTGACGGACAGGATCCACGCCTCCGACCTGCTGAAGTGGCGCTCGCTGTTCATCGGTGCGGTGGCCTTGAAGCTCGACAGCAGCAAACCCGACTTGCTGTCGTCGCTGTCGGTCGGCGAGGTTGCGCTGTCCGATTATTTCGCCCGCGTCATCCTTTCGAAAGAGGGCCGTCTCAATCTGCAGGACATCGTGAAGCAGCCGGCCAGCGCCCCCACGTCGGTTGCGCCGCCGGCCGCTCCGGTCGTTGCCGCGCCACCGGTGACAGCCAACCCACCGGTTACGCCCAAGCCGCCGGCCTCACAGAGTGCAGCACTGGCAAAGATGATCGATGCTGCGCGGCCGCCGGTCGACGTGAAGACGATCGTGCTGCAGGGCGGGCAGGTCGATTTCAGCGATTTCTTCATCAAACCGAACTATCGCGCGCAACTGTCGAAACTCGGCGGACGGGTGTCCGGCCTGAGTTCGAAGTCGGGTACCGCAGGCGAAGTCGAACTGCGCGGCGTGGTCGAAGGTTCGGCGCCGATCGACATCACGGGTCGCATCAACCCGCTGGCCGGGCCGCTGTTCCTCGACATCAAGGCGAATGCGCGCGGCATCGAGCTGGCGCCGCTGTCGCCCTACTCGGGCAAGTATGTGGGCTACGGCATCGAGAAGGGCAAGCTGAGCGTCAGCATCGCCTACAAGATCGAGAATGACCAGCTCACGGCACAGAACAATGTGGTGCTCGACCAGCTCACCTTCGGCGCGCCAGTCGACAGCCCGGATGCGATCAAGGCGCCGATTCTTCTGGCGGTGTCGCTGCTGAAGGACCGCAACGGCGTCATCGACATCAATCTGCCGATCAGCGGTTCGCTGTCCGATCCGCAGTTCTCGATCGGCGGTCTGGTGGTGAAGGTGATCGTGAACCTGATCGTCAAGGCGGTCACATCGCCGTTTGCGCTGCTCGGATCGCTGTTCGGGTCCGACGCCGACCTCGACCACGTCGCGTTCGAGCCTGGGCGGGCTTCGCTCGGCGACACCGCGCGCAGCAAGCTCGATACGCTCGGCAAGGCACTGACCGACCGGCCGGCGTTGAAGATCGAAGTGACAGGCCGCACAGACCGAGAGACCGACGCCGAAGGCTATCGCCGCGCGCTGCTCGACAACAAGGTGAAGGCGGTCAAGGCGGCGAAAAGCAAGCTGCCGGTAAATGAAGTGGTGGTCGATCCGGCCGAGTACCCGGATCTGCTTGAAGCGGTCTACAAGGCAGCCTCGTTTCCGAAGCCGCGCAACATTGTCGGTCTGACTAAAAGCCTGCCGGTCAGCGAGATGGAAACGCTCATCCTGACCAACACCGACGTCAGCGACGAAGACCTTCGCCTGCTTGGTCTGGCGCGCGCGCAGGCGGTGAAGGACTATCTCACGCAGCAGGCGAAGATCGACGATGCCCGGCTGTTCGTCATTGCGCCCAATACGGGCGCGAAAAACGGCGAGAAGACAACGGATGCCAAGGCATCACCGGCTCGCGCCGATTTTTCGATCAAGTAGCTGTCACGCGGGATGCGAACCGCCTGCTTGACAGCCGACGTCAGCGGCCTGCTTCCTGTGCCGGGATGATGTGGGCGATCTGTTCGGTCGCCTCGCGCGTGCGTTCGGACAGCGTACGCACCTCGTCCGCCACAACAGAGAAACCGCGTCCGGCATCGCCGGCACGCGCCGCTTCGATTGCCGCATTGAGTGCAAGGCGGTTCGTCTGGCTGGCAATGTCGCGAATCGTGGTGACGATTTCGTGGATCTTCTGCACGTTGTCCTTCAATTGCTGGCGCTGGTTCAGTTCCAGTTCCTGCAGATGGCGTTCGTTCAGTTCACTGTCTATGCTCGTCAGCGCGCCGACGGCACGCAGCGGTGTGCCATCGTCAGCGCGCCGGGTGCGGCCGCGGGCGCGGAACCAGCGGTACTGGTTGTCCTTGCAGCGCAGCCGGTAGTCGATGCAGTAGGGCGTGCGACCGCTGCGGTCCATCAGATGATCGATGAAGGCCTTGAACACGGCCTGCTTCTCGTCCGGATGCAGGCGCGAGGCCCAGCTGTCGAGTACGTTCGGGAATTCCTCTTCGGTCTCGAAGCCGACCAGCTGCCTGAACTGGTCCGACCACCAGAATGTATTCGACGGATTGACCGGGTCGCCGGCAACGACATCCAGATCCCATATGCCGTCATTGAGCATTTCACTGGCCAGCGTGAAACGGGTCAGCGTGACATCCAGCATGGCTTCATCTTCGCGGCGCTGCGTGATGTCGGTCAGCGAACCGGCGATGCGCAGGGACTGGCCTGAGGCGTCGAAGGCCGTCACGACGCGACCGCGTATCCAGCGGTAGCTGCCATCCTTGGCGGCGATCCGGTACTGCATGTCGGGCCAGCTGCCATCGCGCCGGTTGCACCACGCTTGACTCAGTGCTTCAAGCGTCGCCTTGCGGTCATCCGGGTGCAGGCGGCTCGACCAGCTTTCGAGCCGGTTCGGAAAGTCGGCTTCACTGTCGAAACCCAGCATGTGGCGCACGGTATCGGACCACCACACATGCGCTTTCAGGTCCAGCGTACGGCTGTCGCCGGGAGTGGCTTCCCACAAACCCGCACCGGACACCGACGCCATCATGTCACCGCGCATCCGTGCCTGATCGCCCGCCTCGCGGGCTTCAGTCAGTTCAGCCTTGGTTGCCGCAAGATCGCCTTCCAGTTGCCGAACCTGCTCTTCTCCGTTGTGCAGACTCTTTTTCAGGCCATTCAGCGCACTCGCCAGCGAACCCAGCAGCGCGCGCTGTCGTGCGCCACCTCCGGCCGGAGGTGCATAGCCGTCGCCACGCGATGCGTTGTCTGCAAACTTCTGGATTTCCTGATGCAAGTTCGACCCGAAAAGGCTGTTCAGCATGTTTTTATTCCCCCGTTATGCGTCCGCTTGTGGCGAACCTGTAGCAAGGCGATCGGCGCGCCTTGTGGATTCGTGGTTAGCGGACACTAGGGCCGGATACTTGAAGCATTTCGTCACACCGCAGGGACGATGATTGCGCAAAGAAATTCCGGATTTCGGGGTGCGACATGCTGCGCAGCAGATGACGGGCAGAACGCCAGCGGCATCCGCCCGTCAGGCGGTCAGCCATAACGCAGTTCGGTGGCCTTGCCCCAGAACACGCGATGCGCGAAGACGGTGTAACCCAGGATGGCCGGCACCGTGAAGGCGCAGCCAGCCAGGATGAGGTTGAGGGCAGCCGTCGAACTGGCCGCCTGCCAGATGGTGATGCGGTCCATCACCACATACGGATAAAGGCTGTAGGCGAGACCCAGCCCACCCATCAGGAACACGCCGATGGTCAGGATGAAAGGCAGCCAGCAAAGCGTGCCCAGCGCGCGCGTGCCCGACAGGGTCCACCAAAGCGCCACGAAGCAGGCGAGGGTGGCGAAAGGTATGGGCAGCAGGCCGATCAACTGCGGCAGGCTGAACCAGCGTTCGGCCACGGTGCTGCTGACCCAGGGCGTGGCCAGCGAAATGAGCCCCATGCCGATGATCACCGGTATCAACGCAGTCTTGCCCCACTGTGAAGCACGACGCTGCAGCTCGCCATCTGTCTTGAGCACCAGCCAGCTGGCGCCCATCAACACGTAGGCGCAGGGCAGGGCGATGGCGATGGCCAGCGCGAACAGATCGTAGACCATGCCTTCCGCAAAGCCGGTGATGAAGCGTCCGAGCATCCAGCCCTGTGCCACCGACGTGACGGTCGAGCCAATGAAGAAGCCGCGATTCCACAGGGGTTTGTGGGTGTCCTGTGCCTTGACCCGGAAATCGAAGGCGACCCCGCGCAGGATGAGCCCGATCAGCATCAGCGCGATCGGCAGATAGAGCGCGGTCATCACCACACCGTGCGCCTTCGGGAAGGCGATCAGCAGGATGCCGACTCCGAGCACCAGCCAGGTTTCGTTGGCGTCCCAGAACGGCCCGATGGACGCGATCATCATGTCCTTCTGGCTGTCGTCGGCTCGATGCAGCAGCATGCCGACACCCAGATCGAAACCATCCAGCACCACATAGAGGAACATCGACAGACCCATCAGGCCCATGAAGATGACCGGCAGAAATTCGGCCCAGGTCATGCGTCACCTGCCTTGCGCGCCAGCTGCGCGCCACCGAGTACAGCTGCGCCACCGGTTGGCGCCGGGTCATAGGAGTCGGACGGCTTTTCAGCCATGTAACGCAGCACGCCGATGTAGCAGGCGATCAGCGCAGTGTAGGTGACCAGATAGCCGGCCAGCGTGAGCGCGATGTAGGGCGCAGGCGTCGAGGACGCGACGTCGGCAGTCTTGATCAGACCCTGCACGATCCATGGCTGACGGCCGATTTCGGTCACGTACCAGCCTGCGACGGTGGCCACCCAGCCGGAAAAGGTCATGCCGGCGATCGACGCCATCAGCCAGCCCGGCGCGCGTTCGGGCTGCCACCCATGGCGGCGCAGCATCCAGCAACCGACCCAGCTGACCAGCAGCATCAGCGTGCCGACGGCGACCATGATGCGGAAGCCGAAGAACAGTGGTTTCACCGGCGGATGATTCTCGAACTCGTTCAGGCCTTTCAACTCGCCATCCCAATCATGCGTCAGGATGAACGACGCCATCTTCGGAATTCCGATCGCCAGATCGTTGCGTCGTTCCACCTCGTTCGGCAGCGCGAACAGAAGCAGCGGGGCGCCTTTCTCCGTTTCCCAGACGCCCTCGATCGCAGCGATCTTCTGCGGCTGGTGCTGCAGGGTGTTGAGGCCATGCATGTCACCGACCACGATCTGCACCGGAATCAGCAGGGCGGCCAGCGTCAGTGCGGCACGCAGCGCCACCGCACTGGACGGGTTGGCCTTGCGCCGCAGTACCTGCCAGGCCGAAACGCCCGCCACCAGGAAGGACATGGTCAGGAAGGAGGCCAGCAGCATGTGCGTGAAGCGCCACGGGAACGACGGGTTGAAGATGATTTCCAGCCAGCTCGTGACATGGAACTCGCCGTCTATGATTTCGTAGCCGACCGGCGTCTGCATCCAGGAGTTGAGCACCAGTATCCAGAAGGCGCTCATCGTGGTGCCAAAGGCGACCAGGAAGGTGGCCAGCATGTGAACGCGCTCGCTGACCCGGCCGTGGCCGAACAGCATGACGCCGAGGAAGGTCGCCTCGAGGAAGAAGGCGGTCAGCACCTCGAAGCCCAGCAGCGGACCCGCGATATTCCCGACCTTTTCCATGAAGCCTGGCCAGTTGGTACCGAACTGGAAGCTCATCGTGATGCCGCTGACCACGCCCAGCGCGAAAGTGAGCGCGAAAACCTTGGTCCAGAAGCGGTAGGCCGTCAGCCAGGGGCGCTGGTTCGTCTTCAGCCAGCGCCAGCGCATGAACAGCAGCATCCAGCCGAGCGCGATCGTGATGGTCGGAAACAGGATGTGGAAGGTGATGTTGGCCGCAAACTGGATGCGTGCCAGCAGGACGGGATCGAGATCCATCAGGTCACTCCTTGCTGCCGGATTTGAGCTGGCCGGTCAGTTCCAGCAGTTTCTGCACCTTCGAACCCATGCGCATCAGTTTGGCGAGTGTCTGGGCATCGAGCCGCTGCACATCGTCGAACCAGGTGCTCATCAGATCGATCAGATCGTGCATGCTGCGCATGCGTTCCTGCGCAATGCGGTCAGCTTCGCTGCCCGGCTCTTCAAGCAGCGCGCTGCGCAGCATGGACAGTGTCGGTTCCATTTCACGCCGGCGGCGTTCCTCTGCCAGGGTGCGGAACACTTCCCAGGCATCCGTAGGGGCCTCGAAGAACTCCCGCCGATCGCCGGCGACGTGCTTCATCTTCACCAGGCGCCAGGACTGCAGTTCCTTCAGTCCCATGCTGACGTTCGAGCGCGAACAGGCGAGCGTGTCCGCGATCTCGTCGGCGCACAACGCGGTCGGCGACACGAAGATCAGCGCGTAGATCTGGCCGACCGTGCGGTTGATGCCCCATCGACTGCCCATTTCGCCGAAGTGGCCTACAAAGCTCTGTACCAGCGGTGTCATCGAAGGATGGATTGCAAGGGCTGATTGCGGTTTCGTTAATGTACATCAAATTTCAGTAAATTCTGAAACTTCGATAATTTCATCAGGAAGAAGTCATCCGACTGCAGGGTTGCGGCGTCTGGACATCAAGGGCGAAGACTTGAGGCCCCGGTCTTGCTACAATCTACGGTTGTCCTTCTACGTCCCGCAGCATTTTTCCGGAGATTCACCATGGCAGCAGAACGCACCCTTTCGATCATCAAGCCCGATGCCGTCGCCAAGAACGTGATCGGCAAGATCTATCAGCGCTTCGAAGACGCAGGTCTCAAGATCGCCGCATCGCGCATGACCCAGCTGTCGCGCGCCGAAGCCGAAGGTTTCTACGCCGTGCACCGCGAGCGTCCTTTCTTCAAGGATCTGGTCGATTTCATGATTTCCGGCCCGGTGATGATCCAGGTGCTGGAAGGCGAAGGCGCCATCCTGAAGAACCGCGACCTGATGGGTGCCACCGATCCGAAGAAGGCTGCGCCGGGCACCATCCGCGCCGATTTCGCCGATTCGATCGACGCCAATGCCGTGCATGGTTCGGATGCGCCGGAAACTGCCGCCGTCGAAATCGCCTACTTCTTCCCTGCGCTGAACGTCTACTCGCGCTGAGAGCCGCCGCGTGATCCGCACCAACCTGCTGCAGTTCGACGCTGAAGGGTTCGCAGACTTTTTCGCCGGTCTTGGCGAAAAGCCCTTCCGCGCGCGGCAGGTCATGCGCTGGATTCACCGCAACGGCGAGGGGGAGTTCGCTCAGATGAGCGACGTCGCCAAGGCGTTGCGCGCGAAACTCGAACAGATCGCCTGCGTGGAGGCACCGGTGCCGGTGCGCGACAGCACCAGCACCGATGGCACGCGCAAGTGGCTGCTCGATGTCGGCGCCGGCAATGCCATCGAAACCGTCTTCATTCCCGAAGAGCGCCGCGGCACGCTGTGCATTTCGACGCAGGCCGGTTGTGCGCTGGACTGCGCGTTCTGCTCGACCGGCAAGCAGGGCTTCAACCGCAATCTCGAGGTATCGGAGATCATCGGTCAGCTGTGGCTGGCCAATCGTGCGCTGGGTGCCGTACGGGGTGGCGAGAATGATGGCGATCGCGTGATCTCGAATGTCGTGATGATGGGTATGGGCGAACCGCTGGCCAATTTCGACGCTACGGTGAAGGCATTGCGACTGATGCTTGACGACAACGCCTACGGCTTGTCGCGCCGCAGGGTGACGGTGTCGACCTCCGGCATCGTGCCGGCCATGGACCGCCTGGGCGAAGCCTGCCCGGTCGCGCTGGCCGTGTCGCTGCATGCGCCGAATGACGCGCTGCGCGACGAACTGGTGCCGATAAACAGGAAGTATCCATTGCGTGAACTGCTGGCCGCCTGTGTGCGCTACCTCGATCACGCACCGCGCGATTTCATCACCTTCGAGTACGTCATGCTCGACGGCGTGAACGACAGCGACGCCCATGCGCGCGAGCTGGTCGCGATTGCGCGTCAGGTGCCGTGCAAGTACAACCTGATTCCGTTCAACCCGTTTCCTGCGGCGCCCTTCGGACGGTCGTCGAAGGAGCGCATCCGGGCGTTTTCGGACATCCTGATGGCGGAAGGCATCGTCACGACGACGCGCAAGACGCGCGGCGACGACGTCGACGCCGCTTGCGGGCAACTTGCCGGCCAGGTGCTCGACCGCACCCGACGTACGCAGAAAACCATTCCACTCGTGGAGGTTCCAGCACGGTGACCAGATTTTCAGCAGGCGTTGCGACCGTCCTGTCATTCGCTGTTTTGCTCGCCGGATGTGCCGGCGGCCAGAGCGGAAATACAACCGGCTCCACGGGCAGCAATCCGAATACGACCACCACCGTGCAGAGCCGTACCGGTGCGCAGTCTTCGGAATACAAGCCGATCGAACCCATCGTCACAGGGGCAGCGCGCACACGCGCGAAGTCGCATACCGAATTGGGCATGGCTTATCTTGAGGCAGGGAATGTCGCGATCGCGCTGGAAGAAGGGCGCACCGCGCTGCGCGACGACGCGTCCTACGGCCCGGCCTACAACCTGATGGGTCTCGCCCACATGTATCTTGGCGAGAAGCAGCAGGCGCGTGACAATTTCGAACGTGCATTGCGTCTGGCGTCAAGCGATCCGGACATCAACAACAATTTCGGCTGGTTCCTTTGCCAGGACGGCGACACCGCGCGGGCGATGCAGCTTTTCAACGAGGCGATCAGGAACCCGCTGTATGCCACGCCGACCCGGCCATACACAAATGCGGGGCTGTGCGCACTGCAGGCGAATGACCTGCAGACGGCCGAAGTCAATTTCCTGCTCGCGATCAACGCCGATCCAGGCAATACGCAGGCGATCTACAACCTGTCGGCATTGCTTTATCGCAAGGGCAGCTATCTCGAGGCGCGCAAGCAATTGAGCAATTTCCACGCGCAGCGCGATTCGGTAGCGGAAAGTCTCTGGCTTGCAGTGCGTATCGAACGCAAACTGGGCGACAAGGTGTCAGAGGCAGGTTTCGCTAGCCAGTTGCGCCGCCGCTTTGCCGGCACGCCTGAACACCAGCAACTGATGCAGGGGAACTACGACTGATGTCTGAGCAGGATGAGGTGGTCGATCTGCCGCGCGATCCGCCCACAGGTTCGGTCGGCACGCGACTGAGGCAGGCGCGCGAAGCGCGCGGCATGTCGATCGACAGTGTCGGGCGTGCGATCAAGCTGGCACCGCGTCAGGTCGAAGCCATTGAAGCAGACGATTTCAACAGTCTGCTGAGTCCGACCTATGTTCGCGGTTTCATACGCAACTACGCGGCACTGATCGGTCTGGATGCGCAGACGCTGCTGGGCAGTCTCGACCAGCAGCATGTACGTGCCACGCCGCAGCTGATCGAACAGGCCAATGTCGGTGTCGCCATGCCGGTGCAGTCTGCCCGGCGCAAGTGGCTGTTGCCGCTGCTGGCGATGAGCGTTCCGGTGCTGGCCGGTCTTGCGTTGTATGTATGGTTCGAATTCTGGCCGGCGGACGTGCCGGTCGCCGGTCAGACAGACACTTCCCGGATCGATCCGTCGCCGCTCGACGGTCCTGCGTCCGCAGACGCCACGGAAGGTGTCCGCTTCGATGTGGCCGATTCGTCGGTCAGCGATGTGCTGCCGCCACCGGTCGAATTGTCGAGTGATGCGGCCTCCGATGCGATCGTCCGCACCACGCCACCGGAAGCCGTTGCCGCGGCGGCACCTGGACAGCACCGGCTCGAGTTCACGTTCAGCACCGATTCTTGGGTGGAGATCCGCGATGCCAGTGACGCCATCCTGCTGTCGGACCTGAATCGAAGCGGTAGCACACGGACGGTGAATGCCACCTTTCCGGTCTCTCTGGTCATCGGAAACGCGCGTTCCGTGACCTTGAAGGTCGATGGACAGCCGCATGACCTGGCGCCGTCGATCAAGGTTGATGTTGCGCGACTGAGGCTCGAGTAATGGGTGATCAAGCTATGAGTTCGCTGGTCCGTCGTGCGACACGTACGGTCAGGGTCGCAGGCGTCACGATTGGTTCGGCAGCGCCGGTGGTCGTGCAGTCAATGACCAATACCGACACCGAGGACCACATTTCGACCGCCATCCAGGTGGCCCAGCTGGCGCGCGCCGGTTCGGAAATTGTGCGCATCACGGTAAATACGATGGAGGCCGCGGCCGCCGTGCCCAGGGTGCGCGAGCAGCTGCTGAAGATGAATGTGGATGTGCCGCTGGTAGGCGATTTCCACTTCAACGGCCACAAGTTGCTGCGCGAGCATCCAGCCTGCGCCGAGGCACTGGACAAGCTGCGCATCAATCCGGGCAATGTGGGCAAGGGCAGCAAGCGCGACGAACAGTACGCTGCGCTGATCGAAATCGCCTGCCGTTACGACAAGCCGGTGCGCATCGGCGTGAACTGGGGCAGCCTCGACCAGACCCTGCTGGCGCGCGTGATGGACGAAAACGCCCGCCGGCCGCAGCCCAAGGACGCCATCGAAGTGATGCGCGAAGCCATGGTGACATCGGCGCTGGAAAGTGCGGCGCAGGCGGTCGAATGGGGCCTGTCGCCGGATCGCATCATCCTTTCGTGCAAAGTCAGCGGCGTGCAGGACCTGATCGCCATCTACAGCGAACTCGCGAAGGGCTGCGATTACCCGCTGCATCTCGGCCTGACCGAAGCCGGCATGGGTTCCAAGGGCATCGTGGCGTCGACGGCGGCGATGGCGGTACTGCTTCAGCAGGGCATCGGTGACACCATCCGCGTGTCGCTTACGCCGGAGCCCAACGGCGATCGCACGAAGGAAGTGATCGTGGCGCAGGAAATGCTGCAGACCATGGGACTGCGCGCCTTCACGCCGATGGTCGCAGCCTGCCCGGGCTGTGGACGCACCACCTCAACCTTCTTCCAGGAACTGGCGTCCGACATCCAGAGTTACGTGCGCGACCGGATGCCTGACTGGAAAACGCAGTACGACGGCGTCGAGCGGATGACGCTGGCCGTGATGGGCTGCGTCGTGAATGGCCCGGGTGAGAGCAAGCATGCCAACATCGGCATTTCGCTGCCGGGCACCGGCGAAACACCGGTGGCGCCGGTATTCGAGGACGGCGAAAAGACCGTCACGCTGAAGGGCGACAACATCGCTGCCGAGTTTCGCAGCATCGTCGATGCCTATGTGGCCCGCACCTATACCAGGAAGATCGCCGGCACTACCGGCGCCTGAACACAGAACAATGAGCAAACTGCAAGCCGTTCGCGGCATGAACGACATCCTGCCGGACGAGGCAGAACGCTGGGAAGCCTTCGAAACCATCGTGCGCGACTGGCTGCGCGCCTACGGCTATCGGCCGATCCGCATGCCGCTGCTCGAGCACACCCCGTTGTTCAAGCGTGCGATCGGCGAAGTCACCGACATCGTCGAGAAGGAAATGTATTCCTTCGAGGATGCGCTCAACGGTGAAAACCTGACGCTGCGTCCGGAAGGTACTGCTTCATGCGTGCGTGCCGTGACCGAACACAATCTGCTGTATGACAGCCCGCGCAAGCTCTGGTACATGGGCCCGATGTTCCGCCACGAGCGGCCGCAGAAGGGTCGCTACCGCCAGTTCCACCAGGTCGGCGTGGAAGCGCTCGGCTACGCCGGGCCCGATGTCGACGCCGAACTGATCATGATGTGTCAGCGCCTGTGGGATGACCTTGACCTGATGGGCATCCGGCTCGAAATCAACTCGCTCGGTTCGCCCGAGGAGCGCATGCAGCATCGCGCAGCACTGATCGCCTATTTCGAGGCGCACCAGGAACAGCTGGACGACGACGCGAAGCGCCGCCTGCACAGCAATCCTCTGCGCATCCTCGATACCAAGAACCCGGCCATGCAGGCGCTGGTCGAGGCGGCGCCTAAGCTGTCCGACTATCTGGGCAAGGAATCGATCGCCCATTTCACCGCCATCCAGGACACGCTGCGCGCCGCGAATATTCCGTTCCGCATCAATCCGCGCCTGGTGCGCGGCCTGGATTACTACAACCTCACCGTATTCGAGTGGGTGACCGACCAGCTTGGCGCCCAGGGAACGATATGTGCCGGCGGTCGCTACGACGGTCTGGTGTCGCAGCTCGGTGGCAAACCGGCTCCGGCAGCCGGCTTTGCAATGGGCGTCGAGCGCCTTTTGTCACTGTGGAATCCGGTGCAGGCCGACGCGCTGATCGAACGTCCGGAAGCCTATGTCGTCCACTCTGGACAAGGCGTCCAGGCGGAGGCATTCGCACTTGCGGAACAGTTGCGCGACGCGGGTTTCGCCACCTTGATGCATTGCGGCGGCGGCAGCTTCAAGTCGCAGATGAAGCGCGCCGATGCGTCCGGCGCTGCGGTCGCGCTGATACTGGGCGAAGACGAAGTCGCATCGGGTGATGTCACGTTCAAGCCCCTGCGCGGGGGTGACCAGATGCGGATCAGCCGCGACGACGTGGCCGAACATCTGGCCATGCTGCTGCTCGGTGGCGACGACACCGACGAAGACGAACCGCTGTTGCACTGAAAATCAATCTACAACCGGAAAAAACCGGACAGGAGTCCAGGACATGGCAGCACTCGATCTCGAAGAACAGGAACAGCTTTCGACCATCAAGGCATGGTGGGCGGCGTGGGGCAACCTGATCACCTGGACGGTGATCGCGGTTTCAGCCTCGCTGATCGGCTATCAGGCGTGGAACTGGTACAACCGCGACCAGGCGGTGAAGGCCAGCGTCGTGTTCGACGCGCTGCAGGATGCCGCCCTTGTCGGTGACCTGAAGAAAACCCGCGAAACCGCAGGACAGCTGACCGAACATTTCGGCGGCAGCGCGTATGCGAGCCTGGGCGCGCTGCTGTCGGCCAAGCTGCATGTCGACAACGGCGACACCAAGACCGCGCGCGCGCAGCTGGAATGGGTGAAGGCGAATGCTCCGGAAAACATGCTGCGCGACCTCGGCCGCCTGCGCCTCGCGTATGTGCTGATCGAGGAACAGGCATTTGACGAGGCGAACAAACAGCTCGACGGCAAGGTCGATCCAACGCTCGAAGCGCGCTTTCTCGAAGCACGTGGTGACGTGCTGCTGCTGCAGGACAAGCGTGATGAAGCCCGTACGGCCTACCAGGCCGCACTG
The DNA here is from genome assembly GCF_001713355.1 of Methyloversatilis sp. RAC08. Taxonomy (NCBI): domain Bacteria; kingdom Pseudomonadati; phylum Pseudomonadota; class Betaproteobacteria; order Nitrosomonadales; family Sterolibacteriaceae; genus Methyloversatilis; species Methyloversatilis sp. RAC08. The sequence continues at coordinate 39,451 of NZ_CP016448.1, read as the reverse complement.
ACGAAGATTGACGAAAACGCCAAGGCAGGCGGTGCGCTGGCCGGTGCTGCACCGCAGGGCTATCGCAATGTGGTCGAGATCAAGCTCGACGCAGTCGGTGGCGCCCGGTGACGCGATTGACCGTTCTGCTGGCGGCCAGTGCCCTGCTGGCGGGATGCGGTTCGACGCTCGACAGCCTCGACAGCCTCAATCCGTTCAGCGGCCCGCCCAAACTCAAGATGCCGGTACTCGAGCCGCTTGAAGCCAGCCTTCCGGTGACCGAACTGTGGCGCTACGAAGTCGGTCAGTCCGGCAATTCGGTGTTCGAACCTGCGGTGATCGGCAAAAGCACCTTTGTCGCAGCGCGCGATGGCACGATCGCCCGTCTGGACGACGGCAAACAGGTCTGGAAGATCAATGCCGGCAAGCCCTTGTCGGGCGGCATCGGCGCCAATGAGCGCCAGCTGGTGGTGGGCACTGAAAAGGGCGACGTGCTGGTGTTCGACCTCGACGGCAAGCCGCTGTGGGAAGGCCTCGTCAGTTCCGAGGTGCTGAGTGCGCCGCTGGTGACCGATGACATGGTGTTCGTGCGCAGCGCCGACAGCCGTATCCAGGCTTTCACGGCGATCGACGGCACGCGCAAGTGGAATTACCAGCGACCGAATCCGTCGCTCACGCTGCGCACCCATGCTGGCGTGATCAGCACACCGTCGCTGTTGATTGCAGGATTCCCCGGCGGCAAGCTCGTTGCCATCAATCGCAGCACAGGTGTAGCGGTGTGGGAATCCAACGTGGCACTGTCGCGCGGCGCGACGGAGCTCGAACGTATCGCCGACGTATCCAGCCTGCCGGTCATCGTCGGTCGCGACGTGTGCGCCTCGGCCTTTCAGGGGCGTGTTGCGTGCTTTGAACTGAGTACCGGTAAATCGATCTGGACACGCGACATATCGAGTGCCGCCGGCATCGATATCGATGCCCAGAATCTCTACGTCAGTGATGACAACGGTGCCGTTCATGCCCTGGATCGCGCGACCGGCGCCAGCGTCTGGAAGCAGGACAAGCTCAAGCGCCGCTATCCGGGACGACCGTTGGCGCTCGAAGGCGCTGTAGTCGTCGCCGACGGTGAAGGCCTGCTGCACCTGCTGAGCACCGAAAATGGCGCCTTCGTCGCCCGGGTCAAGGGTGACGGCAGCACGATCAGTGCGTCGCTTCGACCCTATGGCACCGCTTTCGTGGCGCAGAGCCGCGCCGGCATCGTGCGGGCCCTCGCGGCCCGCTGAGGAAATAGCTTGAAACCCGTCCTGGTACTCGTAGGTCGCCCCAACGTCGGCAAGTCGACGCTGTTCAATCGGCTGACCAAAACCCGAGACGCACTCGTCGCCGATTTTCCCGGTCTGACGCGCGACCGTCATTACGGCAACGGGCGCCTCGGCGACCGGCCGTTTCTCGTAGTGGATACCGGTGGTTTCGAGCCGACAGCACGCGACGGCATCATGGTCGAAATGGCAGCGCAGGCCGAACAGGCGATTGCCGAAGCGGATGTACTGATTTTCCTGGTCGATGGTCGTGCCGGACTGACCGCGCACGACCGGGAAATCGCGGCCCGTCTGCGCCGGGTCGGCAAACCTCTGGTCGTTGCGGTGAACAAGGCAGAAGGCATGCGGCAGGAAATCGTCGCGGCCGAGTTCCACGAGCTCGGGCTGGGTGAGCTGCACGTGATTTCCTCCGCCCACGGCGAAGGCGTTCGCAGCCTGCTTGATCATTGCCTGAGCGGGTTTGCCGACGACGACGAAGCGGAGCCGGATGATCGCGTACCGAAGATTGCCGTGGCCGGTCGCCCGAACGTCGGGAAATCGACGCTGATCAATGCGCTGCTGGGCGAAGAGCGTGTGATCGCCTTCGATCAGGCCGGTACGACGCGCGACGCGATCAGCATCCCTTTCGAACGCAATGGCAAGCGCTACACGCTGATCGATACGGCGGGGCTGCGCCGCAAGGGCCGGGTATTCGAAACGATCGAGAAGTTTTCGGTCATCAAGACGGTGCAGGCGATCGAGCAGGCGAATGTCTGTGTGCTGGTACTCGATGCGACGCAGGAAGTGTCCGATCAGGACGCCCATATCGGTGGTTTCATCGTCGAGAGCGGCCGTGCCCTGGTGCTGGCCGTCAACAAGTGGGACGCCGTGGACAGTTACCGGCGCGAAATCTTCAAGCGTGAAATCGCACGCAAGCTGGGTTTTCTGGGGTTCGCTCGCCACCTGTACATTTCGGCGCTCGAGGGATTGGGCGTGAGCGGCCTCTTTGGCGCGGTGGACGCCGCCTACGCAGCCGCGATGACCAAACTGCCCACACCAAGGCTGACGCGCGCGCTGCAGGCGGCAGTCGAAAAACAGTCGCCCCCGAAACACGGCCTGTTCAGGCCCAAGATGCGCTATGCCCACCAAGGCGGAATGAATCCGCCGATCATCGTCATCCACGGCGCTGCACTCGAACATATTGCCGAAAGTTACCGGCGCTATCTCGAACACTATTTTCTGGAAATATTCCGGCTTCAGGGCACCCCGCTGAGGGTTGAATTCCGCACCGCGCACAATCCGTTCGTCGCATCGAAGAAATGATGGCGCAATCGGGGATCAAAATGCGTGGCCCGGGGTCTGAAGCTGCGGTGCATCAAAAAATCCAGTAGAGTCCTATTTCAAATAAACAAGAGGTGTCCACATGAGCAACAAAGGGCAAATGCTACAAGACCCCTTCCTCAACACCCTGCGCCGTGAGCACGTGCCGGTCGCGATCTACCTTGTTAATGGCATCAAGCTCCAGGGTCAGATCGAGTCGTTCGACCAGTACGTTGTACTGCTCAAGAACACGGTGACGCAGATGGTCTACAAGCACGCAATTTCGACCGTCGTGCCGGCGCGTCCGGTGAATATCCAGCACGACCAGGGCGACAGCGCTTGACCGGCAAAAACGGTCACCGGCAGGTACTTTGTCCACATGATTGAGCGGCCGGAAACCGGCGAGCGTGCTGTCATCGTCCAGCTTGACCTTGGCAAAGGCGACTACGAAGACCGACTGGACGAATTCACGCTGCTCGCACTGAGTGCGGGCGCGGTGCCGGTCGCTCGCGCGGGTGGCAAGCGGCAGGCTCCCGATCCGGCCACCTTCGCCGGCAAGGGCAAGGTGGCCGAGATTCTCGACCTCGCCAATGCCAACGAAGCGGACATCGTCCTGTTCAACCACGAGCTGTCGGCCAGCCAGCAGCGCAATCTCGAGCGGGCGCTATCGCGACGCGTCATTGATCGCAATGCACTCATTCTCGATATCTTCGCGCTGCGCGCGCGCAGCCATGAGGGCAAGCTGCAGGTCGAACTGGCCCAGCTCGAACACTTGTCGACCCGTCTGGTGCGCGGCTGGACCCACCTGGAGCGGCAGAAGGGCGGCATCGGCTTGCGTGGGCCGGGTGAAACGCAGCTTGAAACCGACCGTCGCCTGCTCGGCCACCGGGTGAAGGCGCTGAAGGAGCGGCTCGAAAAGGTCGAGCGCCAGCGCGGCGTGCGTCGAAAGTCGCGCGAGCGGCAGGCCACGCCTGTGGTTGCGCTCGTCGGCTATACGAACGCAGGCAAGTCCACGCTGTTCAACGCGCTGACGAAAGCGGGCAGCTACGCCGCCGATCAGTTGTTCGCCACGCTGGACACGACTTCCCGCCAGCTCTATCTCGGCGAGTTCGGGCAAGTGGTGCTGTCGGACACGGTCGGCTTCATTCGCGACCTGCCGCACACACTGGTTGCCGCGTTTCACGCGACGCTTGAAGAAACGGCCGGCGCAGACCTGCTGCTGCACGTCATCGACTCGTCTGCGCCGGATCGCGATGCGCAGATCGCGGCGGTCGATCGTGTGCTGGCCGAAATCGGGGCCGATGCGGTGCCGCAGATACGGGTGCTGAACAAGGTAGACCTGATGCCTGCGCTGCAGCCGGGAGCCGATCCGGCTGGCTGTGATAACATTTGCAAAGTACGCGTGAGTGCTCGCACCGGAGCGGGTTTGGCCGATTTGCGGTCAGTCATCGCGGCGCGATTGCAGGCTGAAAAGATTGCCGCCGCGCAGCGGGTGCAGCCAAATGACGATCCCAGAGGGCTGAATCTGGAACCGCGGACGAATTCCGCACTCCGAGTGATCAGCTCAGCAGAGAGCGGTGACATGTCTTCCACGGAAGACGACAAGCGCTCCCCTCAACTTTCATCCTTACCTGTCCAATCCGAACGTGCTGAATGCGATCTTGATGTCGCTGAATGACCCCCGCTGGGGCAATCAGGGCGGCAATGGCAACAAAGGCGGCAACCAGGGACCTCCCGATCTGGAAGACCTGTGGCGCGATTTCAACAAGCGTCTGGCCGGTCTTTTCGGCGGCAAGTCGAACAATGGCGGTGGCGAAAGCCGTCCGCCGGTGACACCGCGTCAGTTCGGCAGTGGCATCGGCGTGGTTCTCGGCCTGATCGTCATCGTCTGGCTGGCCAGCGGTCTTTACATCGTTGATGCAAGCCAGCGCGGCGTCGTGCTGCGTTTCGGCAAGCTTGTCGAGACGACCGACCCGGGACTGCAGTGGCGCCTGCCGTATCCGATCGACTCGCACGAGCTGGTCAATCTGACCGGCGTGCGTACGGTCGAAGTGGGTTATCGCGGTGCGGAACGCAACAAGGTGCTCAAGGAAGCACTGATGCTCACCGACGACGAGAACATCATCAACATTCAGTTCGCGGTGCAGTACATCCTGAAGGATCCTGTGGCGTACCTGTTTCAGAACCGCCTGCCCGAAGAGTCGGTTGTACATGCCGCTGAAACGGCGATGCGGGAGGTAGTCGGCAAGAGCAAGATGGACTTTGTTCTCTATGAAGGACGGGAACAGATTGCAGTCGACGCGCAGCGCATCATGCAGCAGATACTCGACCGCTATCAGACCGGCATCCAGATCAGCCGCCTGACGCTGCAGAACGCCCAGCCGCCCGAACAGGTGCAGGCCGCTTTCGACGACGCCGTCAAGGCCGGGCAGGATCTGGAACGGCAGAAGAACGAAGGTCAGGCTTACGCCAATGACGTCATTCCGAAGGCGCGCGGTACTGCATCGCGACTGCTAGAAGAGGCCAACGGCTACAAGGAACGGATCATCGCGACTTCGCAGGGCGATGCCAGTCGCTTCAAGCAGATTCTTGCCGAATACGTGAAAGCGCCCGAAGTCACGCGCCAGCGTATGTACATAGACACGGTGCAACAGGTCATGATGAATACGAGCAAGGTGCTGCTCGACGCGAAGGGCGGCAATAACCTGCTGTATCTCCCGCTCGACAAGCTGATGCAACAGGCAGGCGCCGCTGCGGTCGACGTCGCGGCGGGCAGTCGCAGCAACGAATCGACGACGCTTCCTTCGATGTCCGGTGACGCTGCAGCGGCCGACATGCGATCGCGCGATGCCCTTCGCGCACGTGAGCGGGGAGAGCGTTGATGCGCGAAAAGCTACCTCTGTTCTTCGGCGGAATCATCGTTGCGCTGATCGTGCTGTCCAGTTCGCTGTTTACGGTCGATCAACGCCAGTACGCCATCGTGTTCCAGCTCGGTGAGGTCCGCACCGTGATCGAGCAGCCCGGCCTGCACTTCAAGTGGCCGCTGGTGCAGAACGTGCGTCTGTTCGACCGCCGCATCCTGACACTCGACAGCGCTGACCCCGAGCGCTACATCACGTCGGAAAAGAAGAATGTGCTGGTCGATCTGTTCATCAAGTGGCGCATCACCGACGTCAAGCAGTACTACATTTCGGTCGGCGGCAACGAGCGGCTCGCGGAAACGCGTCTGCTGCAGACGGTGAACGCCGGTCTGCGCGAAGAGTTCGGGCGTCGCACGGTCAATGAGGTCGTATCGGGCGAGCGCGAAAGGATCATGGAAGACATGCGCAGCAAGGCCAATGTCGACGCGGTCAAGATCGGTGTGGAAATCGTCGATGTACGGCTGAAGCGCGTCGATCTGCCGACCGAAGTGTCGGAATCGGTGTATCGCCGGATGGAAGCGGAGCGCAAGCGGGTTGCCAACGAGTTGCGTTCGCTGGGTTCGGCTGAAGCGGAGAAGATCCGTGCCGACGCCGACCGCCAGCGTGAAATCATCGTCGCGGAAGCCTATCGCGAAGCGCAGAAGGTCAAGGGTGACGGCGATGCGCAGGCGGCGGCCATCTATTCAGATGCCTTCGGCGCCAATCCGGAGTTCTACGCCTTCTACCGCAGCATGGACGCGTACCAGAAGAGCTTCCGCAACAAAAGCGACCTGATGGTGGTCGAGCCGACATCCGACTTCTTCCGCTACCTCAACAACAGCGGCAGGCAGCCCGTGAAATAGGCGTCGGACCCCTTGGTGTCCGAGCTGCTGTATAGTAGACCGGTTATTTATTCGCCGTACGGAATGAAAAGTCACCAGCCCGCAATGCGGGCTGTGCTTTTTTCATGATGGATTCAATTCTGCTCATCGCCTTGGGTTTGATGCTCGTCATCGAGGGCGTTCTGCCTTTCGTGGCGCCGCGCCTGTGGCGTGAAACCTTTCGCAGAGCGACCGAGCTGGCCGACGGCCAGCTTCGTTTCGTCGGTCTGACCTCAATGATTATCGGTATTGCGCTGATTGCGCTGTTCAAGTGATGCGTCGCTGGTTATTGCCCGAATCGATCGAAGACCTGCTGCCCGACGAGGCACGCCAGGTCGAAAACCTGCGTCGGCGCCTGCTCGATGAGTGCCTGACCCAAGGCTACGAGCTCGTCGTCCCGCCGCTGGTCGAATACATCGAGTCATTGTTGACCGGCAGCGGGCGCGACATGGATCTGCGCACCTTCAAACTGGTCGATCAGCTGTCGGGCCGGACGATGGGGCTGCGCGCCGACATCACGCCCCAGGTCGCGCGCATCGATTCCCATCTGCTGAACCGCAACGGCGTCGTCCGCCTGTGCTACTGCGGCCCGGTCGTCCATGCACTGCCGTCCGGATTCAATGCCACGCGGGAGCCGATACAGCTTGGTGCGGAACTTTACGGCCACGCAGGAATAGAGGCCGATGTCGAGGTAGTGACCTTGCTGCTCGGGGCGCTCGATATTGCTCAGGTTGCGCTGGCACGCATCGATTTTGGCCATGTCGGCATTTTTCGGGCGCTGGCCGACCGCCTGGAGTCACCTCAGCTGCGCAGCGATGACGGACTGCAGGACTTGTTTGCAGCGCTTCAGGCGAAGGACATGCCATCCCTTCGACAACTGCTGGTGGATGAGCCTGCCACGCTCAAGGCTGCTTTCCTTGCGCTGCCCGATCTGTACGGGAAGGCCGATACGCTCGCGCGCGCGCGCGCTGCGCTGCCGGATTATCCGGAAATTTCGACCGCACTGGCCGAGCTTGAGCGCGTAGGTGCGTCGGTCGATACTGATGTGCTCGGTTTCGACCTGGCAGACCTGCGCGGCTATCACTACCACAGCGGAATCACGTTCGCCGCATACTGTGCCGGTCAGGCGCAGGCGATCGCGCTTGGCGGGCGCTACGATGAGGTGGGCCGAAGTTTCGGCCGTGCGCGTCCTGCGACCGGGTTCAGCCTGGATCTGCGACAGTTGGCGCGGCAGGCGCCGCAACTCGAACGGCGGCAGGGCATCCGTGCGCCGCATGGCCATGATGTCGTGCTGATGCAGCGGGTTCGCGCACTGCGCGACGCTGGCGAAATCGTGGTGATCGACCTGCCGGGTCATTCGGCCGATGTCGCCGAACTTGCATGTGACCGCCAATTGGAATTCGTCGAAGGTGAGTGGCAGATCGTGTCGCTCGATAGAAAGGTTTAGAGCATGGCAAAGAATGTAGTGGTCGTCGGCAGTCAGTGGGGCGACGAGGGCAAGGGCAAGGTCGTCGACTGGCTGACCGACTCGGTACAGGGTGTGGTGCGCTTCCAGGGCGGTCACAACGCCGGCCACACGCTGGTGATCGGCGGCAAGAAAACCGTTTTGCACCTGATTCCGAGCGGCGTGCTGCGCGAAGGCGTCGCTTGCTATATCGGCAATGGTGTCGTGCTCTCACCGGAGGCGCTGTTGTCCGAGATGGACGAACTGGAAGCCGCCGGTGTCGATGTTGCGGCGCGCCTGCGCATATCCGAGGCCTGTCCGCTGATCCTGCCCTATCACCAGGCACTTGATCGTGCGCGCGAGACGGCCAAGGGCGAGAACAAGATCGGTACCACCGGCCGCGGTATCGGCCCGGCCTACGAGGACAAGGTGGCGCGCCGTGCGTTGCGCCTGCAGGACCTGCTGCGTCCGACGCGCTTTGCAGCCAAGCTGGCCGAGATACTCGACTATCACAACTTCGTGCTGACGCAGTACTTCGGCGCACCCAAGGTCGACTTCCAGGAAACGCTTGACGGTGCGCTCGCGCTGGCGCCTCGTATCGAAAAGCTGGTGGCCGACGTGCCGCGCGCACTGTACGAAGCGAACAAGGCGGGTTCCAACCTGCTGTTCGAGGGTGCACAAGGCACGCTGCTCGATATCGACCATGGTACCTATCCCTTCGTCACGTCGAGCAACTGCGTGGCGGGTGCCGCTGCAGCGGGTGCTGGCGTCGGTCCGACGATGCTGCACTACGTGCTCGGCATCACCAAGGCCTACACGACGCGCGTCGGCGGCGGACCGTTCCCGACCGAACTGTTCGATGACACCGGACGCCATCTGGCCACCAAGGGCAACGAGTTCGGGGCCACCACGGGTCGCCCGCGTCGCTGCGGCTGGTTCGATGCCGCCGCGCTGAAGCGTTCGATCCAGATCAATGGAATTTCCGGCCTGTGCGTGACCAAGCTTGACGTGCTGGATGGCGTCGAGGAGCTGAAGGTATGTACCGGCTACCGCATCGACGGAGAACTGTCGGACATCCTGCCGGTCGGTGCAGAGGAGCTGTCGCGCTGCGAGCCGGTGTATGAAACGCTGCCGGGCTGGAAGGACACGACCTTCGGTATCAAGGCGCTCGATGAACTGCCGGCGAATGCCCGCAGTTACCTGAAGCGCATCGAGGAAATCTGCGGCGTACCGGTCGACATGATTTCCACCGGTCCTGACCGTACCGAAACCATTCTGCTGCGCCATCCGTTCGAGTGAGCGATGGCGGGACCATGGACCGCATGCCCGTCAGGGCCCTGCGGTTCATAATGAACAAAGTGAACAGTGCGGTCAGGAAGGGCGACAGAACGAAGGCGGAGCACAAAAGAAAAAAGCCGACATCGCTGTCGGCTTTCGTCCTTGCTTCTTGGTGCCCAGGAGAGGACTCGAACCTCCACACCTTGCGGCACTAGTACCTGAAACTAGCGCGTCTACCAATTTCGCCACCTGGGCAAGAGGCTGCGCATTCTAAAGAAAGCATTTACGTTGTCAAGAGAAACAGAGAAGAAGAATTCACCCAGCAAGATCCGTCGCGCCGACCCGTTCTTCGAACGCGAGTCGACCCGCTACGACAATCCGCTGCCGAGCCGCGAGTACATCGTGCAGACACTCGAAGAAGCCGGCATGCCGATGAGCGCCGACGAGCTTGTGCAGACACTCGACATCCAGCCGGAGGAGCGCGAGCACTTCGTACGCCGCCTGAGCGCGATGGAACGCGAAGCGCAGTTGATGCGCAACCGGCGCGATGCCTACATCATTCCCGACAAGGCGGACCTCGTCGCGGGTCGAGTCGAAGGCCACCCGGACGGGTTCGGCTTCGTCATCACCGGTGACGGCAAGGACAAGAAAGGCGAAAAGGGGGACAAGGGCGATATCTTCCTCAGCGCGCAGGAAATGCGCAGCGTGCTGCACGGTGACCGTGTGCTGGTGCGGGTGACCGGGCTCGATCGGCGCGGCCGGCGTGAGGGCAGGGTGGTTGAGGTTACCGAGCGAGGCAATACCCGCCTGGTCGCCCGCGTCGTGGAAGAGCATGGCGTGCAGTTCTGCATTGCCGAGAATCGCCGCATCCGCCAGCAGATCGTGCTGGCTGCGCCCGAAAAGGGGAAGCGGGCACTGAAGGCTGCTGCAGGCAGCGTGGTGGAAGTCGAACTGATCGAACAGCCGACCCGCTACACGCCGCCGATCGGGCGCGTGGTCGAGATACTGGGCAATTTCGGCGACTCCGGCATGGAGATCGAAATCGCGCTGCGCAAGCACGACATGCCGCACGAATTTTCCGCCAAGGCACTGGCGGCAGCAAAGCGCCTGCCCGAGGAAGTGCGACCGGAAGACATCGGCAAGCGCGAAGACCTGCGGGGGCTGCCGCTGGTCACCATCGACGGTGAGACCGCGCGCGACTTCGACGACGCGGTCTACGCTGAACGGCAGGGCAAGGGCTTTCGCCTGATCGTCGCCATCGCCGATGTCAGTCACTACGTGAAGCCGGACGCGCCGCTCGACATCGATGCCTTCGAACGCGGCAATTCGGTGTATTTCCCGCGCCGCGTCATCCCGATGCTGCCGGAGAAGCTGTCGAACGGCCTGTGCTCGCTGAACCCCGAAGTCGACCGCCTGTGCATGGTGTGCGACATGGACGTGTCGGCCACCGGTGCCATCCAGCATTACAGCTTCTACGCCGCCGTGATGAATTCAAGGGCACGACTGACCTACACCGAAGTGGCGGCGGCGATCTACGACAAGGACCCCGCGACACGCGAGCGCCTGAAGCCGTTGCTGCCGCGACTCGAAGCGCTTGATGCGGTGTTCAGCGTGTTCGAGAAGGCGCGCGCCAAGCGCGGCGCAATCGACTTCGAAACCGTCGAAACGCTGATGCTGTTCAACGACGAGGGCAAGATCGACCGCATCGTGCCTTACGCCCGCAATGATGCGCATCGGCTGATCGAGGAATGCATGCTCGCGGCCAACGTTTGCGCATCGCGCTTTCTCGAAGACAGCAAGCAGCCGACGCTGTACCGCGTGCACGAAGGACCGAGCGAGGACCGGTTGCAGAAGCTGCGCGCCTTCCTCGGCGAATTCGGGTTTCAGCTGGGTGGCGGCGACAAGCCGCACGCAAAGGACTACGCCGCACTGCTGACGCAGATCGGCGACCGCCCGGACCGCCAGCTGCTGCAGACAGTGATGCTGCGTTCGCTCCGTCAGGCGGTGTACAGCCCCGACAACGTGGGTCACTTCGGTCTCGCCTACGAGGCCTACACCCACTTCACTTCGCCGATCCGCCGTTATCCCGACCTGCTGGTGCATCGTGCGATCAAGGCGGCGCTGGCGAAGAAGCGTTACGAGCCGGGTGACTGGTCGGATATCGGCCTGCACTGCTCAACCACAGAGCGTCGTGCCGACGAAGCCAGCCGCGATGTTCAGAACTGGCTCAAGTGCTATTTCATGCAGGACCGCGTCGGCGAAGAGTTCGAAGGCAGCGTGTCGGCCGTGGTGCCGTTCGGCCTGTTCGTCGCGCTCGACAATGTTTTCATCGAAGGGCTGGTGCACATTTCCGAACTGGGCGCCGATTACTTCCACTACGAAGAGGGCAAGCACCGTCTGGTCGGTGAGCGCAGCGGTCGCATGTATCGCCTCGCCGACCGGGTGCGCATTCAGGTCGTGCGGGTGGATCTGGACAACACCCGCATCGAGTTCAGGCTGGCGGGCGGCGGCGAGGACTTCGGTCGCGTGCCGCGCGCATCGCTGACGCCGAAAGCCGCGCCGACCGGCCCCTCGTCGCGCAAGCGGGTCGCGGTCGAACCGGTCGAGCCCGCGCCGCCGCCGAAGGCGGTGAAGACCGGTCGGGGTCGAGCAGCCAGGAAGGCGGCCCAGGCGTCCGCGGCCGCTTCGTCCCCGTACGCGGTCCCGGACAAGCCATCCGTCGGCAAGAAACCGAAAGCCGGATCGAAGGCAGCGCCCGACGCACCGGCCAAGCCAGCCAAAAGCGGCGCGAAAAAGGCTGCGAAGCCCAAGACTGCAAAACCAGAGCCCGCGAAGGCAAAGGCCACAAAGTCGCAGGCCACGAAGCCGACTGCGAAATCTGCCGGCAAGCCAGCCGCCTTGTTGCTTTCGAAGTCGCCCGCCAAATCATCGAAGCCGGCCGCAGCAAACGGCGGCGGGACGAAAGAGACCCCGCCTGAGTCGGCCGCACCGAAGCGCGGTGGCCGGAAATGAGTGGCGACACGCGTTACATCTTCGGCTTCCACGCGGTGACGGCGAAAATCCGTCACGCCGCGGACAGTGTGAAGGAAGTGTTCGTTTCGACGGCACGGACCGACGGCCGCATGCGCGACCTCGTCCGCGCTGCCGAAGCGGCCGGTGTGAAGCTGGTGCAGACCGATCCAGCGCGGCTTGACGGGCTGGCAGGTGGTGCAGCCCGCCATCAGGGGGTGGTGGCGCGCGTGCTGGCGCAGATTCCCTATCGCTCGCTGGACGACGTGCTCGATGCGTTGTCGGAGCCGCCGCTGCTGCTGGTGCTCGACGGCATCCAGGATCCCCATAATCTCGGCGCCTGCCTGCGTGTGGCCGATGCGGCCGGCGCCCATGCCGTGATCGCACCGCGCGACCGCGCGGTCGGCCTGAACGCCACGGCGATCAAGGTGGCCAGTGGCGCGGCGGATACCGTGCCCTATGTGACGGTCACCAACCTCGCGCGCAGCCTGCGCGAAATGAAGGAACGCGACATTCTGACCATCGGCGCAGCCGGCGAGGCGACGCAGTCGATGTATGCCGTCGACCAGTCGGGCGCCGTCGCCTGGGTACTCGGCGCGGAAGGCGATGGCCTGCGTCGGCTGACGCGCGAAACCGCCGACGTGCTGGCGATGATTCCGATGCACGGCACCGTCGAAAGCCTGAATGTATCGGTGGCCAGCGGCATCTGCCTGTTCGAGGCCAGACGCCAGCGCAGCGCCCGGACTGGCTTGTAAGGTCTTAATTTTCCGGGCTATAATGTTTGGCTTACCTTGCCTCACCGGATTCGCATGCCGGGAGGCTTAACCGCCAGGTCTGCCGCAGGGCAGGCTGGCAAAAACCGCAAGGAGATTACATGCGACATTACGAAGTGGTTTTCATCGTCCATCCGGACCAGAGCGAGCAGGTGCCCGCAATGGTCGAGCGCTACCGCACGCTGGTGACCGGCCGCAGCGGCAGCATCCATCGTCTGGAAGACTGGGGGCGCCGCCAGCTGGCCTACCCGATCCAGAAGGTGCACAAGGCGCACTACGTGCTGATGAACATCGAGTGCGACAACGAAACGCTGGCCGAACTCGAGCACGCCTTCAAATTCAACGATGCGGTGTTGCGCCATCTGACGATCAAGATGCGCAAGGCCGTCGTGACGCCTTCGCCGATGATGAAGGAAGAGAAGTCGCGCTCGCTGCTGGCTCCGTCCGCTGACTCGGCACCGGCTGCGGAAGCCGAACCGGTCGCCGAACAGCCGGCCGCTTGATCGACGGCGGAACGGATACGGAGCGCAAGGCGAATCCGTCCGGTCAGGCAATCAACAGTTTCACGTTGCACGCCACCCTGATCGAACGTGATGCGCTGAGGCACACACCGGCTGGCGTGCCGATCCTGCGGGGATGTCTCGAACACCACTCGCAGCAGATCGAAAACGGCGTGCTGCGCGAAGTCAGGCTTGAAACCGACTTCGTGCTGCTCGGAGACCAGGCCGGTTTGCTCGCCGCTGCACCGCTCGGAACCGCGTTGATCGCACAGGGATTCATGGCTGCCCGCAGCGCACGAAGCAGGCAGGCAGTCATGCACATGAACAGCATCGAATTCGTGACGGAACGCTGACCGCGAACCGTCGCAAAAATGGAAGGAACCACCATGGCTTTCAGACCGAAAAACGCAAAGAAGAAGGACGACCGCGGATCGCGCAGCATGTTCAAGCGCCGCAAGTTCTGCCGCTTCAGCGCCGAGAAGATCGAAGAGATCGATTACAAGGACGTTGAAATCCTGAAGGATTTCATCTCCGAGAACGGCAAGATCATGCCGGCCCGACTGACCGGCACCCGTGCCGGCTATCAGCGCCAGCTGTCCACGGCCATCAAGCGCGCCCGCTTCCTTGCGCTGATGCCTTTCACTGACCTGCACCAGTAAGCGAGGAGACGACCATGCAAGTCATCCTGATGGATAAAGTGGCCAAGCTCGGCGATCTGGGCGATGTGGTGAAGGTGCGTGACGGTTACGCCCGCAATTTCCTGATTCCGACCGGCCGCGCCAAGCGCGTGACACCGGAAAATCTGGCGGTGTTCGAAACACGTCGCGCCGAACTGGAAAAGGCAGCCGCCGAACGTCTGGCGAGCGCCAAGGCAGTCGCCGAAAAGATGGAAGGCGTGACCGTTCAGGTCGTGCGCAAAGCCGGTGTCGATGGTCGCCTGTTCGGCTCCGTGTCGACGTCAGACATCGCCGAGGCACTGGTCGCCCAGTCCTTTCCGGTCGACAAGTCGATGGTGCGCATGCCCGACGGTCCGCTGAAGACGACCGGTGAAAACCAGTTCGAAATCGCGCTGCATTCGGATGTGCTGGTCAATGTGACGGTGGCAGTGGTCGGCGAAAGCTGATCGTCACTTCCGGCCAGCTGGCCGGATCGCAGCAGGAAAGCCACCCTCGGGTGGCTTTTTTGTTTTGCGATACGGCTTCCAGACGTGCTTCCAGAATATCCACGTCGCTGCCCACAGCTTATCCACAGCTTGTGCCGTTGTGCCGCTCGCCCGGCGGGACTAGATTGCCGGATTGACGGCACCGCTTCCAGGAAATGAAAACAACACAATGAGCATCGTGCGCAACGCAGGTAACCCCGACGCGCAGGCGGCGCAGGCTTCGCAGGACAGACAGATCGCTGCCCTGAAGCTGCCGCCGCATTCGATCGAAGCCGAACAATCGCTGATCGGCGGGCTGTTGCTCGACAACAGCACTTGGGACCGTGTCGGTGACCAGGTCGGCGAATCCGATTTCTACCGCGATGACCATCGCCGCATTTTCCGCCACATCGCAAAACTGATCGAGCAGGGCAAGCCGGCCGACGTCGTCACGGTGTATGAATCGATCGAAAAGTCGGACGAGGGGCAGCAGACCGGCGGTTTGGCCTATCTCGGCGAGATCGCCAACAACACGCCGTCCGCAGCGAATATCCGCCGTTACGCGGAAATCGTCCGCGAGCGCGCCATCCTGCGCAAGCTGGTCAGCGTCGGCGATGAAATCGCAGCGAGTGCGCTGTCGCCCCGCGGGCGCGATGCGAAAACCTTGCTCGACGAGGCGGAATCGAAGATTTTCGAGATTGCGGAAGCCGGTGCCAGCAGCGGCTCGGGCTTCGTCGCCATCCAGCCGCTGCTGGTTCAGGTCGTAAACCGCATCCAGGAACTGTACGACCGCGACGATCCGTCCGACGTCACCGGTGTCCCCACCGGGTACATCGATCTCGACGCGAAGACGGCCGGCCTGCAGCCGGGCGACATGATCATCGTCGCCGGACGCCCGGCCATGGGCAAAACCTCGTTCGCACTGAATATCGCCGAGCACATCGCCGTCGACATCGGTCTGCCAGTGGCCATCTTTTCACTCGAAATGCCTGGCACCCAGCTGGCAATGCGCTTCGTGTCGTCGGTTGCCAAGATCGATCAGAGCCGTCTGCGCACCGGACGGCTGACCGACGATGACTGGGGCCGATTGACGATGGCGCTGGGCAAGCTGCATGAAGCGCCCATCCACATCGACGAGACGGGCGGCATCAATCCGACCGACCTGCGCGCCCGCGCGCGGCGGCTGTACCGGCAATGCGGCAAGCTCGGCCTGATCGTGGTCGATTACCTGCAGCTGATGTCAGGCACGCGCGACGGCGAAAACCGGACCGCGGAAATTTCCGAAATTTCCCGTTCCATCAAGTCGCTGGCCAAGGAACTGCATGTGCCCATCATCGCGCTGTCGCAGCTGAACCGCGCACTGGAACAGCGACCCAACAAGCGCCCGGTGATGAGCGACCTGCGCGAATCGGGCGCCATCGAACAGGACGCGGACATCATCATGTTCATCTACCGGGACGAGGTCTACAACCCGGACACACAGGACAAGGGGCTGGCCGAAATCATCATCGGCAAGCACCGCAACGGCCCGACCGGCACGGTTACGCTCGGCTTCCAAGGCGAACACACCCGCTTCGTCAACGCGGCGCGGCCGGGTTCCTACTGACGCGCGCATGAGTTCCGGACTGCGTCGCGCCATTCTGCTCGTGCTGCTGGCCGGCGTGGTGGTGCTCGGTGCCTTCCTGCTTGCGCCCCTTCTGCTGCGCCATCAAATCGAAGCGGCGCTGGGGCCGCGCGGCGAGGTCGGGAAGATCGATGTCGGCTTCGGATCAGTCGTGCTGCACGAGGTGCGCATCCGCGCCGAGCGCGATGGAAAGCAGGGATGGCCAACCGATGACGAGTTGCGTGCGCGGCGTGTCGAAGTGCGTCCGCAGCTGCGCGACCTGCTGTCGGCGCGCGTGCGCATCGAGCGCATCACGGTCGATGGCGCCTATCTGTCCATGCTCCGCACGCGTGACGGCGCGCTGCGGCTGCTGCCCGCGCTGCTCGAGAAATCGCCTGTTCAGGAAGGCGTTCAGGATGCATCGCCCCAAACGTCCGTTCCGGTTCATGTATCGCACATCGAATTGCGCGATGCCGCGCTCGATTTCTACGATGCCAGCGTGCGCAGGACACCGCATCGGCTGACGCTCCAGGCATTGAATGCAGAGATCGGGCCGGTCGATCTTCCTGCACTGGATACCGCCAGCACGCTCAAGGTGGAGGGCGTCGTAAAAGGTGTGCGGCAGGATGGCCGCCTGACGCTGCAGGGCGAAGTAGTGCCCGCGACTCGGGATGCACGGCTGGAGCTGTCACTGCGTGGCGTCGATCTGGTGGCCTTCCAGCCCTACCTGATCCGTGCTGCGGAAACCGGCGTCAAGCGCGGCACGATGGATCTGGACATCCGGCCGGTCGTCGTCGACCAGCGCCTCAAGGCGCCCGGCACGCTGACGCTGAAAGGGCTGGAGCTTGCCTCCGGCGGCTCGTTCATGGGCTTGCCGCGGGCGGCCGTGGTCGGATTGATGAAGGACAGGGACGAGCGCATCAGCGTCGACTTCACACTGGAAGGGCGCATTGATGATCCATCGTTCTCGCTGAACGAAGGATTCGCCACCCGCGTCACCGGCGCCGTCGCCGAATCGGTCGGCGTCAGTCTTGGCGGTCTGGTGCGCGGGGTAGGCAGCGCCGGCAGTTCGGTCGTGAAAGGCGTCGGAGACGCCGTAGGCAAGCTGTTCGGCGACTGAATGGCGGCTTGAAGTGGCGGCTGATCAGCCGGCGCCGTGCGCCGCCTGATCATGCTGCTTCAGGTGCGCGCTCAGCATGTGCAGTTCTGTGCGCATCCGGGCAAACACGTCCGGCGGCAGGCCGGACTGTTCGGCCACCCCGGCATGCACTGGCCGTGCCTGTTCTCGCAGTGCGCGTCCAGCATCGGTCAGCCGGATTTCCAGCGCCCGCTCGTCGATCCGGCTGCGCGCCCGCGTGATGTAGCCGGCGCCTTCAAGTCGCTTGAGCAGCGGTGTCAGCGTCGGCGAATCGAGGTCCAGACGTTCGGCAAGCGCCTTCAGCGTCAGCGCGTCTTCCTGCCACAGCACCAGCATCACCAGATACTGCGGGTAGGTCAGGCCGAGCGCCTTCAGGCCGGGCGAGTAACAACGGGTGATGGCATGCGTCGCTGCATAGAGGGCGAAGCACAGCTGCTGGTCAAGAAGCATCGGATCAATCATGGTTGCGGCTCCTTCATCACTTCACACATGGCACTCACAGCACTTCGGCTGCATGATCGGCAAGGCGCGAGCGCTCGCCGCGCTGCAAGGTCACATGGCCACTGTGCGGCCAGCCCTTGAAACGGTCAACGACATAGGTCAAACCTGAGCTTCCTTCAGTCAGGTAAGGCGTATCGATCTGCGCAATATTGCCCAGGCAGATCACCTTGGTGCCGGGGCCGGCGCGGGTGATCAGCGTTTTCATCTGCTTGGGCGTCAGGTTCTGCGCCTCGTCGATGATCAGGAACTTGTTCAGGAAGGTGCGCCCGCGCATGAAATTGAGCGACTTGACCTTGATCCTGCTGCGGATAAGGTCGAGCGTGGCGGCGCGGCCCCACTCACCGGACGCATTCGGGTCGTCGGTCTTGTTCAGGACGTCGAGGTTGTCTTCGAGCGCACCCATCCACGGCGTCATCTTTTCTTCTTCGGTGCCCGGCAGGAAGCCGATGTCTTCGCCGACCGGCACGGTGACGCGCGTCATGATGATTTCGCTGTAGAGCTTGCTCTCCAGCACCTGGGTCAGTCCGGCCGCCAGCGTCAGCAGCGTTTTGCCGGTGCCGGCCTGGCCGAGCAGGGTGACGAAATCGATGTCCGGATTCATCAGCAGGTTCAGCGCGAAGTTCTGCTCGCGATTGCGCGCCAGAATGCCCCAGACCGAATTTTTGTGGTGCCCGTAGTCGACCAGCGTTTCCAGCACGGCGGTCTTGCCGCTGCGTTCCCGCACTGCAGCATGGAAGGGCTTGTCCTGCTTGGCACCCGCTTCCCGGTACACGAATTCGTTGATCAGCAGATCGGGGCACAACGGGCCCTTGACCCGGTACAGCGTGCGGCCGTTTTCCTTCCACGATTCAAGGTTGCCGCCGTGCTCATCCCAGAACTTCTCCGGCAACTCACGCGTGCCGGTGTAGAGCATGTCGGTGTCTTCGAGCACCTTGTCGTTGAAGTAGTCCTGCGCATGCAGCCCGAGCGCGCGGGCCTTGATGCGCATGTTGATGTCCTTCGACACCAGGATGACCTGCCGCGCCGGGTGGCGCTGCGACAGATGCATCACGACCGCGATGATCTGGTTGTCTGCCTTGGCGGTGGGCAGACCGGCCGGCAGCAAGCCGTCGATCGCTTCGGTCTGCAGCAGCAGGTGGCCGCTCGCCAGGTCGCTCGACGCCGCCGCCAGCGGAATGCCGAGAGCGATGCGGTCTTCCGCGCCGCTGACGATTTCGTCCAGCAATCGACTGGCCTGACGCGCGTTTCGCGCGACCTCGGTCATGCCCTTCTTGTTGTTGTCCAGCTCTTCCAGCGTCATGATCGGCACGAAGATGTCGTGCTCCTCGAAGCGGAACAGGCTGGTCGGGTCGTGCATCAGCACGTTGGTGTCGAGGATGAAGAGCTTGGTGGCCGGGGCGGACTTGCGGGTGCGCGGTGCGGGTGCTGCAGCGGGGCGTCGGGTGGCCATTGGATCTTTTCTGTGTCGGTTGCGCCGGGTTTCAGAGTGTCTTGACGAAGTCGAGCACTTCGTCTGCGTGGCCCGGCACTTTCACGCCGCGCCATTCGCGCAGGATGAGGTTGCCCGTGCCGATGACGAAAGTGCTCCGCTCCACGCCGCGCACCTGTTTGCCGTACATGTTCTTCATCTTCATCACGTCGAACAGCGCGCAGGCGGTTTCATCCGGGTCGGAAATCAATTCGAACGGAAGCTCAAGCTTGGCCTTGAAATTCTGGTGCGATTTGATGCTGTCGCGCGAAATGCCGATCACGCCGCAACCCGCGCCAATGAACTGTGGATAGAGGTCGCGAAAGGCTGCGCTTTCGGTGGTGCAACCCGGTGTGCTGTCCTTCGGATAGAAGTAGATCACCAGCGGCTTGCCCGCTGCAGTCAGATTGAAATCCTGTCCCGAGGTTGAGGCCAGCGTGAAATCGTCGATCGGGTTGGTGCTCATGTGAGCCGTCTCTCCTTGAATGGTGTTGGGATCACGCTGACGGCGCCGCCTCCGGCAGGATGAGCGCTGCGGCCACCGCGCGGCCTTCCGCAACCAGTATGTTGTAGGTGCGCGCAGCCGCCAGTGTGTCCATGACTTCGACGCCGATGCCTGCATCGATCAGCGGACGCAGCAGCGAAGGGTGGGGGAATTGCTGCGTGGGACCGGTGCCGAGCAGCAGAATCTGCGCATCGAGCGCGGTCAGCTGCGCAAAGTCGGCGGCACTGAGCTGGTCGATGCTGCCGGCGCCCCAGTCCTCGCGCAGCAATCCGGGACCCAGCACCACTGTGCGCGTCAGCTGGCGATCGCCGATCTGCAGATAGCCATCGCCGAATCCGGTGACGAGGTAGGTGGTCGGGCGCGGGTTCTGATGCAGCTTCACGGTGGTTCGGTCGGGGGAATCCAGTGGTCTTTGAGCGCTGCCGGCAACCGGCTTTTGCCCTGCCTTGCGGCCTCGCATACAATCATATCTTTTTTCGCAAGCGGACAATGAAGTCCGCGCGACGGCAATCATCCCGGTGACTGCCGCTCATCGCCCCATGCCCAGTCATTCAATCATCGCCTCTCCAGATCGCCCCATCGTGCATCCTCCGGTTTCGAAGTCCTCCAAGCTCGCCAACGTCTGTTACGACATCCGCGGCCCCGTGCTCGCCCGCGCCCGCCAGATGGAGGAAGAGGGTCAGCGCGTCATCAAGCTCAACATCGGCAATCTCGCGCCCTTCGGTTTCGAAGCCCCCGAGGAAATCGTGCAGGACGTTATCCGGAATCTGCCAGACGCGTCCGGCTACACCGATTCGCGCGGGCTGTTCGCGCCGCGCAAGGCCATCATGCAGTACAGCCAGGAAAAGCGGATTCCGGGCGTGGGCGTGGACGACATCTTCATCGGCAACGGCGCGTCCGAACTCATCGTGATGGCCATGCAGGGCCTGCTCAACAGCGGCGACGAAGTGCTCGTGCCGGCACCCGATTACCCTCTGTGGACGGCAGCGGTGACGCTGGCCGGCGGTACGGCCCGCCATTACATCTGCGACGAAGGCGCCGACTGGATGCCCGATCTGGCCGACATCCGCGCCAAGATCACGCCCAACACGCGCGCCATCGTCATCATCAATCCGAACAATCCGACCGGCGCGCTGTATTCCGACGCGCTGCTTCAGGATCTGGTGGAGATCGCACGCCAGAACAACCTGATCGTGTTTGCCGACGAAATCTACGACAAGACGCTGTACGACGGCGCCACGCACACCTCGATTGCCTCGCTTGCCGACGACCTGCTGTTCGTCACCTTCAACGGCCTGTCGAAGAACTACCGCGCCTGCGGCTACCGCGCCGGCTGGATGGTCGTGTCGGGCGACAAGCGGCACGCCCGCGACTACATCGACGGCCTGAACATGCTGGCGTCGATGCGCCTGTGCTCCAACGTCCCCGGTCAGTTCGCGATCCAGACCGCACTCGGCGGCTATCAGACGATCAACGATCTGGTCGCCCCGGGCGGACGGCTGGCGCGCCAGCGCGACACCGCATGGGAGTTGCTGACTCAGATCCCGGGCGTCAGCTGCGTCAAGCCGCGCGCCTCGCTCTACCTGTTCCCGCGGCTTGATCCCAAGCTCTACCCGATCGAGGACGATCAACGCTTCATTCTCGAACTGCTGGAAGAACAGCGCGTGCTGCTGGTGCAGGGCACCGGCTTCAACTGGCCGCGGCCGGATCATTTCCGCGTGGTATTCCTGCCGCACGAAGACGACCTGCGCGAAGCCATCGGACGCATCGCCCGCTTCCTCGACGGCTTCCGAAAGCGTCATGGCCGCTGAGGTCACCGTCGTGCGGGTGGCCGGCAGGCGGGCCGTGCTGGAACCGGTGTGGCTGGCACGCGCCGAACCGGTACATCGGGCACTTAGGCCTGACCTTCCGGCGGATTACGCCCGCACGCTGCAGGGCATTTTCGACGACGGCGGCGAAATGGCGGTGGCCGTCCGCGATGACCAGGTTGTCGGCGTGGCGGTGTTCCGCTGCCACCGCAACACATCGTGCGGCATGCACTTCTATGTGGATGATCTGGTCACCGCACCGGCAGCGCGCTCGCAGGGCGTCGGCAAGGCCCTGCTCGACTGGCTGGCGCACGAAGCGGCAGCGCGCGGCGCCACGCGACTCCGACTGGATTCCGGCACCCAGCGTATCGATGCGCACCGCTTCTACCATCGCGAAGGCATGCACATCGCCTGTTTCCTATTTTCGCGGGACCTGAGCACGGCCCCGCAACGACATCCCACACGAGGCAAGGCATGAAACCCATCAATGTAGGTCTGCTCGGCATCGGTACCGTCGGCGGCGGAACCTGGACAGTACTGACACGCAATCAGGAAGAGATTACCCGCCGCGCCGGCCGGCCGATCCAGATCACCGCGGTCGCCGACCGCGATACCGCCCGTGCGCAGCAGATGACCGGCGGCAAGGTGAAGGTGACCGGCGATGCCTTCGAAGTCGTGCGCGATCCTGACATCGATATTGTGGTCGAGTTGATAGGCGGCTACACCATCGCGAAGGAACTGGTGCTCGAAGCGATCGCCCAGGGCAAGCACGTGGTGACCGCGAACAAGGCTCTGCTGGCCACGCATGGGCAGGAAATCTTCGCCGCTGCGCAGGCCAAGGGTGTCATGGTGGCATTCGAGGCGGCGGTGGCCGGCGGCATCCCGATCATCAAGGCGGTGCGCGAAGGGCTGACGGCAAATCGCATCGAGTGGGTGGCCGGCATCATCAACGGCACCACCAATTACATCCTGTCGGAAATGCGCGACAAGGGTCTGACCTTTGCCGACGCGCTGGCCGATGCGCAGCGGCTGGGCTACGCCGAAGCCGATCCGACCTTCGACATCGAAGGCGTCGATGCCGCACACAAGATCACCTTGCTGTCGTCGATCGCGTTCGGCATTCCGGTCCAGTTCGACCGCGCGCACATCGAAGGCATCACGAAACTGACCGCCGACGACATCCGCTACGCCGAAGAACTGGGCTATCGCATCAAGTTGCTGGGCATCACCAAGCGCAAGGCCGACGGCTTCGAACTGCGCGTGCACCCCACACTGATCCCGTCGAAGCGTCTGATCGCCAACGTCGAGGGCGTGATGAACGCCGTGCTGGTCAAGGGCGACGCCGTCGGCGCCACGCTTTACTACGGCCGCGGCGCCGGCGCCGAGCCGACAGCCAGCTCGGTCATCGCCGATCTGGTCGACGTGACCCGCCTGCATACGGCCGACCCGGAACATCGCGTGCCGCATCTTGCGTTCCGTGCCGATCAGCTGTCCGATACCCCCATCCTGCCGATCAGCGAAGTCGAAAGCGCCTACTACCTGCGCCTGCGCGTGCAGGACAGGCCGGGTGTGCTGGCCGACATCACGCGCATCCTGGCTGATCAGGAAATCAGCATCGACGCCATGCTGCAGAAAGAACCGTCGGAAGGCGAACAGCAAGCCAACATCATCATGCTGACCCACGTGACGCGCGAGAAAAAGGTCGATGCCGCCATCGCGCGCATCGAAGCACTCGACAGTACGGTGGGCAGCGTGACGCGTCTGCGTCTTGAAGAACTGAACGGCTGAGCCGGGAGGCCGGCGTTCAGCCGGCCTGCGCCGGTGCGGCATCCGGTTCGACGTTCAACGCTTCGCTTCTCGCATCGACCAGCGCCATCCGGTGATACAGCGCTGCCACCAGATCGGTGCGGTCAAGCAGCCCGACCAGGCGGTCAGCGCCATTGATCACCGGCACGGCAGTCTGACGACCAGCGGCCATCGCCTCGGCTGCCTTGCCCACACCGTCATGCTGGCGCAACACCAGCACGCCATCGCGCACGTCCCGCATCATCTGCCCGACGACCTCCGCCTTGTCGGAATGCATCTGCTGCGACCGTGCGAGCAGGTGGCGTACCGCATCGCCCATCGTGCGGTTCGCGTCAGGCGACACCTCGCGCAGGAAGTCTTCCAGCGACAGCAGACCGATCACGCGCCGGCTGCGATCGACCACCGGCAGGGTGTCGACACGCAGCGTACGCATCAATTGCCAGGCGTCGGCGAGCGGAGTGGCGAACTCCAGCGCCGGCGCGGCCCTGTCCGAACGCTCGATCAGGTCGCTGCAGCGCATTTGATGGACGCGCATGAAGGCATGTCTGAGCGTGCGTTCGTAAAGGTCGACGAGGTCGTCGTCACGCACGTCGAGAAAACCGTCGATTTCGCCCAGCGCTGCCTCGAGATCGCGATGCGCGATGACCGGCGGCGCCCGGTGCATCCGCTGCTGCGCGGCGGGCGGCGTGCCCTGCGGGTAGTGGCGGCCGGGAATCAGGTTATTCACCACCATGACCGCCACCATGATGGCAATCGTGTTCGCGGCGGTCGCCATCAGCGCCGGCTCGATCGCCGCGCCCTGGGCGGCGGCCATCGTCATGGTCAGCGCCATCGCACCGGCAGGCGGATGGATGCAGCGTGCCCAGGCGGTCAGCCAGATCGATGCAGCCAGTGCCACGGCCATCACCCACGGCCCGCTCGGCAGCCAGTAACCGCAGGCATAGCCGAGCGGCGCGGATATCAGCAGGCCGCCGATGACCGACCACGGCTGTGCCAGCGGACTGTGCGGCAGCGCGAACAGGATGACGGAGGTCGCGCCCAACGGCGCCAGAATGCGCTTCTCTTCCGTACCGAGCGGCAGCACGAACAGCACGCCCTCGAACAGCAACAGGCCGAACAAGCCGGCCAGCGTACTGCGCCAGCGCTCGGCGGGCGACAGCGGTGGGGCATCGGAAACCAGATGCCGGCGCAACAGTTCGGTCAGGCCGGTCATCAGCAAAAATCCGCTCGAAACACCGCAGTGTATCTGTTCGCCCCAAGTTGGTGCATTCATGCAGCCATAACCCGGAAGGGTGCGGGCAGGCCGGAAAGGCGCGCTGTGCTAGATTAATGCCCCTTGAACTGACGCCGTCGGGCGCACTGCGCCCGATCGCCTTCCGACCACGACTCCGATGCACGACGCGATGTATTACGTATCCACCCGCGGCCTCGCGCCGCAGAAGCGCTTCACCGACATCCTTCTGGGCGGTCTGATGGAAGATGGCGGTCTCGCCATGCCGGCGCAGTACCCGAAGTTCACGCCGGTTGAGCTCGGTTCGATGCGGGGCATGGATTACCGCCAGCTGGCCTTTGCGGTGCTGTCGCGCTTCGCCGACGACCTGCCGCCCGACGACCTGCGCACGCTGATCGAACGCACCTATCGGCCCGAGGTTTACTGCAACACCGTATCCGGCTCGGACGCGCGCGACATCACGCCGCTCCACACGCTGGAGCCGGACCTGCATCTGCTCGAACTGTCGAATGGCCCGACGCTGGCGTTCAAGGACATGGCGATGCAGTTGCTCGGCAACCTGTTCGAATATGCGCTGGCGAAAAACGGGGCAGAGCTGAACATTTTCGGTGCCACCTCGGGCGACACCGGTTCGAGCGCCGAATACGCAATGCGCGGCAAGCGCGGCATCCGCGTGTTCATGCTGAGTCCGCACGGCAAGATGAGTCGCTTCCAGAGCGCCCAGATGTTCAGCCTGCAGGACCCGAACATCTTCAACATCGCGGTGCGCGGCGTGTTCGACGACTGCCAGGACATGGTGAAGGCGGTATCGAATGACCTTGATTTCAAGGCGAAGTACCGCATCGGCACCGTCAATTCGATCAACTGGGCGCGCGTATCGGCTCAGGTTGTCTATTATTTCAAGGGATACTTCGCCGCGACGACGCGCGATGACCAGCAGGTCAGCTTCACCGTGCCATCAGGCAACTTCGGCAATGTGTGCGCCGGTCACATCGCCCGCATGATGGGCCTGCCGATCCGTCATCTGGTGGTGGCCACGAATGAAAACGACGTGCTCGACGAGTTTTTCCGTACCGGCGTCTATCGGCCGCGCGGCAATGCGGAAACGCTGCACACCACGAGCCCGTCGATGGATATTTCCAAGGCAAGCAATTTCGAACGCTTCATCTTCGACCTGACCGGTCGCGACACCGAGCAGGTGAGGGCGATGTGGGGTGAAGTGGACCGCGGCCGCCCGTTCGATCTGTCGGGTAGCGCGCTGTTCGGCAAGGTCGCGTCCGAATATGGCTTCCAGTCCGGCGCCAGCAATCATGCCCATCGCCTGGCCACGATGCGGCTTGCACACGAGCGCTGGGGCCGCGCCATCGACACGCACACCGCCGACGGCTTGAAGGTCGCGCTGGAGCGGCGTGAAGCCGGTGTGCCCATGGTGGTGCTCGAAACCGCACTGCCGGCAAAGTTTTCGGAAACCGTGGTCGAGGCGCTGGGCTGCGAGCCGGTGCGACCGCACGGCATGGAACACCTCGAATCGCTGCCGCAACGCTTCGAGGTGATGGGTACCGACGTGGCCGCCATGAAGGCCTTCATTGCCCGCAATGCTGCATGAGCCGCAGGCGGGCGGCGTCAGCGTGAGCTGAATCGGGGATCAAGTCCGGCCCGCACGCTGCCGTATACACAGACATCGAACCATATGCGCACCGCGGTGCGTCACGGAGAACATGTCATGGGTGAGCCGGTGAATTCATCGCTTGAGGCACTGCAGCGGCTGTCAGCGGAACTTGAATCGGGCGACATCGTCTTCCCGACCAGCATCGACGTGTCGCTGCGCATCCGGCAGGCGCTTGAAAACCCCGACATCAACGTCAATGAGGTGTGCAGGCTGGTGGGCGCCGAGCCGGTGCTCAGTGCAAAGGCGCTGCGCCTCGCCAATTCGGTCGCCTACAACCGCAGCGGCAACGAAATCACCGACGTCCGCACTGCGGTGACACGCGTTGGTACCGAGCCGATCCGCATGCTCACGATGTCGCTCATCGTCCGCCAGATGGTCGATGCGCGCGCCGACGAACGTCTGCGCGTGATGACACACGATCTGTGGCGGCACACCATCCACGTTTCGGCACTGAGTTACGTGATCGCGCGCCGCCTTTCGCGGCTCAACGCCGATACGGCCATGTTCGCCGGTCTGGTGCATGAGATCGGCCAGTTCTACCTGCTGGCCCGCGCATCGGCCTTTCCTGCGCTGCTGCAGCGCGAAGCCGAACTGGGTGGGCTGATGTTCAGTTTCAGCCAGAGTGTCGGCCGCGCCGTGCTCGAATCGCTCAAGGTACCGGAACAGATCATCGCCGCCGTCGATACACCGTCGTTCGAGGGTGCCGTCGTACCACCCCGTTCGCTGGGTGATGTGCTGTTCCTTGCGGAGAGCATGGCGGCCTTCCCGAACCCGTTCACCACGCTGTCGCCGGAAGAGGATGTTCTGCTTGCCGATGCGGCGACCTCTGAGATCGACAACGAAACGCTGGAGGCGGTGGTCGCGGAATCCAAGGAAGAGATCGATTCCATCATCGCCACACTGCAGATATGAAGGCCTAAAGTCTTTAGCAGCGCAGTCGTTAAATGATGTGACGACATATTGAAGCTGAACCAGGGCAAACCCACCGAAAGGTGGCGACGCAAAGTTTCCGGTCTACCGGGTGCCCAGCGCCCCACGACAGCGGGGCCGCCGCGAAGCTGCACTCCGCCTCGCGTCCGGACCTGACTTTGCGCCCCGTTTCAGCCTTTATCGACCGCCATGCGCGGCCGCAAAGGTGAATCATGAGCGCTGTACCCCTGCCGAAACAGACTGCCGTACCGCCCGAACGAGGGCGGGTGATCAGCGACTGCCGGGATTTCACGATCCGGCGCCTGCGTGATTCGCTGCGCGGCATGCTCGAAAAAATCGAAGAAGATCTGGTCGCGCGCGCCGAGGCGGAGCTCGACCGTGACCAGCGCAACCTCTACATGTTCACCTGCGGCAAGGCGCGCCAGCAGTGGGCCGGCATCGAACAGACCTTCATCGACCACCTGACCCGCTATTTCGACGCGCGTGTACGTGGCGAGCCGATCGAATCATCACGATCTGCAGTACCGACGTCGCTGGACGAACTCAGCCTGGTGGGCGAAGACGATCTGACGCAGGATCTGGCCGTTCACGAACTGACCCGCAAGCTGAAGGAACATTGCGACGAGGAACTGTTCGGCGTCGAACAGCGTCTGGGCTCGCTGCTCGGCAAGACGGATCCGACCGATCAGGACAACCCGCTGGGTACCGAAGGCGTCGCCAAGGCGCTGCGGGCGGCCTGCGAAGAAGTCGATGCCAGCGTACAGATGCGCCTGGTGCTCCTGCAGTCGCTCGAATCGCAGATTTCACGCGAACTTTCAAAGCTTTACCAGGACCTGAACGTAAGGCTGCAGCGGCAGAACGTGCTGCCGGGCCTGCGTCGCGGTTTTCGCCGCCACGCCGGTTCGCGCTCCGCCGTTGCGGGCGTGCCGCATGGGCAGGGCGTCAGCGCAGCCGGTGATCAGGCAGGCATGGCCAGCAGCGGTTTTGCACCGTCCGCCGGCGGACAGGGCGGCTTTCCTGCAATCGGCGGCGCGCACGAAGCGGGCCTCACCGCATCGATGCCCGGTTTCGGCATGTCGTCGGTCGATGGCGGCTTCGGCGAACAGGCTGCGTTTGGCGCCGCCGCGGAGGCAGACGGCGACATCTACGCCATGCTGTCGCAACTGGTCCAGGGCCAGATGGCAGCGCAGGGCATCGCGCTGCCGTCAATCGGCGCTGCCGGAGCGAATCCGGCCGGGCTTGCGTCACCCTTCGTGTTCGAGGCGCTCAGCGCGCTGCAGTCCGACGCCGACCTTTCGGTGCCGGCGGCTGCGTCCTACAACCTCGGGATTCCGCCCAATCTGCTGCGCAATTTCCGCACCTCCGAGTTGGGCCGCCACCTCGGACAGTTCGATGCGATTACGGTCGACATCGTCGCCATGCTGTTCGACCTCATCTTCGACGACGCCGATATCGCCGATCCGATCAAGGCGCTGGTCGGCCGGCTGCAGATTCCGCTGGTCAAGGTGGCCATGCTGGATCGCAGCTTCTTCTCCAGCAAGGCACATCCGGCGCGCCGACTGCTCGACCTGATTTCCAATTCGATGATGCGCTGGGGGCGCGACGTCGGTCACGAAGACCCCCTTTACATCAAGCTGGCTGAAATCGTTGACCGCATTCTGCGCGATTTCGATCGCGATCTGAGCCTGTTCGAGGCCTGCAGCGAAGACCTGCGCGCCTTCGTCATCGAGCTCGAGGCAGACGAGACGCAACGTGCCGAAGCAGCAGCACTGATCGCCAGCGCGCGCGAGCAGGAACGGCTGCGCCGTGAAGATGCGCGGCGCGCCGCTGACGACGAAATCGACGACCGGCTGCGCAAGCCGCTGCCCGGTGTGGTGCAAAGTCTGCTCGATGGCGTATGGCGCCGACTGCTGCGCAAGCATGTCGATACCGGTCCGGACGCGGCGGTCGATTACCAGCAGGCACTCGCCACAATCGACGAACTGATCTGGAGCGTGCAGGCCAAGGCCGACGCGGATGAGCGCCGCACTCTGGTGGTTGCGCTGCCCGGCTTGCTGCGCCGTCTCAACCAGGGCTTCGACCTGGCTGGTGCGCATCCGGCCGACAAGCTGATGCTGCTCAACGGCCTGTTCGACCTGCACGCGCAGTGGCTCAAACCCGGTGCGGCGACAGCCCCCCCGGCGGTCGAACAGTGGGTGCCGGAGGCTTATTCCGCGAATGACGATGTGCCGGCGCCTGAAGTGGTCAGCGAGCATGTCGAACAGGATGGACTGGAGCTCAATGACATTTCGTTGAATCTGCCGTCACCGCTCGACATCCAGGAGCAGGACCGCGTATTCGAACTCAAGCGCGGCGACTGGATCGAGTTCCGCCAGGCCGATGGCAGTTTCGTGCGCATGCGCCTGAACTGGGTCAGCCCGCAACGCGGCATCTACCTGTTCACCAATCCCGGTTCGACGCGGGCGACCTCGATCGCACCCGACGCGCTCGCACTGCAACTGGCCAACGGCGAGGCACGCGTGGTCAACAGTGAGCCAATGTTCGACCGGGCGGTCAGTCAGGCGCTCGGCCAGCAACGCGTGCGCTGAGGCTCCAGCCAGTTCGGCAAGGTCGAACATCGGCGGCGCGCTGCACGGTCGAAATACGTCTGCGGATGTTCGGGGGCGCAGGCTGCTCCCGAGGATCGCCGCGTCGCTGCCTGCCATCAAGGACTGGTAAGCTCTCAGGCAATCTGGACCGACGGAGTGTTCGATGCTGATAGACCGCCACGGATCATCGCTGCTGCTGATCGACATGCAGGAGCGGCTGCTGCCCGCGATGGATGACGCCGGACGCCTGCTCGACAATGTCGTGTGGATGGTGCGCATCGCGCAGCGCCTGTCGGTGCCGGTTTCGATCTGCGAGCAGAATCCGAAAGGTCTGGGCGCGACGGTGCAGGCGCTGCGCGATCTGGTACCGGCGCAGGCCATTGTGCCCAAGATGCATTTTTCCTGCGTCACCGAAGGCTGCCTGGAGACCGTAGCCGGACTGCAGCGGCCGCAGGTCGTGATCTGCGGTACCGAAGCGCACATCTGCGTATTGCAGAGCGCACTCGACCTGCAGTCCAGCGGCAAGCAGGTGTTCGTCGTCGCCGATTGCATCGCGTCACGCGACCCGTCCAACCGCCTGATCGCACTCGACCGCATGCGTCAGCAGGGTGTGATCGTGGTGTCGCGCGAAATGGTGGCGTTCGAATGGCTGGGCGCGGCAGGTTCGGACGAATTCCGCGAAATCAGCCGGACCTTCCTGCGATAGCCGCCAGGGTCGCGTGGCCGCACAGCGCCATGCTCTGTTCCAGCTCGTCGCGCAACAGCCGGATGACGTGCGCGACGCCGAGCGCACCGTTGCCGGCCAGCCCCCAGATGCACGGGCGGCCGATCAGCACCGCCCGTGCGCCGGCGGCCAGTGCGCGGTGCACATCACTGCCGCTGTCGATGCCGCTGTCCAGCAACACCGGCACACCCGGCCCTACGGCCGACACGATGGTCGGCAGCAGTGACAGGCTGGCCGGAGCGCCGGCCAGCACGCGCCCGCCGTGGTTGGATACGACGAGCCCGTCGCAGCCCCGTTGAACCGCTTGCATGGCATCGTCCGGGTGCAGCACGCCCTTGAGCAGCAGGGGTAGTTTCGTTCGGTCGCGCAGCCAGGCCAGGTCGTCCCAGGTCGGCGCCTGCGCCATCCAGCCGTCGAACACCTGACTCTGGCCGTCGCCGATGGCGACCGGGCGGGCGGGTGCATCGAGATTGACCGCACCGACCTGCGCCGGCAGCGCCAGTGCCGTCTGCTTGACCGGCGCGTCGACCGTGAACATCACTGCGCGGATGCCGGCAGCGATCGCACGATCAAGCAGCCGGTGCGTCGCCTCGCGGCTGCCCTGCCAGTAAAGCTGGAACCACGGCGCGCGCTCGGCAGCACGGACGATGGCATCGAACGGCTGGCTGGCCAGCGAGCTGATGACCATCTGCCCGTCCTGTGCATTCGCCGCCATCGCGCTCGCCTGCTCGCCATCCGGGTGATACAGGCGCTGATAGGCGAGCGGGGCGAGCAGCATGGGGTGTGCGAGCCACTCGCCGAACAGTTCGACGCGGGTATGGCCGCCGCGCACGTCGGTCAGCGGGCGCGGCATCAGTGGCGCGGCGTCGAAGGCTGCGCGGTTCGCACGCCCGCACGGCGTGTCGCGGCCGTCGTCGAGGTAGTGCCACAGCTCTGGGTGCAGGCGCGCGCGCGCCAGTTCTCGGTAGTCGGCGATGCAACGCGGCGCGGGCATGTTCACGTTCAGGTGTCGCCCCAGCGGCGCAGCAGGTTGTGATACACGCCGGTCAGCCTGACCATGGAGGGTGTTTCGCCCAACTGCTGGCGCAGGGTCAGCAATTCCATGTCGAGATCGAACAGCAGGCGTCGCTGTTCGGCGTCGCGCACCAGGCTCTGGATGAACATGAAGCAGCCGATGCGCTCACCGCGCGTCACCGGCTGCACCTGATGCACCGACGACGACGGATAGAGGACCAGACTGCCGGCCGGCAGCTTCACTTCGTGCCGGCCGTAGGTATCCTCGATGACCAGTTCGCCACCGTCATATTCAGCCGGGTCGGACAGGAACAACGTGGCCGACACGTCGGCACGCACATAGCCATTGCCGTCAGGCAGCGCGCGCATCGAATTGTCGATGTGCGCGCCGTAGCGGTCGGCGCCGTCGGCATAGCGATTGAAGCAGGGCGGCACGATGCGGTGCGGCAGCGCCGCCGTGAAGAACAGCGGCGAGCGGTTCAGTGCCGCCAGCACGATGCGCCGCAACTCCGGCAGCAGCGGCGCATCTTCGGCGATCTGCTGGTTGTTCTTGACGGTGACCGCCTGCGTACCGGCCGTCAGCGCGCCACTCGACCACTCGGCGCGGGAGAGCAGGGCGCGCACCAAGGCGACTTCGTCGCCCTGCAGCAGGTCATCTATCGTCAGGAGCATGAGCCGTGCGGGTCAGAAGGCATAGATCGCCGACAGCACGGCCGAACGGCCTGCCCCCGGAATGCTCTGGCCGCTCTGCACCTCGAACAGGTACTTTTCGTCCATCAGGTTGTACACGTTGAGCCGAAGCTTCATATCCTTGCTCACCTGGTAAAGCGCCACCGCATCGAACAGCCAGTAGTCATCAACAACGACAACAAGGTCGGTGCTGGCGCTGCTGGCGATGATGGTGTTTCGCGAATCGACATACTGCACGCCGCCACCGACGCTCAGGTCATTGGTCAGCTGGTAGGTCGCCCACGCATTGAAGGTGTGGCGCGGCGTGTTGTCAAGCGCCTGCCCGAGCTGCACCGGATCGTTCGATTTCTTCACCTCGCTGTCCTGGAAGGTATAGCCGGCGAACAGGTTCAGACGCGGGGTGACACGGCCGGTGGCCGACAGCTCGATCCCCTGAACCTCCTGCACGCCATTTAGAACGGTCGCGACATCTGCGGGTCCCCGCGTACGACCGTTGAAGCGTTCGGTCCGGAAAAGCGCACCGTGGATCAGCAGCGATTCGCCTAGCGCGTTCCACTTCGCGCCGACTTCATAGCTGCGCGTGCGCTCCGGCTTCAGGTTGAAATCGGCCGGGCTGACCGGCAGATTATTGTTGCCTCCAGCCAGCTGCACGATTTCGGCCCGGCCTGACGGATCGAAGGAACTGCCATAGCCGGCGTACAGGCTCAGCGTCGGGACGGGACGGAAGATGAGGCCGACATTGCCCGACACCTCGGTATCGGTGCGCGACAGATCCTGACTGTATCCCGGTACGCGGCCGTCGTTCAACGCCCGCACCTTGGTCTTCACGCGGTCCCAGCGCAGCCCGGCATTGATGTCCCATTGCGGCGTCAACGTGATGATGTCGGATACATACAGCGCCGTGGTTTCCAGATCGAGCTGCGCGCGCGTGCCGTTGTAGGCAATGGGCGTCGCCGCGCGCAACTGCGGGTTCAGCAGGTTGGTCGCCGGACCGTTGGCATCCAGACGGCGCTTGTTCTCGCTGTCTTCGCGCGCCAGTTCCAGGCCGGTCACGAGGTGATGGCGGATGGCGCCGGTCATGAACTTGAAGGTCAGGTCGGTCTGGTTGATCAGCAGCTCATTGTCCTGATCACGCGGCTTCTGGTTGCCGACCACCAGCGTATTCGCGTTGATGGTCGTCAGGCCACCGGGCGAAAAGCGCGGCGACGAGAAGATCGAATCGTTGCTCGTGTGCCCGTAGCGCAACTGGTTGCGGATGCTGACCTTATCGTTGAAGTCGTGCTCGAACTTGAAGGTGGCCTGATGGGTTTCCAGGTCCTGGTAGTCGGTGCTGTGACCGTAGTAATTCGAGTAGTTGACCGGCGCCACCTTGCCGCCAAACCCGGAATTGCGCAGGCTCGTATTGCGTGCATTCGGCAGGCCCGAATCCGGCCGGTTGTCCTGCCGCATATACATATAGCTCAGCGTGAAGCGGGTGGGCGTGCCAAGGCCGAAGGCGATCGACGGCGCGATGCCGAAGCGCTTGTTCTCGACGTCGTCGCGACCGGGCTGGTCGTTCTGGTGCGACATCAGGTTCAGCCGGAAAGCACCACGGATGCTTTCGAGCGGCTGATTGATGTCGGCGGTGATGCGATACAGGCTGTCGGTGCCGAAGCCGGCCTCGATTTCGCGCTTCTGCTTCAGCGAAGGCGCCTTCGACACCTGATTGATCGTGCCGCCGGACGAACCGCGACCGGCAAATGCCGACGCCGGGCCCTTGGTCACCTCGATGGTTTCGACGTTGAATGGATCGCGGAAGAACACGCCAGTGTCGCGCACACCGTCGACCAGAATGTCGTCGCGCGCCGAAAAGCCGCGGATCTTGAGCTGGTCACCAGACGGCGGATTGCCTTCGCCGGCCTGAAAGCTGATGCCGGTCACGTTGCGCAGCGCATCACGCAGGGTTTTCGTGCCCTGGATTTCCAGCATGTCTTCGGTCAGCACCTGCACCGTCTGCGGAATGTCCTGAATCGCCTGCGGCCGCTTCGGCGACGACAGCACTTCGGCCTTGTAGGGCGGGGGAGCCTGGCCCTCGACGCTCACTTCCGGCAGCACCTTGCTTTTCGGCGTTGCGTCGGCGGCCTGCGCAGCAAAGCTTAAGCCGCCCGCCATCAGCGCCGCGCCCAGCGGCAGCAGGGTACGGCCCCGCAGATCGAGTGCCGCCCCTGCCTTTACCTGACTTGCGCTGTCTCGGGAGGATGTGATGTCTTGCGATCGCTTTTTCATGCGTGCTCCTTGCGGGGGTTGATGCCGTGTGTGGCCCGGATAATTTGCGCGCGAATAGTAACCGAAATGTAAATGATTCTCACAATGCTTTTACATTTCATCATTAGAGCAATGGCAGCAGACACCTGTGCGTGGCCGCGCTGGTGAGTGTCAGGCAGAAATCAGGGAGGGAAAGCAGCTGCCCGATCGGGCAGCCACTGCAGGGCCGGTCAGGCCGGAAGGGCGCCGGCTGGCATGCCTTCTAGAGGTAGAGCACCGCGGGGAAGACGGTCACGGCAAGCACGAACACCAGCCATTCGATGTTGTTGCGGGCCAGAAAGCCGGTGAAGTGCAGAATGAGAACAGTGATCGCAACGATGT
Source organism: Methyloversatilis sp. RAC08 (assembly GCF_001713355.1). Classification (NCBI taxonomy): domain Bacteria; kingdom Pseudomonadati; phylum Pseudomonadota; class Betaproteobacteria; order Nitrosomonadales; family Sterolibacteriaceae; genus Methyloversatilis; species Methyloversatilis sp. RAC08. The sequence continues at coordinate 4,631 of NZ_CP016448.1, read as the reverse complement.
AATACAGGATGAACCACATCAGCCCGGGTCTCCGCAGGTGTCTGTCGCGTGTGTCGGACGCTCAGCGCTCGACATGGCGAAGGGAAAGGTCGATCGCACGAACGTTCTTGGTCAGCACGCCGATCGATATGCGGTCCACACCGGTTTCCGCAATGGCACGCACCCGGTCCAGATCCACTCCGCCGGATGCTTCGAGTTCTGCCCGGTCGTCATTGATCGCCACCGCCTCGCGCATCTGGTCGATGCTCATGTTGTCCAGCAGCACCATGGTGGCGCCGGCATCCAGCGCCTCGCGCAGCTGCGCCAGCGTTTCCACCTCGATCTGGATGAAGGCATTGGACGGTGCGATGCCGCGTGCCCGCGCCAGTACCGGGCGGATGCCGCCGGCCGCCATGATGTGGTTTTCCTTGATCAGGATGCCGTCGTACAGACCCATGCGATGGTTCAGCCCGCCACCGATGCGCACCGCGTACTTCTGCGCCAGTCGCAGGCCGGGCAGGGTCTTGCGCGTATCGACGATGCGCGCCGACGTACCGCCTATCGCGTCCACGAAACGACGCGTCATCGTGGCCGTGGCCGACAGCAGCTGCACGAAATTCAGCGCAGCACGTTCGGCGGTCAGCAGCGCACGGGTTTCGGACAGGATTTCGCACAGCTTCTGATCCGGTGCGACCCATTCGCCTTCCGGCACATGCCAGGCAACCGTCGCTTTCGGATCGAGCGCGCGCAGACAGGCTTCGAACCAGTCGCGGCCGCACAGCACCGCTTCTTCACGCGCCGTCACCAGCCCCTGCGCCGCACGCCCGGGCGGAATCAGGCGCGCCGTGAGGTCGCCGGTGCCGACATCCTCGGCGAGCGCCTGCGACACATTGCGCTGGATTTCGATGGACAGCTGTTCATTTTCCCGCATGTCAGTGACCGGTAGATCGAAGCGGCGGATTCTAGCATCGCGCCCGCGCGCGCCATGCGGCGGCAGTCACACCGGACACGCTCAGCGTCGGTGCGCCAGCCAGGCACTCAATAATCCGCTGGTCACGATGATGGCGGCGCCGCCGATCGCACTGGCACCCGGCAGGTCGCCGAACACCAGCCAGCCCATCAGCGTCGCCCAGACCAGCTGCACATAGATGAGCGGGCTCAGCGTCGATGCCGGCGCGAACGCCATCGCGCGGATCAGCAGGAAATGGCCGGCCATGCCGGACACGCCGAGCGACAGCACGAGCAGGGTGTCCTGCCAGCCTGGCATTTCACTGTGGGCAGCCGCCGGCAGCGCAACGGAGGAGATCCCGGCGCCGATCAGCGCGGTGTAGAACAAGGTGGTCAGCGGCCGCTCGGTCGGCGCAAGCGTGCGCGTCGCCAGCTGGTACAGCGCATACAGCAGCGAGCCGGCCAGCAGCATGAGCACCGGCACCAGCGGCAGGTCGCCGTCCGGGCGGGCGATCAGCAGCACGCCGGAAAAGCCGAACAGTGCGAGCAGCCAGTGTGCGCCGGTCACGCGCTCGCCCAGCACCGGACCGGCCAGCAGCGTGACGATAAGCGGCGTGATGAAGAACAGCGACGTGCCTTCCGCCATCGGAATCGTGCGCAGGCCGCCCATGATCAGGAAGGACACGCCGGCCAGCAGTGCCGCGCGCACGATCTGCAGCCGCCAGCGCGCGGTGACCACGATGTCGCGACCCATGCGCGGGTACAGCACGGCGCCCAGCACGATGGCGGGCACCAGGTAGCGCGCCCAGACCAGTACGCCGACCGGATAGCGCTGCGACAGGTATTTGCCGGTCGTATCCAGTACGGCGAAGCAGAACAGGGCCGCCAGCATCAGCATCACGCCGATCAGCGGCTGCGAGCGCTCAGAGCGGGATATGGCTGACTTCCTGCAGATCGGTGCCGGCAATCAGCGCATTGAAGGCGGCGCGTGCCGATTCGATCACCTCGCCGGCGGTCAGGCCGTTCGGTCCCTTGCCGAGTGCGACCAGGCGGTCGCCGGCCAGACCGTGCAGATGCACGCCGCCGATCAGCGCCAGATTGGCCGGCCAGCCCTGCGCCAGCAGGCCGGCGATCAGCCCGGTCAGCACATCGCCCATGCCGGCCGACGCCATGCCCGGATTACCGGTGGTGTTGATGAACCAGCGTCCGTCGGCCAGCGCGATCACGCTGCCGCAGCCCTTGAGCACGGTGGCGGCGTGGTAGCGGCGCGCGATGGCGCAGGCCGAGGCGATGCGGTCTTCCTGCACCTGCGGCGTCGTGCTGCCGAGCAGGCGCGCCGCTTCTGTCGGGTGCGGCGTGAGCAGTGTCGGCGCGCTGCGGTCATGCACCGCCTGCGCCAGATCCGGATGTTGCGACAGCAGATTCAGCGCGTCGGCGTCGAGCACCAGCGTGGCGGTGGTGGCAATCGCCTCGCGCATCAGTTCGAGCGCCGCCGGGCTCTGCCCCAGGCCCGGACCGATGGCGACACAGGTCGCCAGATCGCCGGTCAGGATTTCACCTGGCGAGCGGATCATCAGTTCAGGCTGCTCCGGGTCGAGCGGCAATGCAGCATGGTCGAGCATGCCGACATAGACGCGCCCGGCGCCGACCTTCAACGCAGCACGCCCGGCCAGCAGCGCCGCGCCGGCCATGCCGCGCGCGCCGCCGATCAGCACCGCATTGCCGTTGGTGCCCTTGTGACTGTTGCGTGCGCGCGGCCGCAGCAGATGGTCGAACAGCGCGCGGCCGACCTGCCATCCGGACGGCCGCTCGACCAGCGCGCAGTCAAGTCCGAGATCGTGCAGCGACAGCTCGCCGCAGTGGTCTGGCCCGTCCAGCGTCAGCAGGCCGGGTTTCAGCGCAATCATCGTCGCCGTGTGCGATGCACGGATGGCGCGACCCAGCACGCGGCCGGTATCGGCATTCAATCCGCTCGGCACGTCGATGGCCAGCACCGGGCAGTTCATGTCATTGACGGCATCGATCCAGGTCGCGTGCTCGCCTTCGACCGGTCGGGTCAGGCCGATGCCGTACAGCGCATCGACCACCAGCGAGTATTCACCCTGCGGCAGACGCGGCAGCGTGACGCCGCCGATGGCGCGCCAGGACGCCCAGGCCGATACGGCGTCGGTGGCTTGCGCATGTTCGTCTCCGATGTAGGCCACGACCACGTCGAACCCGGTCTGGCGCAGCTGGCGGGCGATCACGAAGCCATCGCCGCCGTTGTTGCCCGGCCCGCACATGACGAGCACTCGGCCGTGCCGGCCGCCCATGATTTCCATCGCCTTCGCCGCCCCGGTCGCGCCGGCGCGCTCCATCAGGCGCGGCGAGCTGCGCGGTGCATAGTGCCGCTCGATGCGCCGCAGCGCCTCTGCGCTGTAGAGCGCAGGCAGCGAGGCAGTGTTCAGGGCGTTCGGGCTGGCTGACATTCGGGTTCCGGGAAACGTGCGTCGATGCGCGACAGCGCATGCAAGCCGTGCATTTTAGGCCCTGCCGCGCCGGCGTGCCGAGGCATGCGGCACTTCCAGCACACGGTCGGCGGCAGCGACGAAGCAGCGCATGCCGGCGTCGGGCGCCAGCGTCATGTGTCCGGTGAAGCTGCCGAAGGCCGGCAGCAGGCCGACGTCCGGGCCGAAGGCGAAGCAGGGCAGACGCAGCCGGTCGCCGCCCGCCTCGACCCGCAGCGCCGGATGGACGTGGCCGGCCAGCACGTAGTGGCCCGGTTGCGCATCCGGGTGATGGCACAGCGCGAACGGCGCCATCCGCCACGGTTCGTCGACCACGGTCAGCCCCAGTTCGGCCGGTACCCCGGCGTGCAGATCATGGTTGCCGCGCACCAGCACCCACTCGACGCCCGGTGCGCGCAGCCCGGCCAGCGTCGCCATCAGCGCCGGCTCGCGTGCTTCGCGGGCGTGCAGCAGGTCGCCGAGAAACACCACGCGCGTGGCGCCGGTGCGGGCAAGCAGGATGGCCAGCCGGTCCATCGTATCGTCGCTGGTGCCCGAAGGCACGGCGACGCCGCGCGCGCGGAACGTCAGGCCCTTGCCGAAATGTGCGTCAGCGATCAGCAGGGTGGACTGCGCCGGCCACCACAGCGCACGTTCGGCGAGCAGCGTCAGCGATTCGCCGGCAATCTCGATCTGCAGCATGAATCAGGGTCCGGCCGCTTTTTCAAGCAGCGCCACCATGCGCGCCACCCGTTCCGACAGTTGTTCGCTCGACAGCCGCTCGCGCAGCCGCGCCACCAGCAGCGGAAACGCAAACGGGGTCATGGACGGCGGGTGTGTGATGCAGTGCCGGGCGGCGCGCATCGCGGCCAGCGTGACGGCGATGCGGTCGGCGTCCAGTTCCTCGACCAGCGCTTCCTGCTTTGCCTGCTGCAACAGCAGGTTGTCCGGGTCGTGGCGCGAAAACACATCGAACAGCAACTCGCTGCTGACCTGCAGCTGGCGTGCGCTCTTGCCCTGCCCGGGATAGCCCTGGAAGGTCAGGCCGGCCACCCGGGCGACTTCGCGAAATCGACGGCGCGCGAGCTGGGCAGCGTTCAGGCAGTGTTCGATGTCGGCCTCCAGTGCGTCGCCGGACAGCAGACCAGCCGCGATTTCCGTCGCCCAGTCGACCGGCGAGGCAGACAGCAGCTCGAAGCCATAGTCATTGAATGACAG